>JAFKKV010000019.1 GCA_017304475.1 Hyphomicrobiales bacterium | reverse complement strand
AAGCATCTCCTGCGCGCCGCTGCGGAACGCAAACTGGAAGACACCTGGCGGCGCATCGGCATCACCCTCGAGGCGTTCGCCCCGAGTGAATGCGCCAACTACCTCGCCAATGCCGGATATGCTTCAATCTGAGGCGATCATGCTCTAGGAACCGGAGCCCATGCCTGATCTCGCGATGCTCGCCTCGGCGATCGAATTCCTCGACACGGCCTTCGACATGGCCGCCGCGCTTGCCGCGGCGGATGAACCGCTGGCGCGGCAGGACCAGGTGAGGGGGCTGCAGTTCATGATGCTGCAAGCCCATTCACGCGTGCTGCTGGCCCAGTACGAGCAACGCGATCTCGTCAAGGCCATCGACAGATTGGAAGCCGACGCCGTCCGCGCGGCGGGCTGGCGCCAGGACGCCAGCCGCTATGTGCTCCGCGACTTCGGCGGCGGCACCTATGCCTACGCATTGCGGCCCGGTGAGGAGCGGGACGAGCCGCCGCATTTGCTCTGTGCCCGCTGCTTTCAGGCCGGCGGCAAATCGATCCTGCAATTCGTGCTGCCCGGCCGCGATGGGCGCCGGATCTTCGAGTGCCACGCATGCGGCAAGCAGAGCTGCCTCGGCCGGGCCGTGCCGGAGCGTTTCGCAGCGACTGATCCGCCCGAGCCGGTCGTCCGACGGTTTGCGGCCGAGTAGGCCCGGCGCAGTCGAATGCCCCGCCGATCGTGCCGGAGGTGATGCGCAAGCCGAGGCCTCGGGCGATCAGATGATACCGGATCTTGCTGCATCGAGCGCGGTCTTGAACGCCTCCGCGTCCTGTGGATCAGGCCAGCGCAGCGCGCCCTTGGCGAGAAGGGCGTCAAGGGGCGCGGAGGCCATGCCTGCGGATCGCACGAAGACCGGCATTTCGTCGTGGCCGTCGTGCCGAACCGCTGCACTCTCTTCGGCACACAGCAGCAGGACGGCATCCGCCAGGGTCCGGACGAGCGTGTCGCGTCGCTGGCGACCCCCGGTTTCAACAGGGGCGTTCGGATCGTCGGCCGAGATCAGCGTCAACTGGCCGCCGATCAGCCATTTGCGATGGTCCCGGTTCAGCGCGGCCCTTTCCAGGCCGTCGGCGAGCACGCTGACCACCCGGCCGCCTACCTCGACGGCGCCACGCAGGGCCGCCTGATCGAGCGCGCCGGCACCGCCGCAGATGAGCGTCGTGCCGGCTTCTGCAGCGAGGCCGCCGACACGCCTGGCGTCCTCGATCGCATCGCTGTCCGGCTTGGCGGTGCCGATGACGGCGAACCCGCCGGCCTGCGTCAGGCCGATATCGCCGCAGCCGTAGACCAGCGCCGGGGCATCGTCCTTCAGACGTGCCTTCAGGCGGCGGGGATAGTCGGCATCGGCGCGGCTCCTGACCCAGATCGCCCGGGTCTGCCAGCGTTCGATCGCCTGGCTCAGCAGGAAGCCACGGCCGATGAGGCGCTGCAGGCGGTCGGGGTCGACGATCGCCCGGCAGCCATCGAGCACCTCGACCGCTTCGGGCGACAGCAGATCCGCCGGCTGCCGTTTGATCTCGCGCAGATGGCGGGCCAGCAGGCGGTATTCGGCCGCCGACAGGAGGTCCGGCGCGGCGCCGGCGCGTCCGACGATCAGAGGCGCGGTGAGCAGCAGGATCGCCTGGGTATTGGATGAAAGACCTTCGCTCATTGATCCTGCCCCGTCCGTGCCAGCACGAGCGGCCAAACCTTGCCGCTGCCGCTCTTGCGCAGGAGCCAGGCGGCGACGGTCAGGGTCCAGCGGGAATCGACGGTGTCGTCGACCAGCAGCACCGGCCCGCGCGGCACGGGTGAGCCGCTCGGCGCCAGCGAGCCGTCGACATTGCGCGCCTGTTGTGGGCTGTTGGCCATGGTACGCTGTTCGGGCCGGTTCTCGGTCTTGGCGAGGACGGCATGGAAGGGCAGGCCGAGCGCGGAGGCGAGGCGCTCGGCGAAATCGGGCACCAGGCCCGGATGGCGTAGCGACGGAACGGCGGTGACCCAGGCCGGTGGCTCCCCGGGGTTCCAGGCCTTGACCATCTCGGCCGCGGCGGCCACCAGTTCGTCGGCGAAATGGCCGTCGCGCCGCTTGCCCTGGCGGACGAGGCCGCCCCAGCCGGCATCGCCCCAGATGCTGAGGATCCTGCCCGTTTCGGCCCGCAGGTTCTCCGGGATCCTGCCGGAGAGGCGATAGCGCGGCAGGCCGCCGGTCGGCCATTGCAGGCGGGGCTCGATCGGCAAGCTGGTTCGGCGCAGGAAAGCGATCGCCGCCTGGACCAGGTCTGCGTCCGGAACGACCGGCAAGGGTGGCAGAGCCGGCGGGTTGGCGGCGGCCGGATCGTCGTCCAGCGCCTTGATCAGGAAGGCCATGTGCGCGCCGAAGGGCAGGCCGACATAATCACGCATCTGCTGCTGTTCGTCGCGCCGGAGCGCGGTGAGCCGCTCGGCGCGGGCCCAGAAAGCCTCGCCGAGCGAGGCGGCGGTCAATTGCCAGCGAGTGCCCTCGCGGGCGATCGGCGAGGGCGATTCCAGCGACAGGAGAGCGATGGTCTTGTCGACCCGTCCCTTGCTCAGATTGACCCGGCCGAGCAGGGCCGGCACCGACAGCCCGTCGGGTGCGGCCTCGAGCGCCTCCAGCACCTGGCCGACCTCGTCGCGGGTCGGGAAGGCGCTCCGGATGAACCAGTCATTGATCTCGTCTTCTTCTTCGCCGCTCAGCAGCACGCCATAGGCGGCGTCGAGGGCGCGTCCGGCACGGCCGACCTGCTGGTAATAGGCGACCACCGAACCCGGCATCTGGTAGTGGATGACGAAGGCCAGGTCCGGCTTGTCGTACCCCATGCCGAGCGCCGTGGTGGCGACCAGCGCCTTGACCTCGTTCAGCAGCAGCGCCTGTTCCAGGCTTTCCCGCTGGTCGCCGGTCTCACCGGTATAGGCGGCAACCGGGAAGCCGCGGCTGTTCAGCCAATCGGCCACCTGGCCGGCGTCGCGCACTGTCAGCGTATAGATGATGCCATGGCCGGGCAGCCTGGCGAGCTGTTCGGCGAGCCAGGCCAGCCGCTCGGCCTGGCTGGCGAGGCGGATGGTCTGCAGCGACAGCGAGCCGCGGTTGAGATTGCCGCGCGACACGCCGAGCTTCGGCCCCAGCACCTCGGCGAGATCGGCCATGACCCGGTTATTGGCGGTCGCGGTGGTGGCGAGCAGTCTCAGGTTCGGCGGCAGGCCGCGGACGATGCGTTCCAATAGCCGGTAATGCGGGCGGAAGTCGTGGCCCCAGTCCGAGATGCAATGGGCTTCGTCGATCACCAGGAGCGAGATCCGGGCGGCGATGCCGGCCAGGACCTCGGTGCGGAAGCGCTCATTGGCGAGCCGCTCGGGTGAGATCAGGAGAATGTCGATCTCGCCGCGGCCGAGCCTCGCCTCAACGTCGCTCCAGTCGTCCGGGTTGTCGGAATTGATGGTGGCGGCGCTCACCCCCATGCGCTCGGCCGCCGCGATCTGGTTGCGCATCAGTGCGAGCAAGGGCGAGATCAGCAGCGCCGGACCGTGGCCGGCCTCGCGCAGCAATCGGGTGGCGATGAAATAGACGAAACTCTTGCCCCAGCCGGTCTTCTGCACGACCAGCAGGCGGCCCAGGCCGTCGACGACATGGCGGATGGCGTCTTCCTGGCCGTCCCGGAACACGGCGTCGGCGCGGCCCGAGCCGGTGCGCAGCAATTCCAGGGCCCGTGCGGGGTCATAGGTCACGCGAGAGGTTTCCTCCAGGCCTGCGCCATGCCGGCAGCGGCGCCCGGCGTTAGCACGCTGTCCGGGATGCGGCCAGCCGGCTGCCGCCGCGTCGGTCCTCAGCATTGCGATTGATTTACCATAGGCAGGCAAGCGGCGGCCGCCTTAACCAATGGTCAGAATGATCCGAATGATTGTAACGGCCACAGGTCGACCGCGTGGACGTCGTGATATCGGCCAACCCTGATGGGGAACGCGCCGATGCTGTCACTCGAGCCGACGACGTTGCTGCAATCACTTGTGGCGGTCACCCTCAGCACGGGCATTCTTCTGCTGATCTCGTCGCGCCAGAACCGCTCGGAAAGCTCGCTGCTCTTCTGGGGACTGGCCAATCTTCTGGGATCCCTTGGCCTGGTCCTGCTCGGCCTGCGTGGCATCGCGCCCGACCGGCTCAGCATCGATGTCGCCAATGCGACGCTTTTCCTGGGTTATATGCTGAATTGGGCGGGCATGCGCCGGTTCTGTAACCGCGGCATTTCCTGGTGGTGGATCGTCGCGCCGTCGATCCTTTGGCTCGGGCTGTGCCAATGGCCGGTCTTCTATGCCAGCGTCGAATGGCGCATCGCCGTCAATTCCGCGATCATGGGGCTGATCGCGCTGGCGAGTGCCGGGACGTTGTGGAGCCTCAAGGGCGAGCGCCTGGTATCACGCCATCCGGCCGCCATCTGGCTGGTGATCCATGCCGGCGTGTTTCTCGCGCGCATCCCCTTCGCGCTGACCACGACGATGCCAGCGGGTGGCCAGATCATCGCATCAGCTTCGGTGACGCTGCTGCTGTTCGAGGCACTGTTCCACGTGACCATCATTTCGTTCCTGCAGCTTTCCATGGCCAAGGACCGCGCCGAGAACCGCTATCGCAAGGCCGCCGAGACCGACGTGCTGACCGGCCTGCCCAATCGCCGGGCCTTTTTCGAGCGGGCCGAACGGGGCGTCGCCGAGGCGGTCGCGGGCGGGCGGGAGGCCGCGGTACTGGTCATCGACATCGACCGGTTCAAATCCATCAACGATACATTCGGCCACGCCGGCGGCGACCGTGTGCTGACCTCGGTCGCCGAGGCCATCCGCAGCCATCTGAGGTCGGGGGACACGTTCGGGCGGATCGGCGGCGAGGAATTCGGCTGCCTGCTGGCCGATACCGCCCAGGCCCCCGCCCTGGTCGTCGCAGAAGGGCTGCGCCGGCGCATTGCCTGCCTCGACATCCGCAGCGGCGGCGCGCGGATCCGGATTTCGGCAAGTATCGGCGTCTCGGCGGTGTGCGCCCGCGCGGTGACCCTCAGCCAGTTGCTCGACGAGGCCGATGCCGGGCTCTACGAGGCCAAGCGCGGTGGCCGGGACCGCGTCATCGCGGTCGAAGCCGGTTTTCGCCGGGCGAGCTGAAACCGCCGTCGCGATTTTCCAAAGTGGCTGCCACGAAGGCGGCGCCGGCAGCGGGGCAGGCGCCATCCATCATTTTGGTCTGCCGGCCCTCGTAGTCTTACGTATGCTCTGGATTGCCAGGAGAGGTTCTTCCGATTTCTTGGGCCGGTATTGACGAAGTCTTTGCGGGTTGTGCCGGATTCGTCACAGTCACCGTGGGTTTTGTTTGCTACAAGGCCTGTGGGGGATCGGTCCAATGCTGACGAACGTCGTGAAGAAGCTGGTGCTGGCAAGTGTCGCCTGGATGGCCGTGACCTCCGGCAGCGTGGCCGTCGCGGCCGATTTTCCGGCACGGCCGGTCGTCGTCGCCGCATCCGCGCCGAACTGGGCGGGGCTCTATCTCGGCGGCAATATCGGCTATGGCTGGGATTCCGGCTCGGTGGTGTTCCCGCTCAGGGCGGTCGATCCGCTGCTCGCGGGCTTCGTGGCGGACGCCACGGCGGCGGGAATGTTTCCCGCGTCGCTGTCGCCCTCGGCGCATGGCGTGATCGGCGGTGTCCAGATCGGCTATAACTGGCTGGCCGCGTCGCGCTGGGTCATTGGCCTCGAAGCAGACCTGCAGGCCTCCGGCATCAAGGGATCGGCCAACCAGACGATGATGCCGCTCTTCTTCGATCCGACCGCAACCGGCGTGACCAAATCGATCGGCTGGTTCGGTACGGTGCGCGGCCGGGTGGGCTTTCTGATCGATCCGCAATGGCTGATCTATGCCACCGGCGGCTTGGCCTATGGCGAGACAAAGCTCGGTTTCAACACCATCGACGTTCCCTTTGGATGCCTGGTCGGCGGGACGATTTGCGCGAACAGCACGTCCTCGGCCGTGCGGGTCGGCTGGACCGTCGGCGCCGGCGTCGAAGCGATGTTGACGCCGAACTGGAGCTTCAAGCTCGAATATCTCTATGTCGATCTCGGCAGGCGGACAGCGGATATGCCCGCCACGACCGCGCCTTTGATCTTCGGCACATCGGCCGGTTTCCGCGAGCAGATCGTCCGCATCGGCTTCAACTACCATTTCAACTGAGACGATGCGGGCAGTGGCGGATCGCGGCCGTCACGGCCCGAGCTTGCCGAGGAAGGCCCGTACCACGTCGTTGAATTGCTCCGGCCGCTGCAGCGGCGCGAAATGGCTGACGCCCGCCAGTCGGATCAGCTCGGCGCCGGGAATACTGCGCGCGAGATAGTCTGCATGTTCGGGCTTGATGAACTCGTCATGCTCGCCTTGCGCGATGGCGACGGGCACGCGGATCCGCGCCAGATCGGCCGCGGAATAATGAGGCTCGGTCTTCATCATCAATCCGACCGCTTCGGCGAAGGCCTTGAAACCGTCGGGCGTGGCCGAAAGCTGTGCATAGTCTTCGGCATGCCGGCCGAAGCAGCGGTCGATCCGTGGATTGGGCTGGACGATCTCCCTGGTGCCGCTCGGATCCATGTTGCAGCCGAAAAAGAACACACCGGTGATGCGCGCGGGCGCCATCGCGGCGAGGATCAGGCCGGTGCAGGCGCCGTCGCTCCAACCGACGAGAGCCGTCCTGGTCAGGTCCAGGGCATCCATCACGGCAAGGACGTCGGAGGCCATCAGCTCATAGGTGAAGGGCCGCCCGTCGCGCGTGCTGCGGCCGTGGCCACGGCTGTCGACGACCACGACGCGATGGCCGGAACCGGTGAGCGCGGGGACCTGGTAGCCCCAGTTGCCGCCATGGCCGAGCCCGCCATGGAGCAGGATGACCGGCGGCCCGGAGCCGAAATCCGCGTACCAGATCCGGGCGCCGTCATGGTCGACATGGCCCTGATCGCGGGGCGTGGGCAGAGGGGCTGCGCCATGAGCCCGGAAGTGGCTGAGATCGTCGTCCCGATGGTCCATGTCGATCGCGCCCTCGCGCCGCCGCGGCACTCCGCCGTCAGAAGATCTGGGGGCGGGAGGCCGGCGACGGAAGGGGCGGCGGAGAGCTGTCGCTCCCCGCCGCCGCGCGTCAGACGAATTGCACGGCGACGCTGCCGAGCGGGCCGAAATCGGCATGGAGCGTGTCGCCCTTGGCGGCCCAGACCGGCCGGGTGAACGAACCCGAAAGCATGAGATGGCCGGGTTCGAGCACCGTGCCGAAGCGGCCGACCTTGTTGGCGAGCCAGGCGATCGCCATGGCGGGGTGGCCGAGCACGCCTGCGGCAATGCCGGTCTCCTCGATCTCCGAATTGCGGTAGAACACCGCGCCGACCCAGCGCAGGTCGACGGCATCCGGGCGCACCGGCCGGCCGCCGAGCACGATGCCGGCGGCGGCGCCGTTGTCGGCGACGGTATCGGTGATCTTGCGTGGGTTCTGCACGCGGGCGTCGATGATCTCGATCGACGGGATCACCCATTCGGTGGCGCGCAGTACATCGACGAGGCCGATGCCCGGACCTTTCAGCGGTTCCTTCAGCACGAAGGTCAGCTCGGGCTCGACCCTCGGCACGCAATAGTCTTCGAAACGCACCTTGGCGCCGTCATTCAGCAGCATCGAGTCCAGCAGGTGGCCGTAATCCGGCTCGTCGATGCCGGAGGATTGCTGCATGGCTTTCGAGGTGAGCCCGATCTTGTGGCCGATCAGGCGCGCGCCCTGGGCGACCTTGCGCTGGGTGACCAGGCTGGAAATGGCGTAGGAATCCTCGATGGCGATCTCGGGATAAGTCTTCGACAATTGCAGCGCGGGGGTGCGCGTCCGTTCGGCCTCGATGAGGATGTCGGCGGCCCTGTGACGGTCGGCGTCGGACAGCATGATCGGATTTCCTTAAGCGATCAGAAGAGGTTGTTGCAGACGGTTGAATCCGTTTGGCAGCCGGTCACGGCGTCTCGGGGAACAGGCCGTCGAGGATCTCGCCGGCGAGATTGAAGGCGGCGACGCCGCGAAACAGCGCGGCGATGCCGGCGGCGGCATGCAATTCCTCGAGGGTCGCACCAGCCTTGATCGCCGCGCGGCCATGGTTGGCGGCAGCCTCCGAGGTCTGGGTCAGCAGGATCGCGAAGGACATGAGCTGGACGGTCTTCTGGTCGAGCGCATCGGGCGTCAGCGCTGCGATGCGCCAGTCTTCGAGTGCCGCGACCAGGGGCGGATCGACCCGCAAGCCGAGTTTCAGGCGCTTGGCGATCTTCGGCGGCGTGAAGCCGATCATGTCGTTATAGCGGCTCTCGAGGTCCTGGAGGGTCGGGGCTTTGCGGGTCATGGGGGCTCGCGTCGTTTTGGGTGTCGCAGGGGACCGGCGTTCGGCGCCGGGATATGGCAATGCTGGCTTCGAATTGTCGGCAAGAGCCTGTTGGCGCGGTCGGGATCGCATTTCGGCTTGGTAGGGGGCGGTTCGCGCGGGGCGAAAAGGGCCCGGAACACCACCTTCACCTCTCCCCGGCGGGGAGAGGTCGGGAGAGGGGCGAGGCGCTTGACGACCAAGCATCATGCGAAGCGCGTAAGGTTTTGTTCTGAACTGTCTATTCCCCCTATCCCGGCGCTGGCGCGCCGACCTCTCCCCGCCGGGGAGAGGTGAAGTGGTGCCTCACGGAAGAGTGGCGCAAATCGGAGCGGTTGCGACTGGCCAGCTCTGCAGGGCTGGCCATGGGCAATTCGCTTCCCTTCGCTTCAGTCGACCTTGACGCTGGCCGAACGGACGATGCCGGACCATTTGGTGGTTTCGCTGCGCAGGTAGTCGCCGAAGGCCGGGCCGAACAGCGTGCCCGGCTGGGCGCCGAGCTCGGCGAATTTCGCCGCGGTTTCCGGTTCCTTCAGGATTGCGGTCACGGTGTCGACCAGCACCTTCATCACCTCGGGCGGCGTCCTGGCCGGCGCCGACAGGCCGAACCAGGCGGAGGCGTCGAAGCCGGCGACGCCGGCTTCCGCCATGGTGGGCAAATCGGGGACCAGCGGCGAGCGACTGGCGCCGGCGACCGCCAGGGCGCGGATCTTGCCGCCGGCGACCTGCGGCCGGACCGCCGGCAGGTTGTCGAACATGACCGGGATATGCCCGGCGATGAGATCGCTCATGGCCGGCGCCGCGCCGCGATAGGGCACGTGGCCCATATTGATGCCGGCAAGCGACTTCAGGAGTTCGCCGGCGAGATGATTGGTCGTGCCGTTGCCCGACGAGCCGAACAGGAGCTTGCCCGGCTGGGCCTTGGCGAGCGCGATCAGCTCGGCGACGGTGGTCGCGCCGACCTGCGGATTGACCGCCAGGACGATCGGCACATCGGCGACCAGCGCCACCGGGGCGAGATCTTCGAGCGGCTTGAACGACAGGCCGGAATAAAGCGCGGGATTGATGACCAGCGGTCCCGGCGCGGTGACCAGCAAGGTGTAGCCGTCCGGATCGGAGCGGACCACCGCCTCGGTGCCGATATTGCCGCCGGCGCCCGGGCGGTTCTCGATGACCACGGGCTGCTTCCAGATTTCCGACAGCCGCTGTCCGATCAGCCGGGCGATGACGTCGTTCGAGCCGCCGGCCGGGAAGGGCACGATGATGCGCACGGCGCGCTCGGGGAAGGCGGCCTCGGCGGGCGCCGCCGCCAAGCCGACACTGACGATGGCCATCAAGGCCAAGAGGACCCGACCCAGCAGAACCCGACGCAGCATATTGCCTCCTTGAATTATCGATTATTTTGTAATCATCGATTTTTTTGTTACACGTTCCAGGGCGCGCGTCAATTCGACCGTGCCGTGTGCGACGGGGCGCGAAGGGCGGGGACGCTGGACGGGCGGCACCGTGGCGCGCGAAAAGATCCTTCATGAGCATCGGACCATGACCGCAGAAACAGGCCGCAACCGCTCCAATGACGGCTATGCCGGACCCGACCGGGCGACGCGCCGGCCGGCCTTCGCGATGCCGGCCGGCGCCTGCGATTGCCATGTGCATATTTTCGGTCCCCAGGCGGCGTTCCCGTTCAGCCCGGCGCGCAGCTACACGCCGGAGGACTGCACCTTCGAGGATCTCGAAAACCTGCATGCGACGCTCGGCATCGACCGGGCGGTGATCGTCCATGGCGGAGCGCATGGCACCGACAACCGGGTGACACTGGCCGCTCTCGCCCGAGCGCCGGAGCGCCTGCGCGGCGTCGCGGTGATCCCCTCCGGTCTGCCGCGCCGCGAGCTGGAGGACATGCATCGCCTGGGCATGCGCGGCGCGCGCATGTCGACCGTGGTCAGCGGCGGCGCCTCGTTCGACCATCTGGAGCGGCTGGCCGGCGAGACCTTCGATCTCGGCTGGCACCTGGTGCTGCATTTCCACCGCGCCGACGAATTGCTCGACGTCGCGCCGCGGCTGATGGCGGTGCAAAGCCCCTTCGTGCTCGACCATATGGCGCGCATCAGCGCCGCCGAGGGTGTGGCGTCACCGGCCTTCGCCACGCTGATGCGGTTGCTCGATACCGGCCGCTGCTGGGTCAAGCTCGCCAGTCTTTACCGCCTCTCGGCCGAGCCCTATCCGCATCGAGACATGCTGGCGATGATCGAACGGGTGGTGGCGCACCGGCCGGACCGGCTGCTGTGGGGCAGCAACTGGCCGCATCCGATCTGCCCGGTGCCGATGCCCAATGACGGCGATCTCGTCGATCTCGTGCCGCTCTGGCTGCCGGACGAGGCGACACGCCGGCTGGTTCTGGTGGATAATCCCGCGGCACTCTATGGATTCGGGGCCAGCCCGCGATGAGGTCATGATCGACGCCCGATTTGCCGATGCCCGAATGACCGATGCGACGGAGAGCGGCGCGACCACCTTGTCGTCGAGCCTGGTGGCCCGGCTGCGCGCCGCCATCATGCGCGGCGACCTGATGCCGGGCACCAAGCTGGTGCTCGACCGCATGCGGGCTGCCTATGGCGTCAGCCTCAGCCCCTTGCGCGAGGCGCTCTGCCGGCTGGAGAGCGAAGGCCTCGTCGCCATCGAGGACCAGCGCGGCTATCGCGTCGCGCCGGTCTCGCTCGACAATCTCGCCGAGGTGATCCGCCTGCGCGTCGAGTTCGAAGGCCTGGCGGCGCGCGAGGCGATCCTGCACGGCGACGCCGCCTGGGAAGGCCGCATCCTGTCGACCCTGCATCAGCTGAACCGCTGCAAGCGCGGGGCGCGTTCGGCGGAAGAGCAGGAGCAATGGGAGGTCGCCCACCGCGCCTTCCACGCCGAATTGATCGCGGCCTCGCGCATGCCGCTGCTCGGCCAATTCTGCCAGATGCTGCACGACCAGAGCGACCGCTACCGCCGCATCTTCCTGAAGAGCCGCGAGCCGGATCGCGACGTGCCGGCCGAGCACGAGGCGATCGCCGAGGCGATGATCGCGCGGCGGAGCGAGGACGCGACCCGCCTGCTGCGCGACCATATCGAGCGTACCGGCCGCAATATCCAGGCGGCGTTGCGCGCGGGATAGCGGGGGCGTCGGGCAAGGCCGCTGCAAGGTGAGAGGCGGGTTGAGCCAGGTGCAGGGAAGTCGTGGGTGCCCGGGACAAGCCCGGGCAAGACGATGTGTCGGCCTGGCGCTCCCTTCCAGGGGCTATCCTCGTCCTGGCCGGGCTGGTTCCGGCCATCCACGACTTCAGCTTGATAATGCGTGGAGAACGGCCCAAGGCCTGCCGCCGTGCCTCAGCGCTCCTAAGGCGTGATCAGGATGGCGCCCGTCGTGGCCCGGCTTTCGGCTGCCTGATGCGCGCTCGCGATGTCGTCGAGCGTGAAGCGGGCGCCGATATCGATCGTCACCTTGCCGGTCGAAATCGCCGCGAAGAGATCGGCGGCATTGGCGCGGAAGGTTTCCGGGTCGGCATTGTGCGGGAAAACCGAGGGGCGGGTCAGGAACAGGCAGCCCTTCTTGTTGAGCAGATCGGGTGAGATGGCGGGTGCCGGGCCGGAGGCCGCGCCATAGGAGACCACGAGACCGAAGGGCGCCGCGCAGTCGAGCGATTTCAGCAGCGTATCCTTGCCGACGGCGTCATAGACGACGCGTGCCTTGCGGCCGCCGGTGGCGGCGAGGAAGGCCTCCGGCCAGTCCTCGCGCGAATAATCGATGGCGATGTCGCAGCCGGCCCGGCGCGCGATCTCGCATTTGGCGGCCGAGCCGGCGGTGCCGACCACGGTCGCGCCCAGCGCCTTGGCCCAGCGGGTCAGGATCTGGCCGACACCGCCGGCCGCCGAATGCACCAGGATGAGCTCGCCGGCCTGGACCGGGTGGGTCTTGCGAATGAGATATTGCGCGGTCATGCCCTTGAACAGCAGGGCCGCGGCGGCCTCGTCGCTGATGTCGGGCGGCAGCACCACCAGCTTGTCGGCCGGCACGTTGCGCCGGTCGGCATAGGCGCCGACGCCGGCATTCATATAGGCGACGCGGTCGCCGACCTTGACGGCTGTCACATCCGGGCCGACGGCCTCGACGGTGCCGGCGGCCTCGAAGCCGAGGCCGGTCGGCAGAGGCAGCGGATAGATGCCACTGCGCTGATAGACGTCGATATAGTTGAAGCCGATCGCGGTCTGGCGAAGCTGCGCCTCGCCGGGCCCGGGCGCCGCGAGCGCCGACGTCGTGACCTTCATGACCTCAGGTGCGCCGAAGGCGCTGATCTCAACCGCTCTTGCCTTGCTCATGGTCGCTTCCTTGGTGTCGCGCGAGCCTCGCGGCTGGCGGTCGGGGCCATAGCGCCGACGATCAATTCCGGGTAGGTATGTCGCCAGCCGTACCTCGATATGATCCTGGATCGAGGTATGATGCAAGTCGTACCTTTGGCGGACACGGACATGCCTGACCCGGAGGGGCACCCCTCAGCCGACGAAATGGAGCTCGGCACGATCTTCTCGGCGCTGGCCGACCCGCTGAGGCGCCAGATCGTGCTGCTGCTGGCGGCCGAGCCGCCGGGCGGCGAACGGCTCTGCGGCTCCTTCGGCCTGCCGGTGACGAAAGCGACGCGCACCCATCATTTCCGCGTGCTGCGCGAGGCCGGCCTGATCTTCCAGACCGATTTCGGCAATCGCCGCACCAACCGCCTGAGGCGGGAGGAGCTGGATGCACGGTTTCCGGGGCTGATCGATCTGGTGGTTGCGAGTGGGTGAGGGGGCAAGCCCGCTTCATCAGGATCGCGCTCAAAGCGAAAAACTCAACGCGATCAACCCTCTCCCATAGGGAGGGTGGCAGCGTCAGCTGCCGGGTGAGGGGGCGTCCATCTCCGGAAAGGGCAATATGCGGCGCGAGCGTCGGTGTCGGTTCTGAGCCGTTACGCCCCTCACCCGGCGCCTGACGGCGCCACCCTCTCCCTATGGGAGAGGGTTGATCGCGTTGTGCTTTTCGTTGCGGGTGACGTGTCGGAGTTGCGGTTTTTGTCGTCGCGCGAGGCCGATGCCGCCGCCCCCCTCAACGCGTCAGCCGGTCGCCGAGCTCGCTCTGATAGGCCCGGTAGCGTTCGACCTCGCGTTTGAGATAGGCGCCGGTCTCCGCAGGCGTCGCGGCCGGATAGGTCTCGATGCCGGCATTCAGCAGGCGCTGGCGAATGGCGGGATCGTTGATCGCCGCGTTGATCTCGGTGTTCAGGCGGGCGACCACTTCGGGCGGCATGCCGCGGGGGCCGATCATGATCACCCAGGAGGTCATGGTGGTATCCGGCAGGCCGAGGCGCTCGAGCAGCGGCACCTGGGCGACCGCCGGCGTCGCGCTGGGCGCGGCGAGCGCCAACGGACGCACGCCGCCGCCTTCGATCTGCGAGATGGCGGAGGCCAGCACGGCGACGCCGAAATCGACCTCGCCCTTGAGCAAGGCCTCCATCATCGGCGCGCCGCCCCGATAGGGGATGTGCAAAGCGGCGAGGTCGCCGGCGCGCTTCAGATAGAGCTCGGCGCCGAACTGGCTGATGCCGGCATTGCCGGATGAGGCGTAATTGGCCTCGCTCGCCTTGGCGCGCAAATGGGCGTTGAGGGCCTCGAGCGTGGTGAAGGGCCGGCCGGACGGGACCACCAGGACCAGCGGCGACTGGCCGACCAGGGCAATGGGGGTGAAATCCGCCAGGGGGTCGTAGCGGGCATTCTGCGGGAAGACGACGGGATTGATGGCATAGGCGCCGGGGTCGGAGAGCATGATCGAATAGCCGTCGGGGGTCGCCCGCGCCGAGGCCGCGGCGGCGACCGAACCGCCGGCGCCCGGCCGGTTCTCGATGATGACCGGCTTGCCCAATGTCTGGCTCAGGCGCTCGGCCAGGATTCGCGCGGCGACATCGCTGGTGCCGCCGGCGGCAAAGCCGACCATGATGCTGATCGGCCGCTCCGGATAGGCGGCAAGGGCGGCCGTCGCCGTGACGAGAAGGATCGCCGCTGCGCGCGTGCAGCGAGACATTACGGCATTGATCATGGTCATGTGTCAGCCCCGGGCCTTGGAAGCGGTGGTCAGTTCAGCATTTCGGGAATGGTGACGATCCGGCAGCCGGCCTGTTCCAGGCCCTGGCGGACGTGGCGGGCGAGCGCCACCGCGGTCGGCTCGTCGCCATGGACGCAGAGCGTCTCGGCCGCGACTGCGACCTCGGTGCCCTGGCGGGAGACGACGAAACCCTTGGTCACCATGTTCACGCATTGGGTCAGCGCCACCTCAGGGTCCTTGTAGACGGAGCCGGCGATGGAGCGGGGCGTCAGATTGCCGTCGCTTTCGTATTGGCGGTCGGCGAAGCCTTCACGAGCAAGCTTCAGGCCAAGCTTGCGCGCCGCCTTCTCCATCTCCGAGCCGGTGAGCGCGACATAGATCATGTCGGCATCGACCGTCTGGATCGCCCGGCCGATGGCCATGGCATAGTCCTCGCGCACCGCCGCCATGTTGTTGAGCGCGCCATGGGGCTTCAGATGGGTCACCGGCAGCCCGGCATAACGCGCCATCGCCTGCAGGGCGCCGATCTGATAGGCGACCATCAGTTCGAGATCCCGGGGGTTCATGTCGATCTGGCGGCGGCCAAAGCCCCAGAGGTCGTTGAAGCCCGGATGCACGCCGATGCTGACGCCTTCGAGTTTGGCGATGTTGACCAGGCGATGCATGGTGGTGGCATCGCCCGCGTGAAAGCCGCAGGCGACATTGGCCGACTTGATGACGGTCATCAGGTCGGCGTCGTTGCCGATATCATAGGCACCGAAGCCTTCGGCGATATCGGCGTTCAGGTTGATTTTCGTGCTCATCGCGCAGGGCCTTTCCGGTGTGCGTCGTCCGTCGTTGCGTCATACGGGCTCCGGGCCGAGCCGGCGCTGCACGATCGCGGCATGCAGGCGTGCCCCATGGATGAGCCCGTCATCGTTGAAATCATAGGATGGATTGTGCAGCGGCGCCGAGCGCTCGCCATTGCCGACGAAAACGAAGCAACCCGGCACATGATCCAGGAAGCGGGCGAAATCCTCCGAGCCGGTCATCGGCTCGCGGGCAGTGGCGACGAGGTCGGCGGCGAAGACAGTGCGCGCGGCGGCGAAGGCTTCGTCCACCAGCGCGGCATCGTTGACGAGCGGCACGAACTCGCGGCTATAGGTCACCTCGGCCGCGACATTGTGAGCGATCGCCGTGCCTTCGGCGATGATCCGCATCTGCTTCTCGATTTCGGCGCTGACCTCGGGGCGGAAGCTGCGGGCATCGCCCAGGATGCGCGCCAATCCGGGCAGGGCGTTGCGGGTGCCGTCGGTGATCAACTCGGTCACCGAGACCACGCCGATATCGGCCGGGCTCAGGCGCCGTGAAACGATGGTCTGCAGATTGGTCACCAGCGCGCAGGCGGCGACCAGCACTTCATTGCCCGCATGCGGCCGGGCGGCATGGCCGCCGACGCCTTTCAGCACGATCTCGAAATTGTCCTCCGCCGACATGATCGGTCCCGGGCGCGTCTCGAACCGCCCGACCGCAAGTCCCGGCATGTTGTGCAGGCCGTAGATCTCGTCGAAGGGAAAACGCTCCATCAGCCCATCGGCCAGCATGGCGAGCGCGCCCTTGCCCCATTCCTCGGCCGGCTGGAAGACGAAGCGAACGGTGCCGTCGAAACCGCCTTCGGCGGCGAGCAGCCGGGCCGCCCCGAGCAGCATGGCGGTGTGGCCATCATGGCCGCAGGCATGCATAGTGCCCGCCGTCTTCGAGCGATAGGCGAGATCGCCCTGTTCGGCGATGCGCAAGGCATCCATGTCGGCGCGCAGCGCGATCGCCCGGTTGCCGCTGCCGCGCCTCAGCGTGCCGACGACGCCGGTGCCGCCGATGCCCTCGGCGACCTCGTCGAGGCCGAATTCGCGCAGCTTCGCGGCGACGAAGGCAGCCGTGCGCTTTTCCTCGAAGCCGAATTCCGGATGGCTGTGCAGGTCGCGCCGCCAGGCGGTCATGTCCCGTTCGAGCCCGTCCAGGTCGAGCTTGGCCATCGCCTTCTCCCTATTGCGCGGCTGCAAGCCGGGTGACGACATCGAGCAGGACATTGGCGCCGGCGATCAGGTCGGAATCGCTGGTCCGCTCGCGCGGATTATGGCTGATGCCGCCGATGCTCGGCACGAAGATCATCGCCGACGGCGCGATGCGCGCGATCATCTGGGCGTCGTGACCGGCGCCCGAGGTCATGCGCCGGGCGGCGAGCCCGCGCTTGCCCGCGGCCTCCTCGATCCATGCGACCATCGTCCTGTCGAAGATCACCGGCTCGAAACGCGCCAGCCGCTCGACCGAGATCGTCACGGCGTCGGCGGCCGCCAGCGCGACGAGATATTCGTTGAGCGCTGCCTCCGCCGCTTTCAGGCGCTGTTCGTCGGGATCGCGCAGGTCGACGGTGAAGCTGGCGCGCGCGGGAATGACATTGATCGCGTTCGGTTCAAAGCTCATGCAGCCGACCGTCGCGACAGAGGGCGTATTGGAGGCCTTGGCGCGGTCGCGCAGGAAGGTGACCACGCGCGCTGCCGCATGGCCGGCGTCGCGGCGCATCGACATCGGCGTCGTGCCGGCATGGTTGGCCTCGCCATCGATGGTGACGCGCTGCCACGAAATGCCCTGGAGGTTTTCGACCGCGCCGATGGCCAGGCCCTCGCGCTCCAGCACCGGGCCCTGTTCGACATGCAGCTCGATATAGGCATGGGGCTTGAGGAAGCCGGGTTGTTCGAGACCGGCATAGCCGATCCGCGCGAGCTCGGCGCCGAGCAATGTGCCGTCGGTGCCCTCGACCGCCAGCGCCTGTTCGAGCGGCAGCCCGCCGGCATGGACCAGCGAGCCCAGCATGTCCGGGGCGTAGCGCACGCCTTCCTCATTGGTGAAGGCGGCGACAGCGATGGCGCGCGCCGGGCTGAAGCCGGCCGCCTTCAGCGTCTCGATCACCTCCAGCCCGGCCAGCACGCCGTAGCAGCCGTCATAGATGCCGGCATCGATGACGGTGTCGATATGCGAGCCGATCAGGACCGGCGCCGGATCGGCGCTGTCGGCGCCTTTCCAGATGCCGAAGATATTGCCGATGCGATCGATCGCGACGGTCAGCCCGGCCTGCCTGATCCAGGCGACGAGCTGATCGCGCCCCGCCTTGTCCGCGTCCGAGCCGGCGAGCCGGACGAGCCTGCCGTCGCCCTCGCGGCCGATCCCGCCGAGCTGCCGGATGCGGCCGACAAGGCGTTCCGCGTCGACGGACAGTGCTGTCATGACCGGGCTCCCTCGGGCCTTCGGGCTCTGCCGGCGCTCAGTTGGATGGCCGCGGCGCGCCAGGCACCAGTTGAGCGTAGCGTTCCGGATCGGTCGCGCCTTCGGTATTGATGAGGAAGATGCGGGAGGCCGCGTCGAGACCGAGCCGGGCCCTGGCCGCGGGATCGCCGGCGGCCTGGATGAGGCCCGCCAGGCCGACGCCGCCGCTTTCGCCGGCCATGATGGCCGGATCGTTGCCGGCGGGATGGGCGAGGCGGTTCATCACCGCAACCGCTTCGTCCTCATCCACGGTCATGAAACCGTCGGCTGCGCGCGACAGCACCCGCCAGGCAACCAGCGAGGGCTCGTAGCACTCGAGCATGGCCATGACGGTCGGTTCGCCATGCGCCACCTTGACCGGATGGCCGGCCTTGGCCGTCTCATAGAGACAGGCGGCGCGGGCCGGATCGACCACCACGAAGGTCGGCCGCGTTTCGCCGAGTGCGACGGCAAGATGGCCTGCGACGGCAGCGGCGATGCCGCCGACGCCCGCCTGCACGAAGACATGGGTCGGTGGTTGCTCGAGCTGGCGCAGGGCCTCGCGCACGATCGCCGTATAACCCTGCATCACCAGCCCGGGAATGCGCTCGTAACCGGGCCAGGAGGTGTCGGAAACGGTGGTCCAGCCCTTTTCGGCGGCGACCCGGGTCGCCTCGGCGACCGACTCGTCGTAATTGCCCTCGACCCGGATCATCTCGGCGCCGAAGCGGGCGATGGCCGCCACCCGATTGGCGCTGACGCCGGAATGCACGAAGATCGCGGCCCTGGCGCCGACCAGTTCGGCGCCCTGTGCGACCGAACGGCCGTGATTGCCGTCGGTGGCGCAGGCGAAGGTCATGCGTGCGGCGATTTCGCGAACCGCTGGCGTGTGCAGTTCGGCAATGTCGACCGGCCGTTCGAGCCGCCGGGCGGCGGCTTCCAGCACCAGCCGGATCACCGCATAGGATCCGCCGAGCGCCTTGAAACTGCCGAGGCCGAGCCTGAAGCCCTCGTCCTTGATGTGGATGGCGCCGAGGCCAAGCGCGGCCGCCAGGGCGCCGAGATGGCGCAGCGGCGTTTCCGCATGGTTCGGGCGATGGGACAGGAAGCGTTCGACCTCGGTGGCCGCCGCCAGGCCGAGGGTCTCGGCATCGGCCGGGTCGAGTGGTTTTCCGTGATCGGAATGGGTGTTGGCAAGAAACATGGCCGTCCGTGCTCTGTGGGTCGGCGAAAATATATTGCGCGACGAATGAAATAGGCGCTGCAATTGGTCTATCGAAATGCAAGTTTGTTTCGTCTGGATCACGCCTTGGCCCGCACCCCCTCATTTCCGCCTTCGGTCACGCTCGACCGTTTCGACCTCGCCATTCTTGCCATCCTGCAGCGGGACAACAGCACGCCGCAACGGGTGATCGGCGAGGCGGTCAACCTGTCGGCGCCGGCGGTCCAGCGCCGGATCAAGCGCATGGAGGAGGCGGGCGTCATCAGCGCCAATGTCGCCGTCATCGACCCTCTGCATGTCGGCCAGCCCCTGACTATCTTCGTCGAGGTCGAGGTGATCAGCGAGACCGCCGACCTGATCGATGCCGCCAAGCGCGAGTTCACCGCGGCTCCCGAAGTGCAGCAATGCTATTATGTCACCGGCGAAGCCGACTTCATCCTGATCATCGTCGTGCCGACCATGGGCGACTACGAGGCCCTGACGCGCCGGCTGTTCTTCGGCAACAACAACGTCAAGCGGTTCCGCACCTTCGTCGCCATGGACCGGGTCAAGGTCGGGCTCGCCGTGCCGCTGGCGCGGTGAGGGGGCTGATTCCGCGCCGTGGTTCGCCTGCATGGCGGGCGGCAAGGGATCAGGCCTCCGGCAAGCCCCCGTCCTGAACTTTCCGGCCACCGCGCCGACCAATGGCCTTCAAACCGACGCGCGATCGCGCAGATCCTCGAAGCTCAGGCCGAAGCGGGCGAGATATTTGCGCAGGCGGTCGGCGTCGTTGCCGCTCGTCTTGTGTTGCCTGGAGGCGGCGAAGAGGGTTCGGCCTGCGGCGCTGAGCGACGCGCTTTGCCTGCAGACCTGGATCACGGCGGCGAGTTGGGCCTGGTCGAACAGATCGATCTCCCGGATCCGCTCGGCGCCGAGGATCTCGGCGAGCGTCTTGTCGTGGTCGGTATCGGCGTCGCCGGCGCGCCATTGCAGGCTCAGCCGTTCGATTTCCTGGCGCACCGTCGCCTCGTTGATGCGGCCCTGCGGCGCGAGCGTCGCCATGCGGGTGATCGAGGCCGAGAGGTCGCGGAAATTGGCCCGCCACGAGGCTTCCGGCGCGGTTGCGAAGGCAAGATAGAGATCGCGCCCTTCCTTGTTGAAGGTCACGTTCTGCGCCTCGCGCTCGCCGAACCGGCGCAGCTCGAAATCGAGATTCGGCTCGATATCCTCCTTGCGCTCGCGCAGCGCCGGCAATTGGAAGGTCCAGAGGTTGAGGCGCGCCAGCAGGTCGTCGCGAAAGGTGCCTTGGCGGACATTGACGGCAAGGTCGCGATTGGTGCCGGCGAGAAGCTGGAAGTCCGAGCTCACGTCACGGTCCGAGCCGACGGGCAGAAAACGCTTCTCCTCGATCGCCCTGAGGCACATGGCCTGTTCGTCGAGCCCGAGTTCGCCGATCTCGTCCAGAAACAGGACGCCCTTATGGGCGGCCTTCATCAGGCCGGCACGCTCGGCCAGGGCGCCGGTGAAGGCGCCCTTCACATGACCGAACAGGGTCGACATCGCCTGGTCGCCACGCAATGTCGCGCAATTCACCTCGACAAAGGCGCCGGTCACCTGGTGCTGGGCCTTCTTCAATTCGTAGATGCGCCTGGCGAGCTGCGACTTGCCGGCGCCCGTAGGGCCGGTGAGCAGGACGGGCGCGCGCGAACGGATCGCCACCTTCTCGATCTGGTCGATCATCGCGTTGAAGGTGCGGCTGCGCGTGGCGATGCCGGACTTGAGGAACGAGGTCGCGTCTTCGCGCTCGGCGGCGAAGCGTGTCGCGATGGCGTCGTAGCGTGACAGATCGAGGTCGATGATCGAATGGGAGCCGATGAAATCGGCGCCTGGTTCGCGGTCGCGCGGCGGCGAGAGCTGCAGCAGCCGGGCCGGGATGAAATGCGCTTCCGTCAGCAGAAACCAGCAGATCTGGGCAACATGGGTGCCGGTCGTGATGTTGACGAGATAGTCCTCCCGGTCGGTGTCGAAGGCATAGCCGCGGGCGAAATCGCGTAGGCTCGTATAGACCTCGCTGAAATCCCAGGGATCCCTCTGCTGGACGATGTGGCGGCGGATTTCGGTCGCCGGCGAGACCCGCTCGATATCCTGGCTGACGCGCGCCGCCAGATCCGATGCGTGATGGCCGTGCAGCAATTCGAGCCGGTCGATGAACAGGTTCGGCTGCTGGCAGAGCGCCACCGTCGGGCGCCAGCGGCCGCCGCGCCCGACGTCGAGGGTCGTGCCGAGGATGCTGATGACAACGCGTCTGCGCATCGAACGTGCCTTATCTTGGAAGATAAATTGCTATCCTAAGATATCAGGTCGGCGTTTCCGCCGCAATCACCGACATTTGCGACAAGGGATCCGAGCGCAGAAAAATATGTGAGTAATATCAATTTGTTACGCTGATATTCTGACCGATCCTTGCGGCCGCGGCAGCAGTTGGCACGGGACTTGAGATGGATATACCGTGACAACAAGGGATGACGACAATGGCAAACAAGTCCGTGTTTGCAGCAATGATCGGGAAGCTGCTGCCGCGCACCGATGCCTGGAACCACGAGGGGGCGCCGGCCTACCGGCTGACGCCTCACCAGGCGCTCGCGCAACTCGCGTCGACGGGAACCTTCAACGCGACCTTCTACGCCGACGCGCGGGAGCAGCTCGACGAGGTGATCAAGCTCGCTTGGGCCGTCGAGCCGGACTTCCTGGCCAAGACCGCCGTCATGGCGTTCGAGAAGGGCTATATGAAGGACATGCCGGCGCTGCTGCTCGCGGTGCTCTCGACCATGCAGGGCGAGGAGTTCGGCCGCGCGTTTCCGCGTATCGTCCGCAACGGCCGGATGCTGCGCAATTTCGTGCAGGTCATGCGGTCGGGCGTCACGGGGCGCAAGTCGCTCGGAACCCGTCCGAAGCGGCTGGTCAAGGGATGGCTGGAGCAGGCGGCCGACCGCGAGATCATGCGGGCGGCCGTCGGCAACGATCCCTCGCTCGCCGACGTCATCAAGATGGTCCATCCGAAGCCGGGCTCGGCTTCGCGCGAGGCGCTTTATGGCTACCTGATCGGCAGGCCGCACGATGTGCTGGCCCTGCCGGACCTGGTGAAGGCCTTCGAGGCGTTCAAGCGCGATGCCAGCTTGCCGGTGCCGGACGTGCCGTTCCAGATGCTGAGCTCGGTACGGCTCGCCGCCACGCATTGGGTGGAGATCGCCGACAAGGCCGGCTGGCAGATGTTGCGGCAGAACCTCAACACCTTCGCACGTCATGGCGTGTTCGAGGTGCCGGGGTTCACCGCGCGGCTGGCGGCGCGGCTGAGCGATCCCCTGGAGATCAGGCGTTCGCGCGTGTTCCCCTATCAGCTCATGGTGAGCTTCATCATGGCTGACGCCGCGGTGCCGGCCGCGATCAAGGCGGCGTTGCAGGATGCGATGGAGATCGCGCTCGGCAATGTGCCCGTGATCGCGGGGCGGGTGGTGGTCTGTCCGGATGTCTCCGGCTCGATGGCGTCGCCGGTGACCGGCTATCGCCGGGGGGCGACGACGGCGGTGCGCTGCATCGACGTCGCGGCTCTTGTGGCGGCGGCGTTCCTGCGGGCCAACCCGACGGCGCGCGTGCTGCCCTTCGAGCAGGCCGTGGTCGATATCGACCTCGACCCGCGCGACGCGGTGATGACCAATGCGGCGAAGCTGGCGTCGATCGGCGGTGGCGGAACCAATTGCGCGGCACCGCTCGAGCGTCTGGCGAGGGAGAAGGCGAAGGTCGATCTGGTGGTCTTCGTCTCGGACAACGAGTCCTGGGTGGATGCCGTCCGGTATCATCACCAGGGCACGGCGACGATGCAGGCGTGGACCAAGGTGAAGGCCCTGAACCCGCAGGCAAAGCTCGTCTGCATCGATCTCCAGCCGGCGACCACGACCCAGGCCAAGGGCCGGCCGGACATTCTTAATGTCGGAGGTTTCTCCGACCAGGTCTTCGAGGTCATCGCCTCGATGGTCCAGACCCCGCGGGGGCCGGATCATTGGGTGAAGGCGATCGAGGCGATCGAACTCTGACAACGGTCCCGGCGGGCAGCCGCCGGGACACCAATCCAGGGATCAGCGCGACGGCATGACGAATGCCCGATGGAACTACAGGCTCCTAACCTCCAGGTCGCGGGTTCGAATCCCGCCGGATCCTCCATTGCGGATCCGTAGCTCAGCGGCAGAGCAGGTGTCCCCCGCAAGGGGGACGACGTTTCATCACCTCTTGTCGTCATGGCTTCGCGCCGATCCCGACCAAATAAGGGTACCGACGAAACACGTCGCCGGTTTCCGTGACTGAATGGCGAATGCAGGCCGGACTACAGGTTAGAGCACCCGCCGCGAAAGCCGCGGGAGGTCGGATGCTCGATACATCCCTGCTTCCCTCGGGACGGCAGTAGCTCAGAAACGTCCGGCCGACCCTTGTCGCCAGCCACGGGCATGACCGCCGGTCCGCCCGCCGAACCGAAGGGCCTCCCGCGTCGATCGATGCGGGCGGCGAGAAGGAGATGATGATGACCGAAGTCGTGAGTGGACAGGATTTGATCGATGCGGGGATGACGCAGGGCAAGTGGTTCGGCCCGGCGCTGGCTGCCGCCAATGCGCATCTGGAACAGGGCGGCTCGTTCGAGGCGGCGCTGGCGGTCGCGCGCGGCTTCCAGCCGGAGCCGGTCGGACCCATCATGCCGCTGCACGCGGCGGGCGCGATTGGCTATCACGTCAATATCGCGGCGGGACTGCCGGAAGAGATCGCCAATGTCGAGGCGGTCACCCGCAGCATGGACCTGCTGATGCGCACGCCCGTCATCCGGGGCGGGGCGATCATGCCCGACGCCTGTCCGGCGGGACCGGTGGGCACGATCCCGGTCGGCGGCGTGGCCGTCTCGGAAGCGATCCATCCCGGCATGCATTCGGCCGATATCTGCTGCTCCATGGCGATCTCGGTGTTTCCGGGCACGGCTCCGCTCGCCTTGCTGGACGCGGTCCACCAGGTCACCCATTTCGGGCCCGGCGGGCGTCCGCAAGGCCAGAAATTGCGGCCGCCGGAAGCGGTGATGCGGCTGTTCGGCACCAATCCCTTGCTGCGGGACATGACCGGCATGGCCATCGAGCATTTCGGCACGCAGGGCGACGGCAACCATTTCGCCTATGTCGGCACGCTGAAGTCCTCAGGCGAGACGGCACTGGTGACCCATCACGGGTCGCGCGGGCCGGGCGCGCGCCTCTACACCAAGGGGATGAGGATCGCCGAGGGCTACAGGACGAGGCTTTCGCCGGATACCGCGCCGCAGAATGCCTGGATCCCGGCGGACAGCCACGAGGGCGACGACTACTGGTCGGCGCTCCAGGCGATCCGCGAATGGACCAAGCAGAACCATGCCGTCATTCACGACATGGCGGCCGAACGGCTGTCGGCGCGCGTGTCGGACCGCTTCTGGAACGAGCACAACTTCGTCTTCAGGCGCACCGACGGGCTGTTCTACCACGGCAAGGGGGCGACACCCGCCTTCGACAACTGGGCCGATGACGCGACCGATCTGACCATCATACCGCTGAACATGGCGGAACCGGTGCTGATCGTGCGCGGCAAGAACGCGCCCAACGGCCTCGGCTTCTCGCCGCATGGGGCGGGGCGCAACTTCTCCCGCACGCAGCACAAGCGCCTGCAGGCGGGGCGGACGGATGCCGAGATCTTCGCGGCGGAGACCAAGGGGATCGATGCCCGCTTCTTCTCCGGCGTGACCGACGTGTCGGAACTGCCGAGCGCCTACAAGAACGCGGCTTCGATGCGCCGGCAGATCGAACGTTATGGTCTTGCCGAGATCGTCGACGAGGTGCTGCCTTTCGGCTGCATCATGGCCGGCGATTGGGAGGCCAATGCGCCCTGGCGCCGAAAGCGGCAGGAACGCGCCGAGCGCGCGGCCCGCGAGGCCGAACGGCCGGAAGGGTGAAGTCTGCGACGATCCGTGGCGGGCACTGCCTGCCACGGATCTGTCAGTGGGGTGGCGCCTCGGCGGAAGGTGGGGGAGGGGGCGTTATTGCTTCAGAGCGAAGCGCCTTGCACAAAGCTTTGCCGTCCTTCGAGGCTCGCTTTGCTCGCACCTCAGGATGAGGAGCGGAGAGTATTGCAGCGGGGCAGCGCAGAATGTGCGACACGCTCAACGCTTCATGAGCGACGTTGCCGCAAATCTCTACGTTCCTCATCCTGAGGTGCGAGCAAAGCGAGCCTCGAAGGACGGCTATGCTTGATGCAGCATTTCAAGCTGATATAATCAGAGCTTGGCCCCGCATCCAGGCCCCCCCTACAGCAACCCATAAGCAAAAAGCTTCGCCACCGCCTGGGCGCGGGTGCGCGCGCCGAGCTTGCGCTTGGCGTTTTCGACATAGTCATGGGCGGTGTTCTGGGAGATGCCCAGGCGCTCGCCGATTTCGGCATCGGAATGGCCGTCGGCGACAAAGGCGAGGCAGTCGCGTTCGCGCGGCGTCAGCGCGGGCGCTTTCAGGGCCGCCGCGCGTGCCGGGGTCAGCGCCTTCATGCGCTCATGCGCGAGCATGGAGGTGAGCGAAATGGTCAGCATGTCGCGTGGCGAGAGATCGAACCGCTCGAAACCGAAGCTGACGACGCCGACCCGGTTGTCGGGGCCGTGGCAGGGCACCGCGACGCCGTCGGTGATGCCGAGTTCGCGGGCGAGTTCGAAACCGGCCCAGTCCTTCAGGTCGTCGAAGCCGGGATCGGTCCAGCGAAAGGCGGTCGCCCGCCGGGTCGGCGCGAAAATGATCGGGTTGCGGGAATGCAGGCCCTGGCGGTGATAACCGTCGACCCAGCCGCGCGGCGAGATCTGCACGAACAGGTCACGGCCGGCAATGAATTCCTTGGCGGTCGCGCCGGGACGCAACGGAAACGAGGCCGAGAAGATGCTGCGGGCGCCGAAAGGTTCGATGGCATCGAGCAGGAGCCGCCCGACGGCGCGGGTCGACGTCGCCTTGTCGAACGCGGCCACCATGTCCAGGGCCCTGGTCGCGGATGGCATCATGGCGGGCGGATCCAGCTTCGCATTGCCGTTAGGTCAGGTCGTGGAAGTCGTCGCATGGCCGCGTGGCCAATTCAAGCGGCCAGGCGGTATCCAGCTCCGGCTCAGCTGAACCGGAAGGCGGGGTCGGTGAAGTCGATGGCGGGAAACTGGTCCTTTTCGGCCCAATAATCCTGGCTGTGCTGCCAGTCCGGCTTGTCGCCGCGCTTCGGTAGGAGATGCAGGCCGCGCATCAGGTAGCCGGGATTGAAGTCTTCCGGATCCGTCCAGGGCAAAAGCGGCATGTCCCGGTCCTCCTCGCGCAGCGCCGGCGTGACCTCGCGCGCGCCCACCTCCCGCATGTGATTGAGCAGTCGGCAGACGAAATCGCCGACCAGATCCACCCGCAGGGTCCAGCTGGCGCGGAAATAGCCGAAGATCCAGGCGAAGTTCGGCACGCCGGTGAACATCATGCCGCGATAGGTGACGGTTTCCGCCATGTCGAGCGGCTTGCCGCCGATCGACAGGGCGATGGCGCCCGGGCCGCTCAGATGGAAACCCGTAGCGGTGACGATGATGTCGGCGGCAAGCGCCTTGCCGGATTTCAAGAGGAGGCCGGTTTCGGTGAAGCGCTCGATCTCGTCGGTCACCACCGTGGTCTTGCCGGAGCGGATGGCGGCGAACAGATCGCCGTTCGGCACGAAGGCGATGCGCTGGCGCCAGGGCCGGTAGCGCGGCGTGAAATGCGGGTCGATCTCGGCTTCGGGCCCGAGATGCGCCCGGACATCGGCCAGCATGTCGGCCTTCACCGCGTCCGGTTCGGCCAGGCAGCGGCGGGTGAAGGCCGCCTGCTCGTAGAGGATCTTCTGGCGGACGATCTCGTGGATCCACTCTTCCTTGATCTGCAATTGCCTGAGTTCGTCGGCGATCGGGATGGCGTTGCGGCCGGTGCGGTAGAAGGTCGGCGAGCGCTGCAGGATGGTGACGTGGTCGCAATCGGGCGCGATCGCCGGCACCAGGGTGGCGGCGGTGGCGCCCGAGCCGATGACCAGCACCCGCTTGCCGCGATAATCCAGGTCGTCGGGCCAGGTCTGCGGATGCACGATCCGGCCCTTGAACGCCGCCATGCCGTCCCAATCCGGCGTATAGCCCGCGTCGTGGCGGTAATAGCCCTGGCACATCCAGAGGAAGTTCACGGCAAAGCGGAGCCTCTGGCCGGTATCGGTCCTGACCGCCTCGACGGTCCAGTGTTTGGCCTCGGGCGACCAGTCGGCGGCGAGGATCGCATGGCGGTAGCGGATGCGGGCCTCCAGGCCGTTCTCGGCGATGACCTCGCCCATATAGCGGCGGATCTCGGCGGCGGTGGCGATCGGCGCGCCGGTCCAGGGCTTGAACCGGTAGCCGAGCGTATAGAGGTCGCTGTCCGAACGGATGCCCGGAAAGCGATGGGTGAGCCAGGTCCCGCCGAAACTCTCCTGCGCCTCCAGGACGACGAAGCTCCTGTCCGGGCATTGCCGGGTCAGGTGCCAGGCGGCGCCGACACCCGAAAGCCCGGCGCCGACGATCATCACGTCGAAGGTCTCGGGCGGCGCGGTTTCCTCATGGGCCGGCACGTCGATCATGCTCATCGCGGTGATCTCTTGGCTGCGATCTCTGTCCTCTGCGCTACCGGGCAGTATTGCAGAGGGATCAGGCATAGGCGACCCAGCCGCGGAAACTGAAGGCGGCGTAGAACAGGCTGACATCGGAGAAGCCGGCCTCGCGCAGGATCGCCTCGTCCTGCTCAGGCGTGAGGATGTGCGTCTGCGTGTCGATCGCCGTGCGGGCATTCGTCGCCTTGCCGAGGTCGAGGCCGGAGGCAACAAGGAAAGCGGCGTGGCGCGACAGCCAGAGCGCGCGCGCGTCGTCGTCCTGGGGAAAGCTGAGATGGGCGACCACGAAGGGCGCGCCGGGCTTCAGCCGGCGGCGGATCTCGTGGACTGTCCTTCGGCGCTCCTCGAGAGCCACGAAATGCAAGGTGAGGAGGCAGGTGGCGGCATCGAAAGGCCCGGCCGGCGCATCGTCGACATAGCCGTGGTGCAGGTGCGCGCGTGGCGCGAGCGGCCCCAGCATGCGTTCGGCCAGTTTCAGCATTTCGGCCGAGGGATCGACTCCGTCGAAGGTCCAGCCGGAATGGGCTTCGGCGAAGGCCTTCAGCTCCAGCCCGCCGCCTGCGCCGACAACCAGCACGCGGGCCTGGTCCGGTGCGCGCTCGGCCAGGAGAAGCCTGGTCATGCGCTGCATGGCGTCATAGCCCGGCACGAAGCGCGGCGGGCCGTCGGCATAACGGGCGACCGCCTGGGGGTCGGAGAACGGGTCCATCGGCGCGCTCATGACGGCAAGCCGGAGGCGCTCCGGGCGATCGGCTCATGACGCATGGACGGTCTCCAGGTCATGGGAGCCGCCGCGCGCCATCAGGCGGTCGTGAAAGTCGGCGCTCAGCATGGCGAGCGTCACCTCGCCAAGGCGCTGGAGCAGCAGCGCCTCGGCATCGTCGAAGGCCTGGTTGAGGGCGGCATTCACGGCCTGCTCGACAAGGCAGCCGGGCGATTCCGTGCGATTGCCGAGAGCGAGCAGCGCGGGACTGCCGAGTGCCGAATAGATGTCGCGCAAGGTCACCTTGGAGAGGTCGCAGGCGAGCGTCCAGCCGCCGCCATGGCCCTTTTCCGACCGCACATAGCCCTGGTCCCTGAGACCGGCCATGATCCTGCGGATCACCACCGGATTGGTGGTCATCGCCTTGGCGAGGATTTCGGAGGTGACCGCGCCGTCAAGCTCCGCCATATGCAGCAGAACATGGAGCACGCCGGACAATCGACTGTCGTTTTTCATGCAACTTTATATGTTGCGTGATGCGTCGGATGCAAGAGGGATCCGCTGGCACGCGGGACCGTGACGGTGCTCCTTTCATGCCTGGTATGGCACCCCGGAAGGGCCCTGCCTTGCGCGACGTCGCGACGTTACCGATCTCTGGTGAAATGAGGCGTGGAGGACGGCATGGCCGATCGCGACCAGGACAATCCCGGGCTTCCCGTCTTGCCGCCGGTCCTGCCGGCGACCGCCCTGGTGGCGGCCATCGTTCTCGACTGGCTGCCGCCGCATTTTCTGGCTCCGGCCGTCGGCTTCAACCTGCAGGTGATCGCCGGGGTGATCATCACCGCGGCCGGGCTGTGGTTCGCGGTGAGCGCCGCCCGCTTGTTCGGCAAGGCCGGCACCAATGTCGTTCCGACCCAGCCGACCCTGACTATCGTCACCGACGGACCCTATCGGTTCACCCGCAACCCGATGTATCTCGGCATGGTGCTGGGCCTTCTGGGCATCAGCCTGATCTTCTCGCTCGAATGGGGCGTCATCCTCACCCCGGTGCTCTGGCTGGCGCTGGATCGGCTGATCGTGGTGCGCGAGGAGGCCTATCTGAAGCGCAAGTTCGGCGCGACCTACGAGGCTCTGCTCAGCCGGACACGCCGCTGGGTGTGAGGGGCATCGCGTCCTCACACTCGAATTCAATGCCTTGCGGACCTCGAAGGACGGCCTTTCCGTTGTGCGAGGCCTTGGAATTATTGGCCTCCGAACGTGTGAAGCCGCTCGCCCTCCGAGGCCAACGATCACGAAGGGCCACCGAGCACATCCGCCAATGACGGCCGCCAGTGGCCGTCGCGTCCCGAGGTCGCGGGCGCCGCCAGCAGCGCGTTGAGCACGGCCTCTTGGGTCGCCTCCGCGGCGGCCCGGAACGGCAGGTCGATGCGGTTTTCATTGAGCGCCACCAGCGCCACCAGATCGGCGGCCTCGTGATGGCGAATGCGGCCGGCCGTGGTGAAGGCGAGGGCGATGTCGCCGCTGCCATTGCCCCAGAAGGCGCCGAGCCGGGCGAGCCCCGCGCCGCAGCGCCGGGCGATGCGCGTCAGCTGGCGCGACTCCAAGGGGATATCGGTGGCCAATACCAGGATGACCGAGCCGCGTTCGGGCGGATGTGGGGCCGGTGCCTTCGGCGGCACCGGACGCCGGCCGTCGGGCAGAACAAGGTCGCCGGCATTGCCGAAATTGGCCAGCGCCAGCACGCCCACCGTGTAGTCGCGGCCGTCGAGCGCGACGCGGCGCGAGGCGGTGCCGATGCCGCCCTTGAAGCCGAAGGCGCTCATGCCGGTGCCGGCGCCGACCGCGCCTTCCTCGACCGCTCCCGTCCTGGCGGCGTCGAGCGCCTGCAACGCATCGGCCTCGGTCAGGGCGCGGGCGCGAATGTCGGAAAGCCAGCCGTCATTGCATTCGAGCACGACCGGGTTCACCGTTCCGGTCTCCCGGCCGATATCCGGATTGGCTGCGAGCGCGCGGCTCACCAGGGCGTTGAAACCGGTGCCGACCGACAGCGTATTGCCGAGCAGGATCGGTGTTTCGAGCTGGCCGAGCTCGGCGACCTGGATCAGGCCGGCGCTCTTGCCGAAGCCGTTGATGATGTCGACCCCGGCGCGGAGCTTGTCGCGGAACAGGTCGCCGGCATGCGGCAGGATGGCGGTGAAACCGGTCATCAGGTCGCCGCCGCGCACAGTGCGATGACCGACGGAAACGCCCTCGACATCGGTGATCGCATTGAGCGGGCCGGGCGGCAGCGTGCCGCAGATGAGGCCGAAGTCGCGGGCACGGGCGGTCATGGCACGGTCTTCTTCTTGAGGTTTCGGCGGCGCTTATCGCCGATATCGCGGTGCGCCGCCATGGCCCGGCATTGCTTGCATCCCGACAATTCCCGTCCGGCATGAAGGCAAACGACAAGGCGGGGGCAGGGCTGTAAGCTGTCAGCGCTCGTCCAAGGCCTCATTCGATGGGAAACCCGTGATGCCCCAGTACAAGATCGCCGTCGTCGTCGGCAGCCTCCGCCACGATTCCTTGAACCGCAAGCTCGCCACCGCCATCGCCAGGCTGGCGCCGCCGAGCTTCTCGTTCCATCAGGTCGAAATCGGCGACCTGCCGCTCTATAATCAGGACGATGATGCCAACCAGGCGGCATCGGTGAAACGGCTGAAGGCCGAGATCGCGGCCTCCCAGGGCCTGCTATTCGTCACGCCCGAATATAACCGGTCCATGCCCGGCGTCCTGAAGAACGCCATCGACCAGGCCTCGCGGCCCTATGGCCACAATGCCTGGGCCGGCAAGCCGGCCGGCGTGATCGGCATTTCCGTCGGCCAGCTGGGCACGGCCATGTCGCAGCAGCACCTGCGCAATGTGCTCGCTTATCTCGACGTGCCGACGCTTGGCCAGCCGGAGGTCTTCGTCCAGGCGAAGCCCGACCTGTTCACCGCGTCGGGCGATCTCGGCGACAGCATCAAGCCTTTCCTGCAGGGCTGGATGGACAGGTATGTCGCCTGGGTGACGCGGCACGGCACTTGAGCTGACGGCGGCCTGACGGCTCAGAACTTCCAGACGAGATTGCCCTTGAGCCCGTGATCGGTGACGCCACGGGCGATCTGGCCGCCATAGGAGATGCCCACCGTGACGGCGCGGCCAAGCGTCATGTCGAGGCCCGCCTCGATCACCAAGGCATCGCGCGCGATGGGCTGGCCGGCGACGCTGAACGGCGACCCGCCGGCGAAGGCCAGCGTCGCCTCCGGCCTGACGTCACCGAAGGCGTGGCGCCAGCCGAGCGTGCCGCGCGCCGTCAGGACGATGGAATCGGCCAATACGAAACGTGTCGCCGCGCGCAGGCCCGAGGTGACATAGCTCGTCGCCATGCTGCCGGCACTGGCGCCCAGCGCCGCCGCCCCGCCGGCCTCGCGGAAGGCGTCGGTGTCGAGCCGCACGGCGGCGAGATTGACGAAGGGCTCGAGCGCGACGGCCGCCATGTCGAGGCGGTAGCCGATCTCGCCGAAGACCTGGGTGGTGCGGGCCTGGTAGCGGGCGGTCAGCCGATCGCCGAAGCCGGAAAAGGCGATGGTCCGGCTGATATCGAGCTGGTGCCAGGTCGAGGCGGCGCCGAGCCGGATGCCGAGCCCGCCCCATTGGCCGCCGCCGTAAAGCGCCGGGATGGTGCGCTGCGCGCCGAACAGGGAGGCCAGCAGCATGCGCGGCAGCATGAAGGTGAGGAGCCGGGCGCTGCCGTCCTCCGCGGTCATCACGCGGGTCTGGCTCGGCCTCGTCATGTCGATCAGGCAGATGTCGCCGGGGCGCTGCGTCGACATGCCGTGGCCACCGGCGAATTCGGCGCCGCCGGCGACATGCAAAGACAGCTGGAAATGGTCGATGCCGCGCGCCACATGGGCCGGCGTGCGGTCGTAACGCAAGGCGCTCGAGCGGCTCTCGAACAGGACGGCGTTGCCCAGGTGCCAGGTCGAGGTGGCGACCCGGAAATCCTCGGGTTCGCCGGACACGGTGACGTCGCAGATATCAGCGGTCAGCGCGCGGAACCGTGCCAGCGCCTCGGCCGGCGAACCGAGCTCGGCGGTGGCGAACAGCAGGGGCTGGGGCAAGGCGCTGGATGAGGCGTCCTGCATGGGATGGGATCGAGGCTCCGAACGATCGCGGCCCGGTCCGGCCGCGGCGCTTTGTTTCCGTCTGCTCCGCCGTCGCGCCTTGCTAGCCGGTCGCCACCACGGCTGCAACCTGGCGGTGGTGGCGGCAGCCCGTCAGTGGCCGGCCGCCGGGCGCCTTGCTCATGCCCCATGTGACCGCCTATGCAGTGTCGGCGGGGCATCGAGGATGAGAGTTCGCTGGCAATCGTGACATCGATCAACAGCAAGAGACGTATCGGCACGGTGGCCAAGGGGCTGTTCGCTGGTATCGCCGCGATCATCGCCATCGCCTCCTGGGGCTTCTGGGAGCTGTCGCGCGCCGCTCCGGCACGCTCGACCAGCCTGCCGCTCCAACTCGGCGACTATCCTGTGAAGCGTGGCGAAATGCAGTTCGCCCATGGCGATCTCGGTGTCCTGGATCTCGATACGCTGGAGACGTCGGCGCTGCCCTGGACGGTGCTCAGCACGGCGCTGGCGCTGGACCAGGCCAGGGGTGACGCGGATCAGGTTTCGGCGGGGCTGGTCGAGCAGGCCTTCCGCGCGGTCGGCTTCCTCTATCCCGAAGGGCCGGCAGGCGAGGGGGCTGCGAACGGCTCGCCGCGCGCGCCGCTCGGCCTGACGCTCGGGCGGGTCGAACGGCTCATGCCGCCGCTGCGGGTGACCGCGGCCAATCTCGGCTGCGCCTCCTGCCATGCCGGCGTGACTTATGGCGCCGACGGCCGGCCAATGCCCCAGCGCCCGGCATTCGGCATGCCCAACAGCTCACTCGATCTGGAGGCCTATGCGCAGCTCGTCTATCGCGCGCTGAAGCGGGCCTTCGCCGACGAGGCGGTGTTGTGGCGGGCGATCGACCGGCTGCACCCGGACCTCACCTTGCGCGAGCGGCTGAGCCTGCGCTGGCTGGTGCTGCCACGGGCGAGGGCGCGCATGGCGGAGCTCGCCGGGCAAGGCGACGAGCCACTGCCCTTTTCCAACGGGGCTCCAGGCCTGACCAATGGGGTCGCCGCGCTCAAGTTCCGGCTTGGTGAGGTCGAGGGCTATCGCCTGGCCGGCGCCGGTTATGTCTCGATCCCGGATCTCGCCGACCGCGGCTTTCGTTCGGCCTTGCTCGCCGACGGCGCCTATGCGCCGGTCGGTCGGCCGCGTTTCGTGGCCCGCTCGGCCGAGCAGGCGGCGGCCGCCGATCCGGCCGAACTTGCCCGCATCGGCTCGTTTTTCACCGTGCCGAGCATGGGCATGACGCCGGAACGGGCGGAGGCCGCCATTCCCGCCTTGACCGACATCGCCCGGTTTCTGGCGACCTACCGGCCCCAACGCTTTCCGGGCACGATCGACCGCGCCCGCCTGCCGCTCGGCCAGGCCACCTATGCGCGCGCCTGCGCCGCCTGCCACGGCAGTTATGACGGCGATCTCGACCGGCCGCGCCTTCTGAGTTTTCCCAACTGGGCCGGCGATGTCGGCACCGACATGAGCCGGGCGCGCGCCTTTGACGGCTCGCTCGCCGGGCGGGTCAACGGCACGGTCTATAGGCGTCACCTGACCGCCGAAGCGACCGGCAAGCTCGCGGCGCCGCTGTTGAGCGGGGTATGGGCGAGCGCGCCCTATTTCACCAATGGGTCGGTGCCGACATTGCAGCACCTGCTGGAACCCGGGACACGGCCGGAGCGGTTCATGGTCGGCGGTCACCGCCTCGATTTCACCCGTGTCGGCCTGGCGCTGGCGCCCGATGCCAGCGGCCTCTGGCGCGACCTCGGCGATTACCAGCCGTTTTCCCGCGCGGTCGAGATCGATACGCGCAAGCCGGGCTTTTCCAACCGCGGTCACGACCGGGAGGTCGCCGATCTCACGGCGGAAGAGCGCCAGGCGCTCATCGACTATCTGAAGCTGTTATGAGGCCGGCCTGATCAGCGCCTCGACCGGCAGCCGGGCGTGACTGATCCGGCGCGGCCCGGCGGGAACGCCGATGCGGAAGACGTTGACGAGCCGCCGGCCGGCGGGCAGGGGATGGGCCGCGCACAGGGCGGCATGGGTCTCAGGCCAGTCGACCAGCACCGAGACCGGGCAGCCGGCGAGCCCCTGCGCCGCCATGGCGAGCCAGGCGCGATAGAAAGCGCGGCCGGTGACGAGCGGGTCCTCGCCCTCGGCGCGGTGGAACAGCGCCATGGCCGCGGCCGAACCCGCCTCGCCGGCTTCGGCCGTGACAGGGCCGGCGAGCCCCAGGCGGTCGAGCAGCGGAAATAGCGGCCCGAGCACCAGGCCGGCGCCAAAGGCCTCGATGCGGCCGAGCGCCATGGCCTCGGCATTGAGGCCGTCGCGGTCATGATCGGGATGAGCCTTGGAGAGCCGCATCCACTGCAGCAGCTCGCGGCGGTGGCCGGCGTCGCGCAGGAAGAACAGGCCGGCACGATCGGCCAGCGCCGCGATGCGCCCGATGGCTTGCTGTTCCGATACCAGCGTCAGGTCGGGCTGGTCGGCGGCGAGCCGCGCCAGCGCGGCGCCGACGGCAGCGTCGGCAGTCGAAAAGCCGCCGCGCCAGCTGGCCCGGTTGGGGACATGGCTCGCCAGCGGATCCGGTGCGCCCTCGGCCACGGTGATCCGGGCGATCGGTCCCGCGGCGCCCGATGGTGCCAGCACGAGATCGGCGATGGCGAGCCCGGCGCGGCCGAGCGCCAGCGCCAGGCCTTCCAGGAAGGCGCCATGGGACAGCCTGACATCGTGGCCGTTCGGATCGGCGGCGGGCAACCGGCGCGCCGGGTCGTCCTGCAGCAGGATCACGCCATCGGAGAGCGATACCCGGGTCGGCTGGATGTTGTGCACGCTCGGCGCCAGCCGCGCCTCGGCGACGAGCCGGTGGAGCAGATCGGGGTCGACGGCGATCACGCGGCCTCCGGCGGGCTGGCGGGCGTAACGGCGGTGGCGAGCAGCGGTTTCGAAAAGAGATGCAGCCGGTGCAGCGGCTGGGCGCCGAGCTTGTCCATTTGCCTCAGGCTCGCGCCGTTGACGTCGGCGATCCAGGTCGTGCCCAGCCGGTCGTAGCCGATGGTCTTCATGGCGCTGACGACCCTGAACAGCATGGCGCCGTTGATGCCGCGGCCATGCATGGTGCGCGACACCGACTGGTAGATCAGCACGGCCCGCCGGTTGGTCAGGCGCTGCTTGATGAGATGCCAGGCAAAGCTCAGACCCATGCGGCCGCCGGCCGCCTTCACCAGCGGGTTGAGGTCGGGAATGACCAGGATCACGCCGACCGGCCGGCCGCGGTAATGGGCGACGCAGGAAATGCGCTTGTCGATCACCCACATCATGTCGCCGGCCTGGAACAGATATTCGGCCGGGCTGGTCGGCACGAACATGGGATTGTCGGCAAAACCGTCGTTCAGCACGGTTCTCGCCTCGCCGAGCCGCGTCCTGAAGCTCTTCCGGTCGATCGGCATCCAGGCGAAATCCGGATCGGCGAGGATCGCCTCCTGCGCCGGGCCGAGCAGCGAGGCGGGGTCGAGCGCGCCAAGGTCGGTCTCGAAGGTGGTCATCGGAAAGACCGGCGCATAGCCATTGGCGGCGAGCAGCCGCGCGATATGCGGCGGGCTGTGGACCATGTCGGTATAGGGCGGTCGCTCGAAGCCTCCGGTGACCACGCCGACCTGCTGCATGGCGGTCAGGTTGAAATTGCCGACCAGCTCGCTCATGCCGGCGGCCCGGCCCCAGTCCTCGGCGGCGTTCAGGAGAGCGCCGGCGACCTCCGGATCATCGGCGCAATCGAAGAAGCCGAACTGGGCGCGGCGCGTGCCGTGCCTGGCATTGGAGGCCTGGTGCAGGCTCGCGCCGATGCGTCCGACCGGCCGGCCGTCGCGCCAGGCGACGAAGAGCTCGAACCGGCCATGCCCCTCGGTGACCAGCGGGTTCTTCGCGGGGTCGAACATGCGGTCGAAATCGGACCACATGGGCGGCACGTAGAGCGTGCCTTCCGGATAGACGTTGCGCGTCACGGCGAAGGCGGCGGCGCGGTCGCCACGGGTGATGGTGATCATCTGCCGGCTCCCGGCGCTGCGGCGATCAGCCGGCCGGCGAGCAGCAGGGCGGTCTCGGTTGCCCGGTCGGCCATGACCAGCGGCACCTGGAGCGCGACGAGGTCGAGCGGGTCACGCGCGATGACGATCAGGTGGCTCGCCCCATGGGTCGCCATCAGGGCCGTCAGCCGTTCGGTCGCCGGATCGTCCGCCGGCCGCCCCCAGGGCCGGTCGGCGCGGCGGATGACGATGCGGCCGGCGAGCGCCGCGCGCAGGATGGGCGGATCGAAATCGGCGAGCGCCGCCTCCGAGAGGCGCCGGGCGCCCTCGAACGGAGCGTGCCGGGCGATCTCGGCGATCAGCGCGTCGCGGGTCGCGGCCTCGGCATTGGCGATGCGGTCGAGCAGGCCGGGCGCGCCGGCCCGGAGAAAGGCGCTTGCCGTATCGACCAGAAGCCCGATCACCAGGGTGCCGGCGAGCGCCACGGCGGCCATGCGCAGGATCTCGCGGGTATCGCCGCCGGGCACCAGGGCGGACAAGGCGAGCCCGAGCACCAGGCCGGCCGCGATGCGCAGTCCGAGAATGGCGGCATGGCCGCGCCGGGCTTCGCTCGCCGTGTCGGCGACCAGCGCGAAGGTGACCAGCAACAGCGCGCCGAGCGCACCGGCGCGCACCGGAATGGCGGGAAAGAAGGCCCGGAAATCGGAGAGGATGAAGGGCAGCATGCAGAAGGCGGCAATGCCGAGGCGACCGACGCTGCGGTTCTCGGCCTCCGACAGCGATGCGCGGTCGCGGGTGACCAGCAGGACACCGCAGGCAGCGAAGGTCGCGAGCTGGAACGAGGCCAGGGCGATCTCGACGCTGTCGGCCATGGCTGCCGGCGCGAACAGGCCGGCCGGCGCCAGCACGAGCGCGCCGGCGAGCACCGCCAGCTTGAGCGCGCGCGGCGCATGGCGGCGCAGCATGCCTTCGATCACCACGACCGCGCCTAGGGGGATCAAGGCGGCGCAGGCGACCGCCCATTGCTCGAGCCAGAGGCTGCCGGTGAGCCAGCCGGCGCCGCGCAGCAGAAAGACCAGCGCCACGAGGCCGAGCACCAGGCTGAACCGACGCGTCAGCGGCCCGTTGCGGTCGCGGGCGCGGAAGATGAGGACGGCGACGGCAAGGCCGATGGCGCCGCAGATATTGACGAGCGAGTCAGCGACCAGGACCGGATCCATCAGGCCCCCACCATGCGGCGCAGGGTTCGCCGCACCACCGGGCGGAGCAGCGCCGCGACAAAGGCGGGCAGCGGCCGCTCGACCTTGGGTCCGTGCGGATTGAAGAACCAGCCGCGGCAATCGGTGCCGGTCGGCTTGTCCAGCACGAGCGCGATGACCTCATAGGCCATCAGCATGCCGGTGGTGATGACCATGGGGGCGAAAGACATGCGGCTGCGCCGGCCGGCGGCGACCTCGGCGGCGATCGCGAGGTCGACATGATGCCGTGAGGATGAGTGCAGCATGACATGTTCGATCTCGGCCAGCATGGCGGCCCGCCGGTCGGCCTCGCCGATGTCGCGCCAGGCCTTGTCCTTGGTCGGATAGCCGAGCCGCTCCTCGGGCCTCGGATCGGTGGGCCGCACCACCGTGACCGAGGGCAAAGGCGACATATAGGCGTCGATGACGGTCGCGCCGGCTTGCTTGGCGGTACGGTAGAGGTGGATGCCTGCGGGAATATCGTCCATGCCGTTGACGATGATCGGGATGCGGGCGGCGATCTCGGGCAGCCGGTCGACCCATTCCGCGCCGAGCACCTCGATTGCGATCTCCGGATTGATGGCGCGCGCCGCGGCGGCCGCGCTTTCGGCCTTGGACGCGCCGATGGTCGCGGCATTGGCGAAGACCTGGCGGTTGAGGTTGGAGACCTCGAAGACGTCGATATCGGCAATCACGAAGCGGCCGATGCCGGCGCGGACCAGCGCCATGAAGGCGGCTCCGCCCATGCCGCCGACGCCGCAGACGAAGACGGTCGCGTCGCGCAGGCGCTGCTGCTCGGCCTCGGTGACGAAGCCAATATTGCGGGTGGTGAATCGGGCGTAGTCGAAATCGGCCATCATGCCTTGCCGTCCTTGTTCGGCCTGAGCGTGCCGAAGCTTTTGCCAGTGTCGAGCCAGTGCAGCACCGGCAGGACGAGACGCTGAAGCAGGAGAAACAGGCCGGCGCCGGCGACCGCCGGGAGCGAGCCGCGCGGCAATTGGCCAATCAGGTAGCGCCGCGCCGCGGGCAGGTCGATCCGGGCCAGTTGCAGGATGTCGTCGCCGCGGCCGTAGTCGAGCATGGATGCGCAAAAGGCGTTGTAACGCTCCTCGCGATGCTTGGCCGCTTCGTCGAAGGTCTTTTTCAGGTCGTCCGAGCCGCCGGTATAGGCATTGGTGATGACCGAGCGGGCCTCATCGAAGCCGGCTTCAGGGCCGACGCCGAAGACCGCGCGATGCCGGCGCATGATCTGCCGGGCGAGGCTCAGATGGGTGAAGCTCTGGCGCGTGCCCGGATCGGGCGAGGGAAAGGCGTCGGAAAAGGTCTCGCAGACCATGCCGACCACGGCCGGCACCTGGGTGACATTGGAAATCCAGCGGGCTCGGAGCCCGCCGCGCAGGAACAGGATCAGCACCGTCAGCCCGTAGAGCACGCCGGACAGGCCTTTGCCGCGCACGTCGGGGTCGACCATGACGAGCCCGAGATGCATCACCTCCTGCCGGTCGCCATCGATCTCCGCCTCCATCAGGGCGAGCGCGTTGAAGGCGATCGGCTGTCCGGTCGCGGTGTCGGTGATCAGCGTGATGATGGTCGAGGCGAGGCGCTGGCGGTCGCCGGAAAAGACGCCATAGGTGAGTTCGCCGGCGGACAGGGTGCGCCCGGCGATCTGCCGCAGCTTGCCGACGAGTTCAGCCAGTTCGGCGTCGTCGAGGATGGCGCCGGGGCGTCCGACGATGCGTGTCGTCAGGCCGCTATGGATCGAAAGCGTGAGATCGAGGCGTGGCGACGTCAGGCTTTTCCACCAGGCCCCGAGCATGTTCACGACGTGAAGGCCTCCCGCTGGTGATCGCGACCTGCCCAGGGGCCGATCGGCCATTCCGGGTTGAGCCGAAGCGGCGCGACATCTGATGTTTTGCGACGCCGGTGCGGCGGGCGTCAAGGCGCGACGGCCAGGTCATGTCGCGTGGCCGGTTGTCGCATGGCCCGGGTCTGCAATGCCGGCGCAATCATCGGCGTCCAAGAGGATGGCCGGCGCGGCGTGGCGCGGCCGATCCGGGGAGACAGCATGCCATGGCACCGATGAGCACCGTAGGCGTTTCCGCCTCTTCAGGGTTTCCGTCGGACGCCGAGATCCTGGCGATCCTGGCCGACAGGATCGATGTGCAACGCCAGAGCCTCGGTATCGTCGTCGGCATGACCGGACCGGCCGGCCGCCATATCGTCGCCCATGGCCGTCACGGCGAGGCCGATGCCCGTCCGGTCAATGGCGGCACGCTGTTCGAGATCGGCTCGGTGACCAAGGTGTTCACCGCGCTGCTGCTCGCCGACATGGTGCGGCGGGGCGAGGCGGCGCTGTCGGATCCGGTGGCCGACTATCTGCCCGAGGGTGCGGCGCCCGGCCGGCGGGCTGGCCGGGCGATCACGCTGATCGACCTGGCGACCCACACGTCTGCGCTGCCCAGCCTGCCGGATGATTTCGCGCCGGAAGACCCGGGCAATCCCTATGCCGACTATTCCTTCGCGCAGCTCTTCGGTTTCCTCGCCCGTCACGAGCTGACCCGCGATATCGGCGTCCAATATGACTATTCCAATCTCGGCTTTGGCCTGCTCGGCGAGGCGCTGGCCCGGCGTGCCGGCACCACCTATGAGGATCTGGTGCGCAGCCGCATCACCGGGCCGCTCGGCATGACCAGCACCATGGTGACGCTGTCGGACGAGGCGCGGACGCGGCTTGCCGGCGCCCATGACGCGGCCCTGAGGGGCATCCAGCACTGGGACCTGCCGACCTTTGCCGGGGCAGGCGCCTTGCGCTCGACGGCTTCCGACATGCTGACCTTCCTGGAAGCGGCGCTCGGCCACCGCGACAGCCCGCTCGCTCCGGCCTTCGCCGCCATGCTGGAGGTGCGGCGGCCAATGGGCGTGCTCGACATGCAGACGGCGCTCGGCTGGATGGTCGTGGGGACCGGCGACGACACCCTGGTCTGGCACAATGGCGGCACCGGCGGCCAGCGCTCCTTCGCCGGCTATCTCGTCAAGGCGCGGACCGGCGTGGTGGCTCTCTCCAACAGTTCGGCGGCCCTTGGCGTCGACGATATCGGCCGTCATCTTCTCGATCCCGCCATGCCCCTGGCGCCGCCGGCCAAGCAGCGCGTCGCCGTGGCGGTCGCGCCCGAGGTGCTGGCGCGTCATGTCGGCCGTTATCGCCTGACGCCGGATATGATCCTGGCCGTGACGCAGGTCGGCGGCCGCCTGTTCGTGCAGGCCACCGGCCAGCCGGATGTGGAGGTTTTCGCCGAGAGCGATACCGACTTCTTCACCGTCGAGGTCGACGCCCAACTGTCGTTCGAGATCGGCGGCGAGGGCCGGGCCGTCCGGGCCGTACTGCACCAGGGCGGCCAGGACATGCCGGCCGAGCGGATCGAGGATTAGAGCTCCGGCGCCTCTGCGGCGGTGGCGCGCCCGCCACGCGGCCTGATCACGCAGTCGGCGACCAGGTCCCTTTCGTTCAGCGCATCGGCATGGCGCTGACCCCATTGGCAGAGCGCGAGCAGAACCGGTTCGAGGCTGAGCCCGAGCGGTGTCGCCGAATAGTCGACGCGTGGCGGCACCTGGCGGAAGATCTCGCGGTGCACGAGGCCGTGCTCTTCCATCTCGCGCAATTGCTGGATCAGCACCTTCTGGCTGATGGCGGGCACCAGGCGCTTCAGTTCCGACAGCCGCTTCGGCCGGTCGAACAGATGGTAGAGGATGACCGCCTTCCAGCGTCCGGAAATGACCCTGAGCGCCCGTTCGGCCGGCAGCGCCGGCAGTCTCTTGATGATCTCGGCCATGGGCACCATCCGGTCAGTATGGAACGAAAGGGTGTGTCGTTTCCGATCGATCGATACAGCTAGGTGATGCCTTGCCACAGCAATGCAAGGTGCTCCCCATGAAAGCCGTCCAGCTCAGCCGCTTCGGCGCCCCCGATGTTCTCGACATCATCGACATTCCTGCTCCGGTCGCCGGGCCCGGCCAGGCGCTGATCAGGGTCCGCGCCGCCGGGGTCAATTTCTTCGAGGTGCTGATGCGCGCCGACCGCTATGCGGTGACGCCGGACCTGCCGATGATGTTGGGCGTCGAGGTGGCGGGCGTGGTCGAGGCTCTGGGAGACGGTGCGGCGCTGCCGATCGGCGCGCGGGTCGCGATTCCTCTGTTCGCGGCCGGACGCGCCGGCGGCTACGCCGACTATGTCGCGGTCGAGGCCGCATCGGCGGTGCCGCTGCCCGAAGGCCTGTCCTTCGACGACGCCTGCGCCTTGATGGTGCAGGGCCTGACGGCGCTGCATCTGGTCCAGCGGAGCCGGCCGGAGGGCAAGACCGTGCAGGTCACCGCCGCGGCCGGCGGCGTCGGCTCGCTGCTGGTGCAACTGGCGAAGCGCGCCGGAGCGCGGCGGGTGATCGCCGCCGCGAGTTCGCCGGCCAAGCGGGATCTTGCCCTCGCGCTCGGTGCCGATGCCGCCATCGCGCCCGGCGGTGCCGGCTGGGCGGCAGCTCTTGGCGAGGCGACCGGCAAGGCCGGCCTCGACATCGTCTATGATTTTGTCGGCGGTGCGCTGACGAGCGCTTGCCTCGACGAGCTGGCACCGGGCGGCGAACTGGTCTTCGGGGCGCTCGGCCGGCTCGATCTCGACACGGCGAGGCTGGAAACGGTCTTCGCCCGGAACCAGTCGCTGCGCGGCTTTGCCCTGCTGCCGCTGCTGACGCCCACCAATCTGAGGCCGGACCTGGAAGAGCTCTTCACGCTTGCCGCCGACGGCGCTCTCCAGGTGGTCAAGGGCGGCGGCTATCCGCTTGGCGCGGTGGCGGAGGCGCATCGCGCGATGGAAAGCCGGGCGACGACGGGCAAGGTCGTACTGGTTCCCTGAAGGCGGGGCCGGGTCGGGACCCGGAGCGCGGCGCGCCGCGGGTTCCGCTCCGTCGCATTCCCGGTCTTGCAAGATGCCGCTATTTCCAGGGCGCGTGGCGGAACCAATGTTCGCGCGTCACGTTATTCCGGCGAAACGAAACCCGAAATATTGCGGGACAGGCGAAGCAAGCACCAATCCTGATCGTCTTCCTCGCTCTCGGGCAAGGATGCCGGCGTTATTTGGCACTGCTTCCTGTTCCCCGGCCTGGGAGATCGACCATGTCACTTGGAACCATCCTTCTGGTCATTTTGATCATCGCACTTCTCGGCGGTTTCAGCGGCCTGGGCGGCGGTCCGTTCTACGGCACCGGTTATTACGGCGGCGGCGGCCTTGGGCTTGTGCTGATCGTCGTGCTGGTGCTCGTCCTGCTCGGCAGACTTTGACCATGGCGACCGGCAAGCCTCCGGCGCCTTGCCCATTGCCGGTCGCCGACGCGCCACGATCATGCATGCGAGGCGCTCCCGGCCCGATGCCCAAGGCCGCCTGATGCGACGGGGCCCTGGATGGGCCGAGAGCGCGCTCATCCCTGCCAACCCAAGAGGTCTTCCATGGTCCTGACCACCGCTCACATGACGCCGCTTTTCGCGCTCGTCGCCGGCATCGCCATTCTCATCGTGCCGCGGCTGTTGAACTATATCGTCGCCGCCTATCTCATCGTCGTCGGCCTGGTCGGGCTCAACGCCATCCATCACTTCATCCGTTAGGCCGGCGGCTCGTTACCTGCCCGCCGGCTCACGTGACCCGAAGGTGTCCGATGAACGTGATCCCCCTCATCATCTACGCCGCAGAACTGGCGGTGGCGGCGATCATCCTGTTCTACGTCGTCGACATGCTGACCATGCCGGCGAATATGAAACGGGTCTGCCAGGCACTGATCATCCTGATCGCCGTGCTGTCGGTGCTCGGCGCCATGCTCGGCGCGGCGCCGGCCGCAGGCGCCCGCGTCGGGCCGCTCAGCCCCTTGTCACCGAGCAATCCCAGCATCATCCGATGAAACGGGCAGGGCGCGCGGGGCGGGGCGCGTATCGCGCGCCGCCATGATTCGATCGAGATGGTCGGCGACCTCGAAAACCGCGACATTGCGGGGCACATTCGCGGCAATGGCGGCCCTGTAGCTCGCGATGTCGCCGAGCATGCGTTGAACCGCGGCGACGATCTGCCGGTCGAAACTCTTCACCGAAATCCCGACGCCCCGCTGCAGGATCCAATCCACATTGGGACGTTCCTGCGGCATGGTCTTGGCGTTGCGTTCGACGATGACCGGGCAGCCCATATGGACGGCTTCGCTGATGCTGCCGGGGCCGGGCTTGCCGATAACGAAATCGGCGAGCCGCATGTAGTCGGCGACGTTTTGGACAAAGCCCACGGCATGGCAGCCGGCCCGGCCCTGCAGGCTGTCGCGGAGCTTCTTGTTGTTGCCGCACAGGACGATGGTCTGGACGTCGAGCCTGGCCTTGTCGAAGCGCTCGAGGATATCGAGCGATGCGGTGAGCGAGCCATTGCCGCCGAACATGATGAGGCCCGTGGCGCGGTCCGGCGACAGGCCGAGCGCGGCGTGGGTCAGGCGCGGCGCGTCGGGCTCGTCGTAGAATGACTTCTTCAGCATCATGCCCGAGACTTCGAAGACCTTGCCGGGGCGGTAGAAGCCGGAGGCTTTCGCCTGCACGAAGGCCTTGTGGGTGCCGCAGATCATCACCTGGTCCTGGTCTTCCATCCAGAAGTTCGGCGGGCAATCGACCATATCGGTCATCACGGTGACATAGGGAATGCCGGGGTGAACGTCCCGGAGGGCGCGAAACATGACGCCGTTGAAGTTCGGAATGACGGAGACCACGAGATCGGGCCGGGCCTGATCTGGCCGGCGCCAATGCTGGCGCAGGATCTCCTCCAGTTCGTCGGCGTAATGCCGGATGAAGGCCTGCAGGATCGGCAGAATGGCGCCCAGGCCACGGGTGGCGCCGCGTTTCAATGCGGTGTTGTAGATGTCCTGGGCCTGGACCGGCTCGAGGGCGAGCTTCGGCGCGATCTGCTGGAGAACCCGCTGCAGCGGACGGGTGATCCGCTGGGTGATCCGGTGGATCGGGTCGATCGGTTCGAGCAGCTTCTGCAGGTCGAGCGGCCTGATCTGCCAGCCGGGATAACGCTCGGCCAGGACCTCCTTCAAGGCGTTCATCGCGCTGCGATGGCCGCCGCCGGCATCGATATAGACGATTTCAACCACTGCACTCCGCTTGGTCATTGTCGTCATGGCCCGGGGCGCGAGAAGGGACCTGCCGCGGGACGCGGCAAGGCGGTCTTCCCAGAACGGCCGGCGACTTAGCCGGATCAGTATTCGCCTCCCCGGCTGATCAGAGTTTCTTGACACAATGACGACAGCCGCATGGTCGCGGTCTGTCGAGGCTTGTCGAAGCATGTCGAAGCATGTCGAAGCTCTGGACGAGCGCGGCGGCGATGGCGGCGGCCGGCCGCGACAAGTTCGTCGCGATGGCGTTTGATGCGGGCCGATTCGATCCGGAATCATCGAGGCCGGCATGACCGACGCGACGACGCAGAACCCCGCGCTGAAGGAAATCTTCAACCGCGAGCGCCTCCAGCATTTCGCCACCGAGACGGCCGGCATCGAGGCGCGTTTCGATGCGAAGGCCTTCCTGCGCCTTGCCTCCGACGATCTCGACGCGCTCAGCATCATGCAGCGGCTCAGGCGGATAGCGGAAAGTTTCCACCAGGCCCTGCCGGGCGGGTTCGAGCATCATCTCGCGGTCTTCCATGCGCTGGCGCCGCGGATCAAGCACGGCTTCGCCTCGATCGTGCTGCCCGAATATGTCGCGCTCTACGGCCAGGGTCATTTCGATGCGTCGATGGCGGCGCTGCACTATTTCACCCGCTTCGGCTCGTCGGAATTCGCCATCCGGCATTTCCTGCAGCGCGACTTCGCCCGCACCCTGGCCGTGATGGAGCGCTGGTCGCTGGACGATAACGAGCATGTCCGGCGGCTCGCGAGCGAGGGCGCGCGGCCACGGCTGCCCTGGTCGTTCCAGCTGAAGGCCCTGATGGAGGATCCGGGCCCGGTCGCTGATATCCTCGACAATCTCAAGGCCGACCCGAGCCTTTACGTGCGCAAGTCGGTGGCCAACCACCTGAACGACATCACCAAGGACAATCCCGACTGGGCCCTGGCGAAGATCGCCGGCTGGCCGCGCCAGGACGCGCATACCGCCTGGATCGCCAAGCAGGCGCTGAGGACACTGATCAAGCGCGGCGACCGGCGGGCGCTCGACCTGGTCGGCGCCGGCGGCAGCGCTCATGTGCGCGTCGAGGCTTTCGCGGTGACGCCGGCAAGCCTGTCGCTCGGCGAGACGATGCGGCTCACGGCGCGTCTCGTCTCGACAGCGGCGGCGCCGCAGAAGCTGATCGTCGACTATGCCGTCCACTACGTCAAAAAGAACGGCGGTGCTTCGGCCAAGGTGTTCAAGCTGAAGGAGCTGCTGCTCGATCCGTCGGGCGCATGCGACCTGTCGATCAGCCAGACGATCCGCGACTTCACCACCCGCAAACACCATGCCGGCCACCACCGGGTCGAATTGCTGGTCAATGGCCAGAGCCTGGCCGAGGGCGGTTTCACGCTTGAGGGGTGAGGGGGCGCCGCAGCCGCGCGCTTCTACCGCTCCGCCTCCGGTCGACGTGGCGCCAGCATGTAGACCAGGGTGCTGGCGAAGAGCACCGCCGCCAGCGCCCCGTGCATGCGGGCGAAGGTGGCCGCTGCGTCGAGCCCGCCGTTGCGGCCGAGGTCGATCAGCCAGCCGGACCCGGTCTGTACCGCCGCCACGCCGCCGACAAAGACGAAATTGAGCAAGGTCATGCCCCGGCCGACCAGATGATCCGGGAAGAACGGCCGGGCATGGGCCATCAGGATCGTGTAGCTGAAGCCGCAGAAGCCGATGGCGATGAAGAGCGCCGTTGCGACCGCAGGCGTCTGCACCGCCGAGACGGCCAGGCACGCGAGCGCCGCGGCGACCGCCAGATTGCCCGCCACGACCAGGGTCTTGGCCTGGCCCCAGCGGTTCTCGACCCAGCCGAACAGAAAGGCGCTCGACGTCATGGCGAGCGCCATCAGCAGCACGACATTGCTCTGCTGGACGTGCGGCAGGCCGATCACCTCGGCCAGATAGGGCGCGATCCAGAGACCGCGAAGCGCCACCATGATGGCGTAGCTGACGAAGACGATGGGCACGATCAGCCAGAACAGCCTGGTCGAGACCAGCGCGCCGAGGCCGGAAAACAGGCCGGAATCGGCCTGGGCGGCGAGGCGTGGCGGATCCCGCAGGAACAGCGCGACCAGGGCGAAGGCGAGACAATAGAGGGCTGCGAGCATGATCATGGTCTGGCGCCAGCCGAAGCCGTCGGCGAGCCAGGCCAGCGGCGTGGTGCCCGCGAGATTGCCGATAGAGCCGACGCCGATCAGGAGTGAGGCGAGAAAGCCGAATTGCGCGGGCGGATGGTTGCGGGCGAAGACATAGACCGCGCCCATATAGACCGGTGCGCAGCCGATGCCGATCAGCGCCATGGCGAGCGATCCCACCAGGGCGTTTGGCGCGAAGGGGAACAGACCGACGCCGATGCCGCCGACCAGCATCAGCGGCAGGACGGTGCGGCGCGGGCCGAAATGATCGAGCGCCCAACCGACCGGGAATTGCATCAGCGCGAAGGCGACGAACCAGGCCGAGCTCATGGCGGCGAGCTCGGTCGCGCCGATCTGCATGTCGGCCATGATGCGCGTAGCGAGAACGCTCAGAAACGAGCGGAAGAAGATCGAGATGATATAGGCGAGCGACAGTGCGGCGAAGGTCTGCATGGCGGATCGGGTACCCGGCTCGACCTTCACGCGAAGCAGGCGGCGAGCAGGACCTGGATAGCCGATCCGGGGCTGAAGACCAGTCGCAAAGGCGCTTGGCTGTTGCCCGGGGGCTTTGGCTGGCGGTACTTGGGTGCGCCGCATGCGTCTATCGGATGCACGCATCTCGCAAAGCGCCCGAATTGGTTGTCTGCCGAGATATCGAGCCGGAACCGCCACCTCCCCCGGTGGGCTACTGGATGCACACAACGTGTTGCAGGAGCACAGGACGTCACCCCCGGCCGACAGAGCGAAGCGAAGGAGGGGAAGGGGGTCCAGGAGTTGCAGGCCGCCACGTCAACGCAGCGAAATCGCCTCGATGGCATGCGCTTCAAGCGCCGATGAAGCGACCCCTGGACCCCCTTCCCTCGCTTCGCTCGCCCCGGCAAAGCAATTGCTTTGCCTTGGGGTGACGTAGAGAATACCGACGACCGGATGGCCCCGCCACCGTGATCCACTGCGTGATCAAACGCGCCTGATGTTCCAGAACACCGGAAAGCCGGTGACCATGCCGGTCAGGGTCTTCAGATAGGCCACGGGCTGGAAATATTGCCCGAGCGGCACATAAGGAACGTCCGACATGGCCTGAGCCTGGATCTCGTGGGCGAGCCTGACCTGTTCCGACGCGGTGGTGGTGCCGAGCCAGGCGGCGCGGAGCTCCTCGAGCCGCGGCGAGGATGGCCATCCCGCAATATTGGTCGGCCCGTCGCCGCGCAGATATTGATGGACGATCGGATTGATCAGGGAGATGCCGCCCCAGACCGCGAAGAACATGTTCCAGCCGCCTTTTTCGGGCGGGTCCTTGCGATTGATCCGGGCATTGACCGTGCCCCAGTCGGCGATCTGATAGTCGACATTCATGCCCATCCGGGTCAGCATTTCGGCCGCCACGTCGCCGAAGGCCTTGACCGCGGCGCGGTCGGCGGCGCCGAGAACGACGACCTTCTCGCCCTTGTAGCCGGCGGCGATCAGATCGCGCTTGATGCGGTCGTAATCGGGCGGGCCGGCATGCTTGGACATGCCGGCGTCGGAAGCGAACCGGGTCTCCGGCGGGAATACCCCGACACCGGTGCGATAGAGCGATGCATCCGTGCCGGCCACCGCCATCATATATTCTTCCTGGTGGACCGCGGCCAGGACGAGGCGCCGGATCGCCGGATTGTCGAAGGGCGGGTGCAGCCAGTTCATCCGCAGCGCGCCCATGCTGCCGCTCGGGTCCTTGATCGCCACCTCGATATTGCGCCGGCTCTTCAGGAGCGGCAGATAATCGCTCGACGGCTGTTCCAGCCAATCGATTTCGCCGCGCTGAAGCGCCGCCGCTGCGGTCGCGGCATCGGGAATGATTAGCCATTCCACCCGGTCGAAATGCACCTCCTTGCGCCCCGAAGTCCATTCCGGCGCACCGTCGTCGCGCGGCCGGTAGGCCTCGTTCCGCGCGAAGACGATCTTGATCCCGGGCACGGTCTCGGATGGCAGCATGCGCAAAGGCCCGCTGCCGACGATCTCGGGGATCTGCTGGAACGGATCGGTCTTGGCCAGGCGCTCCGGCATCATGGCCGGGACATTGGCCGTCGACTTGGCGAGAGCGTCGGGCAACATCGGAAACGACCGCTTCATCCGGAAGCGCATGGTCCGGTCGTCGACGGCGGAGAGTTCGTCGATGGCGTTGAGCAGGGGCTGGCCGAATGAATCGCGACGCGCCCAGCGCATGAGGCTGGCGACGCAGTCGCGCGCCAGCACCGGCTCGCCGTCATGGAACTTCAGGCCCGGCCGCAGGCTGACGGTCCAGTCCTTGAAATCATTGTCCGGCCTTGCCCCTTCCGCCATCTGGGGCTTCGCCTCGAAGGCGCTGTTCACGCCATAGAGCGTGTCGAAAACCGTATAGGCGTAGTTGCGGGTGACCTGGGCCGAACTCCAGACCGGATCGTAGCCGGCGACATCGGTCTGCGGCACGAACTTCAAGGTGGTCTGCGCCTGGGCCCGCAGGGCGGACGGCGCGAACAGAGAGGCGGCGGCACCGGCCTTGACCAGCGTCCTGCGAGTGATCATCGAAAATCCCCCCGAAATTCGATTGTGCCCAAGCGTGCCTGTCGGCCGGCCCAGGGCAGGCCGGCAGGCGGTTTCCGCTGACGGTGCGGCTCAGCCGATGCGCTGGCGCGCGGTCTTGGCGAGGGCCGCCAAAACGGCGTTGGCGGCATTCTTGATGCTGTCGAAGCCGTCGTTCTTCCGGAATGTCTTCACGTCCATGAAGCGCTTCTTGTTGATCTCGACCATAATGCTCTCGACGCCGCCGGCAGGGTCGCCGTAGCGCCGATTGATCTCGCCGCCGGGATAGGGCTGGTTGATGGTGCAGCTATAGCCCTGGGCGCGGATGGTTTCGGCCACCGCTTCCGTGAAGGCCCGGGAGGCGCTGGTCTCGCCGATATTGCCGAGGCAGAAGTCGGGGCGCTCCTCGCCGGCATCCGGATGGGTCGGCGCGCCGATCGCCGACATGCAATGGCAGCTCAGGTGATAGACGAAGCCGTAGGACGACTTGACCCGGTCGATGATCGATTTCAGCTCGCGATGATAGGGGCGGTGGTAGCGGTTCAGGCGCTCCTCGACCTCGGCGAAGGTGAATTTGCGCTCCTGAACCGGCTCGCCGTAACGCGACTTGGACTTCAGCAGGCCGAGCCCGCGCTTGGACACGGTCGGCCGCAGCGGCACCGGCCATTCGCCCTCGACCAGGTCCGGATCGATGTCGAGCTCGTCGCGGTTCGCATCGATATACATATGCGGGAACAGGGCCTGGAGCATGGTCGCGCCATAACGCGGCGCATCCCCCCAGATGTCTTCGACATAGACCGAGACATTGTCGTGGATCGCGGTGAACGGCACCGGCGAGCGCATGTCGACGGGATATTCGCGGCCGCTGCGCGAGACGTCGACGACGATCGGAGCCGGCAAGGTGACCGGGTCATAGCGATAGAAGAGGCCGGGTTCGACGAACATGGGGCGTCATCCTTGGGCAAGGGAAGCAACGACGCACGGCCGTCACGACCTGAACCGAACTGCCGGCTGAACGGAACGTCCCCCGGATCCGCGCGCCGTTTCGCCTTCGAGCGAAGGTGCGACAGATCATATAAATTTCATCCGATCAAATAAAATGTCAATCACTCGATAGTGGGACCGGGCCGCCGCTCGCGGCCAGTGCGGCCAGGGTGGCGGCCGCGCCGTTCTTGATGTGACGGCGCAGCACCATGCAGGCCATGTCGGTGTCGCGATCGAGCACGGCGTCGAGCAGTTGGTCGTGATCGCGCTTCAGGACATCAGGGCTGAGCGGCGCCGGCTTGACGACATTGCGGTAGCGGTCGGCATGGTCCCAGAACAGGCGCTGGAAATGTTCGAGAAAGACGTGATTGCTGCCGGACAGGATCTCGCGATGGAAGCGGTGATGGGCCTCGCCCCAGGCGGCGGTGACCATGGTCGTCGTCCCTGCTTCGAAGACGGGATGGCGGGACATGGCCCGATGAGCGCTGATGATGCGGCCTTCCCAGTCGATATCGCCCGACCTGATCGACTCGACGAGAATGAGGGTTTCGAAGCTCTCGCGGGCTGAGACAATCTGCTGGTATTTTTGCAGGCTGATGCCGGTCACGCGGAAGCCGCGCTGCTCCTCCGCCTCGATCAGCAGGGATGACGACAGCCGGTACAGCGCCTCCCGGATCGGCGTGATGCCGACCCCGTAGCGGTCCCGCAGCATTTCCAGCGGCAGGCGCATGTTCGGCGCCAGCGCGCCGGAAATGACATCGTCTCTCAGGCGCTCGTAGACGGTGGATGTCTGGGTCGCGGGGGTGTCGTCGTCGACAGCTCTGGATTTGCGAATCATTCGCAGCCTTCTGCGGAAAATTATCGAAACAAGTCACGATATCATAAATTGAGTTCGTGAAACGCCGGCCGGCCCGGAGGTCTCTGCCGCACCGGCCATATCAGGCGCCCGCGGCCGAAGGCGCGGGGTCCATGGTCGCGGCAGGTTGCCTCGGTCGTCACCCGAAATGGATCGCGAGCCAGACGGTCGGTTCGTCCTGGCTTGTCCAGAGGACGCGGTGGAGCCGTCGTGCGGGGATCAGCAGGTGATCGCCCGGACGCAGTTCGCGCTCGCCCTCGCCGTCGATCCAGAGGCGGGCCGCGCCCCTGAGCAGCAGCACCCATTCGTCATGCGCCTGGTCATAGGGCTGGTCGACCGGGGTCGACTGGCCGGTCGAGATGATCCGCTCGATCCTGACGCCGTCGCGCGCCAGCAGCTCGGTGAACAGTTCCGTTTCGGCCTTGCCGGGCAGGTCGTCGAACAGGTTGGTCACGAAGCCCATCCACATGTCGCGGCCGGGACAGGTCATCGATCCGGCTCACCTCTCCACTCTGGCCCGAAGCGCGGCCTCATGCCATATCGGTCAACGATATGGCTCGACCGACGCTTTCCGATGTGGCCCGCTTGGCCGGGGTGGATGTCTCGACCGCTTCGCGCGTGCTGCGCGGCGAGGCGGCGCAGCGCATTCGCGAGGAGACGCGCGAACGCATCGTCCAGGTGGCGCGCGAGCTCGACTACCGGGCCAATGCCTTCGCGCGCGGCCTGCGCACGGCGCGCTCCTCGACTCTCGGCATCGTGGTGCCGCAGCTCGACAATCCGGTCTTCGCCGCGGCGATCCAGGGGGCGGAGGCGGCCGCCGCCGAACACGGTTTTTCGCTGCTGATCGCGCACCGCGCGCCGGGCGCGCATGATGCCGGTGCCTATCGGCGGCTGAGCGAGGGCAATCGGGTCGACGGCCTGCTGGTGGCGAGCCTCGACAATGACGACGTGCTTTTGAGCGAGCTCGAGGCGACCGATACCGATTATGTGCTGCTCAACCGAACGCTTGCCGGTGCGCGTTATTCGGTGGTGCTCGACAGCCGCGCGGCGACACGCATCGCGCTCGATCATCTGGTCGGCCTCGGCCATCGGCGCATCGCCCATCTCGCCGGCCGGCCCGGCGGCTTCAATGCCGGCGAGCGGCTCGCCGGCTATCGCGAGGGGCTCGCCGCCCATGGCATCGGTTTCGATCCTGATCTGGTGGCGGTCGCCGGCTACACCGCGGAAGGCGGCGCCGAGGCCATGCGCCAGCTGATCGACCGGAAACCCACCGCCGTGCTCGCGGCTACCCTCGTCTCGGCCGCCGGCGCCATGGCGGTGCTGCACGAGGCAGGCTGCCGTATTCCGCAGGATGTCTCGGTGATCGGCCTGCATGACGCAGCCGTCGCCACCATGCTCTATCCCGCGCTGACCACCGTGCGCATGCCGACCGAACGCATGGGCCGGCTCGCCACCGAATTGCTGGTGCGACTGGTCGCAGGCGAACAGCCGGAGGGCGTTGCGCCCTTGGCGCCCGAGGGGCTGGTGGTGAGGGCCTCGACGGGGCCGGTGTCGGGCGGGTAGGGGAAGGCGGGGGGCGGGCAGTGGGGCTGTGTTCTGACCTCCCGGCCGCCGCAAAAGTGCAGCGAAATCAACCCTCTCCCAGAGGGAGAGGGTGGCGCCGTCAGGCGCCGGGTGAGGGGCGTGGGCTCCGAAGACTGATGCCGACGCTCACGCCGCATGCCGCCCTCTCCGGAAATGGACGACCCCTCACCCGGCAGCTGACGCTGCCACCCTCTCCCTTTGGGAGAGGGTCAATTGGCGCCTGATTTCTCCCAAGATCCTCACTTCAAACAATTGCCGCTTGACGGCCTTCCTCCTTTTCGACAGTCTTGAACAAACGATTGTGCAAAATGCACGACAGCATCAAGGGAGGGTGCGGAATGAGCCTGTCGCTTCGCGCCTCCATGTGGAGGTGTTCATGACGGATCATTCGATTGCCGCGGCGCGCGCCAGCGATGTGGCGGCGCCGGACGTGGCGGCGGCTTTTACCGGCCTTGTCGGCGCGGCCCATGTGCTCACCGGCTTCGACGAGCGCCTCGCTTATGCCCGCGACCGGCTGCCTTTCGCGGTGTTCCGCGAGCGCGCCGGTCTGCTGGCCGGCGCCATGCCGCAGCTGGTGGTGCGGCCGGCGGATGCCGGCGAGGTCGCCAAGGTGGTGCGGCTGGCGAACGCGCAGGGCATTCGGCTGATCCCCTATGGCAATGGCTCGGGCGTGCTCGGCGGCGCCATCCCGCTCGGCGGCGAGGTGATGCTGGACCTGCGCCGGCTCGACGGCATCGTCTCGCTCAACGCCACCGACGCCATGGTGACAGTGCGCGCCGGCATGAATGGCGCGGCCTTCGAGCAGGCCTTGAACGCCGCCGGGTTCACGACAGGCCATCTGCCGCAGTCGATCGAGATTTCCACCGTCGGCGGCTGGGCCGCCTGCCGGGGCGGCGGCCAGGCGAGCAGCCGCTACGGCAAGATCGAGGATATCGTCATCGGCCTGAAGGCGGTGCTCCCCGACGGCACGCCGCTCGAGGTGCGGCCGGTGGCGCGCCGCTCGGTCGGCCCGTCGATCCGCGACCTCTTGGTCGGCAGCGAGGGCGCCTTCGGCGTCATTACCGAGCTGACCCTGCGGATCTGGCGCAAGCCCGCGGTCGAGCGCGGCGTGGTGCTGGCCTTCCCGACGCTGCAGGCGTCTTTCGACGCGGCGCGCGCGATCATGCAGGCCGAGCTCCGGCCGAGCATCGTCCGGCTCTATGACGCGGTGGAAAGCGCCGAGCGCACCGCCGATCTCGCCCCCTTCAAGACCAAGCCGATCCTCGCCGTGCTGGCCTTTTCAGGCGCCGAGCCGCTGGTGACCACCGAGCAGAAGATGGCGCTCGCCATCGCCGCGGAGTTCGGCGGCGAAGAGGCGCCGAGCGGGCCTTATGATCATTGGATCGCCAATCGCTACGTCGCCTATTCGCAGAAATGGCATGCGGCCGGCTATTTCAACGACACGATCGAGGTGACCGGCAATTGGTCGGTGCTGCCGGAGCTCTATGACAGCATCGCCAAGGCCGTGCGTGCGATCTATCCGGCCGTGCATTTCGGCGCGCACTGGTCGCATGTCTATCCGGAAGGCGCCTGCCAATACATGACCATTCGCCTGCCGCCGATGCCGGAGGCGGATGCCTTGCCGCTGCATGCGAAGCTCTGGGACACCATCGAGGGCCTGACCCTCGATCACGGTGGCTCGATCGCCCACCATCACGGCGTCGGGCTGTTCCGCAATCCCTGGATCCGCCGCGAGCTCGGCGCCGGCCTCGATCTGCTGCAGACGATCAAGGACGCACTCGATCCGGGCAATCTGCTCAATCCCGGCAAGCTGGGTCTCAGGCCGGCCAAGGGCGCCGTGGACATTCGCAATGGCTAAGCCCGATCCCATCCTCATCGGCATCGATCTCGGCGCCGGCTCGCTGAAGGTCAGCGCCATCGGGGCTGATGGCAGCCTGGTGGCCGAGGCCTCGGCGCCGGTCGCGACCGCCACGCCGCATGCCGGCTGGAGCGAGCAGGACCCGCAGGACTGGTGGCGGGCGGTCGTCGCCGCCGTGCCGCCGGTGGCGGAGGCCGCACGCAAGGCCGGCACGATCGCCGCGATCTCGTTTTCCGCCGGCGCCCATACCCAGGTGCTGGAGGATGCCGAAGGCCGGGTCATCCGCCCGGCGATCCTGTGGAACGACCAGCGCAGCCGGGCCGAGACCCAGGAACTGCGCGACCTCGCCGACCAGCGCATTCTCGATATCGGCGCCAACCGGGCCAATCCGACCTGGACCTTGCCGCAGATGTTGTGGGTCAAGCGCCACGAACCCGAGGCCTTCGCCCGGGTGAAGCGGCTTTATGTCGCCAAGGACTGGCTGCGCTCGCGTTTCACCGGCACCTTCGAGACCGACACGATCGATGCGCTCGGCACGCTCATGCTCGATGCCCACAAGGGCGTCTGGTCGGACGAGCTCTGCGCCATGATCGGCTGGCCGATGGACACGCTGCCGCCGATCGTCCAGCCGCGCACGGTCGTCGGCGGGGTGACGGCTGAGGCCGCCCGCCTCACCGGCATTCCCGTGGGGACGCCGGTCGTCTGCGGCACCTCGGATACGGCGGCCGAGACCTTCGGTGCCGGCATGGTGCGCGAGGGGCTCGGCGTGGTGAAACTCGCCACCGCGGCCACCGTCAATGTTCTCTCGAAGACGGCGCGGCCGGATTTCGCGCTGATCAACTATTTCCACGTGGTGCCCGCGCATTGGTATGTCATCGCCGCGACCAATTCCTGCGCTTCGGCGCATAAATGGCTGCGCGATACCTTCTTCAAGCGGCCGGGCGAAGAGGGCGGTCCGGTGTTCGACCACATGGACCGGCTGGCCGCGGCGGTCGCGCCCGGTTCCGAGGGCCTGTTCTTCCACCCCTATCTGAACGGCGAGCGCAGCCCGCATTGGGACCCGCTGCTGCGCGCCGATTTCGTCGGCGCCGGTTTCAACCACGGCCCCGGCCATTTCGTTCGCGCCCTTTACGAGGGCGTCGCCTATTCGCTGCGCGACTGCCTGGAGGTGCTGCGCGAGCGTGATCTCGGCTTCACCACCGCGCGGCTGACGGGCGGCGGGGCGAAGAGCCCGCTCTGGCGCCAGATCGTCGCCGACGTCCTGAACGTGACGGTCGAACTGCCGGCGGTGGCCGATGCCTCCTTCGGCGCGGCCCTGCTCGCCGGCGTCGGCGCCGGCGTCTTCGAAGACGAGCAGGCGGCGGCGCATGCGGTGAGCATCGTCGCGACGCACGTGCCGGATCCGGCGCGGGCGGCGGTCTATAGCAGGGGCTTTCCGATCTATCGCGACATTCAGCGTGCCTTGGCGCCGCTCAATCATCGCATCCACGATTTCGTCGAGGGGCGCTGAGCATGGCCAAGGTCAGTCTGAACCGCGTGCGCAAGGCCTATGGCGGCGTGGTCGCCGTGCATGGTTTCGATCTCGACATCCAGGATGGCGAATTCGTCGTGTTCCTGGGGCCCTCGGGCTGCGGCAAGTCGACCACGCTCCGGATGATCGCGGGGCTGGAAGAGATCACCGCGGGCACCATCCATATCGGCCAGCGCGACGTCACCGCGCTCGAGCCGAAGGACCGGAACATCGCCATGGTGTTCCAGAATTACGCGCTCTATCCGCACAAGACGATCTACGAGAACCTCGCCTTCGGCCTGCGCATCCGCCGCATGGATCCGGCCGAGATCGACGCCCGCGTGCGCAAGGCCGCGGCCATGCTCGGCCTCGACGAGTTCCTGGCGCGCAAACCCAAGCAATTGTCCGGCGGGCAAATGCAGCGGGTGGCGCTCGGCCGCGCCTTGGTGCGCAACCCCGACGTCTTCCTGCTCGACGAACCCCTGTCCAACCTCGACGCCAAGCTCAGGGTGCGCATGCGCGAGGAGATCGCGCGCCTCCACCAGGAGGTCGGCACCAGCATGGTCTATGTCACCCACGACCAGGTCGAGGCGATGACGCTCGCCAACCGCATCGTCATCATGCGCGACGGCCATGTCCAGCAGGTCGGCCAGCCGCTGCAGGTCTATGACCGGCCGGCCAACCTGTTCGTCGCCGGTTTCATCGGCTCGCCCGAAATGAACCTGATCGAGGGGCGCGTCGCCAATGGCGCTTTCGTTTCCGGCGGGCTGACCGTGCCGCTCGGCGCCGGTGTCGCGGCGGGCGAGGGCACCGAGGTGGTGCTCGGCATCCGCCCGGAACATGTCACCGTCGCCGAGGCGCCGGGCGCGGTCGCCTTCAACATTCACGTGCTCGAACAGCTGGGGGCCCAGACCCTGTCGATCGGCGAGGCCAATGGCGTGCGCCTGCGCGTCTTGACCGAGCGTTCCGACACGCTGAGCCCCCGGCAGAGCCTTGCCATCGGCTTCCAGCCGCATCGGCTGCACCTGTTTGCCAAGTCCACCGGCGAGCGGCTCGACGCCCGCCGCTGATAACGGACGTAAAAAAGGGAGGATCATCATGACCAGCAGGACAGAAGCCGGCGGGCTCGATCGACGCAAGCTGATCAAGGGGGCCGGCGCGACCGCCGCGGCGGTGACGCTGGGGGCGCCGATCGTGCGCGCCCAGGGCAAGAAGACGCTCAGGTTTCTCAACACCGAGACCTCGATCGACAGCATTCGCGCCCTGCGCGTCGCCTGCGCCGAATATGAGCGCCAGTTCGGTACCCGCATCATCGTCGACAGCGTGCCGCTCGACGATGCCTTCACCAAGGTGACGACCTCGCTGCGCGGCGGCCAGCCTTATGACATCGCCACCTTCGCCTTTGTCGGCCATGTGCTGATCCTGGCGTCCGAAGGCCAGCTGATGCCGCTGACCGAGCTGACGGCGAAGCGGCAATGGGGCCCGAAGATCCTGTTTCCGATCAAGAACGAGGTCTATTGGTACCCCTACGACTACAATCTCGCCTGGATCTATTATCGCAAGGATCTCTACGAGGCGAAGGGGCTGAGCGTGCCGAAGACCTGGGCCGACATGCTCAAGAACTCGCAGGCGCTGACCGCCGACGGCCGCTCCGGCTCGCTGTTCCCGATCGGCTCGAACGGCGCCACCAACTGGCTGTCTCCCGGCTTCATGTGGGCCGAGGGCGTCAAGCTGTTCGACGACAAGTGGAACGTCATCATCGACAATGCCGAGATGGCGCCGAAGGTGACGGGCTATCTGGATTTCTTCGCCGAGCTCTACAAGACCATGCCGAGCGGCACGAGCCAGGCGAGCTTCGGCGAGGTCCTGAGCAATTTCTCCTCCGACAAGCTCGGACACACGGCCTATGCCGGCCGCATCATCGAGGCGCTGGAGCGCAACTCCCCGGCGCTCGCCAGCAAATACGGCATCATGCCCTACATGGACAGCAAGGGCGCGGCCAAGGCGGTCAACCACGGCTATGACGGCTGGGTGGTGCTGAAAACGGGCAATTCCGACGAGTCGATGAAGTTCATGTCCTGGTTCACCGAGAACCACTACATCAACTTCCTGCACACCGCGCCGCTGCACTTCCAGCCGCCCAGGCTCGACGTCTACGAGGACGAGCGCTGGCGTGCCCATCCCTTGATCGAGAAGCACAAGGACGCGGTCGAGACGATGCGCGGCTTCATCGCCGACAAGTCGATGATCCTGACCTCGATCGACACCGAGGGGCCGGAGCCGGACCTGCGTCCGGGCAAGGTGTTCGAAGCCTTCGTCGTGCCGGAAATGCTGCAGAACCGCGTGTTGAAGAACATGTCCTCGGCCGATGCCCTGAAGGCGGCGGCGGAGAAGATGCGCAAAGTCGTCGCGTGATCGTTGACGAGACCCGGCCGGCTTTGTCCGGCCGGGTCCCTTGCGAGGGCAGGCCGTGAATTCCAAAGCAACGATCTATTCCTTCCTGGGCATCGGCCTGGTGGTGACGCTGGCGCTGATCGTGGCGCCGGTCGTCTATGCCATCAGCCTGTCGTTCTACCGGATGGATTCCTTCATCGGCACGCCGCAATGGGTCGGGTTCGACAACTATCTCGCGGTCATCAGGCTGCCCGAGTTCTGGAACGCGCTGGTCAACGGGCTGATCTATTCGGCCGGTTCCATCGTGCTGCAGCTGGTGCTCGGCATTGGTTTCGCGCTGGTGCTGAACGAGGTGTTTCCCGGCCGCAATTTCGTCCGCGGCCTGTCGATCCTGCCCTATCTCCTGCCGACCGTGGTGGTGGTGCTGACCTTCAAATGGATGGTCGACGGCTCGATCGGCATCGTCACCGCGGGCATCGCCTGGCTCGGCTTGCCGCCGGTCAGCTGGTTCGAGAGCCCGGGCGCCGCCATGGCCTCGGTGATTTTCGTCAGCGTGTGGATGTGGACGCCCTTCGTCACGACCTGTTTCCTGGCGGCGCTGCAGACCGTGCCGGCTTCCCTCTACGAGGCCGCGCGCGTCGACGGCACCACCGCGATCCAGCGCTTCTTCCACATCACCGTGCCGATGCTGAAACCCATCCTGACGGTGATCGTGCTCCTGCGCGCCATCTGGATGTTCAACAAGTTCGACGTGATCTGGCTGCTGACCCGCGGCGGGCCGGTCAGCTCCACCGAGCACCTGGCGATCCTGTCCTATCGCCACGCCTTCTCGCTGTTCGACATCGGCGGAGGGGCGGCCATCGCCACCATCTCCTTCCTGATCCTGTCGGCGGTGGTCTTCGTCTATTTCCGCCTGTTCCCGCTCGAAACGGATTGACCGCCATGACCAGGTCCATGCCCGCCCGCCTGGGGCTCTATGCCGCGGCCGTCGTCATCTCCGTCTATTCGGCCTTTCCGATCTACTGGATGGTGGTGTCGAGCCTGCGCGAGCCGACCAGCCTGCTGCACAAGATCTCGCTGATGCCGGGGCCGTTCACGCTCGAATATTACTGGAACCTGCTGGAGCTGACCGACTATCCGCAGCACTTCGTCAACAGCGTCATCGTCGCGGTGGTCACCGTCGCCATCACCATGATCTTCTCGGTGATGATCGCCTATGCGGTGACCCGCCAGCGCATCCGCGGCAAGAAGCTGATCGTCGGTGCCATGCTCTACGCCTATATGTTCCCGCCGCTGCTGATCGCTATTCCGATGTTCACGATCTTCGCGCGGCTGGGCCTCAGCGACAGCCTCGCCGGGCTGATCGCCGCGCATCTGACGCTGACCTTGCCGCTCGGCGTCTGGTTTCTCTGGGGCTTCTTCAAGAACATGCCGTTCGAGCTGGAAGAAGCGGCCATGGTCGATGGCTGCACCCGGCTCGGCGCCTTCCTGCGGGTCGTGCTGCCCTTGTCGCTGCCGGGCCTGATCACGGTGGCGATCTTCTCGTTCCTGCTGTCCTGGACCGACTACACCTTCGCGCTGATCATGATCGGTTCGGATGCCAACAAGACGCTGCCGGTCGGGCTCTCCTCCATGGTCGGTTCGTTCGACCTGCGCTGGGGCGAGATCATGGCCGGCTCGACGCTGATCGCGCTGCCGCTGTTCGGCGCCTTCGCGCTGCTCAGCCAATATTTCATTCAAGGGCTGGGTGCCGGCGCGGTGAAGGGGTAGGGGACCATGGATTTCGGACTGAAGGACAAGGTGGCCCTGGTCACCGGCGCCGCGCGCGGCATCGGCAAGGCCGAGGCCCTGGCGCTGGCGGCCGAGGGCTGCGCCATCGCCATCAACGATATCGATGCTGCCGCCGCCGAGCGGACGGTCGAGGAGTTGCGCGCCATGGGCACCCGGGCGGTCGCCTGTATCGGCGACGTCTCCGAACCCGAGGGTGCCGAAAAGGTGGTGCGCCAGGCGGCCGCGGCGCTCGGCGGCCTGGCGATCCTGGTCAACAATGCCGGCGCCGGCGGCCGTCATCTCGGCGCGCTGGCCGAGAACATGGCGATCGACGATTTCGACATCATCCTGCGCACCCATCTGCGCTCGACCTTCCTTTGCAGCAAATATGCCGTGCCGCTGATGCGCGAAGGCGGCTTCGGCCGGGTGGTCAACACTTCCTCGATGAATGTCACCGGCGGCGGCCGCCCGGGCGTCACCAATTATTCCGCCGCCAAGGCGGGCGTGATCGGTTTCACCCGGACGCTCGCCAAGGAGGTCGGCTCAGGCGGCATCACCGCCAATGCCATCGCGCCGGGTTATGTCGAGACCGAGCTGATCGCCGGCTTCTCGGCCGAGAAGCGCCAGGTGATCACCGGCCAGAACCCGCTCGGCCGGTTCTGCCAGCCGGAAGAGGTCGGCGCGCTCATCGCCTTCCTCTGCTCTGAACAGGCCGCCTTCATCAACGGCGCGCTGATCTGCATGGATGGCGGCAAGCGCGATTTCCATTGGGGGGAAGCATGACGATCCGCGCCTTCGGTGCGCCACACCGCTATATTCAGGGGCCGGGCGCGCTCGGCCAACTCGGCCCCATGCTGGCGATCCATGGCCGGCGCGCCTTCGTGGTCGCCGACCGGATCGTCGCCGGCCTGCTGAAGGACCGGCTGACGGCGGCGACCTCTGAGCATCTCGACAGCATCGCCTTCGGCGATTTCGGCGGCGAATGCACGGCGGCCGAGATCGACCGGATGACGGCCGCGGCGGCAGCCGCCGGCGCCGACGTGATCATCGGGCTCGGCGGCGGCAAGGCGATCGATACCGCCAAGGGGGTGAGGATCGCGCGGGGCGGCGGCCTCGTCATCGTGCCGACGATTGCCTCCAACGATTCACCGACCAGCCGGCTCGCCATCGTCTACACCGCCGACCATGTGCTGAGCGAAGTCCGGCTGATGGCGACCAATCCGGACGCCGTCATCGTCGATACCGACATCATCGTGCAGGCGCCGGTGCGGTTCTTCGTGGCCGGGATCGGCGATGCCCTGTCGAAGAAATTCGAGGCGGAACAGTGCTACCGCACCGGCGGGCTCAACTTCTACAAGGCGCGGCCGCCGGAACTGGCGCTGGCGATCGCCGATCGCTGCTACGCCATCATTCGCGAGCACGGCGAAGCGGCGACATCAGATGTGCGCGCCAAGGCGACCAGCGACGCGGTCGAAAGCGTGGTCGAGGCGACCATCCTGATGAGCGGGCTCGGCTTCGAGAGCGGCGGGCTGTCGCTCGCCCATTCGCTGACCCGCGGCTTTTCGGCGATCCCGGAGCTATCGGCGGCGCTGCATGGCGAGCAGGTGGCCTATGGCCTGCTGGTGCAGCTGGTGGTGGAGGGGCGGCCGGCCGCGTTTCTGAGCGATTTCAGGAGTTTCTACCAGCGTCTTGGACTGCCGCTGAAGCTCGCCGATATGGGCTTCTCCGGCGATGTGGCGGCCGCGCTCCAGACCATCGCCGCGCGGACCATCGCGGAAGCGCCCTATATCCGGCAGATCGAGGTGGAGCTGGATGGGATGAAGCTGAAGGCGGCGCTGGAGCGGGTGGAAGCGGGGATTTGAGGGGGACAGGGCGCCGTTCAATCAACCCTCTCCCATAGGGAGAGGGTTGATTTGGCTGCGCTTTCCGCCCCAAGGCTGGGTGCTCCCCGCCCTTCTCTGTCTCCCCATTTGATTGTTCTCGCCCGCTATGCCTTGTTCTGCGCTTCATTACCGCGCGGCGGGAGCGCCTTTGACCGACACCGTGAGCAGAGACGCATCGGGCGAGCCGAACCAGGCCGGGCGGTCGGCCTGGCGCTGGCTGGCCGGCTGGGCCGTCGCGTCGCTGATCGCGGCGGCGGGCGTGACCGCCTTGCATCTCCGCGCGCTCGACGGCGCCATGCAGGCGGAAGGCCAGACCCTGCACCGGGTGATCTCGCAGCGCGCTGACCAGCATGACGCGCTGTTGACCAGCATCGGCGCGATCGTTCGGGTGCCCGGGCCGTTGCGCAGCGATCTCGTCGCGGTGCTCGCCGACAGCGTCCAGCGCTTCTATCCCAGGGTCCGCACCATTGCGGTGGTCGAGATCGGCGCCGAACCCAAGGTCTTGTTCTCGACCCATCCCGACGATGCGATCAATCCGGCTCCGGGGGCGGTGGCCTCACGGCTCGCGGCCGAGCCGCCGGGGCGCAGCGTCGTCCTGCCGGGCGCCGCCGGTTCCGGCTTCTATCATCTGGTCAAGCGCGCGGGCGCCGAGCCGCTGGCGCTCGTCATGACGGTCGATGCGGCCAGGCTGATCGAGGCCGAGCCCGGCATGGCCGCCACCGCGATCGGGCTGAGAGCCGAGGACGGCATGGCGATCATCACGCCGGCCGCCGCGCCGCCGGCTTCGCCCTGGGGCGGGCCCGCGCTCACATTCGACAAGACGCTGGGTAGCCAGAGCCAGCCGCTGCTCCTGTCTCTGACGCGCCAGCTGAGCCTGGCGCAAACCGTGCCGTCAGGCATCATCGCGGCGCTCGCGGCGGCGCTCGGCCTTGTCGCCTGGCTCGGCCACCGGGTCGTCGCCGAACGGCGCAAGGCCGAGGCCGCCCGCCGGCGCGCCAGCCTGAGCGCCGACGAGGCGCGGCTGGCCCAGGCAACCCGGGTCAATGCCATGGGCGAACTCGCCTCCGGCATCGCGCACGAGCTGGCGCAGCCGATCGCCGCCATTCTCAGCCAGTCGCAGGCCGGCGCCCGGCTGATCCGGAGCGAGCCGCTCGACCGTCAGGCGGTGATCCAGGCGCTGGAGGCCAATGCCCGGCTCGCCAAGCGCGCCGGCGCCATTCTCGACCGGCTGCGCGACTATGTCCGGCCGGGCGCACCCGAGCGTCGGTCGACGGATATCGGCGAGCTCATCGGCCATGTCGTGGCGCTGATCCGCGCCGATATCGCCGGCCGCGGCGTGCAGCTGGTCGTCGGCCCGGTGGCCGCGGATGCGGTGGTGCTGGTCGAGCCGATCGCCGTCGAGCAGGCCCTGCACAACCTGATCCGCAACGCCGCCGAGGCGGTCGAAGCGCTGTCGCCCGAACGCCGGCGTGTCGTGGTTTCCGCGGGGTTTGCCGGCGGACTGGTCGAAATCGCCGTGGAGGATCTCGGGCCCGGACTGGCGCCTGAACTGGCCCAGCGCCTGTTCGAGCCGTTCCGCAGCACCAAGCCGAACGGCATGGGGCTCGGTCTGGCGCTGTCGCAGCGGCTGGTGGAAGCCAATGGCGGACGGATCGCCGGCGCCAACCGGCCCGAAGGCGGTGCCCGCTTCACCATCGCGCTGCCGCTGCACCGGGCGGCGCCGGAGCGGCGGGAGGCCGCGGAATGACCACGCCCTTCACCGTTTTCCTGGTCGACGACGATATCGACGTGCGCGAGGCGCTGAGCTTCCTGCTGCGCACGGCCGGCTACAAGGTCGAGGCCTTTCCGGACGCCGTGTCCTTCCTGCGCCAGGGGCCGGCCCGGCATGCCGGCTGCATCATCATGGATGTCAGGATGCCCGGCATGTCCGGCCTGCAATTGCTGGAACAGCTCTTCCGCGACGGCGACCCGCGGCCGGTGGTGGTGATGACCGGCCATGCCGACGTCAATGCCTGCCGGCGCGCCTTCAAGGGCGGGGCGATCGACTTCCTGACCAAGCCGGTCGACGAGAACGCCCTGATCGAGGCGATCGAGGGCATGCGCGCCAAGGCCGAGGCCGCCAGCGCCAAGGCGGCGGAAGCGGCGGAGGCGCGTGCGCTGCTGGCGCGTCTGACGCCCAGGGAACGCGAGGTCCTGGATCTGGTGTCGCGCGGCTTCGCCACCCGGGACATCGCCGAAACCCTGGCGCTGTCGCCGCGCACCGTCGACACCCACCGGGCGCATCTGGCCGAAAAGCTCGGGACCACCTCGGTCGCCGAAATGGTCCGGTTGATGCTGGAGGAGGCCGCCTCTCGGTAGCGCTACGGATGGCGCTCGGTCGGCCCGCCGATCCACGGGGCGCGGCCGGCATGGCATGTCCGGTTCTCGAAGGCGGCCATCGGGCCCTGCCTCGAAACCGGAGAATCCTGATGTCGATTTCGCGCCTGTCGATCACCTCCTGCCTCGCCGCCGCCGGCCTGTCGCTGGCATCAGCCGCCGGTGCCCAGGTGCTGAGCGAACGCAACATGCCGATGAGCCTCGCCCAGGAAATCGCCCAGGCGACGGTCGCCGCCTGCGCCGCCAAGAATTTCAACGTCACCGCCACCGTCGTCGATCGCGCCGGCATCGTCCGGGCCGTGCTGCGTGCCGACCGGGCCGGCCCGCACACCGTCGATGCCAGCCGCGCCAAGGCCTATACGGCGGCCTCCGCCCGCACTGCCACAGGCGCGATCGCCGAGAATGCCGAGCGCAATCCGGCGGCCCGCCATCTCGCCTCGATCCAGGGCTTCCTGCTGCTCGGCGGCGGCGTGCCGGTGAAGGTCGGCGACGAGGTGATCGGCGCGGTCGGCGTCGGCGGCGCGCCGGGCGGCCATCTCGACGAGGAATGCGCCAATGCCGGCATCGAGGCGGTGAAGGCCAAGCTGCGCTGACCGGTTCAGCCGAGAAAGGGGAGGGCGGCATGCGCCGGATCGTTTCGACTGCCCTCCTGGCCGGCCTGGCGCTCGGCGCCATGGCCGGGACGGTTTCCGCGCAGACGCCGCCGACGGCGCGCGAGATCGCCGCCTATCAGGGCCTGCATGCGGCGGCCGCGAGCGGCGACGCGGCGACCATTCGCCGGCTCGCCCGGACCGGGGCCGACGCCAATGGGCGTGATGCCGCCGGCCGCACGCCGCTGCATGTCGCCGCTTTCCTCGCCCGCCACGACGCCATGCGGGCGCTGGTGGAAGCCGGTGCCGATCCGCGCGCGCTGGAGCATCGCGAGTATGACGCGATCACCATCGCGGCGGTCAATGACGACCTGGCCACGCTGAAGCTCGCTTTGGCGCTCGGCGGCGACCCGCGCGCCGTCACCAGCCCCTATGAGGGGACCGCGCTGATCGCGGCGGCCCATCTCGGCCATGACGGCGTGGTCCGCGAACTGATCCGCGCCGGCGCGCCGCTCGACCACGTCAACAATCTCGGCTGGACCGCGCTGATCGAGGCCGTGATCCTCGGCCGCGGCGGCCCGCGCCATATCGCCACCGTCCGGGCGCTGGTCGAAGCCGGCGCCAGGCGCGATCTCGCCGACCGGCAAGGCCACACGCCGCTCGATCTGGCGAGGGCGCGCGGCTATCAGGCCATGGTGGAGATTTTGGAGCGGCGGTAGGGGAGATAAGGTGTTGGGACGACAAGGCATCGTCGCCACGCCCACCCATCGCAGCCAGTAGAGCAGGGCTCTTACGTCACCCCCGGCCGAGCGCAGCGAGGGGAAGGGGGTCCAGGAGCCGACAGGCTGCGCTTCCAGCGCATGCGGCTATGTCGCTTCGCTACCTTGCCGGAAGCGCCCTGCAACTCCTGGACCCCCTTCCCCTCGCGCCGGCAGAAGCAAGGGCTTCTGCCGGGCTCGGCCGGGGGTGACGTAGCGGTTCATGCGCGAAGCAATCCTAGCCGTCGGCTTTTTCCAATGTGAATCGGATAGCGGCCGCAAGTCTTTGGGCGCATGTCGGTATTGGTCCGTTGATGGCCTGGATGTCGGAGCTCACGGAGACACTGCGGCTTACGGCTCCGACCCTCCGGCAGCGCCTTTTCACGGAGCCCGATCGCGCCCACATCGCCCCCAAGCCTCCCGAACAGTTGATAGATTGTGTCCAATCCGTAATCTCCGAGCCAGGATCCAGACAGCCCCCTGCGCGCTTAATCGTGATGCAGCGCAGCATCCGCGTCGGCCTCGGACGATCTTTTTTCGCGCCGGCCGCGCCACCGCAAGGGGCATTGCGACCATGGCATTTTCAAACGACCGGCCGGCCAGCGCCCTGCTGTCGGCTCCCGACACCGATCTGGACCAGAGCGATCCCGGACCCGCGGAGGACCGGCCGACCGCGCATCAGGCCCGTCCACTTCCCACCGAGGCCAAGGCGACGCCGGGCCGCCGCGACGAACCGGCGGCACGGCCGGGCAAGCCCGCGCGCCGGAGCAAGGCCGGCCGGGCGCTGGCCGGCGTGATCATTCTGCTGGCGGCGGGCGGTGGCTATGCCGGCTGGTCCTGGTGGTCGAAGGCCAAGGCTCCGCCACCGGCGGCGGCCGTCGTGGCGAGCATTCCGGTCGAGGCCGCGACCGCGGTCACGGGCGACGTTCCCGTCTATTTTCGTGGCCTCGGCACGGTCCAGGCGTTCAACACGGTGACCATCAAGGCCCGCGTCGACGGCCAGCTGCAGACGGTGGCCTTCACCGAGGGCCAGCAGATCAAGCGCGGCGAGCTGATCGCCCAGATCGATCCCAGGCCCTATCAGGCAGCCTTCGACCAGGCGGTGGCCAAGAAGGTCCAGGACGAAGCCCAGCTCGGCAATGCCAAGCTCGACCTGCAGCGCTATACCGATCTCGCCAAGAACAATTTCGGCACGCGCCAGCAGCTCGATACCCAGCGCGCCCTGGTGGCGCAGCTGGAGGCGACCATTCGTGTCGACCAGGGCGCCATCGACGCCGCCAAGGTGCAGCTCGACTACACCACCATCGCCTCGCCGATCGACGGCGTCGCCGGCATCCGCCTGGTCGATGCCGGCAATATCGTCCATGCGAGCGACACCGGCGGCATCGTGGTGGTGACCCAGATGCAGCCGATCTCGATCGTCTTCACGCTGCCCGAAGAGGACCGGCCGGAGGTCGCCGCCGCCATGGCGGCCGGGCCGGTCGAGGTCGCCGCCCTGGCGCGCGACGGCACCGGCGTGCTCGACCGCGGCACCGTGCTGCTGATCGACAACGAGATCGACCAGGCGACCGGCACGATGCGGCTGAAGGCGACCTTTCCGAACCCGCAGAACAAGCTCTGGCCCGGCCAGTTCGTCAATGTCCGGCTCCTGCTGCGCACCGAGCACGGCGTCGTGACCGTGCCTTCGGCGGCGATCGAGCGCGGCCCGGCCGGCTTCTACGCCTATGTGGTCAAGCCGGACGCGACCGTCGACATGCGCACGCTCGCGGTCGGCCAGGACCAGGACGGCCTCGCCGTGGTCAGGCAGGGCCTGGCGGCCGGTGAAAGGGTCGTCACCGGTGGCCAGTACCGGTTGCAGCCGGGCGCGCTGGTGGCGGTGGAGGCCGGCGGCGGCGCGGCTGCGGGCACGGCCCCGGCCGAGGCCGCGACGGCCAGCCAGAGGACGCAGCCATGAACATTTCAGCCCCCTTCATCCGGCGGCCGGTGGCGACCTCGCTGATCATGATCGGCATCTTCCTGGTCGGCCTCGTCGCCTATCCCATCCTGCCGGTGGCGCCGCTGCCGCAGATCGATTTCCCGACCATCCAGGTGTCGGCGTCGCTGCCCGGCGCCAGTCCCGAGACCATGGCCTCTTCCGTCGCCTCGCCGCTGGAGCGCCAGTTCGCCCAGATTGCAGGGGTCACCCAGATGACCTCGTCGAGCAGCCTTGGCAGCACGGCGATCACCATTCAGTTCGATCTCAACCGCAATATCGACGGCGCCGCGCAGGACATCCAGACAGCGATTTCGGCGGCTGGCGGCCAATTGCCGAAAAACCTGCCGAACAACCCGACCATTCGGAAGGTCAATCCGGCGGATTCGCCGATCCTGGTGCTGGCGGCCAATTCCGACGCCCTGCCGCTGACGACGGTCGACGACTTCGCCGAGAACGTGCTGTCGCAGCAGCTGTCGCAGATCCCCGGCGTCGGCCTGGTGACCATTGGCGGCCAGCAGAAGCCGGCGGTGCGCGTCCAGGTCGATCCGGCCAAGCTCGCCGCGCTCGGCATCGGCATGGAGGATGTCGCCGGCGTCATCGGCAATGCCACGGTCAATGCGCCCAAGGGCTCGCTCAACGGTACGACCCGCAATTTCACCATCTATGACAACGACCAGCTGACCAGCGCCGCGCCCTGGAACGACATCATCGTCGGCTATCACAACGGCGCGCCGGTGCGCGTGCGCGACGTCGGCCGGGCCATTGACGGGCCGGAAGACCAGACGCTGTCGGCCTGGCAGAACGGCAAGCCGGGCATTCTCCTGATCATCTACAAGCAGCCGAGCGCCAATGTCGTCGAGACGGTGCAGGCGATCCAGGCGGCGCTGCCGCAGATCCGCGCGGCGATCCCGCCGACCATCAAGATCCAGACCATCGTCGACCGCACCCAGACGATCCAGGCTTCTGTCCACGACGTGCAGTTCACCTTGATCCTGACCATCGCGCTGGTCGTGATGGTGATCTTCCTGTTCCTCAGGAGCCTGTGGGCGACCATCATTCCGGCGGTCACGGTGCCGCTCGCGCTGCTCGGCACGGCGGCGCTGATGTATGTCATGGGCTACAGCCTCGACAACCTGTCGCTGATGGGCCTGTCGATCGCCGTCGGCTTCGTCGTCGACGACGCCATCGTCATGCTGGAGAACATTCACCGCCATATCGAGGAGGGGCTCCCTCCGATGGAGGCGGCCTATAAGGGCGCCGGCGAGATCGGCTTCACCATCCTGTCGATCAGCATTTCGCTGGTGGCGGTGTTCATTCCGCTTCTGCTGATGGGCGGCATTGTCGGCCGGCTGTTCCGCGAATTCGCCATCGTGGTGACCATGACCATCCTGGTCTCGGGCGTGGTCTCGCTGACGCTGACGCCGATGATGTGCTCGCGCTTCATGCGCAGCGAGAAGGAGACCCGCCACGGCCGCTTCTACCAGGTGACCGAGCGCGGCTTCGACTGGATGCTGGCGCGTTATGCCGACGGTCTCGACATCGTGCTGCGCCATCGCGGCCTGACGCTCGCGGTGTTCGGCGCCACCATCGCCGCCACCATCGGTCTCTATGTGATGGTGCCCAAGGGCTTCTTTCCGCAGCAGGACACCGGCGTCATCGTCGGTTTCGCCGAGGCCGGCCAGGATGTCTCGGCGACCGAGATGGCGAGGCTGACCCATGCGCTGACCGATGTGGTCGCGCGCGATCCGGACATCGCCAGCTGGGCGGCGTCCGTCGGCGGCACGCGCAGCACCAATACCGGCATCGTGTTCATCAGCCTGAAGCCACGCGACGAGCGCCAGGCGACCGCCGACGAGATCATCACCCGGCTCAGGCCGCAGCTCGCCAAGGTGCAGGGCGCGGCGCTGTTCCTGCAGGCGGCCCAGGACCTGAATATCGGCGGCCGGCTGTCGCGCACCCAGTATCAATATACCCTGCGCGACGCCGATCTCGCCGAGCTCAACCAATGGGCGCCGCGGTTGCTCGCGAAGATGCAGGCACTGCCGCAATTGCGCGGGGTCGCCTCCGACCAGCAGGCCAGCGGCACCATGCTGAGCCTGAAGATCGACCGCGACCAGGCAGCGCGTTTCGGCATTCAGCCGGCGCTGATCGACCAGACGCTCTACGACGCTTTCGGCCAGCGCCAGGTGACCCAATATTTCACGCAGCTCAACGCCTATCACGTGGTGCTCGAGGTGGATCCCTCGCTGGTCGGCGATCCCGACACGCTGAACAAGCTCTATGTGAAGTCGCCGATCACCGGACAACAGGTACCCTTGTCGACCTTCGCCAAGTTCGACACCGGCGGCGTGACCTATCTGTCGATCAATCACCAGGGTCAGTTCCCGGCGGTGACGTTGTCGTTCAACCTGGCGCCCGGAGCAGCGCTCGGCCAGGCGGTCGAGGCGGTCGACAAGGCGGCGGCCGAGATCGGCATGCCGGCCTCGATCTCAGGGAGTTTCCAGGGGACGGCGCAAGCCTTCCAGGCCTCGCTCGCCAGCGAGCCCTATCTGGTGCTGGCGGCGCTCATCGCCGTCTACATCATTCTCGGCGTGCTCTACGAGAGCTACATCCACCCGCTGACCATCCTGTCGACCTTGCCGTCGGCGGGCGTCGGCGCGCTCCTGATGCTGATGGCCTTCCATTTCGACCTGTCGGTGATCGCCATGATCGGCGTCATCCTGCTGATCGGCATCGTCAAGAAGAACGGCATCATGATGGTCGATTTCGCCATCCATGCCGAACGCGAGCAGGGCCTGTCGCCGACTGAGTCGATCCGCCAGGCCTGCCTGATGCGGTTCCGGCCGATCATGATGACCACCATGGCCGCCCTGCTCGGCGCCTTGCCCCTGATGCTCGGCCACGGCACCGGCTCGGAACTGCGCCAGCCGCTCGGCTATACGATGGTGGGCGGGCTGCTGTTGAGCCAGCTCCTGACGCTGTTCACGACGCCCGTGGTCTATCTCTATCTCGACCGGTTCAATGATTGGCTGAACGGCGTGAGGGAGCATGGGACGGCGGTGGCGCCGGGTGCGCAGGTCCATCCGGCGGAGTAAGGGAGTGGCCCGCGGCGAATGGCGAGTGGCGAAGTGGGCATGATGCGAATGGCGTTGCGCAAACCCTCTCCCAAAGGGAGAGGGTGGCGCCGTCAGGCGCCGGGTGAGGGGCGTAACCTCTCGGGACCGCAGCTGACGCTCGCGCCGCATGCCGCCCCATCCGGACATGGACGACCCCTCACCCGGCAGCTGACGCTGCCACCCTCTCCCTTTGGGAGAGGGTTGATTTCGCTGCGCTTTACGCTTCATCCCCATTCGCCCCTTCCCAAACCGAGCGCAGTGAGGGAAAGGGGCCCGGGAGTTGCGGGAGACGAGATCGACGGGTGGCAAAACCACTCGCGCCGGTTTCGTCGCCTGCGGGCTTTCACGACCGATGAGGCGGGCATCGGTCGTTCTGGCCGCCCCCGAACCCCCTTCCCCTCACTGCGCTCGGCAGGGGTTCCGGGAGGTGGTCGGGTTCGGAGCGCACCTCCGACAATGAATCGGCGGCGCGCTCCAAGTTCTTGAATGGCCTCGCCGTTCCGGCTCAGGCGGCGCTGGCGTCGGCGGCCGCGTGGGGCACCTCGCCATGCAGCTTGAGCTTGCGATTGCCGGTCAGGCCGCGCAGCAGCACGTAGAAGACCGGCGTCAGGAACAAGCCGAACAAGGTGACGCCGAGCATGCCGGCGAACACCGCGACACCCATGGCGTGGCGCATTTCCGCGCCGGCGCCGGTCGAGGTGACCAAGGGCAGCACGCCCATGACGAAGGCGAGCGAGGTCATCAGGATCGGCCGGAGCCGAAGCCGGCTCGCCTCGATCGCCGCCTGGACCGGCGTGCGGCCGCCGAATTCCAGTTCCCTGGCGAATTCGACGATCAGGATGGCGTTCTTCGCCGACAGTCCGACCAGCACGATCAGGCCGATCTGGGTGAAGACGTTGTTGTCGCCACCGGTCAGCCAGACGCCGGTCATGGCGGCGAGCAGGCCCATCGGCACGATCATGATGATCGAGAGCGGCAGCGTCAGGCTTTCATACTGGGCGGCGAGCACCAGGAAGACCAGGAAGATCGCCAGCGGGAACACCAGGAAGGCGGAATTGCCGGCCAGGATCTCCTGATAGGTCAGGTCGGTCCATTCGAAGCTGATGCCACGCGGCAGCGTTTCCTGGGCGATGCGCTGGACCACCGCCTGGGCCTCGCCCGTGGAATAGCCCGGCGCCGCGCCGCCATTGATGTCGGCGGTGGTGAAGCCATTGTAGCGCATGGCGCGTTCCGGGCCGGCGCTGGCATTGACCTTGAGCACCGCGGCGAGCGGGATCATCTGGCCGTTGCCGGAGCGGACCTGCAGCTGCCCGACATCGTCGGCCCGCGCGCGATATTGCGCGTCGGCCTGGACCCGCACCGAATAGGTGCGGCCGAAGCGGTTGAAGTCGTTGACGTAGAGCGAGCCGAGATAGATCTGCATGGTGTCGAACACGTCGGTCAGGCCGACGCCGAGCTGGCGGATCTTGGTGCGGTCGATATCGGCATAGAGCTGCGGCACGTTGATCTGGAACGACGAGAACAGTCCTGCCAGTTCCGGCGCGGCCCGGGCCTTGGCGAGGAAGGCCTTGGTCGCCTCGTCGAGCGCGGCATAGCCGAGGCCGGCGCGATCCTCGATCTGCAGCTTGAAGCCGCCGATCGTGCCGAGCCCCGCCACCGGCGGCGGCGGGAACATGGCGATGAAGGCCTCCTGGATGGCGGCGAACTTGCCGTTCAGCTGCATGGCGATGGCACCGCCTGCGAGGTCGGGCGTGCGCCGCTCCTCGAAGGGCTTCAGCATGACGAAGACGATGCCGGAATTCGACGAGTTGGTGAAACCGTTGATCGACAGGCCGGGGAAGGCGAGCGTGCTTTCGACACCCGGCTGCTTCATGGCGATCTCGCTCATCCGGCGGATCACCTCCTCCGTGCGGTCGAGGGTGGCGCCGTCGGGCAGCTGGGCGAAGCCGACCAGATATTGCTTGTCCTGGCTGGGCACGAAACCGCCCGGTACGGCGCGGAACAGCACGAAGGTCATGCCCACCATGATGAGGTAGAAGACCATCATGACCGCCTTGCGCGAGACGATCCGGCGCACGCCGCCGCTATAGGCGGTCGAGCCGCGGGCGAAAACCCGGTTGAAGCCGCGGAACAGCCAGCCGAAGACGAATTCGAGCGCCCGGGTCAGGCGGTCCTTGGGCGCGTCGTGGCCCTTCAGCAGCAGGGCGGCGAGCGCCGGCGACAGGGTGAGCGAATTGATCGCCGAGATGACGGTGGAGATCGCGATGGTCAGCGCGAACTGCTTGTAGAACTGGCCGGTCAGGCCGGTGATGAAGGCGAGCGGCACGAATACCGCGACGAGGACCAGGGCAATCGCGATGATCGGGCCGGAGACCTCGCGCATGGCCCGGTAGGTGGCCTCCCGCGGGGAGAGGCCTTCCTCGATATTGCGCTCGACATTCTCGACCACGACGATGGCGTCGTCGACGACGATGCCGATCGCCAGGACCAGGCCGAACAGGGTCAGCGCATTGATCGAGAAGCCGAAGACATACATCACCGCGAAGGTGCCGATGATCGAGACCGGCACGGCGATCAACGGGATGATCGAGGCCCGCCAGGTCTGCAGGAACAGGATCACCACCAGGACCACCAGCAGCACCGCCTCGAGCAAGGTGTGGATGACGGCGTCGATCGAGGCCCGGACGAACTGGGTCGGGTCATAGGCGATGCGGAAGTCGACGCCGTCGGGCATGAGGCGCTTGATCTCGGCCATCGTGTTGCGCACGTCGTCGGAGATCTGCAGGGCGTTGGAGCCCGGCGCCTGGAAAATGCCGATGCCCACCGCCGCCTTGTTGTCGAGCAGCGAACGCAGCGCATATTCGGAAGCGCCGAGCTCGAGCCGGGCGATGTCGCGCAGCCGGGTGACGTCGCCATTGGCGCCGGTCTTGACGATGATGTCGCCGAACTCTTCCTCGGTCGCGAGCCGCCCCTGGGCGTTGATCGAGAGCTGCAGGTCGAGGCCGGGCAGGCTCGGCGCGGCGCCGACCACGCCGGCGGCGGCCTGGACGTTCTGGGCGCGGATCTCGCGCACCACGTCGCCGGCCGACAGGCCGCGCTCGGCGACCTTTTGCGGGTCGAGCCAGACGCGCATGGAATAGTCGCCGCCGCCGAACAGCTGGACCTGGCCGACGCCGTTGATGCGCGCCAGCCGGTCCTTGATGTTGAGAATGGCGTAATTGCGCAGATAGGTCATGTCGTAGCGGTCGTTCGGCGACAGGAGATGCACGACCATGGTGAGATCGGGCGAGCTCTTGACCGTGGTGACGCCGAGACGGCGGACCTCCTCAGGCAAGCGCGGCTCGGCCTGCGAGACCCGGTTCTGGATGAGCTGCTGGGCCTTGTCCGGGTCGGCGCCGAGGCGGAAGGTGACGGTCAGCGTCATCAGGCCGTCGGTGGTCGCCTGGCTGGACATGTAGAGCATGCCCTCGACGCCGTTGATGGCTTCTTCGATCGGGGTCGCCACGGTCTCGGCGATGACCCTGGGATTGGCGCCGGGATATTGCGCGCGGACGACGACCGAAGGCGGCGCCACTTCCGGATATTCGGAGATCGGCATGACCCGGAGCGCCATCAAGCCGGCGAGGAAGATGAGGATCGACAGGACGCCGGCGAAGATCGGGCGGTCGATGAAAAATTTGGACAGATTCATGGCGTCCTCCCGCGAAGGGGATCAGAAAAGTCAGCTCGTCAGCCGGATGGCCGCGAGGCGGCCGGCCCGAAGGCTGGCCAGGGGTTCTGCTGGCAGGAGGTCAGCGCTGGGCGACGCGCGCATCCATGGCGACCGGCTCGGGCGCCACGCGGTCGCCGGGGCGAATGCGCTGCAGGCCGTTCACGACGATGCGCTCGCCGGGCTTGAGCCCGCTGGTGACCGAGCGCAGGCCGTCCGTCAGCGTGCCCAGCACCACCTCGCGATAGGTCGCCTTGTTGTCGGCATCGACCACGAAGACGAACTTCTTGTCCTGGTCGGTGCCGATGGCGCGCTCCGAGATCAGCAAGGCCGGCTCGGAACGGGCCTGGCCCATGCGCAGCCTGGCGAACTGGCCGGGCATGAGGGCGCCGTCGGGATTGTCGAAGACGGCGCGCATGCGCACCGTGCCGGTGCGGGCGTCGACCTGGTTGTCGACCAGCTGCAGCCGGCCGCGCACCCGTTCGCTCGCCCGTGTCGCGGTGAACATCTCGACCGGGATACGGTCGAGCTGAGCGGTCACATTGGCGCCGGCGCCGAGCGAGTTGAGGGCGCGGGCAACCGCCTGCTCGTCGGCGTTGAAGCTCGCATAGATCGGGTTGACCGAGACCAGCGTCGTCAGCATGGGCGCGCCGGGGCCGGCGGCGACCAGGTTGCCGATGGTGATTTCCAGCCGCCCGACGCGGCCGGCGACCGGCGCGCGCACTTCCGTGTAGCTCAGGTTGAGGCGGGCCGATTGCAGGGCCGCCTGGGCGGCGCGCAGATTGGCCTCACCCTCGCGATGGGCATTGGTGCGCTGGTCGAGATCGCGTACCGAAACCACGCGGGAATCGAGCAATTGCTGGCCACGCGCCAATTCGTTCTTGGCCAGCGCCACGCGGGCCTCCGCCGCGGTGACCTGGGCCTCGGCGCGATCGACTTCGGCCGCATAGGGCGCCGGGTCGATGGTGATCAGGAGATCGCCCTGCCGGACCAGCGCACCCTCGCGGAAATGCACGGACTGGACGGCGCCGGCGACCCGCGAGCGGACATCCACCCGCTCCACCGCCTCGAGCCGGCCGGAGAACTCATCCCAGGCAATGGCATCGCGCGGTTCGACGGTTGCGACCGATACCGGCATGGCTGGCGCCGCGGTCGCCTGTGAGTCCTGGGCGCGCGCCTTCTGGCTCGGCGTGCCGAACACCGCGACACCCGTGGCCACGACGGCGGCGACCATCAGGCCGGCGGCGATCTTGCCGCCGAGGCTCGAGCGTCGGGCGGCCGGCGCGGCTGGCTCATCGGTGCAGACCGCGGCGTGCAACCTGGCGGTGGCGGGATCGATCTGGCGATCGAAGGAAAGGCTGTCGGACGAGGAAAAGCCGTTGGTCTTAGAAAGGCTGTTGGAGGGAGAAAGGGTCTGGCTCTGTGCGGGCGAAATATCGGTCACGGTGAACTCCCGGAATGCAATCTGCTGACTGAAAGACGTTTCGAGACGCGGATCTGCGACACGTCGAAGAGAATTATTTCCGCTGGGGTTGGGGACATCGGTGCGCGCTGGGGGACATCGCGCACCTCGATCCGTCAGGCCCGGACGGGCAGGAGGGCAGGGGCCTGCGACCGCCGGGGGGCGGTCTCGGCGAAGAACTGAACGAAACGCTGCCTGAGCTCGCCGACCCAGGGCGCGGCGAGATCGCCGCAGCCGCAGATCGCGCAGGGCCAGCCGGTGGGCGCCGGCAGCACGGCGTGCTCGACCGAGACGCCGCAGGCATCGAGCCGGCAGGCATAGCGCAGGCTCTCGTCGCGCATCGGATCGTCCTCGGCGGTCAGGACCAGGGCCGGTGCGAGAGCGCCGAGCCGCGACGAACCGAGCGGCGCGGCATAGGGGTGCGACGCCTTGTCGGCCGAGCCGAGATAGCCCTGCCAGCCGTCGGCCCATTTGCAGCCGACCGGCCCGGCATCGGCCTTGCGGATGGAACTGGTCGCAAGGCAGGGGTCGAGCATCGGCGACAGCAGGATCTGGCCGGCGAGCGGCGGCGACTGCTGGTCACGCGCCATCAAGGCCAGGGCGGAGGCGATATTACCACCCGATTCCTCGCCGGCGACGTAGAGGCGTGACGACTTGGCCGCCAGGCCGGCGCGATGGTCGTGGAGCCAGGTCAGGGCCCGGTAGCCGGCCTCCAGCGCGTGGGGAAAGGGATTGCCGGGGGCAAGGGGATATTCCAGCGACACCACGACCGCGCCGGCCTCGGCCAGCAACGTCGCGATGACCGCACCGTCGTCGAGCGTGCCGCCGACAAAGGCGCCGCCATGCAGGTGAAGCACCAGCGGCGCGACACGTTCCGTGCGGTCGGCGCGGTAGATGCGCACGCGCATCTCGGCCGGCGTGCCGCTCAGAATGGTGTCGTCGGTCCTGCCGATGGTCATCTGACCCAAAGCCTCCTCGCGGCACCCCCTCAGGCCAAAGCGCCAAGGGGCCGGGGCCACCCCGGATGCTGCGATGCACCGGAGGTAGGAACGCTTGTGCGGCCAATAAATGGGTCTAAAATGACTTCATTATTTCTATTGGTGAATAATGAGCCGAAAATACCCAGCCAGACCGCTGGGCCTTTCGCACGTGCGAGGATATGAAGATGGACCAGCTGGCGGCCATGCGCGCCTTTGTCCGGGTCGTCGAGACCGGCAATTTCACCCGGGCGGCCGAGGCGCTGGATACGCCGAAGCCGACCATCACCAAGCTGGTCCAGTCACTGGAAGCACATGTCCGCACGAAATTGCTGAACCGCACGACCCGGCGGGTGACCGTGACGCCGGACGGGGCGGCCTATTACGAGCGGGTGGTGCGCCTCATCGCCGATGTCGACGAGCTCGACGCCAGCATGACCGTCTCGCAGGCGAGCCTGCAGGGACGCCTCAGGGTGGATGTCGGCACGTCGGCCGCGTCCCTGATCATCCTGCCGGCGCTGCCGGATTTCCACGCCCGCTATCCGGAGATCCAGATCGACCTCGGCGTCTCCGACCGGGTGGCCAACCTGATCGCCGAAGGCGTCGACTGCGTGGTGCGCGCCGGCACCATCACCGACCAGTCGCTGGTCGCCCGCCGGATCGCCGAGATCCACATGATGACCTGCGCCGCGCCGTCCTATCTCGCCCGCCATGGCGAACCGCTGCATCCGCTGGACCTGGAGAAGGACCATTACATGGTCGGGTTCATGCATCCGCGCACCGGCCGCGTCGAGACCTACGACTTTTCGGCGCATGGCGAACAGCACGAGATCCGCAGCCGCTATGTGGTCGCGGTCAATGAAGGCAATGCCTTCATGGCCGCCACGCTTGCCGGGCTCGGCATCGCCCAGGTGCCGGTCTTCATGGCCTGGCCCTATCTCGTGGACGGTCGGCTGAAGCCGGTGCTGACCGACTGGACGATCGGCCTCTATCCGCTGCACGTCGTCTATCCGCCGAACCGTCATCTCAGCAACAAGCTGCGCGTCTTCGTCGACTGGATCGCCGACCTGTTCGCCAGGGACACACTGCTGAAGCGGCGTGGCGCGCCCGAGCGGTGAGAGGGCAGGCGTGCGGGGGAGGTCTCGACGGGGATCACGCGGCAGGGGTTGCCAACACGCCGTGACATTTCCGAGCGATCGGGATCTTCCACGGCCGTCGGTGCCGCTGGGCGAGAGGTTCTGGTCCGTGATGCCGAGTACATCGCTCGCGGACTGGGCGGCTGCTCGACAAGCCGCTCCGGCTTCGCTCGAAGGATCGCAAGCGGCGCCTTGCGGCCGCTTGCTCCCTTATGGCCAATTCTTCCCGGTCTCGAGCACGCGCAGAATGTCGCATCAACTCCGTCAATGCCGCCCGAGACCTCTTCGCACCGCCAGCAGAGCCAAGCCGCTCAGCGCCGCGCCGAACATGACATAATAGCTCGGCGCAAGAGGATCTCCCGTGAGGTTTCCCAGGCCCGTGAGAACAAAGGGCGCAAGCCCGCCAAAGATCGTGACACCGATATTATAGCTCAGCGCCAGGCCACTCGTTCGATTTGTCGCCGGGAAGATCTCGGACATGAGCGCCGGGAGCGGTGCGAAATATAGTGCGATGACAACTCCAAGAAGACCCTGCACCGTCAGCAGCGTCACCAGGGTCGGTTCGCGTTGAAGCAATGAAAAGACGGGATAGGCGAGAAGGAAAGCCGCCATGGCGGCGATGATCATCGTCTTCGTTCGTCCAATAAAATCAGACAGCAAGCCGATTGCCGGTGCCAGAAAGAAGATCGTTGCGCCGGTGACGATGGGTCCAAGAAACGACGTCGCGGCGTCCACCTTGAATTGCCGCGTCGCGTAGGCCGGCATAAAGGCGGACATCCAAATGGTGATCGTCGCAAGGACGATCAGGCCGATCGCGATCATGATCTCCCGCTTCTGGTTGGTTACCATCTCGCGCATGGGAGATTTGGCCACCTTCATATGGGAGAACTCGGACGATTCTTTTGTTTTGCTGCGAATATAGATTCCGATCGGCCCAAGCAGCGCACCAAAGAAGAACGGTATCCGCCATCCCCAGCTTTCAAACTGCGCGGGCGTCAGCCACCATGCCAGGTAAGCACCAAAGGCTGATGCTGTCGCCAGAGCGAGCCCTTGCGTTGCGGTTTGCCAGCTGGCGATGAAGCCCCGGCGTTGTGGGTTATGCTCGGCCAAGAGTGCCGTTGCGCTACCGAATTCGCCGCCGGCCGAAAAGCCTTGAAGTATCCGGCCCAGTACGATTGCGACCGGCGCCGCCAGGCCAATTGTCTGGTAAGTCGGAAGTATCGCAATGATGAGCATGCCGAGAGACATGAGCATGAGCGACAGGCTCATCACCTGTTTGCGCCCAACCTTGTCTCCCAGGTTCCCCAAGACGACGGCCCCAAGCGGTCGCATCACGAATGTCACGCCGAACGTGCCCACGAACAGCAACAGAGAGGCCGTCTCATTGGCCGCAGGGAAATACAGCTTGGCGATCGTCCCTGCTAGAACGGCATAGATGTAGAGATCGAAGCACTCGAACGTGTTTCCTATGCATGCTGCAATGATCGTCCGGGATGCACGCGTTGGCTGGGCCGTCACACTGGGCGCGGCTTCGACTGCCGAAATATCGGTCATGATGTCCTCCTGGAGTGGTTTTTTGGGTGCGTCAGGCGCGTCTCACGCGCGCTCGGATGCGTCGTGGCAGGGGGCGTCAGAGCATTCGAGTACGCCGCCAAGACGTTGTAAGTCCGCCAAATCTTGTCTCGATGGAGCGCGTCTCTCCTGTGATTTACCTGGGCCGAACGGTGCCGTTCCGCTTCCACGACACAGAGGCCAGTCGAAGTCGCTTGGGTATTTGAGAACTCAGCCGGGGGACGTCAGCGCGCCAGATGGCGATCGAAGAACGCGCCAACCTCGACATAGACCTCTCGCGACTCCGGAGCCGTGGGGTCGAAATATTGGCCGTGCGCCATTCCTTCATAGACGTGAAGTTCGGCGGTCACGCCGGCCTGCCGCAGCTTTCGGTGCGTCATGCATGTCAGGCTGAGGAACAGATCGCGCGTGCCACTGGTCAGCACGGCCGGAGGAAGGCCTTCGAAATCACCATGTATGGGGGAGATCATCGGATCAGCCATGTCATGGTCGCCGGCATAGGCTGCCGCCGAATGGCTAATGTAGCCGTTGTAACTGACCAGGTTGCCGTCGATCCATTCGAGGGTTTCCATGGTATCACCACCGCCGGCCCTGGTGAGATCAGCCCACGGCGTGGCCGGTCCTATCGCGCCGGGAAGCGCCAAGCCTTCGGATTTGGCGCGGAGCATCAGAGCCAGGGTCAGATTGCCGCCGGCGGAAGTTCCGAAAACCGCGACCTTGTGAGGGTCCGTGGTCTTGACGATGGCCCTGTAGACCGCCGTGACATCGTCGAGAGCGGCGGGATACTGAAATTCGGGAGCGAGGCGATAATCGACGGATAATACCCTGTAGCCAGCATATGCGGCCATCAGCGTGGCCTCGAGTGTGCCGGCTTCTCCCGGAAAGTACACAAAGCCACCGCCGTGCAGATGCAGCAGCGTGCGTTCGGCATTTTCGTCGCGCAGGTTCTCCGGGGTCAGTTCGAATACGGTGACCCCGCCAAGCGTCTTCCGGTCCATATGCACGGCAAGGTCTTGCCGAATTTGCCGCAACGATTTCAGTGTTGCGTCCGTCACGAAATCCACGGTGGGTTTCCAGTCGGACGACCGTTGCGGATGCTCGGCGGTCCACTTTGGAAGCGCATAGGGCGCGGCAATGATGTCCTGCAGGCGCGCGCTGACGGTTTTCGGAACCGGCAGTATCCTGGCTGGCACAATTCTGGGGCCGTTTCCGGAATTGGCGCGGTTCTGTTCCTGCTCCAGCGCAAGGTAGTGCTGCCATGCCTGAACACCGTTACCGGGGGCAGGATGTGGTCGCTCTCCGGCGCCTTCGTCGTCGGCAAACGCATCCCGTCTCGTATCTGCATGAGCCAGTGGCATGAGCGTGTCCTTACGATACTTGCCATGTTGGGAGTGAGGAGCGTATGTGCCGTGCCCGCGAGAGTTGTCCACGCTGCGCCGAAAGCATAAGTTATCTCGCCCTGAACAGAGCGAGCCGATCTATCGCTCCTACGACTTGAACGTCAGCGAATGCGCCGGGGCAGGGCAGAGAGTTTCGAACATCGTTGAAGGGCAGAGAGGTCATTGGCGCGCCACGGGCGCGCTCGCATGTCCTCTGCCGTCAAGGTCATGTGATCTCTCCCCAGACCGCGCCTCCACATCAACGACTTGGACAGATCCTGATGTGCTGAAAACGACCAGTTGGCATCGTTAGAGGGAGCCATTTTGTTCGAAGTCTATGCCGGAGCCGCAAGCAGAGCGCGTGAACAGCTCTTGGACGGCGGCGATCGCGGGGCTGGATTTGCTTCTGGTCATGGTACGGCTCCCGGCGGGGGATGGCGTCGGAAGTGGTGCAGCCCGTGTGATCTGCGGCAAGCGACGGGGTAACCAGGCATGGTCGGCGAGGATCGGTTTAGCCCGCGACTTTACCGTGTTCACCCGTCATGGCGCCTGGCGGATTCGATCCGCGGGTCGGCAGAGGCGGCGAACGCCCTGCAAAGCGGTATGATCTAGTTGCACCAACCGGTACTTTGATAGACGCCACTTGGATAAGACTGTTGCTCAATAGAGCAGCCATTGCGTCTCGCAAATCGTGTCGGCTCGTCAGTATAGGTTCGTCGTCCATATCACGCGAAGCGACACGGGGATCCGCAGCCAGTTGGCCACGCGGCTGAAGGGCGCGCGGATGAGCGGTCGTTTCTTCGGACCGGAGCCGAACCGTTGGGGCCGTCAGCGGGGAGGGCCCGGGGAACTTGCGCGCTGTCCTTCAACGCGCTCGATCTGCTTGCCGGATGCTCGCGCTGAACAAAAACACTGAGCAGCTACGGGGGAGAGAAATGAAGCTGACGCGACGCAAGGCACTTGCAAGTGGTTTCGGGGCAGCCATGGCACTGCCGGCTCAACGTCTTTTGGCCCAACGCGCGCGACAGGTCGTCGTTGCAACGACAGGCGGGCAATTTTCGCAACACATGCGACATGTGTTCTGGGAGCCATTCACGGCCGAGACCGGTATTAGAATTGTCGAGGGAAACTATACCCTTGCAAAACATATGGCCATGAAAGAGGCCGGACGAACGGAGTGGGACCTCGGACATCCGGGATTGCCGCAGCTGGGCGAATTGATGACGCGGAACGCCGTCGAGCGAATTGACTACGGCGTCGTGGACCGCCGTCAGTTCCCAGGCGCCGCATCCGATGAATACTATATCGGCTTTCAGTATTTTTCGACGAACATCGTCATCAATACGAAACGCTTTCCGGCAACTGGCCCTCGTCCAGCGGGATGGGCCGACTTTTGGAATGTCAGCAAATTCCCCGGCCCGAGAAGCATGCGAAAGCAACCGTTCCTGACGCTTGAAGCGGCCCTCATCGCAGACGGCGTCCCGATGGATAAGCTCTATCCCCTCGATCTCGATCGTGCCTTCAAGAAGCTGGACCAGTTGAAGCCGCATATCAGTGTGTGGTGGACAACGGGCGCCCAGTCGGTCGACGTTATCGCGAGCGGCGAGGTCGACATGGGCGTCGCGTGGGACAGTCGCGTCTCCGCTGGCCGATCGGCGGGCCAGCCCGTCGAGACCATCTGGAACGAGGGGGCCATGCTCCCATCCATTCACGTGGTGATGGCAGGTGCGCCGAACCGGCCGGATACGATGAAATACTTGAACTACCTCGGCCGCGCCGATCGCCAGGCGGAGATGGCGAAGCTGAACGGCAGCGCGCCGTCGAACCCAGCTGCACTGTCGCTCATCGAGCCGTCGCTGGCCCTAACGCTGTGCAGCCACCCAGACAATGTGAAGCAGATGTTCTGGTTCGACGCCGTCGCCCAATCGTACTGGCGCGAGCGGCTATCAAGCATCAGCGAGCGCTTCAACGTATGGATCGCCCGCGGCTAGCAGTGCGCATGGAGTAGTACGGCTGCGTGCCGCGAGAAATTCTGCGCCATTATACTTTGTCTCGGCCACTTGGGATGCATTGGCGCGGCGAAATGCGTGGCGCAGATCGTTGGCGATATCACCCCTGCAATGACCCTGGCGCGCCAGCGCCGGAACAACTGCTTCCACTCGAATGGAGTGCATGATGGTCACCACCCATCCGTCGCATCTGCGCAGCTCACGGCCTGGACTTGCCGGCAGTGCCTCAGGCCTGCCTGTGTCCATCATTTCCGTCACGCGGGCCTATGGGCCGGTCAAGGCTGTCGACGACGTTTCGCTCAACGTATTGCCGGGGGAGTTCGTCTCGCTCCTGGGTCCGTCGGGATCAGGAAAAACCACGCTGCTCATGATGCTCGCGGGGTTCGACAATCCAAGCGCCGGACAGCTTGTCGTGGGCGACCGGGATCTCGCGCGCGTGCCGGCGAACAAGCGCAATCTTGGAATGGTCTTTCAGCGCTATGCGCTGTTTCCGCATATGACCGTCTCCGGGAATATCGCATTCCCGCTCCGTATGCGTGGAGTGTCCGGCAGTGAGCGCGACAGGTTGGTTCGCCGCGCTCTCGATATGGTCAAGCTCACTGGCTATGCCGATCGGATGCCCGGTCAGCTTTCGGGCGGCCAGCAACAACGTGTAGCGCTCGCGCGCGCCATCGTATTCGAGCCCCCCGTGGTTCTGATGGACGAGCCGCTCGGCGCGCTCGACAAAAAGCTGCGCCAGCATCTGCAAATTGAGATCAAGGAGCTTCAAGAACGCCTGGGTGCGACGGTTCTCTTTGTGACGCACGACCAGGAAGAAGCTTTGACAATGTCCGACCGCATCGCAGTGCTCAATAACGGGCAATTGATGCAATGCGGTTCGCCGCAGGATCTCTATGATCGGCCAGCAAATGCCTTTGTTGCCGACTTCCTGGGGGACATGAATTTTCTCCCGGGAGTTTCCCGCGAAATCGGTACGGGAACATGTCGGATCCAAGTTGGCTCCGCCCTTCTCGCCGCGCGCTTGCCTTGCGAGAGAGCGATCGCTTTGAACTCTCGGGTGCGTATTGCCGTCCGTCCGGAGCGGATCGCGCTCAGCCGTTTGAGCGGCTCTCAGTCGCCCGGCCCGGGTCTCACCGGCACGATTGTGCAGAGGGTCTTCCATGGTGCCGCCATCCTGTTGATGGTATCCACCCGGGATCCGGACCTGACGTTCCGGGTCGTAGCAGACGCTCACGCGGCTGAAGCGTCCCTGGAGATCGGCGAAAATGTCTCGGTCGATTGGTCGGCGGACGACGCCCACGTGTTCTCCGAGGCTGCCTGACCATGTCAGCTCTCACGTCCGCCGAGCCCAATCCAGCAGCGCGCGAACACGTGCAAAATCACCCCCGGCCATCAACTGCGCCCAAGGCCCGTCACAATGCTCCGGCCGGGCAGTTTTCGCAAAGAGGCCGCCTGTCGCTTTCGACATCTCTCGTCCTCCTCAGTCCACTTGTCATATTGCTCGGGGTGGGATTTTTCTGGCCAATCGTCGCCTTGTTGTTTCAAAGCGTTTCGAGGCCCACCTGGACGGCGGCGCACTATCTCCGCTTGTTCGAGGAGCCCCTGTACCTTCAGGTCATCTTTCGCACGATCTGGATATCCGTCTGTACCGTCGCCATCACACTTGGGCTGGCCTATCCCATTGCTATGCTGATGGCGCAGGCGAAAGGGTGGGTCGCCGGTATCATCGCTGCGCTTGTCCTGCTGCCGCTTTGGACATCCGTCCTCGTGCGCTCATATGGCTGGATCGTTCTTCTTCAGCGAAACGGCATCATCAATAACGCCCTTCGCGACCTCGGAATGATCGACCGGCCATTGAGCATGATTTACACCGAGGGCGCGGTTCTCGTCGCGATGTGCCACGTGCTCTTGCCGTTCATGATTCTTCCGATTTTTTCCACGCTTCGGAATATTTCGCCGGACCTGACCAAGGCGGCACTGAATCTCGGCGCGAGCAGGTTCCGCGCCTTCTACTCCGTAACCTTGCCGCTGAGCCTTCCCGGCATATTCGCAGGGTGCCTCATGGTCTTCGTCCTCGCGCTCGGCTTCTACATCACGCCGGCGCTGGTCGGGGGACCGCGCACTCTGCTCATCGCCACGCTGATTTCTCAGCAGGCCACCGAGTTCCTGAACTGGCCGTTCGCGGGAGCCATTTCCACCGTTCTTCTTGTCTTGTCGCTCGGTGTCACGATCGCCTTCAAGCGCATCCTGGGCGTCGAGAGAGCCGCAAGTCATGGATGACAAGCGATCGCTCGTCGACACCCAGCCGGCGCGATCACCGTGCCATGACAGCTCACAGGATGGACTGATCCATGTTTACCGATTCCATACCGTCCCGCGTGCTCGATTGGACGGGCCGCGCCGTCTGTGGCCTGATTCTTCTCTTCCTTGTCCTCCCCATTATTCTGGTCATACCGATCTCGTTTTCGGCCGCGCCCGATCTTCGGTTCCCGCCGCAAGGTTTTTCACTCCGATGGTATGTCCAGTACTTTTCAGATCCTGACTGGATTGGCGCTACCCTGTTTTCGTTGAAGGTCGCCTCGCTGACGATGGTCGCATCGGTGGCAATCGGCTCCGCCGCATCCATTGCGTTGGTGCGTGGGCGCGTGCCTGGACAGGAGCTCGTGAGCGCGCTGGTTCTCGCGCCGCTGATTGTGCCCCACATCGTCGTGGCCATCGCTGTTTACGTTCAGTTCGCTCCGCTGCACCTCACCGGCACAACCCTTGGCTTCGTACTCGTCCATACGACCTTGGCGGTTCCCTATGTCATCCTCATCATGTCGGCCGCACTCAGCCGCCTCGACGTCTCGTTGGAGATGGCGGCGCTCACCCTTGGCGCCTCTCGCCTTCGAACATTCTTTGAGGTCACGGCGCCGCTGGTGATGCCGGCCATCGCAGCGGGAGCGGTCTTCGCGTTCCTGTCGTCATTCGACGAGACGGTTGTGTCGTTGTTCATCTCCGGGGTCGAAAACAAGACCATAACGCGCAAATTCTTTGAGGATCTCGACTTCAATCTATCGCCCGTCATCGCGGCGGCATCGACCGTCATTGTCGTGGTGACGGTGGGGTTGATGGCCGTCGGCCAGGCGGCCAAGGCACTTTCGGTCAAACGCAATGTGAGCGTCGGTGACACATGAGCGTCTTGAGGCGCTGACCGCAAAATGTTTCGCGGGGCGCGGGTTGTCGCGCGCCCCGTCGCGGTCATCAGCAATCCCGGGATAACAGGACATTGGCCCATGAACGCCCGAGCGGGCTATCGCTTCCTGGTGCCGGTGTTTGCGGCAGCGCATCCAGCGCGCGCCATTGCCGGGGGGATCTCGATCAAGCCTGGTCAACGTCTCACACCGCGACCTGTGGAGGGGCGAGCGTCACGCGGTGAGGGGGACCTGGCGATCGACTGCGCCACCAGTGCTACGACATGGATCGTACCACCGCAGCCAGCCGGTGGGCGGCAATCCGCAACCGCCGGGCATCGAAGCCGGAATAGCCCAAAAGAAGGCCCTGCCGCGCCGGTGAATTCAGGTAGAACCGGCTGATTGGGGCAACCGACACGCCATCACGCAATGCGCCCCTTGAAATGTCGACGTCGGAGACGTCGGAGCGAAAATGAACCGCCAGCTGAATCCCGCACTCGGGAATCTCAATGTCGATCAGATCTCCCATCGATTCCGTGACGGCCTCAACAACGACATCTCTCGCCTCGCGGTATTGATTTCGCATGCGACGGATATGGCTGGTCAGGAAGCCGAGCCTCATGAAGTCGGCGACCATGGCCTGTTGGAGCGTCGGTGGCTGCCGGTCCATTGTGATTTTGGCGCCCTTAAACGCCTCCACAAGGTTTGCAGGGACAACGGCGTAGCCGAGGCGAATGCCGGGGAACAGCATCTTGCTCAGCGTGCCAATATAGATAACGCGCGAAGATGCATCGATACCTTGAAGTGACGCCAGTGGTCGGCCCACATACCGGAACTCACTGTCGTAGTCGTCTTCTATGATCCAGGCATCGTGCTCTTCGGCCCAGGACAGGAGCTCCAATCGCCGCCGCATCGACATGACCGCCCCGGTGGGGAACTGGTGCGAGGGCGTCACATAGGCCGCTCTTGCGTTTGCATGTTTCTGCGTCCCGGCGGCAACCATCATGCCATCCTGATCAACGGGCACGGCGATGAGATTCGCGCCCGCCGCCCGCAGCGCAAAGCGGGCGCCCAGATAGCCGGGATCTTCCACCCATACCGCGTCGCCCGGGTCGACCAAGGACCTCACGGCGATATCGAGCGCCTGCTGCGCTCCGGACATGATCAGGACTTGTTCCGGCTCGCACCTGACCGCGCGCGCCGCACGCAGATATTGGGCGACCTCGGTACGAAGCGAAAACTCGCCCATCGGGTCGGCGTAATGCAGATGCACGCGTTCGAGAGACCTGAGTTGCCTCGCACAAACACGGCGCCAATGCTCGATCGTTATGGCGTCGACCGAACAACAGCCTGTCCGAAACGGAATATCCTCATGCGTTTCAAATTGCCTGGCCAACTGCCCAAAGCGCTGTCCGGCGGCTGAAAGGCGCGGCGAACCCGCGTGTTCCATCGCTGTGCCGTGGAGGGCAGCAGCCATGACGGGCTGAGGTACATCTTCGGTAACATAAGTGCCTGATCCAATTCGTCCTTCGATATAACCTTCGGTGAGCAACTGCTGGTAGGCCGACAAGACCGACGTTCGCGATACGCCAAGCCGGTCGGCCAGTTTGCGCGTCGACGGTAGACGCGCCCCTGGTGGCAGTGTTCGCGCCAGAATGGCCTTGCGCAGGAGAAGGTAGACCTGTTGCAGCAGCGAGACGCCATTGCCGTGCTCGATGGCCAGGTCCAGGAAATCGGACCAGCCAATTCTCGGCCGCATTCTTCGCGTCTGTGAGTTCGTCGCGCGCGGGCGTGATGCAAGCATGTTGTCCATTGCGAGGGCGCCATGACGTCGAGGATGTCGTCGACGTCATTCACACTAAGTGAATTCGGAGCTCTCGCCTATATGAGATCACGGCAGACGCAGTATAAATTTGATAAATCTCAGGTCTTTGCGACTATTTAGCCTAACGGATCGCACGGCACGCTCGACGAAATTTCGTCGAGCGCGCGCGTCAGCCGGTATGAATCAATAATATGGTCGTGGTGCATCGCGATAATATTTTCAGAAACGCGACATGTTGAGATCGTTGGCGCTCCCAGGCGTTTTCACAAGATCAGAATTATCTTCGAAATGTCGCAATGTGGCACAGGGTGCATGAGGCCTGCATGTGTGATCGCACAGGGGCAAAGGGCCGTTGTGCAATGGCAGAAAGTGAACTGTCGATCACCTCAACACTGACGATTTCGGCACTTGCTGCGCGAGATGGGCGCGTGCTTGCTTGGCCCAGACGGCAAGCGCCAGCTCGAGCAAGGCGAGCGCGAGAAGTGTCCACAGCAGGAAATTGGTGCCGAAACCCACGATGATCCAGCCTCCGACGATCGGAAATCCGAACACGCCGGCGAAATAGGCGAGGACAAACCACGTCAGCGCTGCGCCTCGGTGCTCAATCGGGGCGTCGTTGACCACCTGGGTCTGGATCACCGAGTATACGAGGCCATAGCCAATACCGAGGCATATCGCGGCCGATACAAACATGACGAGACTGGTGCCTTGCATGAGGGCAATGGCAACTCCCATCGACATGATCGTCAGGAGGACGATGGCGGCCAGGTCCGGTTGCGAGCGTGATGCGATGGGCGCCAGCGTGAACCGCCCCACGACGACAGTCGCCGTGTAAGCAAGATAGAAGAGAGACGGATCAAATCCCGCCGTCTTTGCAATGGAGCTTTGAAACGTCAGCAGAGACGTGAAGATACACGCTCCAAGAAAGACCATCATGATGGGATAGATACTGGATGTCTGCGACAGCGGGCCGAGTGAGCGCAGCCAGTTGCCCGCGGGCTTGATGGATTGCGCAGGGCGAGCAAACAGAACGCCGAATATGCCGCACAGGCACGCTGCAAAAGCGGCGCAAACGGCTATGGACGCAAATACGGTTCCGGTCGTGAACCCATACCTGGCGCGAAGAAGATTCAGGATGATGGGGCCGCCGCCGATCGCGGTCATTTGCGCCGCCCCGAGCCACATGAACCAGGAGATGCGGTTCGTATCATTGACGCGTTCGGAGAGTGACATTGGAGCCGAAAGAAAGAACGCGCCCCAGCCAAGCCCAATGAGAACGCCGCAGATCACCGTGACAAAGGACAGGCTCTCGAGAGCCGCCAGGAGTGCAAAGCCGATCGCAAGGATCAGGCTGCCCAATGATGCGAGCGCCACGGGGCCGTGGCGCGGAGCGAGCCAGCCGACGGCCGGGACGCCGATGAGGGTGCCTGCCGCCGCGCCGGCCAGGGTCCAGCCGGTTTGAATTTCATTGCCGCCGAACTGCCGGAAATGATCGGTGAGGAGAAAGGTGGCTCCATAGCCCGCCGAACAGAGCATAACGGCCAGGAAGAGCAGGAGTAGACTGAATGATTGTCGCGGCGACATATTCGTGGCTCCATCGGGTCTCATAATTATCGCGGCGCAAATCTCCGTCTCAAACAGCCACTTTACTGAGCGGGGCGGAGCCAGTTGAGTGCGGTTTGCTGGCCGAAATGGGCTGCGCTATTCGCGCGGCGGTGTCAGGGACTGAGCGGTCTCCAGCGGAGGCAGGCGTGAGTGCCTGGGTTTCCTCGTCGCGACGTGCTGGTCGGTCACCGTGGGGGCCGCATGGGCGAGAGACCTGGATGTGCGGCCAGCTACCGCAATCGGTCGTGGGCGGTCTCTCGAAACGTGAGCACGGCAATGCCGGACGCGACCCCGGCCGCAACGAGATAATAAACCGGGGAAATCGGCGATCCCGTCATGCTGATCAGCGAAGTGGCGATGAAGGGTGCAAAGCCGCCGAATATTGCGGCCGAAGTGCTGTAGCCGATCGACATGAGTGTCGTGCGTGCGCGGGTGGGAAACAACTCTGCGAGTGCTGCCGGCGCTGCGCCCGAGAGCGCGCCGACGAAAACATTGAACACGATCAATATCGCCAGGATCGCGGCAAATCCGGGTTTGGACAGCATCAATGCGAACAGGGGATAAGGCAGGGCGATGAAGGCCAGGCAGCCAATGAGGAGAAGCGGCTTTCGTCCGACTTTGTCCGATAAAGCACCAAACAAGGGAGTTGCCAGTACCAGCACGAAGATTGCGATCGCGTTGCAGGTCAGCGCTTGGGTCTGCGTCAGTCCGGCGTAACGCGTCAGGAACGTCGGCATATAACTAAGCATGATGTAGTACGACACTGTCCACAGGATGGTGAAGCCGAAGGCTTTCGACACCATCGCGACCGCCGACGAGACAGCCAGATCCGGGGATGTCGCCTCCGTCTTGGCGGCAGCGAAGACGGGGGTCTCCTCCAAGGCCCGCCGCAGATAGATGCCGACGGGAAGGAGCATCCCTCCAATGAGGAACGGAATGCGCCACGCCCAATCGGTGACCTGCTCGGCAGTAAAGGAGGCGGTCACGATCGCGACGACCGTGCTGCCGAGCAAATAAGCTGCGGCGAATGATGCTTGCCCGATGCTGCTGAACAGGCCTCTTTTGCCCGAGGCGGCGGATTCGACGATGAATGCGGTCGCGCCACCCCATTCACCACCCATGCTGAGGCCTTGAATCAGGCGAAGCAGCACCAAAAGCACCGGCGCATAAATTCCCATGGTCGCGTAGCCCGGGAGAATGCCGATGCCGATCGTGCCCAGCGCCATGCCGAAGATCGTGATCATCAGGACGGTCTTCCGACCCTTTTTATCGCCAATGCGACCGATGATCAGGGCCCCGAGGGGACGCGCGAGGAATCCTACGCCGAATGCGCCGAAGGAGGCGAGCAGCCCGGCGAGTTCGCTGTCACTTGGGAAGAAATTTCGTGCGATGGCCGTTGCGAGGAACGCGTAGACGATGAAATCGTACGCCTCCAGAACATTGCCGATCGATGCGCCGATGAGTTGCTTGCGGCGTGCTTTTGGCGCCATCTGTCGCGCGGCCGGCGCGGAGATCTGATCGTTGGCCGAGGCATGATTCACCTGTTGATCCAGCTCCGCCAAACCAGAGTCTTGCCGCGAAACTGCGGTTTGCCGCTGACCAGATATCTGCAAATACATGTGTCGCACCCGCGGCTGATTTTTTGTTGTCGATGCGCATGCAGGTCCGCGAGCGATCGACGCTCGACGGCGAGTGATGATGTGGAGAAGATAAAGCGGTCATTGTGCGCTATTGCGATCGCGCATCGACATCATCGGCGTGAGTGCATGCAGTGAGGTGACAAGAGAAAATCTCGTGGTCTCTCCGATGTTACTCGCGACGAAAACAATTCACGCGGTTTGACATTGGCTGCGCCAGATTGCGGTGCATTCGTGCTGGCATTTCCCCTCATCTCAAATAGCCACTTGGTCGAAGTCAGCGTATCCATTCTGAAAGAGCTGAACGCCAAGAGCGCTATGGCGTCTGACCTAAGCTATGAAGCTGCGTCAGATCTGAGAGGCAGCGGGCGGGCAGGGCGAAGGCGGGTGCGGCCGTGCCCCTAGGGCATGGAGACGTTTGTACGCACGGCGATGGACCCCCAGGCGACGCCTGCCGAGGGGCCGGTACTGAAGCGGCGTGATGTGTGAGGAGGGGGAGGGCGCCGTCGCATCCGGCAAAGCGCGAACCCTTGCGCTGGCGGTTTCAGGCTTGCCGTGAACGCCTTACTGCCGCAGCGTAAGGCCCTGCACGGTCATCCGAAACGGGCCAGAGGGCCGTGGTCATGGCGCGCGCAGGACTGAACGAGGATCGGGCCACGATGAAAACCGCCTTGCTGTTCTTCTTCGCCTTCCTTCTGTCGGCCTTTGGCGGCAGCCTGGTGGTCCAGATCGCCGCGGAGATGGCCCGTGGCGACATGGAATATATCCTGGCCTTCATGGCCATCCCGTTTTTCGCGCTGGTGGCGGTCGTCGTGCTGGCCTTGTGTTATGGCCTGGGATCGGGACCGCGCCCGCTCGACCTGGCCGCGCTGATCATGGCCGGCATCGTCATCGCCCTCTGCGCGGCGGCGATCGGCCTCGACGTCAAGACCATGGGTTCGGCGCAGGCGATGCGAAAGACGCTGCCGCTGCTCGGCAGCATGGCGCTCGGCGGCTGCCTGACCATTGCCATTCAATGGTGGCTGATACGCCGGCGCTTCCTGAGGCGGGCCGCGCAGGTGGCGTGACCGACCGGCGAGCACAGGTTGCGGCCGAGCCCCTCGGTCTCGACGGAGCGCGCGTTCGCGGCGGAGCCAATCTTGCGGCGGCCGGAAAAGCCGCTCGAGCCAGGTGCGCCGTGGCGGGAGCGGGGGCGGCCCTCTGCTTCAGCGCGGCAGGCGCATGCGCGCAAGGCCGCCCTGGGCCAGCAATCCGCCGGCGACGATGAGCGCGCCGCCGGCCAGCGAACCGATCGAGGGCCAGGCCGCGAACATGACCGCGTCCATGAGCATGGCCCAGATAAGGCCGAAAAACTGCCAGGGGGCGAGCCGCGAGGCTTCGCTTCGGCGGAGCGCCGCCGCGATGCTGGCGAGCGCCGCGGTCTGGACCAACGTGAAGAGGGCGACCACGCCGAAGGCTTCGAGCCCGATCGCACGCCAGAACCAGATCATGGTGACGGCCAGCAGGACGACGCCGACCAGCGCGACCTGCATGGCGGTGTCGACGCTCGATGCGACCGCGCGCAGGCGGCGCACCAGCAATTGATAGCCGGCATAGGCCGTCGCTGCGCCGAGCGAGGCGGCGATGCCGAGCGAAGCCGCACTCACATCCGGCCTGACGATCAGCAGCATTCCGGTAAAGCCGAGGGCCGCGCCAAGACCGCGGCCAAGCGAAATGCGCTCGCGCAGGACGAGGCCGCCGAGCGCGGTCAGCAGGAGCGGCGCGGTGAAGCCGAGCGCCGAGGCGGCGGTCACCGGCATCATGCTGTAGGCCAGCACCGCCAGGACGTTCGAGGCGACCAGGGCTGCGGCCGCCGCCCGTTGTTCCCAGGCGCGCTGCGGCCGCAACAGACGCGCCCAGGTGACGCCGCTCGCCGGCCATGGCATGGCGGCGAGGCTGACGGCCAGGACCAGGGCGCAGCGCAGGAAGGTGACCTGCAGGGCGGTGAGCCCATAGGTGTTGACCAGCGTCTTCGACAGCGAATAGCCGAACACGTAGAGCAGGCCGGACAGCAGCACGAAGCCGATGGCGAGGGTCGAGGATGTCTCCGCCGGCCGCGCGGACTTCGCTGTCTCAACCGTCACTCGATCGCTCCGCATGCCCGGCAGCCCATCCGCCCGCCCGCTCATTCCGGGTACGGGGCGGAAGCCGCGAGGCCAAGGGAAATCCGCGCGATGACCGGCCCGTCATGGCAGCCGCGCGGCATGGGCAGTCAAAAATCACATTGATCTCGTGCGCAAATGCGGGGGACTATGACGGCTCCGGGGGCTCGTGCTTTTCGTCGGCGGATTGCGCGGGACGCCGCGGCTCAGGCATTGCAGGCGTGATCCGGTCCCTCGTTCGGGGCGGCACTCCGAGACGCGGGTGGGACCGGATGTGACGTGACGCCGGTATTCGCTCCCGTGGGGGGCTGGGGCCGGCCGGTGGAACGGCGGCATGAGTTTCTTGTCGGGGGCGAATGAGGCGATGTCGATGAGGGCTTGGATCTTCCTCGCGCCGATGGCCGCCTGGCTTGCTTGCCAGGGCGCGGCGGGACCTGCCCATGCACAGCCATCGGCGCCCGCCGACAGCAGGCCGAAGATCAATACGCTCAGAGAGATCGGCCCGTCGCTGCGCGCCTGTTTCAGCACGCCGCAGGTGACGCGGTCCTACACGGTCACCATCAGAATGAGCTTCAACCGCTGGGGCGGCGTGATCGGCAGGCCGGCCGTGACCTATCAGGCCTTCGAGGCCGGCGGCGACCGGGAGCAGGTCGCCGCCGCCATTGTGGAAGCGCTGCGCCGCTGCACGCCGCTGCCTTTCACGGATGCGCTGGGCAATGCGGTTGCCGGCCGGGTCTTCACCTTCGTGTTCAGTCAGGCGGCGCGAACGCGGGCGGCGCATTTTCGCGGACGTCCGGTCGCGGACTCTTCCGTCTCCGGCATGCCGGCCTGGACGGCGGCTTGCCGGCCCTGCCGCACGACCGCCGCGACGTCGTCATCGGGCCTGGCCGTCCTTCGGGCCTGAAGCAGGCGGTGCCGCGGCACAGCGCCTTGATGGTGGATGGCTGTGGCATGATCCGGCGACGGCGATCTTTTCCGTGAGAACAAAAAAAGAACTTGTTGTTAAGAACAAACCGTGTACGGTCGATTCATCGACGGATTCCAGCCATACCCCTTGCCGCACGAAGGAGCGCACGCCATGAGTCAGGCCGCACTGCGACTCGTTGAAGGTTCTTCCATGGATAAAACCAAAGCGCTCGACGCCGCCCTGTCCCAGATCGAGCGGGCCTTCGGCAAGGGTTCGATCATGCGGCTCGGCAAGAGCGACAAGTCGATCGAGATCGAGACGATCTCGACCGGCTCGCTCGGGCTCGACATCGCGCTCGGCATCGGCGGCCTGCCGCGCGGCCGGGTCGTCGAGATTTTCGGGCCGGAATCGTCGGGCAAGACGACGCTGGCGCTGCACACCATTGCCGAGGGCCAGAAGCGCGGCGGCACCTGCGCCTTCATCGATGCGGAACATGCGCTCGATCCGGTCTATGCCCGCAAGCTCGGGGTCAATCTCGACGAGCTGCTGATCTCCCAGCCCGATGCCGGCGAGCAGGCATTGGAGATCTGCGACACGCTGGTCCGCTCGGGCGCGATCGACATCGTGGTGGTCGATTCGGTGGCGGCGCTCACGCCGCGGGCCGAACTCGAAGGCGAGATGGGCGACAATCAGCCGGGCATGCAGGCCCGCCTGATGAGCCAGGCGCTGCGCAAGCTGACCGCCTCGATCTCGAAATCCAACACCATGGTCATCTTCATCAACCAGATCCGCATGAAGATCGGCGTGATGTATGGTTCGCCCGAAGTGACCACCGGCGGCAATGCGCTGAAATTCTATGCCTCCATGCGCCTGGATATCCGCCGCATCGGCGCGATCAAGGAGCGCGAGGAAGTGGTCGGCAACCAGACCCGCGTCAAGGTGGTGAAGAACAAGCTGGCGCCGCCGTTCAAGCAGGTCGAATTCGACATCATGTATGGCGAGGGCGTCTCGAAGATGGGCGAGCTCATCGACCTCGGCGTCAAGGCCGGCGTGGTCGAGAAGTCGGGTGCCTGGTTCTCCTATGACAGCCAGCGGCTCGGCCAGGGCCGTGAAAACGCCAAGACCTTCCTGAAACAGAACCCCGACATGTCGGCCAAGATCGAAGCGGCGATCCGGCAGAATTCCGGGCTGATCGCCGAGAAGATCCTGGGCGAGGTCGAGTCGGATGCGGACGGAGAAGAGCCGGCGTGACAGTTCGCCGCCGTTCTCGTGAATGCGATCAAGGCCGGGTTCGCCCGGCCTTTTTCATGTCTGCTCGCCGAGGAAGCCTCATGGGCTCGGATGCACCGTGCCCGGGCCGGCGGAGGCCGGCCGGGAAAGGTCGCAAGAGGCGATCCGGCCGGGCTGGAACCGCCCTCGATCGGGCCGGCGCCGAGCCATGAGCAAATCCTGGTTCCCTCTTGTGGTGAAAATGCTCTAGAAACACCGGCCAATGCGACATCGGACGGCGCTTCCCGTCCCAACACTCAGTTCGGGCCATGACCGGCGTCAATCAGATCCGCAAGACCTTCCTCGATTTCTTCGCCAAGAACGGCCATGCGGTCGTCGACAGTTCGCCGCTCGTGCCGCGCAACGATCCGACGCTGATGTTCGCCAATTCCGGCATGGTGCAGTTCAAGAACGTCTTCACCGGCGTCGAGAAGCGGCCCTATTCGCGCGCCACCACCGCGCAGAAATGCGTGCGTGCCGGCGGCAAGCACAATGATCTCGACAATGTCGGCTATACCGCCCGGCATCACACCTTTTTCGAGATGCTCGGCAATTTCTCCTTCGGCGACTATTTCAAGGACCGCGCGATCGAACTCGCCTGGAACCTGATCACCAAGGAATACGAGCTGCCGGTCGAGCGGCTGCTGGTCACCGTCTATTCCGAGGACGACGACGCCTTCCAGCTGTGGAAGAAGATCGCCGGCCTGCCGGATTCCAAGATCATCCGCATCCCGACCTCGGACAATTTCTGGCGCATGGGCGATACCGGCCCCTGCGGCCCCTGTTCGGAGATCTTCTACGATCACGGCGACAAGATCTGGGGCGGCCCGCCGGGCTCGGCCGAGCAGGACGGCGACCGGTTCATCGAGATCTGGAACCTGGTCTTCATGCAGTATGAGGAGCTGCCGGGCGGCGAGCGCCTGGTGCTGCCGCGTCCCTCGATCGATACCGGCATGGGCCTGGAGCGTATTTCCGCCGTGCTCCAGGGCACCCATGACAATTACGAGATCGACCTGATGCGCGCGCTGATCGGCGCCAGCGCGGTCGCCACCGGCGTCGAGCCGGACGGCCCGTTCAAGGTCTCGCACCGGGTGATCGCCGACCATCTGCGCGCCGCTTCCTTCCTGGTCGCCGACGGCGTATTGCCGTCGAATGAGGGCCGCGGCTATGTCGCGCGGCGCATCATGCGCCGGGCCATGCGCCATGCCTCGCTGCTGGGTGCCAAGGAGCCGCTGCTGCACAAGCTGGTTCCCGTGCTGGTGCGCGAGATGGGCCAGGCCTACCCTGAGCTGGTGCGCGCCGAGGGCCTGATCTCGGAGACGCTGGAACTCGAGGAAACCCGCTTCCGCAAGACGCTGGAGCGCGGCCTGACCATTCTCGACGACGAGTCCAAGGCGCTCGGCGAGGGCGCGGTGTTCTCCGGCGACACCGCCTTCACGCTCTACGACACCTATGGCTTCCCGCTCGACCTGACGCAGGACGCGCTCAGGCCGCGCGGCATCGTGGTCGACACGGCTGCCTTCGACGCCGCCATGAAGCTGCAGAAGGACAAGGCGCGCGCCGCCTGGGCGGGGTCCGGCGAAGCCGCCACCGACACGGTCTGGTTCGGCATCAAGGAAAAGACCGGCGCCACCGACTTCCTCGGTTACGACACCGAGACGGCGGAAGGCCAGGTTCTGGCTGTGCTGAAGGACGGCGCCGAGGTTGCCGAGCTGAAGGCGGGCGAGGCGGGCCTGGTCATTCTCAACCAGACGCCGTTCTACGGCGAGTCCGGCGGCCAGCAGGGCGACCGCGGCGTGTTGACCGGCGACGGCGTGCGCGCCCGCGTCACCGACACCCAGAAGAAGCTCGGCGACCTCTTCATCCACGTCGTGACCGTGGAGGAGGGGACGCTGAAGCCTGGTCTCGCCCTGCAACTCGATGTCGATCACGGCAGGCGCAGCGCCATCCGGGCCAACCATTCGGCGACCCACCTACTGCACGAGGCGCTGCGTCAGGTGCTCGGTGATCATGTCGCGCAGAAGGGCTCGCTGGTCTCGCCCGACCGGCTGCGCTTCGACTTCTCGCATCCCAAGCCCATCAGCGGCGAGGAACTCGCGCGCGTCGAGGACATCGCCAATCGCGTGCTCCTGGAGAATACCCCGGTCGTCACCCGGCTGATGGGCGTCGACGACGCCATCGCCTCGGGCGCCCGCGCGCTGTTCGGCGAGAAATATGGCGACGAGGTCCGGGTCGTCTCGATGGGCCTGACGCCGGAGGGATCGAATGCCTCGGGCTGGTCGGTCGAACTCTGCGGCGGCACTCATGTGGCGCGCACCGGCGATATCGGCCTGATCTCGGTGGTCGGCGAAGGCGCGGTCGCGGCCGGCGTGCGCCGGCTCGAGGCGATGACCGGCACGGCCGCTCGCCATCATCTGAGCCAGCAGGCGAAGAAGCTCGAAGCGGTGGCCGGCCTGATGAAGGCGCCCATCGTCGATGTCGAGTCGCGCTTGGAAACCCTGATCGAGGACCGCAAGCGCCTGGAGCGCGAGCTGTCCGAGGCGAAAAAGAAGCTCGCCATGGGCGGCGGAGGCTCCGAAGGCGGGTCCAACATCAAGGACGTCGCGGGGGTGAAATACTTCCGTTTGTCCGTGTCCGTCGAGGCGAAGGACCTGAAGGGACTTGTCGACGAGGCCAAGGCCAAGGTCGGGTCCGGTGTCGTCGCGATCGCCAACAATGCGCCTGACGGCAAGGGCGGGATCGTGGTTGGCGTGACAGCGGATCTCACGGCGAAGTTCAATGCCGTCGATCTGGTCAAGCTTGGCTCGGAGGCGCTCGGCGGCAAGGGCGGCGGCGGGCGGCCCGATATGGCCCAGGCCGGCGGCCCGGATGGTTCCAAGACCGAGGAAGCCCTCGCCGCGATCGAGGCCGCGCTCGCGGCGGCGTGAGGCGCCGATCGCGAGTGGACGCGGCCAGCGGTGCGCGTCAACCCTCGCCCGCGTCTGCGCGGGAGAGGGTGGGTCCGGAGGACCCGGGTGAGGGTGGTTGCGTCATCGCGTGACGCGCATCTCGGATCGAGGTGATGGGCTACGTTTGGATTGCTAGGGCCTCGCGATCAGGGCTCGGCCCGTTGCCGGCGATCGGAATGCACGGGTCGCACCGACGCAACGACCCTCACCCGGCCGCTGCCGCGGCCACCCTCTCCCACGAGACGTGGGCGAGGGTGCGCGCGTCACGGTGGCGGCTACTGGCCGTTCGCTATTCGCGCGCCTTTGCTTGGGTTCAAAGCACCTTGCGGTACTGAATGAAACCGGATTTGTCGGCGATCCGGTTGTAGAGCAGCATGGCGTGGTCGTTGGTCTCGTGGGTCAGCCAATGCACGCGGCTGGCGCCCTTGGACTGGGCGAAGGCATAGACCGTCTCGATCAGCGCCCGGCCGGCGCCGGTGCCGCGCACCGCCGGGTCGACGAACAGGTCCTGCAGGTAGCAATAGTCGCCGGTGGTCCAGGTCGAGCGGTGCAGGATGGTGTGGACGATGCCGACCATGCGGTCGCCGTCGAAGGCGCCGAAGGCGGCCATCGGTTCGGCGGCGTCATGGAAACGGGCCCAGGTGACGTCGGTGGTCGCCTGGGGAATGTCGGTCTTGTAAAAGGTCTGGTAGCCGCGCCAGAGCGGCTCCCACTGGGCGCGATCGGACGGTGTCAGCGGGCGAATGGTCACGGGCATGGGCTTTTCCTCCGGAGCCTCCAATGCCGTGCTTTCACGCCCGTCGTCCATCGCCGAAAAGTGATTGCAGGAATGAGCGGGGCTGATCGCCCGCCCGCTCAGCCCTTGGTTTCGGCCGCGATGGTGTGGCGCAGGAACGAGAAGCCGAGCGCGGTGGTGGCCGCGATGGTCTGCGAATCGACCGCGCCGCTATGGCCGCCGGCAACCGTCTCGCGCAGCCAGACCGGCGCGCCCACCTCTTCCAGCCGCGCCGCCATCTTGCGCGCATGGCCGGGATGGACCCGGTCATCGGTGCGGTTGGTGGTGATCAAGGCCGGCGGATAGGACTTGCCCTCGGCCACCAGATGGTAGGGCGAGAAGTCGCGGATGAAGGCCCATTCGGCGGGATCGTCGGGATCGCCATATTCGGCGATCCAGCTCTGCCCGGCGAGCAGCTTGGTGTAGCGCGCCATGTCGAGCAGCGGCACTTCGCACCAGATCGCGCCGAACAGTTCCGGGTAGCGGGTCAGCATATTGCCGACGAGCAGGCCGCCATTGCTGCCGCCGCGCGCCGCGAGTCTGGCCGGATTCGTCACCCCGGTTTCGGCGAGATGGCGGGCGACGGCGGCGAAGTCGTCATGCGAGACATGTTTGGTGGCGCGCCTTGCCGCCTGATGCCAGCGCGCGCCGAATTCGCCGCCGCCCCGGATATTGGCGACCGCCAGCAGATGGCCGCGCTCCAGCCAGAGCTTGCCGGCAAGGCTCGGATAGCTCGGCGTGACCGCGATCTCGAAGCCGCCGTAGCCGCTCAGCAAAGTCGGGCGGGGTTCGCCGGAGCCCAGCGCGCGGCCGACCAGGAAATAGGGAATGCGCGTGCCATCAGCGGCGGTCGCATGGTGTTGCCGGACCTCGATGCCCGCGGCGTCGAAGCGGTGCGGGGCCTGCTTGAGCACGGCCGGCGCGCCGGCGCCGGTCCATAATGACAGGGTCGGCGGCCGGTCGAAGGCCATGGTCGTCAGCATGATGTCGGTGCCGAGATCCGGATCGTTCTCGCCGCCGAGCGGGGCGATCGAAATGGCGGCATTGTCGGGGAGCCCGTCGATCGGTTCCTCGACCCAGCCTTCGCCCTGGGGGCGAACCAGCACCAGGCGGCTGCGCACCTGGTCGAGAATGTCGAGCACCACGCCGTGGCGGGTCTCGATCCATTGCTGCAGCGCGCGGGTCGGCGTCGGCGTGAAGAGGACGGCGAAGGCGCGGTCGCCGTCGATGAACCGTGCGAGATCGAAGACCGCCAGGGCGCCGGCCGGGACGACGGCGCCGTTCACCGCCCAGTCGCGCTTGGGTTCGACGATGAGGCGACGCGCATAGATCGACAGCGAGACCTCTTCGGGCAGGTCCAGCCGGACACGCGGCCGGCCCCGCCGCTCGACGAAGGTCTCGGTGCGGGTGAAATCGATCATCCGGGTGAACGACACATATTCATGGCCGGGACGATGCTGAACGTAGAACCAGGCGGCGACATCCTGTTCCTCGACCGAAAAGATCGTCTCCGCGGTTTCGATCGGCGCGCCGCGTCGCCAGCGCCTGACGGTGCGGCCATAACCCGCCCGCGTGACATTCGCCGCGCCGATGGCCGCCGAGATCAGCAGCGTATCGGCGTCCTGCCAGCTCACCTGGCCTTTCGATGCCGGAATCAGGAAGCCGCCGTCGACGAAGCGGCGTGTCGCCAGGTCGAATTCACGGGTCTCGGCGGCGTCCGACCCATCGGCCGACAGGCGGATCAGCGCGCGGCTGCGGTCGGGCGACAGTTCCGCGCCGCCATAGGCCCAGGACTTGCCCTCGGCCGCGCCGAGCGCGTCCAGGTCGAGAAGCACGTCCCAGTCGGGGCGTTCGGTGCGATAGCTCGCGAGCGTCGTGCGCCGCCACAGGCCGCGCTTATGCGTCTCGTCCTGCCAGAGATTGTAGAGGTGGTCGCCGACCCGCGCGACGAAGGGGATCTTGTCATGGGCGTTCAGAATGGTCAGCGCGGTGGCGACATCGGCCTCGAAGCCGGCGTCGCGGAAGGCCTTGTCGGTGCGTGCATTCTCCTGGTCGACCCAGGCCGTCGCCCGCGTGCCGTGGATCTCCTCCAGCCAGAGCAACGGGTCTTCGCCGCCAGGAAAATTCATGCCTTACCCCATCGCGTTGCGAAACGACAAAGCCCGGCGCTTCGCCGGGCCGATGTTTCGATCAGACGATGTGGGTTCGGCGCAAATGAGGCGCAAGGCGAATGTGCCAGCGCGTGCTACCGCGACGACGGTATTCACACAGTTCAGGCTCCGGGATGCATGAGGCGTGCTTTGAGGGCGCGGACCACGGCGAGAGAAATGGCGCTGAATCGACCCTCTCCCAAAGGGAGAGGGTGGCAGCGTCAGCTGCCGGGTAGGGGCGTGAGCGCTCAGAACTGGCCCCACGCGCGCGCCGCAAAGAGCCTTCTCCGGAAATGGACGACCCCTCACCCGGCGCCTGACGGCGCCACCCTCTCCCTTTGGGAGAGGGTCGATTCTGCAGTCTGGCAAGAGAAACGCGTCGCCGCCGTGCACCACAAACAAAAGCCCGGCGGATGTCGCCATCCGCCGGGCTTCGCCGTCAGGTCGCGCCGGGGCGCGAGGTCGGGGATGTCAGTTCCACTTGCCCATGGCGGCCGACAGGTTGTCGGAGACCTTGTCGAGGAAGCCGGTGGTCGAGAGCCACTTCTGGTCGGCGCCAACAAGCAAGGCGAGGTCCTTGGTCATGTCGCCGGCTTCCACCGTGTCGACGCAGACCTTTTCCAGTTCGTCGGCGAAACGCTTCAGCTGGGCGTTGTCGTCGAGCTTGGCGCGGTGGGCGAGGCCACGGGTCCAGGCGAAGATGGAGGCGATCGAATTGGTCGAGGTCTCCTTGCCCTTCTGGTGCTCGCGGTAGTGGCGGGTCACCGTGCCGTGGGCGGCTTCGGCCTCGACGGTCTTGCCGTCGGGGGTCAGCAGCACCGAGGTCATCAGGCCGAGCGAGCCGAAGCCCTGGGCCACGATGTCGGACTGGACGTCGCCGTCATAGTTCTTGCACGCCCAGACATAGCCGCCGGACCACTTCAGCGAAGCGGCCACCATGTCGTCGATCAGGCGGTGCTCGTAGGTGATCTTGCGCTTGTCGAACTCGGCCTTGAACTCGGCGTCGAAGATCTCCTGGAAGATGTCCTTGAAGCGCCCGTCATAGACCTTGAGAATGGTGTTCTTGGTCGACAGATAGACCGGGTAATTGCGCTGCAGGCCGTAATTGAACGAGGCCCGGGCGAAATCCTTGATCGATTCGTCGAGGTTGTACATCGACAGCGCGACGCCGGCGCCCGGCGCCTTGAACACTTCGCGCTCGATGACGTTGCCGTCCTCGCCGACGAATTTGATCGTCAGCGTGCCCTTGCCGGGGAACTTGAAGTCGGTGGCGCGGTACTGGTCGCCATAGGCGTGGCGGCCGACGATGATCGGCTGGGTCCAGCCCGGCACCAGGCGCGGCACGTTCTTGCAGATGATCGGCTCGCGGAAGATGACGCCGCCGAGGATGTTGCGGATGGTGCCGTTGGGCGACTTCCACATGTCCTTCAGGCCGAATTCCTGCACGCGCGCTTCGTCCGGCGTGATGGTGGCGCATTTGACGCCGACGCCATGCTTCTTGATCGCATTGGCCGAGTCGATCGTGACCTGATCATTGGTGGCGTCGCGGTGCTCGACACTCAGATCGTAATATTCGAGATTCACATCCAGATAGGGGTGGATGAGCTTCTTCTTGATGAGGTCCCAGATGATGCGGGTCATCTCGTCGCCGTCGAGTTCGACAACTGTACCCGCGACCTTGATCTTCGACATGGGTCGGCCTTGAGAGCGCATAGCGGAGGAGGACTCAGCCACGGTGCATCCGGACATGCGCCCGAAAGATCCAGCGCTCCCGTGACTGGCGCGTGCCTCTTAGCCCGAAATTCTCGTATGGGCTATGGCCTGTGTTGCGGCGCGGCGCGACATCGCGGCCATTCCCGTTTATAGGCTCGCGCCGTCCGTCCGATCGAAAGACCTCAATGCCCGGTATCGACATCACCCGTCTCGCCCGCGAAAAGGGCAGCCCCGTCATCATTCTCGTCGAGCCGCAAATGGCCGAGAATATCGGCACGACCGCCCGCGCCATGGCCAATTTCGGCATGGCGCGGCTGAGATTGGTCCGGCCGCGCGACGGCTGGCCGAACGGCAAGGCCTATCCGGCCGCCTCGGGCGCCAACAAGATCCTCGACGAGGCCGACCTGTTCGGCTCGCTCGACGAGGCGATCGCCGACCTGACGCTGGCTTATGCCGCCACCGCCCGCATGCACGGCCAGGTCAAGCCGGTGCTGGGGCCGCGCGAGGCGGTCACCGCCATGCGGCCGCGCATCGCCGGCGGCGAGACCGTCGGGGTGATCTTCGGCCGCGAGCGCAACGGGCTGCTGGCCGAGGAGGTGGCGCTGGCCGACGCGATCCTCACCTATCCGGTCAATCCGGACTTCTCGTCGCTCAATCTTGCCCAGGCCGTGCTGGTGCTCGGTTACGAATGGTTCAGCCAGGCCCATGACGCGGCGCTGCCGTTCACCATGATGGAGCGCTCGGCGCCGGCGGCGAAAGCCCAGTTCGCCGCCTTCTACGCCATGCTCGAACGCGAGCTCGACCGGGTCGACTTCTTCCGGCCGGCGGAAAAGCGCGACAGCATGGTGATCAATCTGCGCAATATCATCCAGCGGATGAACCCGTCGCGCCAGGACCTGGCGACGCTGCACGGGGCCATTTCCGGCATTGCCGAGGGCGCCCGGGGGCCGGCGCGTTCGGGTTCGCTCGACAAGGACGGCGCCGACACGCTGCGCTCCATGCTGGAGCAGGCGGCCGCCGACAAGAGCGGCGCCACCGCGCCGGTGCGCGGCATCGCCCGGCTCCTGCGGCGCAACCCCACCGAGGCCGAGCGGCTGTTGTGGGAGGCCATGATGAAGGACCGGCGCTTCGCCGGCCGGGGTTTCCGGCGCGCCGTGCCGATCGGGCCGCATGTCGCCGACATCGTGTCGTTCGACCTGCGCCTGGTGATCGATTTCGAGCCGCTGAGCCAAGGCGAGGACGCGGCGGCAAACCGCGCCGAGAAGCGGCAATGGCTGGCGGAGCGCGGCTATCAGGTGGTGATCCTGCCGGCCATCGAGGTCGAGGCGGATCTTCCGGCGGCGCTCGACCGGCTCGCCGCGATCGCGCCGAAGGCCCGCCCCGGCGAGAGCTGACGGGGCAGGGCGCGTTTTTGGCGCCATTTTCTCACCTTACGTAAACCATGCGCGCAGCCTTGGCCCGATTGCGCCAAATTGAATCGAATTGCGTGGTTTTTCGCCGATCGATTTACGAGCTTCTTAAAGGGTAATTACGTAGGACAGCGGACATGCGATGCGGGCCGCCGGATAGCTGGCGGACGCCCCACTGGATTGTTCGGTCATGTCCCTTTTCGGCGCCTGGCGTGCATATTTCGGCAGCGGCCGTGAGCCGGGCAGGCCGGCCGCATCGGCCCGCCTGGTCGGCCTGATGCGCGGGCCGCTGGCCCATGCCCGGCGCCTGCGCGCCGATGCACGGGGCAATGTGCTGATCATATTCTGCGTGGCGATCGTGCCGATCATGGCGATGATCGGCGGCGCGCTGGATTACAGCCGCGCCTCGACCGCGCGGGCCAAGCTGCAGGCTGCCGTCGACGCGGCGACGCTGATCGCCGCCAAGAACGCCACCCGCATGAGCGAGGCCGAACTGGTCGCGGCGGTGCAGCGCGCCCTCAACGCCAATCTGGGGACCCGCGGCACCAGCCTGATCGGCGCGATCCGGGTGGTGAAGGACGGCAACAGCGTCCGCGTCGAGGTCGACAGCTCGCTGGCGACCGAGATGTGGGGCCTCATCGGCATCAAGAACATGGCCGTCAACGTGGTCTCGCAGGCGCGCTGGAAGACGCCGCGCATGGAAATCGCACTGGTGCTGGACAATACCGGTTCGATGAGCTCGAGCGGCAAGATGACCCAGCTCAAGATCGCGGTGCGCCAGTTCCTGCTCGACATGGAGGCGATACGCCTGAACACCGAGCAGGTGCGCATTTCGATCGTGCCGTTCGACACCCAGGTGAATATCGGCACCGGCACTGTCGGAACGGCCTTCCGCACGTCGAACTGGATCCGTTTCGACAATGCGGACCTGGCGAGCAAGTTGCGCACGACCCAGGCGAACTGGTCCGGCTGCCTGACCGACCGCGATCAGCCGAACGACGTCAACGACGCGACGCCGACCAACGACGCGACGCGTTATCGCGCCGCGGCCTGCGGCACGGGCTCGCTTGCCCAGATGAACCCGCTCACCTCGAATTTCGATACGCTGCGCGCCGTCATCGACAAGATGCAGCCCTCCGGCAATACCAATGTCACCATCGGCATGCAGCTCGGACTGGCGACGCTTTCGGCGGAGAACCCGTTCACCGAGACCGGCAGCGCGGATCCGGAGGTATTGCGCTTCATGGTGCTGCTGACCGATGGCGAGAATACCGAGAACCGCTTCACCACCTCGTCGTCGTCCATCGACGCACGCTCGAAACTGATCTGCGACGCGATCAAGAACGCCAGCCCGCGCGCCATCACGCTGTTCACCATTCGCGTCATCGATGGCGACGAGGCCCTGCTGAAGGCCTGCGCGACGCCGCCGGCGGGCAACCAGTCCTTCTATTTCCCGGTGACCTCGGCGGCCGGCATCAATTCGGCGTTCCGGGCGATCACCGACCTGATCAGCCAGATGCGCTTGTCGATCTGAGGCAGGCGGCGGGCCGCACCCGGCGGTTCCTCGATCGTTGTGGGGCAGGCGTCCGTCGGGCGTCTGCCCCTTTGCTTGTCCGCGCCCCGGCCGGGAGCAGGCGAGATGTCTCAATTACGTTGCGTAAACCATCTTGGCAGCAAGTGGTAAATAGCGCGCATTTGACGTGAATTGTCAGGTTTTTTGAATGTGACTTTATGGGGTTCTTAAAGGCCGGCTGACTAGGAGTGGGGCAGTCGGCTGCTGGATTTCCGCCATGTCACGCTTTGGCCTCCTGCTCTCATGCCTGTTTCGCGCCGCGAGCGCGCCGGCGGCTCCAGCCTTGCCCGCGCTCTGCCGGGTCGGTGCGATCGCTGCGCGCTTTCGTGGCGAGACCCATGGCGCGGTCATGATCATCTTTGCCATCGTTCTGCTGCCGATCCTGCTCTGCGTCGGCGCCGCCGTCGATTACGGGCTCGCCGCCCAGGCGAGGGCCAAGCTCAATGCCGCCGCCGACATGGCGGCCCTTGCCGCCGTCAACAAGGCGGCATTGACCGCGACCGCCGCTTCCGCCCAGGTCAGCGCGGTCAGTGCGTTCAATGCCCAGACCGGCGGCCCGGCGCGCAGCGGGATCACGACTGTCAATGCGACGGTCACCGATAACGGTCTCGGACGCACCGCGGTCGTCAGCTACAGCTCGGCCGTGCCGACCATGTTCATGGGCCTGGCCGGGGTCAAGACGATGACCGTGACCGGCTCGTCCTCCGCCACCTCGAACCTGCCAGCCTATATCGATTTCTATCTGCTGCTCGACAACACCCCGTCAATGGGCATCGGCGCGACGCCTGCCGATGTCTCGACCATGGTCGCCAATACCTCGGACAAATGCGGCTTCGCCTGCCACGACCTGTCCGATCCCACGGGCAATTATTACACGCTGGCCAAGAAGCTCGGGGTGACCATGCGCATCGACGTGGTGCGCCAGGCGACCCAGCAATTGATGGATACGGCAACCTCGTCGTCGACCGTGCCGAACCAGTTCCGGGCGGCGATCTATACGTTCGGAGCCTCGTGCACGCAGACCGGCTTCACCACGATCACCACCCTGACGGCGAGCCTGTCGAGCGCCAAGACGGCGGCGTCGGCGATCGACCTGATGACGATCCCGAACCAGGGTTACAACAACGACCAGTGCACGGATTTCAACGGCACGCTGGCGGCGGTCAACCTGGCGATACCGGCCCCGGGGGACGGCTCGACGGCGGCGGCGCCGCAGAAAGTGCTGTTTTTCGTCTCCGACGGCGTGGCGGATGCCTATTACCCGTCCACCTGCACCCGGACGACCACGGGCGGGCGCTGCCAGGAGCCGATCAACGCGGCCGGCTGCACCGCCATCAAGAACCGCGGCATCAAGATCGCGGTGCTCTACACCACCTATCTGCCTTTGCCGACGAATAGCTGGTACAACACCTGGATCTCACCGTTCCAGAGCACGATCGGCACGCGGATGCAGAGCTGCGCGTCGCCGGGCCTCTATTTCGAGGTGAGCCCGACCGACGGCATCGCGAGCGCGATGAGCGCGCTGTTCCAGAAAGCCGTCGCTTCGGGGCGCCTGACGCAATAGGCGGCTCCCGAAGCGCGAAGGCATTGGCCGGCAAGCATCTCATGCCGGCCCATCCTGGCGCCGGCCGGTCCACCGGCCGGGTGGTCTGCGGCAAAGCGCGCAGCCGGCGCCTGGGGCGGTCACGCCATCGTGTGCGGCGGTTTCAGCCGGCCTTGATCTGGGCGATGGCGGTCGCCATCAGCTCGTCCATGGTCCGGCGGATCTGATGTTCGGACTGGACGACGCCGGCCTTGTCGAAGTCGGCCTTGACCTTGCGCAGCACGTCGTGGTCGCCGATTTCCTCGAAGTCGGACTGGACGACTTCCTTGGCATAGGCGTCGGCCTCGTCGCTGCTCTTGCCGAGCTTTTCAGCGGCCCACAGGCCAAGCAGCTTGTTGCGGCGGGCGGTCGCCTTGAAGCGCAGTTCCTCGTCATGGGCGAATCGCTTTTCGAACTCGTCCTCGCGTTTGTCGAAAGTGCTCATGGCGCAATGGTCTCTTGCTTTGACATCGGAATGGCCTGGGGGCTGACCCCACGGGCTTGCATATAGGCGCGGCCTCCCCACTTTGGCGAGAGCAAAGGCGTCGCAGGTCGCGAATTCCGGACGGGTGGCGTCGTTGTGCTGCGGCGCACGATCGGATAGGAGAGACTTGCGGGCAAAAAGCGCCCGCGCTTTCGATTCCCTCGATTGCGACCAGCGCTCGCCCGTCCCGCTGCGGGTCACCGGCAGCCCGGAGCCCCGGAGAGAGATGGACTTCCTCAAGCCACGGTATATCCCAATGAGCCGCCGACGCCGCATCTACGAAGGCAAGGCCAAGGTCTTGTACGAGGGGCCCGAACCTGGAACGCTGATCCAGCACTTCAAGGACGACGCGACGGCCTTCAATGCCAAGAAGCATGAGGTCATCGACGGCAAGGGCGTGCTGAACAACCGCATCTCCGAATATATCTTCCTCAAGCTGAACGATATCGGCGTCCCCACGCATTTCATCCGCCGGCTCAACATGCGCGAGCAGTTGATCCGCGAGGTGGAGATCATTCCGCTCGAGGTGGTGGTGCGCAATGTCGCCGCCGGCTCGCTGTCGACCCGGCTCGGCATCGAGGAAGGCACCCAGCTGCCGCGCTCGATCATCGAGTTCTATTACAAGAACGACGCGCTGAACGATCCGCTGGTCTCGGAAGAGCACATCACCGCCTTCGGCTGGGCGACGCCCCAGGAGATCGACGACATCATCGCGCTGGCCATTCGGGTCAACGACTTCCTGTCCGGCCTGTTCCTGGGCGCCGGCATCCGCCTCATCGACTTCAAGATGGAATGCGGGCGCCTGTGGGAAAACGACCTGATGCGCATCGTCGTCGCCGACGAGATTTCCCCGGATTCGTGCCGGCTCTGGGACATCAAGTCGAGCGACAAGCTGGACAAGGACCGGTTCCGCAAGGATATGGGCGGCCTGATCGAAGCCTATACCGAGGTCGCCCGGCGGCTCGGCGTGATGGGCGAGAACGAACGGGCGACCGGCCCGGTCCTGGTGCAGTAAAGCCGGCCTCGCGGCCAGGCTGATCGATCGTCGAACGGGGGCCTCGCGGTCCCCGTTTCAATGTCCGGACCCCGGGGGGCTCAGAGACCGGCAATGGCGTTTGGCGTTCATGGGCAGGTGATGCGCGCGGTGGTCGCCGGAGTGACGGCGTTGACCATGCTCGCCTCCTGCGCCTATGCGCCGGTGGTCGTCGAAGGCCTGCGGCCGGTCGACGGCGGCGGCGAGGGCGGCGGCAATCCCTGGATGTTCGTGCCGGTCGGCATCTGGCTGACCCGCGACACGGTGGTGCCGCGCGCGGTCGGCATGTGCGAGACCGAAACCTGCCCGGCCAAGGTCGCGGTCGCCGTGTTCGAGGCGCGCGGCGCGGAAGCCCGCAGCCTGACGCGCAGCCTGCGCAACCCGTCCGAACTCGCGCGTGTCCTGGTGGCGGGCAATCAGACGCGGCGCAGGCTGGTGGCCGAGGCCAATCGTTCGGTTCCCGCCGCGATCGCCGCGCGGCGCATGCCAAGACCGGTGACCGCCACCGCCCACCGGCTGCGCCATCGCGCACTGACCGGCTTCACGCTGACCATCCGGCGCACCGAGGGCGAAGCGCGTGTCGCCCATGCCGCGGTCCTTGCCAGAACCTGGGGCGACCGCCTCAGGGTGGTGGTCGTGATCGGCGCCCGGCCGGCGGTCGTCGAGACGACGGTGAAGGCCGCCGCCGACGCCAACCTGTCGAACCCACGGCAATTTCAGGAGCCCGCGCGGCGTGCTGACCGGCTGCGACGGACGTCGGATGCGGGCGGCGCGCCGGGCAGGCTCACTCTGGCGCAATGACCGCCGCGAAGGCCGGCGCTGTTTCAGCGGCGGCGATGCCGCGCGATCAGGCCGAAACGTTGCCCCGACAAGGTGCCTTATGTCGCGGCCGTGCGCCGGGACCTAGTCCGGAGACAGTCATGCATCGTGCCTTGCTCTCGATTGCCGCCGCGGGGTGTCTCGCGCTCGCCCTGGCCTTGTCCGGCGGCGCGGCGCGTGCCCAGGGCGTCGCCATGGGGGTCGACGGCTGGGACCGCAGCGTCGCGCCGACCGGCACGGTATTCTATCGCTGCACGGCCCCGGCCAGCTGCGGCCAAGGCTCGGTCGCCAGCTATCGCCAGCAGCCGAACGGGCCGCTGCCGAGCCTTGCGGTCTTTCGTGCCCAGAACGAATCGATCAACCGGCGGATGGTCGAAGGCAGCGGCGGCCGGGTTCTCAGCGTGGATCTCATCGAGATCGCCGAAAGCGAGGTCGCCAGGGCGAAGGTGCAGACCGCGATCAAGGCGATCAACCATTCGGACGGTCGGCGCGAATATCTGGCGACCTCGGTGTTCTCGGACGGCGAGCGGCATTACAGCCTGGTCTCGACGGCAGCCGGGGAGCCCATGGCCCGGGCCAACCTGCAGGCCTTCCTGCCGGTGGTCATGCTGGCGGCCCAGATCGGCGGCAAGCCGGCGCCGGCGCGCTGAGGTTCGCGACCTCGTCGACGGTTTTTGCGACGAATGGACCGGCGATCGCATTGATCCGGCGCGCTCCACGGTTTAGAGGGACCTGATCCCGCCAAGCCGCCGAGGAGTGCCAAGCGATGAAGGCCCGCGTCACCGTCACGCTGAAGACCGGCGTCCTGGATCCCCAGGGCAAGGCGATCGAAGGCGCGCTGAAGAGCCTCGGCGTCGCCGGCATCGACAGCGTCCGCCAGGGCAAGGTGTTCGATCTCGAACTCGACGGCGCCGACAAGGCCGCGGCCGAGGCTGCGATCAAGGCGGCCTGCGACAAGCTGCTGGCCAATACGGTGATCGAGAACTACCGCATCGAGATCCTCTGACCGCGCGTCGCGGGCTCCTGCGCGCCTGCGCCTCGCATTTCCTCATGGACGCCTGCGAGCCGCGATGGGAAAATGGCGGGCTCGTGTCGGGCCTTGGAACATCCCCATGAAAGCGCCTCTGCTCGCCGCCCTCCTGGCCGTTTCGCTCGGCGCCTGTGCCCAGACCGGCACGCAGACCGGCTTTCGCGCCGTCGACCCCAATACGCCGATCGCGCCCGGCGCCTCGCGCATTTCCGAGCGGCCGATCGATCCGGACAAATGGCTGATCCGGTCCGGGGCGCTCCGGCGGCCGAACCGGCCGCCGCAGCAGGTGACCTTCCATGTCTGCCGGCAATTGTCCTGCCCGAGCCCGGCCTTCGCGGTGGTCTCCTATACGCCGACCCAGACGCGCTCGCCCGATCGCGCCGCGCTGGAGCGCATCGCCACCGAGCAGATGCCGGGCCGCAACGAACTGAACGAGCTGGTGGCCTCGGCGCGTGGCGACGGCGCCCGCCATCGAATCATCCTGAGCCAGGTCGCCACCTTCAAGGGCCAGCCCGGCATCGCGGTGGAGATCGAGCGCCGGCGCGATGCCCATTCACCGGTGATCTATCAGGTCGGCGGCTTCGCCTTTGCCGGCAATCTGATGATCTCGGTCCAGTCCTTCTCGACCGACCGGGCGCTCGCCCGGCGCAACCGCGACCAGATCCTCGACCGTATCGACATCAGGGAAGGGCCGCGTCCGGACGGGCAGGGCGCCACCCAGGTGATCCAGACGACCGCGCCGCAGGCGGCCGCCGCTCCGCCGGCACCACGGCTTTGACGTCGGCGCGCCGGTCGGGTAGGGGTCCGCGCTGAAGGAGAACTTCCGATGAAAGCCGCCGTCATCGTCTTCCCCGGCTCCAATCGCGAGCGCGACATCGCCTATGCGCTGGAACTGACCTCGGGGGTCAAGCCGGCCCTGGTGTGGCACGGCGACACCGCGCTGCCCGCGGGCACCGACCTCGTCGTGCTGCCCGGCGGTTTTTCCTATGGCGATTATCTGCGCTGCGGGGCGATCGCCGCGCGCGCCACGATCATGGACGCGGTGAGAGCCCATGCCGCCAAGGGCGGGCTGGTGCTCGGCGTCTGCAACGGCTTCCAGATCCTGTGCGAGGCCGGCCTCTTGCCGGGCGCGCTGATGCGCAATTCCTCGCTGAAATTCATCGCCCGCAACGTTCACCTGCGGGTCGAGGCGTCGAACACGCCGTTCACCCGGCGCTACAATGCGGGTGCGGTCATCGAGGTGCCGGTGGCCCATGGCGAAGGCAATTACATTGCCGACGACGAGACGCTGAAGCGGCTGGAGGCGGAGGGCCGGGTGCTGTTCCGTTATTGCGACGCGGCCGGCACGGTCTCGCAGGCCGCCAATATCAACGGCGCCATGAATGCCATCGCCGGCATCGTCTCCGACAATGGCCGGGTGCTGGGCATGATGCCGCATCCGGAGAATCATGTGGATCCGGCGATCGGCTCGACCGACGGGCGGGCGCTGTTCGAGAGCCTGGCCGAGGCGCTGGAAACCGCCTGACAAGCGGCGCGGCGCTCCGCCGGGATATTGCGGGCGGCCCATTCGATCCCGGCATGGCAGACCGTTTCGCCGTTGCGAAATGAGTTCGCGGCGGTTACTTGCATCGCTTGAGCCGGAGGCAGGACGGGCGACGCCCAGATCCGCGGCCGGCATGAGCTTGGCCCCGCGGCGGAAGACGGCATGACCCCGAACGAACCCAAGAGCATTCCAGAGCCGAAGATCACCCCGGAACTGGTGGCGAGCCATGGGCTGAAGCCGGACGAATATCAGCGCATCCTGGCGCTGATCGGCCGCGAGCCGACCTTTACCGAACTCGGCATCTTCTCGGCGATGTGGAACGAGCATTGTTCCTACAAGTCGAGCCGCCTGCACCTGAAGACCCTGCCGACCAAGGCGCCCTGGGTGATCCAGGGGCCGGGCGAGAATGCCGGCGTCATCGATATCGGCGACGGCCTGGCCGCGGTGTTCAAGATGGAGAGCCACAACCACCCGAGCTATATCGAGCCCTATCAGGGCGCGGGCACCGGGGTCGGAGGCATCCTGCGCGACGTCTTCACCATGGGCGCTCGGCCGATCGCGGCCCTGAACGCCCTGCGCTTCGGCGATCCCGAACATCCCAAGACCCGCCATCTGGTGTCGGGCGTGGTCGCCGGCGTCGGCGGCTACGGCAATTCCTTCGGCGTGCCCACCGTCGGCGGCCTGGTCGGGTTCCATACCCGTTATGACGGCAATTGCCTGGTCAATGCCATGGCGGTCGGCCTCGCCCGGACCGACGGCATCTTCTACGCCAAGGCGACCGGGGTCGGCATGCCGATCGTCTATCTCGGCTCCAAGACCGGCCGCGACGGCATTCACGGTGCCACCATGGCCTCGGCCGAATTCGGCGAGGGCGCCGAGGAGAAGCGGCCGACCGTGCAGGTCGGCGACCCCTTCGCCGAAAAGCTGCTGCTGGAGGCCTGCCTCGAGATCATGGCGCTCGACTGCGTCAACGCGATCCAGGACATGGGGGCCGCGGGCCTGACCTGTTCGGCGGTGGAAATGGGCGCCAAGGGCGATCTCGGCGTCGAGCTGCACCTGGAAAACGTGCCGACCCGGGAAACCGGCATGACGGCCTATGAGATGATGCTGTCGGAGAGCCAGGAGCGCATGCTCATGGTGCTCAAGCCCGAAAAGGAAGAGCAGGCCAAGGCCATCTTCCGCAAATGGGGGCTCGATTTCGCCGTCATCGGCCACACCACCGACACGCTGCGCTTCGTGGTTAAGCACCATGGCGAGGTCAAGGCCGACCTGCCGATCAAGGAACTGGGCGACGAAGCGCCGCTCTATGACCGGCCGCATGTGCCGACCGTGCCGCAGGCGGTGATCGAGCCGGACAGCATCACGCCGCCCCTGTCGAACGGTGCGGCGCTCGCCAAGCTGATGGGCATGCCGGACCTTGCCTCCAAGCGCTGGGTCTATGAGCAATATGACTCGATCATTCTCGGCAATACCGTGCAGCGGCCGGGCGGCGATGCCGCCGTGGTGCGCATCGAGCATGGGCCGAAGGGGCTCGCCATGACCGCCGACGTGACGCCGCGCTATTGCGAGGCCGATCCGGCCGAAGGCGGCAAACAGGCGGTGGCGGAAGCCTATCGCAACATCTCCGCGGTCGGCGCCACACCGCTCGCGGTCACCGACAACCTCAATTTCGGCAATCCGGAGCGGCCCGAGATCATGGGTCAGCTGGTCGGCTGCATCCAGGGCATCGGGGAGGCCTGCCGGGCGCTCGACTTCCCGGTCGTGTCGGGCAATGTCTCGCTCTACAACGAGACTTTCGGGCGCGCGATCCTGCCGACGCCGACCATCGGCGCGGTCGGCGTCATCGACGACTTCACCAAGAGCGTCGGCGTCGCGCTGCAGGCCGCCGGCGAAGAGGTCTTCGTGCTCGGCAATACCGACGGCTGGCTCGGCCAGTCGGTCTATCTGCGCGACATCCTGGGCCGCGAGGAGGGCGCGCCGCCGCCGGTCGACCTGGCGCTGGAGCGCCGCCATGGCGAATTCATTCGCGGACTGATCGCCGATGGGCTCCTGACCGCCTGCCATGACGTTTCCGATGGCGGCCTGCTGGTTGCGCTGGCCGAGATGGCGATCGCCGGCAAGATGGGCATCACCGTGGACAGCCTGCCGGACGAAGTGCCGGCCCATGGCTTCTGGTTCGGCGAGGATCAGGCGCGCTACGCGCTGACGGTGAAGGCCGACGACATGGACCGGCTGGCGGCACGCGCCGCCGGCGCCGGCGTCATGCTGACGCGCCTGGGTACGACGGGCGGCTCCGCGTTGACCCTCCCGGGCGAGGCACCCATATTGATCAAGGACTTGGCCGAGCGGTTCGAGTCGTGGCTGCCGGCCTATATGGGGCAGGCGGCCTGAGAGGGAGCGACGACGATGCCGATGGCGGCGGCCGATATCGAGCAGATGATCAAGGAAGCCTTGCCCGACGCTTCCGTCGAGATCAAGGACCTTGCCGGTGACGGCGATCACTACGCGGCGACCGTCGTTTCGGAGAGCTTTCGCGGCAAGTCGCGGGTCCAGCAACACCAGATCGTCTATGCGGCGCTGAAGGGGAAGATGGGCGGCGTGCTGCATGCCCTTGCGCTGACGACCAGCGCACCCCATTGATTTTCAATCAAGTCTCATCGTTGAGCGAGAGAACGCCATGACCACGGAAGCGCAGACCAACCCGGCTCATGCCAAGATCGATGCCGAACTGAAGGGCAGCGACGTCGTGCTGTTCATGAAGGGCACGCCGCAATTCCCCATGTGCGGGTTTTCCGGCCAGGTCGTCCAGATTCTCGATTACCTCGGCGTTCCCTTCAAGGGCGTCAACGTGCTCGATGCCGACGATATCCGCCAGGGCATCAAGGATTATTCCAACTGGCCGACGATCCCGCAGCTCTATGTCAAGGGCGAGTTCATCGGCGGCTGCGACATTACCCGCGAGATGTTCCAGTCCGGCGAACTGCTCGATCTGATGAAGAACAAGGGCATTCCGGTTCGCGACGTCGCGAGCTGATCGCGCGCGCCGTCCGGCGTGATGCCGGGTTTCGTTCGACGGCCGGCGAGGCCGTCGCCCAGGCGCTGCCCAGAAGTCGCCACAATCGATTGCGACAGGAGCAAGAACGGAGGCGCTGCTTCGAGGGCCTCCTCTCCGTCGCGCGCCGCAGGCCGGCGCTTCGCAAAGCCCAGGATCGCGCATGGCGCGATCGTAAGCCTTAAGAGCGCCCGACCGACATGACAGCTGCCCTGTTTCGATCGCAAGTCGCCGCCGTCACGTTGGGCCTGACCCTTGGGGTTCCCTGCGCGGCGCTCGCCCAGCAGGGCCTCGGTTTTCAGACAGGCCAGGCCTCCGGTGTCGGAGCGCCGCTCAATCTCCTCTCCCCGACCTTCATCGCGCCGACACCGCGCGGCGCTCCGCCGCCGGCGGCGGCCAGCGGCCAGTTGCAGCCGGAGACGGCGGCGCTGGCGGCGCCGCTGCCCTTGCCGCGCCCGGCCGGCGCGCCGCGCGCGGTGATCACCCAGGCTTCGGCGCCGGCCGCGGTCGCCGCCGGCATGGCCGCGCTGCCGCAGCCCATGCCGGCGCCGCAGCAGCCGGCCGAAGACACCGTCGCCGCGGCGCCGGCGCAGGTCTGGCCGGACGACGAGCCGCGCGACCGCATCATCATTCCCGGCGCCTTCTCCCGCTCGGCCGCGCGCGCGGCGGCGGCCCAGGAGGCCGCCGCGCAGGAGGCGGCGGCGCTGCCGGCGACCGTGGTCGCTTTCGCTGCTCCGGTTCCCATGGCGCGGCCGGCCGGCGAGGCGGCCATCGCCGCTGCCGTCGCGGCGCCGGCCGCCGGCGCGGCGGTGCCGGCCAATAGCGTGGCCGCGGCGCCGGTGCTGGCGTCGACCACATCCAGCCCTGTCGTGCTCGCCTCGCATGGCACCGCGACCACCATGGCGATGCCCGCCGCACCCGCCGGCACGCTTCCCGCCGCGGCGCCGCCGGTGGTTTCGATGCCGACCCCGGCGCGCGGGCCGGTGCTCGCAGCCCTGCCGCCCGATGGCGGCGCGCGCGACTGGCCGCGCTTCCTTCCCGGCACGCCGGGCGTCGAGCGCAATACCGGCATTGCCGGCGAGCGGGTCATGCCGGATCCCGGCGTGCCGCTGTCCTGCCTGCCGCCGGTCGTCCGGCGCGCGCTGAACGACGTCGCCATGCGCTTCGGGCCGATCCTGGTGCGCTCGACCGACCGCGGCAATGGCCGCTTCGTCCGCACCGACGACTGGCGCGGCTCCTATCACAAGGACTGCCGGGCGGCCGATTTCCGCGTCAGCGGCAATGGCGCCGCGGTCATCGCCTTCCTGCGCATGCGGCCCGAGCTCGGCGGCGTGAAGCGCTATCGCAACGGCCTGATCCATATCGACGATGGTCCGCGCCGCTCCTGGTGAGCGCGCTTGGGGCGGGCGGGGGCCCCGCCACCCATCAAATCCGGTGATCCTCCGATCAGATCACTCCATTTGCCCGCGGCTCCGTTCTCGCTCACCTTCCGCCGCAACGGCAGGAGGTTTCGATGTTGCTCGTCGGTATGCTCGACAGTCCCTATGTGCGGCGCGCGGCCATTGCCGGCACGCTGCTCGGCGTTTCCTTCGAACACCAGTCGGTTTCGGTGTTCCGGCACATGGACCGGTTCCGGACGATCAATCCGCTGATCAAGGCGCCGTCGCTGGTTGCCGCCGACGGCACGGTGCTGATGGAATCGCAGTTGATCATCCAGCATCTGGAAGATGTCGCGGGCAGGTCTCTGCGGCCGGCCGCGGCCGCCGCGCGCCTGGCCGATCTCCGCGCGACGGGCCTTGCCATCGTCGCCTGCGAAAAGGCGATCGGCATCGAATATGAGCGCAAGCGCCCCGAGGCGGTCCGCTACCAGCCCTGGCTCGACCGGGTGCGCGAGCAGCTCGAGGAGGCGCTCGCCGCTCTCGACATCATCGCCTGCGATCAATGGAAGGCCGGCCCCGAGCCCTGGACCCATGGCGCGATCGGGGCGGCGGTCGCCTGGGGTTTCATCCGCTTCACCATTCCCGACGCGGTGCCGGCCGACGCCTTCCCGGCGCTGGCGGCCCATGCGGCACGCTGCGAGGCGACGGATGTGTTCAAGCACTGGCCGATCGATCGGGAGACGCCGTGAGGCGGCACAATACGTCATCCCCGGCGACTGAGCGCAGCGAAGGAGGGAAGGGGATCCAGGGGCCACGTGGCCGCGCTTTCAGCGCATGATCCGGCGCGGAAGGCACTGCAGGTCGGGATTTTGCAGTGTCGAGATTTCAGCCTTGCAGCCCCTGGATCCCCTTCCCTCGCTTCGCTCGCCCCGGCAAAGCAATTGCTTTGCCTTGGGGATGACGTAGTGCTTTTCCTGCAGTCCGTCGGGCCGTTTCGTCGTCGCTTCGGATACATGATCTCAAACGAAAAAGGCCGCTCCGAAGAGCGGCCTTTTTGCAGTCTCGTTCGCTGAAACCGATCAGCGCGAATAGAATTCGACGACCAGCGAGGGTTCCATCTGAACCGCGTAGGGCACTTCCGACAGGGTCGGGATGCGGGCCAGGGTGGCGCTCATCTTGCCGTGGTCGACGCTCAGGTAGTCGGGAACGTCGCGCTCGCCGGACTGGACGGCTTCCATCACCAGGATCATCTGGCGCGAGGCTTCCTTGACCTCGATCACGTCGCCGACCTTGACCTTGTAGGACGGGATGTTGACGCGGCGACCATTGACCTTGATGTGGCCGTGGTTGACGAACTGGCGCGCGGCGAACACGGTCGGCACGAACTTGGCGCGATAGACGACCGCGTCCAGGCGGCGCTCGAGCAGGCCGATCAGGTTCTCACCGGTATCGCCCTTCACCCGCACGGCCTCGGTATAGGTCGCGTGGAACTGCTTCTCGGAAATGTTGCCGTAATAGCCCTTGAGCTTCTGCTTGGCCTTCAGCTGGGTGCCGAAGTCCGAGAGCTTGCTCTTGCGGCGCTGGCCGTGCTGGCCCGGGCCATATTCGCGGCGGTTGACCGGGCTCTTCGGACGACCCCAGATATTCTGGCCCATCCGGCGGTCAATTTTATACTTGGCGGCGTGACGCTTCGACATCGCGTGTCCCTTGTCGTTTTGGTTCGATAGGAGACGCGCCCTCCTCTTGTTCCCTGAAAGAGAACACGACAGACCAGACCGAAGCCCGATCGCGGGTGCGCAAAATCCCAGCGGTTCGCCCGAGAGCGATCCGTCGAGAAGCGGCGTCCATAACGACACCGGCCGGCGATGTCAATGAAGCGGCAGCGGATCGACCAGGGTTTCGCCGAGGCCGAAGCCGGAAAAGACGGCGGTCAGCGCGCCGAGGGCGCCGCCATCGGTCAGCAGCGCCATGCCGGGCGGCCGATTGGCCGCGTGACGGGCCGGCCCAAGCAGTTGCACGACCCGGCGCGCAATGGCCGGCGCGGGATCGATCCAGGTCACCGGGAAGGGCGCCGCGCGCCTGAAGGTCTCGACCAGCAGTGGGTAATGGGTGCAGGCCAGCACGACCGAATCGGTGCGCCGGCCGCCATCGACGACGAAGCAGGGCGCGATCTCGGCGGCTATCGCGGCTTCGTCGGCGGGCTCGCCGCGCATCACCGCCTCGGCGAGGCTTGCGAGGTGAGGCGAGCCGACCAGCGTCACGGCGCAGCCGAGACCGAATTCGGCGATCAGCGCCCTTGTATAGTCGCGCGCGACCGTTCCGGGCGTGGCGAGCACGCTGACCAGGCGCGAGACCGATTGCTCGCAGGCCGGCTTGATCGCCGGCACCGTGCCGACGAAGGGCAGGGCGAAGCGCTGGCGCAGATGCGGCATGACCAGGGTGGAGGCGGTGTTGCAGGCGATTACCACGCAGTCCGGCCGGTGGGCGGCGATCAGCCGCTCCATGACGGCAAGGACCCGGGCGATCAGATGGCCTTCATCGAGCCGGCCATAAGGAAAGGCGGCATCGTCGGCGCAATAGATGAAGCGCGCGTCGGGCCGCGCCTTGGCGATCTCGCGATGGACGGTGAGCCCGCCGAGGCCGGAATCGAAGACGAGAATGGTCGGCGCGCGCGAGGCGATGTCGGGGTTCGGCTTGATGGTCTGGTGCATGCCGGCAAAGGGGTCGAAGGGTGTCCGGCCGAACGGCCCGAGATCCCGGGACTTGGGGTCGAAGGTGATACGCATCACGAACCTTCACGCGACAATTGGCCGGATTTTGGTTGAAAAGCGTTAAGTTTTTGCCAGCGTGGGCGTGGTCCCGCCCGCGGGCCGGGACGCCTGCGCACAACCGGCCGAAAACATCGCTGCTGCGCGCCATCTTGGCGTTGACGGATCGATCCAATCCCGGCCACTTAATCGATGAAAACCTCGGGAGGATTTGATGCACGAGACGCCGAAACCCTACACGCTGGCTGAGCGGCTGCGCGCCGGCGAGAGCCTGTTCACCGCCTGGCTGAGCATGCCCGAGCCGCTGATCGCCGACGCCATCGCGCGCGAAGGCTTCGACGCCGTCACCTTCGACATGCAGCATTCCTCGATCGACCTGATGGGCGCCATGCGCGGCATTTCGGCGGTCAACCATGCCGGCAAGCCGGCCGGTGTCCGCATCGCGCTGGAGGATTTCGGCGGCGCGGCCCGGCTGCTCGATGTCGGCGCCGAGATCATCATCGCGCCGATGATCAATTCGGTCGCCGACGCCAAGCGCTTCGCCTCCGCGACCAAATATCCGCCGCTCGGCGACCGTTCCTGGGGCGGCAACCGGTTCCAGCAGCTCACCGGCCTCGGCCCGCAGGAATATCTGCAACAGGCCAATAAGATGACGGTGACGCTGGCGATGATCGAAACCACGGCGGCGCTCGCCGCGGTCGACGACATCCTGGCCGTGCCGGGCATTGACGGCGTCTTCGCCGGTCCCTCGGACCTGTCGATCACCTTGCTCAAGGGCGCCAAGCTCGACCCGAACAACGAGGTGGTGGTCGATGCCTTCGACAAGATCATGAAGGCGGCGAAAAAGGCCGGCAAGCTCACCGGCTGCTATGCGCCGAGCTTCGAGAAGGCCAAGGAGCTGGCAAGCCAGGGCTGGGGCTTCATCACGCTCGTCAACGACGCCATCATCATCCGTGGCGGCGCGCAGGCGGCCCTCAAGGTGGTCCGCGGCTGAACCGCGGACCGGAGCGCCCAAGTCCGCCGGCGTTTTTCGTCCGCCGGCGTTCTTGGTCAGCCGAGCGTCTTCATGAAGCCGGCGAACCGCATCAAGCCTTCCGGCCAGGGTCCATGGCCGGATGCCGCGTTGATATGGCCGGCTTCGCCCGCGTCCGACATGGCCGATCCCCAGGAATAGCCGAAATCCTCGGCGCGCTCGAAGCTGCAATGGGGATCGTTGCGGCTGGCGATCAGTACCGAGGGAAAGGGCAGGGGCTCGCGCGGGATCGGCGCGAAGGCCCGCTCGACCTCGGATATGTCGGCGCCCCGCTCGATATCGGGCATCGAGACCAGGAAGGCGCCGTGGACGACGCCTGCCGGAAACAGCGGCGCCGCGTGGGCGACCGTGATGACGCCGAGCGAATGGGCAACCAGCACGACCGGGCGCGTGCAGGACGCGACCGCCGTCGCCAGGCTGTCGACCCAGCGCGCCTTTTCGGGCTTGTGCCAATCACCGAGATTGACCCGATGGGCCGTCGGCAGCTTGGCCTCCCAACGCGACTGCCAATGGTCGTCGCCGGAATTGGTGTAGCCGGGAACGATCAGGATATCGGCGTCGGCGGTGCGCATGGGATCAGCTCGCTCCAAAGACCCGGTTGAAGATCGTATCGACGTGTTTCAGATGATAGCCGAGATCGAACTTCTCCTCGATCTCGGCCTCGCTCAGCGCCTTGCGCACGTCGGCATCGGCTTTCAGCAACGTCAGGAAGTCGCCCTCGCCACGCCAGACCGGCATGGCGTTGCGCTGGACCAGCCGGTAGGCATCCTCGCGCGAGACGCCCTTCTGGGTCAGCGCCAGCAGCACGCGCTGGGAATGGACCAGGCCGCCGAGGCGGTCGAGGTTCTTCTGCATGGTCTGAGGATAGACCAGCAGCTTGTCGATGACGCCGGTGAGGCGCACCAGGGCGAAGTCGAGCGTCACCGTGGCGTCCGGGCCGATCATCCGCTCGACCGAGGAGTGCGAGATGTCGCGCTCGTGCCAGAGCGCGACGTTTTCCATGGCCGGCATGGCCATGCCGCGTACCAGACGGGCAAGGCCGGTGAGGTTCTCGGTGAGCACCGGGTTGCGCTTGTGCGGCATGGCGGAGGAGCCCTTCTGGCCCTCCGAGAAATATTCCTCGGCCTCCAGCACTTCCGAGCGCTGCAGGTGGCGGATCTCGGTGGCCAGGCGCTCGACCGAGGAGGCGACGACCGCGAGGGTCGCGAAGAACATGGCGTGGCGGTCGCGCGGGATGACCTGGGTGGAGACCGGCTCGACCTTCAGCCCCATGGCCTTGGCGACATGCTCTTCGACGCGCGGATCGATCTGCGCGAAAGTGCCGACGGCGCCCGAAATGGCGCAGGTGCGGATCTCCTCGCGCGCCGCCTCCAGGCGGGCGAGCGAGCGGTCGAATTCGGCATAGGCCTGGGCGAGCTTCAGGCCGAAAGTGGTCGGCTCGGCGTGGATGCCGTGCGAGCGGCCGATGGTGGGGGTCAGCTTGTGTTCGAAGGCGCGGCGCTTGAGGGCGGCGAGCAGCGCCTTGGTGTCGGCGATCAAGAGGTCGGCGGCCCGCACCAGCTGGACGTTGAGGCAGGTGTCGAGCACGTCCGACGAGGTCATGCCCTGGTGGACGAAGCGCGAGTCGGGGCCGATGAACTCGCCGAGATGGGTCAGGAAGGCGATGACGTCGTGCTTGACCTCGCGCTCGATGGCATCGATCCGCTCGACGTCGAAGGTGACGTCCTTGGCCCGTGCCCAGATATTGGCGGCGGCCTCCTTCGGGATCACGCCGAGCTCGGCCAGCGCGTCGCAGGCATGCGCCTCGATCTCGAACCAGATGCGGAACTTGGTCTGCGGCTCCCAGATGGCGGTCATCTCGGAACGGGAATAGCGCGGGATCATCGCGGGGCCTCGGCGGACAAAGGGGATAGCGCGCGGTCTAGCAGGCGCGCGCCATCCCGGCAAATCCGCAAGTATGCGCCTCAGTGGGCAAGCCTGGTCGCCACGGCCAGGTAGCGGCCGTCGGGGGTCTCGAAACCCTTGGCCAGGACCAGGATCAGCACGACCAGGATCGGCGCGGCATTGGTCCCGACGGGCGGATGGTAGGTGATCACGTCGGCAATTCGATAGTTGAACGGAAGGCCCCGGCTCGGCGGGATGGCCTTGTCCTCATGCAGGAGACGCGTGGCCTCGCCGCTTTTCAGCACCAGCCGAAAGCCGTTGATCTCGTCATAGGGCGATGGCGAGGGCAGGCCATGTTCTGTCAGTTCCAAGGTGATCGGCGGGTCGACAGGCGGATGCACGACCCGCGGCACGAAGCGGACGCGATGCGGATCGGCCGAAAGCTCGGAGATGGGATTGCTCGCCACCAGTTCGCCAGGAGACGAGAGGCCCGGCAGCAGCGGCCGGGCGCGGGCGGCGGCCGCGGCGCGGGCCTCGGCGACCGTCTTCGTCTCGTCCTCGAGGCGGATGCGTATCGGCGTGCCCGGCACCCAGGCGTCGCGCGCGGTGTCGACGACATAGATAGTGGCATAGGGAAAACCGCTTCCGTCGGCGGTGCCATATTCCTCGAAGGCGAAGCGGCTGCCATCGGCATTGAAGCCGAGAATGGAGCGGGTCGCGATATCGCCCGCCGCCGCCGGGACGGAGGCCAGCACGGCCCAGAGCAGCGTCAGCCTGCGGATCATCCACGTCTCCCGGTCAGGTCACACCCTGACAGGAGCGCTGCGGTCCGGCAATCAGCGCCGGTGGGCGCGCCAGAACAGCCCCGTCACCATGACCGGCAGCAGGGCGCCCCAGGGCCACCAGAGCCGGAACGCGGTGGCGACATAAAGCGAGAAGGCATAGCCGAGGCCGAAAAGGTGATGCCAGACGGTCATTTCGCCGTCGAGATCCTCGGCAATGGCCAGCGAGCGGGAATGGATGGCGAAGACGATGCCGGGCGCGATCAGCATGGTGGCGGCGGCGCCGATCAGGGCGAGACCAAGCCACAGCGCCAGGGGCGCGCCGGCGAAACGGTCGCGCAGGGCCTCCAGGCAACGCCAGAATAGCGCCATGCCGGGCCATAACGGCACCGCCTGCAGGCAGACGACCGAAAGGCTGCGCCAGGAGGGGGCATGGCCGGCGCGGATCGCCAGCGTCGCGGCAGCGGCGATGGCCACCAGCATGACCCAGAAGCCGACCTTCAGCGCGCGCCGCCACGGGCCGTCATTGCGGGCGCTTGCCGGTTTCGCGGCGACCGCTTTCGTCGGCGCCGGCTTGGCCGCGCGCCTGGGGGCCGCCGCGGGATTGGCGGCCGCACGCGGTCGCCGGGGCCGGCGAACCGGCGCCTCGCCAGCCTCGTCCGCACCGTTCTCCTGAACATTCGCTGCCTGAGTCGTCGCCATGTCCGGAAGCTTACCGGCCAGCCGTTGACGGGGTCTGAATCACCTTGGGGCAGGGGGAGGGAGGTGTTCGGCGACCGGCGATGGAGGATGCCTGAGCCCTCGTGGTCGAGAAAGGCGTGCGGTCCACGCATCGTCTTGCCCGGGCTTGTCCCGGGCATCCACGACTTTTGTTCCGAACGGCTCCGCAGAGAATTCAGCTGGGCTCGGCGAGGGCCGCCCGGGCTGAATTCGTGGGTGGCCGGGACAAGCCCGGCCAGGACGAGAATGGCTTTTGGCGGATATGTGCTGGACGGACCGGCGCGATGACGTGCTGCTGCCCGCCTCACCCGGCGGCAAATCGCCCCGCCGCTCTCTACACCATCGTGCCGCGGGCGCTGTCGGCGGCGACCCGGATCGCCTCGATATGGGCGGCGTAATGCGCGGGGCCGCCCTTGAACACCGCGGAGCCGGCGACCAGGACGTCGGCGCCGGCGGCCGCCACCAGGGGGGCGGTCTGGGCGGTCACGCCGCCGTCGATCTCGATGACGATGTCGCGGCCGGCGATCATCTGCTTGATGCGCGCCACCTTGTCGACCTGCGAGGCGATGAAGGCCTGGCCGCCGAAGCCCGGATTGACCGTCATGACCAGGATCAGGTCGGTGATGTCGAGCACATAGTCGAGCACGCTTTCCGGCGTCGAAGGGTTGAGCGAGACGCCGGCCTTCTTGCCCAGCTGGCGGATCGCCTGCAGCGAACGGTGCAAATGCGGGCCCGCCTCGGCATGGACGGTGATGATGTCGGCGCCGGCCTTGGCGAAAGCTTCCAGATAGGGATCGGCCGGCTGGATCATCAGATGCACGTCGAAGACCTTATGCGTGTGCGGACGCATGGCCTTGATCACGTCGGGCCCGAACGAAATGTTCGGCACGAAATGGCCGTCCATCACGTCGAGATGGATCCAGTCGGCGCCGGCGGCGTCGACGGCGCGCACCTCCTCGCCGAGTTTCGAGAAATCGGCGGCCAGGATCGAGGGGGCGATCAGGATGGGCTTGGTCATCGCGGTCTCCATGTCGCGGAGCCGGTACCATGCGGGAAGGTGCGCGGGCAATGAGGAGCTGCTGCGCGCTTGTCTGCCGCATTGCGAAACGGCACTGTGGCGGCCGCATGAAAATGATGGTCCGGTGATGACTGAAATCCACGATGTCTTGGTTCTGGGCGCCGGCATGGTCGGCGTCTCCACGGCGCTCGAGGCGCGCCGGCGCGGTCTTTCCGTGGTGCTGGTCGACCGGCGCGGGCCGGGCGAGGAGACGAGCTACGGCAATTCCGGGGTGATCGACGGCGGCAATCTCTATCCGGTGGCGATGCCGCGCGACCTGCCGACGCTGTTCAAACATGCGCTGAACGGCGAGACCGCGTCGCATTACCACGTTTCGGCTCTGCCCAAGGTGGCCGGCTGGATGTTCGACTATTGGCGCTGGTCGGCGCCCGACAAGCTGGAGGAGACGGCCCGCGTCATGCGGCCGTTCTTCGCCGAGGCCGTCGGCAGCCACCGCGAATTCGCCAGGATCGCCGGCGCCGAGCGGTTCTTCCGCCAGGACGGCTGGCTGGAATTCTATCGCCACCGCGCGAGCCTCGATGCCCAGGATCGCCGGCTGGCGCTGGCCCGGGAGTTCGGCCTTCGCAGCACCAAGCTCAGCAAGGGCGAGACGCTGGAGCTGGAACCCCATCTGAAAGGCGATTTCGCCGGCTCGATCTGGCAGCAGGATGCCGACACGGTGTCGAGCCCGGGCGGCGTCACCAAGGCCTATGCGGAGGCCTTCGTCGCGGCCGGCGGCAAGCTCGCCAAGGGCGATGCCATGACGCTCGCCAAGGTGGCCGAGGGCTTCGCGGTGGAGACCGCCGAGGGGCGCATCCTCGCCCGCCAGGCGGTGGTGGCGCTCGGCGTCTGGTCCGGCGATCTCGTCGGCAAATTCGGCTATTCGGTGCCGCTCGCCGCCAAGCGCGGCTATCACCGCCACTACCAGCCCAAGGGCAATGCCTTCCTGACCCGTCAGGTTTGCGACGAGGATGTCGGTTATGTGCTCTGCCCGATGGAGCAGGGCATTCGGCTGACCACCGGGGTCGAGATCGCGCTGGCCGAGGCGCCGAAGACGCCGGTGCAGCTGGGGCGCGCCTTCCGTGCCGCGAGCGAGCTGTTCGATCTCGGCGAGCCGGTGGAAGCGGAACCCTGGATGGGGCGGCGCCCGGCGACGCCGGATTCGCGGCCGATCATCGGGCCGGCGCCGCGTCACGAGGGGCTGTGGTTCGCCTTCGGCCACGGCCATTGGGGCTTCACGCTCGGGCCGGCGACGGCCAAGGCACTGCTCTCGGCCATGTCGGGCGAGCCGCCGCATGTCGACCTCACGCCCTATCGGATGGGCCGCTGGAGCTGAGCGGGAATTCGGCATGAACCGGGTCAGCTTCACCTTGACCGAAGGCGATGTGCTGGCCGCGGCGCGGGCGAACAGCCGGGCGCAGCTGTTCACCGTCAAGCTGTTCGTGCGCCTGGTGGCTTTCGTCGTGCTGTCGGCGATCGTCGTCGGCGCGATCCTGCTGGCGGTCGGCGATCCCCTGGTTGCGACAATCCGTTTCGTGACGATCGGCGCGCCGGTCATGCTGGCGGTCATCTATGGCCTGGTCGGCCTGATCCAGGTCAGGACCGTGCCGGCCCAGGCGCGGCGGAACTTTCGCCAGCAGAAGGCGCTCTGGGAAGAGGTGACGCTGAGCTGGTCGCCCGATGGTCTCGACGTCGCGACCGCCTCGGCGCAAGCGCATCGCGCCTGGTCGCATTATCTCAAATGGCGCGAGGTCGCGGCGCATTTCCTGATCCATCAGACCGACCAGCTCTATATTATCGTGCCGAAGCGCGCCTTCGCCTCGGCCGAGGCGATGGACGATTTTCGCGCCGCGCTGGTCGTTGGCCATGTTGCGCGCGTCGGGCAGCCCGCCTGATGCTTGATGCCTGATGTCGTCGCTGACGGGCCCGCCGGCTCGTCGCCTGCCGGAGTGCCGCCGATGCGTGTCGTGATGCTCGCCTTCCCACGCATGACCCAGCTCGACCTGACCGGGCCGTTCGAGGTGTTCACCCGTTTCAAGGAACTCACGGTCGACCTGGTCTGGAAGACCGCCGAGCCGGTCAGCGACGCATCGGGGCTGCGCCTGGTGCCCTCGAAGACCTTCGCCGATTGCCCGCAGGCAGACATCCTGTTCGTGCCCGGGGGGCCTGGCCAGATGGGGCTGATGGAAGACCAGGAGACGCTGGATTTCCTGCGTGACCAGGCTGAGGGCGCGACCTGGATCACCTCGGTCTGCACGGGATCGCTGGTGCTGGCGGCGGCCGGCCTTCTGGCCGGCTATCGCGCCACCTGCCACTGGTCGTCGATCGACCAGCTCGCCTTGTTCGGTGTCGAGCCGGTTCACCAGCGGGTGGTGGTCGACCGCAACCGGGTGACCGGCGCCGGCGTCACCTCCGGCATCGATTTCGGCCTGACATTGACCGCCATGCTGTTCGGCGAGGAACGGGCGCGGCGCGCCCAGCTCGGCATGGAATATGACCCCGCGCCGCCCTTTGCCGGCGGCACGCCGTCATCGGCGCCGGCCGAGACCGTCCGTGCGGTGACGGAGGCGATGAAACCCTTCATCGCCGAGCGGATGGCGATCTCGAAACGGGCGGCCGAGGTCTTGGCGCGGCGGGGAGCGGGTGAATAAAAACCCTCTCCCAGAGGGAGAGGGTGGCGCCGTCAGGCGCCGGGTGAGGGGTCGTCCATCCCAGGATGCGGCGGCATGCTCGACGAGCGCAGGCACCAGTTCTTTGAGCTCACGCCCCTCACCCGGCAGCTGACGCTGCCACCCTCTCCCTTTGGGAGAGGGTTGATTGCGTTGCGCTTTTTCGTGAAACGCCGAGAGGTGTCGTGGAACGCTAGGGGCCCAGTTCAAGCCTTGAAGTCGAAGATCCGGCCAGGGCCGGAGCGTGCCGGATTGATCGCGGCATGGGCCTGTTCGGCGGCGGCCTCGGGATGGGCGACCAATGCGTCGAAGGCGTCCTCGGGCATGACGGCGCGGCCGACGCTGACCGCGAGCTTGTCGGCAATGGCCGGGTCGTTGGTCGGGTTCTGCGGGTCGAGCCCGCGGCGAGCAAAAGCGGCGTCTTCGCCGGTGACGCAAGCATAGCCATTGATGATCGGGATCATGGCGACGCGCTCCCTCATTCAATCCGGCATGCTAGGCCATTCCACCGGCCGATTTCGTTAATCGCGGCGCCATGAACAGGGCTTGTTCGGCGGATGGTTAGGAACACCTTTCCCTGACGGTGCGAACTCTCTCGACAGCCTGTCACGCCCATGGCTTAGTCCGCTTCGACCTTGAGGAGAACCGCCATGACCATCGAAGCCTGGCTCGCCTTTACCGCCGCATCCACTATCCTGCTGCTGATCCCCGGGCCGACGGTTCTCCTGGTCGTCTCTTATGCGCTGGGCCAGGGTTGGCGCACCGCGCTGCCGATGGCGGTCGGCGTGGCGCTCGGCGATTTCACCGCGATGACCCTGTCCATGCTCGGCGTCGGCGCGCTGCTGGCGGCCTCCGCCACGGTTTTCACCATCCTGAAATGGATCGGGGCCGCCTATCTCATCTGGCTCGGCATCAAGCTCTGGCGCGCCGGCGGCGCGCTGCAGGCCGAACCCCGCCATGACGCGGCATCGGCGGCCAAGATGCTCGGCCATGCCTGGCTGGTCACGGCGCTGAACCCGAAGAGCATCACCTTCTTCGTGGCCTTCCTGCCGCAATTCCTCGACCCGAAAGTGGATTTCCTCACCCAGATGCTGGTGTTCGAAACGACCTTCCTGGTGCTCGCCTTCGCCAATGCCTTCGGCTACGCGCTGGTCGCGGCCAAGGCGCGCGGCCTAGTGGCGAATGCGCGGGCGATCGGCCTGTTCAACCGGGTCGGCGGCACGCTGCTGATCGGCGCTGGGGTCGCCACGGTCGGCCTGCGCGCCGGGCAGAACTGAGGGCTGCTTGTCAGGCCACGCCGAGCGCGGCCCTGAGATCGTCATAGCTGCCGAACAGGGCGTTGGAGCTGACCATGCGCCGGCCGCTCCGGTCGGTGACGACCAAGGCCGGCACGCCGCGGGCGCCGAAGGCACCCATCACCTGGCGGGCCCGGTTGATGCGCGCGCGGTTGGCGGCGACGAGCGCGTCATCGGGCGCCGCCAGCAGGTCCGCCGCCGCGTCGAGGCCCGTCTCGCGCAGGATGTCGGCGAGGCCGGCGATCGAGACGATGTCGCGGCCGTCGACATAACGGGCCTCCTGGATCGCCTGGAGCGCGGCGAGTTCCGCATCCGGCCGCGTCAGCGCCACGGCGGTGAGCGCCAGGGTCGCCGGCCCGGAATCGAACATCTGCCCGGCGGCGTCCAGCACCTTGGTGCGATAGGCCTCGGTGAAGCGCTGGCCGCTCAGGCGCTCGATGCGCTGGTCGTTGGACCAGGCATAGGCGGCGAAATCCCGGTCCATCGGCCGGGCGCCGTCATCCGAGAACAGTCCGGTCGGCGCCAGCTCGACGGTCACGCCGGGGGCCTGGTCGAGCCGCCGCATCATCGGCGAGGCGCCGTAGCACCAGCCGCAAAGCGGATCGAACAGATAGGTGACGCGGATGGCTTCGGGCGCGTCGGCTTCGGTCACGGCCGTTCTCCAAATCGGGCGCGCCAGCTCGGCAGGGCGCCGGGGACATCGAGCGCGGTCGCTTCATAGACCGCGCGCGCCGCCGCGCGGGCGAGCACGCTCGCCGCCGTCGCGCCGATCCAGGCCATGTCGCGCGCCATGTCGGCGAGCGCCAGCTTACCGGTGGCCGCGGCAAAGACGGTGTCGCCGTCGAGCGGCGTATGGATCGGCCGGATGGCGCGGCCGAGGCCGTCCTGCGCCATGACGGCGAGGTGGCGGGCTTCGGCCTTGGTCAGGATGGCGTCGGTCGCGACCAGGGCAATGGTGGTATTGGCCGCCGTGGTGCCCTTGAGCTTGATCCGGTTGGCATCGGCCGGCCAGGGGGAGGGCAGGCCAAGGCCGCCGAATTCGCCGTCCTGCTCGTCGGTCGCCGCCCAGAAATGGCGCCCGGAGCCGATGGTGACGCTGCCGAGCGCGTTGACCGCGACCAGCGCGCCGACCCGGTGGCCGGACGGCGACAGTGCGGAGGCGGTGCCGAGCCCGCCCTTGAAGTCGGCGGTATTGGCGCCGGTGCCGGCGCCGACCGTGCCCATGGCGACCGGGCCGGCCCGGGCCGCCTCGGCGGCGGCGAAACCAAGGTCGCGATAGGGCGCGTAGCGGCCCCATGCCTTGTCGCCGCCATTGATCAGATCGAACAGGATGGCGCCCGGCACGATCGGCACGCGGGCCGGGCCGATGGCGAAACCGCGCCCCTGGGCGGCGAGCCAGGCGCCGATGCCGGCGGCGGCCTCCAGCCCGAAGGCGGAGCCGCCCGCGAGCGCGATGGCATCGACGGCCTGAACCGTCTTGTCGGGCGCCAGGAGGTCGGTGTCGCGGGTGCCGGGCGCGCCGCCGCGCACGTCGACGCTGGCGACGGCCGGTTGATCGAAGATGATGGCGGTGACGCCGGTGGCGCGGACAAGATCGGTGGCATGGCCGATGGTCAGCCCGGCGACGTCGGTTATGGCATTGAGCAAGGTGATCTGAATCCGGTCATGATGTTCACGAACGATCACGCCTGTGCGATCAGCCGAAGTCAACGCTTCCGATTGGCGGAAGAGGACGATAGACGAGAAGGCTCCTGGTGACGGGCCGCCCGGCCTTCGCCACGGCATCATCCGGATGGGGCGGAAGACTTTGGTGGCGACAGCGTGGCGGATCGTGAATGCCTGATGTGACCATTCCAGCGGCACTGATCGCGGGCCTTGTCAGCTTCCTGTCGCCCTGCGTGCTGCCGCTGGTGCCACCCTATCTGGTCTATCTGACCGGTGCGACGCTCGACGACCTCTCCGAGGTCGAGGCTGGTCGTGCGCTGGTCAAGCGGGCGGTGTCGCTGGCGCTGGTCTTCGTTGCCGGCTTCACCACGGTTTTCGTCCTGCTCGGCGCCTCGGCTTCGATGATCGGCCAGGTGATACGGGTCCATTCGGCGACGCTCGGCAGCATTGCCGGCGTCGCGATCATCATCATGGGCCTGCATTTCCTCGGCCTGTTCCGCATTCCCTTGCTCTACCGGCAGGCCAAGGTCGACATCGTGCCGAAGGCCGGTCCTGCCGGCGCCTATGTCATGGGGCTGGCCTTCGCCTTCGGCTGGACGCCCTGTATCGGGCCGGTGCTGGCGGCGATCCTGGCGGTGGCGGCCTCCGAGATGACCGTCTATCGCGGCGCGCTGCTGCTGGCGACCTATTCGGTGGGTCTCGGCATTCCCTTCGTTCTCGCGGCGCTGGCGATCCGCCGCTTCCTCCGTTTCGCGGCCGCGGTCAAGAAACGCCTGCGCGTCATCGAAATGATGATGGGGGGCCTCCTGGTCGCCACCGGCATCGCCTTCCTGACGGGTGGCATGGCGACCGCCGCCTTCTGGCTGCTCGAGACGTTTCCGGCGCTTGCCGCGATCGGGTGAGGAAAGCGCAAGCCGTGTGCTTGCCGGGAAGATCTGCATTCGGCCACGTCGTCGGCCGGCACTGTACGTCATCGGAAGCGGTCGAGGCTCCGCCAGAACTTTTCTCCTCCCGCCAATCAAAAACCCCGCCCGGATCGCTCCGGGCGGGGCTTCGTCCCCTCTGGACGGGAGGCCTTGAGGCCTCGGATTGGGTTCAGTTCTCGATATAGGTGATCTTGCCTTCGGCATCGCGGCGCCACGTATAGGTCACGTAGTCGGCGCGGGTGATGTCACCCTTCTTGTCGTAGGAGATGTCGCCGATCACGGTCTTGAACACCGCGCCGGAGCGCATGTATTCGGCGATCTTGCGCGGATCCAGCGAGTTGGTGGCGATCGCCGCCTGCTGGAAGATCTGCACGCCGGCATAGCTGTAGAGCGTATAGGCCTGCGGGTCGAATTTGCGGACGTCGCGGAAGCGGGCGACGATCGCGGCTGCCTCGGGACGACGGCGCGGGTCCGGCGGGAAGGTCATCAGGGTGCCGATGGCGCCGGGGCCGGCAATGGCGGCGAACTCGTTGTCGGCAATGCCGTCACCCGACATCAGCGGAGCCTGGAGGCCCTGGTCGCGCATCTGGCGGACGATGAGGCCGCCTTCGGTGTGCAGGCCGCCCCAATAGACGACGTCGACACCGGCTGCCTTCAGCTTGGAGATCAGCGCCGAGAAGTCCTTCTCACCGGTATTGACGCCTTCATAGATGACTTCCTTGATGCCGGCGGCGTTGAGCGCCTTCTGGGTCTCGTCGGCCAGGCCTTTGCCATAGGTCGTCTTGTCGTGGACGATGGCGATCTTCTTGCCCTGGAAATTGCGGACGAGATAGGCGGCGGCAACGGCGCCCTGCTGGTCGTCGCGGCCGCAGGTACGGAAGGCGTTCCACTGACCGCGCTCGGTGATGCGCGGATTGGTGGCGGCCGGCGTGATATAGACCATGCCGTTTTCGGCATAGACTTCGGATGCCGGCATGGTGACGCCGGAATTGAAGTGGCCGATGACGAATTTCACGCCGTCGCCGGCGAACTTGTTGGCGACGTTGACGCCCTGGCGGGGATCGGAGACGTCGTCGCCGACCGACAGGACGATGCGCTGACCCAGAATGCCGCCGGCGGCATTGATGTCCTCGACCGCCTGCTCGACGCCGTTGCGCAGCTGCGCGCCGAAGGCAGCGTTAGGACCGGTAATGGGGCCCGCGACCCCGAGACGGATCTGCGCCTGGGCGGGGACCGCCAGGGCGAGACCCAGGCCGAGCGTCAGCCCGGCGAGGAACTTTTTGGTCATCTCTCATCCTTCCCTTAGAGAGTTGAAGCTTGGTGCAGACCCAAGTCGAGGGTGGACTATGCCGCCCTTGGCCGGATCGAACACCCTTTCGCGCGCATTGTCAGCCGTTCGTTGGTGTTCCCGGCTGTCATCAGGAACCTTCCGGACGGGAAGACAGAGGAGCCGGCCGCTTCGCCCACGAAAGCGGTCCGGAACGTTCATAAAGCCACCAATATTGCGTCGACATCTGGCGGGCGCGGGTGGCGCGCCAGGCGAGGATGCCGATCGCGATGATGACCACGGTGTCGACGATGTAATAGCGCACGGACAGGAGCGTGCCGTGGAACAGCGCGAAATGGACGAAGCGGATCGCCAGGCCCAGGATCAGCAGATAGACCAGGGTCTGCGGAATGCCGCGCCAGGTTTCGGCGCAGGCCTTGCCGGTCATCCAGGCGCCCCAGCCGCCCATCACGATGGTGACCAGCAGGAACAGCCAGATCGAGGGTTCTTCGTAGAGAATGCCCTGCATCAGTGCCGCCCTCCCTCGAGATAGGCGGCGCGAACCTCCTCGCGGGCCAGCAGCTCGGCGCCGGTGCCCGACAGCGTCACGGCGCCGTTGACCATGACATAGCCGCGATGGGCGAGCTTGAGGGCATGATAGGCGTTCTGCTCGACCAGGAAGACCGTCAGGCCCTCCAGCCGGTTCAGCTCGCGGATGGCGTTGAAGATGCCGGCGACGATCAAGGGCGCCAGCCCGAGCGAGGGCTCGTCGAGCAGCAACAGTTTCGGCCGGCTCATCAGGGCGCGCGCGATCGCCAGCATCTGCTGCTCGCCGCCCGACAAGGTGCCGCCGCGCTGGTCGCGCCGCTCCTTCAGGCGCGGGAACAGGGCGAAGACCTTGTCGAGGTCCTCGGCGAAATCGGCCGGGTCCGACAGCGAGGCGCCCATCTGCAGGTTTTCGTAGACCGACATGCGCGCGAAGATGCGCCGGCCCTCGGGCGACTGGGCGATGCGCCGGCGCATGATCTGATGGGTCGGCATGCGCGTGATGTCGACGCCGTCATAGACGATCGAGCCGCGGCGCGCCTGCGGGCTGCCGCAAATGGTCATCATCAGCGTCGACTTGCCCGCGCCGTTGGCACCGATCAGCGTGACGATCTCGCCCGGCTCGACATCGATGTCGACGCCCTTCAAGGCCTGGATCGAGCCGTAGAAGGTCTCGACGCCGCGAACCGACAGGAGCGCCGTCATAGCCCGACCTCCGCTTCGACCTTTTCGACCTCGCTGTCGTCGACGCCGAGATAGGCGGCGATGACTTTCGGGTCTTCGCGAATCTCGGACGGCGTGCCGTCGGAAATCTTGCGGCCGTAGTCGAGCACCACGACGTGGTCGGAAATCTCCATCACCACGCTCATGTCGTGCTCGATCAGCAGCAGCGAGGTGCCGTGCTCTTTGCGGATGAAGCGCAGGAGCGTGTTGAGCTCCAGCGATTCGCGCGGATTGAGGCCGGCGGCCGGTTCGTCGAGACAGAGCAGCACCGGCTCCGTGCACATGGCGCGGGCGATTTCCAGGCGCCGCTGGGCGCCGTAGGGCAGGTCGCCCGCGGGGTCGTCGGCGCGCTCGGTCAGCCCGGTATGCTCGAGCCAATAGGAGGCCTTGTCGATCGCCGCCCTTTCGGCGCGGCCATAGCGGGGCAGGCCCAGAATGCCGCCGATCGACCAGAGCGAGGCCTGCATCAGGGGATTGTGCTGGGCGACCAGCAGGTTCTCCAGCACGGTCATGCCGGAGAACAGCCGGATGTTCTGGAAGGTGCGCGCCACCTTGGCGCGGCGCGAAATCATGAAGTCCGGCATCTGCTCGAGCAGGAAGTCGCCTGCTTCGGGATTCTTCAGGGTGATCCGGCCCTCGGTCGGCTTGTAGAAGCCGGTAATGCAGTTGAACACCGTGGTCTTGCCGGCGCCGTTCGGTCCGATCACCGCGGTGATCTCGCCGCGGCGGGCCTCGAAGGAGAGGTCGCCGACCGCGACCAGGCCGCCGAAACGCATGGTCAGATGTTCGACGGTGAGGATCGGCGCGTTTGCAGGGGGGCTCATGGGATCACTCATCCATGGCCTTCCTTGACGAGATCGCTGGAGATCGAGCGGCGGGATTTCAGGAAGGCGGTCGGCATGCGGGTCGAGACGAAGCCGCGCGGCTTCCAGATCATGATGCAGACCATGGCGAGCCCGAAGATCAGCATGCGGTACTGCACGGGGTCGAAGTCATTGCCGAAGATCAGCTTCATCCAGTCGAGCTCGCGCAGGAGCTCGGTGCCGCCGATCATGGCGATGGCCGCGATCGCCGTGCCGATCAGCGATCCCATGCCGCCCAGCACGACGATGGCGAGAATCGTCGCCGATTCCAGGAAGGTGAAGCTCTCCGGCGAGATGAAGCCCTGGCGCGCGGCGAAGAACGAGCCGGCGAAGCCGCCGAACATGGCGCCGATGGCAAAGGCGGTCAGCTTGGTATTGACCGTGTTGATGCCGAGCGAGCGGCAGGCGATCTCGTCCTCGCGCAGCGCCTCCCAGGCCCGGCCGACCGGCAGGCGGCGCAGCCGGGTGGAGACCCAGGCGGTCAGCAGCGCCAGGCAGAGGATGACGTAATAGAGGAAGATGGTCCGGTAGATCGGCGAGAATTCCAACCCGAAGACCGCGGCGAAGCCGGTGTCGGAGGCATTGAAGGGAATGCCGAAGAAGGACGGCCGGGGGATCGTGGAAATGCCCTCGTAGCCGTTGGAGAATTCCTTCCAATTGATCAGCACCATGCGGATGATCTCGCCGAAGGCGAGCGTCACGATGGCCAGATAGTCGCCGCGCAGGCGCAGCACGGGAAAGCCGAGCAGCACGCCCCAGAAGGCGGCCAGCATGCCGGCGACCGGTAGGCAGATCCAGAACGCCCAGACACCGAGCTGCGGGAAGGTCGCCGGGATCACCTGGGTCGCCAGCAGCGCATAGGAATAGGCGCCGACGGCGTAGAAGGCGACATAGCCGAGATCGAGCAGGCCGGCGAGGCCGACCACGATGTTCAGGCCCCAGGCGAGCATGATGTAGATCAGGATCTGGACGCCGAAATTGTCGACCCATTTAAGCGCGCCCGAACCGCCGGTCAGCGCGTAGATCATCATCGGATAGACGAAGCAGAAGACGAGGGCGGCCGGCGGCAGGCCCTTGGAGAGAGCGGCCGGCAGCACGAAGCGGGTGCGCGGCGGCGCGTCCACCGTGCGGCGCTGATAGACCGAAATGAGGAAGCGGCCGGCCGCGACGATCAGCACGATGATCGCCAGCAGGCCCCAGCGGGTCTCCAGGACCAGCCGGTTCTGAATGTCGGCAACCGTCTTGAAGCCGATCAGGGGGCCGAAGACGCCGAGCGCGATCAGGCCGGCGAACAGGCCGTCCTTGACCGCGCCGGCGACGTCGCGGGCGGGGCTGGTGACGGCGGCGGCGGTGGAGGCAGGCGCAGGGGCGGTGGTCACGCGCTCATACCTTCTCGACGTCGGGGCGGCCGAGGATGCCCTGGGGCAGGAAGATCAGCACCACGGCAAGGATGGAGAAGGCCGCGACATCCTTGTACTCGACCGAAAAATAGGCCGACCAGAAGGTCTCGATCAGGCCGATCAGCAGCCCGCCCAGCACGGCGCCCGGCAGCGAGCCGATGCCGCCGAGCACGGCGGCGGTGAAGGCCTTGACGCCGGGCGTGAAGCCGTCGGCGAAATTCACCACGCCATAATAGACGAGGTAGAGCGTGCCGGCGACGGCGGCCAGCGCCGCGCCCATCACGAAGGTCACCGAGATCGTGCGGTCGACGTCGACACCGAGCAGGGCGGCCATCTTGCGGTCCTGCTCGCAGGCCCGCTGCGCCCGGCCGAGCGGCGTCTTGGCCACCACCCACCAGAACACGGTGAGCAGAACGGCGGTGGTGATCGCGATCATGATCTGCTTGTAGGACAGGGTCACGGCATAGGTGCCGTCGTCGAACAGGGTGATCACCGTGTTGAGAATGGGGTCGACCGCCTTGTTGCGCGGGCCCTGGGCCACCTGGACGAAGTTCATCAGGACGATGGACATGCCGATCGCCGAGATCAGCGGCGCGAGCCGGAACGAGCCGCGCAGCGGCCGGTAGGCGATCCGCTCGATGGTCCAGCTGATCAGCGAGGTGAAGATCATGGCGACGATCAGCACGATCAGCAGAGCGAGCAATATCGAGCCGACGCCGAGCCAGGTGGTGACCACCATCAGCGCGATCAGCGCGATGAAGGAAGACACCATGAACACGTCGCCATGGGCGAAGTTGACCATGCCGATAATGCCGAAGACCATCGTGTAGCCGATGGCGATAAGGCCGTATATTGATCCGAGCGTAAGCCCGTTGATCAGCTGCTGGAAGAAGACTTCCATGCCGACTCCGTCCCTTTTTTCCCCTCGGCGCAAACGGTACGCCGTGGCTCGACCTCCGGCCCCTCCGCGACTGTCGCGCGGTTCGGTTGGGAGATCAGCCTGATGAGATGGGTAGCAAGCGCTCTGCCGGGCGACAATGGCTGTTGCGCGTTTTTCTCTGCGACCAAGGGATAGTAACGGCGCGAAACCGGCGCGGCGTGGCGCCGGCGCTGGATTCGATCGGCGACGATGCATCCGAAGGATTAACCGCCGTCATGCCAGGATTGTCGCGCCCGCGATTGGCGAACGGCAGCCGAGCGCCTATATCCGGCCGGGATTTGAGGTGTCGACGATGGAAGGCGGAACGAACCGCAGCATGATCGTGCCGGGCGCGAGCATCACGCCGGAGGCCTATCGCGACGGCATGGCCTCGGTCGCGGGCCACGTCCATCTGGTGACGACCGCGGGGCCCGCGGGCACCAGCGGCTTCACCGCGATCGCGGTTGCCTCGGTGTCCGACGACCCGCCGACTTTGCTCGTCTGCCTCAACCGGAAGTCCGCCAATGGCGGATTGATCGAGGCCAATGGCGTGTTCGCAATCAATGCGCTGGCCGGCGGCGCCGAGGTGCTGGCCGAGACTTTCGCGGGCCGGCGCGGCCTGGCGGGTGCGGCCCGGTTCAAGGAAGGCCAATGGTCGCCGCTCACAACCGGCTCGCCGACGCTGGAAACCGCGCTGGTGGCCTTCGACTGCCGGGTGATCGAGATCAAGCCGGTCGCCACCCACACCATCATCATCGGCCGGGTCGAGGCGCTGCGCATCGGTCCCGGCGGCCCGGCGCTCGCCTATTTCGGTCGCGGCTACCGGTCGATCGAACGCTGAACGAAGCGCTGCCGGCGACGGGCGGCGGGCATCGCGGCTGCGGCCGCGCGCGGCCGCTGAAACACAAAAAGTCCCAGACCTGATCGATCCTTCGCCGCTTTCGGGCGTTAGCCGGATATCGCCCGAAACCCAAGGAGACGATCATGCCGCTGAACAAGCTGCACCTCGCCCTCGTGGTGGCCATGCTTGCTGCCCCGCCATTGGCTCTGTCCGCCGCTCATGCCGGCGACCGGCTGCCGACACCCGAGGAACGCAGGCAAATCGAACAGGTTCTGCACCGCGAGGGTTTCACCCGCTGGGGCGAGATCGACTATGAGAACGGCCGGTTCGCGGTGACGCAGGCGGTCGACCGCGACGGCCAGGAATATGTTCTGAAGCTCAGCCAGGTCGATTTTTCGATCGTCTCGCGCGACCGCGGCGATTGAACAGCCTTGGCGGACAGGCCCGCGCCCGGCTCTTAAGGTAAACAAAAGGTTTCGGTTGTGTGCCGAAGCTGATGGCGGCCATGGTCCCGCCATCCGACGAGCGGGGAGGGCCCGCCGCGGGAGGGCGCCATGGGTCGTTTCGCCGTGCATTCCAAGGACCGGTTGACCGGGGGCCTTGCCGCGTTCTGGGGCGCGCTTTTGCTGATCGACGGCGTCATGCGCATTTTGCCGCCGGCCATGGTCGGGGCCTTGCACGGGCTCGGCGGCGATATCTTGCCCCATGCCGTGCAGATCTTTCACGGGCTGAACTGGCCGCTCGCCAAGATCGGCATGATGGAGCCGTTCGTCGGTGCCTGGGAGGTCGCCATCGCCATGTTCCTGCTGGTCGCGCTCTACGAAATGGTGACCGGGGACAGCGACGATCTCCTGCCGGGCTCCGCCATGCTGATCCTGGGGCTGGCCATGGCGCTGACCTCGCTTGCCATCATCTTCGTGGCGGCCGGGCTGGCGCGCCATGGCATGGCGGTCTTCGCTGCGCTCTGGCCGGAGGCGTTGGTGCTGGCGTTCAGCCTGTTCGCGGCGGTCGCCGAGCGCCTGGATGCCGAGAAGGCGCTCGACTGGGATCCGCGCCTGGGCGAGAGCGTGCCGTTCTATCCTTTCGCCCGACGCTGACGGGCGGCATCCGGTCGCTTAACCGACAAAGGCGGCCAAGGTCATGGCCACCAGGATGACCGCCAAGGCCACGTTGATCACACGCGAGCTCGTCGGATCGCGCAGCACGCGCGACAACGAGGCTCCGGCGATGAGCCAGAACAGGTGGATGATCACGATCATGCCGCTCAGCAACGCCACCTTGAGGGTGGCGTCCAGGCCGGGCCGTTCCGCCAGCAGCGTGGTGCCGGCAAAGACCGCGGCAATGGCGAGATAGGCTTTCGGATTGGCGATGGCCAGCAGGAAGCCCCCGGCGAAGGCCGGGCCGGCGACGTCCTTGCCCTGGCTCTCGAGCGGCGGAGCGGTGGCGATCTTGAAGGCGAGATAGAGGATATAGGCGGCCGAGACGATGGTGAGCGCGGATGCGGCGCGCGGCATCGACAGGATCAGCGCGACGACGCCCATCGAGACCGCCAGCAGCACGGCGATGGTGCCGAGCACGAGGCCGCCGACATAATAGAGCGAGCGCCTGATACCGAAGGCCGCGCCCATGGCGGTGGCGCTGACCGTCGACGGGCCCGGGCTGCCCATGATCACCACCGAGGCCAGGATCAGCGCCATGACGGGCCGCCAGGGCGCGGCCATGAAAGCGAGCTCGCCGGTCATCGGATGTCCTGTCGGTTGCTGCGATGGGTCCGAATCTAAGGCGCTATTGCAGGGGCTGGCTTGAACGATCGTGCGCGGCGTCTCGCAGAATTGTCGGAGATCCCGTCGTTCACGGGACCGGGTCCATGCCCATCCTGCGAATCGCGGCCGCGGCGTCCGGCGCGACGAGATGCTTGATCAGTGCGGCGGCGGCGGGCGAAGCCGCCGCGACGTGCTGCCCGGCGGAATAGGTCGTGATGTTCTGGATGCTGGCCGGTATCGGCCCGAGATTGACGAGGCCCGCGACCTCGAGGAATTCACTGACCTGCGCGAAAGCGATATCGACCTCTCCGCGGGCCAGGATCTGCGCGACCTCGGCGCCAGACGACGGCTGCCTGACCTTGGCGGCGATCCGCTCCGTGATGCCCATGGTCTTGAACAGCTCGGCGACATAGGCGCCGCTCGGACCTGCGGAATAGGCGACCGAGCCGGCGGCCAGGACGGCGGCCTTGACGGCTTCGCTGGTGGAAACATCCGGTCTCGGCAGTCCAGCACGGATCGCGACGCCGACCCTGGACGTGGCGAAGTCGGCGCGGCTGCCCGCGGTCAATTTGCCGGCCGCGACCAGTTGGTCGATGTTGCGCGAGCCGATGATGACGACGTCATAGGCCTCGCCGGCCATCACCCGCCGCGTTGCGCCTTCGGTGCCGGCCCAGGTCGTCGCGACCTTGTGTCCGCTCGCCGTTTCGAACGAAGCGACAAGCGTGACATAGGCGTCTTTGACGGCATTGGCTGCGATCACGCGGATCTCGGAGGATTGGGCCGCCGCGTGAGAACGGGTGACGGTCGCGATGGTGACGGCGAGCGTTCCAACGAGCATTTGGCGCCGGGCAAGTTCGGGCATGCCGATCTCCTCGTTGGGCGCCGCTCACAACCGGCCGGCGGCCCCGGTTCCGGCGCTGGAGCCGCGGGCTCCAGACGCCGCTGGGGTTCGTCTCATGCCTCTCATGCCACGGCCCCCGTGGACGCTCGTCGGGGCACACTCGCCACCGATGAAGCCGACATCTCGCCGTGTCTTGTCCAAGATAGGGGGCGTTCGGCGACGTCAAGTACCCCAGCGCGCTTCAACGAGCCGGATGACGGCCGTTCGTCGTCCGGATTTCAGGTCTTGATGCCCATTTCAGCAAAGACCTCCTTGGCTTCCTTGACCGCAGTATTGGCGGCCGGCACGCCGGCATAGATGGCGATCTGCAGGACCACTTCCTTGATCTCCTCGGTGGTCACGCCATTGGCGAAGGAGGCGCGGCAATGCAGGCGGAACTCTTCCCAGCGGCCCATCGAGGCGGTCATGGCGAGCACCAGATAGCTGCGGGTCTTGCGGTCGAGCCCCGGCCGCGTCCAGATCTCGCCCCAGGCATAACGGGTGATCAGGTCCTGGAACTCGGTGGTGAAGCTGTCGCGGGCGGCGAGCGAACGGTCGACATGGGCGTCGCCCAGGACCGCGCGGCGCACCTTGAGGCCGGCCTCGAAGCGCTCTTTTTCGTCCATGGTTCCCGTCCTCAGCTGTTCAGGAAATCGGTCACCGCGGCGGTGAACGACTTCTCCTGTTCGATATTCGACAAATGCGCGGCGTCGAGTTCGACATAGCGGGATTTCGCGATGGCCGCGGCGATGGCGCGGCCGCGCTCGGGCGGCGTCGAGCCGTCATGGCTGCCGGAGATAACCAGCACCGGATTGGTGATCGACCGGATCGCCTCGTGCTGGTCCATGTCGCGGATCGCCGCGGAACAGGCGGCATAACCTTCCGGCGGCGTCGTCTCGAGCATGCCGACGATGCGGGCGACCGCTGGCTTGTCGGCCTCCTGGAAGCGCTTGGTGAACCAGCGGTCGACAATGGTCGGGATCAGCGGCCTCAGCCCCTGGCTCTTCACGATGGCGATGCGCTGGTTCCACATTTCCACTGTCGGCATCGCGGCGGCCGTGTTGCAAAGCACGATCCGGTCGAAGCGGCCGGCGTAATGGGTGCCGGCCCACATGCCGCTCATGCCGCCCATCGACAGGCCGCACCAATGCGCCCTGGCGATGGCGAGATGATCGAGCAGCTCGATCGCATCCCGGGTCAGCCGGGCGAAACCGGTCGGGCCGACCTTCAGCTCGCTCTGGCCATGGCCGCGCTTGTCGTAGCGCACCACCCGATAGAGGCTGGAAAAGGCCGGCATCTGGGCGTCCCACATCTCCAGGCTGGTGCCCAGCGAATTGGACAGCAGCAGCACCGGCTTGGCGCCGCCGGTGTCCTCGTAACGCAGCGACAGTCCGTCCGACGTGGTGAAGCGGGCCATCCGTCCCTCCTTGCAACGATCTCTAGGCAACAAGCTCGGCAACAAGCTTTGGCAGGACACTAGGCCGGCTGTCGCGCGCAGGGAAAGGGGGAGGCATGCATGTCTTGCAACCGGTCACCGGCGAGGCCGCCTGCGGACCCGCTTGACGTGCCGTTAAGAACGGGTCCAAACTGCAAATCATGCTGAAAACACCGGGTTTTCAGCGGTAAAAGCCGACGGCCACAATAAAAAGACGGCTGAAAGCGCTCTTACCGGACCGTTTTGTGAGGAGGAACGCCCATGCCGACGGTGACCATGACGGTCAACGGACGCTCGGTCTCGGCCGACGTCGACGCGCGCACGCTGCTTGTCCAGTTCCTGCGCGAGAATCTCCATCTGACCGGGACCCATGTCGGTTGCGATACGTCGCAATGCGGCGCCTGTGTCGTCCATGTCGACGGCAAGGCGGTGAAATCCTGCACGACCTTCGCGCTGCAATGTGAAGGCGCCTCGGTGCTGACCATCGAAGGGCTGGCGAAGGACGGCAAGCTGCATCCGATGCAGGAGGCCTTCCGCGAGCACCATGGCCTGCAATGCGGCTTCTGCACGCCCGGCATGATCATGTCGGCGATCGATATCGTGAACCGCAAGGGCGCGGTCGACGAGCACACTGTCCGCGAGGAGCTGGAAGGCAATATCTGCCGCTGTACCGGCTATCATAACATCGTCAAAGCCGTGCAAGCCGGCTCCGAGGCGATGACGGGCAAGACACCGGTCCGACAAGCCGCCGAATAACGGCGCGCGACCGTTCTCGCATCATCCGTCTGATAGTTCCGTCTCGAGCGATCCCCAGGGAGGGCGCCATGACTGTGACCGGTATCGGCGCGGCTGTACGCCGCAAGGAAGACCATCGTTTCATCACCGGCAAGGGCAATTATACCGACGATATCAACCGCCCCAATCAGACGCAGGCCTATTTCCTGCGCTCGCCGCATGCCCACGCGACCCTCAAGGCCATCGACCTGTCCAAGGCCAAGGCCATGCCGGGCGTGGTGGCGATCTTCACCGGCGAGGATATCGCGGCCGACAAGATCGGCGGGCTGATCTGCGGCTGGATGATCCATTCCAAGGACGGCACGCCGATGCGGGCAGGGCCCCATCCGGTGCTCGCCCAGGGCAAGGTGCGTTATGTCGGCGATCATGTCGCCGTGGTCATCGCCGAGACGCTGGCCGAGGCCAAGGACGCGGCGGAAGCGATCGTCGTAGATTACGGCGTACTGCCGGCCAATGCCGACACCGCCAGGGCGCAGGACAAGGGCGCGCCGGAAGTCCATTCGGAAGCCCCATCCAACACCGTCTATGACTGGCATATCGGCGACAAGGCGGCGACCGAAGCGGCCTTCAAGGCGGCCAAGCACGTCACCAAGCTCGACATCGTCAACAACCGCCTGGTGCCCAATGCGATGGAGCCGCGGGCGGCGATCGGTGAATATGATTCCGGCACCGACGGGCTGACGCTGCACACCACCAGCCAGAACCCGCATGTGGCGCGCCTCGTGCTCTCCGCCTTCATCGGCATCGCGCCGGAGCACAAGCTGCGGGTGATCGCGCCCGATGTCGGCGGCGGCTTCGGCTCGAAGATCTTCATCTATGCCGAGGAAACCGTCTGCGTCTGGGCAGCGCGCAAGATCAACCGGCCGGTCAAGTGGACGGCCGATCGCACCGAGGAGTTCCTGGCGATCGCACATGGCCGGGACCACGTGACCCGGGCCGAGCTCGCCACCGACGCGGAGGGCAAGATCACCGGCCTGCGCGTCAAGACCATCGCCAATATGGGCGCCTATCTCTCGACCTTCGCCTCGTCGGTGCCGACCTATCTCTACGCGACCCTGCTGTCGGGCCAATACGCCATTCCGAACATCTATGCCGAGGTCGACGCGGTCTATACCAACACCGCGCCGGTCGATGCCTATCGCGGCGCCGGGCGGCCGGAGGCGACCTTCGTGGTCGAGCGCCTGGTCGAGGTCACCGCGCGTGAGCTCGGCATGGACCCATCCGCGTTCCGCAAGCGGAATTTCGTCTCGAAATTCCCGCACCAGACGCCGGTCATCATGATGTACGACACCGGCGACTACAAAGCCTCGCTGCTGAAGGCCATGGAGATGGCCGACGTGAAGGGCTTCGGCAAGCGCCGGCGCGAGGCCGCCAAGCGCGGCAAGCTCCGGGGCCTGGGTTATTCCACCTATATCGAGGCCTGCGGCATCGCCCCGTCGCAAGCGGTCGGCTCGCTCGGCGCAGGCGTCGGCCTGTGGGAATCGGCCGAGGTCCGGGTCAATCCGGTCGGCACGGTCGAGGTCCTGACCGGCTCGCACAGCCATGGCCAGGGCCACGAGACCACCTTCGCCCAGCTCGTCTCGCATCGCCTGGGCATCCCGATCGACAACGTCTCGATCGTCCATGGCGACACCGACAAGGTGCAGTTCGGCATGGGCACCTACGGCTCGCGCTCCGGCGCGGTCGGCATGTCGGCGATATCGAAGGCGCTCGACAAGATCGAGGCCAAGGCCAAGAAGGTCGCCGCCCATGTGCTGGAAGCGGCCGAAGCCGATATCGACTTCAAGGACGGCCAGTTCACTGTCAAGGGCACCGACAAGTCGGTGGATTTCGGCACGGTGGCGCTCAACGCCTATATCGCTCACAAGTTCAATCCGCAGGAGCTGGAGCCGGGCCTGAAGGAAGGATCGTTCTACGATCCGACCAATTTCACCTTCCCCGCCGGCTGCCATATCTGCGAGATCGAGGTCGACGGTGAGACCGGCGTATCGACCATCGTCAAGTGGACGGCGGTGGACGATTTCGGCAACGTCATCAATCCGATGATCGTCGAAGGCCAGGTCCATGGCGGCATCGCCCAGGGCGTCGGCCAGGCGCTGCTGGAAGGCACGATCTACAACAAGGACGGCCAGCTCATCACCGCCTCGTTCATGGACTATGCCATGCCGCGCGCCCATGACCTGCCGTCCTTCGAGGTGGGCATGACGGTGACGGCCTGCCCCTCCAACCCCTTGGGCATCAAGGGCTGCGGCGAGGCCGGCGCCATCGCTTCGCCGCCGGCGGTCATCAACGCACTCACCGACGCGCTCGGCACGGAAGACATTCCGATGCCGGCGACACCGCAGGCGGTGTGGAACGTCATCCAGAAACTGGCAAAGACGGCCAAGGCGGCCGAGTAAGGTTCAGGGGGAGCACGATGTATCCTTTCAAGTACCACAAGGCCGCCACGGTTCGTGGCGCCGTCGCACTGCTCAAGAAGGCCGAGGAGCCGAAGCTGCTCGCCGGCGGACAGACGCTGATCCCGACCATGAAGCAGCGGCTGGCGAGCCCCAAGGCGATCATCGATCTCGCCGGTGCCGGTCTCTCCGGCATCGAGCAGAAGGGCCGGACCATCGTCATCGGCGCGATGACCACCCATGCCGAGGTGGCCAATTCGGCGGTGGTGCAGGCGGCGATCCCGGCGCTGGCCCATCTCGCCGGCAATATCGGCGACCCGCAGGTGCGCCACCGTGGCACGATCGGCGGTTCGGTCGCCAACAATGACCCGGCCGCCGACTATCCGGCGGCGCTGATCGCGCTCGGCGCCACGGTTCACACCAACAAGCGCAAGCTCGCGGCGGAGGAGTTCTTCGCCGGGCTGTTCTCGACCGCCCTCGACGAGGACGAGATCATCACCAAGATCGCCTTCCCGGCACCGGGCAAGGCGGCCTATGTGAAGTTCCCCAATCCCGCCTCGCGCTACGCCATTGTCGGGGTCTTCGTCGCCAAGAAGGGCCGTTCGGTGCGCGTCGCGGTGACCGGCGCCGGCAATGACGGCGTGTTCCGCCATGCCGCCATGGAGGAAGCGCTGTCCAAGCGCTTCAACGCCAAGGCGCTCGAGGGCATCGCGACCTCGGCCAGCGACCTGAACGGCGATATCCATGCCTCCGCCGACTATCGCGCCCATCTGATCGGCGTCATGGCCCGCCGGGCGGTGGCGGCGGCCGCCTGATCGCCGGGTCCGATCATTCGAATGGCCGGGGCGGCGGCGAGCCGTCCCGGCCATTGCCGTTTCCGGCACCCATGGCGCGCGGATCGGCGGCCTGCCGCAAAATCGCCAAGCCCTGTGGTAAAGCTCGTGTGGCAAAGCTGGTACTGGCGCACCATGTTTTCGGATCGGCGGGCCCGCCTGCGCCCGTATTGCCGCGGGGCAGAAGATGAACGGACGTTTGCTGCAATTCTCGGGAGTGGCGCTTGCCCTGGTGCTGGGGGCCGGCATGCCGGCGCATGCGGTGAACGGCCAAGTCTCTGCCGAATATGCGGTGTCGTTTCTCGGTATTTCCATCGGCACCGGCACCATGGTGTCGACCACCGACGGCACCAGCTATCGCACGACCCTGAATGCCCGGGTGACCGGTGTTGCGGCCATGTTCGCCGGGGGTTCCGGCACGGCGGTGGCGAGCGGACGCATCGCCGGCGCTTCCGCCATTCCGGTGAACTACAATGTCGAGGTTCATTCCGGCGGCAAGGTCGAGACCACCCAGATCGGCATGGCCGACGGCAATGTCCGCTCGGTGGTGCGCAATCCGGACAAGCCGCCGCATACCCGCGCGACGCCGGTGACGGCGGAACATCTGCGCGGCGTCGTCGATCCCTTGTCGGCCGGCATCTTCATCGCCGGCGGCACTGGTCCGGTGACGGGGGCCGCGGCCTGCGAGCGGCACTCGCGCATCTATAACGGCGTCGTCCGCTTCGACCTGATCTATTCCTTTGTCGGCACGCGCCAGGTCGAGATCGCCGGCTACAAGGGCGAGGCCGCCATTTGCAGCGTGCGGTTCGAGCCGGTCGCCGGCTATCGCGCCGACCGGTCGGATATCCAGGCGGCGCGGCGGCGCTCGGCCGAGGTCACGCTGGTGCCGATCCAGGGATCGCGCGCGCTGATCCCGGCGCGCATCTCGCTGACCACGGGTTACGGCACCGGCATCGCCCAGGCGACCAAGCTCGACCTCAATCCCGGCGTGCCGGCCGGTCCAGCCGTGCCGGCAGGGCGGCGCGTCTCTGCGGATTGACCTCTCGCCTCCGGCCCAGGCTGCGTTATTGTGACGGTCGTGCCGGAGTGCCTCAGTGACCGTTCATCCCTCAGCCTTGCCCCTCTCGATCGACGAAACCCTGGCCCTGCTGAAGCGCGGCCATTACGTCGCCGACCGTTCGCTCGCCACCGTTCTGTTCCTCGCCCTGAAAATGGGCCGGCCGCTGCTGCTGGAGGGCGAGGCCGGCGTCGGCAAGACCGAGATCGCCAAGGTGCTGGCGGCAACGCTCGGCCGCAACCTGATCCGGCTGCAATGTTACGAGGGGCTCGACGTCGCCGCCGCCGTCTATGAGTGGAACTATGCCGCCCAGATGATCGCCATCCGGGTTGCCGAGGCGGGCGGCGCGGTCAACCAGGAGAGCCTGACCGCCGGCATCTTTTCCGAACGCTTCCTGGTCAAGCGGCCGCTGCTGCAGGCGCTGGAGCCGGACGGACGCGGCCCGCCGGTGCTGCTGATCGACGAGCTCGACCGGACCGATGAGGCTTTCGAGGCCTTTCTCCTGGAGGTGCTGTCGGATTACCAGGTGACGGTGCCGGAGCTCGGCACGATCCGGGCGCCGCAGGCGCCGATCGTCATCGTCACCTCCAACCGGACCCGCGAGATCCATGACGCGCTGAAGCGCCGCTGTCTCTATCACTGGGTCGACTATCCCGATGCCGCCCGCGAACTGGCGATCCTCAAGGCCAAGGCGCCGGGCGCCCCGGAGCGGCTGACCCGCGACATCGTCGCCTTCGTCCAGCGGCTCCGCAAGACCGACCTGTTCAAGGTGCCTGGCGTCGCCGAGACGATCGACTGGGCAACCGCGCTGACCGAGCTCGACGCGGTCGGCCTCGACCCGCAAGGCGTCACCGATACGCTCGGCGTGCTGCTCAAATACCAGGACGACATCGTCAAGATGCAGGGCGGTGAAGCCAAGACGATCCTCGACGAGGTCAGGGCGGGGCGCTGACGTGACATCCATCTTGCGTGGGATCGGCGAGCCCGGTGGCTGGCCCTGGCTCAAGGCCGTCGGCATCGGCGTCGCGCTGCTCGCCGTTCCGCTCGTCTGGTGGGGCCTGTTATGGCTGACATCCTATCGGCCGCCGGTGCCCGAAGCCTCGCCGCTGACGCTCGTGGTCATTCTGCTCGCGACCGTCATCGTCGCGCCGCTGCTCGAAACGGCCGCGCTGGCGCTCGTCCATTGGTTCGGCGTCGACAAGCTTCGGCTCAGCGTGCCGGTCTTCGCCGGCATCGTCATGGTGATCGCGGTGGCCGCCCATATGCCGCTCACCGTGGCGCGGGCGCCGGTGACCGCCATCCTGTTCCTGGTCTTTGCCTGGCAATATGCCGGCTGGTTCGCCGGCTCCGGCCGGCGCTGGCTGGCCTTCGGCGGGGTGGCTCTGACCCATGCGGTCTATAATCTCGGCTCGATCGCGCTCGCGCCGGTCTGGGCCGTTCTCCTGAGGCCGCTGTCCTGAAAGTGATGCGATGCCGCATGCGCTGACCGAGAACATCGCGCATTTCGCCCGGGCCCTGCGGGTCGCCGGCCTGCCGGTCGGGCCGGGCACGGTGATCGACGCCATCCACGCGGTGGAAGCGGCTGGCATCGGTTCGCGCGAAGACTTCTACTGGACGCTGCATTCGGTCTTTGTCAGCCGGCACGAGCATTCGATCGTCTTTCACGACGCCTTCGAGATCTTCTGGAAGCGCCGGCACCTGATGGAAAAGCTGCTCCAGGTGCTGATGCCGGTGGCGCATGCGCCGCAGGCCAAGCCCGATCCGGTGTCGCTGCGCCTGCAGGAGGCCTTTTTCAAGGATACCGAGGCGACGGCGGTGGAGCGGCCGGAGCTCGAGGTCGACGCCCGCTTCACCGTCTCGGATGTCGAGGTGCTGCAGCAGAAGGACTTCGCCCAAATGACCGCGGCGGAGATTTCCGAGGCGCAGCGCCGCGTTGCCGCCCTGGTATTGCCCGACGACGCCGTGCCGACCCGGCGGCTGGCGCCCGACCCGCGTGGCCCGCGCATCGATTTCCGGCGGACGCTGCGCCGTTCGATCGGGGAGGGCGGACAGATCATTGACCTCGCCCGGCGCGGCCCCAAGGACAAGCATCCGCCGCTGGTCGTGCTCTGCGACATCTCCGGGTCGATGAGCCAGTACACGCGGGTCATGCTGCACTTCATCCATGCCCTGATGGAAAGGCGCCGGCACGTCCATGCCTTCGTGTTCGGCACGAGGCTGACCAACATCACCCGCGCGCTCAAGGCGAAGGACCCGGACGAGGCCTTGGCCGCCACCACCAGCGCGGTGCAGGACTGGTCCGGCGGCACGCGCATCGCGCCGTCGCTGCATGCCTTCAACAAGCTCTGGTCGAGGCGGGTGCTGTCGGGCGGCGCCGTGGTGCTCCTGGTCACCGACGGGCTGGAGCGCGACGCCACCGGCGACCTCGCCCGCGAAGCCGACCGGCTGCACCGGTCGTGCCGCCGGCTCGTCTGGCTCAATCCGCTGCTGCGCTTCGACGGCTTCGAGGCCAAGGCGCAGGGCATCCGCACCCTGCTGCCGCATGTCGACGAGTTCCGCACCATTCACAATATCGCCGCGGTCGCCGACCTCGTGACCGCGCTCGACGCGCGCCGGGTCGACCGTTCGCACGACCCGCGCCTGTGGCTCAAGGTGGCCTAGTTCCGATCCCATCATGCCGGACCGCGTTCGTGGGCATCAAGGACAAGCCCCGCCATGGCGAGGCCTAGGCCTGCGGGCGGGTGAGCCGGCGCCGTTGCGGCCTATGCGAGGGCTCTCTTGGCGGCAGCAGCCGGGTGCCGGCGACAACCTGTCCTCACACCACCTTCTGCCCGGCAAATTGCTGCCAAGATTGGCTGGCTGATTGCGGCCGCGTCGGACCGCAACCAGCATCGAGCGAGTGGCATGCAACGCCGAGATTTCCTGTATGGGGCCGGAGCCGCCGTGGTGGCGCTGTCTGGCCGTACCGCGGCTGCCGATGAAAGCCGGCCTTCGCCAACCGCCGCGCCGGCACGGCCCGGCGGCTTCGCGCCGTCGCCGCCCTTGGCGCCGATCCAGGCGCGCGCCGATCGCATCGTCGCGATCAATGTCTGCTCGCGGCCGTTCCGCGCGCAGGGCCCGCGCATCGAGGCCGAACGGATCGGCCGCAAGACGGTGGTGCACAATTACGGCCATGGCGGCAGCGGCTGGTCCCTGTCCTGGGGCTCGGCGGCGCTGGCCGTGCGCCTGGCGCAGGCGACGCGCGAGACCCGGATCGCGGTGATCGGCTGCGGCGCCATCGGCCTGACCACGGCGCTGGTCGCGCAGCGTGCGGGCCTGCGCGTGCGCATCTACGCCAAGGAGCGGCCGCCCGAGGTCCGGTCGTTCAACGCCACCGGCGTATGGTCGCCGGATTCGCGCATCTGCACGGCGGACCATTCGACGCCCGATTTCGAGCGGCGCTGGGAAGACATGGCGCGCCTGTCGTTCCGCACCTATCAGACCTTGCTCGGCCTTGCCGACAGCCCGATCGAATGGCGCGACGGCTATATCCTGTCGGACACGCCGTTCGACCAGCCGGCCCGGCACGGCGACGATCGCGAGCCGGCTTATCCGGACCTGGAGCGGCGCCTGCTGGGCGACATGCGCTGGCCGATCCAGACCCTGGAACCGGGGCAGCATCCTTTCCCGGTGCCCTATGCGCGGCGCTACACCCAGATGACCTTCAACATCACCGCTTATTCGCGGCTGCTGCTCGACGACTTCCTGCGGCTCGGCGGCGAAATCGAGACCCGCGCCTTCGAAAGCCCGCGCCAGTTCGCCGATCTGCGCGAAAAGACCCTCGTCAACGCCACCGGCTACGGCGCCCGCGCCCTGCTTGGCGACGAGACGATCGTGCCGGTACGCGGCCAGACCGCCCGCCTGATACCGCAGGCCGAGGTGAATTACGGCCTCGTCTACCGCAACCACAATCTCAATGTCGTGCCGCGCCGCGACGGCATCCTGGTGCAGGCCCAGGCCGACGGCGATTTCGGCAATGCCGACACGACGGTCGACCGCGGGGCATCCGAGGCGGCGGTGGCGCGGCTGGCGGCACTGTTCTCGGCGAAGTAGGGGCTGCGGCGTCCGGGCGCAGGAGCCGGTCGATGCGGGCCGCAGGGCCGAATTCGTGGATGGCCGGGACAAGCCCGGCCAAGACGAGAACTCTCTCCGGAGACGCGCGCGGCGAAACGGCGTGCGCCATCCGACGTGAGGGCTCACCTTTCACCTTGCGCATGGGTGCATCGCGAGGTGTAGCCCGTCCTTGCGGAAAACCCGGATTGGACCGATCTCTAGGAACAGCGGATCTGAATTCGTGGATGGCCGGGACAAGCCCGGTCCGGACGAGGATCCAGACGTGACCCGGGAGGCCGCCATGCTCGCATCCGACGACAATATCCTGGCGCAGGCGGAGGCCTGGGCGAAGGCCGGCAAGGGGGTTGCGGTGGCGACCGTCGTGGAGACCTGGGGCTCGGCGCCGCGGCCGGTCGGCTCGCATCTGGTGATCGACGAGGACGGCACTTTCCTCGGCTCGGTGTCCGGCGGCTGTGTCGAGGGCGAAGTGGTGACGGAAGCGCTCGACGTGATCGGCTCGGGCAAGCCGCGGCTCCTGGAATTCGGCGTCGCCGACGAGACAGCCTGGCGTTCGGGCCTGTCCTGCGGCGGGCGCATCGCCGTCTATGTCGAAAAGGTCGGCTGATGGACCTGAAGCTCCTGTCCGCATTGAATGCGGCCCGCCAGGCCCGCAAGGCGGCCGTTCTGGTGACCGATCTCGACACCGGCACGGCCCGGATCGTTACCGAAGACGTGCTGGCGGGAGATGAGCTGGAGGCGCCGATCCGCCAGGCCCTGCGGTCCGGGCGCAGCGGCGTCGTCGGCGAAACCAGGACCTTCCTGACCGTGCAGGTGCCGCCGGCACAGATGGTGGTGATCGGCGCCGTCCATATCAGCCAGGCCCTGGTGCCGCTGGCGCGCATGCTCGGCTACGAGCCTGTCATCGTCGATCCGCGCACGGCTTTCGCGACCAAGGAGCGGTTTCCCGACGTTGTCGTCCATGCCGAATGGCCGGATTTGGCGCTGCCGCCGCTCAATGTCGACCGCTATACCGCCTTCATCGCGCTGACCCACGACCCGAAAATCGACGACCCGGCCCTGATGCATGCCTTCGCGCGCGACTGCTTCTATATCGGTGCGCTGGGCTCGCGGAAGACCCATGCCAGGCGGCTCGAGCGGCTTGGCGCGCAGGGCGCCTCGGCGGAGGACATGGGCCGCATCAAGGCGCCGGTGGGACTGGCGATCGGCGCCATCACGCCGGCCGAGATCGCCGTGTCGATCATGGCCGAGGTGACCCAGGCCTGGCGCCAGGGCATCGCCTGACATGGACTGCGCGAGGACATCGTCATGAGGTTCGGCCCCGTCGCGGTCGACCAGGCGCTGGGCGGCGTCGTCGCCCATGCCGTCAAGTCGAACGGGCTCGTCCTGAAAAAGGGGACGCGAATCGGCCGGGCCGAAATCGCCGCCCTGCATGCGGCCGGCATCGCCAGCGTCACGGTGGCGCTGGCCGAACCCGACGATGTCGCGGAAGACGAGGCGGCGGCGCGGATCGCGGCCGCGGTCGGCGGGCGCGGGGTGAGGGTGGATCCGGCCTTTACCGGCCGCGCCAATCTGTTCGCCGAACATGCCGGCGTGCTGGTGGTCGATCGCCCCGGCATCGATCAGGTCAATCGCCTCGACGATGCCATCACCTTCGCGACGCTGCCGGCCTTTGCCGCGGTCGAGCCGGGTGAAATGGTGGCGACCGTCAAGATCATCCCCTACGCGGCGCCGGGCGCGGCGGTTGCGCGCGCCGTCGAGGCGCGGTCGCTGGTGCGGGTCGCGCCCTTCGTCCGCCGGCGCATCGTGGTGATCTCGACATTGCTGCCGGGCCTCGCCGACAAGGTCGTCGAGAAGACCTTGCGGGTGACGGAAGAGCGCCTGAAGCCGGCAGGCGCCGCCATTGTCGCGGAGCGGCGGGTCGCTCACGAGGCGGGGGCGCTGCAGGCGGCGCTCGCGGCGAGCGTGGCTGAGGACGTCGATCTCGTCCTGGTGTTCGGCGCCTCCGCCATCGCCGACCGGCGCGACGTCATCCCGGCGGCGCTCGAGCAGGCGGGCGGCGAAATCGAGCATCTGGGCATGCCGGTCGATCCCGGCAATCTCCTGATGGTCGGCCGGCTGGGCGAGGTTCCCGTGCTGGGCGCGCCGGGCTGCGCGCGCTCGCCGAAGGAAAATGGTTTCGACTGGGTGCTGACCCGGCTCCTGGCCGGACTGCCGGTGACCAAGGCGGATATTACCGGCATGGGGGTCGGAGGACTTCTGATGGAAATCATATCGCGCCCGCAGCCGCGCGAAGGCGAAGCGGAAGCCCCGCGCGCGCCGCGTATCGCCGGCCTGCTGCTGGCGGCCGGCCGCTCCACTCGCATGGGCGGCCCGAACAAGCTGCTCGCCACCCTCGAAGGCACGCCGCTGGTGCGCCATGCCGCGAAGGCGGGGCTCGCCGCGGGGCTTGCCGAGATCGTCGTCGTCACCGGCCACCAGTCCGACGCGGTCGAGGCTTCGCTCGACGATCTCGGCGTGCGTTTCGTTCACAATCCCGATTTCGCCGAGGGCTTGTCCACCTCGCTGAAAGCCGGGCTCGCGGCGCTCGGGCCGGATGTCGACGCCGTCGTGGTGATGCTCGGCGACATGCCGCGCATCGCCCCCGAGCTGATCGGCCGGCTGGTCGGTGCCTTCGCACCGGCCGAGGGCCACCACGCGGTGGTTCCGATCGCCCTTGGCCGGCGCGGCAATCCGGTCCTGTGGGGCCGGCGCTTCTTCGCCGAGCTCGGCAAGGTTACCGGCGACCAGGGCGGGCGGGCGGTGCTGGTCGCCAATCCCGATGCGATCGCCGAGGTCGATGTCGGCACCGACAGCGTCCATCTCGATTTCGATACGCCGGAGGCGCTGGCCGCGGCCGGGGGCGAGATCGCGCGCTGACCTCCGGGCGCGCCGCCCGGAACCACAAAAAAAGGCCTCGAACACCAGGTTCGAGGCCGGATTTGTCGCTCCGTGGACGCGGAGTAAATTCGAGACCGTGTCGACGCCGATTGAGGCGTTTTCGGTCGATCAACCGTGACGCGAAGCGCCCTGGCTGACAACAAAAGCCGTATCTTTACCCTACCGGTTGACCCTAACGATCGTGCCGGCGAAAGCCGCCAATTCGAATGATCGCGCCGCCGGCCGCAGGCGGCCTGCGTCCGGCGGAACATCGCGCGGCTTGACCCCGCGGACGGGCGAAGGCTATCACCCCCGGCCAGATGACCGATTTCCCCAAAATGACCGACACGCCCGAGCTGACCGTTGTGGTGCCGAGCTACAACGAGCGCGACAATGTGCCCGAGCTCGCCGCGCGGCTTGACCGCGTGCTCGCCGGCATTGCCTGGGAGATGATCGTCGTCGACGACGACAGCCCGGACGGAACCTCGGCGGTCGTCAAGCAGATCGCGCGGCGCGATCCACGCATCCGCTGCATCCGGCGGGTCGGTCGGCGCGGCCTGGCGGGCGCCTGCATCGAGGGCATGCTCGCCTCCTCGGCGCCGGTGGTGGCGGTCATGGATGCCGACCTGCAGCATGACGAAACCATTCTGCCGGTCATGCTCGAGCATATCCGGGCGGGCCGCGACCTGGTGGTCGCCAGCCGCAATATCGAGGGCGGCTCGAAGGACGAGGGCCTGTCGCCGATCCGCCGCGCCATTTCCGATCTCGGCCGGCGCCTGTCGGCGATGATCCTGAAGGCGCCGCTGTCGGATCCGATGTCCGGCTTCTTCATGATCAAGCGGGACCTGGTCGAGCAGATCGCACCGAAGCTCGCCACCGCCGGCTTCAAGATCCTGGCCGATATCGCCGCCTCGGTGCCGTCCAAGCCGAGCTTTGCCGAAGTGCCCTATGTGTTTCGCGAGCGCGTGCACGGCGAGAGCAAGCTCGACGCCAAGGTGGCGCTCGACTATCTCGGCTTCGTACTGAACAAGCTGTCGGGCGGCCTCATTCCGCTGCGCTTCATCTTCTTCGCGCTGGTCGGCACGACCGGCCTGGTCGTCCACATGGTCACGCTTTATCTCGGGCTCGGCTCCGGCCTGCAGTTCGAGTGGGCGCAGACCGTGGCGACCTTCATCGCCATGACCTCGAACTTCCTGATCAACAACGAGATCACCTATCGCGACGCCCGGCTCAAGGGCGCGCGCTTCCTGGTCGGCCTGGTGCTGTTCTATGCGGTCTGCAGCCTCGGCGCCTTCGCCAATGTCGGCGTTGCCAGCTGGCTCTATGCCGAGGCCGCGGAATGGTGGCTCGCCGGCATTGCCGGGGCGCTGATGGGCGCGGTGTTCAATTATGCAGCCTCGTCGGCCCTTGTCTGGCGCCGCTGAACCCCGAACGCTCGCCCCGCGCCCGCTCGGCGCCGGCCATGCCGGGACGGTCGTGGCGCTGGTCGCTGGGCTGACCCTGGTCCGGCTCTGGGTCGCGGGCAGGCTCGGGCTTTCGCCCGACGAGACCTATTACTGGATCTGGTCGAAAAACCTCGCCTTCGGCTATTTCGATCACCCGCCCATGGTCGCCGTGCTGATCCGCGCCTCGACCGCGGTGTTCGGCGACAGCGCCTTCGGCGTGCGCTGGCTGTCGGTCCTGCTGGGCGCGGCGGCGAGCCTCGGCGTCTGGCGCCTGGTGCTGCGGCTGACCGACGACCGGATCGCGGCGCTGGCCGGGGCGGGGCTCGTGCAGGCGACCCTGTTCCTCGGCGCCGGCGCCATGCTGGTGACGCCCGACACGCCGCTGGTGCTGTTCTGGACGCTGGCGCTTCTGGCGCTCGCCGAGGTCTGGCGGACCGCCCGCGGCGCCTGGTGGCTCGCCGTCGGCCTCGCGGTGGGGCTCGCCTTCGTGTCGAAATACACCACCGTGTTCCTCGGCCTCGGCATCCTGATCTGGCTGCTCTGGGTGCCGGAACTCAGGCGCTGGTTCGCCTCGCCCTGGCCCTATGCCGGCGGGGCGCTCTGCCTTCTGGTGATGGCGCCGGTGGTGGCCTGGAACCTGATGCAGGGCGGCGCGTCGCTGACCAAGCAGTTCGGCCGCGCCGTGCCGCATGCCTTCGATCCGCGTTTCGTGCCGGAATTCTTCGCGGGCCAGGCGGCCCTGCTGACGCCGCTGGTCGGCGTCCTGGTGCTCTACGGCCTGTTCGTCGCGCTGCGCGCCGCCTGGCGCGACCGCGAGGCCGGCGCCACGCTGATCGTCGCCTCGACCGTGCCGCTGGTCCTCTATCTCGTCTGGTACGGGCTGTTCGACCGCGTCCAGGGCAATTGGACGGCCTGTCTCCTGCCGGCCTCGGTCGCCGCGGCCGTGCTGGGGGCCAGGGCGATCCCCGAATATGGCGTGTGGGCGGCGGCGCTGCGCGGTTCGCTGCGCTTCGGCGTCGTCACCGGCGTCGCGCTCGGCCTGTTCGTCATGGCCCATGCGCTCTGGCGCATCGTTCCGCTCAGCCCGGATCCGACCGCCCAGCTGTTCGGCTGGCGCGAGGCGACCGCGGGCATCGAGCGGGTTGCCGCCGAAACGGGGGCGGGCACCATCGGCACGGCCTCCTATACGATGACCGGCGAGCTGCGCTTCCATGGCAGCGGCAAGCCGCCGGTCGTTCAGCTCAACGAACGGCTGCGCTTCGCCATGGAGCCGGCGCCGGATTTGGCGCGCCTGCGTGAGCGGCCGATCCTGGTGGTGGCCGAAAGCCGGCGCGACCGCGAGGTCTTCGACGCGCTCGGCCGCCGCTTCGGCCGCGTCCAGCGTGCCGGCAGCGTCGAGCGCTATTGGCGGCCGCCATTGTGGTCGCTGATTTCGGCCGGATCCTATGTCGACACTCTGTCGCTGTTCCTGGTCTCCGCGCCGATCGGCGACGGCTTTCCGGATATCGGCACGCCCTATTGAGACGCGGCGCGCTGGTTCGCGCGGCGAATCAGAACAAGGCGCCAACCCCTTCAGCCGGCACGGCTTCCTGGTGCGGCACGATGCCGCCCCGGTGTCCGCGGCGCGCCGCGGCCATGCCCGCGCCGCCCGAGGCCGGCGGCCGACAGCACCAAGCCCGGCTTTCCGTCGTATTCATTCTCAAGGGCAGCTGAACGGGCTGTTAAGCCTCCAGTAACCATGCCGGTCGCTCAATTCGTTGAACCGGTCGGAGGCCAAGGGGCGACAGACGAGGGGAGACCGGTGCGCCGGCAGTGCATGCGTTTTCGCATCATGGAGGCTGTCATGCTTCATCTCGCGCCACGCGGGGCCCAGGTGGTCGACGGCGATTTTCTGCGCCAGATCGAGGGTTATTCCCTTACCACCGCCGAAATTCTCTATCGCATGCCGGATCATCCGCTGCTGCTGCAGGCCTATATCTGGCAGGACTACGATCAGGCGCCGCATTTCCCGGTGCTGCAGCGTTTCCTGGATTTCTGGCAGCGCACGCTGGAGGGCCGGCTGCACACGGTCAGGGTGGCGTCGTCGCGGCTGGTCGGGCCTCGCGACGTCGCGATAGCGCGGACCCTGACACATCTGCATTGATTGGTCGCAGCCTTCGGCATGGCAAGTTGCCGCGCGACCCCTTATGGTCCCGCCGAATTTCGAGGACCAGACCCAATCGTGACCAGCGCGCCCGAAAAGACGTCGCAAATCATCGCTTCCCTCATGTCGGCTCAGACATCGACGCATTCCGACATCCTGTCGACCATCACCATCGGCGATCTCCTGGCCGCGTTGCGCAACCGCGCCTTCGGCCTGTCGCTGATCCTGTTCGGCTTGCCCAACCTGCTGCCGATCCCCGGCCTGCCGATCATTACCGGCCTGGTCCTGGTGTTGCTGGCGCTGCAGATCGTCATCGGCCGCGACGTGCCCTGGCTGCCCGAACGGATCGCCCGCACCACCTTACCGCGCGAAAAGCTGACGGCGGTGATGAATCGCACCATGCCGATCCTCAGGAAGCTCGAGACGCTGACCCGGCCGCGCTTCGGGATGGCGGCCGGTCCAACCGCCCGGCGTGCCGTCGGCGTCGCCGTTCTGGTGCTTGCGGTCCTGCTGATTCTGGTGCCGATCCCATGGATCGGTTCGATGCCCCAGGGCCTCGCGCTCTGCGTCTTCGGGCTCGGACTGACCGAGCGGGACGGCGTCCTGGTGGTCTGCGGCTTCCTGCTGGCGGCCATCGCCACGGCCATCGGCGCGGGAATAGGCTATACGGTGCTCGCCGGCGCGTTGGCGATCTTCTGATCCGGCGCCCGACCTCAACCGCCCCAGGAGATAGCGCGCGTGGACCTGACTGCCGATCAACCGACCGTCCGGACCTCCGAGGTCTTTCGCGGCCTGACCCGCCTCGGCGAGGGTGATTCCATTCCGCTGGGGACCGTCACCCAGGCGCTCGGCGACCGGGCCTTCGGCCTGCTGGTGCTGATCTTCGCATTGCCCAACATCATCCCGATGATTCCCGGCGTCTCGACCATATCGGGCGTGGTCATCGCCATTGTCGGCCTGCAGATGCTGATCGGCCGGCGCGATCCCTGGCTGCCGGCCTTCGTCGCCACGAGAAGCCTGCCGCGGGCCGAGACCGCGTCGATGATCGAGCGGACCATTCCCTGGATCGAGAAGCTCGAGGCCGTGGCCAAGCCGCGCGCCGTGTTCATGACGCGCGGCCTGATGCGCATGATGATCGGCGCGATGTTCGTGCTGCTCGGCGTGGTGCTGGCGCTGCCGCTGTCCTGGATCGGCAATTTCCCGCCCGGCGTCGCCCTGCTGGTCATGTCGGTCGGCTTCCTGGAAGAGGACGGCCTGCTGGTCGGCCTCGGCCATATCCTGGGGCTGCTGGCGACGCTGTTGGTCGTGGTCATCGTCGGCGGCGTGATCGCCGGCGCCGCCTGGCTCATCGGCTGAGACTTGGCCGGCGCGAGACGTCAGGGCAACTGACTTGTCACTTGATTATTGGCGGCGCGGCGGGTTTATGGTCGCGCACTTGCCCATTGCCTGGAGGATCTGACCCATGGCCGATCATGTCGTGCCCCATTTCGCCAACGACCAGGGCGTCGCGGTCATCCATATCGGCGTGAAGGAATTCCAGTGCATGGGCGCGCGCACGCCCTTCGACCATCCGCATGTCTTCCTCGACATGGGCTCGGACGGCGAGATCATCTGCCCCTATTGCTCGACCCTCTACAAATTCGACGCCAAGCTGCATGCGGACCAGACGGCGCCGGCCGGAGCCTTCGTCCAGACCCTGGCGGACGCCTGAACCCGAGACCATGACGGGCTCACCGGCCGGGCGCTGCACGGTCATCGTCGCGGGGGCCGGCATCGGCGGCCTGACGGCCGCGCTGGCGTTGTCGCGCGTGGGCTTCCAGGTCCGGCTCCTGGAACGCGCCGCGGCCTTCGAGGCGGTCGGTGCCGGCATCCAGATCACTCCCAATGCCAGTCGCATCCTGGTCGGGCTCGGGCTCGGCGAGGCACTCGCACGGGTCGCGGTGACGCCCGAAGGCATGGATGTCAGGGCGGGCGGTGACGGCCGGGTGCTGGCTACGGCGGAGCTCGGCGCGGCGATTGAGGCCCGTTATGGCGCGCCCTGGTGGGCCGTGCATCGCGCCGATCTGCAGGCCGTGCTGGTCGAGGCGGCGGCACGCGATCCCGGCATCGGCATCGCCATGGGCCGGACGATCGAGGCGGTCGCGCGCGACGGCGACGGTGTCATGGTCACGACCGATGGTCCTGCAGGCCGGAGCGTGGAGCACGCCGCCGCGCTGGTGGGCAGCGACGGCCTCTGGTCGGCGACACGGGGGCTGATCGGCGACGCCGCGCCGCCGGCCTATCGCGGGCGCACGGCCTGGCGGGCGATGCTGCCGCGGGCACGGGTGCCGAAGGGGATATCCGACCGCCGCCTCGGGCTCTGGCTCGGGCCGGGCGCCCATCTGGTGCATTATCCGGTCCGCAGCGGCGATGCGCTCAATCTGGTCGCTGTCGTCACCGATCCCGTGCCGCGTGCCGGCTGGAGCGGCACCGGCGACCGCGCGGCGCTGCTGCCCCGGTTCAAGGGCTGGACGGGGCAGGCGCGCGCGCTCGTCGAGGCGCCCGACAGCTGGATGACCTGGTCGCTCGCCGACCGGGAGACATGGTTCGGTCCGGGGCAGGGGCCGATGACCCTACTCGGCGACGCGGTCCATCCGATGCTGCCTTTCCTGGCCCAGGGCGGCGCCATGGCGATCGAGGATGCCGCGGTGCTGGCCAAGGCGCTCACGGCGCTTCCGGACGACCTCGACGCGGCCTTTCGCGCCTATGAGCGGGCGAGGCGCGAGCGGGTCGCCGCCGTGCAGCGCGGCGCCCGCGCCAATGGCCGGATCTATCACCTCGAGGGCCCGATCGCCTGGGCGCGCGATGCCGCCATGCGGCTCGCCGGAGGCCGGCAATTGGTGGCGCGTTACGACTGGATCTACCGCTTCCAGGCCTGAATTCGGCGCCATAGGATGGACGCGCGGGTGGGTATTCCGCCCGACATGCCGGCCAAGCCGATGCGGGCTAGCCTTTCCGCTGCAAGATGACGCGACCCGGGACGACGGTTGCGCGCAGGGGAGGGATGGATGACACGACCGGTGATCTGGGGCGCCGCGGCGCTGATGCTCGTGGCGGCCCCGACGGGCGCCTGGGCGCAACTGGCGGTTTCCGCCAATGACGGCAAGGTCCGCCTCGTCGACGGGGTCGTCACCGTGGTCGAGAACCCGCCGCCCGACACGGTTTCGGTCATCTCGTTCGCCACCGGCGCGCCACGCGTGGTGGCGACCGTGCGTGCGCCGGCGAGCGTCGTCGGCCCGCCCCAATCGGTGGCGGTCACGCCCGACGAAAGCCTGGCTCTGGTCACCTCGGCCATGCGGATCGACCCGGCCAATCCGCGTGCCACCGTGCCCGACAACCGGCTCACCGTGATCGACCTGAAGGCGACGCCGCCCGCGGTCATCGCGACGCTCGAGGTCGGACGTGGTGCTGCCGGCGTCTCGATCAACCCGGCCGGCACGCTGGCGCTCGTCGCCAACCGTTCGGAAGGCACGGTGTCGGTCCTGACCATTGCCGGCAAGACGGTGACGGTCGGGCCCAAGATCGCGCTCGGCGAGGCGAATTCCGGGCCGAGCCTTGCGGTGTTCACGCCCGATGGCCGCAGCGCGTTGGTGACCCGCGACAACGACCACAAGATCTCGGTGCTGTCGGTGAACGGCAGCCAGGTCGAATATACCAGGCGCGACATCAGCGCGGGCCTCAGGCCCTATGGCATCGATGTCGCCGCCCGCGGTGACGTCGCCGTCGTCGCCAATATCGGTCCCGGAGCGGGCGATGCCGACACGGTCAGCGTGATCGACCTGCGCGCCAGCCCGGCGCGGGTGATCAACACCGTGTCGGTCGGCCAGACTCCGGAAGGCCTGAAGATATCGCCCGACGGCCAATATGTGGCGGTCGGCCTGGTCAATGGCTCGAACAAGCCGCGTTCCTCGCCGTTCTACGCCGAGCGCGGCAAGGTGATCGTGTTCCAGGTGCGCGGCAGCACGCTGACCCGGGTGGCCGAAGCCCCCATCGGCCAGTGGTCCCAGGGCATCGTCTGGTCGGCCAACAGCCGGCGCCTGATGGTGCAGAACATGGTCGAACGCGACATCCAGGTGTTCGACTTCAACGGCCGGCGCCTGCGCGAGATCGCCCGCGTGGCCGTGGAAGGCGGCCCGGCCGGTATCCGCACCGCGGAGCCGCCGGCGCGGCGGTAGGGGGCGAATAGCGAGTGGCGAGTAGGGCATGATGCGACGGGCAACGCGATCAACCCTCTCCCATAGGGAGAGGGTTGATTTCACTGCGCTTTACGCTTCATCCTCCTTCGCCATTCGCCCCTACCGCGTCCTCGCTGCGGGGGCGGCCGGCGCGGTGCCGGGCATGTTGCGGACGTTCATCTTCTGGCCGCCGGGCATCATGATGTCGCCGGGCACCATTCCGTCCGTGCAGGTGGCGCCGGCCCAGCGGGCTTCCTGTACGGTCGAGCTGGTCTGCGGGCTGGCCTGGCCCGGCATCTGGACCGTGGCGTTGGATCTGACCGAATAGGTCGCCTGGAAGTCGCCCGAGATCACCGTGTTGGAGGTGATGCGCATCGGCCCCATCTGGCAGATCGCGTCGATGACGATGCCGCCGCCCTCGCGGCGCATGTCCCGCTTCTCGCAATTCTGCTGCAGGATGTTCATGCCGGCCTGCATCATCTGGCGGTCGCTGGCGGCATCGACGCAGGTCTTGACGATCATTTCGGGCGCGCCGGGGATCTGGGCCCGGTCCATGCGGATCTCCCACTGCCCGGGGCGGCGGGCCGGAAATTCGACCGTGGTCTGGGCTGCGGCCGGGCCGATGACGGCGACGGTGAGGACGAGGGGCAAGGCGAGGCTTCGTTTGGCTGGCATGGCAGGTCCCGGGTGATACGGCGTGGGGCGGCGCGAGGCCGGTGGCGCTCAAGCTAAACGACTCGTGACGACCTTAGTTCAGCCTGATGGGTCAAGGCGAGCCGCCACCGGTTGACGCGCCGCGACATCCGGGATGTTGCGGGGGCAGGCCCGGGGGGGCGGATCAGGCGATCGTCGGCAGCGCCGCCTGAAGCGTCGCCTCGGCTGCGGGCTTGGCCTCCCGCACACAGCTGACGACCCGGTTGCGGCCCTCCGCCTTGGCCCGGTAGAGCATGGTGTCGGCGCAATGCAGCAGGTCGGTGAGATCGCTGGCGGCGGCCGGCGAAAAGGCCAGCCCGAGGCTGGTGGTCAGCCTGACCTCGGCCTTGCCGGCCGGCACGGTCAGGCCGGCGGCCGCCGCCCGCATGCGCTCGGCGACGATCTCCGCCTGGTCGAACGAGACGCGCGGCAGCACCACGGCGAATTCCTCGCCGCCATAGCGGCACAGCAGGTCGCTCGGCCTGAGGCAGCGGGCGGCCACTGCCGCGAAGCGCGCCAGAGCGAGATCGCCGGCGGCATGGCCATGGGTGTCGTTGATCGTCTTGAAGAAATCGAGGTCGAGCAGCAGCACGGCGACGGGTGCGCGCTCATAGGCGAGGCGGCGCAGGATCAACTCGGCCTGGCGGGCGAATTCACGCCGGTTGAGCACATCGGTCAGCGCGTCGCGGGTGGCCAGGCGGTAGAGCGCGATATCCGACTGTTCCTTGCCGAGCGCCACCAGGCTGAAGGTCAGCACGACGATCAGCAGCAGCACGACGGTGGAGGCGACCTCCGGCCCGAAATAGCGCAGGAAGACCGGATGCTCCTGGCCGAGCGAGACGAGCGCCGCGGCGCGCGCCGCATAGAACAGTCCGCTCGCGGCGCAGGCGACCGCCAGGACCAGGTGGTTCTGCAGGCGCCGGCCGCTGCCGCGCCAGAACTCGTAAGCCGCCGCGAGCGCATAGGCGGCGACGGTCAGGAGGAAGCTCGCGGCACCGCTCCAGGCGTCGATTGGCTCGACGGTCACGAGCGTGCCGCCGGCCATGATCCAGGGGCCGGCAAAGCCGATCAGCGGCAGGGGCGGGCGGCCGTTAAAGCTGCGGGCGCCGACCCAGATCAGCGCGGTGGCCGTGCCGGCGAGGCCATTGCCGATGGGATAGGCCCAGGCGAGCGCCGGGCCCTGCGCCGCCGCGATATAGGTGATGGAGGCCAGCGACGACGCGACGAAGGCGAGGCTCCACCAGCGTCCCGACAGGATATCGCCGCGCCTGACGGCGTCGAGCACATAGAGGATGCCGGTGGTCAGCGTGACCAGCAGCGATATGAAAAGCAGCGTGGTGAGATCGAGTTGCAGGCTCGCCGAGCCGCTTGCCATCGTGGATTTCCCGTAGGTCAGACGCAGGCAAGAGGCCAGGATTCTCAGGCGTTCCGCAAGGGGATCATGCCGCCTGGGCGGTATGCTGTTATGTGATGCTACGGCATGCCGGCGCGGGAACGCTGGGTCATGCCGCCGCCTCTTCGGTGGCGTCCCAGGCCGGGCGGCCGCCGAAACGCTGGACCAGGAAATCGATGAACAGGCGGACCTTGACCGACAGGTGCCGGGTCGGCGGATAGATCGCGTAGAGCGTCAGTTCCGGTGCCGTATAGTCGGTCAGGAGCGCGGTCAGCCGGCCGGCCTGCAGATGCGGCCCGACGAGGAAGGTCGGCAACAGCGCGATGCCGCGACCCTTGACCGCCGCGTCACCCAGGACCTCGCCATTGTTGGCGCAGAGCGTCCAGGAGACCTGGATCCAGTGATCGCCGTCCGGGCCCGACAGCTTCCACTGGGTGCCGGTGGCCAGGTGATCATAGGTCAGGCAATCGTGATCGCGCAGGTCGTTCGGATGCCGCGGCGTGCCGCGCCGCGCGAGATAGTCGGGCGAGGCGCAGACGACGCGCCGGGCCGGCACGATCTTGCGGGCGATCAGGCTCGACGAGGCGAGGTCGGCGATCCTCAGCGTGACGTCGAAGCCTTCCTGCACCGGATCGACGAAATGGTCGCCGAGCACCAGCTGAATGGTCAGTTCGGGATAGAGCCCCATGAAATCGGCGACGGCCTGGCCGAGATGCAGGGTGCCGAAGGACATGGGCGCATTGACCCGCAGCATGCCGCGCGGCTCGACCTGGGCCTGGGTCACGGCCATGTCGGCCTCCTCGAGATCGGCCAGGATGGCGAGGCAGCGCCGGTAATAGGCCTGGCCGCTGTCGGTCGGGCTGACGCTGCGGGTGGTGCGGTTGAGCAATTGGACGCCGAGCTCGCGTTCCAGCTCGATGACATATTTGCTGACCGCCGAGCGCGACAGCCGCAATTCGCGGCCGGCCTCGGAGAAATTGCCGTGGTCGACCACCTTGGTGAAGGCCTTGATGCTGCTCAGCTTGTCCATGACGCCGCCCGCGATGGTCGCGCAATTGTCTCCAAATCGAAGACGCTATTGCCATGAATTAGCAGATTGTCGTCGCTCGGGCGCATGTCAATAGTGCTGCCACGTTCAGTCAGGAGACAGCGATGACCAAGGTTCTGGTGCTCTATTATTCGTCCTACGGCCATATCGAAACCATGGCCCAGGCGGTCGCCGAAGGCGTTCGCGAGGAGGGCGCCGAGGCCACCATCAAGCGGGTGCCGGAACTGGTGCCGGAGGAGATCGCGCGCAAATCCGGCTTCAAGCTCGACCAGGCGGCGCCGATCGCCACCATCGACGACTTGCCGAATTACGACGCCATCATCTTCGGCACCGGCACGCGCTTCGGCAACATGACCGCGCAGATGAAGAACTTCCTCGACCAGGCCGGCGGCCTGTGGGCGCAGGGCAAGCTGGTCGGCAAGGTTGGTTCGGTGTTCACATCGTCGGCGACCCAGCATGGCGGCCAGGAATCGACCATCCTCACCTTCCATCCGGTGCTGCTGCATCTCGGCATGGTGATCGTCGGCCTGCCCTATGCCTTCCAGGGCCAGATGGGCGTGTCCGAAGTGATGGGCAATTCGCCTTATGGCGCCTCGACGATTGCCGCCGGCGACGGCAGCCGCCAGCCTTCCAAGGTCGAGCTCGACGGCGCCCGTTTCCAGGGCCGCCACGTCGCCGGCATCGCCGCCCGCCTGCGCGGATAGAGCTCGCTTTCCCTTTCCCGTTCTCTCGCATCGAAGGCGCCCCTGGTCTCCAGGGGCGCTTTTTTTCGTCTGGCGCATCGCTGCCGGATGCGGCGCGACACGGGCTCTTTGTCATCCAATCGTAGACAGTGTCTGCCGTTTTGTGCCGATTGTCTTTCCTGGGGCCCGGGTCAATATCAGCGTCATCAACAGCGTTGCCCCGTCGCATGGACGACGGGACGGAAAGGATCCCATCATGTCCGGTATTCACCACGTCACGGCGATTTCGGGCTCGGCCCACCGCAATCTGGATTTCTACGTGCGCGCCCTTGGCCTGCGTTTCGTCAAGAAGACGGTCAATTTCGACGATCCCGGCACCTATCACCTCTATTACGGCGACGAGGCCGGCCAGCCCGGCACGATCCTGACCTTCTTCCCCTGGGACCATGCGGGCCTTGGACGGGGCGGCGTCGGCCTGACCGACGAGACGCGGTTTCGCGTGCCCGCCGGCTCGATCGACTTCTGGGCCCGGCGCCTCGCCGACAAGGGCATCGCCCATGACGCCGTGGTCGAGCGTTTCGGCGAGCCGGTGCTCGGCTTCGCCGATCCCGACGGCATGCGGCTGGCCCTCGTCGGCGTCGCCGGCGCTGAAAACGAACCCGGCTGGGCGCGTGACGACATTCCGGCCGAGCATGCCATCAGGGGGTTCCATGGCGTCACCCTGGCGATCGAGACGGCGGATGCCACCGGCGCCGTGCTGACCGATGTCTTCGGCTTCAGCGAGGCCGGCCGTGACGGCGATCTCATCCGCTATCGCGGCAGCGAGGCCGCCGGCGGCATCGTCGACATCAGGCAGGTCAAGGGCGGCACGCGCGGCGCCATGGGCCGTGGCTCGGTGCATCATGTCGCGTTCCGGGCGGCCGATGACGCCGAACAGGCCGAAATGGCGCGCAAGCTCGGCGCCCATCACCGCCTGCAGGTGACCGAGCAGAAGGACCGGCAATATTTCCGCTCGGTCTATTTCCGCGAACCCGGCGGCGTGATCTTCGAGATCGCCACCGACGTCCCCGGCTTCACCGTCGACGAGCCGCTCGCCACGCTCGGCCAGGACCTGAAGCTGCCCGCTTTCCTCGAACCGCGCCGCAAGGACCTCGAGAAGATCCTCGCCCCGCTGGAGACAGCCTGATGGCCATCGATCAGACCTTGAACGTCGTCCGCGCCGGTGCGCCGCTGCACCGCGCCCGGGCCGCCATGATCCTGCTGCACGGGCGCGGCGCGAGCGCCGAGGGCATGCTGTCGCTGGCCGAGGTGCTGGCGCAGCCGGACCTCGCTTATCTCGCGCCGCAGGCGCCGGGCCACAGCTGGTATCCGCAGTCCTTCCTGGCGCCGTTCGCCCAGAACGAGCCGTTCCTGACACGCGCCCTCGGCATTGTCGGCGGCACCGTGGACGGGCTTGCCGCAGAAGGCTTCGGGCCGGAGCGCATCATCCTCGCCGGCTTCTCGCAAGGGGCCTGCCTGGCGCTCGAATATGCCGCGCGCAATGCCCGCCGCTTCGGCGGCGTGGCGGGCCTGAGCGGCGGCCTGATCGGTCCAGAGGGTGCGCCGCGCGACTATGCCGGCACGCTCGACGGCACACCGGTCTTCCTCGGCTGCAGCGATGTCGACGGCCATATCCCGCTCGCTCGGGTGAAGGAGACGAGCCGGGTGCTGGCAACCCTCGGCGCCGAGGTGGTCGAGCGGATCTATCCGGGCATGGGCCACACCATCAACGACGACGAGATCGGCCAGGTCAGGCGGCTGATCGTCGGTGTCCTGGATGGCGGCAAGGCCGGGTGATTTCGGCCGCGCCCCGCAAGCCCCATGGCCTCCAGGCGGGCGCGGAACGTTTCGCTTCCGCGCCCCCGACAGACATGATTCTTGCACAGGAAACGATCGACCACTGGCTTGGCGCCGGACATCGGCTGGGGCAGGTTGCCGGTCGTTTCCGGGGGAATGCCATGTCGTTTCAAGCCTATCTCGACACCATCAAGGAAAAGACCGGCAAAGGTCCTGACGATTTCAGGGCGCTGGCGGCCGAAAAGGGGCTCGTGGGCGCCAAGGCCGGCGATGTCGTGGCTTGGCTTGCCCAGGATTTCGGGCTCGGCCGCGGCCATGCGATGGCGATCTACGCCCTGCTCAAGGCTGATGGCGAACCGCGGGGCGCCCCGGACGACCGCATCGCCAAGCTGTTCGCCGGCGGCAAGGCGGCCTGGCAATCGTGCTTCGACAGCCTGCTGCGTGACATCAGGGCCTTCGGTGACGACGTCTCGGTGGCACCGACCGACAGCTATGCCAGCCTGGTGCGGGCCAAGAAGAAATTCGCCATCGTGTCACCCTCGGCCGGGCACATGGATATCGGCATCAAGCGCAAGGGTGTGGACGCGACCGCGCGTTTCGTGGCCGCCGGCTCATGGAACAGCATGGTCACCCACCGTGTGCGCCTGACCGACGCGGCGGAGCTCGATGCCGAGCTCATGGAGTGGCTGCGCCGCGCCTATGACGAGGCGCGCTGACATGGCGTCGGCGAACTGGCGGGCGCCGCGGCTCCGAAGACGATGAAGCTCAGCGCCGCCAGCACCCAGATGCCGATGCCGCCGAACAGCAGAACCCATCCGAAGCCGTGAACCAGCGCCTGGTGGACGAGGCCGGCGCCCGCGCCGAGCGATGAGGGATCGGCGGCGCCCTGCGTGGCGGCGGTGATGTTGCCGGCGGCGATCCGTTCCGCCAGGGGCCGCAACTGCGCCGCGTCGAGGGACGGCAGCGCGCTGCGCAGGTGGGACAGCGTGCCTTCGACCAGGATGACGCCCATCAAGGCGATGTTGACGGAAAGCGAGATCATGCGGGCGCTCATGTCGATGCCGGAGGCCATGCCGGCGCGCTCGGTCGGCACCGATGCCGTGGTCGTATTGGTCACTGGCGTATTGGTCAGGCCGAGGCCAGTTCCGGCGATCAGGCAGCCGGGCAGCATGGTCAGCCAGCTTGCCTGATCGGCATGGCTGCCGATCCACATCAGGAAAAAGCCGAGGCCGATGGTGACCAGGCCCGCGGGGATGACCAGGCCCGGCCGGTAGCGCAGCGCGAGTTGCTCGCCCAGGGGCGGCACGACCAGGGTCGGCAGCGTATAGGCCAGCAGGGCCAGCCCCGTGGCGACGCTGTCATAACCGAGGCCGGCCTGGAAATAGATCGGCAGGTAGATCATGAACGGCCAGAAGCTGAAATTCATGCCGACCGAGCCGAGCAGGGCGCCGGAAAAGCTGCGGATCCGGAACACCGAAAAATCGAACATCGGACGCCGGCTGATCTTCTCGGCGATGACGAAGGCGACGAAACTGGCGACGGCAATGCCGAGGATCGCCTGGGCGGCCGGACTGGTGAAGCCGAGATCAGGCCCCTGGGTAATGAAATAGGCAAGGCAGAAGACCGCGGCCGACAAGGTGGCGATACCAGCGACATCCAGGCTCTTCGCCTCCGGGTCTCTCGATTCCGTGACGCTGCCGATGGCGAGCCCGAGCGTCAGTAGCGCAAGCACGCCGTGCACCAGGAAGACCCATTGCCAATTCGACAGCGCGACGATCGCACCGCCGACGATCGGTCCGAAGCCGAGGCCAATGCCGAAAATGATGCCCCACCAGCCGAAGGCCATGCCGCGCTCGCGGCCCTCGCGAAATTGATGCGACAGAATGGCGACCTGGCAGATCAGCATGACGCCGCCGCTCATGCCCTGGAGGAAGCGGGCGGCGATCAGCAAGGTGGCGTCCCGCGCCAGGCCGCAAACCAGCGAGGTGACGCCGAAGGCGACGATGCCGATCAGGAAAACGCGCTTGCGGCCATAACGATCGGCGAGCGTTCCGGTCGCCATCAGGACCGTGGTGCAGGCGATGGTATAGGCGTTCATGATCCACTGGAGCTGCTTGAAGTCGGCGTGCAGCACGTGTTCCAGGGTCGGCAGGATCGCCGGAACGCTGGAGATTTCCAGGCCGAACATAAGGGCGGAGAGACAGATGGCGGCCAGAGCGATCGCGCTTCGGCCCGACGAGGCATGGGTCATGTTGTTAGGTCTTTCGGTGTCGAGACGGACAATGGCGAAATCCGCAGATGAGCAGCGCGGGCGCGCGGCATTGCCGGCGCCTGAGGGAATGCCCACCTGTTCGGATGCTCCCCCGCGCGGGGGGCCGGCCTCCCGCCCGGTCCGCCTGTTGCCTTGATGCGGCAACATAGTCCGGCCTTGATCATCGCTGAATTGGATGGCTGGATATTTCAGAGACAACAATTTCGGATGCTTCCCATGACGTCGCTCGATGTCGATGCCGTCAAAGCCTTCGTGGCCATCGCCGACCTGCAGAGTTTCACCCGCGCCGCCGAGGCGCTCGGCTCCACGCAGGGGGCGATCAGCGTCAAGTTGAAACGGCTGGAGGACCGGCTCGGCCACAAGCTGATCGAGCGGACCCCGCGGCTGGTGCGGCTGTCGGCGCGCGGCGCGGTGTTCCTCGACGCCGCCCGCGACTTCCTGGCCGCCCATGAGCGGGCGCTCGCCGGCCTGTCCTCGTCGCGCCGTCGCTTCGCGCTCGGCATCGCCGCCCATGTCATGGGGCCGGAAGTTCCAACCCTGCTCGCCCGGTTGCACGCGCATGATCCGGCGCTGACCATCGAGGTGCAGCTCGACTGTTCGCGCAATCTCCTCGACGCTTTCGATCGCGGCGAACTCGACGCGACCATCATCCGCCGGGAGGATGACCGGCGGGACGGCGAGGCGCTCGGGCCCGAACATTTCGGCTGGTTCGCGGCGCCGGGTTTCGAATATCGGCAGGGCGAGCCACTGCGGTTTGCCGCGTTGGCGCCGGCCTGCGGCGTCCGGGATATCGCGACACGCGCCCTCGACGCGGCCGGCATCGACTGGACCGAGGTGTTTCTCGGCGGCGGATCTTCCGCCGTCATGGCGGCGGTCTCGGCTGGTCTCGCGGTCTCGGTGTTTTCCTGCCGCGTCATACCGCCCGGGACGGTCGATGTCGGCGAACGATTCGGGCTGCCGGCGCTGCCGTCATCGGAGATCGTGCTGCATTCGACGTTGTCCGACGCCAAATCCCGCGCTGCCTTGCGCACGCTGGCGGCGGCCTTCAGGGAACATCGCGCCTCGGCCGGCTGAGCCTCGAGTTCATTCCGCCGTGATCCTGCTGCACAGCCGGACCTTGCCGGTCTGGCGCCGCAGGCGCTGGACAACACCTAATATCCGCAGTCCTTACTGGCGCCGTTCGCCCAGAACGAACCTTCGCTCAACTGGGCGGCCCTTGTCGGCTGCACCATTACAGCGGTAACAGGGGAGCGCTTCGAGCAGGTAGACCTCACTCTCGCCGGCTTCCCGCAGGGAGGCTGGCTAGTAGGCGCAACCGTCAATCTTTACCAATTTCGGCCACTACCCCGTATGGCGGGCGCTCGGCAGGAGCAGCTCCGCGCCAGATTCTTGGTGTAACCGGGGCTTAAGCGTGACGCTTTGCCTTTACCGGAATTGACAAATTTGAATTTCGATCTTTTTCCGCGATAATTTTCGACCCAAGTATGACGCCTCGGGCTTGGTTGAAACCATCTTTAACTGCTTGCGGAATATAGGATTTTGCAGCAACTTCATCGATTGCCGATTCGATTTCAGTGCTAAGCCAGCCAGCTGATGGTGATCTAGATGAAACCATGGCCATCTCCCCCGCGAGAATCGTCGATACCGTACACCTGAGGCGCTTAGGTTCAATTCAAATCGTGAACTTTTGATGGATGAGCCATGCCTATAAAATTTGCGCCCCTGGAAACCCATCCTGATTTGATTTTTGGCTTAGTTGGCCCAATTGGGGTCGATCTAATATATATTCAGCAGTCAATAGTGGATGCGCTGAGGAGTTTCGATTATTCGTCGCATGAAATTCGCGTTTCGTCAGCAATGCGTGATATCGAGGCGCCGGTAAAAATAGTTGAAGACGATGTTTTTGAGTCATTTAATACGAAAATGGATTATGCAAATTACCTTAGGTCTCATTATAATTCAAAGGACATTCTTGCTGCTCTCTCTATCGGCGCGATAAGGAATAGGAGGCGGACGATAAGGCAGGGTGAAACAGCTGAGGGCGGGGAATTCCGCGGCTTATCTTTTATTGTACGGCAATTGAAAACTCCAGAAGAGATCCAATTACTTCGATCTGTCTATGGACGATTATTTATTCAAATTTCGATCTACGGATCCCCGCAAAGGCGGGAAGATAATCTTGTTGCTCAAATTAAAATAAATTCACGTGGGACAAAGGATGAAGTGAGTTCGCGTAGCAGTGCCAAATCCCTCATCCAGCGTGATACCAAAGAAGAGGACGAATTTGGTCAGAATTTGGGAAATGCATTCCCATTGGGCGATCTATTTGTTGATTCGAGCGACCGAGTTTCGGCGACGGCTGCAATTTCTCGGTTCATAGGAGCCCTGTTCGGCAACAATGAGATCTCTCCAACTCGTGAAGAGTATGGAATGTACCTCGCTAAGTCCGCTTCGCTAAGATCCTGTGATCTGTCTAGGCAGGTGGGCGCTGCAATTTTTTGCGATACGGGAGAGGTCGTTAGTTTGGGGGCCAACGAGGTTCCAAAAGCAGGTGGTGGGACCTATTGGACGGGTGATGAATTCGATAGTCGAGACATAATGCAGGGGCATGATCCCAACGAGATAAATAAAGTTGAAATATTTGCTGATGTTGTTGATCGACTTTCAAAAGAAAAAATGCTAAGCAATGATCTTCTAGAATTAAATAATACTCAAGCTATCGTAGATAAATTGTTTAGCGAAGAAAATAACGGTCGATTTCGTGATAGTAGAATTATGGATATAATTGAGTTTGGTCGCATAATACATGCGGAAATGTCAGCGATTTGCGATGCTGCGAGGAATGGCATTTCGGTTCGAAGGTCGAATATGTATGTGACAACGTTCCCATGTCATTTGTGTGCGAAGCATATTGTCGCGAGTGGCGTTAGACGGGTGGTCTATCTTGAGCCGTACCCTAAGAGTTATGCGCGTCAACTCCATAGTGACTCGATTCAGATCGAAGAAAAGTCGGATGCGAATAAGGTCATTTTTCAACCATTTATGGGAATATCGCCTTACCGATATCGAGATTTGTTTGAAAAAGGAAAACGAAAAGATGGGTCTGGGCAGGCAATGAAGTGGAAAACGGAGCCACGGCGCCCAATGGTCGATAATGTAGTTCCATCGTACTTGGAGGCGGAGTCATATGTTGTCGCTAAACTGACTGAAATTCTTGCAGAGAAGGCATCAGGTCAAACAGAGTGAATTTATTCGCCGATGGATCTGTTCGATAATTGAGTCGATCTCTGATTGGGTGCCAAGATGAGCAAGAGCGACCGTCTTATCGAGCGAACCGATTGGACGCGGATTTGCAAGCTGCCGACACGTAGCCGGCCTCGCAACATGCGGGCCTTTTAGATGGCCGCGGACTTACTAAGCCGCTGATTTTGTTTCAATGACCTACTAGATTGAGGACGCCACGCTTGGTGCTCCGTCATCGATAGTGTGATCGTTTGGCTTGCCGGCGTTGGCGCGTGCCGCTACACGGATTACTTGGCCCCCTTGATGAAACTGGTAGCCATAAGGGACTTAAAATCCCTCGCCTTCGGGCGTGCCGGTTCGAGTCCGGCAGGGGGCACCACGACCGCGCGCGCGACTGAATTTGAAGGCGCGCAGTGGCTGTTCGCTCCCGCATTCGATCATTCTGGTGCTCGTACTGCTGCAAAGCGGTGATGACGGGTTGATTGCCGCGAGCGGATACGCGTGCGCTCGTCCGAGTTTCGGGTGCGGCAAGGTGTCCTCGCTGTTCTGCACAGAATGAGACGACGTCTTCCCCTGACCTGCCTAGCGTGCGGCCGCGCATCGGCTCGTCGCCGTTCTGCGCGGGGCAAGTGGGGGCATGGCATGCGGCTTGGCTATGGTTCGTCGGCGCGCCTTTCGGGCGCGCGGGCGCCGATGCCGGTTCTGCCGGCAAGGACGGCGCCGATCGCGACATCGTCCGCCGCAAGGGCGTTGGCCGGTGCCCTGGGTGGCAACGACAGAATCGCAACGACCGGAGATTGTTCGCTGGCGATGGGCCGGCGGGCGTCCATGGGGCGATATCCCCCAAGCGACCCATCACTCCACCGCCCATTTCTCCGACAGGGGCAATATCCTCGTCACTCCCAGGAGCGATCTCTCATGGTGCGATGATCTTCGCGCGCGACGTCCAATCCTTCGGCCTCTCGGGCGGAATCTTCGCGTTCGGCACTCTCCTTGACTGCACGGCAGGTGATGCCGGCGCCGTCAGTTACGTCAAGGTTGGTCATTGTGCCGATCGCGCTTTGTTGTCGTGATTCGATACAGCTCGTCGGGCAGATCATATTGAACTGTTCCAAGATGCGTGGCGGCGAAAGCCCGCCGTTTTATTCGCTGGACTTGTGAAAAGAGCGACCGGCCGTCTTGACATTCAACACGTCGAGTGTGCGATTGTGTTTCAAAATAAGTACAACCACTGGGGTCGCGTGATGAGCTGTGTTGCCTGTGGGCGGAGGCCCCCGGTCGTCGCCTCCTTGATCGCCACGGCGAGCGTTCTCGCCCTTTTCACCAGTCCGGCTCTCGCCCAGTCGGTCTGGCAGGGCTCGACATCCGATTGGGGAACTGCGGCGAACTGGTCGACGAACGCGGTTCCGGGCGCAGCGACCAATGTCGTGATCGGAACGGGCGGGACGGTCAGCCCTGTCATCGCGGGCGGCACCGCCGCGGCCGATATCGTCAAGATCGGCGCCACCGGCGCGGGCGCGTCTCTGGGCGTCTCGTCGGGCGCGACCTTCACGCACAATTCCGCGACGCTCGGCGACCTCGCCGGCCAGACCGGCAGCGCCACGGTCAGCGGCGCCGGCACGGCGTGGAACAGCCAATATCTCTATTCCGGACATCGTGGGACAGGTGTGTTCACGCTATCGGGCGGAGCCGCCGCCACCGTCTCTTCCTTCGTGACGTCGGGCACTTTCGCCGGGTCCTCCGGCACCGTGACGATCACCGGTGCAGGCACCACGTGGAATGCGGCCAACGGCCATATCACCGGTGATTCAGGGCAGGGCACGCTCAACGTGCTCAACGGCGCCTATGCCAATGAGCGGGCCACCACCTTCGGCGACAAGGCGACCGGCAACGGAACCGGGACCGTCGATGGCGCCGGAAGCCTTTTGAATGTCGAGCTTACCCTGGTGGTCGGCAATTACGGCACGGGCCATCTCGGGGTTTCGAACGGCGCCGATGTGAAGGTCGGCACCTATTTTGTCGTCGGCTGGCAGACTGGCAGCGTGGGGTCGATGACCGTCGACGGCGCCGGCAGCTCGCTGAATGTCTTGGGGGCCGTCTCGAATACGGTCGTGGGTTGGTCCGGCAGCGCTTCCGTGGTCATCTCGAACGGCGGCACCATCGGTGGCTATGGCGGCCTGCTCGGCCGGGTGGCCGGGGGCAGCGGCACCTTGCAGGTGACCGGCGCCGGCTCGCTATGGAGCGACACGCTCTATCTGATCGTCGGCTATGGCGGCTCCGGCACGCTGACGGTGGACAATGGCGGCACGGTGCGCGTCACCGGCAGTACCCGGCGCATCTTCATCGCCAACTTGGCCGGCTCGACCGGCACGGTCAATATCGGTGCTGCGTCGGGGGCGGCAGCCCAGGCCGCCGGCACCCTCGACGTGGCGGAACTGCGGTTCGGCGCCGGTACCGGCCAGCTCGTCCTCAACCACACCGAGAGCAATTACGTGCTCGCCCCCGCCATCACCGGCAACGGCACGGTGCTGGTGGAGAGCGGCACGACCGTGCTCGCCGGCGCCAATACCTATTCGGGTTCGACTTTGATCCGCTCGGGAACGCTGGTGCTCGGGTCGGCGACCGCCGCCGGCACCAGCCTCATCACGCTTGGCGGCGGCGCCGGTACCCCGACCCTGCGCTTTGGCGGCAGCTATACCGTCGCCAATGCCATGACCATGGCTGCGGGTGGGGGCACGATCGACACGGAGAGCAATGCGATCGTCATGTCGGGCGCGCTGGGAGGCGCGGGCGGCTTCACCAAGACCGGCACCGGCAGCCTCACATTGACCGGTACCGGCACCTATGCCGGCTCCACCACGGTCAATGGCGGCCTTCTGGTCGTGAATGGCGCGATCGGCGGCTCGGGGGTCGCGGTGAACGCGGGAGCCACGCTCGGCGGCACCGGCACGATCAATGCGGCGACGGCGATCACCGGCGGCACGCTGCAGGCTGGAAACCTGACGATCAATGGCGCGCTCAGCCTCAGCTCCGCTTCCGTCTACGCCTTCACACCGTCCAGCCTGACGACGGTCAACGGAACGGCGACGCTCGGCGGAGCAAAGCTGACATTCGCGACCACGAGTTTCCAGGCCCAGACCTATACCGTCCTGACCGCTTCGAGCGGCGTCAACGGCACGTTCACGCTTGCGGGAACAGGCGGCACCGCCAGCGCGATCTACGGCGCCAACGACGTCACGCTGACGGTCAACGGCTATCGCGCCGGCGCCGCGCTGAACGGCAGCGGCAGCGTCAACGTGCAGAATGTCGCGGCCGGGATCGACAGGGGGCTGAATGGCGGCGCGCTGCCCCCTGCCGCCTGGAATAGCCTCATCGGCCTCACCGGCGCACCGCTCGCCAACCAGTTGAACGCGCTGACCGGCGAGGCCGGCACGGGCGCTGTTTCCAGCGGCCTCACCGGCGCCTCGACCTTCCTCAACATCCTGCTCGACCCGATGGCCGGCGCGCGCGGCGCGATGGCGGATGCACCGGGCTCCTCGCTCATCGAGATGGCCGATATCGCCGCCGCCCGCGCGCCCGCCGCGCGGGTCGAGGCGGGCTGGTCGATCTGGACCAAGGCCTATGGCCAGTCGGGCCGCACCGCTTCCGACGTTGGCCTCGGCGCGGCTGGCACGGCCTCCTCGCTTTATGGCGTGGCGGCCGGCGCCGACCGGCTGATCTCGTCTGGCCTGCTGGTCGGCTTCGCGCTCGCCGGCGGCGGCACGAGCTTCGGGCTCGGCACGCCCGGTTCGGGCACCGGCGATTTCGCCCAGCTCGGCGCCTATGCCTCCATACGGCTCGGGCCGGGCTATGTCTCGGCCGCGCTCGCCTATGGCTGGAACCGCTTCGACGTGACGCGCAATGTCGCCGCCCTCGGCCTCACCGAGACCTATCGCTCCAGTCCGGTCGGCCACACATTCGGCGGCCGGATCGAGACCGGACGGCGCTTCGCCGTCGGCGGCCTCGGCCTCGGCCGCCTCGGCCTGACCCCCTATGCCGCGGCCGAGGCCATCGCTTATGTCGCGCAGGGCTACCGGGAGAACTGGACGGCGCCTGCCACCGGCGCCTTCGCGCTCGCCTATGCCGGCCGCACCATCGCGACGCTGCGCGGCGAGATCGGTGCGCGCGCCGACAGCCTGATCGCCGCCGGCGAGACCGGCGACCTCATCGCCTTCTCGCGCATCGCCTATGCTGTGCAGTCCAACACCCAGCGTGCGGCGGACGCCCAGTTCCAGCAGCTCACCGGCTCCGGCTTCACCGTGTTCGGCGCGCGCGCCTCCACCCACACGGCACTGGCCACGATCGGCGCCGAGGCGCGCTTCCGGCAAGGCACCCGCGTCTCCCTCGCTCTCGACGGCGAGCTCGGCGAACGCCATCGCTCCATCCGCGCCAGCGTGGGACTGCGGCAGACCTGGTGAGGGGCGGCCGAAGCCGGCTTGCGCGCCGTGGTACGGAGCGGATCGGTGTTGGGGCGGGGGCGTTTGAGGACGTCGCCATGTAAGACGAAAGAGTCCGCCGCTCTCTCGCACGGCGGGCGCAGCGACCGCATGATCGATCGTTCAATCGATAAGACCGATCTGTGAATAGGTGAGGGGCGACAAACCCCGGGGTACGTCGCGGTGGATGTGCTCAATGGGCCGCGCCGCATGCTGCGCCGGATCGCGCTGGGTCGGTCGACGGCCACGCGTCCGGCCGGGCTTTGCGCTAAGTGAGAAGCTCTGTCCTCGCAATTCCGCTACGGTTTCCTTGGGCATATCGGTACCGGACCCGGTGGTGCATGGGGGCAGGGCATTCCATGAAGATGAGGAAGGAACCGGCGGTGCGCCGTCGACGCGCGCGGACGCTGGTGCTGGGACTGCTGGCGTCGACGGCTTTCGTCGGCGCACCGGCAATGGCGCAGGACGGCACCTGGAGCGGCACGCCGGGCTCCGGTGACATGCTCGAGGCGAGCAATTGGTCGCCCGCGGGCCTGCCGGGCGGTACGGCGACGTTCGGCGCCTCGACCGTCACCACCCTGACGCTCGGGGAGGGGCGCACCTTCGACGGCTGGACCTTCGCAACCGGCGCGCCCGCCTATTCGATCACCATGACGGGGGTGAGCAAATTCACCGGCGCGGGCATCGTGGTGAACGGCGCAACGCCGACCATTACCAACAATGGCTCGATCTCCTTCCTCAATTCGAGCAGCGCGGGTGCCGCCGCGTTCGTCAACAAGGGAGCGTTGCTGTTCTACGGGACGAGCACGCTGGGCTCGGCGACCGTCACCGGCACCGGCGAGGTGGTCTTCTTGAATGACAGCAAGGCCGGCTCGGCGACGATCACCACGTCGGGCTTCTACGGTGTGTCATTTTACGGGAACAGCTCCGCCGAAAGCGCAATCATCACCAGCAGCTCTGTCAGCTTCTTTGAAAACAGCACCGCAGGCTCCGCAAACATCACTGGCACTGGCCAGATCTATTTCGCTGGCTCCAGCACAGCCGGCAATGCCGTGATCGTCAACGGCAATAATTATCTTTTCAATCTTACTTTCACCGGCTCCGCCAGTGCCGGAACGGCCACCATCACCAATGGCGGCAATATGAATTTCTATGCGTCCAGCACCGCTGGTGGCGCCTCGATCACCAATACCAACATCGCGGCGTTCAACAATACGAGCACGGCGGGCAGCGCCACGATCGTCAATAGCGGCATTTTCTATTTCTACGATTCGAGCACCGCCGGCGGCGCCAATATCAGCTCCAGCAACGCTATTAACTTTTCAGGAACGAGCACCGCCGGCAAAGCGACAATTGCCAATACGGGCTCTCTCTCATTCTTCGACTCGAGCACCGCCGGCAGCGCCGCCATCACCAACGACAATTTCCTGTCTTTCGGCTGGGGCAGCACGGCGGGATCCGCGACGATCACGAACACCGCCAATGGCTGGATCTCTGTCTACGGCAGCACCGGCACCGCGACGATCACGAGTTCGGGGGTCTTCTGGCTCCGGACGGCCGACACGACCGGCACGGCGACGGTGACGATCGAGCGCGGCGAACTCAGCGGCTTCGGATCGATCGGCAACACGACGATCAAGTCGGGCGGCTTTTTTTCGCCGGAGGACGGCACGTTGAAGGTGAATGGCGATCTGTCCCTTGCCGCCGGCAGCACCTGGGTCATGCAGAGGAACGGTGTCGCCTCCGTCACGGGGATGGTGACGCTCGGTGGCGGCGGCCTGCGGGTCCGCCAGACCGGCTTCAAGAGCTATAGCCAGACGCTGGTCAATGCCACGGGCGGCGTCAGCGGCACTTTCGCGCTCGATGCCAATACCGCGGCGATCGCGAGCGTCGCTTATGGCACCCACGACATCGTCGTGACGGTGAACGGCTTCCGTGTCGGCCAGGTGCTCCAAGGGGCCGGCTCGACCAATGCCCGCAATGTCGGCGCCGGGATCGACCGCGGCATGGATGCCAGCGGCGGCGTGGGGCCCGCCGCCTTCGACCAGTTCATGTCTTATTCGGCACCGAATCTCGCGCGTGTCCTCGCCAGGCTCTCCGGAGAAGCCGGCACCGTGCCGCAATCGACGGGTCTTGCCGGCGTCTCGACCTTCCTCGGCATGATGCTCGACCCGATGGGCGGCTCGCGCGGCGGCACGGCATCGGCGCCGGGTTCCTCGCTCATCGAGATGGCCGACCTCGGCGCTGCCCGCACGCCCGCGGCGCAGGTCGAGCAGGCTTGGTCGATCTGGACGCGGGCCTATGGCCAGGCGGCCCGCACCGCCTCCGATGCGGGGCTCGGCGCGACCGGCACGGCCTCGTCGATCTATGGCGTGGCGGCCGGCGCCGACAAGCTGGTCTCGCCGGGCCTCGTCGTCGGCTTCGCGCTGGCCGGCGGCGGCACCGTCTTCGGCCCCGGCTCGCCCGGCAGCGGCACCGGCGACTTCCTGCAGATCGGTGCCTATGCGTCCACGCGGCTCGGACCGGGTTACCTGTCGGGTGCCGTGGCCTATGGCTGGAACCGCTTCGACATGACGCGCACGGCCGGCATTATCGGTGCCGGGGAAACCTATCGTTCGAGCATGATCGGCCACACTTTCGGCGGCCGGGTCGAGGCGGGGCGCCGCTTCGCTCTCGGCAGCATCGGCACGATGCATTTCGCGGTGACGCCCTATGCGGCGGCCGAGGCCATCGCCTTTGTCGCGCCGGGTTATCGCGAGACCTGGGCGGCACCGGCCACCGGCGCCTTCGCGCTCGCCTATGCCGGCCGCACCACCGGCACGCTCAGGGCCGAATTCGGCGCCCGGGCCGATACCCTCGTCGCCTCCGCGGAGAGCGGCGATCTCATCGCCTTCTCGAAACTCGGCTATGCCGTGCAGTCGAACACCCAGCGTGCGGCGGAAGCCCAGTTCCAGGCGCTCGCCAGTTCCAGCTTCACCGTGTTCGGCTCCAGGGCTTCGACCCACACCGCGCTGGGAACTCTCGGCATCGAAGCCCGCTTCCGGCAGGGATTCGCGGCCTCGCTCGCCCTCGACGGTGAGGTCGGCGAGCGGCACCGCGCGCTCAAGGGGAGCGTTGCGCTGAGACAGAGCTGGTAAGCGAACCGATTTCCGCCGCGATCCGGCTTCTCCGCGCAGCGTCCATGCGATGACCAACTCGCCGCCGGGACCGCGTGCCATCGGCCGCGCGCCCGGACGACGCCCACGCGATCGCTTCAAGTCGAGCGATCGCGTGAACCGGCAATTTATTTGACAGCCCTATTCTGTGAATGGGTGAGGGAGGATCGGCGCCGGAGAGCAGTCTTGACGATGACACCCATGCGTATTGTCGTGTTCTTCTCGGCGCTCATCGTGCTTCTCAATCCGCCCATGGTTCTCGGCATGTTCGGCTCCGAAGGCCGCCGCCTCGGCGTGGTGATCGAGGAGGGGCTGGGCACGGCGAGCCTGCGGATCGCCATGTGGGGGCGTCGCTGATGGCCTGGCCGATCCGGCGGCTGCCCGCCGGCTTGCGGCTTGCAACGCGTCGGCGGTGAGGCGAGGGGATCTGGATCATGCGCCGTATCGCGCTCGACGCGCGCACCTGGCACAGCACGGACGACCTCTATTCCGCCTTGCTGCTCGCGCTCGGGGCTCCTGGCTGGCACGGACGAAACCTGGATGCCCTGTGGGATTCGCTCACCGAAGGCGCCGCGGGTCGCCCCGATCCTGATGCGCCACGTCCGATCAACCGGGTCCAGCCACCCTTCCATGTCGTCGTGAGCCATGCCGACGCGGCGCCGGAGGCGGTGCGTAACCTGCTGGCGAGGATCGGCGGATTGTTCGCCGAGGCGAGGGCGGAGCACGCCATCGACGTCACCTTGACCTTCTAGCCGCGGACGCCGAAGACTGCGCCGGTGCCTGCCGCTGCGATCGTGGCAGGCAGTGCGTGTCGGTGTCGGCATTTTCGGCCCCATGAACAGAGCCCAGGGATGGCCCATCGCCAGTTCACGATGTTGCGCAGCGCCATGGCCGGCGTCGAGGCTGTCGTGGCGGAGACGCGGCACAGTTTCCCGCGCCATACCCACGACCATTTCGGCATCGGCGTGATCGAGCGCGGCGCGCAGGTCTCGGCGAGCGGCCGCGGCCTGGTCGAGGCCGGCGCCGGCGACACCATCACGGTCAATCCGGGCGAGGTTCATGACGGCATGCCGATCGGCGAGGCTGGCCGGTCCTGGCGCATGCTCTATGTCGATCCGGCCGTCATTGCCGAGGCGGCGCGCGACATCTCCCAGGGCAGGGCGGAGGCCGGCGAGTTTTCCGATCCGGTGATCCGCAGCGTCGCGATCGCCCGCCGGTTCCGGGAGCTGTTCCACCGCGTGACCGCCGGCGACGACCGGCAAACCACGGTCGGTCGCGAGGAGGCGCTGCTGTCGCTGCTGGCGGAGGTGATGCGCGAGCGCGTCGGCGGCGATCGGTCCGCGTCGATCCCGCAGGGCGTCGCCAGGGCGCAGGACCTCATCGACGACGACCCGGCGGCGCCGCTTTCGCTCGCCGATCTCGCGCGCGAAAGCGGCCTGAGCCGGTTCCAGGTGCTGCGCGCCTTCGCTGCGGTAACCGGACTGACGCCGCATGCCTATCTCGTCCAGCGGCGGATCGCGGTCGCCCGGCGTCTGATCGCGGCCGGCACGCCGCTCGCCGAGGCGGCGCTTGCCGGCGGCTTTGCCGATCAAAGCCACATGACCCGCGTCTTCGTGCGCAAATACGGCGTCTCCCCCGGCGCTTATGCCCAGGCGGTCGCCTGAGCCCGTCCGGGGCCTGCAATCCCGTTCAAGACGTCGCACACCCCATCGCCTTTTCTGCCGCCCTCCGATGACGAGGACAGGCAGGACATGTCGAGACAAGTGCAGGGTTATGTCTATCTGGCGCTGGCCATGGCGCTGGTCGGCAGCACGGTGATCGCGAGCAAGCTGATCGCTTCGGGGCTGCCGCCCTTCACCGCGACGGCGCTCCGTTTCGCGCTGGCCCTGCCGCTGTTCGTCGTGCTGATGCGCCTGACCGGAACGGCCTGGCCGCGACCGGGCCGGCGGGACTGGCTGCTACTGCTGCTCCAGGCGGGGGCGGGCAGCGTCGGTTACACCACCTTGCTGATTTTCGGGCTGCGCCACACATCGGCCGCGGATGCCGGCGTCATCATCGGAACCCTGCCGGTGGTCTCCGCTGCCATCGCCATCGTGGTGCTGGGCGAACGCCCCCATCGCTTCCTGCTCCTGGCACTGGCGCTGGCCACCTTCGGCGTGGTGGTGATCACGGTCCAGGCGGAGGCCGGCGGCACGTCGTCCTGGATCGGCAATGGCCTGATCTTTTCGGCCGTCCTCTGCGAGGGCCTGTTCATCCTGCTCAACAAGCGCCTGCGCGGCGAGATCGCGCCGCTGGCACAATCCACGCTGATGACCGGCCTCGGACTGGCGGTGGCCCTGATCCCCGCGCTCGCCGAGCGCCCATGGACGATGGAAATCGACTCCGGCGCGGTTTCCGCCGTGATCTATTACGCCCTGGTTCCAACCGTCGGCGGCTTCGTGCTCTGGTATGCCGGCTTGGCGCGGGTGAGCGGCGCGGAGGCCTCGCTGTTCACCGCGCTGGCGCCGGTCTCGGCGGTGCTGCTGGCTTTCGCCTGGCTCGGCGAGCCGGTGGGCCTGAACCAGATGATCGGCATAGGCTGCGTGCTCGTGGCGGTGCTGAGCCTCGGCTGGTCGCGCAAGCCAGCCACCGTCGATCAGAGTGTCGGCTCGTCGCGGGCCTGAGGAGAACCATCATGCATTTCGGTCACGCCCCCGATATCTGGAAAGAGTTCCCGGGCCTTGGCGCCGGCGCGATGTTCGCCGAGGGGATCGCGCCGCATGTCTCCGTCACCTCCCGCATCGCCGGCTTCAACGCCATTGCCGAAACCCGCCTCGCCACGCAGTCGGAAGGAGAGCTGCCGGAGATCCAGGCCTGGCGGCGGGCGTTTTCGAAGATGGGGCTGAAGCCGACGCAATATCGCTGCGCCTCCGAGCAATTGCTCCGGCGGTTCCGGCAGGACAAGGCGCTGCCGACCATCCATCCGCTGATCGACCTGTGCAACGCCATCTCGATGGCCTTCGCCATTCCGATCGCCGTGTTCGATGTTTCCCACGTCGCCGATCACCTCACGGTGCGCGCCGCCACCGGCGGCGAGACCTACCGGACCTTCGCCGGCGAGATCGAGCATCCCGAAGCCGGCGAAATCATTTTCGCCGACGGGAAGGGGCAAGCCCATGCGCGGCGCTGGACCAACCGGCAGAGCGGCACCTCGGCGGTCCGCGCCGAGACCGCCGCAGTCCTTGTCGTCGCGGAGGCGCTGCACGACACGGCGGATGAGGACATCGCGCGGCTGATGGCGACGCTGGCCGTCGAAATGGAGGCGATCTGGTCGATCACCACCAGGACCGGACGCTTGCACCCATCCACGCCCCGCTTCGTGTTCTGAGCCGGGGCCATTCCGGGGCCTGGCCGGGCCTTACCAGCGCAGGCGCGCGCCGATCCGGCCCTGGTGCGACGTGCCGTTGTCGCGCAATTCGCCGTTATAGCCGGCATAGATCTGCAGCCAGTCGGAGCGGTGGGCCGCGAGCTGCAAGCCGATCAGCGCGGCATCCCGACCCTGGCGGGCGTCCTGGGCCGTGAAGCTCTGGCCGAGGATGGCCGAGGATGTGGCGACCGAGGGATCCTTGAAATCATGACCCCAGGCCACGCGCAGTTCCGGACGCCAGGTCAGGCCGCCGGCGCCGGCGATCGAGAGGCCCGTGCTGATGCCGAGCTGCGCCATGGCCCGCGACGGGCGGTCGCCCCATACGGTCAGGTTGAAGCCGCCGGCGCCGGTTTCGGTGAAGGCGGCACGGTTGAGGTCGGTATAGGTGAAGCCGGCGAAAGGCTTGAGGAAGGCCGAGCCGAGGCCGGTCGCCAGCGAGAAGCGGTAGCCGAACTCGCCGGTCGCCAGAAGGCCGAGGCCGCGGGTCGCGCCGCGTGCCGCCAGTTTGGCATCGCCGATGGCGAGATCGCGGCCGGCCGACATCTCGGTCCAGCCACCGCCGAAGGCGGCGTCGAGTTCGAACCGGCCAAGGCTCCAGGAGCCGTAGAGCGCGGCGGCAAAGGTGTTGGACGTGCCGGCAAATCCCGTGCTGCGGGTTCTGTCGGCGGCATAGAAGCCGCTGACGCCGATCAGCAGCGACGGTGACACCAGGGTGTCGGCGCCGAGGATGACGCCGCCGCCGGAGCTCGACCAGCCGGCTCCGGCGCGGTCGGCCCCGGCCTGTCCAATATTGCCGAAGGCCTGGCCCCAGAGGCTCCAGCCGGAGGCCGCGGGGCGTGCCGTGTCGCCGTCGGCATAGGCCATGGCTGCCGCCGGCAGCCCGGCCGAGACCTCGAAGCGGCGGTCGCCGTTGAAGCCGAAAGCCGGCGCGAAGGCGGCCAGGGCATTGCCGCTGCGCAGGCCGTCGCGCCGCTGCTGCAGCATGGTGCCGAAGCCGAGCCAGGTCTGCAGCGCCGTGCTGGTCATGCCGCCATAGCCGCGGCCGGACATCGCGTCGAAGGCGCTTTGCAGGCCAGCCGGGGCGAGGCCGTAGACGAGATCGAAGACGTGCAGCTGCGCGCCGCTCATGGCGGCGCCGGGCGCCGGGCGCCCGCGGTCGAGCGCGCCGGCGAGCGCCGACTGGCGCAGGCCGAGCGCGAAGCCGTTTTCGGCGAGATTGGCGAAAAAGGCCGGCGTGACCGCGGCGACGACCGAGGTCGGGTAATAGAGGACGTCGAGGCGGCTGTTCACCGGCAGGCCGGTATTGCCCTGGTTGTCCGGCTCGACCTCGACCTGGGCGAAATTGCCGGTGACGCGGGCGCCGGACTCGGCCCGGACCACCACGAATTTGGTCCCGATCGTCGGCGCGTAGGTGTTGGTGGCGCCGCTGTCGATGCCGCGGAGCCGCGCCGAAAACGTACCGCCGGCGGTGAAGGCGTGGCCCTGACCCAGCACGAACAGGGTGTCGTAGCTGCCCGGGCCGCCGGTGTCGTCGGGGCCGTCGATGTCGACCTGGTAGGTGCCGGCCGGCTTGATCGCGACATTGCCGGTGACGAAGAGCTCGCCGGGCGAGTGACCCGGCTTGAGCACGCCGTGGACCACGACATTGCCGATGATCTCGCCGTAGCCGGCGAGCATGCCGTTGGCGAAGACGGTGATCAGTGGCGAGGTCAGGGTGCCGTCGACCGAAAGCTGGCCGTTGCGCACGTCGACGGCGCCGAATGTCGCCTCGCCCCCGATATGGAGCTCGCCATAGGTCGCCGGGGTGCGGCTCGACTGGGGACCGGAGGTCGGTGCCGTATTGTCGATGGTCAGCGTTCCCGTGGTGACCACCGGCGCCGTCCAGAGCTCGCTCTGGCCGGCGGCGACCGTAGTGGTCTTGGAATCGGTCGGACCCAGGGCTGGCGAGCCGGTCAATGCACGGTCGAGCCGGACCAGGCCATGGCCATAGACGCGGTCGACACCGGGGTCGCCGAGATCCTCGGCGGTGGCATACATCAGGCGAACGATCTCGGCCGCCGAATAGCTCGGATAGGCTTCCATCAGCACGGCGATGACGCCGGAGACATGCGGCGCGGCCATCGACGTGCCGGTCTTGTAGCCATAGGTCGCGCCGTTGGGCGCGGTGAAGATGACATTCCTGTCGGTGCTCGGAATGGCCGAGATGATTTCATTCGCGCTGTAGAGGTTCGCTCCCGTGCCGCCGCCCGGTGCCGAGATGCACCAGGCCGCCGCGACGCCGCAGCGGTTTGAATCGGGGGCGATCTTCAGGTCGATGCCGAGATTGACGACGGTGACGATGCGTCCGGGCAGCCGCGACGAATTGGCCTCGGAGAAGTCGAAATTCCTGCCGCCGTCATCGTAGATGCCGGAGCCGGCATGGGCGGGCTTGATATAGGGGAAGAGGGCGATGCCGGTCGGGTTGGCGGCGAGGACCGGCGAACTGAGGGCCTCGTTGCCGTTGGACATGACCAGCACTTTGCCGGCCGCGAGCGCCGTGCGGACCACCTGCCATCGCGATGTCTGGTCGCCGGTCTCCCAGGTGGTCGCGCCGCGTGGGATGATGGGCCCGAAGCTGCCATTGATCACCCGCACATCGGGCATGGCGGCGGCCAGTTCCAGCGCCCGGTTGATGCTGCCGAAGCCGCTCATCACGACGAGATTGACGCCCGGCGCGACCCCGACCATGCCAGAGCCGTCGAGAGCCGCGCCGATCGTGCCGGCGACATGGGTGCCGTGGCCATTGGCGTCGCCGATGGCGAGATCGCCGTCCGGACTGAAGCCGGTGCGGCGGCTGCGCGGATCGAGCCGTCCCGCGAATTCCGGATGGACGGAGGTGAAGCCGGTGCCGTCGGCGTTGAACGTGGCTTCGATGCCGGTATCGACCACCGCGACCGTGACGCCACGGCCGATCAATCCCTTGCCCGGCAGGGCCGCGCCGTCCTGCGGCCGCGTCGTGGCGTTGAGGGCGGTTCCCTGGCCAATCGCCAGATTGCCCCAGTTGGCGGCGAATTCCTGCTTCTGGTCGTTGGTATAGCTGCCGTCGAGCCCGGTGCGGCTCGCCATCCAGGGCTGCTCGGTCCGCGGACCGACGGCGACCGTGCCGTTATCGGTCATATAGGGGAAGGTCGAAGGCACGGCGCGCGGTGCATCGGCGCCGGGCATTGCCGTGGCGGCGGCGACGGTCGGGGTCGAGCGTGTCGTCGCCGATGGCGCCTGGGGATCGAAATGGCGGACCGCCTCGCGTTCGGCGAGCAGCCGGCCGATATCGGCGGCGCGAAAAATCTCCGCCGACATGGCCGGCGACAAGGTCGCGGCGGCTTGGGTGAAACGATCCCGGTTGGCGGGGTTGAGGCGCGCCTGCTCGACTACCGAGGCCAGCAGCGCGCGATCATGGTCGGCCTGCCGGTCGGCACGCGGCATGCGGGCGCCGTCACGCCGCGCCGATCGGGCTGCCGCCGGTTGTGCCGCACGGGATGGCGCGGCCACGGATGGGCCGATGACCGAAGGCCTCGCGCCGCGGCTCTCGCCGCCTGCGGCCTGCGGTGCCAGGACCAGGGGCAGGGTGGAACTCAGGAGGAGCGATGCGACACGAAAATACCGTCCGCGCCGAGCCGGTGCGCCATCATGCGGTGCCGCCACAATTCCCCCCAGAAATGCACGTCATGCGAAATGCAAGTGTGGCGAGAATATGTCTTGGCGCTCCGCCGAGAGTCCAGGTCTTTCCCGGCCGAAAACGGCCTGTTCCCCGGAATTCCGGGCATCCATCCCGCATGCGAGAGGCGCCGTCATGCGCCGGTCCGCCGGCGGCGTTCGAGGCGGCGAGCCCGATGCGGCCGGGCCGAGACGGCTCAGGCGCCGTCGCGGATCGGCGGCTGGAAGGTGTAGCCCATGTCCCAGGGGAAATAGATCCAGGTGTCCTGCGACACTTCGGTCACGAAGGTGTCGATCAGCGGCCGGCCCTGCGGCTTGGCATAGACGGTGGCGATATGGGCTTTCGGCAGCATGTCGCGCACCACCTTGGCGGTCTTGCCGGTATCGACGAGATCGTCGACGACAAGGATGCCTTCGCCGCCATCGGCCAGGAGATCCGGCGCAATGGTCTTGATGACCTGCAACTGTCCCTGGTGCTGGTAGTCGTGGTAGCTCGCGATACACACCGTCTCGATCAGCCGGATGCCGATCTCGCGGGTGACGATGGCCGCCGGCACCAGGCCGCCGCGGGTGATGCAGACGATCGCCCGGAACGGGCCCTGTCCGGAGAGCCGCCAGGCCAGCGCCCGGGCGTCGCGATGGAACTGATCCCAGGAAACGGGGAAGGCTTTGTCTGGGTTGGGCGTGGCCATGGTGAACTCCGCACGGTCGGCGCGTGATTTCGGGACCGGCACACTAGCCACGCGGCGACGCGTGACAAGCGCGCCGGCACCGATTTCGCTGGAAATCCACCGATCTCGGGGCTCAGGCGCCCCGGGTGATCACGATTTCCGAGCTCGCCGGCTTGTGCGCGGCGACCATGGCGGTGACATCCGCTTCGGCCGGCGCCAGCAGCGCCGGATCCTTGGCGCGCAGGACCAGGCGGGTATAGAAGCCCTTGTCGTTCATCATCGGGTAGCTGCCCATGATCACGCCCGGATGGGCCTTGGCGATGATGCCATAGGGCGTGCCGATATCGCCTTCCTTCAGGCCGGCGGCCTCGATGGTGACCTGCAGCATCTTGGCGCCCGTCTTCAGCCTGGGCGCCACGGCGTCGAGCATGACCTGCATGACCGCGGGCACGCCGGCCATGGTGATGACATTGCCGATCATGAAGCCGGGTGCCTTGGACACGGAATTCTCGATGAGATCGGCGCCATGGGGAATGCGCGCCATCCTGAGCCGCGCCTCGTTCAGGTCCTTTTCGGCGATCCGCTCCAGCAGCATGGCGCGGGCGCGCGGGTCGACGTCGATGCCGACGCCGAAGGCCTTGGCGATCGAGTCGGCCGTGATGTCGTCATGGGTCGGGCCGATGCCGCCTGTCGTGAAGATATAGTCGAACCTGGCCCGCAGCGCGTTCAGCGCGGTGACGATCTCATCCTCCTCGTCGGGAACGACGCGCACTTCCTTGGTGTCGATGCCGATCGCGGTAAGGTATTCGGCGATATAGCCGATATTCTTGTCCTTGGTCCGGCCGGACAGGATCTCGTCGCCGATGACGAGGATGGCAGCGGTGACGGTGTCGGGCATGCGGATCTCCGATAGGCGCGGCGTGCGGTGCGCTCTGTCTTACGCCCGCGGGGGCGCGGCTGCACCTTCAAGATCGCGGGTCAGCCAGGATGGTTCGCTTCGAAATTCATTTTTGCGTGTTTCGAGCTTAGCTGTCGGAGATTGAAGCACTGCATCGAGGGACGACTGACCGTGGTGCAGGCCACTGTTGTCGAATCCAAACAATTCCCGTCAGCTCTGAACCTGCCGCGCGGCCTGGTCGACCTGCACCTTGACCGACAATTGCTCGCCGTCGCCGCCATAGCGGGTGCCGCGCACGGGGGCGGCGTTCAGGTAATCGAGGCCGGCGGCGATGCGGATATGGGCTTCCGTCGGGCAGACATTGTTGGCCGGGTCGAAGCTGACCCAGCCGAGGCCGTCGACATAGGCTTCGGCCCAGGCATGTCCCGCCTCCTGGTCGACGGTGCCGTCGTCATGCAGGAAATAGCCGCCGATATAGCGGGCGGGAATGGCGAGGTGGCGGGCCGCGGCGATGAAGACATGGGCGAAGTCCTGGCAGACGCCGCGCTTCAGCTGGAAGGCTTCGGCCGCGGTGGTCGCTGCATGGGTCGGGTCCTTGTCGAACTGGATGTCGGCATGGAGGCCGTCCATCAGCGCGTGCAGGGTGGCGAGCCGTTCGCCGCCGGCGGCCGTGCGGCGGTCCTCGGCATAGCCGCGCACGGCATCGTCGGCGCGGGTCAGGTCGGTCTCGCGCAGGAACAGGCCGGGCGGGAAACGCTCGACCGAGCCGCGCACCACGCCCGCCGTGTCGGTGGTCTCGACCAGGCCGTCGACCCTCACTGCCAGGCGCTCGATCGGCCCGGCCGCCGAAAAGGTGTGGGTGATATTGCCGAAGGCGTCCTCATGGGCGTCCAGGCGGCAATCCTGATCGACCTCGATACGCCATTTCGCGACGTGCTGGCCGCCGAAATTGCGCGGCGTCAGGCGCAGCGTCTGGATCACCGCATTGGCCGGCGTGCCATAGCTGTAGACGGTCTCATGTGCGATGCGAATGCGCATGATCGGGGCCTTGCTGGTCGATTCCCTTGGAACAGGCTGCGAAGGATGAGGTGGAGGCCTCGCCTGTCAATATGCGCCGGCTCGATATGAACAGGCGCGGCGGTGCCGCCGCGTTTGTCCTCAGGTCAGATATTGCTGGGTGATCGCCGCGCCCAGCCGGTTGTTGTCGGCGATGAAGTCGGAGACGAATTCATGCAGGCCCGACTGGAAGATGTCGTCGATGCGGGCATTTTCGAGCTTGGTGCGGATGGCACGCGCCGCCCGTTGCGCCGGGCCCTGGCGGCCATAGGCGAGCGACAGTGAATCGAGATTGCGCACGACGCTCTCGTAGCAGGCGGCGAGCGAGCGCGGCATCTGGTCGTTGAGGATCAGGAGATCGGCGACCAGCCAGGGCTTGAGGCTCTCCTTGTAGACCCAGTGATAGGCGGTCAGCGCCGAGACCGCGCGCAGGATCGCCGACCATTGGAAATAGTCGAGCGAGCCGCCGACATGTTCGGCGTCGGGCAGCAGCACGTGATATTTGACGTCGAGGATGCGGGCGGTGTTGTCGGCGCGCTCGATCATCACGCCGAGGCGGGAAAACCAGTAGCCGTCGCTCCGCAGCATGGTGCGGTAGGCCGAGCCGTCGAAGCGCAGGCCGGTCTCCTTGACGAAGGACAGGAAGCCGCCGAGCTCCTCGTCCTGCCGCAGGCTGCTCGCCCGGTATTTGCCCAGATCGAGCCAGGCCGAATTGATGGCGTCCCACATGTCCATGGTCAGCGCGGTGCGCACCGCGCGGGCATTGGTGCGCGCCACCTCGAAACAGGAGCGGATCGAGGAGGGGTTGTCGGGCGAGAAGGCCAGGAAGTCGATGACGGTCTCGCGCGTCGCCTTTTCATGGACCTGGTAGAACAGCGGCGCGCAGCCGGCGGTGGCGACCGCCGATTCCCATTCGTTGGACGAGCCGGCATAGGCCGAGGGCAGGTTGGCGAGCCGGGTCGAGGCCTCGATGATGCGGGCGAGATATTCGGCGCGTTCGACGTAGCGGGCGAGCCAGAACAGATTATCGGCAGTGCGGGACAGCATCCTGAGACCTCAGCAATCCAATACCCAGGTGTCCTTGGTGCCACCGCCCTGGCTGGAATTGACCACGAGCGAGCCCTGTTTCAGCGCGACGCGCGTCAATCCGCCCGGAACGATGCGGACCTTGTCGCGGCCGGTCAGCACGAAGGGCCTGAGATCGACATGGCGCGGGGCGACGCCTTCCTCGACGAGGGTCGGACAGGTCGACAGCGCCAGCGTCGGCTGGGCGATGAAGTTTTCCGGGTCCTTCCTGAGCTTGTGCCGGAAGATCTCGATCTCGGCGCTGGTCGCCTTCGGGCCGATCAGCATGCCGTAGCCGCCCGAGCCGTGGACCTCCTTGACGACCAGCTCGGGCAGGTTGTCGAGGACATATTTGAGCCCGTCGGCCTCGCGGCAGCGAAAGGTCGGCACGTTTTTCAGGATCGGTTCCTCGCCGAGATAGAATTTCACGATCTCGGGCATGTAGCTGTAGACGGCCTTGTCGTCGGCGACGCCGGTGCCGACCGCATTGGCGAGTGTCACATTGCCGTGGTGATAGGCCGAGATGAGGCCGGGCACGCCGAGCGCCGAATCGGGCCGGAAGGTGAGGGGGTCGAGGAATTCGTCGTCGAGCCGGCGATAGATGACATCGACGCGCTTCGGCCCCTGGGTCGTGCGCATATAGACGATGTCGCCCTTGACGAAGAGGTCGCGGCCCTCGACCAGCTCGACGCCGAGCTTGTCGGCGAGGAATGTGTGCTCGTAATAGGCCGAGTTGAACTGGCCGGGCGTCAGCAGCACGCAGGTCGGGTCGGAGGAGGCGGAGCTGGGGGCCACCGATTTCAGGGTGGCCAGCAGGTCGTCGGTATAGTTCTCCACCGGCGCCACCCGGTGCTGGGCGAACAGTTCCGGGAACAGCCGGAACATGACCTCGCGGTTTTCCAGCATGTAGGAGACGCCCGAGGGGGTTCGGGCATTGTCCTCGAGCACGTAGAAGGTGTCGCCGTCGACCCGCACGATGTCGATGCCGGCGATCATCACATAGATGCCGTGGGGCACCGGCTGCTGGTTCATTTCCGGCCGGAACGCCGGATTGCGATAGACGAGGTCCTCCGGGACGATGCCGGCCTTGAGGATCTCGCGCCGGCCATAGACGTCGTTGAGGAAGGCGTTGATCGCCTTGACGCGCTGGGTCAGCCCGCCCGACAGCCGCGCCCATTCGGCATAGGTCAGCACGCGCGGCACCACGTCGAAGGGGATCAGCCGCTCGGTCGATTCCGCGTCGCCATAGACGGCAAAGGTGATGCCGATGCGCCGGAACAGCGCCTCCGCCTCGCGGGCTCGGGTCTGCAGGAGGTCCTCAGGGACCGATTTCAACCATTGTGCCAGTGTTTCGTAGGCCGGGCGGACGCCGCCGCCCGCAAGATTCATTTCGTCGAAGGCCACTACGTCATCCGGCATAGCCAGTCAGATCCCCTCTGGAAGACGAAGCATCGCCTTTCTCTGGCGGACCGGTCCGAATGCTTCGACGACCAAGCTAGCGGTAAAATACCGCCGGAGGGAAGGGGCCTTTCGCATGTGCACATCGGCACGTGCATCCGGGCCGGCCTCGGGCAGGCGGTTGCGCGGGCAGGGCCTGCCGGTTATGCCCGAGGCAACTGGAGAACCCCCGATGACCTATTGCTGCGGCATTCTGGTGCGCGACGGTCTGGTGATGATCGCCGATACCCGCACCAATGCGGGCCTCGACAACATCTCGACCTTTCGCAAGCTGCAGGTGTTCGAGAAGCCCGGCGAGCGGGCGATCGCGCTCGCATCCGCCGGCAACCTGTCGATCACCCAATCGGTGCTGGGCTTCCTCAACGAGGGCCTGCGCAACGAGGAGACCGGCGAGATCGAGACGATCATGAACGCGCCGACCATGTTCCAGGCGGCGCAGCGCGTCGGCCGGGCGATCCGCATGGTGCGCTCGCTGGACGGGCCGGGCCTCGACCAGGACGGCGTCAAATTCGAGGCTTCCTTCCTGTTCGGCGGCCAGATCAGCCAGCGCCGGCTGCGCCTGTTCATGATCTATGCCGCGGGCAATTTCATCGAATGCACGGTCGACACGCCCTACCTGCAGATCGGCGAGCACAAATACGGCAAGCCGATCCTCGATCGCGCCATCAAATATGACACCACGCTCAACGACGCGCTGAAGATCGGCCTGGTGTCGATGGATTCGACCATGCGCTCCAATCTCGGCGTCGGCATGCCGATCGACATCGCGGTGATGCCGCGCGGCGAGGCGCGGGTCGAGACCAATTACCGGATCGAGCCGGGAGAACCCTATTTCCACGACCTGCGCGAGCGCTGGTCTGCGGCCCTGCGCAAGGCCCATATGGACATCCCGCCGCCGCCCTATTCGGGATCGAATGTGGGGAAGTGAGGGGGGAGTGGCGAATAGCGAATGGCGAATGGGGCATGATGCGCAAGGCGTCGTGACCAACCCTCTCCCATTGGGAGAGGGTGGCGCCGTCAGGCGCCGGGTGAGGGGCGTGAGCTCTTAGAATCAAGCGCTTAAACGCTAAACTTGAGACGATCCGCCGCGACGCTATTTCGTCGATCGCCCAGCGCTTTCAATCAGATCTGTGATCGGGTTTGTTCCATCTGAGCCTTGCAGCGATGTCCAGCGGCGGCTGGCCGGCCAATGAAGCTGCGAGCCGGTCGTCGGCGCTCGCCTTGCGCCAAGCGGCCAATTGCTGGGCCGCCAAATCGGCGAGCACAGCCGCCATGGCGACGGTCGCGATGATGCTGAGGATGAACATGAGCGGTTCATCAGCCCATCGAATCATCCTGGAACCCCGCCGAGGAGGGAGCTCGCCGGTCCAGAGAGCTGCAACGGTGGCAAGCCCGATCGCCATCAACAGGACGATCAGCACGAAAAAGGCAAAAGCCGAAGCCAAGCGGGACCACATGCGATCGAGGTTGGCCCCCATCTGTGACGATCGGGTAAAATGCATGCCGCAAACTTCGGCATGATCAGCGAATTTGAGTGCCGCGCGCCTGCCCATATCCCGGTTTTTGCCCCGGACGCGGCCCGGCGAGGGGGCGTCGATGCGTGAGGTGCATTTCGGGTTGAGATGATGGGCCGGCCCTCTTCAGACCCTCACCCGGCGCCTGACGGCGCCACCCTCTCCCACGAAGACGCGGGAGAGGGTTCGCGCGCTCGTCGCATCATGCCCCATTCGCCATTCGCCCCTCTCACCGCCCCATCACCGTCACCGTCGCCGTCAGCTCCGCGCGCGAGTCGGTGCCGACGAAGATGTCGTAGAGGCCCGGTTCGAGATGGCGCCGGCCCTGGTCGTCATGGAAGGCCAGGGCCTCGACCGGCACGGAGAAGCGCACGGTCTGGTTGGCGCCGGCGCCGACCGTGACCTTCTCGAAGGCCTGCAGCTGGCGGACCGGGCGCGAGCGCGAGGCGACCCGCTGGCGCATATAGACCTGTACGACCTCGCGGCCGTCGCGGGCGCCGAGATTGCTGAGCCTGACCGAGCCCGAGATCGTACCGTCGAGCGGCACGCGCGCGCTGTCGAGCGCCAGCTGGTCGAGGCTGAAACGGGTATAGGAGAGCCCGAAGCCGAAGGGAAACAGCGGGTCGTTGCGCTCGTCGACGAAGGAACTCTCGTAGCGTTCGCCCCGGCGATAGGGCCGGCCGGTGGGCAAATGGTCGTAATAGACGGGGATCTGGCCGACCGAGCGCGGCATGCTCATCGGCAGCTTGCCGCTCGGATTGACCCGGCCGGTCAGGACCTCGCCAATGGCGACGCGGCCCTGCGAGCCCAGATGGAAGCTCTGGATGATCGCCGGTACTCGCGCCGCGATATCGGTGAGAACAAGCGGCCGGGCGGTCTTCAGCACCAGCACGACGGGCTTGCCGGTGGCCACCAGCTCGTCGAGCAGCCGGCCCTGGACGCCGGGCAGGTCGAGCCGGGTGCGCGAGGCGCTCTCGCCCATGAACTCGCATTCCTCGCCCAGCACGGCGACGATCAGATCGGCCTCGCGGGCCATTTTGAGGGTGGCCTCGCGGTCGGTGAATTCGGTGCCGCAAATGGTGGTGACGGCGGGATCCGCGGTGATCCTGACGTTCGGGCCGAGTTGGCGCGCCAGTTCCGCCTGGACGGTCGGGCGGCGGATCCGCGGCAGGCCGACATTGTCGCCATATTGCCAGTCGTCGTCGGACATGCCGAGCGCGCCGACCACCGCGATCGAGCGGATCTCGGGGCGGATCGGCAGGATGTCGCCGTCGTTCTTCAGGAGCACCATCGCCTCGCGGGCGACCTCGAGCGCCGCGGCCTGGGCCGGCGGCGTGATGATTTGCCCGGCGGTCGCCGCCGGGTCGACGGGCGGGGCCTCGAACAGGCCCATATGGAACTTCACCCGCAGGATGCGCCGGACCGCCTCGTCAATGGCTGCGACCGGCACCCGTTCGGCGCGCACCTCATCGGCGAGATGGCGGATGAACAGGCCGGAAAACATGTCCATGTCGACGCCGGCGATCAGCGCCTTGCGCGCCGCCTCGGCGCCATCGGCGGCGACGCCGTGATGGATCAGCTCCTCGATCGAGGCGAAGTCGGAGACGACGAAGCCGCGAAAGCCGAGCCGGCCCTTGAGCAGGCCGGTCAGCAGCGTCCGGTCGGCGGTCGCCGGCAGGCCGTTCATGGCGCTGAGCGAGGTCATGGCGGTGAAGGCGCCGGCGCGGATCGCCGCCTGGAAGGCCGGCACGTGGCGATCGAGCAGTTTCGAGACCGGGATCCAGACGCTGTTGTAATCGCGCCCGGCCTCGGCCTCGCCATAGCCGACGAAATGCTTGACGCTGGTGGCCAGCCCGCCGTGGTGATAGCCGCGCACCCGCGCCGCCGCCACGACACTGGCCAGATAGACATCCTCGCCGGCGCCTTCGAAGACCCGGCCCCAGCGCGGGTCGCGGGTCAGGTCGACCATGGGCGCGAAGGTCCAGTTGACGCCGGCCGCGCGCGTTTCCCGGGCGGTCCAATAGGCGGCGAGCTCGATCAGCCTGACATCGAAGGTCGCGGCCTGGCCGATCGGCTGGGGGAAATAGGTGGCGAAGCCGTGGATCGCGTCGAGGCCGATGATCAGCGGGATCTTCAGGCGGCTCGTCTGCACGAGATCCTGCAACTGGCGGATCTCCTTGGGGTCGATGAAGTTCATCACCGCGCCGGAACGCCCGGTCGCCACCCATTGCGGATCGAAGCCGTCACCGCGGCCGGTCAGGTTGAGCTGGCCGATCTTCTCGTCGAGGGTCATGCGGGCCAGCAGTTCCTCGACCCGCCGCTCGATCGCCTCGGCCTCCCTGCCGGTCTTCCAGGCGAGGGCATGGTCGGCCTGCGCCTGCGTCTGGGCCTGGGCCGGCCCGGACAGGGCCGGGGCCAGGACCGACAATGTCGCCAAAGTGAGGGCAAAGGCTCGGACGAGAACTCGAGGCATGGGATCCGATGGTGCTCCGCGATAACGGGCGCCATGGGTAGCGCGTGGGGCCGGCCCTGTCATCATCGGGCCGGGCGCGGCCCTCTGACGCGCATGGCGGCGGTTCGCAACGGGGCTTCCGGACGCAGCCCCGGCCGGCTAGAAAGCGCTATGCCCGCACTTCCCACGCCGCTTCCGCTCCAGACCTTTTCCTCCGCCGGTGTCGCCATCGCCTATTTCGATGTCGGCGAGGGCGAGCCGATCCTGTGCATCCACGGTTTCGCCTCGTCGGCGCACGTCAACTGGGTCTATCCCGGCTGGGTCGACACCCTGACCAAGGCCGGCCGGCGGGTCATCGGCCTCGACAATCGCGGCCATGGCGCGTCCGAGAAGCTCTATGATCCCGCGGCCTATCACACCACTGTCATGGCCGAGGACGCCCGCGGCCTGCTCGATCATCTCGGTCTCGCGCGCGCCGACGTGCTCGGTTATTCGATGGGCGCGCGCATCACCGCCTTTCTCGCCCATCGGCACCCGCAGCGCGTCCGCTCGGCGGTGCTCGGCGGCCTCGGCATCCATCTCGTCGACGGCATCGGCCTGCCCGAGACCATCGCGGATGCGCTCGAAGCGCCGTCGCTCGAGGAGGTCACCGATCCGCAGGGGCGGATGTTCCGCGCCTTCGCCAACCAGACCCGCTCGGACCGCATGGCGCTGGCCGCCTGCATCCGCGGCTCGCGCAACCTGATGACGGCGGAAGCAGTCGGCGAGATCGCCTGCCCGACATTGGTCGCGGTCGGCACCAAGGACCATATCGCCGGCGAGCCGGGTCCGCTGGCGGCGCTGCTGCCGCGCGGCGAAGCGCTCGACATTCCCGACCGGGACCACATGCCGGCGGTGGGCGACAAGGTGTTCAAGGCCGGCGTCGTCCAGTTCCTCGCCCGGCGCCCCTGATCGCGGCGCGATGTCGATCCATCCGCGTCACGCAAGCTTCACCGGCGCCGAGGGCAACAGGCTCGAGGGTGACGTCTATGGCCATGGCGCGCGCACGGCGCTGCTGCTGCATGGCGGCGGCCAGACCCGCCATGCCTGGCGGGCGACCGCGCGCAAGCTCGCCGAGCGCGGCTTCACCGCGGTGCCGGTCGACCAGCGCGGCCATGGCGACAGCGCCTGGGTGGACAGCGGCAGCTATTCCTTCCGCAATTACGGCGCCGACGCGATCCTGCTCGGCCAGGCCATCGAACAGCGCTTCGGCGCCAAGCCGGTGGCGATCGGCGCGTCGCTCGGCGGCCTCGCCTCGCTGCATGCGCTGGGTGCCGCCTCCTGTTTTTCCGCGCTCGTGCTGGCCGACATCACCCCGCGCATGGAGGCGCGCGGCGTCGCCCATGTGCAGAAATTCATGATGGCGCGGGCGAGGGAGGGGTTCGCCAGCGTCGACGAGGCGGCCGAATCGGTGGCCGCCTATCTGCCGAACCGGACCCGGCCGCCCTCCACCGAGGGTTTGCGCAAGAACCTCAGGCAACGCGCCGACGGCCGCTGGTACTGGCATTGGGATCCGCGCTTCTTCGAAGGGCCCGGCGCGGTGAACGCCGATGCCGAGACGCTGCTGCCGTCTCTGGAGGCGGCGGCGCGCGGGCTCGCGGTGCCGACCCTGCTGGTGCGTGGCGGCTCCTCCGACATCGTCAGCCCGGAGAGCGCCGACGCCTTCCTGAAGCTCGTCCCGCATGCCCGCTTCATCGATGTGAGCGGCGCCGGACACATGGTGGCGGGCGACAAGAACGATGTCTTCGCGCAGGCGATCCTGACCTTCCTGGGCTGACCGGCATGGGCCGTTTCGCATTCAACCTTTCGTAAAATCAGTCTGTTAGAGAAGGTTTGTTCAGGTTCCGATTCCGATTCAGGTGCTTCATGTTGCGCCTCCTCAGGATTTGATTCCGATTCAGGTGCTCATCGCCGATGCCTTGCGTTATGATGGGGACGCTGCAGCAGGGTCACGATCCCTGCCATTGGCCGGACCGGATGGGCTCCATCCGGCGCGGCCGCGTGACAGGAGACGGTGATGTCTGCGAGCTTTCGTTCGGATGCGCGCTTGCGCGTCCAGGGCCTCGAAACGGTCGACCCGGTCTGGCACCGCATTCGCGCCGAGGCCAATGACGCGGTCGAGCGCGAGCCGGCGCTGGCCACCTTCCTGTTCAGCTCGGTGGTCTCGCAACACTCGCTGGAGGAGGCGGTGGCTTCGCGGGTCGCGACCCGGCTCGATCATCCCGACGTGCCGATGGCGATCATCCGCCAGGCCTTTCACGATGCGCTGGAGGCCTCGCCCGAGATCGGCGTGTCGATGCGCGCCGACATCATGGCCGTGGTCGACCGCGATCCGGCGACCGACCGGGCCATGGAGCCTCTGCTCTATTTCAAGGGTTTTCACGCGATCCAGAGCCACCGGCTCGCCCATTGGCTGTGGGCGGCCGGGCGGACCGATTTCGCGCTCTATCTGCAGAGCCGGTCTTCGGTGGTGTTCCAGACGGACATCCATCCGGCAGCCCGGATCGGCCGCGGCATCTTCCTCGACCATGCCACCGGCCTGGTGGTCGGCGCCACCGCGGTGGTCGAGGACGAGGTCTCGATCCTGCAGGACGTTACGCTCGGCGGCACGGGTAAGGAGACCGGCGACCGGCATCCCAAGGTCGGCCGCGGGGTGATGATCGGCGCCGGCGCCAAGGTGCTCGGCAATATCCAGATCGGCCATCATTCGCGTATCGCCTCCGGTTCGGTGGTGCTGGCGGCGGTGCCGCCATGCACGACGGTGGCGGGCGTTCCCGCCAAGATCGTCGGCGAAGCCGGCTGCCCGGAACCGTCGCGCAGCATGGACCAGATGATCTCCGGGGATTGCGCCTGAGGTCGACGCCAGGCCTTTGACTGCGGCCGGCGGCCATGGCACACGGCGGTCTCAGTTCTGATTTGCGCATGTCCCGAAGGCGAAACGGTTGCCGCTTCGCCGGACATGCGTCGTTACACCGGAGGCATCAGCCGTGGACAAGCAGGAAATCGCCAAGCTGCAGGACTATCTGCGTCGCAAGTTCGGCAACACGACCATCAAGCTGACGCCCAATCCGCGTCGCAAGGAGATGATCGAGGTGACGATCGGCGACGAGCAGATCGGCACGCTCTACAAGGACGTGGAGGATGGCGAGACCTCCTACACCGTGACCATTTCGATCCTCGATATCGATCTCGAGGACGAATAAGTTTCCCGGATAAATTAACCGTTCCTTAAGGAATCGGGCGCGGAAGCTTAACAAAAGTCTAACGACGCGGTAGCGATTGAGACGTGCCGTCGCGCATGGAGCGTGACGGGCCGATCGGGTCGAGTACCGCGTCATGTCGCTGCAGAGCCTGCAACTCATCCATTCGTTGGCGCTTGGTTTCGCCGTGTCCGGGCTGTTCGTGGCGTTCTACCGGGCGCTCACCGAGAAGCCGGCGAGCTTCCGGCTCCTGCAGATCGGCGGCTTCGGCGCCGTGCTGGCCGTGCCTTTCCTGGCTTTCGCCGCGCCGGCCATCATCATCCGCAACACCATTCGCGGCCGGCGTATCGAGAACCGCCGCCTCGAATTCGTCTTCCTGGCCACTTTGCTCGCCGGGATCTGGAGCCTGATGTCGGGGCGGGTGGTGTCGATGGTGCTGCTGTCCTTCGGGCTCTGATCGGCCTTTCGTCAACTTCTATTCGCTCCGGCGACGTGGCATAGCTCCCTTCATGACCTGGAGGGGACCATGCCCATTTACGAGCTCGACGGCGTCAGGCCGGAACTTCCCGCCGACCAGCGCTTCTTCGTGGCGCCCGACGCCCATGTGATCGGCGCGGTGCGCCTGAAGGTGGATGTCGGCATCTGGTTCGGCGCGGTCCTGCGCGGCGACAACGAATGGATCGAGATCGGCGAGCGCAGCAACATCCAGGAAATGTGCATGCTGCACACCGACATGGGTTTCCCGCTGGTGATCGGCAATGACTGCACCATCGGCCACAAGGCGATCCTGCACGGCTGCACGATCGGCGCCAACAGCCTGATCGGCATGGGCGCGACCATCCTGAACAATGCCAGGATCGGGCAGAACTGCCTGGTCGGCGCCAATGCGCTGATCACCGAGGGCAAGGAATTTCCCGACAATTCGCTGATCGTCGGATCGCCGGCGCGCGCCGTGCGCAGCCTCGACGATGCGGCCGTGGCGCGGCTGAAAATGTCGGCGCTGCACTATGTGGCGAATGCCAACCGGTTCAAGACCGGCCTGAAGGTCATCGGGTGAGCCATGGCGGGGCCGTCGATCGATTTCTTCTACGAATTCGCCTCGACCTATTCCTATCCAGCGGCGATGCGTGTCGCCGACGTGGCGGCCAAGGCCGGCGTCGCGGTGCGCTGGCGGCCGTTCCTGCTCGGGCCGATCTTCGCCGATCTCGGCCTGACGACCTCGCCGTTCAACACCCAGCCGGCCAAGGGCCGCTACATGTGGCGCGACCTGGAGCGGACCATGGCGGCGGCCGGCCTGCCATTCGCCATGCCCGATCCGTTTCCGCAGAACAGCCTGCTCGCTGCGCGGGTCGCGACCGCGCTGCCCGATGACGGCAAGCGCGCGGCTTTCTCACGGGCCGTCTATCGCGCCGCTTTCGGTGAGGGCGCCCAGATCGCCGATGCCGAGGTGCTCGGCCGGCTGATGCGCGGCATCGGCATTGAGCCGGCGCCGGTCCTGGTGGCGGCCGGCAGCGACGGCGTGAAGCAGGCGCTGCGGGCGAGTGTCGAAGCGGCCAAGGCGCACGGCATCTTCGGCGCGCCGAGCCTGGTGACCGGCGATGGCGAGCTGTTCTGGGGCAATGACCGGCTCGACCAGGCGGTGGCCTGGGCGGCGCGGAGCGCCTGACCCGAAGCGCGGCGGGGCCGACGGATTGCCAAAAAAGGTGACGGCCGGCCCTCGTTCTGAGGCGCCGGCCGTCGATCGCGAACCCGGTCTGGGGACGGGGAGGGGTGGGACGTGACCGAGGACGCGAAGCTCCTGATTATGGGGATGCGACGGCGGCGGGCGCCGAGGCCGGACCGACCGTCACCCAGCGGTTCGGGTCTTCCTGGGACTGGCGTTTGACGAAGCGATAGCCGGTCGCGTGCCAGAGACGGATCTCGTCGTTTTCATTGTCGAGAATGTAATCGCCGCGATCGGTCTTGACCGTCAGGATGGCGTGGCCGTCACCCTTGCGGTCGCGCACGACCGTGATGAGCAGGGCGCTTGCCGGCAGGCCGGCGCGGATCAGCATCTGCTTCTTCAGCAGGACATAGTCCTCGCAGTCGCCGCGGCCGGAGATCGGATAGGTCCAGACCTCCTCGACGCCATATTGTTCGATGTCGGTGACCGGCTCGATCGCCGCGTTGACATGGCTGTTGATGCGCACGAGCTGGCCCCAGATCGCGCGGGTCAGCGTGACGTTTTCGACGCGGGCGGGGCGGGCATTGCAATCGGCCGGGTATTGCTCGCAGAACTGAGCCCAGCCGATCGGCACGCTGGTGGCGCCGGCTTCGGTCAGATAGGCGAGCTGCGCGCCGGCCTGAACGCCATGCCAGCCGGGCGTGAGCAGGGTCGCCAGCGCCAAGGCGCCACCCCCCAACAACATTGTCCACCGGCCCTGCATGACGTGTCCCTCCGTCGATGGCCGCACCATGGCAGGCGGGCTTTGCGGCGGGCTGAAATGGATCGGTGAAAGGCGAGGGGATTTGGTGAGAAGCGGTTCAGTTTAACAAGAGGTGGATTCAGCTTGATTGGACTCGGCGGAAATGCTGGATGGGTCGTATAAGAATTTGAAATTGAACAGGTTTTCTCGAAGAAGGCGCGGCGCGACGAGCTTGGCGAGCGGCCGGCGGACGGGCCAGGGACCAACGGCGATTAAGCCGATGGCGCGCAATGCGCCGATGATCTTCAGGACTTGTTGAGCAACAGCCGAGGCAGGCTGTTTCGCAATGGCTTGGATCGCGGGCGGCGAGCTGGTTCCGCGGCACAGCGGTCGTTCCCGGCTGATCTTGGTGCAAACAATTCGTGGATGCCCGGGACAAGCCCGGGCAGGACGATGCGTCGTCCGCGCGGCGCACTGGGCCCCGGCATCGGTCCTGTGCCCTTCCTTGGGAAGCGCATCTCGTGTTGGCCGGGCTTGTCCCGGCCATCCGCGACTTCAGCCCCATGTCTCATGGATAACGGCCGGATCAGGGACGCATCCATCCCGCCTGCCGGTCAAACGGACATGATCGTTGCGCGGTGGTCCTAGCGGAGCTCGCCGTTGAAATGTTCGGTGCCGAGATTGGCGCCGAGCTCGCGGGCGAGCTGGATGATCGTCTCGATCGGCTGCTGGCCGGAAAATTCCACGGCGAAGCCTTTGTCGATCAGGCGCACCACGCGCGCCATGGTGCGCGAGATCTGGACGACGTCGCCGACCTTGACGCTGTCGGCGCCGGCGATGGCGGCGCCCGACAGGGAGATGTCGATGACCCGCACCGGCTGCTTCTCGCCGGTCGGCATGGTGATGGTGGTGAAAGGGTTGGTCGGCACGATGCGCTCGTGCCGGCGATCTTCCGGCAGGCCCAGGATCTGGCGATTGGTCAGCCAGGTCAGCTGATCCGCGAGCTTGTCGCGTTTGCGCGACGAGGCTTCGATGGTCATGCTGAAGCCGTTGGGAATGACCCGGACCACCATGCCCTCGATGCGGCCGATATGGTCGAGATAGGCCACCACACGCTCGCCGAGCTTGCCGACGACGGGCGCGACGATCTGGGCTCCGCCCGGCGACATGTCGATGGCCTGGCAGGGAAATTCACGCCGGTCGCTGAGCATGAAACGGCCAAGCAAATCCACCCGCACACGCTGAAAGCGGCGGCTCTCCTCGCTTGAAGTGGCGGACAATACCTTGGCGAGCGCTGACATGATCTGCGATATTCGAGTGTCGACGCCCGAACATAAGTGTCATGACGTTAACGCTGCGTTGCGCCGGCGCCATAACTGCGCACCTTCAGGCGACGCGGCCGCCCTCGATGACACGCAGCACGGGCCGGGCCGGGAAGACCGCCGAGATCGCCGCTGCCGCCAGTGCCGGACGGGGCGCCGGCGCCTGGGCGTCGCGCAGATTCGGCCAGATCAGCTTGGTATGGGTGACGTTGAGCGTCGCGATCTCGTCACGGCCGATCCAATAGGGGCTTTCGAGCGTCGAGACGACGCCGATCATGCGCGCGCCGATGCGTCCGCGATGGGCGAGCGGCAGCACGACCAGTTCCATCGGCACGGATTGGCCGGTGACGCTGACGCCGTCGGCCGCGACCAGCAGGCCGGTCGGCGCGGCATTGGCGTCGGCGATACCCTGGGACACCTTGGCCCGGTCCTGGCCGGTGAAGTGGCCGAGGAAGGGCAGGCCCTTCATCTCCTGTCCGAAAATGGCGCAGACCCGGGAGCCCGCCAGCCGGTATGGGACGAAGCCTTGCCGGTCGGTCTCCAGAATGAAGGTGTCGCCCAGGATTCCGGAAATGCCGCGCGGCTCGATGTCGGCGCGGTCGGGGACGATCCCGCTGGCGCGAAGGCCGTCCCAGTAGCTGAACAAGGCGCGGCTGGCTGCGTGTCGCATGGAATTCCTCGTGAGCGAACTGTGCCGTCCTGGGACAGGATCTTGCCCGCCGGACGCTTCTGCAGGTTCGATCGCAGGAGCCGTGCCAGAGCCGTTTCGAGACGCTGCCGGCGTCCCGAAAAGACGGTCGACCAGGGGGCTCCATGCCGGGCGCCCCGGCCATTAAGGTAAACGAAACCTTTCGATTGCCTGGAGAGGTGTCCGCATGATGTGGTCGCTGTGGTTCGGTTCGCCGGACCCAGGCTCATTCAGCGGCGCTCGCGCCGATGCCGAGATCCTATCTCCGGGGAGGAGATGGCGACGTGGCCACCGGGGGCGGTTCGCCGCCCCCGCGGCTCCGGCCGGGGGAGGTCGAATGACCTCCCCCATCCCCTCCGCCCGAACCCGTGATCCCACGCAGCATCCCGCCGGGCCTATGGCCAGCCTTTCCATTGTCGGATAGCCGGCACGGGAGCAGGCGAAAGTGCAGCGCTGCCCTCCGCTTTCCTTCTGCTTCATCAGCCCCTTGGGCCGGCGCAGGACGTAGCGCAGGTGAGAAATTCGGGTTAGTGAGGCGTTGAACGCCGCAGCCCGTGCGGCCGACCGGCCGCCGAAAGCCTCAGACCTTGTCCCAGCGCGAACCGATCCTGAACATTCCCGGCGTCATCACGATGCTCGCCGGCATGATGATCCTCGTCCACGCCTGGCGGATGTTCATTCTCGACCCGGAGACCGACACCCAGGTCCTGCTGACCTTTGCATTCATCCCGGCCCGGTTCGAACGGTCCCTGGCGGCCTCCTGGGGGTTTCCGGGCGGCCTCGCCGCCGATATCTGGAGCTTCGTCAGCTATGCCTTCCTGCATGCCGACTGGACCCATCTGTCGGTCAATGTGTTGTGGTTCGTGGTGTTCGGCAGTCCGGTGGCGCGCCGCTTCGGCGCGCTGCGCAGCCTGGTCTTCTTCGTCGTGACGGCGGCGGCCGGCGCCGTCGCCCATCTGGTCACGACCGACGGCCAGTCGCCGATGATTGGCGCCTCCGCGGCGGTTTCCGGTTTCACCGCGGCGGCGGTCAGGTTCGTGTTCCAGCGCGGCGGTCCGCTCGGTCCGATGCGCTCGACCGACCCGGCGGCCTATCACGTGCCGGCCCTGAGCCTGCCCGATCTTGCCCGCAACGGCACGGCCATGGGCATGATCATCGTCTGGATCGTGCTCAATGTGGTGTTCGGCGCGGTCAGCCTGCCGATCGCCGGGGCCGAAGGCCAGATCGCCTGGCAGGCGCATCTCGGCGGATTTCTCGCGGGATTGCTGCTGTTCCGGTTCTTCGACCCGGTGCCGGCCTGAGGCAGGTTTTCCGCCGGTCGGGGCGGCGATATTGAAAACTGACCGCGGCATGGTCATGTCAAAGGGCGTCGGATCTCCGATCCGCGTTTCGCGAGCCTGCGCATGGCCTGGAATGCGCCATTTCCCGGTCGGCTCCCCAGCGGCCCGGCACTCGAGCGGAGCGTCGGCGCCAAGACCATAAGGCTGTGCAAGAACAAGGACTTCTTGCTGGCCGGCCAATTCTGCAGATGTGCCTATATCAACCATGACGGCTGGCTGTTTCGCTACAAGATCCTGCATAATGGCAGCCGGCAGATCGTCGATTTCGTGCTGCCGGGCCAGATTTTCGGAATTCAGGCGGTGCTGTTCAGGCGCGCGCTCTATTCCGTCGCGACGATCACCGAGACGTCCCTGTCGGCGGTGGCTTTCGACCTGCTCGATGACGGGCTCGACCGCAATCCCAGGCTTTTGAAGGCCTTGCTCTGGTCGGCGGCCTGCGAGGGCGCGATGCTGGGCGAGCACCTGATCGATGCCGCACGGCGGACGGCCTATGAGCGGCTGAGCCATTTGCTGCTCGAGCTGTTCGTCTGGCTCAGGGCCGTGGGCCTGACCGAGGGCGGGTCGTTCCACATGCCGCTGACGCAGGAACTGATCGGCGACGCCCTCGGCCTGACCACCGTCCATGTCAACCGCACCTTGCGCGCGCTGCGCGAAGACAAGCTGGTCGGCATCGAGGGCAAGGTGGTGACGATCCGGGATTTCGAGGCGCTCGCGCTGCTGTCCGACTTCGAGAACTCCTATCTGGGCGACGCCGTGCGGGCGATCCGCGATGAATTGATGGCGTCCGATGATGGGGAGCCGTCCGCCGGCAGCTGACCGCGGCATCGAAAACAAGGCCGCGGGCCGAAACGGCGCCGGCATTCGGATCATTGATCCAGATCTATGAGCCAGATGCGGGCGGGATCGCCGGGCAGCATCTAAGCTATTGGAAACTCTGACGGCCGATGCGCGGGGGCAAGATGGCCGTCAGGGCGCCAGACGACAGGAGGCCGCCATGGCCATCCAGGGGATCGCGACCGCGCCGCTCTCGGAATCCGATCATCACAAGCAGCTCAGGCGTGCCATCATCGCCAGCACGATCGGCACCACGATCGAGTGGTATGATTTTTTCCTCTACAGCATCGTGACCGGGCTGGTTTTCGCCCGGCTCTATTTCCCGCGCTCCGCGCCTCTGGTCGGCACGCTGGAGGCCTTCGCCATCTATGCGGTGGGGTTCGCCGCAAGGCCGGTCGGTGCAGCCATTTTCGGTCATTACGGCGACCGGATCGGGCGCAAGGCCGCGCTGATCGCGACGCTGCTGCTGATGGGCGTCGCCACTTTCCTGGTGGCCTTCGTTCCGACCTACGAGCAGATCGGCATTTGGGGGGCCGTCATCCTGACGGTCCTTCGCTTCATTCAGGGTGTCGGCGTGGGCGGCGAGTGGGGCGGCTCGGTCCTGCTGTCGATGGAATGGGCCAGGTCCAACGAACATCGCGGCTTCATCGCCGCATGGCCGCAATTCGGAGTGCCGGCCGGCCTGTTCCTGGCCAACCTGGCGGTGCTCGCCTTCAGTGCCCTCTCCGGCGACCAGTTCCTCGTCTGGGGCTGGCGCGTGCCGTTCATGCTCAGCATCCTGCTGGTCGGCATCGGCCTCTATATCCGGCTCGGCATCCTGGAGACGCCGGTCTTCACCCGGCTGGTCGCCGAGAACAAGGTCGAGAAGGCGCCGCTCGTCGAGGTCATCAGGCGGCAGCCGAAGGAGATCATCCTGACGGCGCTTGCCCGCATGGGCGAGCAGGCGCCGTTCTATATCTTCACGGCCTTCATCTTCACCTATGGAACGACGGTTCTCGGGACCTCGCGCGAGCTCCTGCTGGTCGCCGTGATGGTCGCTTCCGTCGTGTCCTTCTTCACCATTCCGTTCTCGGGATACCTGTCGGACCGGATCGGGCGCAAACGCATGTATATGCTGGGCGCGGCGACGACGGGGGTCTTCGGCTTCATCTATTTCGCCCTGCTTCACACCCTGGTGCCCGGCTGGATCTTCCTGGCCGTGGTGCTGTCGCTCATTCCCCACGACATGATGTACGGTCCGCAGGCGGCGCTCATCGCGGAATGCTTTACCGGGCGGCTGCGCTATAGCGGCGCTTCGCTCGGCTATCAGCTCGCCTCGGTCATCGCCGGCGGCCCCGCGCCGTTGATCGCCACGGCGCTGTTCGCCCGCTACGGGTCGGGCTACGCGGTGGCGCTCTACATCCTGTTCTGCGCGGTGGTGAGCTTCCTGGCGGCGGCGATGCTCAGCGACTACACCAACAAGGCCATATCGGAGGAATATGACCACGTTGGCTTTTCGCCGCCTTCGCTGTCCGCAGGACCATGACGGCGAAATCCGCGCCGCATTCCGGGGCCGGGCGCGGCAGCCCCGGCGCATTTGTCGCAGGATTGGTATTAGTCCGCCTCTTCGATCTCGGTTGGGCCTGGGTTAGCCTCGCCATGCCGCACTGCACGACAACCGGCTTGCGCTGGAGCCGTGCTCGGTAAATCCTCGGCGTCCGGAACGACCGGGGGCATGACTGGGGCATGTCGGCGTGACTGTCCCGTTGGGAACGGAGGCAACCACTATGAGTGTCGTTCGCCACATACTCGATCGCAAAGGCCGCGACGTCGCGACGATTTCGCCCGATGCTTCGCTGGCCGATGCCGTTCACATGCTCGCCGACATGCGGATCGGGGCCGTCGTCGTCACCGGCGCGGGCAAGAGCATTGCCGGCATCCTGTCGGAGCGCGACATCGTCCGGGCGGTGGCGAAGCTCGGCGCGCTGGCGCTCGACAGCAAGGTTGCCCAGACCATGACCGCCAAGGTGGTGACCTGCGCCGAGACCGATTCCATCGGCGACCTCATGGAGCGCATGACCGAAGGCAAGTTCCGCCACCTGCCCGTGGTGGATAAGGGCCAGCTGGTCGGCATCATCTCGATCGGCGACGTGGTCAAATCGCGGGTGGCCGAGATGGAGCACGAGCAAAGCGCGCTGAAGGACTACATCATGAATTCCTGACGGCGGCATCCGGCGCCCGCGCTGGCGGGCACCGGGGTCAGGCCACCGCCTTCAAGGCTTCGGCGATGTCGGGAAGCAGCCTTTCGGTCGCCTCCTCGCCGAGCGTGATCGCCTCCGCGGCGCGGTGAAATTCGAACAGGCCGAGCCGCGACATTCTGGGGCCGATCAGGACATTGGGCGGATCGCCGGCGAGCCGGGTGCGGGCAATTCGCTCCTGGGTCGCGTTGAAGCCCTTGGCGAGCACGGTCGGAATGCCGGGCGAGCGCGCGAGCGCGATGCGTGGGTCGATCGCGCCGGTATCGTCGATCGCTTCGCTCAGCCGCGCGCGCAGCGGCCGCACCAGGGCGCGGCCGAGCCCACGGCCCAGGCCCCGGCCGAGATTGACCACCGCCCTGACGCGCGGCCGCCGCTCGACCAAGGGCGCCGCCTCGTCTTCCGGGCTGGTGCCATGATCCTGGATGACGGTGGCGCGGCCGAGCGCGTCGGCATTCAGGCTCACTGCCAGGACCAGGCGCGCGCCGAGCGCACGGGCGACCGAAACCGGCACGGGGTTGGACAAGGCGCCGTCCATCAGCCAGCGGCCGCTGATCCGGACCGGCGGCAGGATGCCGGGCAGGGCATAGGAGCCGCGCAGCGCGGTCATCAGCAGGCCGCGGGTCAGCCAGACCTCGTGGCCGGTGCCGATTTCGGTGGCGACCGCGGCGAACCGGATCGGCAGGTCCTCGATGCGCATGTCGCCGATCTGCTGTTCCAGCAGTTGCGCGACGCGCGAGCCGCCCATCAGGCCGCCGCCGGAAATGGCGATGTCGACCAGCCCGATCACGTCACGACGCTTCAGCGCGGTGGCCCAGTCGGCGAAGGCGTCGAGCTTGCCGGCGGCATAGAGGCCGCCGACCACCGCGCCGATCGAGGTGCCGGCAATGATGTCGGGGGCATAACCGGCGCGCACCAGCGCCCTGATCACGCCGATATGGGCAAGGCCGCGCGCCGCGCCGCCGCCGAGCGCCAGGCCGATGCTCGGCCGCGGCGGCGGGGCAGGGGCGACCTCGGGCGCGGCCGGCGGCTCACTTTGGCGTCTGCGCATGCGGCGGAGGCGCAGCATGGCTCAGCCGAAGGCCGGGCGCATGCGCTCGGCATCGCGGGGCTGGAGGCGCACCTCGGCCGCCGGCCCGCCGGTCGGCACGGCACGGTAGAAGCAGGAACGCCGGCCGGTATGGCAGGAGCCGCCGTCGCCGCCGACGCTGACCCTGAGCCAGACGGCATCCTGGTCGCAGTCGACGCGCATCTCGACCACCGTCTGGATCTGGCCCGACGTGTCGCCCTTGTGCCAGAGCGTCTGGCGCGAGCGCGACCAGTACCACGCCTCGCCGGTCTCGATGGTGCGGGCGAGCGCCTGTGCATTCATGTGGGCAACCATCAGGAGTTCGCCGGTGGCGGCATCGCTGGTGACCGCGGTGACCAGGCCATCCGGCCCGAATCGCGGGGTGAGTCGGTCGCCTTCCTCGAGATCCGCCTTGGGACCGGGAAGCGGGAAGAGCTCGTCGCAGTCTGCGCACATGTGGATAAGTCCGGGGATCAGGTTTCCAGCGGGTTCTAGCGCGGTCAGACGCTTAAGCCAAAGGCTCCCCGAATTTAACCCGGCATAAACCATGTTCATAAGGGTTAATGAATGGTTCCACTCGCGACGGGGGCGCCACGCTGGCAAAATACCGCCTGATGCGAGAGGGCTGAATGAACGATCCGCGCAACACATTCTCGACGTCCGAAATCGCCGACCCAGCAGCGCTCAAGGCCCATGCCGCGCTCTATGGAGCGCTCGATTCGGCAGGTCGGGAGGAGCCGGTCGTCGTTGTCGCACGACCGCGGACGATCCCCCAGGGCGGGGCCGCGGTGGTGCGTGACCTGCGGGCCCGGCTGATCGCCGAGATGCGCGCCGAGGCCGCCACCCGGAACGTGCCGCCGGCTGCCTCGCCTGCCGTGCCCCGTGTCGGCGCCGATACCGGCCCGGTCGTGCTCGACACGGCCGGCCTGTTCAACCGGCCGGCGGGCGAGGGGCCGTTCTCCTCGGCTCAGCCGGAGGAGGGCGCATCGAGAGCGGCCATTCCGCGCGCCGCCATCCTGCGTTTCCGCCTGAGCGAACTGCCCAAGCTTGCCGGCCACCTCACGGGCCGGGGCGGCGAGGTGCAAGGGCGCGACAATGGCCGCGAGATCGGGCGTGAGACCGGCCGTGTGCCGAGGTCCGAACCGGAACGCTGATCGCCTGCGCGGTTGCGGCGCGAAACGAGCGGGTGCTATGAGGCCCGATCGTTATTCCTCACGCGACCGGGTGAACATTTCCATGTCCGTCGATCAGGCGACCGTGCGGCGTATCGCGCATCTGGCGCGCATTGCCGTCACCGAGGCGGAGGTGCCGCACCTCCAGGGCGAGATCAACGCCATCCTCTCCTTCGTCGAGCAATTGAGCGAGGTCGACGTCTCAGGCGTCGAGCCGATGACCTCGGTGACCCCGATGGCGATGAAGAAGCGTCAGGACGGCGTGACCGATGGCGGCATCGCCGATCAGATCGTCGCCAATGCCCCCGAGCACGAAGGCACGTTCTTCTCCGTTCCCAAGGTCGTGGAGTGACGCCGGTGACCGATCTGACCCATCTTTCGATCGCCGAGGCACGCGACGGGCTCGCCGCCAAGGACTTCTCGGCGACCGACCTGACCAAGGCCTATCTCGGCGCCATGGAAACCGGGCGCTGCCTGAACGCCTATGTGCTGGAGACGCCGGAGAAGGCGCTGGCCATGGCGAAGGCCTCGGACGAGCGCATCGCCAAGGGCGACGCCGGGCCGCTGGAAGGCATTCCGCTGGGTGTGAAGGACCTGTTCTGCACCAAGGGCACCCGCACCACGGCCTGTTCGAACATCCTGGCCAATTTCGTGCCGACCTATGAATCGACGGTCACGTCCAATCTGTGGCGTGACGGCGCGGTCATGCTCGGCAAGCTGAACAATGACGAGTTCGCCATGGGCTCGTCGAACGAGACATCGGCTTTCGGACCGGTGCTGTCGCCCTGGCTGCCGCCGAACCATGAAGCGGCCAAGGTGCGCGAGGCGGCCCATGCCTATATGTCGGCGCGCGCCATCCTAACGGAAATGCCGCCCAAGGACATTCCGCTGAAGCTGACGGGCCTAGTTCCCGGCGGCTCGTCCGGCGGCTCGTCGTCGGCGGTTGCGGCGCATCTGTGTGCGGGCGCCACGGCCACCGATACCGGCGGCTCGATCCGCCAGCCGGCGGCCTTCACCGGCACGGTCGGCATCAAGCCGACCTATGGCCGGGTGTCCCGCTGGGGCATCGCCGCCTTCGCCTCGTCGCTCGACCAGGCCGGACCGATCGCGCGCACGGTGATGGACACGGCCATGCTGCTGCGCTCTTTCGCAGGCCCAGACGCCAAGGACACGACCTGCGTGGACCTGGCCGTGCCCGACTATGCCAAGGCGGTCGGCAAATCGGTCAAGGGCATGACGATCGGTATTCCCCGGGAGTACCGGGTCGATGGCATGCCGCCGGAGATCGAGAAGCTCTGGGAGGAGGGCGCGGCGGTCCTGAAGGAGGCCGGCGCGAATATCGTCGAGATCTCGCTGCCGCACACCAAATATGCGCTGCCGGCTTATTACATCGTGGCGCCGGCGGAAGCCTCGTCCAACCTCGCCCGTTACGACGGCGTGCGCTACGGCCTCAGGGTGCCGGGCAAGGACATCATCGATCTCTACGAGCGGACCCGCGCGGCGGGCTTCGGCAAGGAGGTCAAGCGCCGCATCATGATCGGCACCTATGTGCTCTCGGCCGGCTATTACGACGCCTATTACGTCCGGGCGCAGAAGCTGCGCACGCTGATCAAGAAGGATTTCGAGGATGCCTATGCCAATGGCGTCGATGCGATCCTGACGCCGGCGACGCCGTCCTCGGCCTTCGGCATCGGCGAGAAGGGCTCGGGCGACCCGGTCGAGATGTATCTCAACGACGTCTTCACCGTGACCGTCAACATGGCCGGCCTGCCGGGCATCGCGGTGCCGGCGGGGCTCGATCCGCAGGGCCTGCCGCTCGGGCTTCAGCTGATCGGCCGCGCCTTCGACGAGGAGACGCTGTTCTCGGTCGCCAGCGTCATCGAGAAGGCCCAGGGATCGTTCCCGGTCAAGGACCAGTGGTGGGCCTGACATGATCATCACCCGCGCCATAGCGATCGCCTGTCTGACGGTGTTCGCATGGCTCCTGTGGGTGGCGGCCGGCCTGTTCTGCATCCTGCTGGCCATGGGCTGGCACAGCGGCGATCCGCCGCTGAAGCTCATCTATCTCTCGGTGCTGGCGGCCGGCGCGCTGGTCGGCGGCATCGTCTGCAGGTATCTCGCCGCCCGCATCGAAGGCGGCCGGGGGTGATGAGCGGCTTGCGCCGGGGGGAATGGCGGACGGTTCGCGCAACCCTCGCCCACGTCTTCGTGGGAGAGGGTGGGTCCGGAGGACCCGGGTGAGGGTGGTAGCGTCGATGCTGTCAGCGCATCCCGATGGCAGGTGAGGCGCTGAACACCAAGCTGGATTCCAGTCAAAGGCCTCGCCCGCTGCTGACACCCACGATGCGCGTCGCGCGCCGGCGCGACCACCCTCACCCGGCGGCTGCCGCCGCCACCCTCTCCCACGAAGACGTGGGCGAGGGTTCATGCGCCGCTCCCGCAGCTCACAAAAAAACGGCCCCCGCATCGCTGCGGGGGCCGTCTCGCATGGGTGCCGACACAACGGGAGGGCGTGTCAGTCGACCCAGGCGATATGGCTCAGGCTGCCGCGCAGGCCCTGGATCGCGCCGCTCATGGTGGCGCGGCCGGTCTGCAGGTCGACCGAATAGACATTGCCGCCAGTGACGAGCCAGGCCGCATTGGTGCCGTTCATGCTGGCGATGTTGAAGGCGGCCGGCCCGGACAGGGTGATGCCGAGCGAACCGATGGTGTTCAGGATGCCGTCATTCGGCGGCGCCTGGCTGAGCAGCGCATTCGACCCGGCATCGATATTGTAGAGTGCCGTCGCCGTGGTGCCCTTGACCGAATTGGTATAGGCGCCGGCAACCACGCGCGGCGGCCGGGCGGCATTGGCATCGCCTTCCTTGAACTTGTGGCTGCCGTCGACGACCGCCTTGCCGTCGTCGACATTGACCCGGAGGCTGACGCCGTCGGGGGTCATGACGCGCAGGCGGTCGGCGACCGGATTGAAGTCGACGGTGATCGACATATTGCCGCGCAGCGTCTCCGACAGCTTGGATTTCACCGTGGCCCGGCCGGTCTGCGGGTCGATCGTCACGATGGTTCCGTCGGCGGCGAGGCCGTAGAGCATGCCGTCGGCCGGACGGCGGTCGATGCCGACCAGCGGGCCGACACCCGAGATCTCGACCGGGCGCGACACCATGCGCGTCGCCGGGTCGATGGTGACGAGGGTCTTGCCGTCGACGAGGCCGACCAGGCGGTCGGCATGGGCGGGCACGGCAAAGGCGGCAAGCGCGAAGGCAGCGGCAAGAAACGTGGCTTTGCTGGACATGGGCGGTCTCCCTGGATCGGTCGCTGTTGCGCCGTCGGGAGGAGAACCCGGCCGCGGGGCCGAACGGATGCAGGCGATCACGGGTTCGTGATGATGCGGCGACGTGGATCGGGCAGGCTCGCGGCCGATCCGCGTGATTGCATCCAAAGGCCAAACGCGCGTGTAATGACGGCAACGAACCCGCCGGAGTGCAGCATGGCGTCGTCCCCACAAGACCTGAAGGATGCGCTCGCGCGTTGCGCCACGGGCGACCGTGCGGCGCTGCGCTTGATTTACGAGAGCGAGTGTCCGGCGATGATCGGCGTCGCCATGCGCATCGTGAAGCGGCGCGAGCTGGCCGAGGAGGTCGTCCAGGAGGCCTATGTCAAGATCTGGCGCAACGCCCATCGGTTCAATGCCGATCTCGGCCCGGCCAAGGCGTGGCTCTATGCCATCGTTCGCAACCAGGCGCTCAACGTGCTGCGCGACGGCCGGCGCGAGGATCTGGTCGAGGAGGTTCCCGAAAACACGGCGGATGCCATCCACGCCTATTCGGCCGCCGAGATGCTGCCCGAAGCCAATGCGCTCAAGCGCTGCCTCGAAGGCCTCGATCCGCGGCGGCGCGCAAGCGTGCTGATGGCCTATGTCGACGGCTTCTCGCATGGCGAGATCGCCGGGCGGCTGGCGGTGCCGCTCGGCACCGTCAAGGCCTGGATCCGGCGCTCGCTGGTTTCGCTCAAGGAGTGCATGGGATGACCGACGAGATCATCGCATCCGCCGGCGAATATGTGGCGGGGCTCATGAGCAAGGACGAAATCGAGGCCTTCGAACGGCTGATGGCCACCGATGCCGAAGTGCGGGCCGCCGTCGCCGATTGGCGCACCCGGCTTCTGCCGCTGGACGAGGCGGCGCCGCGGATCGAGCCGTCGGCCGAGCTCTGGGCGGGAATCGAGCGCGCGATCGGCGCGGCCCCGGCCGCGCCGGCCGAGGCTGGCGGCGGCCTCGTCGATCGCCTCAAGGCGTTCTGGGCCGATGTCAGGGTGCTCAGGATCGCCTCCGTCGCCAGCGTCGCGGCGGCGCTGCTGCTGGCGGTCCTGCTGGTCGGCGAGGCCTATCGTCCGGCTGCACGCCCCACCGTCGTCGCGGTCCTGCATGCGCCCGGCACACAGCTTGCCGGCGCCATCGTCGAGGCTCATGCCGACGGCCGTATCCGCGTGGTGCCGTTGCAGCCGATCGCCGTGCCGGAGGGCCGGACGCTGCAGGTCTGGACCCGCTGGGATGTGGCCGTCGGGCCGCGCTCGGTCGGCCTGATGAACGCGGCGCGCGATCAGGTCTACCAGACGACCGGCATGCCCGTGCCGGCGGCCAACCAGCTCTACGAGATCACGCTGGAACCGGCCGGTGGCTCGCCGACCGGCCGGCCGACCGGTCCGGTGCTGTTCGTCGGCAATGGCGCGACGCCGTTGTAGGGGGCGAGTGGCGAATACCGAATGGTGCGTAGGGAAAGCGTCGGTTCCGGAGGTGCATGAAGCCCGCCACGGCGGGCCAATCGGCCCGCCATAGCGTCGCGACCCTTGTCCTTGGGCGCGCGTTTCGCTACTCCCGGCGGAATGCTGAACCTTTCCATGAGCCCGTCATGACCGTGCCCGTCGATCTCAAGAAGCTCATCCCCGGCGCCACCGGCGACTGGGAGGTGGTGATCGGCCTGGAAATCCACGCCCAGATCGCGACCGAGGCCAAGCTGTTTTCGGGGGCCGCGACCGCCTTCGGCGCCGAGCCGAACAGCCAGGTGAGCCTGGTCGACGCGGCCATGCCGGGCATGCTGCCTGTCATCAACGAGGAATGCGTCAGGCAGGCGATCCGCACGGGCCTCGGCCTCAAGGCCGGGATCAATCTGAAGAGCGTGTTCGACCGGAAGAACTATTTCTATCCGGATCTGCCGCAGGGCTACCAGATCAGCCAGTACAAGAGCCCGATCGTCGGCGAGGGCGAGGTGAGCGTCGACCTAACGCCGACCGAAAGCTTCACCGTGCGCATCGAGCGGCTGCATCTGGAGCAGGATGCCGGCAAGTCGATCCATGACCAGAGCCCGACCCTGTCCTATGTCGACCTGAACCGTTCCGGCGTCGCCCTCATGGAGATCGTCTCCAAGCCGGACATGCGCTCGGCCGACGAGGCCAAGGCCTATGTGACCAAGCTGCGCACCATCCTGCGCTATCTCGGCACCTGCGACGGCGACATGGAGAAGGGCAACCTGCGCGCCGACGTCAATGTGTCCGTGCGCAAGCCGGGCGACGAATTCGGCACGCGCTGCGAGATCAAGAACGTCAATTCCATCCGCTTCATCGGCCAGGCGATCGACCACGAGGCGCGCCGGCAGATCGGCGTCATCGAGGATGGCGGCAAGATCGACCAGGAAACCCGCCTGTTCGATCCGGTGAAGGGCGAGACGCGCTCCATGCGCTCGAAGGAAGAGGCGCATGACTACCGCTATTTCCCCGATCCCGACCTGCTGCCGCTGGAATTCGACCAGGCCTATGTCGACGCGCTCGCGCAGCACCTGCCGGAACTGCCCGACGCCAAGAAGGCGCGCTTCATCGCGCAATATGGCCTGACGCCCTATGACGCCTCGATCCTGGTGCTGGAGCAGGAAAGTGCGGCCTATTTCGAGGCGGTCGCCGAGGGCCGCGACAGCAAGGCCGCGGCCAATTGGGTGATCAACGAATTGTTCGGCCGCCTCAACAAGGAGGGCCATGACGTCACGGCCTCGCCGGTCTCGCCGGCGCAGATCGGCGGCATCATCGACCTGATCGCCGACGGCACCATTTCCGGCAAGATCGCCAAGGACCTGTTCGAGATCGTTTTCACCGAGGGCGGCAACCCGGCCGAGATCGTCGAAAAGCGCGGCATGAGGCAGGTCACCGATACCGGTGCGATCGAAAAGGTCATCGACGAGGTGATCGCAGCCAATCCGGAGAAGGTCGAGCAGGCCAAGGCCAAGCCGACCCTGCTCGGCTGGTTCGTCGGCCAGGTGATGAAGGCCTCCGGCGGCAAAGCCAATCCGGGCGCGGTCAACGACATCCTGAAGCAGAAGCTGGGCATCTGAGGCGGGTTTCCCGCCTGCCGGCCAGCGCCGCCGCCCCGGCGGCGCGGCCGAAATGGCTCTCGACTATTCGATGACGATCTCGCCGACCATGCCGTGGTCGGCGTGGGTCTTGCCGTCGGCGCCGACAATGCCGCAGCGCAGGTCGGTGACCCGCCCGGCCGCCACCGGCACGAACCACCATTCCGCGGTCTGGCCCGGATAGACCTCGATCTCGCGGATGGCGCCCTTGAATTCGGCGAGCGTGACCAGCCGCTCACCCTGGCGCTGCACCACCTGGACCTTGCGCGTGTAGATCATCTGGGTGAAGCCGTGCGAGGTGAAATAGTGCGGCGCGTCGCTGACATTGCGCAGTACGAGCTTGTAGAGCCGCCCGGTCTCGAATCGCAGCTTGTCCGGAAAGAAGCCGTGGCGTCCGGCGGCGCCCAACTCGACCACCACCTCGATCGGCGTTTGCCCCGCGAGATTGCCCGCGGCCCGGCCCGGCAGCGCCATGGCGAAGGTGAGTGCGACGAAAGAGGCGATCGCGATCGCGTAGCTTCTCAATGGCATGGCGTTCTCCCTGATTTCGCCACGATGGCGCACATGCAAATCATTTGCAATGAGCCTGAGGCGACCAATCGGACGCGATAGCCTGCGTCTATTCAGCGCGGCAAAGATTGGCGGCCGTTGGCCCCCCATTGCCGCGACCGCGCCATTGTCGCGGCCGCCGGACGCTCCCTATCCTCGACCGCAGAGCCCCGAGCGAAGGGCCGCAGCCGGTTCCGGGAGAACGTCCATGCCTTCGATGACACGTCGTACGACGCTGATCGCCGCCGCGGCCCTGTCGGCGCCGCCGCTTGCGCCAGGCGCCTTCGCCCAGGCGCCGGCCGCTGCCGCGGTCGAGACCTTGCCGAAGCTGTCGACGGCCAGGTCCACCGATGGAACCGGGTTGGCGGTGCAGGAATGGGGCAATCCGGCGGGTCTGCCCGTCGTGCTGATTCACGGTTTCAGCCAGGCTCATCTGTGCTGGCGAAAGCAGGTGACAGATCCGACGCTGACGGATGCACTGCGCATGATCACCTTCGACCTGCGCGGCCACGGCCTATCCGACAAGCCGGTGGCGCGCGAGGCCTATCAACCGGCCAAGGTCTGGGCCGATGACGTCAAGGCGGTCATCGAGGCGACCGGCGCGGTGCGGCCGGTCCTGGCCGGCTGGTCCTATGCCGGCCGGGTCATCTCCGATTACCTGCTGGTTCATGGGCCGGCGCAGGTGTCCGGCGTCAATTTCGTCAATGCGGTGACCCATGCCGCCATGAACATGCAGGCGCCGGCCAGCCCGGTCTCGGCCGGCATGGTCGCCGATGACCTCGCCACCCAGATCCGCCAGACCCGCGCCTTCCTGCGCGCCTGTTTCGTCAGGCAGCCCGACCAGGACGCGTTCGAAACCATGGTGGCGTTCAACGCCATGACGCCGGCCGCGATCCGCCGCAACATGCTGGGCCGCCCGACGCCCTATGAAGCGATGTTCCAGTCGCTGCGGCTGCCGGTGCTGGTCAGCCATGGCCGCGAGGACAAGGCGGTCATTCCGGCGGTCGGCGAATATACCGCGGCCAGCATTCCCGGTGCCCAGGCCTCGTTCTATGACGGCACCGGCCACCTGACCTTCTGGGAGGAGGCGCCGCGCTTCAACCGGGAGCTCCTGGCCTTCGTCCGCGCGGCGCGTGGATAGTCGGGGGAGGGGCCCGCCGCATAGCGGACAGGCGCTTGTCCGACTGTGCCGTCCCCTGCGTCATGGCATGACCCGCACGGCTTATGACGCAGTGAAAGCCGGGGGGCCGCGATGGCCTGGCGATGGCTCCTCGCGTGGGGGGCATCCCGTCGGCGTTATCCGTTGATCTCGCCTGCACACCACGCACTTGCGCGAAAAGAGAAGCTCGTTTCCCATGCCGGCCGCACAGGGAGAACGTTCATGTCGAAACGCTTCACGCTTCACGGTTTCTGGTTGTCCGGGCCGACCTACAAGGTTGCGCTCATGCTGTCGCTCTGCGGCGAGCCCTTTGCCTTCCGGCAGGTCAATCTCCGGGCCGGCGAGCACAAGACGCCCGAATTCCTCGCCAAGAACCGCTTCGGCCAGGTGCCGGCGCTCGAGGATGGCAAGCTCGACGTCTCGCTCTGCCAGTCGGCGGCGATCCTCGAGCACCTGGCGCTGGAGCTCGGCAAATTCAAGGGCGATGCGCCCGGCGACCTGATCCGCGCGCGCGAGTGGATGTTCTGGGATTTCGACAAGCTGGCGCCGCCGATCTATCGCTCGCGCGCCTGCCGTGCCGGCCTGCGCTCGTTCAACCAGCCGATCATGGAAATGTATGCGGCCGAGGCCAATCTGGCGCTGAAGACGCTCAACGACCATCTCGCCGGCCGCGACTGGCTGGTCGGCAAGAGCCCGACCATTGCCGATATCGACATTTACGGCGTGGTCTGCATGACCGGCCAGGCCGGTTTCGACATCGCCGCCTATCCCGAGGTCGCCGCCTGGGCGAAGCGGTTCGAGGCCTTGCCGGGCTTCGGCAATGCGCAGGCGGTGGTGCCGCAGGAGCATCGCGCGTGAGCGTCGAAACCATTGCTGCCCCGCCGGTCATCCGGCCGGCGGGCGCAGCCGATGTCGCCGCTATCGCCGCCCTGATCGCCATGGGCGGCGCGGCCGATGCCGCCGATCGCGCGGCGGCGGAGGCCGAGGCGCGCCATCCGGCCTATGCCGCGGCCTTCGCGCGGATCGCCGGCTCGCCCAGCAATCACCTGTTCGTCGCCGAGCAGGCGGGCCGGGTGATTGGCACCTATCAGCTCACGGTGCTGCCGGGTATCGCGCAGCGCGGGCGGATCCGCGGCAAGATCGAAAGCGTCCATGTCGACCCCGATCTGCGCGGCGGTGGCGTCGGCGCACTGATGATGCACCACGCCGTCGCGCAGGCCCGCGCGCTTGGCGTCGGCCTGCTCGAACTGACATCGGACAAACGCCGGGGCGCCGCCCATCGCTTCTACGAGCGATTGGGCTTCGCCAGGAGCCATGAAGGCTTCAAGATGGTGCTGGACTGACCAGGGTTCAGGTGCCGCGCCGGCGCGCCCGGCACTCCGGCAGGAAGGTCCGCCAGGTCTTGCCGGCCGCCTGAAGCTGGGTCTTGCCGGCGCGCCATTCGGCGCCGCAATCGCGCATGAGCTGATCGTTGCGCAACTGTGCCGCCGAGCGGGGACGGGTGGTCGTCGCCGGGGCCGCTGCGCCAGGCGTCGTCGCGGCGGGCGCGGTCGCCGCGGCCGGAGCCTGGGCGGCGGGGGTGCGTGCACGGGTGCGGGTGGTCGCCCGCGGGGTGGTGGTGCCAGGCGGGGTCGACGCCGCCGGAGCGGCGGGAGCCGCCGGCGTGGTGGCCGGAGCCTGGGCCGATGCGGCATTGTTCACGAGCAGCAGAGCGGCGGTCGCCGCAATCAGATGAAGGCGCATGAAACTATCCTCCCTGGGGCGGTCCGGGCCTGACAGCCGAGGAGGCCGGCGCGGTCGCCTATTACCGATCGTATCTTGCCAGGATTTTATTCCCGCGCAAATGAGGCATCGCACGGATGCACGGCTCGACCTCCTGCCGATCGGCCCGCCGAAAACCCGGCCGGACATGCCGGGCCGGCTGCCGGCGCGCCCGCTCGAGGCAGGGCAGGGCGCACCGGAAGCAAGACGCTATGTCCTTCAATCCACATGCTTTTTGACCCGTTCGATCGCCGCCTCGGCGGATCCGGAGGGCGTGACGGCGCAGATCCTTGGCCTCGCGCCACCGAACGGTGCCGGCAACGGCCCCTTGTCGCCGCCCCGCCGCCGGCTGGGCCCTTGCCGCAATGCAGGCCATAGCCCGTGCGAGAAATCCGGGCTAACTTGCGCGCATCTGCGGCCCATCGAAGAATTCGTTCAGAACCGCCGCGCGAGACGGACCATGTCCCAGAAACCCATCGATCTCTATTACTGGCCCACACCGAACGGATGGAAGGTTTCCATCATGCTCGAGGAATGCGGGCTGCCCTATACGGTGCACACCGTGAATATCGGCAAGGGTGATCAGTTCAAGCCGGAGTTCCTGGCGATCTCGCCGAACAACCGGATCCCCGCCATCGTCGATCCCGACGGCCCGGACGGGCAGCCGATCTCGGTGTTCGAGTCGGGGGCGATCCTGCAATATCTCGGACGCAAGACCGGCAAGTTCTACCCGGTCGACGAGCGCAAGCGCGTCGAGGTGGACCAGTGGCTGATGTGGCAAATGGGCGGTTTCGGCCCGATGCTCGGCCAGACCCATCATTTTCGGATCTATGCGCCGGAAAAGATCGAATATGCGATCAACCGCTACACCAATGAAGCCAATCGCCTCTATGGCGTGCTGAACCGGCGCCTCGAGGGCCGCGACTATATCGCCGGCGACTATTCGATCGCCGACATGGCCTGTATCGGCTGGGCCAAGGCCTGGGAGCGGCAGGGCCAGGACATCGCGCAATTTCCCAATGTGAAGGCCTGGATCGAGCGGATGCTGGCGCGGCCGGCGGTCAAGGCCGGCCTGTCGGTCAACAAGGAAGACCGCAATCCCCAGGCGATGCAGGAGCCGAGCGTGCGCGCCGTGCTGTTCGGGCAAACCGCGCGCTGACCGCATGCGCGCGGGACTTCGCGCGCGATGAAGGCACCAAGGGCGGCTTTGCGAGCCGCCCTTTTTCGTTGGTGGCGAAGGTCAGTTGACCCGCGACCAGGTCTGGCTGCGGCAGATCAGGCCGCCGAGGACACAGCCGGACAAGCTCATGGAATTGGCCGAAGGCATGGTCATCCGGCCGTTATAGGTTTTGCCGTCCTGGAAATTGTAGAGCGAGCCCTGCCAGGCATTGGCGCCGTTGGTGCGCATGGTGATCATGCGAACGCCCACCAGGCTTCGGCCGCGCAGTGCCGCGTCCTCGTTCTTCTCGTCGCGGCTCTGGCCCGACACCGAAACGATCGTGCCGCAGAGCTGGCCGCCGCAATCGGCAAATCGCACGCGGGTCTCGCCGGACTGGCTGAGCCAGGTGCCGCGCGGGTCATTGGCCGCCGCCGGCGTCGCCAGCATGAGGGTTGCGGCCGCGGCCAGGCCGAACATGGTCAAGGTCTTCATTCCGGTTCCTCCCCGGCGCCTGTCCATTGATTCCCCTCGGCGCCTGGCCATCAGTCTCGCTCGTCCGCGGCGCCGCCGTCCAGCGGGCCGAATCGACCGCGCGGACCGGGTGGTAGCGTTAATGAAACGTTGACCTATGGGCAGCAAACTGCGGCGTCGGATTGGAGCAGGCGGCCATGATGCCGTCGCGAAGGCCGCGGAGATGCATGATGTCCGTGATGATCCTCGCAGAGAGCGACGCACCGCCCATTGTCCCGGAGGGCTTGCCGGCGGTGGACCCGGCTGGCGCGGATCTGGCCGACCGGCCGCCGCGTGAACTCGGCATGCTCTATGCGGCCGGGCGGGTGGTGCCGCGCGATCTCGTCGCCGCCCATATGTGGCTGAATATCGCGGCTCTCAAGGGCGACCGCGAAGCCGCGCGCCAGCGCCAGGAGATCGCCGGCGAAATGTCCAAGGACGAGATTGCCCGGGCGCTCGCCGGCGCGCGGGCCTGGCTCGACCGGCAGGCCCAGTCTGCAATTGTCTGAAGCCGCAATCGTCTGAAGCCGCCACCTTCCGAAGTGCCGCGCGCGAGAGCGGCGGCTATTTGTGTCCCATGACGGTGGCCAGCGCAGCCGCCAGGTTGGCGCGGCCGAAAGGCTCGAAACGGAAGACAACCTCGTGCCGCCCCGGCGGCAGTTCGACGCCGCGGAACAGGACGTTGGCGCGCAGCAGCGGCCGCCTTTCGTCGTTCACGCGCACGGTCCAGCCGGGATAGTCGAGATCGTGCAGGACCAGGATGCTGGCCACCTCGGTCTCGGCCACCAGGCGCACCTCGTTGATACTGTAATCCGCGATGGCGACGCGTCCGGCGGTTGCCCGGCCCGGCGCATCGGTGGCCGAAGGCACGCTGTCGACCGGATCGTCGTCGCTGATCAGCACTTCGGAGGCGAGGTCGACATCGGGGATCTCACCGGCGGCGAGCGCGGCCTCGACATTCACGCGCCTGACCCGGGCGGCCAGCATGGCGCGCGGCGCGGCCGGCGGCAGCCGGTAGATCCAGAGCGGTGGGCCCTCGCGCAGCTCGACGATACGAGGCCGGGGCAAGGCTGCCGGCATGCGCTCGAATGGCTGGTCGAAGACGAGCATCTCGATGCCGAGGAGCCGGGCGAGGCGCGAGCGGTAGCCGCGAAAGGTCTTGGGGAACGGGCGCAGCCGGGGTTCATGGGCGGTCTCGGCGGCGCCGGTGGCGCGTTCGTAGAGCGCGAAGCGCAGCGGATTGTAGCCGAGCGTGCTCTCGATCCCATAGGTCATGCCGGCATTCTGCCAGCCGTTTTCCGGGCCGAGGATCTCGACCCTCGGCCGGCGGCCGCGCGCATGATCCGCTTCCAGGCTGCCGAGCACCTGGCGCAGCGCATCGCGATCCGGCGAGGGCGCCGCACTGAACACGGCATAGACGCTCTTGGCCTCGGCGTTGATCGGCGTCGTGACATTGTGGAATGCGAGCTCACCGGCGCCGAGCGCGGCGAAGGCAATGGCAAAGGCGGGCCGGGCCGGGCGCCGGCCGAGCGCGCGGATGAGCCAGACGGCAGCGCCGCCGGCCAGCAAGGCCCCGGCCAGCGCGCTGGCTGCAACGAATGCGTGTGTCCAGGAGGGCGCGCGGGCCAAGGCGAAAACAGTCAGTCCGATGGCGACAGTCGCCATGAGGCCGAGCGCGATCCGGCTGGTCCGGCCGACGCCGTCGCGGATCAGCGCATCCAGGCTGCCGCCGGCGAGCATGGCGATGGCGAAGACCAGGACGAAGCAGGCATCGGCCGGCCGCCGGTAGAGCGAAATGCCCGGAACGAGGTCGAAGACGAGCCGGAAGACCGGGGTATGCGAGCCGAGCGCATAGATCAGGCTGGCGATCGCGAGAGCGGTGAAGAAGCGCAGGCGCGGCGCCAGGCAGGCGCCGCCGGCTATGCCGATCCAGGCGACCAGGACGCTGGTCGCCGCGCCGACATGCAGGAAATTGACGGACCGGTCGGTCCAGTCGAAAGCCGGCCAATGCGGGGAGCCCGGCCCGAAATAGAGATCGGCTTTCTGCAGGCCACCGAAGAAATCGGCGGCGAACAGCCCGATCAGGTTGAACGGGTCGAGCGAACCATAGGCCGCGGTCTGGAAGGCCACCATCGGGCGGTTGGAGAAGGCGGCGAATTGCAGCGTCAGCAGGACCGGTATCGCCAGGATGGCCCCGCCGACCAGGGCCATGACGGCGAAGAGCGGCAGGCGCTGAAGAAACCAGCGGCCCGGGGCGGCCGCCTGCGCGCCGCGGGCGAGCGCGGCGGCGACCAGGACCAGGCAGTTCAGGAAGGCGATCTGATCGCGGCCGAGCGCCATGAAGGCGGCCGTCGCGCCGAAGCCCGCGGCCCAGGCAAGCGAGCGGCGATCGAGCGCGACCTCGAGCAGCAGGAGGCAAAGCGGCAAATAGGCATAGGAGACGACGAGGCCGACATGCTGCAGGCGTCCCATGGCCGGGCCGCCGAAGAACACGATCGCGGCCGCAAGGATCGCGGCCTCGGGGCGGAAGCCGCGGCGTGCGCAAAGGGCCGCTGCCGCTGCGCTGCCGATGGCGAGATGGGCAAGCACCATCGTGTCGAACAGGCCGATGGAAGCCTGGGGCGCGATCCAGGCCAGCGGCAGGAAGGTCGGCGAAAACAGCAGCGATTGCGGATCGGCGACACTCGGAAAGCCGGAGAAATGATAGGGATTCCAAAGCGGCAGTTCGCCCTGCGCGAGAGCACGGCCGACGAAGCGGAAGAAGTTGTAGAATTGCGATTTGGCGTCCCAGGGGATGGTGACCGCGCCGAACTGATAGGCGGCCGTGGTCAGTCCCCAGAAGCCCAGGACGGCCAGGGCGACCACCAGGGTTTCCCGCCTGCTCCAGGCAGCCGCGGGCGAAGGTTTCATGGCAGATGATGGTGCGGCGAGAACGGTCACGTCGGGGGTTCTAAAGCATTTCCGGGCAAAGTGGATACCGGTTCGAACAGGTAACCTTGTCCGGCGTGCAGGGGCGATGTCGCGGCAGTGCCGGCATGCCGCTGAAGGCGTTGCCCGAGCACGGCGGCGACGCCTTGGCTGCTGGCCGTTCTCTGTTGCACGAAGGCCCTGGGGCACCGCCGGCGCGGTGTCCTTTTTCGCGCTGCCCGGTCTATACCTTCGGATGTATATTCAGAATTTAAACGCAATAGGAGTTTCAATCTACAACTGATGAGGCCATGCCGACTGCGGCTCATGGCTTCTCCGGATATCGATTCTGACCGGAGATGTGGTTTTGGGGGCGGTCGGCAGCTGAAGGTCTCCAGAGGAGCGTCAGGACCAGTGGGACCGTCGAAGGCGGCGGCAGGCGCGGGCTTGCGCCGGACGCCTCTCCGGTGCCGCCTATTTTATCATCCGAAACAACGGCTTATGTGTCGCCCCGGAGGCTGGCTGATCGCCGCGGTCGCGATGTCGATGGCCTGTGCCGGCTGTGGCCGGTCTGCAACAGATTCGAAAAACATGATCACCTGGCGTCGCCTTTCGGCCGAGATCGCCGCTGCGGAGCCGGCCGGGCAAGGCGGATTTTGGCCGTCATCGGCTGAATTGGCGATGTATCCGTATTGCTGACCTCCCTCGTGCGTTTCTATTTGTTTCTATTCGTTTCTATTCCCAATGTTTGGCATTCACAAAAGAAAGATGTTGTTTTTTTCCAAGGAAAACCGCGCGGCGAACGTCGCTTGGTGTGTGTTTGATTGCTTGTTTTTTTGGATTTATGTGGGTATTCTTCTTCATATCGTGAGCGGCATTCCTTTGCGCGTGCCGAAATTGATGACTCATATGCTGTCGCTTTACGATTTTACGACTTTGACCCGGTCGTGTCCCAATTGGTGGTGTAGCTGACGGTTGGTCATCGGCGGTTGCCGGTTAGGTTTGGGTTGCGACGTCCAACCCCGAACCGAGAGATCCACCGATGACCGACGAGATGATGAACCTGCGCGGGCTGCTGGAGAAGAGCCCCGA
>JAFKKV010000060.1 GCA_017304475.1 Hyphomicrobiales bacterium | reverse complement strand
GGGAGTCGGAGCGTCAGAACAAGGCTTTATGCGCTTCGCATGGTGACATCTCGTCTCGCGCTTCGCCCCCTCTCCCGGCGCTACGCGCCGACCTCTCCCCGCCGGGGAGAGGTAAGAGTGGTGGTTCCAGCGCGAGATCTCGCAGAGGAGCAAACGAGCGTCTCTAACCCTGCTCGCTTCATTGGTGTGGCCGTGCTCGCGGGACCCGGCGGTCTCAGTCACCCTCGAAATGCGTGCGCAGGATCAGGTGGGTGGTCGCATCGGCGACGCCGACCTGATCAACCGGCGGAAAGTGGATGTGAAGCCGCTCTTGTCGGGGGTTTATGGATTGGACGAGGCGGTGTCGGCTTTCGAGACGGCAGGCGATCGCAGCCGATCGATGAAGGTCCAGCTCAGCTTCTGATGACCGTCTTCCAAGCCCCGGCTTGACAGGTCGCACGGGAAGGCGGATGAGCAGGTCAACGCGGAAGAGATCATCCTGTCATGCGCGGCAGGATGGCGCCGACGGAGCAACCGCCCCGGAAACTCTCAGGCAAAAAGACCGCGTTCGATTTTGGACTCTGAAAAGTGGAGCCTCATGCTCCCGCCGACGGTGTAAATCGCCGCTCAGTCCGTGAGCGCCGATGATGCTCTCAGGCCAATGACAGAGGGGGCGTTCAAACCCGCGATGCGCGGGAAGGAGCGCCTATGTCGTTAGTCCAAGAACCCCATATCGCCGTGATCGGCGCGGGCATTACCGGCATCACCACCGCCTATAACCTGGCCAAGCGCGGCTGCCGCGTGACGGTCTTCGACCGGCATCCCTATGCCGCGATGGAGACGTCATTCGCCAATGGCGGCCAGCTCTCCGCCTCCAATGCCGAGGTCTGGAACAGCTGGGCGACGGTGCTCAAGGGCCTGAAATGGATGTTCACGCCGGGCGCGCCGCTGCTGGTGAACCCGACCCCGTCCTGGCACAAGCTGTCCTGGATGGCCGAGTTCGTCGCGGCCATCCCGAAATATGAAGAAAATACCGTGACGACGGCGCGCCTGGCCGTCGAGGCCCGGGCCCATCTCACCCGCATGGCCGCGGAAGAGGGCATCGATTTCGACTGCGAGACCCGCGGCATCCTGCATTTCTATCACAGCAAGGCCGATTTCGAGGCCGCCGCACGGGTCTCGACACTGCTGGCCAAGGGCGGCCTCGAACGCCGCGCGGTGACGCCGGAGGAAATCCGGTCGATCGAGCCGGCCCTCAAGGGGAACTTCCATGGCGGCTTCTACACGCCGTCGGATTTCACCGGCGACATCCACAAGTTCACCAATGGCCTGGCGCGCGCCTGCGAGCGGCTCGGCGTCACCATGCGGCTGGCGACCGAGGTGACCCATGTCGCGGCGACCGATGTCGCGGTCAGGATCAGCAGCCGCTCGGTCGAGCCCTCGACGGACGAGACCGAGGCGCCGGTCCGGATCGACCGCTTCGATCAGGTGGTCGTCTGCGGCGGCGTGATGTCACGCGATCTCGGCCGGCAGGTCGGCGACCGGGTCAATGTCTATCCGGTCAAGGGCTATTCGATCACGGTGAACCTGCCCGACAAGGCCGACCAGGATGCGGCACCATGGACCAGCCTGCTCGACGACAAGGCCAAGATCGTCACCAGCCGGCTGGGCGCGACGCGGTTCCGGGTTGCCGGCACCGCCGAATTCAACGGCACCAACAAGGATATCCGGGCCGAACGCATCGATCCGCTGATCGCCTGGTGCCGCGCCCATTTCCCTGGGATCAACACCCGTCAGGTGGTGCCCTGGGCCGGGCTCAGGCCGATGATGCCGGACATGCTGCCGCGCGTCATGCGTGGGCGAAACCCGCGCGTGCTCTACAATACCGGCCATGGCCATCTCGGCTGGACCCTGTCGGCGGCGACCGCCGATGCGATCGGCGCGCTCGCGACCTCACGCAGCAACGCCGCCTGAAGCACCAAGCGCAAGATCGAGAGGCGCCCGCGGGATGGGCGCCTCCTTGGATCGGCGCGGGCCGGCCGTCAGTGGCCGATCATCCAGCGGCGGCGTACCGATGGCGGCTTCTTGCTGACCTTGCAGAGCGAGCAGCCGCAGCCGGCGAGATGGCTGCGTTTGACCACGCTCGGCTCGCTGGTGCTCTTTTCCGAACGCGTGAGCGCCCGCCTGAGCGTGGTGTTCATCAGGCCGAGATGGGGGGCGGCGACATCGCGCTCGCTGGCGCCCGAACAGTCGGGGCAAGCGCAGCCGCGGTCTTCCTCGGCCATTGAGGACCACGACTCGAACGGGCCGCAGGCATTGCAGACATAATTGTAGAGCGGCATTTCCGTCTCCAGATGAGAAAACCGCCGGGCGGGCAGGGCGTCCGCCCGGCTCGCCCGGATGTCTCGCACCGGCCGCGATCGGCGACCGCGCGGGGCGACATCCGGGCCTGGGGTCACAGCTTGCCCTGCAGCAGCAGGAAGCCCGGCAGCCAGCCGGTCACCACGCCCGCGGCGAGGGTGGCGAGACCGGTGGCGTTCTGGATCGGGCGCTTCAAGGCGAGCAGCAGGAAGAACATGAACCAGACGATCGCCCAGATCGCCCAGTTGAAGCCGAGCCAGACATCGATGGTGCTTTCAGCCGATGTGAAGCTGAGCACCGAAATCGGCGTGACCGTGATGGCGACGAACAGGCTGAACCAGCCGAGCCCGCGCCCGTCGACCGAGACGAAGCGATTATAGGCGACCCACAGATAGGTGGTGGTGAACAGCAGGATCAGCGCCGCGGCCTTGATCGAGCCTGCATTCGCCCCCGGCCCGAAGGCGAAGGAGAGCGAGACGCAGAGCGTGACGAAGCCGGAGACGATGTTGATGACGACGATCTCCTTGTCGTCGATCTTGCCGAGCAACCACAGGCCGTTGAGAAACAGGACGGCTCCGACATAGAGCAAGTTCAGACCGAGCAGCATGGCAGCCCCTCCCCAGGACAGATCCCAAGGGCCGGGGCGGGCCCCGGCCGTCGACGCATGACCGCCAAAGGCGGAAGCCTCGGTTCAGGTCGTCCTGGCGACGTCGGCCCCGGAGACCTGACGGGTCGGCCCGGTCGAATTGGGGTTGATGTCGAAGTCGAAAATGGCGGTGGGGATGGCCAGCGTCGCGCAGACATTGGGAATGTCGACGATGCCGCTGATCCGGCCTTCGACCGGCGCGGTGCCGATGATCATATAGGCCTGCTCGCCGGTATAGCCGAATTTCTTGAGATATTCGATGGCGTTGAGACAGGCGCGCCGATAGGCGACATGGGCGTCGAGGTAATATTGCTCGCCGGTATGCTCGTCGACCGAGATGCCTTCGAAGATCAGGTAATCGTCGAAATGCGGGTCGATCGGGCTCGGCTTGAAGATCGGGTTGGTGATGCCGTATTTGGCCATGCCGCCCTTGATCAGGCCCACTCCGATATCGATCCAGCCGGCCATTTCGATGGCGCCGCAGAAGGTGATTTCGCCGTCGCCCTGCGACCAGTGGATGTCGCCCATGGAAAGGCCGCCGCCCTTCACATAGACGGGGAAATAGACCTTGGAGCCGCGCGACAGGTTCTTGATGTCGCAATTGCCGCCATGCTCGCGCGGCGGCACCGTGCGCCAGGCCTCGCCCGCGGCCTTTCTGGCGGCGTCGCCGCTCATCTGGCCCATCAGCGCCGTCGGCGCATGGGGCGGCGCGGCGAGTGGCGGCACACGCTCGGGATCGGTGGCGATCAAGGCGGCCTCGCGGCGGTTAGCCTCCGCCAGCAGCTTGTGGTCGGGCAGGCAGCCGATCAGGCCGGGGTGAATGATGCCGGGATAGCGGACCCGGGGAATGTGCCGCGAGGTCGTGTAGATGCCCTGGAAATCCCAGCACGACTTGCGGGCTTCCGGATAATGCTCGGTCAGGAAGCCGCCGCCGTTTTCCTTGGCGAAAATGCCGTTGAAGCCCCATTCGGAATCGGGGAAGGCGCCGATGTCGAGAATGTCGACCACCATGAGGTCGCCGGGCTCCGCGCCTTCGACGCCGAACGGGCCGCTGAGATAGTGGACACGGGTCAGGTCGACGTCGCGCACGTCGTTGGCGCTGTCATTGTTGCCGATCTGGCCGCCGGTCCAGTCGTAGCATTCGACCCGGAAGACGTCGCCCGGCTTGAAGGTCTCGACCATGGGCAGGTCGGGATGCCAGCGGTTATGCGTCTTGATCGCCTGCTGTTCCGGCGCTTTCTTCAGATCCACCGAGAATACGGTCTTCGGCATGGTGTCCCTCCCAGGACCTCGAGGCGCACTGGAGGTCGCGTTCGCCGCGCCGCCGTGTCATCGGCGCCGGACATCGCGCATGTCCGGTCGCCGCCGCCGTCTTGACCGGAAGGCTAGGTGGCCTGTGTAACCGCGATGAATGCCGGGACCCGGGGCTTTGTAATTTTTTGTAATCCGGCGGACCGGGGCCGGCGGCGCGGCGGCGTCTCCGGCAAGAGAAGATATCGGCGCGATTTCAAAGCGTTATCGGCGGTGTCTGCGCCGTGGAGGCCGGGAGGGTCCGCGCGAAAACCGATGGGAACAGGCCGGGATCGCCGGCTGCGGCCCGGCGTGGCGGGCCTGGTTGTTTCAAGCGGCTCGACCGGCGCGCCGATTTGCGATTATCGTTGGATCATGTCGGCTGCCGATGCCAAATCGCGGATCCTTGTCGTCGACGATGACCGTCGGCTCTGCGGCTTCTTGAGCAAGTTCTTCACCAGCGAAGGCTATGTCACCGCCGCCGCCCATGACGGCCGCGCGATGCGCCGCGCGCTCGCCGACATGCCGTTCGACCTGATCATCCTCGACCTGACCTTTCCGGCCGGCGAGGACGGCATCACGCTGGCGCGCAACCTGCGCCAGCAATATGACCTGCCGCTGATCATGCTGTCGGGCAAGAACACGACGATCGACAAGGTGGTCTGCCTGGAAATGGGGGCGGACGACTATGTCACCAAGCCGTTCGAGCCGCGCGAGCTGCTGGCGCGCATCCGTACCGTGCTGCGCCGGTTCGGCCATCGCGCCACCGCCGCCGATCCGGCCGCGCCGGGCGCATCCCAGGTGATGAATTTCGCCGGCTGGCGGCTCGATCCGGCGCGTTACCGGCTGTCCTCGCCCGCGGGCGAGGAGGTCAAGCTGACCAGCCAGGAATTCCAGCTCCTGGCGGCGCTGGTCAGCCGGCGCGGACGCATCCTGTCGCGCGAACAGATCCTCGACATCGTCGCCAACCGGGACTGGACGCCTTATGACCGCAGCATCGACGTGCTGGTCGGCAAGATCCGGCGCAAGCTCAGCGACGATGCGCGCGACACCCAGTTCATCAAGACGATCCGCGGCGTCGGCTACATGTTCACGGCTCCGCCCGACGCCTGAGCCGCCACGGCCCGTGGCAGATAGAGGTTGACGGTGGTGCCGCGGCCCGGCGCGCTGTCGATCGCCAGGCGCCCGCCCGACAGGCGCACGAAGCTGTCGACCATGGCAAGGCCGAGGCCGCTGCCATGGCCCGGCGCCTTGGTGGTGAAGAAGGGCTCGAGCGCCCGCGCGCGGACCGCCGGCGACATGCCGTGGCCGGCGTCGATCACCGAGAGCAGGACATAGCGGCCGGGCAGGAGGCCCGGAACGCCATTGATGTCCTCCGGGACGATCGTCACGTTGCAGGCGTCGAAGCGGAGGTCGCCGCCGTCGGGCATGGCGTCGCGTGCGTTGATGGCGAGATTGAGCAGGCTCGTCTCCAGCTGAACCCGGTTGATATCCAAGGGATCGAGACCGGCATCGATCCGCAGCGACACGGTGATGCTGTCGCCGAGCGTCCGGCGCAACATGCGCATCAGCGGCGGCAGCAACTCGCGCAGATCGGTCAACGCCGTGTTGGTGGCCTGGACGCGGCCGAAGGCCAGCAGGCGCTCGGTCAGCTCGGTGCCGGCGCCGGCGGCATCGAGAGCATCCTCGACCAGTTCGGCGAGTGCCGGCTGATCGGCGACCCGCTCCTGCAGCAGGCGCAAATTGGCGTAGAGCACCGCCAGCACATTGTTGAAGTCATGGGCCACCCCGCTGGTCAGCTGGCCCACCGCTTCCAGGCGCTGGATCTGGCTGAGCCGCTCGGCGGCCCGGCGGTTCTGCGCATAGAGCGCGATGCGCTCGAAGCAGCGCGCCAGGGTCGCCAGCAGGTCCTCGCTGTGGAACGGCTTGCAGAGATAGTCATAGGCGCCCGCCTGCAGGGCCTCGACTGCGGTGTCGATCGAGGCGAAGGCGGTGACCATGACGCAGACCAGGTCCGGCGCGCGCCGGCGCAGCGCGCGCACCAGGTCGATGCCATTGCCGAGGCCGAGACGGATGTCGACGAGCGCCACCGCGATGGCCTGGCGGTCCAGGCAGGCGAGCGCCGCATCCGGGTCATGGGCGATGGCGACCTCATAGCCGTCGAGCTGCAGCAGCCCGGCGAGGCTGGCGGCGAAATCGACGTCGTCGTCGACCACCAGCACGGTGCGCTTCGCACCGGCGGAATCGATACCGGGGGCATCCGCCGCGGCGGGGGCGAAGGGCAGGTCGCGGCCTCGGCTCATTTCAGCCTCGCGGGGTTGCAGGGCAGGCGCAGCGATACGGTCGTGCCCTGGCTCTCGCCGGTCTCGATGGAGACCTCGCCGCCATGCTGCTCGACAATGCGCTTGACCAGCGGCATGCCGAGCCCGACGCCGAAGGCCTTGGTGCTGAACAGCGGCTCGAAGACGCGCTGGACGACATCGGGGCGCATGCCGCCGCCATTGTCGGTTATGGCGAGGACGACGTGGCCGCCGTCGCGGCGGGTCGAAATGACGATGCGCGCGCTGCCGGGCGGGCGCCCCTCGCAGGCCTGCACGGCGTTCAAGAGCACGTTGACGAAGGCCTGGCGCAGCCGCTCGCCGTCGGCCGGCACATGGGTGCCGGCCTCGAGCCGCAAAGCGAGCTCCAGACCTTTCAGATTGTCCTGATCGGCGACCTGTTGCTCGACCCATTGGTCGATGGCGATCGGGGCGAGCACCAGCGCCTGCTTGCGCGAGAAATCCAGGAGGTCGTCGATGATGCGGACGCAGCGCCAGACATTGCGCTGCAGGCGCTGCAATTCGCCGGCGGCGGGCTCGCCGATGCCGGTCAGCGACCGGCGCAGGATATCGGCCGAGGTCACCAGGGTGCCGAGCGGATTGCGCAATTCGTGGCTCACCGTCGCGGTGATCTGGCCGATCGCGGCCAGCCGCTCGTTGCGGGTGAGCTCCTGTTGGGTCTGCCGGAGCTTTTCGAGCGAGGCGACGAGGTCGCGCTCCGCCAGCTCCCGGCTCTCATGGGACAGCACGATCCACCAGGCGCCGATGCAGAGCAGCGGCAGCACGGCGAGGAAGACCCTGAGCAGCAAGGCGCCATTGTCGAGATGGGGGCCGTCCAGGCGCGGTTCGATCAGCCGGTAGGTCAGCAGGAAGACCGCGGCGGTGATCACCGCGAGGGCGACGAGGACCCCGCCGACCTTGAGCAGGCGCTGGCCCATATGGGGCGCGATCTTGGCGGTGAAGGAGCGGCCGAGATAGAGCGAGCGCGACGATTCCAGCGCGCTGAGCGAGGTCTTGCAGGCGTCGTGGCAATGCGATTCCAGGCTGCAGCAGAGCGAGCAGATCGGCCTTTCGTAGAACGAGCAATAAGCCATGTCGGGCCGCTCGTAATCATGGGCGCAGATCTCGCAGCGGATGCTGGTCTGTGCGGCGCCGGTCATGGCGACCGGTGGGCGGGCGAGATAATAGCGGCCCTTGGTGGCGATACCGATCAGCACGGCGCTGGCCACCGCGACGAAAAAGGACATCGGCGCCGCATAGGCCTGGGCGAGCGCGCCGCATTGACCGGTGAAGCAGACCACGCCGGCCATCGTGCCGATGACCATGGCGCCGCAGCCGACCGGATTGAAGTCGTAGAGGTGGGCGCGCTTGAACTCGATGAAGGACGGGCTGACCTTGAGCGGCTTCAGGATGACCAGGTCGGCGAACAAGGCGCCGATCCAGGCGGTGGCGATGATCGAATAGACCGCGAGCACCAGTTCCAGCGTCTGGAAGATGCCGAGCAGCATCAGCAGCAGCGATATCAGGATGTTGAAGACCAGCCAGACGACCCGGCCGGGATGATAATGGGTGACCCGGGCGAAGAAGTTCGACCAGGCGAGCGACCCGGCATAGGCATTGGTGACGTTGATCTTGACCTGCGAGATCAGCACGAAGATCGCGGCCGCGGCCAGCACGATGGCGGGGTCGGCGCTGACGAATTCATAGGCCTTGATATACATGTGAATGGGTTCGAGCGCGGTCGCGCGCGGCAGGCCGGCGGAGACCGCGAGCACGGCCAGAAGGCTGCCGCAGAGGATCTTGAAGCCGCCGATGACGATCCAGCCCGGCCCGGCGGCGATGACCGCGAACCACCAGCGAAGCCGGTTCTGGCGGGTCTTTTCCGGCAGGAAGCGGAGATAGTCGACCTGCTCGCCGATCTGGATCGCCAGCGCGCAGAGCACGCCGACCGCCGAACCGAAGGCGAGCGCGTCGAACCGGCCGCCGCCCTCATCGGTGCCGGTGAAGGCGACCCATTGCTTGAGCACCTGCGGATGGCCGATGGCGATATAGGCGAAGGGGGTCAGCAGCATGGCGATCCAGATCGGCTGGGTCAGCATCTGCAACCGCGAAATCATCGTCACGCCCATGAAGGTGATGGGAATGATCACCAGGGACGAGACGATGTAGCCGACGACCAGGGGGATGTCGGCATAGAGATTGAGCGCCTGGGCCATGATGGCCCCTTCCAGCGCGAAGAATATGAAGGTGAAGGTGGCATAGATCAGCGAGGTGATCGTCGAGCCGATATAACCGAAGCCGGCGCCGCGGGTCAGCAGGTCCATGTCGATATTGTATCGGCTGGAATAATAGGCGACCGGCAGGTTGGTGACGAAGACGAAGAAACAGACGAGCAGGATCGCCGGGAAGGCATTGGCGAAGCCGTAGCTCAGCGTGATGGCGCCGCCGATGGCTTCGAGCGCCAGAAACGAGATGCCGCCGAGCGCGGTATTGGCGATGACGAAAGGCGACCAGCGGCGGAACGAGCGCGCCGCATAACGCAGCGAATAGTCTTCCAGGGTCTCGTTGGCGATCCATGACTGATAGGATCGCAGCGCCGGGAGCTGCGAGGTGTCCGTGGCGCCGCATTGCCCCTGAGGCATGATCGAGCTCTCCCCCAGCCGAACCTATCCGATGCGGCGGCCTTTGAGGCAAGCACATCGGCGACGCGGCAGGCCCTATGTCGCGACGATATCCTTGGCCGCGGCCCCGATGCAGTCGAGGAAGATCCCGGCGGCCGGCGGCAGCGACCGACCGGCGCGCGTGATGATGCCGATCTGGCGGCGCACCACCGGCGCGCGCAGCGGCCGGAACACCAGGCTCGACACCGACATCAGCGGCAAGGCGAGGCGCGGCATGGCCGAGATGCCCAAGCCCCGGTCGATGAGGTGGCCGGCGGTGCCGAGGAAGCTGCATTCATATTGCGGCGCGACGACCAGGCCCGTCTGCAGGAAGGCGGCATTGGTCATGGCGCGCACGCTGCTCGCCGGCGCCATGGCGACGAAGGGACGTTCGGCGAAAACACTCCAGGGCGGGTTGCGCATGCGGGCGAGCGGGTCGTCGCGGCGGCAGACGAGCCCGAAGGCCTCGTCGGCCAGCGGCCGGTAGTTCAGCTTGCCGTTGGGCAGCGGCTGAACCGTCAGGCCGATCTCGGCATGGCCTTCGACCACGGCCTCGACCACGTTTTCCGACAGGCCGTCGCGGATCAGCACCTCGACATCGCCCTGCAAGTCCTTGAGCGCGGCGATCGCGCTCGGCAGCAGCACCGCCGCGATCGAGGGCAGGGCGGCGACCGTGATCCGTCCGCGCCGGCCGGCAATATAGAGCGCCAGCTCGCCGAAGGCGCCTTCGAATTCGGCCAGCAGGCGCTCGGCGATCGGCCGGAGCTCCGCGCCGGCCGGGGTGAGGGTGACATTGCGGGTGTCGCGATCGAACAGCCGGGTGCCGAGCGCCTCCTCGGTCAGGCGAATGGTCCGGCTCAGCGCCGGCTGGGATACGGCAAGGCGGCGCGCGGCCTCGCTGAAGCTGCCGTTCTCGGCAACGCGCAGGAAACAGTTGAGCTGCTGGGGCGTGACATTAATCCGCATTGTGGATCAATCTATCCAGAATTTGTCTTTGTTGAATAGGTGGGCCGGCCGTAGCGTTCGCGCAGGCCTCGAATGGCAGCGCTTCCGCTCCGCCAGGCGTCCGGTATTCGCCATCGTGTCTGTTCTCTCGCTTTCAGGCCGCGCCCGATGAAGACGCTCCGAATTGGCGCCGGCGCCGGATATTCCGGCGACCGGATCGAGCCCGCGGTCGAGCTGGCCGAGAGGGGCGATCTCGACGTCCTGGTCTTCGAGTGCCTGGCCGAACGGACCATCGCGCTCGCCCAGCAGGCGCGCAGCCTCGATCCCGAGGCCGGCTACGATCCGCTTCTTGCCGACCGGCTGCGCGCGGTTCTGCCGGCATGCGCCGCGCGCGGCACGACCATCATCACCAATATGGGCGCCGCCAATCCGGCCGCCGCGGCACGCAAAGCCGTGGCGATCGCCCGACAACTGGGCCTGGCGGGCCTGAAGATCGCGGCGGTCAGCGGCGACGACGTGACGGACATGGTGCGGCATGCGGACCTCGCCTTCATCGATCGGGCCGGCCGAACCTCCGACCTCGGAAACAGGCTGATCTCGGCCAATGCCTATCTCGGCGCGGGGCCCATCGCGCAGGCGCTCGCCGGCGGCGCCGACATCGTCATAGCCGGGCGCATCAGCGATCCCGCCATGTTCCTTGCGCCGCTGATGCACCGGTTCGGCTGGGCCGACGACGACTGGGCGCGGCTCGGCAAGGGCACGCTCGTCGGCCATCTCCTGGAATGCGCGGGCCAGGTTACCGGCGGCTATTTCGCCGATCCCGGCCGCAAGGACGTCGTGGGCCTTGCCCGCCTCGGCTTTCCGCTGGCCGAAGTGACCGAGGACGGCGATGCCGTGATCACCAAGGTCGCCGGCTCGGGCGGCCAGGTGACCCTCGCCACCTGCAAGGAGCAATTGCTCTACGAGGTCCACGACCCCGCCCGCTATCTGCAGCCCGACGTGGTCGCCGACTTCACCGGCGTCCGCCTCGAAGCGGCCGGTACGGACCGCGTCGCGGTCCGTGGCGGCCATGGCGCGGCGCGCACCGGCCAGCTCAAGGTTTCGGTCGGCTATCGCGACGGCTTCATCGGCGAGGGCCAGATTTCCTATGCCGGTGCCGGCGCCTTCGAGCGGGCGGCACTTGCCCGCGAGATCGTCGAGCAGCGGTTCGCCTTGACCGGCCTCGACGCCGAGGAATGGCGCCTCGATCTCATGGGCGTCGACGCGGTGCACCGGGGCGCGGCGAGCGGTCGCCGCAACGACAGCGAAGTCAGGCTGCGCGTCGCCGGGCGGGTGGCGTCGCAGGCTGACGCGACACGCATCGGCAACGAGGTGGAGACGCTCTACACCAATGGCCCGGCCGGCGGCGGCGGGGTCAGCAAATCGGTGCGCGAGGTCGTCGCCATCGCGTCGGTCCTGATCCCGGAGGACATTGTGCGGCCCCAGATCGAATGGCACGTGGCATGAGGATATTGCGCGATCTCGCCCATGCCCGCAGCGGCGACAAGGGCAATATCTCGAACATCGCGGTCTTCGCCCATGACGCGGCGGACTATCCGTTCCTGGCGCTCCACGTCACGGCGGCGCGGGTCAAGGCGCATTTCTCCGACATCGTCCACGGTCCGGTCGAGCGCTACGAATTGCCCGGCCTGCAGGCGCTGAACTTCGTGCTTCACGGCGCCCTTGGCGGCGGCGTCACGCGATCCCTGTCGCTCGACGCCCATGGCAAGTCGCTCTCCTCGTCGCTGCTCGACATGGAGCTTCCGGACGACATGGAGCTTCCGGACGAGGCGCCAGGCGCGCTCCAGCGCGCGCCGTGAACCGGCTGGGGCCAGGCAGATCTCACTTTTTCGACGAGGCAGCAGAACGATGAAACGACGACAGTTCCTGGCCGGCGCGGCCGCGCTTCTCGCGGCGCCGGGTGTTGCCCGCGCACAGGGCGCCTCGGTGCTGAAATTCGCGCCGCAGGCCGATCTCGCCATTCTCGATCCGATCACCAGCGTCGGTTATGTCACGCGCAACCACGCGCTCATGGTTTTCGATACGCTTTACGGGGCGGACGCGAACAACCGCGCCCATCCGCAGATGGTGGCGGGGCACCTGGTCGAGCGCGACGGGCTGCAATGGACCCTCACCCTCCGGGACGGCCTGCGCTTCCACGACGGGTCGCCGGTGCTGGCCCGCGATGCCGTGGCCAGCCTGCAGCGCTGGGCCAAGCGCGACAATGTCGGCCAGGTGCTGTTCGCCGCGACCGACGAACTGACCGCGGTGTCGGACCAGGTGCTGCGGTTCCGGCTGAAGCGGCCCTTTCCGTTCCTGCCCGACGCGCTCGGCAAATACGGCACCAATACCGCCGTCATCATGCCGGAGCGCCTGGCCGCGACCGATCCCTCGGTCCAGGTCACCGAAATGGTCGGCAGCGGACCCTATCGTTTCGTCGCCAATGAGCGGGTGCCGGGCGACCGGGCCGTCTATGAGCGCTTCACCGGCTATGTGCCCCGGCCCGACGGCGTGACCAGTGGCCTGTCCGGGCCGAAACACGCCCATTTCGACCGGGTCGAGTGGCTGACCTTGCCTGATGTCGCGACCGCCGCCGCGGCGCTGCAGACCGGCCAGATCGACTGGTGGGAACAGCCGAGCCCGGACTATTGGGGCCTGCTCGCCCGTCACCGCGCCATCAAGGTGGAGGTGATCGATCCCTTCGGTTCGGCCGGCGTCATCCGCTTCAACTTCCTGCAATCGCCGACCAACCATCCGCTGCTGCGCCGCGCGGCGCTCGCCGGGATCAGCCAGGCCGAGGTGATGACCGCGGTTGTCGGCGAGGACCGGACCAACTGGAAGGATCATGTCGGTTATTTCCTGCCGGGCACGCCGATGGCGAGCCAGGCCGGATTGGAGGCGCTGAAGGAGCCGCCCGACCGCGACGCGGCGCGGCGCATGCTCAAGGCCTCCGGTTATGACGGCGAGACGCTGGTCTTCATCGTCCCGGCCGACGTCGCCTCGATCAAGGCGCAGGGCGAGGTGGTGACCGACGCCCTCAAGCAGATCGGCATGAAGATCGACATGCAGGTGATGGACTGGGGCACGCTGCTGGCGCGCGCCAACAACCGGCAGTCGCCCGACAAGGGCGGCTGGCACATTGTCGGCACCTTCACTGCCGGTGTCGGCCTGCTCAATCCCTCCAGCAACAACTTCCTACGCGGCAGCGGCCAATCCGCCATTTTCGGCTGGTCGGACATTCCGCGCCTGGAGGAATTGCGCAATGCTTGGTTCCAGGCGCCTGACGAGGCGGCGCAAGCCGCCATCTGCCGCGAGATCCAGACGGTCGCCTTCGAGACCGTGCCCTATGCGCCGACCGGGCTCTATACCCAGCAGACCGCCTACCGGCGCACCCTGACCGATGTGCAGAAGGGCATGCCGCTGTTCTATGGGGTGCGCCGGGCATGAGTGGCACCATCGCCTATCCCAGGCAGCATGTTCCCGCCGGCGAGGACTTTCTGCTGCTCTCGCCGACGCAGCAGGCCCATGCCTATCGCAATGTCGACCGGATGTTCGCCACCCGCACCATCCGGCGCGGCCCTGATGTCATGGAGCTCGGGCGCGGCCGGGAGATCGCGCCGCGCTATGTCACTGAGGGCGAGGAGCGCGGCGTCGACGGCTATATCGACCGGGCGCATGTCGCCGGACTGCTGGTCATCAAGGGCAGCGACATCGTGCTGGAACGCTACGCTCTTGGATTGGACGAGGCGGGGCGCTGGTCGTCCATGTCGATGGTCAAGTCACTGACCTCGACCCTGGTCGGCGCGGCGCTGAGAGACGGGGCGATCGGCAGCCTCGACGACGTGGTCTCGCGCTACCTGCCGGCCCTGCGCGGCTGCGCCTATGACGCGGTGACCATCCGCCAACTGATCACCATGTCGTCGGGGGTTGAGTGGAGCGAGGTCTATACCGACCGCAATTCCGACGTGAACCGCTACAGCAAGTCGCTGGGCGACAAGGTGCCGGGCGGCGTGCTGGCGCTGATGCGCGGCCTGAAGGCCGGACAGCCGCCGGGCAGCACGTTCAACTACAATACCGGCGACACCTATCTGCTCGGCAGCCTGGTTTCGGCCGCCACCGGCATGACGCTCGCCGACTACATGTCGCGAACCGTCTGGGCCCGCCTCGGCATGGAACATGATGCCTTCTACACGCTGGAATCGGAGGGCGGCCAGGAGATCGGCGGCAGCCGCGCCGGCATGGCCCTGCGCGATTTCGGGCGCTTCGGCGTGTTCCTGCTGCAGGATGGCGTGGTCGGCGACACCAAGGTCCTTCCCGCCGATTGGGTCGCCCAGGCCGGCAGCCCCGCCTTCACGCTGGATCCGGCGCTGAACTCCTATGGCGCGGTCGGCTATGGCTATAGCTGGTGGATCGACGCGGATGGGGCCATGGCCGCCGTCGGCTTCGCCGGCCAGTCGCTCTACATCAACCGGCGCAGCAAGGTGGTCATCGTCACCTTGTCCTGCCATCCGCAGCCGCCCTTCGCGGCGGCCTATACCGTCGATCTCCAGGCCGAGCGGCGCGCCTTCAAGGACGCCGTGCTGGCTGCGCTCGCCTGAGCGCGGCCGGCTCGGCCCGATCAAGGCAGCAGGACCGTCGACCCGGTGGTCCTGCGGGTTTCGAGATCGCGATGGGCCAGCGCGGCGTTCTTCAGGGCATAGGTCTGTTTCACCTCGATCTTCACCGTGCCGCCGGCGCAGGCCTCGAACAGCTCGCGCGCGGTTGCCTCGAGATCCTCGCGCGCGGCGACATAGGTCGCGAGCGTCGGCCGGGTGACATAGAGCGAGCCCTTGGCGGCGAGCTGGCCGACGCTGAAGGGCGGCGTCGCTCCGGACGAATTGCCGAAGCTGACCATCATCCCGCGCGGCGCGAGGCAATCGAGCGAACCCTCCCAGGTGTCCTTGCCGACCGAATCGAAAACGACGGGCACGCCAGCCCCGCCGGTCAGCTCACGGACACGCTGGGCGAAATTCTCCTTGGTGTAGAGGATCGTGTGGGTGCAGCCATGGGCCTTGGCGAGCGCCGCCTTGTCCTCGGTGCTGACCGTGCCGATCACCGTCACGCCGAGGGCGCGCAGCCATTGGCAGGCGATCAGCCCGACCCCGCCGGCTGCGGCATGCCAGAGCACTGTCTGGCCGGCCTTGACCGGATAGGTGCGGCGAATGAGGAACTGCACCGTCATGCCCTGCAGCAGCATGGCGGCCGCCTGTTGATCGGAGACGGCGTCCGGCAGCTTCACCAGGGGGCCGGCGGGCATGACGCGCTGTTCGGCATAGGCGCCGGGCGGACCGCCGGCATAGGCGACACGGTCGCCGGCTCTGACATGGCTGACGCCGGCGCCGACCGCTTCGACGATGCCGGCGGCCTCCACGCCGAGGCCACCCGGCATCGGCACCGGATAGAGGCCGGAGCGCTGGTAGATGTCGATATAGTTCAGGCCGATCGCGGTCTGGCGAATGCGAGCCTGGCCCTCGCCCGGCTCGCCGACCTCGACGTCTTCCCAGCGCAGCACGTCGGCGCCGCCGGTCTCATGAATGCGAATGGCTTTGGGCATGGTGGGTCTCGTTCTGCTCTGGGCGTGATCGAAGATGGGAAGCGGCGCGGCGTGGCTGGAGGCGGCCTCCGGCGTCAGACCTCGCCCGCCGCCTCGATATCCTTCAGGTGCTGGCGGAAGCCGTAGCCCGGCTCCCTGGCGCGCCGCGCCAGATAGTCGCCGAAGCGCGTCTGGCTGCGATAGCTTCGACCCTCCGCCATGGCGGCGAGCTGGCGTGCCTCGGTCTCACGGTAAGTCGTGGCGGCAGCGGCGATGTCGGCGAGCCGGTCGCAGGGAAGAAACAGGACGCCATTGGCGTCGGCGACGACGAAGTCCTCCGCTGTGATGGCATGCGTGCCGAACATGGCGCGGCTGAAGACGTCGGGCGGGCGCACATGCAGGCGCTGGGGACCGGTCGGCAGCGCACCCAGGCTGAAGACAGGGAAACCGATGTCCCGGAGTTCCCTGTTGTCGCGATGCAGTCCCCAGATCACGATGCCGGCGATACCCGCCGCCTTTGCTTCGAGCAGGATGATGTCGCCGATACAGGCCTCGTCCAGGCGGCCGCCATTGTCGATGACCAGGACCTCGCCGGCCTCGGCGGTCTCGAACACTTCGAGGAAAATGTCGATGCTGCCGACATGGCGGACCGGTCGCGCGCGGCCCTGGCACCGCATGTCCGGCGCGAGCGGTACCACGCCGGCCGGCGCGAAACGGATCGGCACGCCGGCCTTCAGGCAGCCGTCGGCGAGATGGGGCGTGGTGAGCTTGCCCAATGCGATCAACGTCTCCTGCACGTCGAAGTCCTCCCTGCTACGGCCGGCTGGCTCAGGGCCTTGCCGGCGCCGCGCGGCCTGAAACTTGGCCTGCCGGTGGAATAGCGCCGGGCAAGAATTTCGAATATCAGATAGTTTTGAAGTCATGCTTCGGGAAATCGAAAGATGAATCCGACCTTCGACATGGACGCCCTGCGCACGATGGTCGTCGGTTCTGACCTCGGCAGCTTTGCCCGCGCCGCCGCGCAGCTCGGCCGCTCGCAATCGGCGGTCAGCATGCAGCTGAAGAAGCTCGAGGAGCAGGCCGGCCGGCCGCTGTTCCGCCGCAACGGCCGCGGCCTGGTGCCGACGGAAGCGGGCGACGCGCTGCTCGCCTATGCGCGCCGGATCATCGTGCTGAACGACGAGGCCGCGGCCTCCCTCGGCGCGATGGCGGCCGCGGCTTCGGTGCGCATGGGACTGCCCCAGGATTTCTTCGAAGACGTGATGCCCGATACCATCAGCGGGTTTTCACGGCTCCGGCCCGAGGTCCATGTCGAGGTGCGCGCCGGCCGCAATTACGCGCTGGAAGAAGAGGTGCGTGCCGGCCGCCTCGATGCCGCGCTGGCCTTTTTCGAACCGGGCTCGGATGCCCACGGAACCCTGATCGCGTCGCTGCCGCGGATCTGGCTCGGCGGCGAAAGGCTGGCGAGGCCCGCGGCGGAGAGAGCGGTGCCGCTGGTGCTGTTCGACCATCCCTGCCTGTTCCGCCGCGCCGCACTTCAGAGCCTCGAACAGGCGGCGGTGCGCTGGCGGCTGTCCCTGACCACGCCGAGCCTCCCGGGCGTCTGGGCGGCGCTACGCTTCGCGCAAGGCATCACGGTCCGGACGCCCTATCGTGTGCCGGCCCGCCTGCGCGATGTCGGCGCCGAATTCGGCTTGCCCGCCTTGCCCAGGATCGAATTGCGGCTCCTGACGGCGGGCGAGCTTTCGCCCGCCGCCTCGGATCTCAGAGACGTGCTGCACCAGGTGATCCGCAGGCGCGCCGGAGCGAAGCTGGCGGGCTGAGGCTTAAGCCGACGCCCGCCGGCAAGCCCGGTCAGGTCGGCGACATCGCAGCCCAGCCCGGCGCAGAGCCGCTTCTCCGGCCAGGCCGCCGGCCGCCCGGGACGTCCGATCACTGCATAGGGGATTGCTGTGAAATGACTGTCGCAATTTTGGGCACAGGCTCTAGGCTACCCCCCAACAAGAAGCTCGTCCGGACCGCAGCGGCAACCCGCGCGGCCGAACGCTCGGGGCCGGCCAACCGGCCATCGGGGAACGACGCAAGAGAATACGGGGAGGAACGACAGTGCTGAGGAAAGTGATTATCGCGACGGCGCTCGCCGCCGTCATGGGGGTGGCCGGCGTCCTCGCCGGCGCCGCCGAAGCGCAGACGCCGCGCCGGGGCGGTACGATCCGCTTCACCGCGCCCTATGGCTCCAGCTTCGCCAGCCTCGACATCCACACCACCAACCGCTCGCAGGACGAGATCTGGGCGCGCGCCATCCATCGCACGCTCTATAGCTGGGATGCGACGGCCAACAAGCCGGTGCTCGAACTCGCCAAGGAGGTCACGGTCTCCGGCGACGGCCTCGTTCATACCTTCAAGCTGCGCGACGACGCCTATTTCCACAATGGCCGGCGGATGACCGCCGACGACATCATCTGGACCTTCACCCGCCTGATGGACGGAGCCAAGGCCTATCCGGGCGCCCGTTTCGCCCGCCTGATCAAGGGCGCGGTCGATGTCGAGAAGGGCCAGGCGCGGGAAATTTCGGGCTTGCGCAAAATCGACGACTTCACGCTCGAGATGACGCTGACCGAAAAGATCGAGCCGGGGTTCAATTTCTACCAGGCGACGACATCGATCTATCCGGTCGGCGAGGGCAATAGCGAGGCCTTCGCGGCCCGCCCGATCGGTCTCGGTCCCTTCAAATTCGTCGAATATGTCCCGGGTTCGCGCATCGTCGCGGAGCGCTGGGAGCGGTTCTACAAGCCGGGCAGGCCCTATGCCGACCGGGTGGTGGTTTCGATCATGGGCGAAGCGGCGGCACGCGACGTCGCCTTCCGCAGCCGCGAGATCGACGCATCCATCCTCGGCGCGGCGCAATATGTCGCCTACCGGGCCGATCCCCAGCTCTCGAAGGGCCTGCTCGAAGTGCCCGAGGTGTTCACCCGGGTCATCGGCATGAACCCGAATTTCAAGCCCTTCTCCGACCGGCGCGTGCGCCAGGCAATCGGCTATGCCATCGATACCGAACTGGTGATCAAGCGCCTGCTCAGGGACAAGGCCTTCCGCGCGACCAGCTGGCTGCCGATCTCGTCGCCGGCCTATGACCCCACTATGCAGCCCTATGCCTTCGACACCGCCAGGGCCAAGCAGCTGCTCGCCGAGGCCGGCTATCCGAACGGCATCGATTTCGAGATCACGGCGACCGCCAATGAGAGCTGGGGCATCCCGGTCGTCGAGGCGATCATCCCGATGCTCCAGCGGGCCGGCATCCGGGTCACCATCAAGCCGGTGGAATCGACCGTGCTCGCCGAGGCCGTCCGCAGCGGACAGTTCCAGGCCTTCATGTATTCGATGGTCTCGGGGCCGGATCCGGCAACCGCGCTGCGCTGCTTCCACTCGGCGACGCCACAATCGGCCTGCAACTACACCCTGTACAAGAATCCCGCCTTCGACGCGCTGCTCGACGAGGCCGGCCGGACCGACGACCCGGCCAAGCGGAACGACCTGCTGCGCAGGGCCAATGCCATCCTCTTCGAGGAAACGCCGATGTGGTGGTTCAACTACAACAAGGCGGTGATGGCCTATCAGCCCTGGGTGAGGGGCCTGCAGCCGAACGCCACCGAGCTCGCGGTCCAGAACTTCGAGGACGTCTGGATCGACGAGACGTCGCCGGCCCGCTAGGCCGCGGTCAGGCCAGCCTCGCGTGACCTGTGGTTCTGGCGCTCCGGACATGGTTCCGGAGCGCCCGGGTGGAGCCTCCCATGCTGAATTTCATTCTCCGGCGCCTGGTCCAGGCGGTGCCGATCATCCTGGCCGTGGCGGCCCTGATCTTCCTTCTGTTCAGCGTGATCCCGGGCACCTTCGCCTCGAGTCTCGGTGACGACGGCCGCAATGTCGTCGACGCCGAGGTCATGGCGCGCATGAACAAGGAGCTCGGGCTCAACGATCCCGTCTATGTCCGCTTCGGCCACTATGTGGCCAAGCTTGCCCAGCTCGATCTCGGCACGTCGTTCCGCACGCGCCAGTCGGTGACCTCGATGCTGGCGGCCCGGCTCTGGCCGACCGCGCAGTTGACCTTCGCGGCCATGGTCTTCGCCATCGTCTTCGGCGTCAGCCTGGGCTTCATCGCCGCCTTGCGGCCGGGCAGCTGGATCGACAGCGTCTCGATGATCGGCGCCGTTTCGGGTCTGTCGCTGCCCAAGTTCTGGCTCGGCCTGCTGCTGATGTATCTGTTCGCCTTGCAATTGGGATGGTTTCCGAGTTTCGGCTACGGCAATGGCGGGCTGTCCCATCTGATCCTGCCGGCGGTGACGCTCGGCGTCGCGCCGCTCGCGCTGCTCGCCCGCACCACGCGGGCCGCGGTGCTCGAGATCATGAATGCCGATTTCGTCCGTACTGCCCGTTCCAAGGGCATGAGCGAGCGGCGCGTGGTGCAATGGCACCTGGCGCGCAATGCCCTGGTCATCGTGCTCACCACGATCGGGCTGCAGTTCGGCTCGGTGATCGGCCAGGCCGTGGTCGTCGAGAAGCTGTTCGCCTGGCCGGGCCTCGGATCGCTTCTGGTCGACAGCGTGACCTTGCGGGACATACCCGTCGTGCAGGGCACGATCCTGTTCATCGTCCTCTTGTTCCTGCTGATCAACACGCTCGTGGACGTTCTCTGCGCCATGATCGATCCGCGCATCAAATATACCTGAGGGCGGCCCCATGAAGCTGAACGCCAATCTCATCATCGGCGGCATCGCCCTGATCATCGTGGTGGTCGCCGGGCTTTTCGCGCCCTGGCTCGCCCACACCGATCCGGTGCTCGACGCCAATCTGATGAATGCCGAGCTGCCGCCGGGCAGGGAGTTCTGGTTCGGCACCGACGCGCAGGGCCGCGACATCTACAGCCGGGTTCTCTACGGCGCCCAGATCTCGCTCACCGTCGGCATCGTCTCGCAGCTGATCAACACGGTGATCGGCGTGGCGCTCGGCGTCTCCGCCGGCTATTGGGGCGGCTGGTGGGACGATTTCGTCAGCGGCCTCACCAATATGATGCTGTCGATCCCGTCGCTGATCTTCGCGCTCGCCATCATGGCGATCCTCAATCCGGGGCTGACCAGCCTGCTGATCGCGCTCGGCCTGACCAACTGGTCGTTCACCTGCCGGCTCGCGCGCGCCTCCACCCTGTCGCTGAAGAGCCAGGGTTATGTCCAGGCGGCGAAGACGCTTGGCTATAGCGATGCGCGCATCATGCTGACCCAGCTCCTGCCCAATATGCTCGGCCCGATCATCGTGATCGGCACGCTCGGCATTGGCGGCGCGGTGCTGGCGGAGGCGACGCTGTCCTTTCTCGGCCTCGGCATCAGGCCGCCTTTCCCGAGCTGGGGCAGCATGCTGTCGGATGCGCGCGACCAGATCACCACGGCACCGTGGATCTCGGTTTTCCCGGGGCTCGCCATCTTCGTCACGGTGCTGGGCCTGAACCTGCTCGGCGACGGCCTGCGCGACATTCTCGACCCCCAGTCGCGGAGCCGGCGGTCATGACCGATCAGGCGCTGCTCGAGGTCGAGAACCTCAGGATCGACCTGAGCGTCGGTCACCGCAAATTCCCGGCCGTGCAGGATGTCTCGTTCAGCATCGGCCGGGGCGAGACATTCGGCCTGGTCGGCGAATCCGGCTGCGGCAAGAGCATTACCAGCCTGGCGCTGATGGGATTGCTGAAGGCGCCGCTCAGTATCGGCGGCGGCAGCATTCGCTTCAACGGCCGGGAGATCCGCGACCTGCCCGCGGCCGAGGCGCGCAAGCTGCGCGGCGATCGCATCGCCATGATTTTCCAGGAGCCGATGACCGCGCTCAATCCGGTGCTGCCGGTCGGGCGCCAGATCGCCGAGATGTTCGTGCTGCATCGCGGGGCGAGCTGGCGCGAGGCCGAACGCCAGGCGGTCGAGGCGCTGGCGAGCGTCCGGGTGCCGGCGCCCGAGCGGCGCGTCAAGGACTATCCGCACCAGCTCTCCGGCGGCATGCGCCAGCGCGTGATGATCGCCATCGCGCTCGCCTGCGGGCCGGATCTGCTGCTCGCCGACGAACCGACGACAGCGCTCGACGTGACCGTCCAGGCCGAGATCCTCGACCTGATCCGCGACCTGTCGGCGGCCAAGGGCACCGCCGTGCTGATGATCAGCCACGATCTCGGCCTGATCGCCAATATGTGCAGCCGGGTCGGCGTGATGTATGCCGGTCGCCTGGTCGAGCAACGCTCCGCCACCGAGATCTTCCAGACCCCGAGCCATCCCTATACCGGCGGCCTCGTCGCCTCGCTGCCGCTGCTCGGCGCGCGCTCGAGGCATGGCCAGCAGAAGCTCAACGAGATCACCGGCGTGGTGCCGCCGGTGACGGCCTTCCCTGAGGGGTGCCGGTTCAATCCCCGTTGCCATGCCCGGACCGAACTCTGCGAACGGCAGGATCCGGAGGTGACGCCGCTCGCCAATGGCGGTCTCGTACGGTGCCATCATCATGTCTGAGCGGTCAGCCGAACCGATCCTGAAGGTCGAGAATCTCGCGGTCCATTTCCCGCTGGGCGGCGGCCTGTTCGGCGGCAAGCGGCGTGTGGTGCATGCCGTCAACGGCGTCGATCTCCACCTGAAGCACGGCGAATGCCTGGGCCTGGTCGGCGAATCCGGCTGCGGCAAGTCGACGCTCGCGCTCGCCATGCTCGGCCTGCAGCCGCCGACCGAGGGGCGCATCGTCGTCGACGGGCACGAGCTCGGCACCGCCGGACCCGACCGCAAGGCGCGGGCGCGGATCGCCCAGATGGTATTCCAGGATCCCTATTCCTCGCTCAACCCGCGCCAGACCGTGCGCAAGACCCTGGAAGGGCCGCTGCGCCTGCACGGCGTGACGTCGAAGAGCGATCTCGACAGCCGCATCAACGGCATGCTGGCCCAGGTCGGCCTGCGTCCCGAGGCCGCCGAACGTTATCCGCACGAATTTTCCGGCGGCCAGCGCCAGCGCATCGGCATTGCGCGCGCCCTGATCCTCGAGCCGAAGATCGTCATTCTCGACGAGCCGGTCTCGGCGCTCGACGTCTCGATCCGGGCGCAGATCATCAATCTCCTGCTCGAATTGAAAGACCGGCTCGGGCTCTCCTACATCATGATCAGCCACGATCTCGGCGTGGTCGAGCACATGAGCGACCGGGTGGCGGTGATGTATCTCGGCCGGATCGTCGAGACCGGCACCTGGGAGGAGATCTTCACCAAGCCGGGCCATCCCTATACGCGCGCCCTGATCGCCGCGATCCCCGATCCGTTCAGGCGGAGCCGGGGCGCCAAGATCACCGGCGAATTGCCCAACCCGCTCGAACCGCCGACCGGCTGCGGCTTTCATCCGCGCTGCCCGCAGGTTCGCGATCTCTGCCGCGCGCCGCCGACGCCCGACCTCGAGGCGGTCTCGCCGGGTCACCTCGTCCGGTGCCGGCGATATCACGAGATCGCTTTGGCCGAGCAGCCGGTGGCGTCGGGCTGACGTCGGGCGGCGACCGGCATGGGCGGCGAACCAGGTTCTTTGGGGACAATGATGACACTCGACGACATGCCGCGCCTGCCGCTCGGCTTCCTGCCGACCCCGGTCCAGACGCTGGCGCGCATCGGCGCGAAACTGGGGGTCGATCTCCAGGTGAAGCGCGACGACTTCACCGGTCTGGGGGGCGGCGGCAACAAGGTCCGCAAGCTCGAATTCCTGATGGCCGACGCGGTGGCGCGCGGCGCCAAAGTGCTGATCACCGCCGGCGGCCTGCAATCCAACCACGCGCGGATCACCGCCGCGGCGGCGCGGACCTGCGGCATGAAGCCGGTCCTGGTCCTGCGCGGCGACCGGCCGGACGAGGTTCAGGGCAACCTGCTGCTGGATTACCTGTTCGGCGCCGAGATCGACTATCGCGATGCCGACACCTTTCCCGCCGAAGTCGGTCCGCGCATGCAACATCATGCCGAGGTGGCCGAGGCGCGTGGTGAAAAAGCCTATATCGTGCCGATCGGCGGATCGAACGCGCTGGGTGCCGTCGGTTACGTCGCCTGCGTCAAGGAGATGGCGGCGCAATATGAGGCCGCCGGCAAGCCGGCGCCCGATTACCTGGTGGTCCCGCTCGGCTCCGGCGGCACGCTGGCCGGCTGTCATGTCGGATGCGCGCTGTTCTGGCCGCGGACCCGGGTCGTCGGCATTGCCGTGACGGTCAGCGTCATCCCGTTCGGCGAACGCATCGCCGTGCTCGCCAATGCCACCGCTGAGTTGCTCGGTCTGGCGCGGCGCTGGACGCCCGAGGAGATCTGGATCGAGCACGGCCATGTCGGGCCGGGTTATGCGATGCTGAGCGACGGCGGTCACGCCGCGATCGCCATGGCGGCGCGCGAGGAGGGCATGATCCTCGACCCGGTCTATACGGCCAAGGGATTTGCCGGCCTGATCGGCTGTGTCGGCACCGGCGCGATTGCCGGCGGCAGCTCGGTTCTCTTCCTGCACAGCGGCGGATCGCCGGCCCTGTTTCACTTCGCCCGGCAGCTTGCCTGAGGCACGCGGGATCGCGCATGCGAAAAAGCAGGAACGTCCGAGATGGTCGTCAGGAATATGATCTCGTTTTCGTTCGTATTGCCGTTTTCCGGGATCGCAGGGGTCGCGAGCCATTGCACTAACCCAAGAACCGGATCGCGCTAGTCTTCGGTCGTCGCGCCCATCAGACGAAGCCGTTGGCACGGTACTCAATCATTCGTGCTGCCTGTCTTTCGTCATCGCGTCTGCCCCGGCTCTTGTGAACTGCCCCAGCCTTAGTCGCGCATCCCATCGAGTTCCTGGCGCAGCCGGACCAGAGGCTCGATGGCCGCCGCGAAGGGTGTCTCGCCGACCGCCGACACGATCGTCTCCAGCAGGGGCCGGAGCCGTCCGATGCAGTCTTCGTGCATGGCCCGGCCGGCCGCGGTAATCTCGACGAGCCGGCCACGGCCATCGCTCGCATCGGCGCCGCTCGCTACCAGCGATTTGGCCTCGAGCCGCTGCAGCGTCGAGGTCATGGTTGCCTTGGTCACCTGGAAGGCGCGGGCCAGGTCGGACGGGCGCCGGCGTCCACCGAGCCGGACGAAATGATTGAGGACGGTGAACTGGGCCAGCGTCATGGTCGCCGGCATCACGCGCTCGAAGGCGGTGGTGGAGAGCTGGCTGATAATGCCGATCTCGTTGAACACGCGGAACACGAGATCGGTCGGAGGCGAAGTGGTCGGCCTGGTCATGTGGTCCGGATGCGCGTCGCCGCCGCCCAGCGCGGCGTCTCGGGAGCGACCGGACCGTAACCCAAACGGGCGAGCATGTGCAGCCGTCGCGGAGCCTCGATGTCGATCGCGGCTTCGATCTTCGCGCGCGTCCCAGCCATCTCGGCGAATTCCTGCAATGCTTGGCTGACCGGATGGACCGACAGACCTAGAGCATGATCGCCTCAGATTGAAGCATATCCGGCATTGGCGAGGTAGTTGGCGCATTCACTCGGGGCGAACGCCTCGAGGGTGATGCCGATGCGCCGCCAGGTGTCTTCCAGTTTGCGTTCCGCAGCGGCGCGCAGGAGATGCTT
>JAFKKV010000079.1 GCA_017304475.1 Hyphomicrobiales bacterium | reverse complement strand
TCGGCGTGCTCGCCGAACGCGCAGGCGTGCCCGCGGGCGCGGTCTATATCGGGCGCGGCAGCAAGTGGGGCAATCCGTTCCGGATCGGTCCCGACGGCGATCGCTCAGCAGTGATAGCAAAATACGAGCGCTGGCTTGCGGATCAGCATCAGCTCTTGCGCGCACTGGACGAGTTGCGGGGGCGCGATCTCGTCTGCTGGTGCGCGCCGCGACCGTGTCACGGCGATCTGCTGCTGCGGCTCGCCAATGCGACGCGCGATGAGCGGATCGCTTGGTGGCGGCGCGTCAAGGGTGAAGCTTCGCCCGCGTTCCGCGGCCCTTGACCCGTCGGACCGGAGAGGCGGCCGCCCGAGAGGTGTGACGAAGGACTGAAGTGATGAGGGGATCAGGCGGATCGCCCGCGCTTCAGCCGCAACAGGCCAGGAGCCGCTCATGCACACCTCATCCGCAATCCGCAAGATTTTCGAAGGCGTCGCGTCGCGCCACGAGATGCACCACATGTTCAACCGTCATCGCGGCGCACCCGCCTTGGCCGACGGCGATGCGGGCGATCTGTTCGCCGGCGAGTGGTTCGAGATCGCCGAGTGCGACTACGAGTATATGCTCGACATCCTGCCGCCGCTGTTCATGCGCGGTGACATGTTCGCGCTCAGCGAATATATGACCGGCAGCGTCACCAGTGTCTTCTTCGCGCTCTCAATCGATGGCTGCACCCGGTGGTTTCACGGTTATTGCGACCTTTCCGATCGCGGCTCGCCCGATCGCATGAAGGCCGCGATCGTCGATCGCGAGACGCGGCCGGTGCGCGCCATGACCCGCGAAGAACGGCTTGAGCACATCTGGTCGTGCACGCATGACGATTATCGCGGCTATGCAGGCGAGCGCTGGCCTGCCGCTATGCGCGGCAAGCGAACCGTTCTGGTCTATGGCGGTGATCGAGGCAGCGTCGTGAAACTGCTCGACGACCTCACGGACGACGAAGTATCCGCCAAGCTCCCCGTGCAGCTGCGTCATTTGCCACAGCCGGTCGCAGCGTGAGCGAGAGGGGGTCCGTCCATGGAAGCGACCTACTCCCGCCTCGGAGTTTACGTTCACGCCCCTTGGCGTGCCGTCGTGCGCGCTGCGCGATCGCGGATCGCAAAACAACACCGCCATGATCCGGCGCTGAAGCAGGCGCGCAAGCGCTTTTATTCCGAAATGCTGGCCTGCCAGGCCAGGCATAAGCATCTCGTCCGCACGTTCCGGCTCTGACGTCCGCTCAGAGCCGATCCTTCACCCCTCACCTTCACGCAATCGCGTCGCCTGCCGGGCCTGCTGCCGGCGGGACGTTCGCGTGCGCCCGTTCGACAGGAGCCTTTCATGGCGCAACACGATCCGTTTACGCTTGATCTCTCCGGCAACACGTCGCTCTCTTCGGGGCTCGACCTTGGCGTCACGGCCTTTCCATCCACCCTTGAAACGGACGGCGACGACGGTGATGCGCCGCACCCTCCGGCGGTCGCGCGTATAGAACCGTCCGCTGATCGACCCACCAGCCGAGCTAGGGGC
>JAFKKV010000059.1 GCA_017304475.1 Hyphomicrobiales bacterium | reverse complement strand
GCCCGGTAGACGGTCTTCAGCGCCGCCACGAGCCCTTTGCGGTCCTTCCAGGAGGCGAAGTCCATGGAATGGCGGATCAGATGGACGATGCAGGTCTGAACGATCGCCTGCGGGAAGCAGGCGTTGATCGCTTCGGGAAAGCCCTTCAATCCATCGACGACGGCGATCAGAACATCCTCGACGCCGCGGTTCTTCAACTCGTTCATCACCTTTAGCCAGAACTTGGCGCCCTCGTTCTGCTCGATCCAGAGCCCGAGAATGTCCTTCGTGCCGTCGGCCATGACGCCGAGTGCCAGATAGACCGCCTTGTTCCTGACCAGCCCCTCGTCACGGATCTTGACCCGCAGCGCATCGAAGAAGACCAGCGGATAGATCCGCTCGAGCGGCCGGTTCTGCCACTCGGTGACTGTCTCCAGCACCGTATCCGTCACCGTCGAGATCAGGTCCGGCGAGACCTCCAGCCCGTAGAGCTCCATGAGGTGGCCCTGGATCTCGCGCACCGTCATACCGCGGGCGTACATCGACACGATCTTCTCGTCGAAGCCTGGGAACCGGCGCTGGTAGCGGGCGATCAGCTTCGGGTCGAACGTCCCCTCACGGTCGCGGGGAATGCGCAGATCGAGCTTCGAGGTCTCCGTCAGCACCGTCTTCTTCGAATAGCCATTGCGGCTGTTCTTCTTGCCGGCCGCAGCCTCGTCGTCGAGATGCTCGTCGATCTCCGCGTTCAGGACGCGTTCCGCCAACGCCTTCTTCAGCTCGTCGAATAGGCCGTCCTTGGCAAAAACCGCGTGGGGATCACGCCCGTCCAGCAACTCGTCCAGAGTGTTCTTCTTGATCGCCATATGCGCCCTCCATGAGCGTCACTATGGCCCCGCACACGAAATTCCTGACAGTCCCTTCCAGCCTCCGCCAAGGATGACCACTACGTTCTCAAACTGTGCGCCTTTGACACTGTGTTGGGTCGCCATCGGCGTGCCGCCCTCCACAAACCTGACAAGCTTAATCACTTCGTCGTAGGGCACGGCGCGCAGCTGGCTATGCCGATGGAGCGAAGTTTCCTCCTCGGGAACGGGCGCACCCTGCAGACGCGCGAGCTCGTCTTCACGTCTCATGACGCGCTCCGCTAAACGCGGTCGTTGGGTCTGCTTAAGATGATCGAGCACATTTCCGACCGTGCCACCTAAGCGGAGCTTATCGAGCGTCTGCATACTCTGTTGCCAGCTCAGCTTGTCGGCATGGGACCGTATGGCAGGCGCCTCTCCCATCAGCCGAAACATCTCGCCGTAGCGGCCCAAACCATACGCCCGACTCATGGGCTCAACCGTGTCCGCGAAGAAGGCCAGGGTTGGATCTTCCTTTTTCGCAAACGCTTCGCTCCGCTTGAAAATTGTCGTGATGGAAGAATAGCCCTGCTCGGTGGCGAGCGCGCTGTGGGTCAGCATCAGGATTTTGGTCTTCTCGCGCGACAAGTCCCAGCCCTCGGCTTCCAACTGGCCCAGAAGGGCCGCGCGATACTCTCGTCCGACGTCGTCGGGCAGATCATTCTTCGAGTGGGCGGTATTCGTTCGTTGCCCCTGATAAGTGTTCGCGTGAAAAAATCGCGCTTCGCCAACCGCATCCGGGTCGCTGACATGTTGTGGCAGCTCTGGCCGTAGCCGATTGAGCATATTCACGATCGCCGGAACCGATCGAAAGTTCGACCCCTTGTCGATGCCCTCGATCGGGAAGTCGGCGAGATCGAAGTCTCCCCGGTAGATCGTCTGCCAGTGGTCCCCAAAGAGCCCGATGACCGGTCCTTCGCCTGCCTTGAAATAATGCTCGGACAACGCCTCCATAAAGTCTTGGTCAGTGTCCTGATACTCATCGATGAAGATAATGGGGTATTGCTGAGCGAGCAGCCTCCGGAACTTGGTCTCACCCAGCAGCTTCGCCATGAATTTCGGGATGTCGTCGTGAGCGAGCGTGATCCTTTCGTCATCGACGCCGAAAAATCCGAGGCTGTACTCGACGAGCTTCGAGCCGACCCCGCCCCCTAGCGCGATCTTATCCTGCCGGTCATTCATCGCCTCAACGAGACCTCGAAGTATCTTCTGGAACTGCGACAGGAAGGCCCACGAAAACGCGTGGATGGTCTCCACCAAGATCGCGGGATGCTGCTCGATCTCTTGGGCAATTTCCTCCCGCGCGACCTCTGTAAATGTAATGCAAGCCACCTTCTGACCAGCATGCATAAGTGCGGGACCACGCTCGGCGATCAAACGTTTCAGTGCCTGGACCAGCGAATAGGTCTTGCCAGCGCCAGCGCCCGCCTCAAGACGGAAACTTCGCCCTTTGTCGAGGCAGGCGTTGACCTTGGCCTGAGCTTCTGCGGCTGCTGTCTCTGCGGGTGTCAACTTGGCCCCGCTCATAACTGGCCGGCCTCTGCTTCAGGTTCCGCCGATCCTCCGGCCGCGACCAGAGGGGAGGCAGCCGCTGGCGGAGGCGGCTCCGACAGCCATATGAGGCCCTCACGAATGTAGAGAGGCACATTCCATTCGGTCTCCTGAATTGCGTACTTCAAGGCCGTCTCGGCCTTCGGAAGACCTTGAGCGATGTCCCATGCCTCGGTTGCGACGTCGTCCTCGCGAGGCCAATCGAACTTGTCCGGGTTCGCGAGAACGAAAGCATCCTCAAAACTTCTGGCGCAGATGTCAGAGCCTTCCTCGGGAATCTGATAGGCGAGCCGGCGCGAACCTCTCTCCTTCTCCTCCTTCGTTTTGGCGACGACCTCAGGCAACGAGAGTGGAGTAACCTCACTGACATCGGCGGCCGCGTCGCCATCGGCGTCGCCATCGGCGGCGCCTTCGGTCGGGGATTTGAACCACACTTCGATCGCCTTGTTTGAGGTACGCTCCCCTTCCGCAACCGGGCACTTCACCAGACGCCTCGTTGTTCCGCCCTTTTTTGTGGGCACGTCCGCCCATCTAACGGCGTCCAGATCGGTGATGATCAGTGTCTTCAGCTCGAGGAAATCGAGGAGGGGATAGAATAGGTGGGCATAAGCGCCGCCGATCTCCACCGTGGTCACGTACTGCCGTGCGAGCTGAGTCTCGGAGGTAAGGGTTTCATCGACCAAGCTGCAGAGCCGAGGCATCAGAATGCGCTCCGTTGTGCCCTCCACAATGATCGCCTTGTCCGCGAAGTAGAGGTCGCATTTCGTGAGCGTCATGTACTGATGCAGGAACTCTCGATCTTCGGGCGGGATCTGAGCCGCGCCCTTCTTGAAGTCTTTGACTGCCGTCTGGCGACCCTCCGAATCCGTAGGTGGAGCGCTGAGGAAATAACGAACAGCCTCGAACGTCGCTGCGTTCGCAACGTGGGGCGAATGGGTCGAGACGACGAACTGCACCGGCCAGGCTGGCTCATCGGGGTAGGCTTCTGAAAGCTTCGAGACCGCTTCATTGAGCTGCTTGATGAAGACCTCCTGCATCTGCGGATGCAGGTGAGCCTCTGGCTCCTCGATGAAGACCAGATGGCTTCCCGGTCGCGTTGGCCTCGCCCGATAGCCCTTATGAAAGCTCTCAAGCTGCAGCAGCATATATATAAGATTGCGCGTACCGAGGCCGTTGTATCCCTCAGGAAGGTGCACGCCGTCCTGGCCAGCGTAGACGATCTTGGTGTGATCCGAGAGCAGGCTTTCGACGTTGAGCGAGGTCTCCGGTCTGAGCTCGGTATCGTTGAGGCTGGGAAAGCCGAACACAGCCAAGGCCGGCAGTAGGCCTTTCAGCATCTCGTCGAAGTCGCCCTGAATCTCCTGCTCAACAGCGTCAACCGAGGTCTTCAGCTCGGCGGCCAAGCTCTGGTCAGTGGCTGCGGCACTCGGGGAGTTCGCTGTCTTGAACAGCTTGCCGAGGAGCTTGCCAATCACATCTGGATCGCCTTGCCTCGAATGATCCAAGGTGCGTTGCGCACGTACGAAGCTACATTGGAGTAGCGCTGAGAGAGGGGCGACACCGTCGAAGCGCCGCTGGTTGGTCGGATCTGTCGGGTCCACGGCCACGACTTGGATACTGTAGGCTTTTGGAACCGCCTCACGAAGGAAGCGATAGTAGTGTCGCACCTCATCGGCCCCTTCAGGCGCTGGCGGGGGATCGAACAAGAAATGAGCCGTTTGGAGGGTCGCCGCAAACTCCACGCGAGCGATCGCGATGCTCGACCCTGGGTCGAGATCGATGATGAAAGGAGGAAGCGGTCCAAGGTCCGGGGCCGCCTGTTCATAGGCAAAGGTGAGGGTGGCAGCGATCTTTGGGAGCGCGGCGAGAACAACATCGGGCTGCGCACCGCCTTCGCGAAGGGCCTTAGCCTCTAGGAATTTCGCCCGAGCGCCAGCGGAAAAGTCTTCGAGTCGAAAGCGGGCGCCATCTTCGCCAGCGAAACGATCAAAAACGTCGGTCAATGAGGTCTTGCCGCTGTTGTTTCGACCAACAATTACTGTGGACTTGGCCTCGAGCATAATCTCGACATTCCGCAGCAGCCGAAATCCCTCGACCGTGATCTTTTCGATCTGCATAAATCCCCCAATGTCGGTCGTGCGTGCGGCTTGAGGCGACCATAAGAACTGTGGGTTGCGGATACAACTAAGCCGGGCATTGGCGCAGCAGCTGAGCTGAAAACGGTATGAGCTTCCGCCCGTGCCTCTGGTGCGACCTCGACGGGGGTGTAAGAGGGGGTTGGTAGCGCTGCTGCGCAAGAAACCTGGAATACGTCACGGGACCGGTCGTGATGGGGATCCAAGGCAGAGGTCCCAACCGGCGCTAAAGTGACCGCGCACTGCGTTCGTTTTACACGAAGCCTGCCCATCGCTCCCAGCCCGTTCTGTCATCGATCCGTCACATGTATCCACTAACCTGGATATATGGAATCAGGCGCCGACAACCCGTCCGGCGCGCCGAGAGTCGGCGTCTATGACTGACCGGATCTTCAACGTTCTGTTCCTCTGCACTGGCAACTCGGCCAGGTCGATCATGGCCGAGGCAATTCTGAACAGGAACGGGCAGGGGCGCTTCCGAGCCTTCTCCGCCGGCAGTCGACCGAAGCCCAGCGTCAATCCGCTCACCTTTCAGGTGCTCGAGTCATTCGGATATCCGACCGAGGGGCTGCGTTCGAAAAGCTGGCGGGAGTTCGCCGGGCTGGATGCGCCGCACATGGATTTCGTGTTTTCGGTTTGTGACGTGGTCGCTGGCGAGATCTGTCCGCTCTGGCCGGGGCAGCCTCTGACGGCACACTGGCGCATCGAAGATCCAGCAGTCGTTACCGGTTCCCTCATCGACAGAACGGCCGCCTTTGTCTTGGCGGCGCGATACCTGCGGAACCGCATCGCGCTGCTGACCGCTCTGCCCACCGCGAAACTGGACGATGTCGCGCTGGGTCCGCGCCTGGTCGAGATCGAACTCGTGCGCGGCCTCGTCTGGCCGCGGAAATATCGTGTGAGCACCAACTCGAATGGTCCGGCAATCCGCTGTGCCGCCGACGAGGCGGCCCAGTCCGACCTCAGATCAATAACAAGCATGTTCGGCGCGAGATCTCGCCTGATCCCGGCCGTGACCTAGTCCTGCAGGAGAGAACGATGAAGATATATGTCATTGCGTCGGCGGCAGCGCTTGTCGCGAGCACATTGGTTGGGGGATCAGCCTGGGCACAGGCCGTTCAGGTCGATCCGGCCCTTCCGACCTATCGCCCGGTGAGCGGCGTTTCCGGGAACCTGAAGTCGATCGGCTCGGACACGCTCAACAATCTGATGACCCTGTGGGCCGAAGGCTTCCAGGCCATTTATCCGAATGTGAAGATTGAAATCGAGGGCAAGGGCTCGAGCACCGCGCCGCCTGCGCTTGTCGCCGGCACCTCGCAATTCGGCCCGATGTCTCGGCCGATGAACCAGCGCGAGATCGACGCCTTCCAGCAGCGCTTCGGCTATCCGCCGCGGCCGATCCGCAGCGCGGTCGATGCGCTCGCGGTCTACGTCCATAAGGATAACCCGATCCAGTGCCTCACGCTTCAGCAGGTCGATGCGATCTTTTCCAAGACGCGTCGCGGCGGCCACGCCACTGAAATCACGACCTGGGGTCAGCTTGGGTTGACCGGCGAATGGGCCAGCCGGCCGATATCGCTCTATGGTCGCAACAGCGCTTCGGGCACTTACGGCTACTTCAAGGAAGTGGCCCTGTTCAACGGCGACTATCGCGATTCAGTGAAGGAGCAGCCCGGCTCCTCGACCGTCGTGCAGGGCGTGGCCTCGGACCGCTATGCCATCGGCTACTCCGGCATCGGATATCGCACCGCGGATGTTCGGGCTGTTCCGATCGCCGCTCGGGCGGGCGCATCTTGCGTGCCGGTCGAGGCTGAAACGGCCTATTCGGGCGACTATCCGATTTCCCGCTTCCTTTACATCTATCTCAACGCCAACCCGAACCAGCCCATCGATCCGCTGCGTCGCGAGTTCGTCCGCTTTGTCTTTTCGCGGCAAGGACAGGAGGGCACCGTCAAGGACGGTTACTATCCCGTCCCTCAGGCGGTTGCAGAGGAAGACCTGAAGCTGCTCGGAGCGGCGACCTCGAACTGAATGGCCAGGCCCGAATGCTTCACGAGGGGTTGAGCCGGTCTCAGCCCCTCGTGGAAATTCCGGCACGGTTGGGGCCTGGGGAGGGGATCCGAAATGTCCGACTTGTTTTCAATGATGGCGGCAAATGCCGACGATAGGCCCGGAAGGCGCAAGACACGCCGTTCCGTCATCATTGCGGACCGGATTGCCGACTGGGTCATTCGGATCGGCGGCATCTCGGTGATCCTGGCCGTCGCCGGGATCATGCTGTTCTTGGCCGAGGTTGTCGTGCCGCTGTTCACCGGCGCTCACGTTGGGGCGATACAAAGCTATTTGGTGGCCAGCATGGATCGCGGCTCGCTGGCCGCAAGCATCGACGAACACAAAACTGTGGCCGTGGTCATCCAACCCGATGGCCGCATGGTCGGCTTTCACGTCCAGACGGGGGCCCCGCTCGAAGTTCCATCCCCCGATCTCGGTGGCAAGCGTCCGACGGCTGTCGGACAAACCCTGAATGGCGAGAGCATTCTCATCGGCTTCGAAGATGGCACGGTTCGTTTTGCCACCCTGCGCATCGCTCCAACCGTGATCGGCGCCGACCAGGTTCCGGCAAACCTGCGCAGGCTTGATCAACGCGATCAGACGGACGGTCGCGTCGTAATTTCCTCCATCCCCGGGAATCAGTTCCGGCGGACGGACGTGCGCATCGCCATCGAGCCGCCGCAGAAGCTCTCGGAGCGGCCCATCATCGCTGCCGACTATCGCACCGGCGGGACCGTGGAACGGCCAACGCGCTCCTTCGTCACGGTCGATGCCGATGGCGTGGCGCGCCTGTCGCGCGCGGAAAGCCGCATGAACCTGATGACCCGGCAAATGCGGACATCGATCGACACGACGACGATGCCGGATCTCCCTGCCGGAGTTCAGGTCAAGTCCGTCCTTCTGACCAACAAGGCGGACGCCGTGTTGATCGCTGCGCGTGACGGCACGGTCTTCAGGTTCGATACCCGCGATTTCCGAGCGCCGAAGCTCGCCGAAACGACGCGCCTGCTGCCCGAGGGCGAGCAACTCACCGGCTTCCAGTTCCTCATCGGGGAGCAGTCCCTGGTCGTTACCGGCTCGAAGGGGACGACCGACGTTTTCTTCACTTTGGAGCGAGCGAATAGCGGAACCCCCGACAATCTCAGGCTCACCCGCGCGCATTCCATGGAGCGTCACGCCGGAGCGGTCAACGAGATTTCGCCGAGCCTCCGCGGCAAGACCTTTGCGACCGCGGATGTAACGGGAGCCGTTTGGGTCAGGCATTCCACCTCCAACCAGACCTTGCTCAAGTTGGAGAAGGACGGCGCGGTGTCGACTTACGCCGCCCTGGTGCTCACCCCGCGCAACGACGGTGTCCTGGCAATTGCGGGAGACGGGCGCGCGCGGTTCTGGAATGTCGACGCGCCCCACCCTGAGACGACGCTTCAAACCATCTTCGGCCGCGTCTGGTATGAAGGCTATCAATCGCCCGTGTTCACCTGGCAGTCGTCTGCCGGCACGGACCAATTCGAGCCGAAGCTGAGCCTCATTCCCCTTATCTTCGGGACACTGAAGGCGACATTCTATGCGCTCTTGTTCGCGGTTCCGATCGCCCTGCTGGCGGCGCTTTACACGAGCGAGTTCCTTCAGCCGCGCGTTCGCGCGGTGGTGAAGCCTGCCATGGAGATGATGGCATCCCTGCCGTCGGTCGTACTGGGCTTCATTGCAGCTCTGATCCTCGCACCCATTGTGGAGGATTGGATCAGCGCGGTTCTCATGGCCTTCCTGGCGCTGCCGATCAGCCTGTTGATCGCGGCCTATCTCTGGCAGTTGCTCCCCCGGGCGGTTGCCATTCGGTATGGCGGCGCCCTCAAGTTCGTTCTCATCTTCGCGACGGTGGTCGCCTCATTCCAGTTGTGCGTCTGGCTCGGCGGCATGCTCGAACGCATCGTCTTCGCCGGCGACATCAAGCTTTGGCTGACCGGTTCGATTGGTCAGGGAACGGCATTTCTATCTTTGATGTTCCTGCCATTCGCGCTTCTGGTCGTCAGTTGGGCAAGCAGCCGGGCCTTCGACGCGACGCTCGACGGCCTGATCACCGGTCATTCCCGGATCGTGGTCGGATCGGTCGCGATCATGCGTTGGGCAATGACGATGGCCGTAGCGCTCGCGCTCGCGTGGCTTGCGGCCTGGCTGCTCACGTCCACTGGATACGATCCCCGCGGCTCGCTGGTCGATACCTACGTCCAGCGCAATACGCTGGTGGTCAGCTTTGCGATGAGCTTCGCGGTGATCCCCATCATCTACACGATCGCCGAGGACGCCCTGAACAGTGTTCCCGAGCATCTGCGCGGCGCGTCGCTCGCTTGCGGGGCCAGCACATGGCAGACCGCGACCAGGGTGATATTGCCGACAGCGATGAGCGGCGTCTTTGCTGCGATCATGATCGGCATGGGCCGGGCAGTCGGCGAGACCATGATCGTTGTCATGGCGGCAGGCAACACGCCGATCCTTGAATGGAACATCTTCAACGGGCTGCGCGCTTTATCCGCCAACATTGCGGTCGAGTTGCCCGAGGCTGTGCGCGACGGAACGCTCTACAGGATGCTCTTCCTGGCGGCCTTACTGCTGTTCGTCATGACCTTCGTCATCAACACGATTGCCGAAACGATCCGTCAGCGCTTCCGGCGCCGGGCCGCGAGCCTCTGATAGGGGACTACCATGGACATGCTCAGGGTCGTTCCGCAGCCCGTTACACCGGCCATCTCGGCTCGGTCGGTCGCGCGTCGCCAACGCAGCTCGCTTGCCTCACTCACGGATCTCAGGGCCCAGGGTGAACCCTGGATCTGGTTGCTCGGCGGCGCATTGTCCTTCGGCATCGTCATGATCCTGGGCTTCCTCCTTCTCGTGTTCTGGAACGGCCTTGTGACGTTCTGGCCGGGTCCCATTGAGCTGGTCCGCCTGTCGGACAACAGCGTCATCGCGGGCGAGCCGTCACGCGCCACCATCTATCGCCCCGGCCCGGAGGTTCTGCAGGCTCTCGAGCCGCGCGTCAGAGACCGCATCGCCAACAATGGCGGCTTTGCCGAACGCACACTGTTTCGCACCGGCAATTACGATCTCCACGGTGACGACTTCCGATGGATCTCGGACTTTGCGGTGGCGTCGGTCGACACGCCGCGGGACCTGTTTCTGATCGAGCGACAGGAGTGGGGCGTATTCGTCGGCAGGATTGAATCGTTCCGCTGGTCCGGGCGCGACGTGAAGGTGAGCGATCCCCACTCGCAGGAGCTGCGCGATGCTCATCGCCAGGCGCGGGAGCGGTGGGCGCGAATCCGCGCGATCGAACGGAGCGACATCGGCTCTGTCAATCATGAACTGGAAAAGGAGCGGCTCCGCCTACGCAAGGCCGAGATCGACAATCCGCAGGGCGGCGCCGTTCTCGATGGCGCGCGTGAGGCATTCGCCCGGCGCGAGGCCGAACTAAAGCAGCGCTATGAGGTGTTGGCGACCCAAGCTCAGGAGCTTCGCCGGGCGCACGAGGCTGAGTCCGTGACTTTGCGAGACGTCGGTGGCCGCGAGAAGGTTCAACCGCTTGGAACGCTCATCCGGTTCTACCCCGCCAACGATCTGGGCCTGTTGCAGAAGCTGACGGTCTATTTGAGCCGCTGGGCGGAGTTCCTCACCGACGAGCCGCGCGAGGCCAATACCGAAGGCGGCGTCATGCCGGCCATTTTCGGTACGTTTGCAATGACGCTGCTGATGGTCCTTGTCGTCACACCCTTCGGTGTGGTCACGGCGCTCTATCTTCGCGAATATGCCAAGCAAGGACGCCTGGTCTCCTTCGTCCGGATCTCGGTCAACAACCTCGCCGGTGTTCCCTCGATCGTATACGGGGTGTTTGGCCTGGGGTTCTTCGCCTACATCCTGGGCGCAAACATCGACGCGCTGTTCTTCCCCGAGCGACTACCAAACCCGACATTCGGCACCGGCGGCCTGCTATGGGCGTCGTTGACATTGGCGCTTCTGACCGTGCCCGTGGTCATCGTTGCCACCGAGGAAGCCCTGTCCGCCGTTCCACGCTCCATGCGCGAGGGCAGTCTCGCTTGCGGCGCCTCCAAATGGCAGACAATTCGCAATATCGTGCTGCCTCGCGCCATGCCGGGCATCATGACCGGGATCATTCTGGCGATGGCACGCGGTGCCGGCGAGGTCGCGCCGCTCATGCTTGTCGGCGTGGTGAAGCTGGCGCCCGAGCTTCCCATCGATAGCTATTTTCCATTCTTCCATATGGAGCGGAGCTTCATGCATCTTGGCTTCCATATCTATGACGTCGGATTTCAGAGCCGCAATTCGGAAGCCGGTAAGCCAATGGTGTTCGTCACGACCCTGCTCCTTATCGGCTTGATCTTCACCATGAACCTGACGGCGATCGTCGTCCGCACCCGCTTGAAGCGGAAGTTCCAGGGCAGCCAATTCTGATCGTGCTTATGGACGCCCCGGATCCAGAGAGGCTTGAGAAATGACGATTATTGACGCGCCTCGGACGGCGGAAATCCCTAACGAGTACGGACCAACGGCCTACCACGTGAAGACCAGTCCGTTCGGCAATGCGATTGAGATCAAGGACTTCAATCTTTGGTACGGCGCCAAGCAGGCCCTGCACGACGTGAACATCGAAATTCCCGCGAGCATGGTAACCGCCCTGATCGGGCCGTCGGGCTGTGGGAAATCCACGCTCCTGCGGTGCCTCAACCGCATGAACGACCTCGTTGATGGACTGACGCTGACAGGTCGGATCAACGTCGACGGCGAGGACATCTACGACCGTTCGGCGGATGTGATCGCCATTCGCAAGCGCATGGGCATGGTGTTTCAGAAGCCAAATCCATTCCCGATGTCGATCTTTGAGAACGTGGCCTATCCGCTGCGCATCGATGGCATTCGCGACAAGGAACTTATCGCCGAGACGGTCGAACGGAGCCTCCGCGGCGGCGCGTTGTGGGAAGAGGTCAAAGACCGCCTGAACGAAAGTGCTCTTGGGCTTTCGGGCGGTCAGCAACAGCGTTTGTGCATAGCCCGTGCCATTGCCGGCAGTCCTGAAGTGCTGCTCATGGACGAACCGTGCTCGGCGCTTGATCCAATCGCGACTGCGAAGATCGAAGAATTAATCGATGAGCTGAAAGGCGGGTTCACGATCGTCATCGTGACCCACAACATGCAGCAGGCCGCTCGCGTGTCCAACAATACAGCGTTCATGTACCTCGGCCGGGTCATCGAATACGGCGACACGGAAACGATGTTCGTGAAGCCACATCAGGCACGGACCAAAGACTACGTCACGGGTCGGTTTGGGTGAAGCGCTGGAGGGTTTCCATGGCCGAGCATTTCGCGCCCGCATTCACCGAAGAGCTTGGCGAGCATCCATCGCCGGTGCGGGTCGTCAGGAGCGCCGAGGGGACCGTTGGAAACGCGCAAATGGCTTTTGAGCCGGAGCTTGAAAGTCATAATGCCATTCAAGCAATTGCTTCGCTCTCCAGGGCTGATCGATTTCGGATATTCATCCTCGTCCGAGAAAGTGGCGACAAGGGAGTTACCCACAAGGAACTCTCAAAATATTTCCGGCGGGGCCGCAATGCATTGCTGTCAAACGTTTCCGTTCTTGTGCGAGCTGGACTGCTGAAGCGATCGTCTGTCGACAATGAATGCACTTATCAGACCGACAGTGGGAAAATAACTGAGCTGATTGATCGACTGAATGGGACGCTGAAGTCGTAGATCTCATTTATAGGACAATAGATAGACATTCCATGGTTGCCGCGTGACGTGATGTTTCGCGGAGACGTTGCTATTTGCGCACCGATAATCTGAGGCCGATAAAGTAATTGCCTCTTTTCTAGGTCGATGTTGCGCTCTGTTTAGCCGGCGCAGTCATAAATGTGTCAACCAAGCCGCATAACCCGTAGCGGCGATCGCCAGTCCTTCTGGGCGGAACGACATTCAGGGTTCACGGTATGCTCACCATCGACAAGGTCACCCGACGATTTGGCGCGAAAGCCGCCGTGTCGGAGGTTTCGCTTGAGATCGCCGACGGCGCCTTCATCGGCGTGATCGGTCGCTCGGGGGCCGGCAAGTCGACATTGCTGCGCATGATCAATCGTCTGCAGGAGCCCTCCGAAGGCCGCATCCTGTTCGACGGCCGTGACGTCACCGGTCTTCACGGCGCTGAGCTGCGCGCCTGGCGCCAGTCCTGCGCCATGATCTTCCAGCAGTTCAACTTGGTCGGCCGCCTCGATGTGCTGACCAATGTGCTGATGGGCCGGCTCAACCATGTCAGCCAGGCCCGCGCGCTGCTCAAGCTGTGGACCGCCGAGGACAAGGCGATCGCGCTGTCGGCGCTCGAGCAGTTCGATATCGGCTCGCTCGCCAGCCAGCGCGCGGAAAGCCTGTCCGGTGGCCAGCAGCAGCGTGTCGCCATCGCGCGCGCCCTGGTCCAGGAGCCGAAATTCATCCTCGCCGACGAGCCGATCGCCTCCCTCGACCCGCGCAACACCCGTATCGTCATGGACGCGCTGCAGCGGATCAACCGTCACTACGGCATCACGGTGATCTGCAATCTTCACTCGCTCGACCTGGCCAAATCCTATTGCGACCGCCTGGTCGGCATGGCCCAGGGCCGGGTGGTGTTCGACGGCGCTCCGGCTGAGCTGACGAATGCGGCGGCCCGCGAGCTCTACGGCATCGAAGCCGATGACGTCATCGACAGCCACACCCCGGTTCCCGCGGCCGCCGGCGCATTTGCCGAAGCCGCTGTCGCCTGACGTCGAAGCGCATCTGACCCAATGACCTCGGAGAACTGCCCCATGTTCGATCGCCGCCAACTCGTGGCCGGCCTCGCCGGCCTGCCCTTTGCCGCCACGGTTGCAGCCGCCCAGACCGGCTGGCAGAGCCGCTTTCCGGAGATCGTCCTCGCCATTGTCCCCGCCGAGAATGCCTCAGGCGTTAGCGGACGTTTCGGGCCCTTCGTCGAGTATCTCGCCAAGGCGCTTGAAACCAAGGTTACTTTGCGCATCGCCAATGACTATGCGGCGGTGATCGAAGGCCACCGCGCTGGCAACATTCACATCGGGTTCCACGGCCCGTCGTCCTACATTCGGGCCTGGACAGTGACCAATGGCGGGGTCGAGCCCTTCGTCACGACTATCAATTCGGACGGCTCGGTGGGCTATTACTCCGTCCTTTATACCCGGGCGAACAATCCAGCGACTTCGCTCCAGGACTTGCGCGGCAAGAACCTCTGCCTGGTCGATCCCAACTCCGCATCAGGCAACAACGTCCCGCGCTTCACGATGAACAAGATGGGCATCGTGCCCGAGCAGTTCTTCGGCCGGGTCGTCTATGCCGGCTCCCACGAGAACGCCATCACCGCCGTGCAGCAGGGCACCTGCGACGCCGCCTTCAATTGGTGGAACTCGGAGCAGGACTCGAACTTCTCGCGCATGGTCAACAAGAACATGGTGCGTGCCGAGGACTTCAAGATCCTCTTCAAGTCCGACCAGATCCCTGCATCCCCCTACATTTACATCAAGTCGCTGCCGCAGGAGGCCCGCGAGGCGATCACCAGGGCTTTCATGGAAGCCCCCCAGAAGGACAAGGCGGCTTTTGATCGCCTGTCGGATGGCAAGGACCTTGGGTTCAAGCAGGTTTCGCACGCCGACTACGAGATCATGATCGAATTGCAACGCTTCGTGGACGGCCTGCGCCGTGCCCGCACCTGATGACGAATTGGCCGGCAGTGTCGCTGCCGGCCATCGGCAAGGGACAGTGGGGGATGTTTCCATGATGCGACGACGTACGATGCTCGCGGGATTTGCGGCCTCATTCGCGATGAGTGGCGGTTCCGCGGCAGAATCTCCTGACTGGCGCGATCGCTATCCCGAACTCGTCTTTTCGGTCGTGCCCTCGGAGAACTCCTCTGGCGTCCTCGATCGCTACGGCCCCTTCCTCGCCTATCTCGGTCAGCAGCTCGGCGTGAAGGTCACGCTGAGGGTGGCGAGCGACTATGCAGCCGTCATCGAGGGACTAAGGACTGGTCAAGTCCACTTCGCCCATTTCGGACCGGCGGCCTATGCTCGCGCCGCCATCGTCACCAACGGCGGAATCGAGCCGCTGGTCACGATGGCGAATTCGGAAGGAGCGATCGGCTATTATTCGGTGCTCTATGTCCGCGCCGACGATCCTGCTCAGTCGATCGGCGATCTGCAGGGCCGCAACCTCTGCCTGGTCGATCCGAATTCGGCCTCCGGCAACAACGTTCCGCGTTTCGCCATGAGCAAAATGGGCGTCGCGCCCGAAAGCCACTTCGGCAAGATCGTCTACAGCGGCAGCCATGAAAACGCAGTGCTGGGGCTGCAGCAGGGCACCTGCGACGCGGCGTTCAATTGGTGGAACACCGAACGAGAATCGAACCTGATGCGCATGGCCACCAAGGGCATGGCCAGGGCCGAGGACTTCCGGATCGTGTTCCGGTCCGACCTGATCCCCGGGTCGCCCATCGCCATGATGACCTCGATGCCGGCCGACATGCGCATGCAGGTACGGCAGGCCTTCATCGATGCTGCCCAGAAGGGCCGGGACGCCTTCCTGCGCATTAGCGACGGCAATGCCACGAGCTACGTGCCGGTGAAGGCCGAGGACTATCAGGTGATGATCGATCTTTCGCGCTACATCGACCAGATGCGGCGCAGGCGAAGCTGAGCCCGGAACCCACGATGTCCAGTGCCGTTCCACGCCTGCCCGAGCATCAGCTTTCCGCGCTCGACCGAGCTTATGCCGATGCCATGGCGCAGAAGCGCCGCCAGCTCCTTCTGGGCCTGGCGATCTTCGCGCTCGCCACCATTGCCGCAGGCATCGTCGCCGAGATCAGGCCGGCGGCCTTCTTCACCAATTTCTGGCGTTTCACGGACTATATCGGCCGCATCTTCACCCTCGACAACGGACCGAACACGGGCCGCCCCGTCTTCGTCGACATCGTCGAGTGGATGTGGGGCTTCGACAAGTGGATGAAGCTCCTGTGGGAGACGCTGCTGATCGCCTATGTCGGCACGATGCTCGGCGCCATCGGCGGCTTCCTGCTCTGCTTCCTGTCGGCGCAGAACCTTCAGCCGAATGCCTGGGCCGGTATCGCCGCCAAGCGCTTCCTCGAATTCTGCCGCACCGTGCCTGAAATCGTCTTCGCGCTGATCTTCGTCGTCTCGTTCGGCCTTGGACCGGTGCCCGGTGTGCTGGCCATCGCGATCCATACCTTCGGTGCGCTCGGCAAGCAGTTCGCCGAGGTTGCCGAGAACATCGACATGAAGCCGGTCGACGGCCTCACGGCCACAGGCGCGACCTGGACCGAGACCATGCGCTTCGCGGTGGTGCCGCAGGTGGTCTCGAATTTCGTCAGCTATGCGCTGCTGCGCTTCGAGATCAATGTCCGGGGTGCCGCAGTGATGGGCTTCGTGGGCGCGGGCGGCATCGGCCAGGACCTCGTCGAGGCCATCCGCAAATTCTACTATTCCGACGTCTCGGCCATCCTGGTGCTGATCATCCTGACGGTCATGCTGATCGACCTCGGCACCGAGAGGCTGCGCCACAGCTTCCTCAGCATGGACGCGCGTTCATGACCATGCACCCGATCAGGGCCGCAGCGCTCGCCAGCCGAGCCGATCTCGAGGCGCGCCACCCCGAAATCTTCCATCCGACGATCTTCGCCCGTGCGAAAGTCGTGGCCGTGGTCGGGGGCCTTGCCGCCCTCATGATCTACGGCCTGGTCGTTCTGGACTTCTCGCCCGCGCGGTTCCTGGTGGGCCTCGGTCGTCTGGGTGAATTCATCTGGTACATGGTGCCGCCGTCGACCGGCACCTGGGCGAAGTTCTGGACTTATCTCCATGCACTGGCCGAAACCGTGGCCATTGCTTTTCTCGGCGTCTTCACGGCAGCTCTTCTGGCGCTGCCCTTCGGATTCCTCGCGGCCAAGAACGTCATTCCCAATGTGGTCGTTCATTTCCTCGCCCGACGCTTCCTCGACACGATCCGCGGCGTCGACGAACTGATCTGGGCTCTCATCTGGGTCAGCGTCGTAGGGCTCGGGCCCTTCGCGGGCGTGCTCGCCCTCATCTGTGCCAATTTCGGCGCGTTCGGAAAACTGTTCTCGGAAGCCATCGAGGCGGCTGATCGAAAAGCGGTCGAAGGCATCGCCTCCACAGGCGGCGCGCGCCTGCACGCCGTACGGTTCGGGCTCCTGCCGCAGGTCCTGCCGGTCATCGGCAGCCAGGTGCTCTATTATTTCGAGAGCAACACTCGCTCCGCAACGATCATCGGCATTGTCGGCGCCGGTGGCATCGGCCTGCATCTCGCCGAACAGATCCGCGTGCTCGAATATCAGCAGGTCTCCGCCCTGATCCTGATGATCCTGGTCACCGTGGTGCTCATTGATGCCGTTTCAACACGGCTGCGTTTCGCCCTCATCGGCGGGGCCGGCAAGGCGCGCTGATCCACGATCCGTCGCGGCAGGGCAGGGGAAATGTCGCAACGGATCACGATAATTCGATATATCTAGAATAACGGTTGACATGTCACTCTGAGCTACCCATTTTCCGGATCAGATGGAAGGCAGGCAGATGACTGGCGAAGACATTTCGGATTTCAACGTGTTCCCGGCGCTCGACGAGCGCTTCCTGCCGCAAGCAGATTGGCGAGCGCTTGCGCCGGTTGGTGGCGCCGCGCATCCGCCCCGCATCCTCGTCCTCTATGGGTCGCTTCGGGAGCGCTCCTACAGCCGCTTGCTCGCCTATGAGGCAGCGCGGCTGCTGACGCGTCTGGGCTGTGAGGTTCGCATTTTCGACCCGGCCGGGCTGCCCCTGCCGGACAGCGCACCCGCCGACCATCCGAAGGTGAAGGAGCTGCGCGAGCTGTCGAATTGGTCCGAAGGCCAGGTCTGGGTCAGCGCTGAGCGCCATGGCACCATCACCGGCATCATGAAGGCGCAGATCGACTGGATACCGTTGGCCATGGGGGCGATCAGGCCAACGCAGGGACGGACATTGGCAGTGATGCAGGTGAGCGGCGGCTCGCAGTCGTTCAACGCGGTCAACGCTCTGCGTGTTCTCGGGCGATGGATGAGGATGGTCACGATCCCGAACCAGTCATCCGTTCCGAAGGCCTTTCAGGAGTTCGACGAGGCGGGTCGCATGAAGGCTTCGGCCCTCTACGATCGGGTGGTCGACGTGGTGGAAGAGCTGGTCAAGTTCACCCTCCTGACGCGGGACCGATCGGACTATCTGACCGACCGCTACAGCGAGCGTCGGGAGGCGGCCGCGATGGAGAGCCAGCGTGCGGCGTTTGCGCTGAAGGCTTCGTCTGCCTGACGCCGATTTGGTTATTTCTATAATTCTAGAAATACCATTTGACAGGCAAACCAAGATCGGTAATTCTCATGGTTATGGACATCGATATCGCCTCTGCCAGCCTTGAAGCCCTAGGCAACCCGACACGCCTGCGGATTTATCGGACCCTGGTTCGAGCCGGTCATGCGGGCATGAGCGTCGGCAAGCTCCAAACGAGCCTGGATGTGGCGGCCTCCACGCTGTCGCATCACCTGAAGACGCTGTTGATCGTCGGCCTGATCGCTCAGGAGCGGCAGGCGACGACCCTGATTTGCCGGGCCAATTACGACGTGATGCGTGGGCTGGTCGACTTCCTCGTCGAGGAATGCTGCGCGGACGCCGAGGGTGCTTGCGCAAGCTCCGCTGAACAGGCGGCCTGAGTTTTTTTGCTTGATAATTCGGTATTTCCGGAAGGAGCGAGACATGAATGCGGAGAAGCGGAAGACCGTCGCAATCATCGGAGCCGGACCGGTCGGTTTGGCAGCGGCTTCGCATGTGCTGGAGCGCGGGCTGGAACCGATCGTGCTCGAGGCTGGTCCTGACATTGCCGATGCCATCAGGCAATGGAGCCATGTTCAGCTATTCTCGCCCTGGGAGTTCAACGTCGACAAGGCGGCGGCCCGGTTGCTGACCGCGACCGGCTGGAACTCGCCGGACCCGACGCTCTATCCGACCGGCGGCGAGCTGATCGAAGGCTACCTGCAACCGCTCGCAACCCGCACGGCTCTGAAGGATCACATCCGCACATCGAGCCGCGTCACCGGCATCAGCCGGGTCGGTTTCGACAAGGTGAAAACCCGCGGCCGAGCCGAAGCACCCTTCGATATCCGCTATCAGAATGGTGCCGGACCGAAGAGCATTCTCGCCGATGCCTTGATCGATGCATCCGGCACATGGTCGTCGCCCAACCCGGCCGGTGCCAACGGCCTGCCGGCGATCGGCGAGACGACCGCTTCGACCAGGATCGCCTATGGCATGCCCGATGTCGGGGGAGCCGGTCGTGGCCGCTATGCTGGGCGCGCTATCGCCGTGCTGGGCGCCGGCCATTCGGCTGTGGGGACGCTGATCGACCTGGTCGGCCTCGCGGCGGAGGCGCCGGGCACACGGGTCGTCTGGCTGCTGCGCGGCAATGATCCCACCAAGTCGTTCGGCGGCGGTGCCAATGATGCGCTCGTGGCCCGGGGCGAGCTCGGCTCGGTGCTGTCAGGCCTGGTCGCGGAAAAGCGTATCCAGGTCGAGACGGAGTTCCGTGTCTCGCATGTCACCGCAACCGAAACCGGATTGCGCATCGGTGCGGGGTCGGCCTGCTGTGGCCGACATGTTGAAGTCGATGAACTGATCGTGGCCACCGGCTTTCGGCCTGATCTCGGCTTCCTCGGCGAACTGCGGCTTGGCCTCGACCCGGCGCTCGAATGCCCGCCGTTGTTGGCGCCGCTTATCGATCCCAACGAACATAGCTGCGGCACCGTGCGGCCGCATGGTGCGTGCGAACTGGCCCAGCCCGAACCTGGGCTCTATTTCGCCGGCATGAAGGCCTATGGCCGCGCGCCGACTTTCCTGATGCTGACCGGTTATGAGCAAGTCCGCTCGATCGTCGCCGAAATCGCCGGTGATCACGAAGCGGCCCGGCGCGTCGAACTGGTTTTGCCGGAGACGGGCGTGTGCAGCACGTCGCGTTCTTCGGCAGATGCCGGGGGGTGCTGTGGTGGCCCGGCCGAAACAGATGCGACGGCCTGCTGCCGCCAGGATGAGGAGGTCAAGCAGGCGGGCGGGGAGGGCTGCGGCTGCGGTTCCGCCAAAGCACCGCCGGAGCCGCAAATTGCACCGAAGCAGTCAGCTAGCTGCTGCGGTTGACCGATGGTGCAGAGCCGGTTGAGCGTCACCGTCGTCCTGGGCACCACCCAGACGCTAGCCTGGGCCTCCAGCTATTATCTGCCGGCCATCCTCGCCGATGCCATGGCGAGAGATCTGGGCGTGTCGAGCGCCTGGATCTTCGCGGCCTTCTCGGCCTCGCTGCTCGCCTCCGCCGTGCTCGGCCCGCGCATCGGCCGCACCATCGATGCGTTCGGCGGGCGTGGCGTGCTCGCGCTCTCCAGCGTTGTCTTCGCCGTGGGGCTGGTCCTGCTTGGCCTCGCCCAGTCGCAGCTCGTCATGTGGCTGGCCTGGCTGGTCCTTGGCGTGGGCATGGCGCTGGGGCTCTATGACACCGCCTTCGCCACGCTTGGCCGGATCTATGGGGCATCGGCCCGTTCGACGATCACAGGCATCACGCTGATTGCCGGCTTTGCCAGCACCGTCGGTTGGCCGCTGACCGCCTGGGGGCTTGCCGAATATGGCTGGCGTCCGACCTGCTTTGCCTGGGCCGCCGGTCACCTCCTCATCGGCCTGCCGCTGAACTGGTTCCTGCTGCCGCGTACCGAAAAGGCTGAGGCGACGAAGGCAGCGGTGCCCACGGCCGCGGTTGCCTGGGATCGCAACATGGTTCTGCTGTCGATCGCCTTCGCATTGACCTATCTGGTCGCCGGCGCCATGGCCGCGCATTTGCCGCGGCTGCTCCAGGCGGCCGGCGCGTCAACCACCGAAGCGATCGCGGCGGGGGCCTTGATTGGGCCGGCCCAGGTCGCGGCGCGCCTGGTTGAGGCGGCCCTTCTGAACCGCTTCCATCCGCTGCTCTCGGCCCGCCTGGCGTCCATCACGCATCCGATCGGCGCAGCCGTGCTCTGGCTGTTCGGCGGTGGCGCCGCGGCAGGTGCCTTCGCCATCCTGCATGGTTCGGGCAACGGCGTGCTGACGATCGCGCGCGGGACCGTGCCCCTGGCCATCTTCGGCCCTGACAATTACGGCCACCGTCTGGGCCTCATCGGTGCTCCGGCGCGCATCGCGCAAGCGGCAGCGCCTCTCATGTTCGGGCTGTTGATCGAGCGATGGGGATCAAGCGCGCTTGTGGTGTCGAGCGGGTTCGGCATCGTGGCGCTCATCGCGCTATGCATTGTCCGGACCGGGCAGGCGACGGAGTATGTTCCGGCGGATCGTGGAAGTGGGTAGTGCACGCGGTTATTGGTTGCCGGTCATGGAACTGGCGCCCGGTCCAGCATGTCGAGAATTGGATTAGGCGACAGTCTACGAGACGATTGCCTCATGATCGCGGAGATCAATGGTCTGATCTAAGATGTAGCCGAGCACCTCATTCCCCAATCCCAAATCCTTCGGATGATCCCTCCTTTGGCGATGAAGCGCAGGCGTGCGGCAACCGCTGCGGCTGTCATTGTCCCACTATAGCGGCAGTCGCAGAGCAAGCGATGCGCCTGGCCGTGGCCGAGCTCGAAGAAGTTCATGGCATCGCCAAGGCTGTCGCTCCGGAGCCCCTCTGCGCGCAGGACTGGATCGGCGAAGGCCACCGCCAGCGGCGTTCCCTTACCCCCGAGATTCCGGCGTTCCCGTCGGGAGTAGCTTTCGATCATGATAAGCGGCCGAACGTGTCCCTGGTGCTGTTCCAGCGCCGCAGCCCAGCGCTCCAGGCGCTCGCGGCGGGACAGCGACCTGACGCCGTCTCCGAGCGGAACAACATCGGCTCTCAGTCTGATTTCAACCAAGGACGCATATTTCATCGTAACCTCCGCTGGGTCGCGCCCCAGTGACGGGGTTTCGAGGCACAAGCTCGCGGTCAGTCGGACACCGCGAGCCGACTACAGGGTCCACGATCTGACAATGTGCGCCGGAGAGCCACTCGTGGCTGTCACCGGCACCTGCCGCGAGTCGGAGCGGTGATCACGGTTCTCGTATCGAAAGTCGGCAGAATGGTCTCATTGACAATGCGGACAGTGACAGCGAGCTAGGCAATCAATGCCATCGCACGAGACCTTATCTATCGCCGTAGGAGCAGTATTCTGATGCCCATGACGAGCCGGAAATGATCGCTTCCCGCTTCGTGGGCGCCGTCGTGACCGCCCAGGTGCTGCGCAGATCGGCACCTTCACCCTGCCGGCGCTCCTGCCAGGCTTTATGACGCGCTGGTCGCTTTCGGCAACCGAAGCCGGCTGGCTCATCGGCGCCTATTTCGCCGCCTATGTCGTCGCCGTCCCGGTCCTGGTGGCGTTGACCGACCGTGTTCCGGCGCGCCGCGTTTATCTGCTCGGCACAGCCCTGACGGCTGCCGCACATCTCGGCTTCGCCGTCGTGGCGGACGGCTTCTGGAGCGGGCTCGCGCTCCGGGCCGTCGCCGGTGTCGGCTGGGCCGGCTGCTACATGCCAGGCCTGAAGGTGATCGCGGACCGACTGGAAGGGAACGCGCAGTCTCGGGCCGTCTCCTGGCACGCCGCCGGTGTCGGGATCGCGGGGGCCGTTTCATTCGGGGTTGCCGGTCTCCTGGACGCCTTCGGCGGTCCTCCCACGGCCTTCCTGTTCGGAGCCGCCGCGGCGGTCGTCGCCTTCGGCATTGGTGCCGTGGTTATGCCGAAAGGCCTTCCCGATGGGCATGCCGGCGCATCGGCACCGGCCGCGCTGCTGGACTTCCGGCCGGTGTTTCGGAACCGCGCCGCGATGGCCTGGATCGCGGGCTATACGGTGCACACCTGGGAGCTCGCGGGCTGCCGGGGCCAACCATCATCTTCACGGTGGCCGGTCTTGTCGGGATCGCTGTCGCCATCCTTGGCAATGAGACGGCGCAGCGCTTTGGCCGGGTCGGATCGGTGGTGTCTGCGCTGGCCCTGGTCGCGCTTGCCGCGTCGCAGGAGCTGTTCACATTTGGCCTGGCCTTGGCTGTTGTCGAGATCGCTTCGGCGCTGGTCCTCTATGACGCGGCATTTGCGGCCATCGCACAGACAGTCGGGGCAGGGCGGGCTCGCCGGGCGATCACGCAGATAACCCTGTTCGGCGGCTTCGCGTCGACGATCTTCTGGCCGCTCACCCATGTCCTCCTGCAGTCGATGGACTGGCGTAGCGTCTATCTTGCCTTTGCCGCGATCCAGGTCCTGGTCTGTTTGCCAATCCACGTCTTCGCAATCGGCCGGCCGCTCGTCGAAGCATCGGGAGCCGACAAAGCAGGCGAACCCGTCAGGCCCGACGAACCGCCCACGCTTCCTCGCGAACTGCACCTCCAGGCGATGGCATGGCTGGTCACCTCATTCTGCCTGAGCGGCTTCGTCTTCTCGGCCATCAACGTTCACTGGGTCTCGGCTCTCGAACAGACCGGCGTGACGGCTGCGACAGCAGTGGCGGCCGGGGCCTTGATGGGACCCGCACAGGTGGGCATCAGGCTTCTGGACATGGTGATCGGCCCTCGGGTCCATCCGCTAATGACGGCCGCGATTGCGGCCGGCTTGTTGCTGCTCGCGCTGGCGGTCCTGATGCTTTCCGGGGCGAGCCCCGTGGGCGTCGCGGCGTTCGCCATCTTCTTTGGGCTTGGCCAGGGGCTGACATCCATTGTTCGCGGCACGGTTCCTCTCGCGCTTTTCGGCCGCGCCGGATATGGCGCCAGGCTCGGCAAGATCGCGGCCATCCGGCTCGTGGTGACGTCGGTCGCGCCATTCGTGTTTGCGATGGCCGTTGGCATCAGCCCGTGGATCGCGTTTGGTGCGGCGGCGGCGTTAAGTGCCTTGTCGCTCGCGGCGCTACTCTTCGTCCCTCGTCAAGGCCCGGATTGTCGTGCGTAGCGCCTGTCGCTGAATTGGTCCGTCCGGTGCCACACATGGCGACGTCGCGGCGCAGCCAGGGGATAGGGATACAACGGCCGGCGTGAATTCAAGGCTGCCAGAAGGCCCAGCTTTGAGAAACGGCAATCGATGATTTCGTTCAGGCGTGGACGCCTGCGTCGACGGCGTCGATATAGTCGAGGACCTCGTCGTTGCGTCCGCCGCGAACGAGCTGCATTGCGGTCTGGCCAGAGAAGCCCGCGAGTGGTTCGGAGCGATACCAGGCATAGGCCATGAGCGCCGATCCGAAGCGCGGCTCGACCTTGTTGATGACCTCGACCATCTCCCGGAGGCGCCGTTGCGTCCTGTCGGACTCAACCCGATCCTTGCGCTGGATGGCGTCTTTGCCGAGCCCGGCCGTGCGGGCGATCTCCGCGCTGGTGGTGCGGAGAGCCTCCGCGATCCTGCGCGGGGAAAAGACGCCATTGTCTGCGTACTGGGCGAGGCCCATGACACCGACCTCCATTCTAAATGCCATCTGTTGTGACGCAATATCGCGTCAGAATGGGCGGATTTCAATGGACGGTAAGGAAGACGAGACGGACGGCTTATAGATCGGCCAGCCCGGCAGCGCTGACGCTCGACTGCGCCTTTGCCGCCAGCGTCTGAAGGGCAACTCTGGCTTTAAAGTCAAGAACCGCCGCTTTAAAGTCAAGAACCGCCGCCGGTGAGAGCCAGCGGCGGTTCCGTTTGGTGTCGCGCTACCTCGGATGCCGCCGAAACCATGACTTTAGTTCCAACTGCGGCGCGACTTTGGGAAATTGCGGCGTGACTTTTGGGCACGCCACATGTCGAGGGAGGCAATTCTTTTCCCAAGTATTAAGGTAAGCGATTGAAATCGCGAGATTAATCTGGATGGCAGCAATCCGACCTTCCGCAGATGGAAGCAACGTGCTTCCGCAGTTTTGCGGCGGGCCAGACATCAGGTACAAAAAAAAGCCCCCGAAATTCGGGGGCTTGGCTTGGGAACGTTGACCCGAGTTAAAGCTCGAGCTCGTTTTGTCGATAAAAGGTTACGTGGTATCTGTCCGGCGCCAGGGCGGGACGAACTCCCCGCTGCCGGAGCGCGATACTCAAGCGTTGTGGATTTTCGCCGATCTCCAGCGCCAGTGTGAATAACGAAACAAATTCAGCGGTAAACCGATCGAAATCGACCTGATCGATGACGTTGATGGGGCAGCGATTGAGCGGGCTGATTGCCGTCCGCGTGGGAAGCATCCCATGATCGACGAGCGCGCGGATGCACCTGTGTGTCGTTCCCAATTTTTTGCGGGCAGTCTCCACGGCCATGCACCCTTCAAACGTCCCTCGGACCAGACCGCGGATCTCTTCGACGTTGACCAAGATACCAAGATAGCCCCAGACATTGCTGTCACGCCCAACCCAGTCGAGTTTGCGGTCGAGCACGGACTGAACGATTTCTCGCGCTGAGCAGTTCGCGCGTTTTGCCGCGTTGGGAATGTTGGCAATCGGCAAGCTGTACGTGTTCACGAGGGTCGCATCGCGCTAAGCTTGGGTCTCCTCGGCGTGAGCGGGAGCGCTATTGGCAGCCTCGCGGGTCTTGGTGCCTGGCGCGTCCCGCTGCTCGTTTTCAGCGCGTTCGCTCTGGTGGGCGGATGGATTGGGTGGGGGCGTAAGGACGGCCTTGCATGCGGGCGCGGGACAACCTGCACGACGACTGGCCGGTCGCGCGGGATCGCGGTGGTTCTGACCGCCGCCACGCTTGTGACTCTATTGGCAATCGGCTGGGACCTGGTTTAACTGCCCCTGGTGAAGCTGTTGCGAGCACGATGATGCAACTGACGTCGACCATTGCCTGTCCAGCCTGTGGGCACCGATCTCTCGAAGCCATGCCGACCGACGCGTGTCAGTTCTTCTATGACTGCAAGGGCTGCGGCACGAGGCTCCGTCCGAAGGAAGGCGATTGCTGCGTCTTCCGCTCTTATGGCGACATTCCATGTCCGCCGGTTCAGGAAGCGCGATCGGTTGGTGCAAGCAGTTCCTCTTGCTGCGCTCGCCCCTAGGGTTCGCCGAGCAAGATTGTCGGGCAGGTCCACACATTCGTGATGGCGCGTGCATTCCCATAGCCGCAAGCGAGTGAGAAACTGCCGGCATGGGTAGGTTTCGGATCTTTCGCCAACTGCTGGCGGTATTTGTCGTCGCGGGCCTCGGTCTCGCGCCGCTGGCCGCGGGGGCGGTAGCGGCGCGGCCCGCCACGGTGATTGGGATGGCGGATGAGATGCCGTGCTGTCCGCCGTCGCCCACCCCCTATGACTGTCAAAAATGCCCCTTGATCGGCCTTTGTGTCACCGGTTGCCTTCACTGCGGGCCTATTGCACCGGTCATTTCTCTCTTGGCGCGCGATCTGGATCGCAATGACCGTCCCGACATCGACAACACCAAGGACGGCCTAGTTTATTCGCCGGTATCACCACCTCCCCGAAGCTTGAGTCTCCCGGTGTAAAGCGCCGACGCACGCCGTCCGGCTGATGCCGCGCGGCCTATGCCGTCACCGACGGCTGACCAAGCTCAAGAGGATATTTCACCATGACGACGTTCCAACCCAAGCGCGCCCTCGCGGCGGCGCTCTTTGGCCTTGCAATGGCCGGGACCGCCAATTTGGCTCAAGCTCATGTTGTAGGCGGGCTTCAGGGCGCAGGACAGATGTCGTGGCCGGCTCGTCCACGGCCGCAGCAAGCACTCATTCGTCCTCCCGCAGAAGGGTTGTGTGCGTCAAGTTCTGCAAATTAGGGCGGTCGGCGCGGCCGGCTAGGCGGCTTGGCGGAGAGCGATTTTCTTGTGTTCTCTGAGGTCGTCCATGTTGAGGTATCGGTTGGCCTCCATCCAGTTTTCGTGGGTTTCGACGGTGAGTGCGCGCACGAGGCGCAGGCAGCTTTCGGCGTTGGGGAAGATGCGCACGACATAGGTTCGCCGGCGGATTTCCTCGTTCAGGCGCTCCAGCATGTTGGTGCTCTTCATGTGCTTGTGGTGCTGCCGGGGCAGGCGGAAATAGGTGAAGGTCTCCTCGATGGTCTCCTCGACCCAGGCGACCAGGCGCGGATACCGGGCCTGCCATTTGGCGATCCAGGCGGCGAGATCGGCCTTGGCCTCGGTAAGATCACGCCGGTCGTAAAGCCACCGGAGCTCCTGCAGGCAATCGTCGGCGTGCTTCCTCGGCAGGTGATCGAGGGCGTTGCGCAGGAAGTGCACGTAGCAGCGCTGATAGGCGGCCTCGGTCAGCACCTCGCGGATGGCGGCTCTGAGGCCGGCATGGTCGTCGGCGACGACGAATTCGACCCCTTGCAGGCCGCGGCTCCTGAGCCTGACGAGAAAATCCTTCCAGGACGAACGGCTCTCGCGGTTAGCCATCTCGACGGCCAGGATCTGGCGCCGCCCGTCCCAGTCGATGCCGACCGCGATCAGCACGGCCTGGCTCGTGACGATGCCGGCCTCGCGCACCTTCTCATAGCGGGCGTCGAGGATGAGATAGGCGAAAGGCTCGACGAGCGGGCGTTCGGCAAAAGCCTTCAGGCTCTCGTCCAGCCGTTTGTTGATGGCGCTGATCGACGACGCCGAGAAGGCGTGGCCACACAGCTCTTCGGTGATCGCCTTCACCTTGCGGGTCGACACGCCCTGCACGTACATCTCGGCGAGCGTCGCCACGAGCGCCCGCTCCGAGCGTTGGTAGCGCTCGAACAACTCGGTCGAGAATCGCCCGTCCCGGTCCTGCGGGACCCGCAGCTCCAGCTTGCCGACGCGGGTGACCAAGGTCCGGCCGTAGTAACCGGCTCGATAGCCGAGACGGCCATCGCTGCGCTCACCCTTCGCCGCGCCAACGGCTTCGGTCATCTCGGCTTCGAGAACCTCCTGCAGCACGGTTCTCACCACCGCGCGCAACCCGTCCGGGTTCTGCGCAAACAGGTCTTTGACGGTGACGATCGCGGGCTTAGCCTCGCTTCTGGTCATGGTGGGGCTCCTTCCGGAGTGCGGTGACGTTGAACATCACCAGCCTGCCATGGCCGCCCATCGCTTCAGCGGATTTTGCAGAACTCCCAGCACATAACC
>JAFKKV010000009.1 GCA_017304475.1 Hyphomicrobiales bacterium | reverse complement strand
CACCTCTCCCCGGCGGGGAGAGGTGAGGATGGTGGTTCCGGCGCGAGATTTCGAAGAGCGACCCATTCGGGTTCATCTGAACGATGCGTCCGAACGCCAAGGCTGAGAACCTGGCGCTGAAGGATTTTCGGCTGAAGAAAGTGAAACCGGCCGGAGCTTGGTCCGAGGACCAGGCTCCGGCCGGCGCGGCATTCGAGGGTCGATGGCGCGGGATCAGGCCGCGCGCAGGCTCTTGACGAAATCGGCGACTTCGGACTTCAGCTCGGCGGCCTTCTCGGTCAGGTTCGACGACAGGCCCATGAGCTGGGTCGAGGCGGCGCCGGTCATTTCGGCGGCCCGGCCGACCCCGTTGATATTGCCGGTGACGGCTTCCGTGCCCTGCGCGGCGCGCTGGGTGTTGGAAGCGATTTCCTGGGTCGCGGCGCCCTGCTCCTCGACCGAGCCGGCGACGCTGGTCGAGATCGAGCGGATCGAGGCGATGGTGCCGACGATCTTCTCGATCGAGCCGACCGTGCGCGCGGTCGCCTGCTGGATCTCCATGATCTTGGAGCTGATCTCGCTGGTGGCGCGTGCCGTCTGCGCCGCGAGCTGCTTGACCTCGCTGGCGACCACCGCGAAGCCCTTGCCGGCTTCGCCCGCCCGTGCCGCCTCGATCGTCGCGTTCAGCGCCAGGAGGTTGGTCTGGCCGGCGATCGTGTTGATCAGCTCGATGACCTGGCCGATCTTCTCCGCGGCATCCGACAGGGCGCGAATGTCGTTTTCGGTCCGCGCGGCTTCATCCGCCGCAGTGTTGGCGATATCGGCCGACTGGTTGACCTTGGAGGCGATCTCCTGGACGGAAGCCGCCATTTCCTCGGTCGACACGGCGACCGTCTGGACGTTCAGCGAGGCGCGCTCGGCCGCTCCCGAGACGGCGGTGGCCTGGCGCGAGGTCTCTTCCGCCGTGGCGGCGAGGTTGCGGGCGGAATCCTCGAGTTCGCTCGATGACTGCGAGAAGCCCTCGGCCAGCGCGCCGAGCTTGGCCTGGAACGAGTCGGCGATGGCGTTGCGCTCGACCACCAGCCGCTCGGCCGCCCGCTTCTCGTTCTCGACCTGCTCGTGCCTGAGGCGCTCGGTCTCGGCGAGGCCGTCGCGGAACACCTGCAGCGCCCGCGCCATGTCGCCGATCTCGTTCTGCGTCGTGGCATTGGGAATGTCGGCGTCGAGATTGCCGCCGGCGACCGACTGCATCGCGCCGGTCAGCTTGCCGAGCGGACGGGTGACCCCGACCAGCACGAAGCCGGCGGCGGCGATGCCGACGACCATGCCGAGACCGAGCAGCAGCAGCGTCTGGAAGCGCGCGCTGTCATAGGTCGCGATGCTCTGGGCATATTGGGTATCGCTGCCAGTGGCGTTGAACTCGAGCGATTTGTCGGCGGCGGCCACGACCTGGTCGAACAGCGGGACCGCCTCGACATAGAGCTTGACGAGCTCGTCGGCCTGGCCGCGCCGGGCGGCGTCCGCGACCTTGTCGGAATGCGCCTTGTAGCGCGCCCAGGTCGCCTGGATCTGTTCGAACAGCTGCCGTTCGGTGGCATCGGCCAGCATCGTCTCGTACAGCTTGAAGGTCGACGCGATGTCGCCGATCATCCGCTCGCGGAATTTGTCCAGCTCCGCCACCTGCGTGCTGTCGCGCAAGGTGGCCAGCCGAAGCTCGGCGACACGCACCCGCGTGACCTGGTATTTGAAAACGCCCAGGGTCCTGACGCTCGGCAGCCAGTTGGTCGCCATTTCCTTGACGTCGTTGTTGACCGCGGCGAGCTTCGACACTGCCGACCAGCCCTGGATCGCCGAAACGCCGATCATCAGCAGCAGGGTGGCGATCAACACCAACTTCACTGGGACTTTCATTCGAGATGTATCCTTCTTGGCGCCGGGACACCGGTGAATTCGCCTTGAATAGAGATTCACTGTAAATGCATGGTTAAATTTGAATAACCGCGGGCGACCGGGTCGGGTTTATATTTGTCGACAACATACTAAGTGTATATACTTATATACCGAAATCATCAGACATCGCAGGTCGCAACCGTAGGCCGATGCTGGGTTTGGCGCGGCAGGCCCGGCATATCCGCCAGGTGGTTGGCCGACGGCCGCTTCGCGCAACAGTATCGTATTACCGAGAAACAACTTGAAACACGCAAGTGTATCTCTAGCAAATACGCTACCTACCGGTGCGAAGCCGGTCGACGCCGCCGGACCGATGACCGGAACCTCCACCCTTGCCGCCAGGCGGCGGGCCGCCTAAACCCGCGGCATGACCAAGCGTTCGTTCCGACCGGCGGCCAGGAAGCCGGCCCCTCCTCCTGGCCTGGCCAGCCGCAGGCGTGCCTGCGAGCTGATCGAGGCCGTTCTCCTGCGCGCCCGTCCGCTCGACGAGGCGCTCGACGAGCCGACCGACCTGGATGCCGCCGACCGGGCGCTCGCCCGCAAGATCGCCGCGACCGCGCTGCGCCGGCTCGGCTCGATCGACCGGGTGCTGCGCGGCCGGCTGGCCAAGGGCCTGCCCGACGGCCTGCCCCGGCTGCACACCGTGCTCGTCGCCGGCGCCTGCCAGATCCTGTTTCTCGACGTGCCCGACTATGCCGCCGTCGACGTCGCCGTCCGGCTGGTCGAGGCCGACCGCAAGGCCAAGGGCTTTGTCGGCCTGACCAATGCGGTGCTGCGCGGCATAGCCCGCGACAAGGAGCTGATCCTCAGCGAGCTCGATCCGCTGGATGACCTCGCCCCCTGGCTGCGCGAGCGCTGGACGGCCACCTATGGCGAGGCCGAGACGCGCGCCATCGCGCGGATCCTGTCGATCGAGCCGCCGCTCGACCTGACCGTCAAGGCCGACCCGGAGGCCTGGGCCGCCCGGCTCGGCGGCCATGTCACCCCGACAGGCTCGGTCCGCCTGAGCGGCGCCGGCCCGGTGCCCGAGCTCGCCGGTTTCGACGAAGGCGCCTGGTGGGTCCAGGATGCCGCCGCGGCCCTGCCCGCCCGCCTGCTCGGCGATATCAGGGGGCTCGCGGTGGCCGATCTCTGCGCCGCGCCCGGTGGCAAGACCGCCCAGCTCGCGGTGGCCGGCGCCACCGTCACCGCCGTTGACCGGTCGGCCCGGCGCCTGGAGCGGCTCGGCCAGAACATGCAGCGCCTCGGCCTCACCGTGACCGTCACCACCGCCGACGCGCTCGAACTGACCGGCAGCTACGACGCATTGCTTCTCGATGCGCCCTGCACCGCCACCGGCACGGCGCGCGGCCATCCCGATGTGATGCATCTGAAATCCCCGGCCGATGTCGAAGGCCTCGGCCGCATGCAGGCCCGCCTTCTCGACCAGGTTGCCGGGCTGCTCCGGCCGGGCGGCCGGGCGGTCTATTGCACCTGTTCCCTCGAACCAGAAGAGGGCGAGCAGCAGATCGCGGCGCTGCTCGCGCGCGAGCCGCGCCTCACCCTCGACCCGATCGACCCGGGCGAGTTTGCGGGCCTTGCGCCCTTCATCGATGCCGCCGGCATGTTGCGCACCTTGCCGTCCGCCTGGAGCAACCGGGACGACTCGCTTGCCGGCCTCGACGGCTTCTTCGCCGCCAGGCTCATCCGGCGGTGACGGACCCTCTCGCGATCCGCGGGATGATCCGTTATGGTGCGCCCGCTTCGTCCCCGAGAGGCCATGCATTGACCGCTTTTCCGTCCCGCCGTACCGCCCTCGTCCTGGTCGTTTCGAGTGCGCTAGCGCTCGGCGCCTGCGGCCGTCGCGGCAATCTCGAGCTGCCGGGCCCGACGCCCTCGCCGATCGGCGGCCCGACGCCGCCCAATCTGCCGCCGCGCACCGACACGGCGAGCGATCCCGCCAATCCGCCGCAACGCCAGCCAGGCGGCCAGATCACCGGCCCCGCCCGGCGCGACTATGACCCCAACCGGCCGGTCGGCCGGACGCCGCTGATGCCGTCGGGCCGCTTCGTCCTCGATCCGCTGCTGTAAGCCATGCACCATTTTGCCTATCGCAACGGCGTCATGCACGCCGAGGATGTCGCGCTCGACCGACTCGCCGACGAGGTGGGCACGCCGTTCTATTGCTATGCGACCGCGACGCTCGAACGCCACTACCGGGTGTTCACCGAGGCCTTTGCCGGGCTCGACTCGCTCGTCTGCTACGCCATGAAGGCCAATTCGAACCAGGCCGTGATCAAGACGCTCGCCCAGCTCGGCGCCGGCATGGACGTGGTCTCCGGCGGCGAATTGAAGCGGGCGCTCGAAGCCGGCGTGCCGGGTGAGCGGATCATGTTCTCCGGTGTCGGCAAGACCCGTGCGGAGCACCGCGCCGCGCTGGAAGCCGGCGTCTTCTGCATCAATGTCGAGAGCGAGCCCGAGGTCGTCCAGCTGTCCGAGGTGGCGAGCGCGCTGGGCATGACTGCCCATATCTCGTTCCGGGTCAATCCGGACGTCGATGCCCGGACCCATGCCAAGATCTCGACCGGCAAGAGCGAGAACAAGTTCGGCATCCCGATCTCGACCGCGCGCGAGGTCTATGCCCGCTCGGCCAGGCTGCCGGGCATCAAGATCGCCGGCGTCGACATGCATATCGGCTCGCAGATCACCGATCTCGCGCCGTTCAACGACGCCTTCGCTTTGCTCACCGACTTCGTCCGCACGCTGCGCGCCGACGGCCATCGCATCGACCATGTCGATGTCGGCGGCGGCCTCGGCATTCCCTACAAGGACGACAACGAGCCGCCGCCCGATCCCGCCCATTATGCCGAGGTGGTCAAGCGCCACACCGCGACGATCGGCGCGAAGGTGATTTTCGAGCCGGGCCGGATGATCGTCGGCAATGCCGGCATCCTGGTCGCCCGCGTCATCTATGTGAAGGAAGGCGAGGGCCGCACTTTCGTGGTGATCGACGCCGCCATGAACGACCTGATCCGCCCGACGCTTTACGAAGCCTATCACGAGATCAAGCCGGTGATCGAACCGGGACCGGGCGCGCCGCGCCCGAAGGTCGATGTGGTCGGGCCGATCTGCGAGACCGGCGACTATATGGCGCTCGGCCGCAAGCTGCCGGCGGTCAAGGCCGGCGACCTCGTGGCGATCATGTCGGCGGGCGCCTATGGCGCCGTCCAGGCCGGCACCTACAACACCCGCGCCTTGTCGCCCGAGGTGCTGGTCAAGGGCGCCGACTGGGCCGTCGTCCGGCCGCGCGTCGACGTCGACCAGGTCATCGCGCTCGACCGCGTGCCGGGCTGGCTCTGATTCCGATATTGCAGTGCCGAACGACGGATTGACCCGGCGGCCGCGAAAGCGTTGAACGGAGCCGTTCTGCGTTCGCGAGGTGTCCCATGCTGCCAACCCGCCTGATCGACGGCTACGCGTCCTTTCTCGACGGCCGTTTCCCGCGTGAATCCGAGCGTTACGAACAGCTCGAAAAGGAAGGCCAGCGCCCGAAGACCATGGTCATCGGCTGCTGCGACAGCCGCGTCTCGCCCGAGGTCATCTTCGATGTCGGCCCCGGCGAACTCTTCGTCGTGCGCAACGTCGCCAATCTGGTGCCGCCCTACGCGCCGGACGAAAACTATCACGGCACATCCTCCGCGCTCGAATTCGCGGTCATGGCCTTGCGCGTCTCCGACATCGTGGTGCTCGGCCACGGCCGCTGCGGCGGCATCCGGGCAGCCGTCAGCGAAGATAGCGAACCGCTGTCGCCGGGCGACTTCATCGGCAAGTGGATGGGCATGATCGCACCGGCGATCGAGGAGGCCGGCCCGCGCGGCGCCTCGTCCATGACCGACTACCTGACCAGGCTCGAGCACGCTTCCGTCGCGACCTCGCTGAAGAACCTGCGGACCTTTCCCTGCGTGCGCATTCTCGAGGAGCGCGGCAAGCTGAAACTGCACGGCGCCTTTTTCGGCGTCGCCACCGGCGTGCTGAGCGTGCTCGACGAGGCGACCGGCATCTTCTCGCCCGCGCTCGACCGGCCCGGCAAGGTGTTCAGCTGCGACGCGCCGGCCTGACGGTTCAGAGCGTGACGGCGCCGTAACAGGGCGCTTTGCCCCACAGCGCCAGCCGGTAATTCCGGCGCAGGCCATGAACGAAATAGGGGTCGTCCTCGACGAGGCGGACGGCCTCCTCGCGGCTGTCCACCTCCATCACCCACAGCCCGCCTTCGAACCACTGGCCGGGCGCCGGCCTCAGGCCGCCGCCGATCAGGATCCTGTCCTTGTGGGCGTCGAGATAGGCGAAGTGATCCTGGTCGTGGTCCCGCCGCACCCAGGCGGCCTCTGAATTGTCGTCGAACAGCGCTATCCAGCGGGCCATGGCGGCCTCCCAAACAGAAACGGCGGGCTCTGGGCCCGCCGTTCGCAACAAGACGTCAGGGGCAAGCAGGCGCTATCAGGCTGCCGCTTTGGCCTTCGGCTGGATCAGCTTGCGGTTGATCAGCACCTCGGCGATCTGCACCGCGTTCAAGGCCGCGCCCTTGCGCAGATTGTCCGAGACGCACCAGAAGGCGAGGCCGTTCTCGACGGTCGCATCCTCGCGAATGCGCGAAATATAGGTCGCGTCCTCGCCGGCGGCATCGAGCGGCGTGGCATAGCCACCCGGCTCCTGCTTGTCGATGACCAGGATGCCGGGCGCCGCGCGCAGGATCTCGCGTGCTTCCTCGGCCCGGATCGGCTGCTCGCACTCGATATTGACCGCCTCGGAATGGGCGATGAACACCGGCACGCGCACGCAGGTCGCGGTCAGCTTGATCTTCGGGTCGAGGATCTTCTTGGTCTCGACCGTCATCTTCCATTCTTCCTTGGTGAACCCGTCTTCCATGAACACGTCGATATGGGGGATCACGTTGAAAGCGATGCGCTTCGGAAACTTCTTCGTCTCCGGCTCCTTGAGCGAGTAGAGGCTCTTGGTCTGGCGGTCGAGCTCGTCCATGCCGTCCTTGCCGGCACCCGACACCGACTGATAGGTCGAGACCACCACGCGCTTGATGCCGAAGCGGTCATGCAGCGGCTTCAGCGCAACGACCAGCTGCGCCGTCGAGCAATTCGGATTGGCGATGATGTTGCGCTTAGAAAAGCCGGTGATGGCATCGGCATTCACTTCTGGAACGATCAGCGGCACGTCGGAATCGTAGCGGAAGGCCGAGGAATTATCGATCACCACGCAGCCCTGATTGCCGATCTTCGGCGACCATTCCTTCGACACCGCGCCGCCCGCCGACATCAGGCAGATGTCGGTGTCGGAAAAGTCGTAATTCTCCAGCGCCCGGACCTTCAGCGTCTTGTCGCCGAAGGACACTTCCTGGCCCATCGAGCGGCGCGAGGCGAGCGGCACGACTTCGCTGACCGGGAACCCGCGCTCTTCCAGGATGGCAAGCATTTCGCGGCCCACATTGCCCGTGGCACCGACGACGGCGACCTTGTAACCCATGATTTCAAGCCCTTGAGTTTCAACTCTCCCCCGGGATCGGAACCCTTTTCGGGTGCCGTGGTGCCCATCTCCCCCGTCGGGGGAGCACCCGGAAGCGAGGACTAAGCGTCAGCCTGCCGTGCCGCTTTTGGCGGCCGGCGTGGTTTTCGTGCTTTTCGTGGTTGCAGCGAAAGCCATTGACGGAGAGGGTCCTCGGCGGAAGTGCCGTGAAGGCTAGGAAGAACATCACGCATCGTAAAAAGTCAATGCGAATGACGCCGTCCGGCCTTGGCTTTTCGTCAAGGGCGCCCCAGTTTCGCCGGAAAACCCGTATCATCACGGCGCGGCGGCCCGCCGGCCGTGCCTTTACATGTCGAATGCCCGAGTGAACCCATGGTCCAGACGCTGTCCCGCCGTAACCTCCTGAGCCTTGCCGCCGCCGCCGGCATGGCGCCGGTCCTGACCGGCGAGGCGCGCGCCGCGACCGCCCTGAAATTCGGCCCGGCGCGGGCTTTCTCCTATGAGAGCCTGAAGGCCATGGCGCGGGAGCGGGCCGGCAAGGCCTATGTCGCGCCGCCCCGGCCGAACCCCGAGATCGTCGCCCGCATCGACTACGACAATCACGGCAAGCTGCGCTTCAACAAGGATTTCGCGCTGTTCGGCGCCGGACCGGGCGCCTATCCCGTGACCTTCCAGCATGTCGGCCAGTATTTCGCCAAGACCGTGCGCATGCATGCTCTCGCCGGCGGCCAGGCGCGCGAGATCATCTACGACAACAGCTATTTCACCATTCAGCCGGACCATCCGGCGGCCAAGCTTCCGGCCGAGCCTTCGGCCTTTGCCGGCCTGTGGCTGCAGGAGGCGCGATCGCGCGACTGGCGCACGGAGGAGCCCTGGGCGACCTGGCTCGGCGCCTCCTATTTCCGCGCCGTCGGGGAGCTCGGCCAGGTCGGCCTGTCGGCCCGCGGCATCGCATTGTCGCCCGGCCAGGGCCCGGGGCCGGAGGAATTTCCCGACTTCGTCGCCTTCTGGATCGAGACGGCCGAGAAGGAGACCGATCCTGTCACCCTCTATGCGCTGCTCGACGGCCCGTCCCTGACCGGCGCCTACCGGTTCCAGTGCCGGCGCACCACCGGCGTCATCATGGATATCGAGGCGACGCTGAATTTCCGGACCCGCATCACCCATCTCGGCGTCGCCCCGCTGACCTCGATGTACTGGTATTCCGAGACGACGACGTCGCGCACCATCGACTGGCGCCCCGAGGTGCATGACAGCGACGGCCTCGCGATCTGGACCGGCGCCGGCGAGCGCATCTGGCGGCCGCTCAACAATCCGCCGCGCACCATGACCTCGAGCTTCGTCGACCACGGCCCGCGCGGTTTCGGCCTGCTGCAGCGCGACCGCGAATTCCTGCATTATCTGGATGGCGTCAAATATGAGAAGCGGCCCTCGGCCTGGGTCGAGCCGCTGGGCGACTGGGGCCGCGGCGCGGTCCAGATCGTGGAATTGCCGACCGACGACGAGATCCACGACAATATCGTCGCCATGTGGGTGCCGGAGGAGGCCTCCGAACCCGGCTCGTCGCGCGAATACCGCTACCGGCTGCATTGGCTCGCCGATGAACCGGCGCCGACACCGCTCGCCCGGGTCGTCGCCACCCGGCTCGGCCGCGGCGGCCAGCCCGGCCAGCCGCGCCCGCCGGGCGTGCGCAAGTTCCTGGTCGAGTTCAAGGGCGGCCCGCTGGTCAACCTGCCCAAGGGCCTCATCCCGGAGCCAGTCCTGTCCGCCTCGCGCGGTACGTTCGGCGATTACAAATATACCGAGGCCGTGCCGGACGACGTGCCGGGGCATTGGCGCACCCAGTTCGACCTGAAGGTCGAGGGCAGCGAGCCCGTCGAAATGCGCTGCTACCTGAAGGTCGGCGACCAGGTCGCCTCCGAGACCTGGCTCTACCAATATCACCCGCCGGCCTGATCCGCCGCGGGCGGGCGCTGCGCGTCAAGACATCGTCAAGACCGGCATGGGATAGCAGCGGCCAGCTAGCCCGGCGCGGGCGGACGCCCTATCGTTCGCCCTTCGCCCCGCCCCAAGCGCCGTGAAAGGATCATTCGATGAAAACCCGTGCCGCCGTCGCCTGGGAAGCCGGCAAGCCCCTGACCATCGAAACCATCGACATCCAGGGCCCGAAGCCCGGCGAAGTGCTGGTCGAGGTGATGGCCACCGGCGTCTGCCATACCGATGCCTATACCCTGTCGGGGCTCGATTCCGAGGGCAAGTTCCCGGCCATTCTCGGCCATGAGGGGGCGGGCATCGTGCGCGAGATCGGCGCCGGCGTGACCACGCTGAAGGTCGGCGACCACGTCATCCCGCTCTACACGCCGGAATGCCGGCAGTGCAAAACCTGCCTGTCGCAGCGCTCGAACCTCTGCACCTCGATCCGCGCCACCCAGGGCCAGGGCCTGATGCCCGACAATACCAGCCGCTTCTCCTGCGACGGCGGCGAGGTGTTCCACTATATGGGCTGCTCGACCTTCGCCAATTTCACGGTGCTGCCGGAGATCGCGCTCGCCAAGGTCCGCGAGGACGCTCCCTTCGACAAGATTTGCTATATCGGCTGCGGGGTGACCACCGGCATCGGCGCGGTGATCTACACGGCCAAGGTCTGGCCGGGCGCCAATGTCGTGGTGTTCGGGCTCGGCGGCATCGGGCTCAACGTCATCCAGGGCGCCCGCATGGTCGGCGCCGACAAGATCATCGGTGTCGACCTCAATCCGGGCAAGCGCGCCATGGCCGAGAAATTCGGCATGACCCATTTCGTCAATCCCGACGAGGTCGGCCGCGACAAGGTGGTCCAGGCGATCGTCGACCTGACCGGCGGCGGCGCCGACTTCTCGTTCGAATGTATCGGCAGCGTGCACACCATGCGCCAGGCGCTGGAATGCTGCCATCGCGGCTGGGGCGAGAGCATCATCATCGGCGTGGCCCCTTCGGGCACGGAAATCTCGACTCGGCCGTTCCAGCTGGTCACCGGCCGGGTCTGGAAGGGTTCGGCCTTCGGCGGCGCCCGCGGCCGCACCGACGTGCCGAAGATCGTCGACTGGTACATGGAGGGCAAGATCGACATCGACAGCCTGATCACCCACACCATGCCGCTCGACGAGATCAATACGGCCTTCGATCTCATGCATGAGGGCAAGTCGATCCGCTCGGTTGTCGTCTACTGACGGCAGACGACAACCCGACTGTCGGGTAAATGTCGGGGCGCTGGCGGGGCCGTGACGTGGCGGCCGCCGGCCGTTCGGCATGTGATCGGCGGGCCATGATCGAAGACCCCACCATTCTCGTCCAGAAACTCAGAGTACAGCGCGGCTGGTCGCAAGAGCAGCTTGCCGTGCTCAGCGGCTTGAGCGTGCGCACGATTCAAAGGATCGAGCGCGGCCAGCCGGCAAGCACGGAAACGCTGAAGAGCCTGGCGGCGGTCTTCGAGGTGGATTTCAACACCTTGAGGAGCCCCGACATGCCCGCCATCCCGAATGTGCCGCGACCCGAACCGGCCATCAGCGAACCGACCGTCGGCCAACAGGCCGTCGGTGAAGACGAAGCCCTCGTCCTGCTCCGCGTCAGGAAGATCAAGGCCTTCTATCTGCATCTCGCCCAATACGTGCTCACGCTGGCGTTCTTGACGATCATCAATCTCTGGACGTCGCCGCGCTATCTGTGGGTCGGCTGGGTCGCGCTCGGCTGGGGCCTCGGCCTTGTCTCACACGGGCTGAAGGCCTTCGACAAGGTTCCCTTCCTGAACGGAGATTGGGAGCGGCGCGAAGTCGAAAAGCGGCTCGGTCGCCGGCTGTGAGCCGCCGGCCGGACCGATATCCGCCCGATCGGCCGGCTGTTCCGGTCAGGCGGGCTGCGCGCCTTCATAGCCTTCGAAAATCACCAGGTCGGCGGTCGAGGCCACCGTCCTGAGCTTCAGCACCGCCTGGTATTCGGGCGAATGCCAGCAGGCGACGGCCGCGTCATAGGACGGGAATTCGAGCACGACATTGCGTTGCCGCGCCGATCCCTCGACCACCTCCGAGCGCCCCGCCCGCACCAGAAACCGCCCGCCGAACCGGGCGAGCGCCGGGCCGTTGGCCGCGACATAGGCCTTGTAGGCTTCTGCGTCGTGAATATCGACACGCACCACCCAATAACCCCTGGCCATATCGTCCTCCTGCCCGAGCATGCCCCGCCTGGCCATGCCGGGACATGAAAGCAGCCCGACGCCCGGCTGTCAGGTCCCCGGCGCCAATCCGGCGAGGCCCATCTTCACCCGCCGGTTATGCCGGCCCTTATTGTCGATCTTCAAGACCTTGACCGGCCGGGACCCGCCGGTCGAGCCGAGATGCGTGCCGCCGCAGGCCTGGCGGTCGAGTCCGGCGATCTCGACGATCCGGATCTGGCCATCGGCGGTCGGCGGCGGCGCCGCCGAGCGGGTGCGGATCAGGCCATGCTCGTTCAGCACGGCCTCGAGCGGCATATAGCTGTCGGTGACCGCCAGGTCCTGCCGGATCGCGTCGTTGATCGGCCCGTCGAGCAGCCGAAGCCTCTCATTGTCGGCATCCGGCAGATCGAAATCCATGCGCGCCGTGCCGTCGTCGTTCATCTGCACGCCGGTCACCAGCGCGCCGTCGAACAGCTGGTAGACGAAGGCATTGAGCAGATGCGTCCCGGTATGCAGTTCGCGCATCATCTGCCGGAAGACCGGATCGACCACCGCCTCGACCAGGCCGTCGGGCGTCACCGGATCGGCGAGCAGGATCCAGTTGCGCCCCGACACGGTCTCGAAACCCGCGACCTTAGTTTCGCCGCCGGCCCAGCGAAGGGTTCCCCGATCGGCCATCTGGCCGCCGCCACCGGCAAAAAACGGCGATTGCGCCAGGGCGATCCGGCCCGGCCGCGCGTCGACGACGCTGGTCTCGAGCGACAGGATATCGGGATGGTCGTGATAAAACGAATGGGACATGGGCTCTTGCGGTTCTTTGGGCTCGCGCGGTTCTGATGGCCGAACGGGCAGCTAGCCGACAGGCGCGCCCCCCGTATTGGCGAGAATTGCGCGGCCGCCGCCACGTCCCGGGACCGCTCCCGGCTCAATCCGCCGGGCGCTGGACATCCATCAGCAAGCGTTCGGTCTTGGCGTCCTCGATGCGATTGACCAGCCGATCGGCCTCGTGAACGTCGCGCATGGTCTTGGTCAGCGTGATCGCCGACTGCAGCAGCAGGGCGACGCCCATGCCGAGATAGCCTTTGATCCAGATGTCGACCGGCATGAAGAACACGCCGGCGGCGACCAGGAACAGCGAAACGCCAAAGGACAGATAAGTGAAGTTCACCCAGGCGGCAGAATGGGACTGATTGTTGCGCACAGTCTGTTTCCTTCCAGTTGGAGCTGATGCGAGGGATGACATGGGATAGTGGCGGTGCGGCTCAGCCCGCCATGCGCGAGGCCGCGGCCCTCATCTTCAGACGGTTAAGAATGTCGTCGGCACCGGGCCTCGTCTTGGCGCCGAAACCGGCGACGGCGAGAACCTCGGCAATATTGGTCGAGAGCGCGGCGCTGTTGAGCGCTTCGAGCGCGTTCGCCGCCGCTTCGCTTTCGGCCTGCTTGGCGCGCAGCCTGCCCAAGGTCGCCTCGGCCTCGGCCAGCGCGCCGTCGCTTGCCGGCTGTCCCGCCGGGCCATTGCGCAGGCGGCGCACCGCCTCGACGGCTCGGGCGATCCGGCGGCCGCGCTCGAGGTCGGCGAACCGGCCCTCGGCCCCCGCGACGTCGCGCTTCAACCGGGAGATCTCGGTCGCGAAGGCCTTGCGCGCCTCGCAGCCGGACATCCGGTCGGCCTCCAAACTGGCGATCGCCTCGGCTGCCTGGCTCGCCAGGTCTTCCCGGCCACCCTGGAGTGCGGCCATCGCGCGCTCCTCCAGGTCGGCGATGCGCTTTTCGGCGGTCGCGATCCGCTTCGCCTCGGTCAGATCGGAGGCGATCGCAACCGCCAGCGCCCGCCGGGCGAGATCGAGGCCGGCAGCCGCGTCACGCATCTGCTGGTCGAGAATGGTCAGCGCATGGCGGTCGGCGAGCGCCTCCGCGGCCTCATGGCTGCGTCCGCGGATCAGGGTCATCATCACCTTGAACATTTGGCTCTCCCTCGGTATGAACGTTGTTCACGGGATGGGTGTAGCAGCGCCGTGAACGTTGTTCAAGCGATTTTTGAACAACGTTCAAAATTTTCTTCGGCAGGCCGGCCAAGGGGCGGCGAGGGATTGGGACGAGCCTGATGGACATCGTGGAACGACGCGCGAAACTGCGTGACGCGCTGATCGACGCCGCCGACGAGGCGATCGGCCGCGACGGCCTCTCGGCCCTGAAGGCGCGTGCGCTCGCCGAGACCGTCGGCTGCGCGGTCGGCGCCATCTACAACGTCTTTCCCGACCTCGACGCGCTGATCTATGAGGTCAATGCCCGCACCTTGAAGCGCCTGGACGCGGCGCTCGCCGGCGCCGGCGGGCCGCCCGGCGACCCGCAGGCCGCCATGCAGGCCCTGGCGCTCGGCTATCACCGCTTCTCGCGGGGCGACAGCCGCCATTGGCGCGCCGTCTTCGCCCATCAGGTGCCCGACGGCACGATGCCGCCGGAATGGTATCTCGGCCTGGTCGGCCGGCTGTTCCGCCATATCGAGGAGCCGCTCGCAACGCTGCTGCCGCATCTCGACGGCCAGGTCAGGCAATCGCTGGCGCGCACGCTGTTCTCGGCCGTGCACGGCATCGTCTCGATCGGACTGGAGGAAAAGCTCGGCTCGACGCCCGACGAGATCATCGCGCGCGGGCTGACGGTGATGGTCGGCGCCTGGGTCGCCGGCCTGCCGATCGCGACGGCGCCGCGCGCCCGCGCCGCGCCTACTCCACCCTGACCGTCACGCTGGCATTGCGGCCTTCGGCATCGATCACCGACAGGGTGGTGAAGCCTGGACCGTCGGGCGCGACATTCGACTGGCGTTGCGCGCCGAAGCGGGCCACCGGCCGGCCATCGAGCAGCACGGTGAAGGGCGGCTTGCCGCCGGTCGTCCGGATCGCCAGCGGCTCCATCGTGCCGGTCGCCGCCCCCAGGTCGATGCGCACGCCGTCGGGCGGGAAGGCGATCTTCAGGTCGCGCGTGTCGCCGGCCGCTTCGCGGGCCGGACCGAAGCGGCGCAGCGGCGGCGGCAATTGCCCATTGGTGAGGGCCGCGACCGAAGCCGGGCGGCTGGGCAGCGGCGCATAGGCGCCGAGACGCGCGAAGGCGTCGAACAGGATCGGCGCTGCGGCGGTGCGCCCCGTGATGCCCGGCACGGATGAACCGTCGGGACGGCCGACCCAGACGGCAATGGTGCGCTGGCCGTCGAAGCCGATCGCCCAGGCGTCGCGAAAGCCGTAGGAGGTGCCGGTCTTGAAGGCGTAGCGGCCGGACAGGGCCGCTTCCGGCGCCGGCGCATCGGTGAGGATGTCGCCGACCGCCCAGGCCGCCGCCTCTTCGGTCAGCGGCCGCGGCGTGGCCGGCGCCGGCATGTCGCGGCGCTCGATCAGGGCCGGCATGTCGCCGAGCCGGGCAAGGCCTGCATAGAGCGCGGCGAGATCGTTGAGCCTCAGGCCGACACCGCCGAGCCCGACCGCCAGGCCCGGCACCTCGCCGCGCGGCAGCACCGGCCTGACGCCGGCCTGCTCCAGCCGCGAAAAGAAACGCTGCGGCCCGACCGCATCGAGCAGCGCGACAGCCGGCACGTTGAGCGACATTTGCAGCGCGGCGCGGGTCGACACCGTGCCCTGGTAGCCGCGATCGAAATTGACCGGCGCATAGCTGCCGAAACGCCAGGGCCGGTCCTCGATCAGGGTCTCGGGATGGGCAAGGCCCGCCTCATAGGCGAGCGCATAGATGAACGGCTTCAAGGTCGAGCCGGGCGAGCGGACCGCCCGCGTCATGTCGACCGCGCCCTGGCGCTCGCTGTCGAGCGGATCGGCCGCGCCGATCCGGGCGATCACTTCGCCGGTCCTGTGGTCGATCGCCACGAGGGCGCCCGAAAGCTTGGCGCCGACGGCGCGCACCCGTTCGCGCAGCAAGGCCTCCAGCGTCTCCTGGGAACTGCGGTCGAAGGTCATGCGGTGGACGCGGCGCGCCGGCTCGGCCGCCACTGCCTCGGCGGCGGCATGCCAGGCAAAAGCCGGCATCGGCCGGCGCAGCGTCGGCATCCGCTCGGCCTTGCCGGCCTCGACCTGTTCCGGCTTGAGCACGCCGGCGAGCAGCATGCGGTCCAGCACCCGGTCGCGCGCCCGCCGCGCCCGGTCGGCGAAACGGTCGGGCCGGCGGGTTTCCGGCGCCTGCGGCAGCGCGACCAGAAGGGCCGCCTCGCCCGGCGACAACCGGCGCGGCTCCTTGCCGAAATAGGCGAGCGAGGCGGCGCGCACGCCTTCGACATTGCCGCCATAGGGAGCAAGCGACAGATAGAGATCGAGCACGCGCTCCGGGCCGAGCTCGCGTTGCAGGCGGATCGCCCGCGCCATCTCGCGCAGCTTCACCGCCAGCGACCGGCCGTCCTCCCGCTTGTCGATCAGCCGGGCGACCTGCATGGCGAGCGTCGAGCCGCCCGACACGATGCGGCCATTGCTCAGCCACTGGCCGGCGGCGCGCATGAGCGCCATCGGGTCGACGCCCGGATGGCGCTCGAAACGCCGGTCCTCATAGGCCTTGAGCATGCGCAGGAACAGGGGATCGACATCGGCGACCGCGCCCGGGAAACGCCACATGTCGTCATCGGTCTGGAACGGCCGGAGCAGCCGGCCGTTGCGGTCGACCACCTCGCGCGAGAACGGCGTGGCGGAGCCGTCGGGCCCCGCCCCCGCCTGCCAGAACAGCATGCCGCCCGCGAGGCCGGCCAGGACGGCCCCGCCGCCGGCGAACGCCAGAAGGCGGCGCCAGCGGGTGATCCGACTGGTCACGGCGTGCCGCCCGTCACCTCGGCCTGGCCGGCCGCGGTGCGCGCCGAACGCTCCGGCCGGTACATGTCCTCGATGGTGGCCGGCGGCACCACATAGCGCCCCGGCGTCACCGCGCGGATCATATAGGCGGCCTGCCAGCTCGCCTTGGCGCCGCCGGAGCGGCTATAGGCCGCCATGAACCGGTCGTCACGGAAGGCCTTGTAGTCGGGCTGCACCGATTCCGGCTGGAGCCAGCGCAAGGCCGAGGTCTCGGCGCTGGCGACCAGGCTCGGATTGTCGATCTCGAAGCCCGCCGGCAGCCGGTCGACCAGCATGATCTGGCCGAGCTGCGGCACCGCCTCGGTGACATTGAGCACGACCACCAGCCGGGTGCCCTGGGCCACCCGCGCGATGTCGGCCGGCCGCCCGTCCAGCGTCATGTAGCGGCGCTGCAAGGTGAAGCCGCTCGCCGCCGCCGGCTCGGCCGTCACCGGCGTGCCGGTGGCGGTGACCACGGCGCGCACCGCCTCGGGCCCGGTATTGCGCAGGGCCAGGCCGTCATTGACCTCGGCCGAGCGCAGGGTGCGGGCGAGCGCGCCTTGATGGGCCGTGCCGCCGACGTCGAGCGAGATCCGCTTGGCGTCCTCGATCAGCGCCTGGGCGGCCAGCACCAGCCAGACCTTTTCCTGGGTCGACAGATAACGCGTGCGGACCCGGAGATCCTCGACCACGCGCTGGGCGTCGGCGACGATGCGCTGGGTCAGCCGGGCCTCGGTGCCGAGCGCCATCAGGGCCGCCGCGTCACGCAGGCGCGAGCCGTAGTCGAAGCGGCCGAGATCGGTCTGCCTGTTGTCGCGCAGCAAGGTGACCGCGGAGGTGAATACCCGCTCGGCCCGGCCGGTATCGCCCATCAGGGCGAGCGCCGCACCGAGCTGGCCGCGCGCCACCGGCGTGCCGATTTCACCGAGCTGGGTATCGGCCAGCCAGCGCAGTTCCGACAGCGAGCCGCGGCCGGCGCGGGCCAGCACATAATGCGCATAGGCCAGGTCCATGCCCTTGTTGTCGCCGACGCCATTGGTCGAGACGACCAGCGTGCGCAGCCGGTCGATCGCCGACTGGAAGGCCTGGTTGGGCACGCCATAACCCTTTTCACGGGCGCGCATCAGGAAGTCGGTGACATAGGCGTCGAGCCAGGGATCCTCGTTCGCGCCCGCGGTCCAGAGCCCGAACGAGCCGGTGCCCGACTGCCGCGCCAGGATGCGGTCGATCGAGTCCTTGATCCGCTCGGCCACCGGCGTCTCCATGCCGAGGCCGCCCTCGGCGGCCGACAGCACGTCGAGATAGAGCAGCGGCAGCGCACGGCTGGTCGTCTGCTCGGTGCAGCCATAGGGATAGCGGTCGAGCGCCATCAGCAGGCCGGGCACGTCGATGGCGGTCGACGGGCTGACCGAGACGGCGACCTGCGCCGAGCCGGCCACGAGATCGCCGACCAGGTCGCGCGAGATCGTCACCGCCTCGCCCGGATTCATGGTCATGACGGTCCGGCGCGAAACATCGGGCAGCGCCGGGCGGACGCCGAGCGAATAGCGCGACGTCAGGTCGAGCCCGTTCGGGCCGGTGAGCCTGACGCCGAGCCGGCCGATGCCAAGGCCATTGGCCGAGAGCGGCACGCTGAGCGCACCGCGTCCGCCATTGGCGGCGAGCCTGACCGTCGACGGCGCGCCGCCCACCTGCAGCGGCCCCTCGGGGGTCACGGTGACGCGATAGTCGCCGGCCGGCGCTTCGGCATTGACCAGGTCGAGCCGGAGCGTGCCGCGATCGGCATGGCCGAGCACCCGCGGCAAGGTGGCCGTCACCACGACGGGATCGCGGGCAATGACGTCGCGCGACGCCGAGCCGTGCTTGGTCGTGGTCCAGGCCATGGCCATCAGCCGGACCGTGCCGTTGAAGTCGGGAATGTCGAACATCGCCTCGGCGCGGCCGTCGGGGCCGACCGTCAGGATGCCCGAGAACAGCGACAGCGGCTGCTGCGCCGGCGGTGCCCCGGTGAAGCGGTTGGACGGGCCGTCGCCGCCGGAGCGGATCGAGCCGCGCGCCGCCGACATGCCGTCGATCAAGAGGCCGTAGAGATCGCGCACCTCGGCCGACAGCCGGCGCTGGCCGAGATAATAGTCGTCCGGCTTCGGCGCCTGGTAATTGGTCACGGTGAGAATGCCGAGATCGACGGCGGCAACGGTCACCCGCGCCTCGTCGCCCGGCTGCAGCCCCTCGACCTTGATCGGCACCCGCAAGGTGCCGCGCGGCGAGATCTTCTCGGGCGCCTCCAGGCTGACGCGCAGCCGCCGCTCGGCGGTGTCGACGCCGAACCAGGCGAGCCCGATCGCCCGGCCCGGCATGCGCGAAGCGGCGACATCGAGCGGCCGGCGCACGAACACCGTCGCATAGGCGCCGGCGCCCCAGTTCTGGCCGACCGGAACGGTGATCTTGCTCTGGCCCTGCGGCACCTCGACGGTCTGCTCGGCGAGCAGCCGGTCGCCCAGCACCGCCACCGTCGCGGTGCCGGCGAAGCGCGAATTGATCGACACGGTCATGGTGTCGCCGGTCCGGTAGGACGGCTTGTCGAGGCTCATTTCCAGCACGTCGGGCGTATCAGCGGTGCCGCCGGCGCCATAACCGGACTCGAACACGACAGTGGTCATCGGCCCGGCGAGATCGCCGCCGGACACTTCCAAGCGATAGCGGCCCCAGGCCACCGGCACCTGGATGCGGCCGGCCTGGCCGGCCGTCGTCTCGACCTGGCCGTCGGCGATCCGCCGCGTCGTGACGATCGCCTGGCTGCCCCAGCCGCTGGTGCCGCGGGTCCAGACCCAGCGCGTCTCGAGCTTGAGCACCTGCCAGGTCAGCGGCCCGCGCGTGCGGGTGCGCCCGTCGCTCGCAACCCCGATGACCTCGAAGCTCGCGGTCTCGTTCTCGGCAACCCGGTTGTCCGCGAACAGCGGCTTGACGCCGATCAGCGGCGTGCCGGGCAGCACCGGCAAGGTGGCGGTGCGCTCCACCGCCCGGCCGCCGGGCTCGGCGACCCGCACCTGCAGGCGGGCCGACAGGGGCCGCGTGGTGTCCTCGATCTTGGGCAGGGCCGCGCCGAGCGTCACCTGGCCGCGCTCGTCGGTCTTGATGCCGTCGGGCAGCGGCTCGCGGTCGCGCTTGGCCTCTTCCTCAGCGAGGCCGAAATTGAAGCCCGGGAAATCGGGCAGGCCGGTGGTGGTCTCCATGACCACCTCGCCCTCGACGGCGAGATCGGCGCCCGGCAGGCCGAACAGGTAGCGGGCATCGACGGTCGCGCCGAACGGGTTGCCGCGGGTCAGCCGCTGGGCGGCGGGCGTCAAGTCGAAGGCGATCCGGTCGGGCACGAAGTCCTCGACCATGAAACGCACCTCGCCGGCGGTGGGGCTGCGCGGATCGGTGATGGCGCGCACGCGCCAGGTCCCGGTCGGCGCCGCCGAATTGATCGGGATCGGCACGGCGCGCGCGCCGGCGCCCTGGTCCTGGGTGACGATGCGGCGATATTCGACGCCGTCGGGCCGCTCGACGATCAGCGTCAGCGGCATGCCGGTCACCGCGTCGCCCTTGGCGTCGCGCAACAGGGCGGTCAGATAGACCGTCTCGCCCGGGCGATAGATGCCGCGTTCCGGCACCAGGAAGGCGTCGAGCGGCCCGCTCAACTCACGGCCCGCGACGCCGCGATCGGAGAGATCGAAGGCCGGCTGGCGCAGGTTGAGGAAGGCATAGTCGCCTTGGGGCGTGGTGGCGACCAGCAATGCCGGCGTCAGCCCGCCCTCGCCGCGCGTCAGGCCCGGCTCGAACCGGACATGGCCGCTCGCATCGGTCCGCTTGGTGCCGAGCACCTCATTGTTGCGGGCGATGAGCCTCACCTCGGTCTCGGCGAGCGGCTTGGCCGAATTCAGCGAATGGACGAAGCCATGGACGCCGTCGACGCCCGACAGCGCGGTCAGGCCGAGATCCGACACGATGAACCACTGCGCCACCATGCCGGTGCTGGAATCGTCGTCGTCGGCCGGCCGCCGCTGCGGATTCGTCGGCTTGGCGGTGACGACATAGACGCCGGGCTCAAGCGTGCGCACCGCCTCGTCGATCGGAAAGGCCGTGGTGATATCGGCATTGAGCCGGTTCTCCACCGCCAGCGTGCCCTTCCAGGCCGACATGCCGCGCTCGCTGATGAGCTGGCGCATCTCGTAGCCTTCGAGCGGCTTGGGGAAGTCCTCGGCGACCGTCTGGGCGATCGAGCGATCGCCGAGCCGGATGATTTCCACGTCGACCGAATCCAGGTTGACGCTGGTCACCGGCAGGCCGCGCTGGCCGGCGCGCGGCAGCACATAGGCCCGCCCGGTAAAGCGCACGGAGGGCGTCCGGTCACGGACATAGACGGTGGTGTCGATATTGCGCGTCAGCGCCTCGCCGGGGAATTCGGAGGGCAGGCCCTGCAGCAGCTGGAATGTATAGCGTTCGCCGTGGCGCAGGCCGTCGACGCAGATCTGCCGGTCCTCAACCGTGATCGGCGGATTGGGCACGCCGGTCTGGCGCACGAAGGGCGCGAAATCGGTGCGGCCCTTGCGCAGGTTTTCCGAGAAGACGAAACAGGCGCGCGGGCGCATGCCGTCGGAATCGATCTTGGTTTCGCGCAGCCGGAAACCATATTGGTCGCGCAGCCGGGTATAGGCCTCCCGCGCCTCCGGCGTGTCGCGCGCTTCCATCACGGCGCGCGCCACATCGATCGCCGGGCGCCATTCACGCCGCGAGATCAGGATCTGGCGCAGCTGGGCCAGCGCAAAGGCCTCCTCGTTGCGGTTCTGCGAGCGTCGATAGGCGAGATAGGCGGCGCCGACCGTATCCTCGCGAAGCTTCTGAAGTTCGCGCCAATCGTCCGAACGGACGCCGGCCAAGGCCTGGGAATAACGCACCCACGGGGCGGTATCGGGTGCCGAGCGCAGCGCGATGGTCTCCCAGAACCGGGCGGCGGCGCGGAAGTCGTTGCGCGACGCGGCGGCGTCGGCATCACGCCTGACATCCGGGATCGGGCGCGTGTCGGTGGCGGTCTTGCCGGCGATCAAGGCCTCGAACTTGCGCGCGAGCTCGTTCATGTCGTCGCGCTGAAAGGCCCGCAGCGGCGGCAGCGCGGGCGCCTGCGCGACCGGCGGACGCTGCGGCTGGGCGCCGGCCGGGCCCTGCTGGGGCCGCGGCACGGGCTGCGCCGGTCCCTGCGCCAGATCGACGATCTCCGGCTCCGGCGTCTGGGCGAGAGCGAAATGGGGGGTCGAAAAAGCAAAAGCCGCTGCAAGAACCAACGGCCCCGCGGCCGCAAGGAGACCTCGGATGCGCATAGCAATATCCTCTGCAGCGGTCCGACGCCCCCGACGGCCGCGCAGGCGTGAGTGGACCACCCCGCTCACCTAACGGCAATCAGGAGAGATACGGGCTTGTCCTGATCCGCGAACTCCGCCCTCGCGAATGCCGTCTGGCCGCCCGACCGGAAGAGCCCGTTACTCCGGCTGAATTCCGGCGTCGCGAATCATGCGCGCCCAATTGTCGATCTGCGCCTTGACGAACCGGCCGAGGTCATCAGGTGGTCCGGAAAAAGCATCGAAGCCGACGCCGGCGAGTTTTGTCGCGACGGCCGGATCAAGAACGATGGCCTGCAATTCGCGGTTCAGCCTGGCGACCACCTCCGGCGGGGTGCGGGCCGGCGCGAACATCCCGTTCCACGAGGTGATGTCGAATTCCGCGACGCCCGCCTCCTGCATGGACGGCAGGTCCGGCAGCAATTTCGATCGCTCGGCGGTGGTGACCGCGAGCGCCCGGATGGCGCCGGCCTGAACCTGGGTCAGGGCCGCCGTGATATCGACGAACATCATGGAAATGCGGCCGGCCAGGATCTCGGTGATCGCCGGCGGCGTCGAGCGGAACGGCACGTGCAGGGCCTCGAACCCGGCCCGCCGCGCAAATGTCGCGCCGGCGACGATGCCCGTGGAATTGCCGCTGGCATAAGATAGCTTGCCCGGATTGGCCTTGGCATGAGCGACCAGCTCGGCGACCGATTTCACCGGAAGCCTGGGATCGACCACCAGCATGAAGGGCAGGTTGCCGAGCCGGGCGACCGGCGCGAAATCGGCGACCGGGTCATAGGTCAGCGTCTTCATCAGGCTCGGATTGGCCGAATGGGTGGTGTTGGTGGTCATGAACAGGGTGTGGCCGTCGGCCGGCGCGCGCGCCACGAAGGTCGCCGCCACCGAACCATTGGCGCCCGCCCGGTTCTCCACCACGACGCCCTGGCCGAGGCGCCCGGACAATTGCTCGGCGACGATGCGCGCCACGGTATCGGTGCCGCTGCCCGCCGCGAAAGGCACGATCAGGGTGATCGGACGCTCCGGGAAGGCCGCCCAAACCGGACGCGTGCCGGCGGCGAGCGCCGTCACGCCGGCCATCAGCATCCGGCGATCGATCATCGACCCATGCATCGAAACCTCCCCAGGTCTCAGCGCCTGATGACCCGGTTCGGGTTCTCTTCGTAAGGCGGCGTATAGATGACCAGCACGCGGACCGGCGTTTCGCTGGTCACCGTGAAGACATGTTCCATCTCGGCTGGAAAGAAGCAGCTGTCGCCGGGCGCCATGTCGAAGCTCTGGCCGTCGACCTCGGCGCGCGCCGTGCCGGCCAGGAGATAACAGACCTGATCTATGCCGGGATGGGCATGGGGCAGCGCGCCATTGCCCTTCTCGATCGTGCCGAGCAGCAATTCGACGGTTTCGGCGCCGACCGTCTCGCGCCCGATCAGGCGGCGATTGGTGGTGCCCGTGTGATTGGCGGGATGATAACCTGGGACATCCGCTTCGCGGACATGGTAGCGGCGCGGCGCCTTGCCGGCGCTCCCGGTCTCGGCGGTCATGATCGTCCTCCCGGAACGCCCCTGGCCGGCTTGCCCGGCCTGTGCCCGCTTCGCGGCGGTTTTGCCCGGAGTGTGAGGACGCCCGCGGTCCTGTCAAGCCGGCCTATGGCGCGGCTTTGGCCAGCTCCTCCTCGACCTGGCCGAGCCGGTCCTTGCCGAAGAACATTTCATCGCCGACGAAGAAGGTGGGAATGCCGAAGACGCCGCGCGCGACGGCGGCTTCCGTATTGGCCACGAGGCTGGCCTTCACCTCGCCGTCCTGGGTTTTTGCCAGCAAGGCCGCGCCGTCGAGGCCGGCCGCGTCGAGGACGCGCAGGACCACCGCCGGGTCGTCCATCTTCTCGCCGGTCTCCCACATGGCCGCCAGCACCGCCTGAACATAAGGCTCGGCCGTGCCGGCCATCTCGGCCGCCACCAGCCCGCGCATAATCAGGAGCGTATTGACCGGGAAATGCGGGTTCAGCCGGAACCTCGTCAGGCCATGCCTGGCGACGAAGCGCCGGGTCTCCAGCATCTCATAGGCGAGCTTGCCCTTGATCGGCCCGAAGGCCTGTACCGGCGACTGGTTGTTGGTCGCCTTGAAGATGCCGCCGAGCAGGCAGGGGATCAGCCGGACGCTCGCGCCGTGGCGCGCCGCGATGGCGGGCAGCATCTGCCAGGCGAGATAGGCATTGGGGCTGCCGAAATCGAAGATGAAGTCCACCGTCCGTGCGGCTTGCGTGGTCATGGTCTCACCAGGCCTCCGTCCAGGGCCTGAGGTCCATCTCGTGGGTCCAGGCCGACCGCCCCTGGTGATGCAGCCAGACATAGTTGCGCGCGATCTCGTCCGGCCTGAGGATCTCGTCGCGGGCCAGCCGCTCCTCGATATCGGGCAGGCGCCCGCGCGCAAACGCCCCGTCAATGGTGCCGTCGACGATGACATGGGCGACATGCAGGCCCTTGGGGCCGAGCTCGCGGGCCATGCTCTGGGCCATGGCCCTCAGGCTGTGCTTGGCGCCGGCAAAGGCGGAGAATTGCGCGCGGCCGCGCAGGCTGGCGGTGGCGCCGGTGAAGATCACCGTGCCGCGGCCGCGCGGCGTCATCACCCGCGCCGCTTCGCGCCCGGTCAGGAAGCCGGCGAGCGCCGCCATTTCCCACACCTTGGTATAGACGCGGGTTGTGGTCTCGACGAGCGGGAACCAGACATTCGCGCCGATATTGAAGACGACCACCTCCAGCGGGCCGATCTCGGCCTCGATCCGGTCGAACAATTCGACCATCTCGGTCTCCTCGCGGGCGTCGACGCCGAAGGCATGGGCCCGGCCGCCATCGCCGCGGATCGACGCGGAGAGCTGCTGCAGCGCCTCGAGATGGCGTGGCCTGCGGGTCAGGCAGACGGTCAGTCCGTCGCGGGCGAAGGCCCTGGCAATGGCGCTGCCGACCCCCTCGCCGGCGCCGACCACCAGGCAGACGCCCTGTTTGGCCTGTGACTGCTCCGTCATGATCGCCGCCCCCGCCCGAAGACGAGGCAGGTTCATCCCGAAACCGCGCGAGGTCAATTGCGCGGCGCCGCGCGCGCCCGGTCAGCGCTCGACGATGACGGCGACCGGTCCGCCGCCGGGCGGTCCCTGATGCTCGGCGCCGCCTGAGACATAAAGCATCGACCGGCCGACCAGTCCGCCGAGCGCGCCGGCGACATAGGCGCGGGCATGGCGGGTCGAGGAGATGTCGGAATCGTCCAGCATGGTGTGGCGTTCGCCGCGCAGCACGCCGTCCGGGCTCGCCTCCGCCTTGGCGAGCAGGGCCACCAGATGATCGCGCTGGCGCCGGTCGAGCTGGCCATCGGCCTGAAGCCCGAGGCGGGCGAGCGCCGCCCTGACCGGCTCGATGTCGAGCGCGTCGGCCATCACCGCATGGTCGATGCTGAGCAGGCCCGACCAGGCCGGCGAACGGCCGAGCACCACCACCTCGTGATGGCAGAGCTCGACCCCAGCCGAGGCGCTCGCCTTGGCCGACCACAGGCCGAAATCGCGGCCGATCGCCACGTCCGACAGCCGCGAACGCGGGATCTCGCCGAGCGCCACGGCAATGCCCAGGGATGAGGCGCCGCGCGACAGGCCCATGGATTTCAGGGTGTCGCGCACGGCAACCGTGGCGCCGCGGGCTTCCGTCTCGGCGATCCGCCGGGCGGTGAGCAGCGGGCATTTGACCTGGACGAAATGGACATCCGCGGGGTCGTCGATATCAGCCTCCCGCATGGCCGCGCGCACCGCCTCCGCCACCTGGTCGACCTGCCCCATCCGGCCGAGCTGTTCGGCCGGCAACACGGCGGTATGGACACGCCCGATCGCCAAGGCGGGGCCTGCGAGGCCCTCGCCTTCGACGCGCTCGAACACCGTCCAATGCGGCGACATGGCGCCCTCCGTGCCGCCCGACATCACGTAGCAGACAGCGCCCGCACGCTCGGCCCCGATATGGCGGGCCAGCGCCAGGGTCAGCGCCTGCGTGGCAAAGCCGCGGCTGAAATCATTGACGCAGCCATTGCCCTCGGTCTTGCCGAAAATCGCCAGGATACCGGCGGCATCGATGGTGCCGGCCCGGATCGCCGCCTCCAGTTCCGAAACGTCGTCGGGAGCGCTGGCGGGCAGGCGGTGAACGCGGGCGATCGGCATGACAGGCTTCCTCGGTGGCGGCCCGGACAAGCGGGCCCGAACGGTTTTAGCAAGCCCCGTGCCGGTTTTGCTTGACAGACCGGGTCGGGGTGACTATCCGATCGCCTCTCCGAAAAGGACCATTTTGTCCCGCGGCCGGCGCATGCCGTCGCCATGTGTTTAGGATCCGACCGATGTCGCGTCGTTGTGAACTCACCGGTAAGGGTGTTCTGGTTGGCCACCGGGTCAGCCACTCGAACATCAAGACCAAGCATCGCTTCCTGCCGAACCTGCAGAGCGTCTCCTTCACCTCCGAACTGCTCGGCCAGAGCGTTTCGCTGCGCGTGACCACCCACGCGCTGCGCTCGGTCGACCACAATGGCGGCCTGGACGCTTTCCTGGCCAAGGCCCGCGCCGAGGACCTGTCCCCCAAGGCACGCCAGCTCAAGGCGACGATCGCCAAGAAGCGCGCCGAAGCGGCTGTGGCCGCCGCGGCCTGACGAAGCTTAAGCTTCAGTAAAGATTTGGAAACCGGCGCCAGTGTTCTGGCGCCGGTTTTCGTTATTACCGCTGCGTCATTGTCCCGCAGCGACCTGCTCCCCATATCACGCTAAGTTGAGTCAAGCGCGGGCAGACCCCGTTTCTCGCGCAGTGGGGAGACAGATGACGACGAAAAGCCTTTTCCGCATGACCGCCGTGGCTTCCGTGGCTCTCATGCTGGGCGTTCTGGCAGCCGATGCGCGGCCGGGTGGCGGCCGTTCTTCCGGCAGCCGCGGCAACAACACCTATTCCGCGCCGCCCTCCACCAATACGGCGCCCTCGGCGGCGCAGCCGATGCAGCGCACCACCGCACCGACGCCGGCACCCGGCGCGCAGCAGCCCGCCATGGGCCAGCGCCCGCCGGTCAACCAGCCGGCCGCGCAAGGCTCGCGCTGGGGCGGCCTCGGCATGGGTCTGGCTGCCGGTTTCCTCGGCGCCGGCCTGTTCGGGCTGTTGTCCGGCGGCGGTTTCCTGAGCGGCCTCGGCTCGCTCATGGGCATGGTCGGCTTCCTGTTCCAGCTCGCCCTGATCGGTGGCGTAATCTTCCTGGTCATGCGCTTCCTGCGCAGCCGGCGTGAGCAGCAGGCCAACGGCCCGGTGCCCGCGCATGCCCGCATGGGCGGCCAGGGCGCCATGGACGGACGTCCGGCCCAGGGCGGCCCGATCCCCGGCATGGCCGGCGGCTCGGTGGCTGCCGCCTCGGCGGCCCCGTCCGACAAGATCGGCGTGACCGGCGCGGATTTCGACATGTTCGAGCGCCGCCTCCAGGAGGTGCAGGATGCCTATTCGCGCGAAGACCTGAACGCCCTGCGCACGGTCGCGACGCCGGAAATGGTGTCCTATTTCGCCGAGGACCTGAAGGCCAATGCCGACAAGGGCGCGGTCAACCGCATCTCCAACGTCAAGCTGCTGCAGGGTGACCTGGCCGAAGCCTGGCGCGAGCAGGGCGGCGACTATGCCACCGTCGCGATGCGCTACGGCCTGACCGATGTGACGCTCGAGCGCGCCTCGGGCCGGATCATCGGCGGCAATCCGCGCGGCGAAGAGGTCACCGAGCTCTGGACCTTCATCAGGCCGCATGGCGGCACCTGGCAGCTCTCGGCGATCCAGCAGGCCTGACGCGCGGCACACTCAGCCGACGCGGATCGATCCAACAGCAGAGCCCCGGCCGATGGCCGGGGCTTTTTCTTTGGCGGCCGGAAGATCGTCCGGCTGGCCCGCTTTGCGACGGCCGTTAACCCTTTGCTCACACCTGTTGACGAAAGCTTAACGAAACCGTTGCGACCCGGCGGCCTTCGTGGTTCCATTCTTTTCACCATGAAGACCGTCACGACAGAAATCCGTCTTGCACGCATTGCCGATGCCGCGATCGTTGCCGAGGTGCACGACGAGGCATGGCGCGCCGCCTATCGCGGCCTGATACCCGGTGCCGAGCTCGAAAAGCTCATCTCGCGCCGGGGGCCGGGCTGGTGGGAATCGGCGATCCGCAAAGGCAATCGCATCGCGCTGCTCGGCTTCGGCGACGAGGTGGCCGGCTACGCCAATTACGGCCGCAACCGCGCCAAGGCGCTGTCCTATGACGGTGAGATCTACGAGCTCTATCTGAGGCCGAAATTCATTGGCCTCGGGCTCGGCCGCAAGCTGTTCCATTCGGCGCGCAAGGATCTGGTCGGCCACGGCCTCGACAGCGTGGTGGTCTGGGCCCTGAGCGACAATGACGCCGCGGTGACCTTCTATCGGGCTATGGGCGGCAAGCCGGTGGCCCGCTCGTCGGAGACCTTCGGCGCCCGTTCGCTCGACAAGACCGCCTTCGGCTGGACCGCCTGACAGCCTGATTCGCTAAATTTTTCCCCGTTTTGCCGCGCTAATCACGCCGGCGCGGGGCTATTCGGCCTTTCGCCCACTTGCCGGCGAGGGGCCTATGCCGCTATCGAGACGCCACGAATTTCCGGAGAAGGTCGCCGATGCGTATCGATGCAGTTTCGATTGGTAAGAACCCGCCCCACGAGGTCAATGTGATCGTCGAGGTCCCGGTGGGCGGTGAGCCGATCAAATACGAGATGGACAAGGAGGCCGGCACGCTGGTGGTCGACCGCTTCCTCTACACCTCCATGCGCTATCCTGGGAATTACGGCTTCATTCCGCATACCCTCTCCGAGGACGGCGACCCCTGCGACGTCCTGATCGCCAACCAGCGCGGCATCGTGCCCGGCGCCATCGTCGCGGTCCGCCCGGTCGGGGTCCTGAAGATGACGGACGAGGCCGGTGGCGACGAGAAGATCGTGGCGGTGCCCGTGCCGCGGCTGACCCGGCGCTATGAGAATGTCCACGAGGCCACCGACCTGCCGGAAATCACCCGCCAGCAGATCGAGCACTTCTTCACCCACTACAAGGATCTCGAGCCCGGCAAGTGGGTCAAGGTCGAGGGCTGGGGCGATGCGGCGGAAGCGCGCAGGCTGATCACCGAGGCCATCGACCGGGCCAAGGCCGCCAAGGCCTGACGGTTGTCGACCGGCGGCCGGGATCAGCCCGGCCGTTTCGGCCCCGCCGACAAGGCCTCGGCCACCTTGGCCCGGATATCGGCCAGCGAAAACGGCTTGGTCACCACGTCATGGATCAGCGCGTCCAGCCCATGGGCGCGTTCGCGCTGGTCGGCATAACCGGTCATCAGCAGGATGACGAGGTCGGGGAATTGCGGCGCCGCCGCCAGCGCCAGCGCGATACCGTCCATCAGCGGCATGCGGATATCGGTCAGGAGCAGGTCGAAGGCGCCCTTCTCGCGCTCGAGCCATTCGAGCGCCTCGGCGCCGTCGCGGGTTTCGACCACCACATGACCGTCGATCTCGAGCGCGCGCCGGACGAAGCTGCGGACCGGTTCGTCGTCCTCGGCGATCAGTATCCGTGCCATCGCCGGCTCAGTCCTCGATCACGCCGACAAAGGGCAATTGCCGCCAGGCATGGGCGACATCCATGCCGTAGCCGACCACGAAGACGTCGGGACAGGTAAAGCCGACATGGTCGGCATGCAGGTTGACCGCGCGCTTGCCGGGCTTTTCCAGCAGCACGCAGGTCCTGACGCTGCGGGCACCGCGCGCGCTCAGGAGGTCCTTGGCATAGGTCAGCGTCCGGCCGCTTTCCAGGATGTCGTCGACCAGCAGCACGTCACGGTCGGCCACCGGGCTTTCGACATCGTGCAGGATGCGCACCGAGCCGCTCGACACCGTGCCCTCGAGATAGCTCGACAGCGACATGAACTCGACCTCGGGCGCCATGCCGGCGGCATCCATCGCGCGGATCAGGTCGGCCGCGAACACGAAGCTGCCCTTCAGCACCGCGATGACCAGAAGCCGCTCGGGGCGGGTATCGGCGATCTCGCGCACAATCTCTTTCTGCCGCGCGGCGATCGCCTCGGCCGAAAACAGCACACGAATCTTGGAACGGTCCATCACGGGCCTCCGGACATCCTGACAGCAGAAGAAGTCTCGATTACGGGTTCATGGCTTAGCGCGACCGGGCCGCCGCGTCATCTCCCGCCGGCATCCTGGCGGGTGAAGAAGCGCACCTCGACGGTCGCCCCGTCGGGCGGCGGCGACGCCAGGCGCGAGCGGAACGGCGCCGCCTCGCCCGGGCCGAGCTGAGGCTTCGGCGCCGTCGCGGTCCAGGTATAGATTTCCTTGCCGGTCGCGTCGCGCACCGCCAGCCGCAGCCTGGGCAGGTCGATCGGCCGCGCGGTGATGTTGACGAGCTTGCCTTCGACCACCAGCACGACCACGCCGTCGACCATTTCGTTGGCGCCCTTGACCTCCTGGAAGTCGACGCCGCGCAGATTCACCGGAACGCCCAGGGTCTCGTAGACGGTGGCGCTGTCGGGCACCGTCCTGACCACCTGCTCACGGCCGAGGAAAAAGGTGGCGAGGATCGCGATGCCGATCAGCACGATGGTCATCGGCACCGGCAGGCGCCAGCCCGACCCGCCCGGACGCGACGCATAGGCGCGCTTGCGCCGCTGGGCGGCCCGCGATTCGATATCGGCACGCGCGGCGCGCGGCTTTGCCGGGCTCGGCGCCGGGTTTGCCTCGATGCGTGGCGGCAGAGGATCGGCTGGGCGGTCGGGCGCGATCGACGGCGATTCGGCGACCGTCGTCACCAGGGCCACCGTCTCGGCCGGCTCCGCTCTCGGCTTGTCGCGCGCCTCCTCGGCGAAGGCCGCGCCCCAGTCGTCCTCGGGGGCCTGATCGACCACACCCGCGGACCCGGTTTCGGCCACCGCCTGAGCGACCGCCGGCTCGGCTATGGCACTGTCCGGAGTTGCCAGCCAGATCGTCCGACAGCGGGCACAGCGCACCTGCCGCCCGGCATCGCCCAGCGCTGTCGTTGTTACCCGGAAAGCCGTCGCGCAGGACGGACAGACGATCAACATGAAACCTGCCCCGGGACCGTTGTCCCTGAGACGCACACTCGCTTGGGCGTGGTTAACTCGCCGTTAAATGCGCGATGGCAACGCACCGGATTGTGCGTCTTGCGACGCTTTCGAACGCAAGCGAGGCTCCGGAATCGGGCCGGAATCCGGCCTGCCGGCGCCGCGCGCGGCCATGGTTTGCCCATCCGCCCGGCAGGTGCGACGCAACGGCGCAGGCCGGGTTCGCCGCGCCCGCCGCGAGGCCACACGGCCTCCCGCCTTCGGCATGCCACATCCGGTCCCTCAAATGGCCTTCTGCCCTGGAGCGTGAGGCTGCGGGCCGTGGCATGATCGCGCCGTCGCGAATCACGCCTCGTGAGCGCGGCACAGGCAATGAGAGACACTGCCCCTTGGTCCGTTTCGAGAATGTCGGTTTGCGCTACGGCCTCGGTCCGGAGGTGCTGAGGGATCTGTCCTTCGGCATCGACCCGCATTCCTTCCAGTTTCTCACCGGGCCGTCGGGCGCCGGCAAGACCAGCCTCCTGAAGCTCCTGTTCCTGTCGCTCCGGCCGACCCGCGGCCTGGTCACGGTGTTCGATCACGACACCGCCCGGCTGTCGAAGGACGAATTGTCGGTGCTGCGCCGGCGCATCGGCATCGTGTTCCAGGATTTCCGCCTGCTCGACCATCTCACCACCTATGAGAATGTCGCCTTGCCCATGCGGGTGCTCGGCAAGGACGAGGCGAGCTATCGTTCCGAGGTCGTCGACCTCCTGGAATGGGTCGGGCTCGGCCACCGGATCGACGCCTATCCGCCGATCCTGTCGGGCGGCGAGAAGCAGCGCGCGGCGATCGCCCGCGCGGTCATCGTGCGCCCCGAAATGCTGCTGGCCGACGAGCCCACCGGCAATGTCGATCCGCCGCTCGCCAAGCGCCTGCTCCGGCTGTTCGTCGAGCTGAACCGCACCGGCACCGCGGTGCTGATCGCCACCCACGATCTCTCGCTGCTCGACCAGGTCGAGGCGCGCCGCCTGATCATCGACGACGGCTCGGTGTCGATCAGCGATCCGCACCATCACGAGGACGACCGGTGGTGACGGCGCCGAGAAATCTTTGGGCCGGTCTCGCCCGGCGCCTGGGGCTGCCGGGACAGCGGCCGGACGAGCATGAAGACCCCGACGAGACCGGCCGGCGGCCGACCAATTCGGGCGCTTCGCTGGTGCCGCCCTCCTCGATCGCCGGCCGGGCGCTGATCGTCATCATCGCCATCATGACCTTTCTCGGCTCGCTCACCGTCGGCGCGGTCGACCTGGTGCGCACGGCCGCCGACGACTGGACCGCGTCGATCGTGCGTGAGGCGACCATTCAGGTGCGTCCCGCCCCCGGCCGCAACCTGCAGGCCGACGTGACCCGCGCGACCGAGGTCGCCGTGCGCTTTCCCGGCGTCGCCGACGTCTCGCCCTATACCGCGGAGGAGACCGCCCGCATGCTCGAGCCCTGGCTCGGCACCGGGCTCGCCACCGACGACCTGCCGATCCCCCGGCTGATCGTGCTCAGGCTCACCGACGACCGGCCGGCGGACCTGCCCGGGCTCAAGCGCGCGCTGGTCGAGCAGGTGCCGACCGCCAGCCTCGACGACCACCGCCAGTGGTTCGACCGGCTGAAGGCCATGGCCCGGGCCGTCGTCATCGTCGGCCTGGTCATCGTCATCCTGATGATCCTGACCACCGGCCTGTCGGTGATCTTCGCGACCCGCGCGGCGGTCGCCACCAACCGCCCGGTCGTCGAGGTCCTGCATTTCGTCGGCGCGCGCGATGCCTTCATCGCCCGCGAGTTCCAGAGCCATTTCCTCTGGCTGGCGCTGAAGGGGGGGCTGGCCGGCGGCGCCGCGGCCATCCTGAGCATCCTGGCCGCCGGCCTCGTCGCGTCGCGCTGGCGGGCAACCGCCGGCGGCGACCAGATCGAGGCGCTGTTCGGCACCTTCTCGCTCGGCTCGACCGGTTATGTCGGCATCGTCGTGCTGGTGGTGCTGGTGACCGCGGTCGCGGCGCTGACCTCACGCTGGACGGTCATGCGCACGCTCAACGCCATCGACTAGTACCGCGGCACGGTAGGCGATTAGGATTCTTTGGCTGGATAGTCGCGGCGGCGTTTTTCACGGGGACTAAAGTCGTGGATGGCCGGGACAAGCCCGGCCAAGACGAGAATTGTCCTTGCAGCGGCGGGCACTGGATCGGCCAGAGCTAATGACCCGCGCCTGTCGCCCAGCCACACAGTGAGCTCAACACATCGTCCTGCCCGGGCTTGTCCCGGGCATCCACGACTTGTTTGCACCAACATCACCCCGTCATAACCACGATGCGGTGGCGCTAGGACATTCGCGCCGGAGAATTGGCGCTACTGCAGGATGCGCTCGTAATTGATGCGGAACTGCCGCTGGTCGGGCCGGCGGCTGGTGTCGAGATTGTGCACGGCGACCGAGGTCTCGTAGCCCTGGGCGTCGAACACCGTCCACTGGCGCAGCGTGAAATCGGTGGCATTGAACAGGATCATCAGCCGGTTGGTGCCGCCGATCGCCTGGCGCTCCTCCAGCATGACGATGACATAGTCGGGATCGCGGGTGACCGAGGTGACATTGGCGTCGCGCATGATGTCGACCCGGTCGGACAACAGGAAGCGCAGCGGCGTCTGCGACAGCGGATAGATGTCCTGGGTGTTCAGGCGCCGGTCGCGCACCGCCACCGACTGGCCGTCGGCGATGATCTCCACCGGGCTCGGCGCATTGTACTGGAACCGGATCTTGCCCGGCTTGTCGAGATAGAGCTTGCCGGTGGTGCGCCGGCCATCCGGGCCGACCTGGACGAAATCGCCCTGCATGAAGCGGATGCCGTTGAAATAGGCATTCACCTGCTGCGCGATATCACGCGTATCGGCATCGATGCCGCGTGCGGCGCGCGGCGCCTGGCGCCGGACCGGCGGGCTCAGCGGCCCGGCCGCTGCGGCGGCAGCAGGCGCCGGGGCCGCGCCCGGGCCCGGCGGTTGCGGCATGGCGGGAGCGGTCGGCGAATCGGTCGAGGGCCTGACGGCCGGCACCGGCGCGACCCGCGGGCCTCCGGCGGGGGCCGGCGCGCCCGGCGGCGGCCCGAGCTGGAGCGGCGCTCCCTGGGCCAGCACGATCGGACGATCGGAAGCAGCCGCGAGCGAGGGTGCCCCGAGCAGCGCGACCCCGGCCACCAGCAGGCAGGCCGGTCCCGCGATTGTCAGGCGTCTCGTCATCGCTGCTCCATAAGGCTTGGTCGGCGCGGGTGATAGGCAGGCGATAGGGCGAATTCGAGGCGAAATCCGTCCTTCAATCCGCGCCCTCGGGCAACAGGATCTCGCGTTTGCCGGCATGGTTGGCCGGCCCGACAATGCCTTCCCGTTCCATCCGCTCAATCAGCGAGGCAGCCTTGTTATAGCCGATCTGCAGCCGTCTTTGGATATAGGAGGTCGACGCTTTCTTGTCGCGCATGACCACCTGGATCGCCTTGTCGTAGAGATCGGCCGGCTCGTCGCCAAAGGCGCCCTTGTCGAACACCGCGCCGTCATCGCCGTCGCCCTCGCCGCCCTCTTCCTCATCGGTGGTGACCGATTCGAGATAGTCGGGCGCGCCCTGCTGCTTCAGGTGGTTGACGATCCGCTCGACCTCCTCGTCGGAAACGAAGGGGCCGTGGACGCGGCTGATCCGGCCGCCGCCGGCCATGAACAGCATGTCGCCGCGGCCGAGCAGCTGCTCGGCGCCCTGTTCGCCCAGAATGGTGCGGCTGTCGATCTTGGAGGTCACCTGGAACGAGATGCGGGTCGGGAAATTCGCCTTGATCGTGCCGGTGATGACGTCGACCGAGGGCCGCTGGGTCGCCATGATCAGGTGGATGCCGGCGGCGCGCGCCATCTGGGCCAGGCGCTGGATGGCGCCTTCGATATCCTTGCCGGCCACCATCATCAGGTCGGCCATTTCGTCGACGATGACGACGATATAGGGGATCGGGTCGAGGCCCATCTCCTCCTGCTCGTAGATCGCCTCGCCGGTCTCGCGGTCGAAGCCGGTCTGCACCGTGCGGGTCAGGAGTTCGCCCTTGCCGCGGGCCTGGGCCATGCGCGCGTTGAAGCCGTCGATATTGCGCACGCCGAGCTTCGACATCTTCTTGTAGCGCTCTTCCATCTCGCGCACCGCCCATTTGAGCGCCACGACCGCCTTTTTCGGATCGGTGACGACGGGGGTGAGCAGATGCGGAATGCCGTCATAGATCGACAATTCCAGCATTTTCGGATCGACCATGATCAGCCGGCACTGGTCCGGCCGCAGCCGGTACACCAGCGACAGGATCATGGTGTTGATCGCCACCGACTTGCCCGAGCCGGTGGTGCCGGCGACCAGCAGATGCGGCATCTTGGCGAGGTCGGCGATCACCGGATCGCCGCCGATGGTCTTGCCGAGCGCGATCGGCAGCTTCTCCTTGGCGGTCATGAAATCCTGGCTCGCCAGCATTTCCCTGAGCAGCACGTTCTCGCGCCGGGCATTCGGCAGCTCGATGCCGATGGCGTTGCGGCCGGGCACCAGCGCGACGCGGGCCGAGACCGCCGACATCGAGCGGGCGATATCGTCGGCGAGGCCGATGACGCGGTTGGAGCGCGTGCCGGGCGCAGGCTCGAGCTCGTAAAGCGTCACCACCGGGCCGGGCCGGACATTGATGATCTCGCCGCGCACGCCGAAATCGTCGAGCACCGAGGCAAGCGTCGAGGCATTGTCCTGCAGGACCTCGGTCGACATGGTGACGTCGCGCTCGGACGGCTTGGGCTCGGCCAGGAGATCCAGCGGCGGCAGTTCATAGGTATCGTCGACGCCGTCGGGCGCCGGCAAGGGCAGCTTCTGCTGCACCGCCACCGGGCGCGGTGCCGGCGCCGGCGCGTGAATGCGCGGCCCGCGACCGTCGCTGGCCGGTCGGGCATTGACCTCGAAAGGCGGCTCGTCGTCCTCGACCGGCGGACGGCCGACGGGCCCGGGCGCGATGCGTGGCGCGTCGACGATCTCTGGCTCGTCCTGGCGGACGCGCCCCGGCGGCGCATGGAAGGTCCTGGGCGACCGCTCGGCGGCGGCCTCGACCACCGGTTCGCGGCGCTGGCCGGAGCTCCGGGCGGCCACGGGGAAATCATCGTCGGGCTCGGTGAAGAAGGCCTTGGCCCGGGCGGCGAGACCCGGCGCCGCGACACCCGGCGCCGCCTTGTCGGCGCGCCCGGCCGGCGCCCCGGCGGCGGCACGCGCCAGATCAGGCGCCTCGCCGGCCATGCGCTTCAGCTTGGCCTTGGCCGAGAGCAGGCCGTGGGTCAGCGCACCGAGGCTGTTGGCGGCAAGTCCGCTGAGGCGGCCGGGCTCCTGGTCGTCGACCGGCCGCACGCGCACCGCGCGTGCCGGCACGGCCTCGTCGGCGGCGTCCTCGTCGGCGACCCGCGCCGTCTTGATCATGACACCGGCCGAGATCGCCGCGACCGTCAGGCCCAGCCCGAAAATGACGATCGCGACCGTCGCCCGCACCATGCCCGAGAGATTGCCGGCAACCGCGCTGATCACCGCCAGGCCCCCGTCGCCGATCACCCCGCCGATGCCGGTCGGCAAGGGCCAGCCGCGCGGCGCCTGCACCACCGAAGCCGCGACCGCCAGGATCATGCCGGCGGCGATGCCGAGCGGAATCCGCAGGCCCTCGCGATCGAACGGCCGGTTGGTGACGAAACGCCAGCCCCAGGCCGCGGCGACGGCGAGAAGCCCGATGCAGCCGAGCCCGAACAATTGCATGAGCAGATCGGCCAGGATGGCGCCCGGCCGGCCGACCCAGTTCTTCACCGGCGCATTGGTGGCGTGGCTGAGCGAGGGATCGCCCGCGGTCCAGGTCATCAGCGCAAGCGCCGCCAGGCCGACGGCCGCGAGGATCGCCAGGCCGCCGATCTGCCGGATCTTGCGGCGCATCGCACCCTTCATCGCTTCGGGAAAGATCGAAAGCCCGGTATGCCGCCGCGCCACAGCCATGTCGGTCGCATCCTGTGAAGGGAGGACCTGTCAGGGCGATCGCGCGCAGGCGGCCGCCCCGGAAGGCCATCCGGTTCGTGAACCTGAACTTAGCGAGGCAAGGGTTGACGGGGGATTAACCATCGGCCGCCGGGCCGTCGCGCATAGCGCTCCGCCGGCAAAAGAAAACCCCCGGCAACCCTGTGCCGGGGGCTTTTTTGCTGCCTTTCGGGCTGTTTTGGCCTCAGAGATTATAAGCCCGCTCGCCATGCTCGGCGAGGTCGAGACCCTCGCGCTCGCGATCGGCGGACACCCTGAGGCCGACGACCACGTCGACGATCTTGTAGAGGACGAACGAACCGATGCCGGACCAGACGATGGTCAGCAGCACGGCCTTGACCTGGGCCATGACGGCCGGCCCGAACGCATAGGCCGCCACCACCAGTTCGCCCGGCTTGGTCTCGTAGTCGGGGATGCCGACGCCGCCGAGCGAGGTGTTGACCAGGATGCCGGTGGCGAGCGCGCCGAGGATGCCGCCGACGCAATGGATGCCGAAGACATCCAGCGAGTCGTCGTAACCGAAGGCGTTCTTCACCGTCGAGCAGAACACGAAGCAGACGCCGCCGGCGACCAGGCCGAGGACGATCGAGCCCATCGGGCCGGCGAAACCGGAAGCCGGGGTCACCGCGACGAGGCCCGCCACCGCGCCCGACACCGCGCCGAGCAGCGACGGCTTGCCCTTGGCCGCCCATTCGACGAACAGCCAGGCCAGCGCCGCGGCCGCGGTCGCGACGAAGGTGTTGATCATGGCGAGCGCCGCCGTGCCGTTGGCTTCGAGGTTGGAGCCGGCATTGAAGCCGAACCAGCCGACCCAGAGCAGGGCCGCGCCGATCATGGTCATGACCAGCGAGTGGGGCGGCATCAGTTCCTTGCCGTAGCCGATGCGCTTGCCGATGACGAGGCAGCCGACCAGGCCGGCAATGCCGGCATTGATATGGACCACGGTGCCGCCGGCGAAGTCGAGCGCGCCCCACTGATAGATCAGGCCGGCATCGGCCTTGATCTCGGCGAGCTTGGCTTCGGCCGCCGCCTTCTTGGCGGCGTCGGCGCCGGCCGCGGCAACCGCCTTGACGGCATCAGCGATGGCGTCGGGACCGGCCCAGTACCAGACCATGTGGGCGATCGGGAAATAGACGAAGGTCACCCACAGCACGACGAACAGGATGACCGCCGAGAACTTGGCCCGCTCGGCGATGGCGCCGATGATCAGCGCCGGCGTGATGCAGGCAAAGGTCATCTGGAAGCAGATATAGACGAGCTCGGGGATGACCACGCCGTTGGAGAAGGTCGCGGCGGTCGAATTCGCGTCGACGCCGATCAGGAAGGCCTTGGAGAAGCCGCCGACATAGCTGTTCAGGCCGCCGCCATTGGTGAAGGTCAGCGAGTAGCCGTAGATCACCCAGATGATCGCCACCAGGGCGACGATCACGAAGACCTGGGTCAGCACGGAGAGCATGTTCTTGGTCCGCACCAGGCCGCCATAGAACAGCGCCAGGCCCGGCACCGTCATCAAGAGGACGAGCAGAGCGGAGGTCAGCATCCAGGCGGTGTCACCCGCATTGGGCTTCGGCGGCGTCGGCGCCGGCGCCTGGGCCAGCGCCGGTTCGGCGAAGACGGCCACGGCGGCCAACAGCGCAAGCGCCGCGAAGCCCCACCGGGAACATATGGACTTTGTCATGTGGAAATACTCCGGAAGGATATTGGGCGTTGGGAGCCGTGTCAGAGCGCGTCGACGTCGGTCTCGCCGGTGCGGATGCGCACGGCGTGCTCGATCGAGGTCACGAAGATCTTGCCGTCGCCGATCTGGCCGGTCTTGGCCGCGCCGGCGATGGCCGCGACGACCTTGTCGACATCGCCCGCCGGCACCGCCACTTCGATCTTCAGCTTCGGCAGGAAACTCACGGCATATTCGGCGCCGCGGTAGATTTCGGTATGACCCTTCTGCCGGCCATAGCCCTTCACTTCCGTCACCGTGAGGCCATGGACCCCGATGCCGGTCAAGGCGTCGCGGACCTCCTCCAGTTTGAATGGCTTGATGATAGCCATCACGATTTTCATATCGACATCCCCGAATTGGCTTCGCCGGAAGGCACCGGGTTGAAGCGTTGCTGGCGGCTCTTCGGCTCAACCCAAGCAGGGGCTGCGATCCGAACCAGGGTCAGGGAATCAAGTCGCGTGCCAGTCGCCGGCGCGGAATAAAAAAGCAATTATTTCAATGAGATAACGGGTCGCACTCGGAGGTATCAGGGTGCCCGTCAAGGTTGCTGCCCAAACAATAGGCAATACAAAGCTTCGCCACAAAGCGGCCGCAGCATGGCCCTTCGCGATCGCCTAAAAAATAAGCAATAGCCGATTCCGCTTAGCCGTCGCGGCGCTGCCGGATCAGCCCTTCCTGCGCGACGGACGCCACCAGCAGACCGTCGCGGGTGAAGATCGAGCCGCGCGAAAAGCCCCGCGCGCCCTGTGCCGAAGGCGAATCCTGGGCATAGAGCAGCCATTGGTCGGCGCGGAATGGCCGGTGGAACCACATGGCGTGATCGAGGCTGGCGCCCTGGATGGTGGCATCGAACAGGGTGCGCCCATGCGGGATCAGCGCCGCATCGAGCAGCGTCATGTCGGAGGCATAGGCGAGCACGCAGCGATGCACGATCGGATCGTCGGGCAAGGTGCCGGTGGCGCGGATCCAGGCGTGGAACCTGCCTTCCGGCTGGCGCACGCCGCGATAGCGCTCGAGCTCGACCGGACGCAGCTCGATCGGCCGCTCGCGCGCGAAATAAGCCTTCACCGCGGCCGGCGCCGAGGGGTCGAGGTTGCGGCCGATCTCGGCCTCCGCCGGCAGGCTTTCCGGCGGCGGCACGTCGGGCATGCCGAACTGGTGCTCGAACCCCTCCTCCTCGACCTGGAACGAGGCGGAGAGCGAAAAGATGGCCGCGCCGTGCTGGATCGCCAGCACCCGGCGGGTCGAGAAGCTCCGGCCGTCGCGAATGCGCTCGACCTCATAGATGATCGGCGCCTTGGGATCGCCGGGCAGCACGAAATAGGCATGCAGCGAATGCGGCGAGCGGCCGTCGACCGTGCGGCAGGCGGCCACCAGCGCCTGGCCGATGACCTGGCCGCCGAACACGCGCTGCCAGCCCTCCTGCGGGCTCTGGCCGCGAAACAGGTTCACCTCGAGCCGCTCCAGATCGAGGATCTTCAAGAGACGATCGACAGCTGCTGACATGAGCGACGGGCCTCCGGCGGAACTGGTCGATCGCACAGACCATTTTGAATGGACCGCAGTCAACCCTTGCCGCCTCGGGCGCCTTACCGCCCCTTGGCCACCGCGTCGCGTTTGGTGGCGAGCGAAGCGGCGATCACCGCGATCGTCACCGCCGCGATCATCAGCGTGCAGATGGCGTTGATCTCCGGCGTCACGCCGAGCCGGACCTGGCTGTAGATGCGCATCGGCAGCGTCGTCGCGCCCGGGCCGGTGGTGAAGCTGGCGATGACGAGATCGTCGAGCGACAGCGTGAAGGCGAGCAGGAAACCGGCAATGACCGCCGGCGCGATGATCGGCAGCGTCACGCGCAGGAACACCTGGGCAGGTGAAGCGCCGAGATCGGCCGCCGCCTCTTCGAGCGAGGCGTCGAAGGTGACCAGGCGGGATTGGACGACCACCGCGACGAAGCCGAGCGTGAAGGTGGCGTGCGCCACCGTCACCGTCCAGAAACCGCGGTCGATGCCGAGCGAGACGAACAGCAGCAGCAGCGACAGGCCGGTGATCACCTCCGGCATGACCAGCGGCGCATAGACCATGCCGGTGAACAGGAAACGGCCGCGGAAGCGCAGGTAGCGGGTCAAGGCGAGCGCTGCCAGCGTGCCGATGACAGTGGCGACGAGCGCCGAGACGAAGGCGACCTTGGCAGTCATCCAGGCCGAGTCCAGGAGCTGCCGGTTCTCGAGAATCGCGCCGTACCAGCGCGTCGAGAAGCCGCCCCACACCGTCACCAGCTGGCTCGCATTGAACGAGAACACGATCAGGATGACGATCGGCAGATAGAGAAAGCCGAAACCCAGCGTCAGCGCTGTCGCGTCGATCAGGCGGGAGCCGCGGTTCATCGTGCGGCCTCCAGCTGGCGGGCCTGCAGGTGCTGGTAGATCATGATCGGCCCGACCAGCACGACGAGCAGCAGGATGGCGACGGCGGAGGCCACCGGCCAGTCGCGATTGGCGAAGAACTCGGTCCACAAGGTCTTGCCGATCATCAGCGTGTCCGAGCCGCCGAGCAGGTCCGGGATCACCACCTCGCCGGTGATCGGGATGAAGCAGAGGAAGCAGCCGGCGACGATGCCGGGCAAGGTCAGCGGCACGGTGATGCGCCAGAACGCCAGCCAGGGCGGGCAGCCGAGATCGTTGGCCGCCTCCAGCAGGCTGCGGTCGAGCCGCTCCAGCGCGGCATAGAGCGGCAGCACCATGAAAGGCAGGTAGGAATAGACGACGCCGATCAGGATCGCCGTCTCGGTATTGGCGATCTGCAGCCGCGTGCCGATCAGGCCGAGGCCGAGCAGCAGCTCGTTGAGCAGCCCTTCCGGCTTCAGGATGCCGATCCAGGCATAGACGCGGATCAGGAAGCTCGTCCAGAACGGCAGGATCACCGCCATGACCAGGAGCGGCCTTACCCGGTCGGGCGCGCGCGCCATGGCATGGGCCATGGGATAGCCGATGACCAGCAGGATCAAGGTGCCGATCGTCGCGATCCTGAGCGATGAGACGAAGGCATCGATATAGAGGCTGTCGCCGGCAATGACGCTGTAATTGGCCAAGGACAGCTGCCGCGCCTTGTCGAGCCAGCCGGCGAGGCCGTCGCCGAGCTGGAACGCCGGTTCATAAGGCGGGATCGCGGTCGCCACCTGCGACAGCGACATTTTCGCGACGATGGCGAAGGGCACCAGGAAGAACAGCGCGAGCCAGAGATAGGGCACCAGGATGGTGACGCGGCGGGTGGCGTGGTCGCTCATGCCGGCTACCGCGTCAGCAGGACGAAGGCGTCGGGCGCCACCGCCAGTCGCACCACCTCGCCCCAGGCGATCGGTTGCTCGACGCTGCGCGCCGCATTGGCGACCGCCGCCCTGAGCTTGCCGGCCCCGGCCTCGACCCCATAGGTGGTCCAGTCGCCGAGATAGCCGATATCGTGGACGATGCCCGATATCACCAGACGTCCGGCGGGAACCGGCTCGGCCGCGCGCAGGATCCGCGTCTTTTCCGGCCGCCAGGCCACCGCCACCGCCTGGCCGACCGACAGGCTCTCGGCCGTCTCGATCTCGACGCGGCCGGCGATCTCGGTTTCGATCGCCGCGCAGGCGCCGGCGACCGCCGCCACCTTGCCCTCGATCAAGTTGATGTCGCCGATGAAGCCGGCAACATAACGGGTGGCCGGCGCCTCGTAGATGACCGGCGGCGGCGCCACCTGCGCCACCCGGCCCTTGTCCATCACGGCGATGCGGGTCGCCATGGTCATCGCCTCGTCCTGGTCGTGGGTGACCACCACGAAGGTGACGCCGAGCCGCTGCTGCAGGGCGATCAGCTCGAACTGGGTTTCCTCGCGCAGCTTGCGGTCGAGCGCGCCGAGCGGTTCGTCCAGCAGCAGCACCTGCGGCCGCTTGACCAGGGCGCGCGCCAGCGCCACGCGCTGGCGCTGGCCGCCGGAGAGTTGATGCGGCTTGCGCCCGGCATAGCTGTCGAGCTTGACCAGTTTGAGCATGGCCGCGACCCGCTCGCGGATCTCGTCCTTCGGCAGCTTCTCCATGGTCAGGCCGAAGGCGACGTTCTTTTCGACCGTCATATGCGGAAACAGCGCATAGGACTGGAACATCATATTGACCGGGCGCCGATGCGCGGGAACGCCGGCGAGATCCCGGCCGCCGAGCAGGACCCGGCCGGCGGTCGGCGTCTCGAAACCGGCCAGGAGCCGCATCAGCGTGCTCTTGCCGCATCCGGAAGGACCGAGCAGCGCGAAAAACTCGCGCTCGTAGATCTTGAGCGTCAGATCGTCGACCGCCGTCTCGGCGCCGTAGCGCTTGGTGACGCCGTCATAAACGACCAGCGGTTCCAGGGCCGGGTCGTCCCACGGGGCGAAGGCGGAGCGCACGGCCCCGGGCGATGTCGTCAATGTGGCAGTCCGCGCGATCTCGTTCACGGCAGGAACGCATAGAGCATTTTCAAGCGAAGTGGGAACTGGTTCGCGAAGAAAATGCGCCGGCGATGCCGCAGGGGGATCATCGCCCTCTCCGGACAGGCGCGGCGGCATTCTTGCGCGCTGCTCGATGGCGAAGATCCACTGGAATTGGGCTGAAGTCGTGGGTGGCCGGGACAAGCCCGGCCAGGACGAGAATTGTCCTTGGAGCAATGCGCACTAAGGCGACCGGGCGAAGAACCCACGCCGTGGCCAGAATGCCGATGGGTCAACACATCGTCTTGCCCGGGCTTGTCCCGGGCATCCACGAATTGTCTGTCTCACATCAACCCGCCAAGATCGCTGCAAGGCGGTCCTTGGCAGAAACCTCTCGCCTCACCGGCCGGTCTTGGCGCGCGTCCACGCGCGGGTGATCACCCGCTGCAGGCGGGCGTCCGGACTAGTGACGGTGAACAGCCGCGCCATCACCGTCTCGGGCGGATAGATCGAGGGATTGTCGCGCACGGCCGGGGCGACCAGCGGCCTGGCGGCGAGATTGCCGCTGGCATAGGAGACGAAGCTCGCGATCTTGGCGCCGACCTCGGGCCTCAAGAGGTAATTGATGAAGGCCTGGGCGAGATCCGGGTTCGGCGCGTCGGCGGGGATCGCCATCTGGTCGAACCACATCTGCGCGCCCTCGCGCGGGATCACATATTGGATGTCGATGCCGTTGCCGGCCTCCCGGGCGCGCTTCTGCGCCTGGAAGATGTCGCCGGAATAGCCGACCACCAGGCAGATATCGCCATTGGCCAGCGCCGAAATATATTCCGAGGAGTGGAACTTGGTCACCAGCGTGCGCAAGAGCTGGATATGGGCGGCGGCGGCCTCCCAGTCCTCGGCGCGCTTGGAATTCGGGTCGCGGCCGAGATAACGCATCACCGAGGGCAGCAGGTCCTCGGCGGTGTCGAGGAAATGGATGCCGCAATCCTTGAACCGCTTCAGCGTGTCGAAATCGAAGGCGAGCTTCCAGGAATCGAGCGGCGCATCGGCCATCCGCTCGCGGATCTTGGCGACGTTGTAGCCGATCCCCGTCGTGCCCCAGAGATAGTTCACCGAAAAAGCATTGCCCGGATCGAATTCGGCCACCCGGCGCTGCACGTCGGGCCAGAGATTGCCGAGATTAGGGATCTTCGCCGGCTCGAGCCGCCGGTGCACATTGGCGGCGATCTGGCGCGACAGGAACGGTCCCGAGGGCACCACGATGTCGTAGCCGGTGCGGCCCGCCAGCAGCCTGGTCTCCAGCACCTCGTTGGAATCATAGGTGTCGTAGGTGACCTTGGCGTTGAACTCGCGTTCGAAGTCGCGCAGCACCTGCTCGTCGATATAGTTCGACCAGTTGAAGATATGCAGTTCGCGCGTGCCCTGTGCCTCGGCGATCGCCGCCAGGCCAAGTGTCGCGAATGCGGCCACAAGGCCTTTCAACAGGTTACGCGCTCGCATGATTCCATCCTTTGAACTGAGCGTCCGGGCACCGGCAATCTAGGCAAAGCACCGCGCTTAGCAACAGCCCAGGCGGTCGGTAAAATGGTCGCAGATCGCCGTCTCGAGCTCGGGCAGGACGCAGCGGAAACCTTCGCGCGAGGGCATGCCGGCCCGGAGCGCCGCCCTGAGCTCGGCCTGCACCGCATCGAGGTCGATGCCGGTGACCCGGCCATCCCTGACGATGCTGCGGCCGGCGACGATGGATTCGGCGAGATGCCGGGCCGAACCACGCGAAAACAGCAGGTCGGCGGGCGCGACCGGCATCAGCGCGTCCTCGTCGAGCGCGGTCCGGTCGAGCAGCAGGAGATCGGCCGGCGCCCCGGCCTCGATCCGGCCGGTGACCGGCGAGCTGAGCGTCGCGTGGCCATTGGCGAAAACCGCCTGCATCACGTCGGCCGGCGTCACCTCGATGTCGAAGCCCCAGCCGCCATGCAGCGACCAGACCAGGCGCATCTCGCGGATGAGGTCGTCATCCTCGTCGAAGGCCTGGCCGTCAATGCCGATGCCGACCTTGCAGCCGGCCTTGAGCATGGCGGCGACCGGCGCGAGGCCGGAGCGCAGCGCCAGGTTGGACGAGGTATTGACCGAAATCGTCGCACCGCTTTCGGCGATGATCGCGAGATCCTCCGGATTGGCCCAGGTGCAATGGGCAAGCGTCAGGCGCGGCGACAAGAGGCCGATATCCCGGAGGTGGCGGGCGATGCCGCGGGGAAAATGCTGGTCGGCATAGGCGCGCTGATAGCGCGTCTCGAGCAGATGCATGTGAACCCGCCGGCCGGTCGCGGCGGACGCCGCGGCAATGGCTTCCAAAAGGTCGGGCGTCGCCCATTGCACGCCGTTCGGGCCGTATTGGACATCGACCATGTCGGAGGCGATGGCCTCGGCGACCGCATCGACCCGCGCCATCTGCTCGGCGACGCTGAGCGGCGGCGTGAGGAAACGCGCGGTGATATCGGCGCGCGCCTCTTCCGACAGGGCGGCCAGGATCGGTCCGCTATCGCCATAGACGAGCGGATTGGTATTGCGCATGGCGATGCCGAAGGCGATGCGAAGGCCGACATCTCCGGCCGCCCGCGCCACCGCCCTGGCCTCCGTGACATAGTCGGTCAGGCCCTGCACGCCGGTATAATGCACCATCACGGCGCCCTGCCCGCCCAGCGCCGCGCGGCCGAACGGCGCGAGCGCGGCGAGATGGGCGTCGACCGGGGCGAACAGCCGCAGCCGGTGCAGCCAGGTCTCCAGCGGCCTGGCGAAGCCGCCGATCGACGAGGTGCGGATCGGCCGGCCGTGGTCATGGGCATTGGCCAGCGCCGGCATGACCAGGAGATCGTCATGCGGTGCGCCCGGCGGCAAGGGCTCGACGCCGGCAATGACGGCGCCGTCGAGCGTGATGCGCGAGGGCCCGCGCGCCACCCCGGACCTGTCGAGGATCGCGGCGCAGGTGATGATGCGGGACATGCCAGCGCTCCATGCAGGCCGGTCGAACCGGCGGGCGGTCAGGCCGCGACGCTCCGCTCGGCCGCCGCCGGCAGGAACGCCCGGTTGAACACTTCACCCGGAGCCGGCGCGCGCGGCAAGCCGAAAGCTTCGACGATCTGGTCGATCGCCCGCGCCATGCGCGGATCGGCGACGTCGCCGAAACCGAGCTCACGCACCTCCGGCGTCAGCATGGCGGTGCGCGCGGCATAGTCGACCCGGCGCGCTTCCAGCGCGGCGTTGAACAGCGGCTCGACCCGGGTCATCGGCGCCATGCCGGCCGCCGGATCGGCCAGCACCTCCTTCATCGCCCGGTTGACCGATGCGACCAGGCCGCGCACGGCCTGAGGCCGGTCGCGCAGCAGCTTCTGCGACACCATGATGCCGTTGGAATAGGAGGAAATGCCGTAATCGCCGAAGATGAACCAGCGAAAATCCTTGTCGGGATCCTGGCGCATGCCGACGAGGTTCATATAGCTGGTCAAGGTGAAGATCAGCGAGCCCTGGACCTGGTCCTGGAGCAGCATCTGCTCCTGCAGGTTGGGCGCCATGTTGAGGATTTCGCTCCTGGCCGGGTCGATGCCGTTGAGCTTGGCGAAGGCCGGCCACATGCGGGTGGTGGCCGAGCCAGCCGGCCCGCCGAGCTTCCGGCCTTCCAGGTCCTTGACATCCCTGATGCCGCTCGAGGCCTTCACCACGATGCCGAACGGCGCCTTGTTGTAGATCATATAGACCATCACCGGCTGCTCGCCGGGACGTGCCGCCGCGTTCTGGATGATCGCGTTGATGTCGCCGAAGCCGGCATCATAGGCGCCGCCCATGATGCGGGTGACTGTCGCAGCCGAGCCCTCGCCCTGGTCGATCGTCACATCGAGCCCGGCATCGCGGAAATAGCCCTTCTCGGCGGCGAGATAATACCAGGCGTGGATGCCCTGGAAACGCCAGTCGAGGGTGAATTTGACCGGCACCCGGCTTTGCGCCAGCGCCGGATGGGCAAGAGCTGCGGCCGTGCCGGCGAGAAACAGGCGGCGGGATGCGGTCATGGCGTGTCCTCGGGGCTCTCGCGAAAACGGACGATGGCTCAGGTGACGGCAAGGTCCTTGCGATGGGCCCAGCCGGTCACCCGGTATTCGACGATGGAGAAGATGGCGTAGAGCCCGACGCCCAGCGCCCCGAGCACGAACAGGCCGGCAAAGACCAGCGGCACGTTGAAGGTCGAAGACGCGATCATCATCATGTTGCCGATGCCGCGGTTCGAGGCGACCGTCTCGGCCACCACCGAACCGACAAAGGCCAGCGTGATCGCCACCTTCAGCGAGGCGAAGAAATAGGGCATGGAGCGCGGCAGCGCGACGTTCCAGAGAATGTCGAATTTCGAGGCCTTCAGCGTCTTCATGACGTCTTCGAGCTCGGGCTCGACGGTGGCGATGCCGGTGGCGACATTCACCACGATCGGGAAGATGCAGATGATCGCGGCCGTGAGGATCGCCGGCACGGTGCCGGCGCCGAACCACAGGACGAAGATCGGCACGACGGCGACCTTGGGGATCGAGGAGAAGCCAACCAGCAGCGGATAGGCCGTGTCATAGGCGAGCTTGGACGAGCCGACCGCCAGGCCGAAGACCATGCCGATGACGACGCCGATGCCGAAACCGACCAGCGTCGTATAGAGCGTCTGATAGGTATGCGGCCAGATCGCCGGCCAATATTGCACGAGCGCCTGGATGATCTGGCTCGGCCGCGGCAGCACGATGTCGGAAATGCCGAGCATCAGGCAGGCGAGCTCCCAGAACAGGAAGACGCCGATGATCAGGCTGGTCGAGGCGGCTTTCTCCCGCATCAGTTCGAGCGCGCGCTCCATCTCAATGGCCTCCCGCCTGGACGATGCCGCCGCCGCCGCGCGCTTCCACGATCAGGCCGCGCAGATGCTGGTTCAGCGCGACGAAATCCGGCTGATAGGTCATCTCGATCGAGCGCGGCCGGGCGAACCGCACCGGCTGGTCCTCGAGGATCCGGCCCGGCCTTGCCGACATCACGCAGATCCGGCTGCCGAGGAAGGCCGCTTCCCGCAGGTCGTGGGTGACCAGCAGGACCGTGGTCTTCTTGGTCATCCACAGCTCCTGCATGATCTGCCAGAGCTCCTCGCGGGTGAACTGGTCGAGCGCGCCGAACGGCTCGTCCAGCAGCAGGAGGTCCGGTTCGTGAATGAGGGCGCGGCAGAGATTGGCCCGCTGCATCATGCCGCCGGACAATTGCCAGGGAAATTTGTCGCCGAAGCCGGCAAGCCCGACCTGGGCGAGCAGCGCCTCCACACGGTCGCGGAATTCGGTGCGGCGCTTGCCCCGGAACTCACTGCGAAACGGCGGCACGATCTTCAGCGGCAGCATGACGTTGTCGCGGATGTTCAGCCAGGGCAGCAAGGTCGGGTTCTGATAGGCCATGCCGATGCGGATCGGGGTCGCGCCGAGCTCGCGGCCGCCGACATAGACATAGCCCGTCGACGGTTTCATCAGGTCGCCGACAAGTTTGAGAAGGGTCGACTTGCCGCAGCCGGACGGACCGACCAGCGCGACGAAATCGCCCTCGGCGACCGCCAGCGAGGTTTCCGCCAGCGCCTGCACCCGCTTGGCGCCACGCCCGAACGTCACCGACACCTTTTCGAATTCGATGAAGGGCCTGGCATGCGAGACCAGGGTCGCGCCGCCCGGATTATGGGCAGTCGGGTCTGGATCGAGGCTTGGATTGATCTCGGCGAGCGCGGCGCGCATGGATGAATCCGATCCTGGCTGCGGTGGGTGGCTACGATGGCGTCGGAGTTCGCAAGACCGATGCCAAGGTCTGGTCAGCATGGTTCAGCACCGGCGGCGGCATGCGCTGGATGTCGGTGACCTGCCGGCCATGGCCCCTGGCTTCGCTCACCAGCCGGCGATCCCTTTGGACGAAACGGCCACGCACCAGGGTGTGCACCGGCACGCCCGTGACGCTCTCGCCTTCGAACGGCGTGACCTTGCCACGCGAATGCAAGGCCGCCGCCCTGATGGTCTCGGTCCGCGCCATGTCGACGACAGCGATATCGGCATGGGCGCCGGCCTCGATCCGCCCCTTGGCGGGCCAGAGGCCGAAACGCTTCGCCGGCTGCTCGGCCGAGAACCGCACATAATCCTGCAGGCTGAGCCGGCCGCGGGAGACCTGGTTCAGCATCAGCGGCATCTGTGTCTCGACACCGGGAAAGCCGCAATCGGCCTCCCAGATCACCGCCTTGGTCTTTTCCTCAGGGCTGTGCGGTGCGTGATCGGTCTCGATCAGGTCGACCGTGCCGTCCTTCAGCGCGGCCCAGATCGCCTCGGAATCGGCGGCCTCGCGCACCGGCGGATTGACCCGGATGACCGAGCCGAGCCGGGCATAGTCGCTGCTGTCGAGCAGGAGATAGCAAGGGCAGGTGCCGCCTGTGATGTCGACGCCGCGCGCCTTGGCGTCACGCAGGGGCCCGAGTTCAAGCGCCGAGGAGATATGCAGGACATGGACCCGCGCGCCGGTCCATTCCGCGAGGATCGCAGCCCGCGCCACCGCCTCCGCCGCCACCACCGCCGGCCGGGCGGCGATATGGGCGAGCGGATCGTTGCGGCCGGCCGCGATCAGCCGCTGCTGGCGCCAGGCCATGATCGAGGCGGTCTCGGCATGCAGCGAAATGCGCAGGCCCGACGGCGCGATGATCTCGAAACCCTCCAGCATGGCGCCGGTCGAGGGCGAGGGCAGATTGCCGAACGTATTGCCCATGAAACATTTGAAGGCATTGACGCCGCCGTCGATCAGCCCCTGCAATTCGCCGATATTGTCTTCGGCCAACAGGCCATAGATGCCGAAATCGACATAGGCCTTGCGCGCCGCGGCCTGCTTGTCGCGCAATTCAGCGAGCGAGCGCGTCGGCGGATGGGTATTGGGCATTTCGAACACGGTGGTCGTGCCGCCCATGGCGGCGGCCGCGGTGCCGGTTTCCCAATCCTCCTTGTGGGTATAGCCGGGCTCGCGGAAATGCACGTGGACGTCGATCGCGCCGGGCAGAACGAACAGACCGGTCGCGTCGAGTGTCTCGCGCGCCTCCGGCAGCGACCCGGGCGCGCCGACCGCCTGGATCAGGCCGTCCTTGACCGCCACGTCGGCGACGAAGCTGGTGCTGCCGCTGACCACCGTGCCGCCCTGGATCAGGAGATCGGGACCGCTCATCTCCGGCCTCACAGCATGGCCCAGCCGCCATCGACCGGCAGGTCGACGCCGGTGATCTGGCGCGAGGCGTCGGAGGCCAGGAACAAGCAAGCATTAGCGACGTCGACATCGGTCGAAACCCGCCGGAGCGCATAGTCTCCGGCATGTTTCTCGACCGCCTCGGCCTCGGAAATGCCGAGCCTCTTCGCCATTTCCGGCACCACCTTGGTGCGGAAACGCTCGCCTTCGATCATGCCGGGCGCGACGCAATTGACATTGATGCCATGGGGCCCGACCTCCAGCGCGAAGCTCTTGGTGATGCCGCGCAGGCCCCATTTCGACGCCGAATAGGCCATGCGGCCGGCCCTGCCCCGCATGCCGAACGTGCCGCCGACATTGACGATCTTGCCGTAGCGCTGGGCGATCATGGCCGGCGTCACCGCCTTCATCATGTTGAAGCAGCCGCGCATGTTGAGATCGACGATCTCGTCGAACTCCTCTTCGCTGGTCTGCCAGCCGGTCTTGCCGATCGGTCCCGAGCCGCCGGCGACATTGACCAGCACGTCGATCCGCCCGCCAAAGGCCGCCTTGGTGCCGGCGATCGCCGCTTCGCAATCGGCGCCCTTGGTGATGTCGCAGGCGAAGACCCTGACATCCGCGCCCGCCGCCCGCACCTCGGCGGCCACCGGTTCGATCGCCGCGATATCGCGGCCGAGCAGCGCCAGCCGCGCGCCTTCGGCCGCGAAACCGCGCGTCACCGCCGCGCCCATGCCCTTGGCCGGTCCGGTAATGACCACGACCCGGCCCTTGAGATCGAGTTCCATGATGCCTCTCAACCCAGCCTGGTGATGCGTTCGGCCATGGGCGGCAGGAAGGCATCGCTGAAGATCTCGGCGGGCGCCGGTGCGCGCACCAGCCCATTGGCCTCGCGCACGATGCCGATCGATCGGGCGAGCCGCGCCGGATCCGGCGCGCCGAGCCCCGATGTCGCGATTTCCGGATGGGCCATTTCGTCTTGCAGCGTGGCGATCAGCCGTTCCTTCTCGACCGCCTTGTTGATCAGCGGTTCGCGCCGGGCGACCGCCTCGATCGCCGCGTCATGATCCCTGAGCGTATCGACGAGGCCCCGGTTGAAGGCGCGCACCACGCCGCGCGCCGCCGCCGGATTGTCGGTCGCGAGCTTTTTCGAGACGATCAGGCAGTTGGAATAGAGATCCATGCCGTGATCGCCGTAATTGATGAAGCGGAACTGCTTGTCCGGGTCGATGCCGACCAGCTTGGCGGAGAACCGGATCGTATTGACGAAGCCGAACACGCCGGCCACCTGGTCGCGCTGCAGCATCTGTTCGCGCAGACTGGGCGCCATATTGGTGATGGCGACCTTGGCGGCGTCGATGCCGGCGAGCTTGCAGAAGACCGGGAAGAGCTGCAGCGCGCCGTCATTGGCCGGCCCGCCGAGCGTCCTGCCTTCGAGGTCGCGGGGCGTCTTGATCGGCCCGTCGGCTTTCACCGCGATGGTGAAGGGCGGCCGATTGAACATCATGTAGATGCCGACCGGGCTCGCCGGATCGGGAGCGGGCTTGCGGCCGGCCAGCACCATCAGCGCGTTGATGTCGCCGAAGCCCATGTCATAGGCACCCGAGGCGACCCGGCCGACCGCCGCGCCGGAACCGTCGCCCTGGTCGATCTCCAGCTCGACGCCGGCCTCGCGCAGATAGCCCTTGTCCTGGGCCAGGAAGAACCAGCTCTGCGGGCCCTGGTAGCGCCAGTTCAGCACCATGCGCAGCTTGGTCACGGCCTGCGCCAGCGCCGGAGCGCTGAGGCCTTTGCCGAGCGCCGCCGCACCCAGGACACCGGCGGTCAGGACGCCGAACGAACGGCGCGAAAGCTTGGGACCCATGGTGCAACCTCTCGGACGACGGAAGGTTAGGAGCCCCCCGTCATCTGATCAATTGCATAACATGAGCAGATGATGCCCAGTATTTAGGCAAATATCTCCTAGCGGCCGGCCCGTCCCATGGCGCCATAGACCAGGTTGCGCATGACCGACTGGTAGTAGTTGCGCTGGTTCGGTGCCTGGATCATCAGCACCACGCCGAGATCATTGGCCGGGTCGACCCAGAAGCGCGTGCCGGTAATGCCGCCCCACCAGGCCTCGCCCCGGCTGCCGATGGTGGCGGCCATGCCATCTTCGGAGCGCACCGCGAAACCGAGACCGAAGCCATGGCCGGCGCCGGGCAGGTAGATCGGGCCGCGCACCGGCCCCAGGTGGTCCGACATCATGTAGCGCACCGTTTGCGGCGACAGCAGGCGGGTACCCTCGAGCTCGCCCCCGTTCAGCAGCATCCGCATGAAGCGACCGTAATCCGCGGCGGTCGACGCGGCACCGGCGCCGCCGGAGAAGCGTTTCGGCGGCTTGGTCAGATCAAGCCAGTTCATCGTCTCCATGTCGGGATCGCCAGGCCGGGCATTGGCCAGGCGCGCGAGCCTGGGCCCTGCCACCTGGAACACCGTGTCGCGCATGCCGAGCGGCCTGAGCACCATCTCGTCGAGCGCCACGTCCAGGCTCTTGCCGGTCACGCGCTCGACCACATGGCCGAGAATGTCGGTGGAAACGGAATATTCGAAGGTCGTGCCCGGCTGGTACATCAGCGGGATCGCCTTCAGCCGGCGCAGCATCTCGCCGGCATCGGGCCCGTAGAGGCCGGCAATGTCCTGATCGGCATAGGCCCGGCGCACCGGGTTCATCTGGCCGAGGAAATGATAGGTCAGGCCGGATGTATGCCGGAACAGGTCCTGGATGGTGATCGGCCGGGCATCGACCAGCTCGGTGGTGACCTGGCCGCCGGCATCGCGCCGTTCGACGGCGACCTTCAACCCCTGCAATTCCGGCAAATAGGTCGAAACCGGGTCGTTGAGCTGGATCTTGCCCTGTTCGACGAGCTGCATGGCCGCGACCGAGACCAGCGGCTTGGTCATCGAGGCGATCCGGAAAATCGAATCGCGCCGCATCGGCCGGCCGGCGGCGACGTCCTGCTGGCCCAAGGCTTCTTCGAGCAGCGTGCCATTGCCGCGGGTGATCAGCAGCACTGCGCCGGGAATGCGGCCCTGGGCCACGTCGGCGCGCAATTGCTGGCGGATCCGCTCCAGCCCGGCCGGCGTGAAGCGCGCGGGCGCGGCCGCCTCGCGGGCAAAGGCCGGAACGGCTGGCGGTGCGGCGAGCGCAAGGCCAAGTGCCATGGCCGCGCCGATCAGCGCGGCCCTTGGTCGGATAGGCATGGGCGTCCTCCCTCGGATCGATCGTTGGTCCGGCCGCCGTCGAGGGCGGCCGGAGCCAAGGATGGTCCGCCGGTCCGGTCTGGACAACCGGATCGGCACTCAGGAGAAAACCGGAACCCGCCTGGCGGGAGCCTCAGTCCCGCACGAGGATATTGCGGAACTGCCAGGGATCGCTGGTGTCGAGATCCTCTGGGAAATAGCCCGGGCGACCGTCCAGCGGCGTCCAGTCGGTATAGGTGCCGATGACCGGACCGAGATAGGGCCGCTGGATTTCGAGGCAGCGCTGGAAATCGATGTCGTCGGCCTCGACGATGCCGGCCTGCGGGTTTTCGAGCGCCCAGACCATGCCGGCCAGCACGGCGGAAGTCACCTGCAGGCCGGTGGCGTTCTGGTAGGGCGCCAGCCGCCGGGCTTCCTCGATGGAGAGCTGCGAGCCGTACCAATAGGCATTCTTGCCATGGCCGTAGAGCAGCACGCCGAGCTCGTCGATGCCGTCCTCGATCTCGTTCTCGCTGAGAATCTGCCAGCCGTCCTGGCGCCTGCCGGCGGCGCCGAACATTTCGTGCAGCGACAGCACCGCGTCGTTCGACGGGTGATAGGCATAGTGGCAGGTCGGCCGGTAGGTCACCTTGCCGGCGCCATCGCGCACGGTCAGGTAGTCGGCGATCGAGATCGCCTCGTTATGGGTGACCAGGAAAGCATATTGGGCGCCCCGGGTCGGGCACCAGGAGCGCACCCGGGTATTGGCGCCGGCCTGCAGCAGATAGATCGCCGCGCCCGAGCCGACGCTGTGGCGCCGCGCCGTATCCGGCACCCAGCTCTCGTGGCTGCCCCAGCCGAGCTCGGCCGGCTGCTGGCCCTCGGAGATGAACCCCTCGACCGACCAGGTGTTGACGAAGACATTGGCCGGCTTCGGCTTCTTCGAACGCTGGGTGTCGCGCTCGGCGATATGGATGCCCTTGACCCCGACATTGGCCGCCAGCGCCGCCCATTCGGTCTTCGATTTCGGCACCGCATAGGCGATGCCGCTGTCGGTCGCCACATTCAGCAGCGCCTGCTTGACGAACCAGGACACCATGCCCGGATTGGCGCCGCAGCAGGACACCGCGGTCGTGCCGCCCGGCGCCCTAGCGCGCGCCGCCAGAACCCGCTCGCGCAGCATGTAATTGGTGCGCGCGCCGGTATCCATCGTGGCGTCGTAATAGAAGCCCGGCCACGGCTCCGCCACGGTGTCGATGTACAAGGCACCCAGCGTGCGGCACAGCTCCATGATCGCGACCGACGAGGTATCGACCGAGAGATTGATGCAGAAGCCCTGGCCGCCGCCCTTGGTCAGCAGCGGCTGCAGCAGCGTCTTGTAGTTTTCCGGCGTCACCGCTTCCTGGATGAAGGTGATGCCGCGCTCGTCCAGCAGATGCCGGTTGGTGTCGGCCGGATCGATCACCACCAGGCGCGTCTTGTCGAACCTGAAATGACGTTCGAGCAGCGGCAAGGTGCCGCGACCGATGGAGCCGAAACCGATGATGACGATCGGACCGGTAATATCATGATAGACGGGCCACTGGCTCATGAGGGGTCTCCTGAAGAGGCAGGTAGTACAACGAAGGAAAGGCCCCGGCCTTGCGGACGGGACCTGCAAATAGAGCTGGCGCGCATTGGCCATGCGAAAGCCTCCACGTCAACGCCTAATCTTGTGACAGCGTCATGACGTGCGTCATGGATGCGACCTTCAGACCCCTGGTCGACAATGCAAAGCGGGGTATAATTTTCTCTTCGAACCTGCCACAACGATAATGAAATGCTGACGAATCGCTTCCTGGGAGGGACTTCATGGCGAGGAAGAAGGAACGCTCGGTCGAGGAACTCTATCGGGACGACCCCGAGCGCGCGGAGGCCGAGATTTTTGGACGCAGGGCGGCCAAGGCCGCGCCCCGCAGCGAAGACGGCACGGCGTCGCGACGCGGTTTCCTGGGTGGGGCCGGCCTCGCCGCCATGTCGGCGGCGGTCGGCGGCACGATCGTTCATTCCGCGGCCATGCCCGGCGGCCTGATCCCGGCGGCCATGGCGCAGACGGCGCCGGCGCAACCGGCGGCTCCCGCTCCGGCCGCGCCCGCCGCCGCGCCGCAGGGCCCGCAGCCGCTCGACTATCCCGGCAAGTCCCGCGGCCTCATGCTGCTGCAGGACCGGCCGCTGGTTGCCGAGACGCCGGAACATCTGCTCGACGACGCGACCACGCCGATCGATCGCTTCTTCGTCCGCAACAACGGCCAGATCGCGCCCGATATCGCCAATCCCGACGCCCATGCCTTCGTCATCGACGGCGAGGTCAATGCGCCGCTCAAGCTGACCGTCGGCGAGCTCAAGTCGCGCTATCGGGCGGTCACCTATCGCATGCAGATGGAATGCGGCGGCAATGGCCGCTCGTTCTTCTCGCCGCAGGCGCGCGGTAACCAGTGGGGCAATGGCGCCATCGGCTGCGCCGAATGGACCGGCGTGCCCCTGCGCGAGCTGTTGCGCGCCGCCGGCCTCAAGGACACCGCCCGGTTCACCGGCAATTACGGCGCCGACCCGCATCTGTCGGGCGATGCCGCCCGCCAGTCGATCTCGCGCGGCATGCCGATCGCCAAGGCCCTGGAGCGCCACACCCTGGTGGCCTTTGCCATGAACGGCCAGCCGATCCCGCATATTCATGGCGGGCCGGTCAGGCTGATTACGCCGGGCTGGCCGGGCTCCTTGTCGCACAAGTGGCTGACCCGCATCTGGATCCGCGACAAGCCGCATGACGGCGCCGGCATGGGCGGCACCAGCTACCGGGTTCCCACCGTGCCGATCGTGCCCGGCTCCAATGTCGACGGCCGCGAGAATTTCGCCGACATGACCTCGATGCCCCTGCGGTCGATCCTGACCAGCCACGCCAATGGCACGCGGCTCGCCAAGGGCACCCGCTCGCTGGATATCCGTGGCGCCGCCTGGGCCGGCGACCTCGACGTCCGGCGGGTTCATGTCTCGACCGATTTCGGCCAGACCTGGCGCGCCATGCGGCTGGCCGAGGCCAAGAACCGCTATGACTGGCGCCGCTGGTCGGGCTCCATCCAGCTACCGACCGACGGCTATTACGAGGTCTGGGTGCGCGGCCAGGACACGTCAGGCAAATATCAGCCGCACACCGCCGGCAACTGGAACCCGCAAGGCTACGGCGCCAATTCGTTCCACCGCATCGCCATGCTGGTGGGGTGATCCGATGCGCTCATGGGGACTTCTGGCCGCCGCGCTGATGCTGGGCATCGGCGCGGCGGGTGCGCCCGCCCAGGCGCAGACGCCGCCGAATTTCCAGCCTCAGGCCGAGACGCCGGAGGCCTGGCCCGCCGGAGAGGGCCGTGACGAGACCTTCTACATGTGCACCGCCTGCCACGCGACCGGGCTGATCACCCGCATCGGCCAGACACGCGAGCAATGGAACGGCGTCATCGACCTGATGGTGTCGAAACACGGCATGCCCGCGCCCGACGCCAGGGATCGCGAGATCTTCGTGAACTACCTCGCGGCCGCCTTCCCGCTGCGCGCGCCGGCGCAGGGCGGCGGCTGGCGCAATCCGTTCCAGCCGACGCGATAGGACTGCTGCTCGGTGATTTAGGCGGGTTGATTTTGAAGCAAACAAGTCGTGGATGCCCGGGACAAGCCCGGGCAAGACGACGCGTTGACCTCGTCGCCGGCCGGAGCACGGCGGCCCTGCGCCCGGTCGATCCAGCGCCCATCGCTCCAAGAACAATTCTCGTCTTGGCCGGGCTTGTCCCGGCCATCCACGACTTCAGCCCCATTGCTCATGGAGAACTGCCCACAACGGGCTTTTCTCACGAGTGAAGTGCGTCATCCTCATTTTCGCCTGGGCCCACCAGCGCAACACCGGCCACGTCCCGATCAGTTGGATCTCACCAACCGGAAAAGCCCGCGAAAGGCCTTACGACGCCTATCCGGTTGGCGAGCCATGACCTCTGAGCCGCAGCGATAGCCCGGTATCACCGCGCCGCAAGCGCCGCCTCGATCTGCGGCCGGATGCGCGAGACCAGTGTCTGCGGCGTGATCGGCCCGACATGCTTGTAGAGAATGTGGCCGTCGCGGCCGACGATGAAGGTCTCGGGGACGCCATAGACGCCCCAGTCGATCGCCGCCCGGCCGTTCGGGTCGACGCCGACGAACTGATAGGGATTGCCGCCGCGCGCCAGGAAGCGGCGGGCATTGTCCGGCTGATCCTTCTGGTTGATCCCGGCCATGCGGATGCGCGTGTCCTTGGCGAGTTCGACCAGGACGGGGTGTTCCTCATGACAGGGAATGCACCAGGACGCGAAGACATTGACCACGGTCACCTGGCCCTGGAGATCGGCATTGGAGAAGCCGGGCCGGCCGATGCCGTCGAGCGGCGCCAGCGCGAAGGTCGGCGCCGGCTTGCCGATCAGCGCCGAGGGTAGCTTCTGCGGGTCGCCCTGCAGGCCGACCAGGAACAGCACGGCCAGGCCGATGAACACGGCAAGCGGCAGGAGCGGCAGCCAGGACCGTCGCCTCGGCGTCACGGAAGCGCTCGCCTCGGTCATGCCGGGTCCTCCGTCTTTGCCGCCGAGCGGCGGGTCACGCCGCGTTTCGTCAGGTCGGCGAGGATGGCCGTCTGCCGGCCATGGTCGACGACGATCCAGCCGACCAGCCCGGCAATGGTCGCGACGCTCAGCCCATAGGCGGCCAGGATGAAGCCGGCATGCGGCGGCTGCAGGAAGACGTCGAGCCCTAGCATCGCGTCATTCCCCGGGCATGAGGCTGGCGCCCGCCGGCACCGCCTCGCGCTGGGCCTGGACCAGGCGGATGGCGCGAATCCGGCGGCGCAGCACCTCGTTGCGCATGGCGGCCAGGTGCAGCGCCAGGAACAGCAGGGTGAAGGCGACGGCGGAGACCAGCAGCGGCGTCAGGATCGAGGCGTGAATGGTCGGGCCGTCGAGCCGAAACACCGAGGCCGGCTGGTGCAGCGTGTTCCACCAGTCGACCGAGAACTTGATGATCGGGATATTGACCGAGCCGACCAGCGTCAGCACCGCCGCGGCCCGGCCGGCCCGGCCGGGATCGTCGACCGCGCGCCAGAGCGCGATGAGGCCGAGATACATCAGGAACAGCACCAGTTCCGAGGTGAGCCGCGCATCCCAGATCCACCAGGTGCCCCACATCGGCTTGCCCCAGAGCGATCCGGTGGCCAGGCACAGAAAGGTGAAGGCCGCGCCGATCGGGGCGGCCGCCTTGGCCGCGACATCGGCCAGCGGATGGCGCCAGACCAGCGTGCCCAGCGCCGACACCGCCATCAGCGAATAGCACATCAGCGACAGCCAGGCCGCCGGCACGTGGATGAACATGATCCTGACCGTGCCGCCCTGCTGGTAGTCGTCGGGTGCGACGAAAAACACCAGGTAGCCGGCGACGACGAACATCAGCACGGTCGCGCCGGCGAGCCACGGCAGGGCCCGCGCGACGAATGCCAGGAAACGGGTCGGATTGGCGAGGTCGAGAAGCGCCATGATCGGGCTGGTTTAATCTCAGCCGCGGCGCGGCGCAATGCGGCGGATCAACCCGACCGCCCTGCCGTCACCGCATGGACCGGCAAGGCCAAAAGAAAACGGCCCGGGCGAGCCCGGGCCGTTCGCGACATCAGGCCGGAGCCGGATCAGAAGCGGTAGTTGATGCCGGTGCGGAGCTGGTGGCCTTCGAAGCCGAAGCGCGCGCCGGGCATGACGCCATCGTAGCTGGCCTTCTGCAGGCTGGTGTAGCGATACTCGAGCAGCGCCGTCCAGTTGCGGGTGAAGGCATATTCGGCGCCGACGCCGGCGGTCCAGCCGGCGAGCGTCTTCGACTGCGAGAAGCCACCCGGCAGCGCGTCGCTGACGCGGACATTGCCGAGCGCCAGACCGCCGGTCGCGTAGAGCAGGAAATTGTCCTGCACGGCGTAACCGAGACGGGCGCGGATCGAGCCGTTCCAGTTCATGCTGGTGCGCACATCGGTCGGAAACGTATCGATGTAGCGACGGTTGATGCTGGAATAGTTCAGGTCGCCGACGACACCCATGACGAAGCGGTTGACCTGGTAGTCGTAGCCCGCCTGCAGGCCGCCGGTGAAGCCGGAGGCGCCGCCGAGGCTGAAGGCCGCGTTGTTGTTGAAGCTCGACGAGAAATTCGCGCCGATATTGGCGCCGACATAGAAGCCGGTCCAGATGCCGGCCGGGGCGACCGGCACGTAGACGGCTTCCGGATAGGCGCCGCGACGCGGCAGGTCGGCTGCGAAAGCCGGGGTGGCAAGCAGGGCGGCAGTCGCGGCGGCCCAAATGATCTTTTTCATCGTCAACTCCTGTCCCACGAACGTCACGAGGAATGCGTTTCCATCGCGGACCGTCCCAGATCCAATGCGGTGAACAATCTATAACCGCATTCATTCAAGTTTTCGCGGGATGAATGGCCCCGTCGTTAATGGAGCGTTACCAATCGAACCACACGCGATCGTCCATGAACGATCGACGCTGTCATTTCCATCGGTTATTGGCTGAAATGAGGCATCATCTTCGCGTAATGTTTGGAAATAAAAGGTTACTATTCAAATATATACTTACATTTCCGCACTAATGATTTCGTATTGATGCATGACATCTTTCAGCATGTGGCGCAATCGTGGCAGGGGCGCGGCGACCCGAGGATCGGCCGGGCCGAATACCGCGGCGCAACAACGACGGATCCTGGCGGCCGGCCGATCGGCCGCCGGACGGCAAGCACAGGCCGCCGCGGTAACTGGCGGCTGCTGGATCGCCGGTCTGATCCGCACCCGTGGCACAAATGCACCAGCGCGCCTATTTCCCATGGAGCCTATTCCGAGATCAATCGAGACCCGATGCCCCCACAGGACATGCCCGGACTGGAATTAGCCCGCACCGAGACCGCGCTGATCACCGGTGGCGCCCGGCGCATCGGCCGGGCGATCACCGAAGCCCTGGCCATGGCCGGTTTCGGCGTGGTCATCCACGTCAATCGTTCGGTCGCGGAGGGTGAAGCGCTGGCCGCGGCGATTCGCGGCCGCGGCGGCCGGGCCGCCGTGATCGTCGCCGATCTCGCCGATCCGCAAGCCGTCGACCGGCTCGTCGGTGCGGCCCGGGCCGCGCTCGGTCCCCTGAGCCTGCTGGTCAACAATGCCAGCGAATTCGAGGAAGACCATCTGGGGACCCTGACGCGCGAGGGCTGGAACCGACAATTCCGCGTCAATCTGCAGACGCCGTCCTTCCTCGCCCAGGACTTCGCCGCGCAGGCGCCCGACGGCGCCTCGATCGTCAATATCGTCGACCAGCGGGTGTTCAAGCTGACACCGCAATTCTATTCTTACACGCTGACCAAGATCGCCCTGCAGGCGGCGACCCAGACCATGGCGCAGGCGCTGGCGCCGCGGATCCGCGTCAATGCGGTCGCCCCCGGCCCGACCTTCGCCAATGAACGCCAGGACGCCGCCGATTTCGAGCGTCAGGCGGCCTCGACGCTGCTCGGCCGCCCGAGCACCCCGGAATCGGTCGCCGACGCGGTGGTCTATCTGGCCTGCGCCCACACCGTGACAGGCACCACCATCGCGGTCGATTCCGGCCAGCATCTGGCCTGGAAGACTGCCGACGTCTGGGGCATCAAGGAGTAGGCTCCGCCTCAGGCACGACCGATTCCCTCGCGGCGCAGGCCGCCGCTACGCCGTTCAGAGACAGATACTTTTCCATGACGCCGCAATCCGGACCCGCCAATCTCGAACCCGACCTGACCGATCTCGACCTGCCCGAGACGGACGAGGCCGACGAGCTCGTGCTGGATCTGGTCGCCGACGACGACGCGGCGCCGGCCGCCGGCCCGCTCGCCGCCGGCATCGACGTGATCAAGGAGGCGGTCCGCCACGCCCCCAAGGGACCCGGCGTCTACCGCATGATCGATGCGAGCGGCGAGGTCCTCTATGTCGGCAAGGCCAAGTCGATCACCAAGCGGGTGATTTCCTACACCCGCCCGGTCGGCCTGGTGACGCGCATCGCCCGCATGGTGGCGGCGACCACCGCGATGGAATTCGTCTCGACCAGCACCGAGACCGAGGCGCTGCTGCTCGAAGCCAACCTGATCAAGCAGCTCAGGCCGCGATTCAACGTTCTGCTGCGCGACGACAAGTCGTTTCCCTATATCCTGATCACCGGCGACCATGCTTCGCCGCGCATTGCCAAGCACCGCGGCGCGCGCTCGATGAAGGGGGACTATTTCGGCCCCTTCGCCTCGGCCCAGGCGGTCGGGCGCACCATCAACGCGCTGGAACGCGCCTTCCTTATCCGCTCCTGCGCGGATCCGGTCTTCGAGAGCCGCACCCGCCCCTGCCTGCTGTTCCAGATCAAGCGCTGCTCCGGCCCGTGCACGGCCGAGATCGGCAAGGAGGGCTATGACGCCCTGGTCAACGAGGCCAAGCTGTTCCTTTCCGGCCGCAGCCAGGTGGTCAAGCAGGTGCTGGCGACCCAGATGGAGCAGGCCGCCGAGAATCTCGAATTCGAGCGCGCCGCGGTCTATCGCGACCGGCTGGCCGCCCTGTCGGCGGTCCAGGCGACCCAGGGCATCAATCCGCGCGGCGTCGAGGAGGCCGACGTCTTCGCCGCCACCCAGCAGGGCGGCCAGACCTGCATCCAGGTGTTCTTTTTCCGCACCGGCCAGAACTGGGGCAATCGGGCCTATTACCCGCGCGCCGATCGCTCGATCGAGGCCGCCGAAGTGCTCGGCTCCTTCGTTGCGCAGTTCTATGACGACAAGCCGCCGCCCTCGCTGGTGCTGCTGTCGCATGAGGTCGAAGACCAGGGTCTGCTCGGCGAGGCCCTGTCGACCCGCGCCGGCCGGCGGGTCGAGGTGGCGACCCCGAAGCGCGGCGAGAAGAAGGACCTGGTCGACCACGCCCTACAGAATGCCCGCGAGGCGCTCGGCCGCAAGCTCGCCGAAAGCGCCTCGCAGCTGAAGCTGCTGAGCGGCCTTGCCGAAGCCTTCGGGCTGGACAAGCCGCCGCGCCGCGTCGAGGTCTATGACAACTCCCATATCATGGGCACCAATGCCGTCGGCGGCATGATCGTGGCCGGCCCCGAGGGCTTCCGCCGCAAGGATTACCGGACCTTCAACATCAAGTCCGACATCGCGCCGGGCGACGATTTCGGCATGATGCGCGAGGTGCTGGAGCGTCGTTTCAAGCGCCTCTTGAAGGATGGCGTCGAGGCGCCGGCGGCGCCGCCGGCCGATGGCGAAGACGACCAGTCGGCCTGGCCCGACCTGGTGCTGATCGACGGCGGCCCCGGCCAGCTCTCCGCGGCCCGCCAGATCCTGACCGATCTCGGCATCGCCAATGTGCCGATGGTCGGCATCGCCAAGGGACGCGATCGCGAGGCCGGCCGCGAGACCTTCCATATGGCGGGGCGTGAACCGTTCCGGCTCGAGCCGCGCGATCCCGTGCTCTATTTCGTCCAACGCCTGCGCGACGAGGCGCATCGCTTTGCCATCGGCACCCATCGCGGCCGGCGCAAGAAGGACATCAAGGAGGCGGGCCTCGCCGAAATCGCCGGCATCGGGCCGTCGCGCAAGCGCGCCCTGCTCAACCATTTCGGCACGCTGAAGGCGATCGAGCGGGCGAGCCTGGAGGACCTGCAGCGCGCCCCCGGCATCAATGCCGCGACCGCCAAGGCGGTCTACGACTTCTTCCATCCAGCCGGCTGAACCGCGGCGGCCGGCCGCTCAGGCACCGGCCTCGGCGACCAACCGGTCGGTCGCCGTCTCGATGGCGGCCTTCAGCCTGTCGGCGAATTCCTCGGGCGGCAGGCCGGGCGGGATCGGATCGAGACATTCGACGATGACGGTGCCGGGCCGGCGCAGGAACGACCGGCGCGGCCAGAACAGGCCGGCATTATGCGCCACCGGTTGGCACGGCACGCCGAGCGCCTGATAGAGATGGGTGACGCCATATTTGTAGTCGGGCGGCGCGCCCACCGCGCGGCGCGTGCCTTCCGGGAAGATCATGACCTGCTGGCCGCGCTGCAGCGCGTCGCGGGCGCCCGGCGTGATCGAGGCCAGCGTGCCGCCCTTCTTGCCGCGATCGACCGGGATCTGCCTGGCTCTCCAGATGACCCAGCCGAACAGCGGCAGATAGATCAGCTCACGCTTGAACACATAGGCCGGCCGGCGGAACGGCACGAAAAAAGCGAAGGTTTCCCAGGCGGACTGATGTTTGGCGGCGACCAGCAGCGGCCCCCCGGGGATCTTGTCCAGGCCGCGAAACGTGACATGCAGGTTGCAGATGACCCGGAGCGCCCAGAGATTGCCGCGGCCCCAGACCCAGCCGATGAACAGGATCGGGTTGCCCGATGGCCAGACCAGCGTCGGCATCAGGATGATCAGCAGCAGCAGGGTCCAGAGATAGAAGAACAGATTGAACAGGGCCGAACGCAGCAGCAGCATCAGGCGGGTCCTCCCGCCCGAGGCGGAGTTCAATAGGTCGAGGCACGCGCCGTTCGCGGTTCGGCGGTCGGGATATCCAACCGGAGCCGCACGGCGGCCATCAAGTACTTGGCATATTCGAAGCTCAGAATCTTCAGACTTGGCGGATCTTTCCACCAGACATTGCGCTTCATCGCCTCGGTCGGCACCGGATTGGCGATCAGTTCCACGTCCGGCAGGATGCGCTGCAGTTCCAGCATGGTGCGCGGCATGTGATAGCTCGACGTCACCACCAGCACCGAACGGAAGCCGTTGGCGCGCACCCATTTGCCGGTTTCCATGGCATTGCCGAGGGTATTGAGGGCGCGATGGTCGAGATCGATGCAGCACTGCATCAAGGCCGCCGAACCCGGGATCAGGCGCGCCAGCTCCCGCTCGCCGACCATCGGATTGACGCCGCTAATCAACAGCCGCCGCCCCTTGCCGGTGCCGAGCAGTGCGATCGCATCGGAAATCCTGGATGATCCGCCGGTCATGGCGACGATCGCCTCGGCCCGCGGCCCGCCCGCGGCGGCGACCCGCGTCGCCGAACGGACGAAGGGGATGAAACCGGCGGCGAGCGCGGTGAGACCGATCAGGCAAAGGACCATGACGACGGGAGCCGGGCGAAACAGCCAGCGTCCCCGTTCCCGCGGCTCCGTGACGGGGGTCACATTCGGCTCGGCGCTTGGCGCGGCCCATGTAGGCGTTCGCGACATTCCCGGAATTATACCATCGATTGCGGCGGTCTCACGACCCACATGTGACGTAGCGCCATGGTCTTCAACGATCCGTTAAGCACGCGCGCCCGGCCGCCGGCGCGGGACCCCCGGCCTGCCGCGGCTCGGCTTTGCCGACCGTTCGGCCGAGGTTGACCTGCGGCGCCCCGGCTGGTGGTGTGTCCGGACCAAGGGAGACGACATCCATGAAAGCCGTTCTGTGCAAGACCTTCGGGCCGCCCGAGAGCCTGGTCATCGAGGAACTGCCGGATCCGAGCGCCGGTCCCGGCGAGGTCGTGGTCGCGGTCACCGCTGTCGGCCTCAACTTCTTCGACAACCTGATCATCAAGAACATGTATCAGGTGAAGCCGCCCATGCCGTTCTCGCCGGGCTCCGAATTCGCCGGCCGTATTCTCAGCCTCGGCGACGGCGTCGCCGGCTTCAAGATCGGCGACCGGGTCGCCGGCAATCTGTCCTTCGGCGCGGCCCGCACCCAGATCGTGGCGCAGGCTAGCGCGCTGGCGCCGATCCCGGATGCCCTGACCGACGAGCAGGCCGCCGGCCTCATCATCACCTATGGCACGACCATTCACGCCCTGAAGGACCGCGCCCAGCTGAAGCCCGGCGAGACTCTGGCGGTGCTCGGCGCCGCCGGCGGCGTCGGCCTCGCCGCGATCGAGCTCGGCAAGGCCATGGGCGCCCGGGTCATCGCCTGCGCCTCGACCGACGACAAGCTCGCCTTCTGCAAGGCCCATGGCGCCGACGAGGTGATCAACTATGCGACCGAGGACCTGAAGGAGCGGCTGCGCGCGCTGACCGGCGGCAAGGGTCCCGACGTCATCTACGATCCCGTCGGCGACAAATATGCCGAACCGGCGCTGCGCGCGATCGCTTGGGAGGGCCGTTTCCTGGTCATCGGTTTCGCCGGCGGCGAGATCCCGAAGATCCCGCTGAACCTGACCTTGCTGAAGAGCTGCGACATTCGCGGCGTGTTCTGGGGGGCCTTTGCCCAGCGCAGCCCCAAGGCGAACAGCGAGAACCTGGCACAGGTCGCCCGCTGGACCGCCGAAAAGAAACTGTCGCTGCATGTCCACGCGACCTATCCGCTGGAGCGGATCGCCGACGCGCTGAACGAGATCGCCAGCCGCAAGGCCAAGGGCAAGGTCATCCTGAAGCCCTGACCGGGGCCCCCGGGGCCGGCTGCCAGCGGCCGGCGGCCGGCGCCGCGGGACTTGAGACCTGGAATTGAGCCGCGGGATTCAGGCGGCCGCGGCCAGCGCGGCCACCGGCGTGGCGAGATCTGCGGCCACGGTCGCGCGTTCCTGCTCGTTTTCGGCGATCAGGTGGACATGCACCTCGTCGGCCCGCTTCATCTGGGCAAGGCGAGCGAGCGCCCGCGCCGAGCACGGCGCGCGCCCGGCCCAGACCGCCAGCCTGGTGCCGTCGGTCTCGCGCCGCGCCAGCACCATCACCGCGCCCTCATAGGCCGGCGGATTGCTTGCCGGATAGACGGTCGCCAGATAGCGCCGGCCGGAAATGCCGCGCCAGGCATGAAAGCGCGCCGCAAGGCCAGCGACCGCCAGAACCGGGGGCGGGCCTGCATCGAATGCGTGGATGATTCGCCGTCTGCTCATTGGAACATAATGAGAACAAACCGGTGCGCCCGTCAATGGCCAAGAACGCGTGACGCACGGGTGAGGCACGGGTGGCGACCGGCTGAGGCGCGGATCGCGAGCGAGCCGGCGGCGATCCTCTTGCGGGCCGCGCCCGCCCGATTCCGCCAAAAGCCGTCAGGCGGCGAATTCGATCCGCTGGCCGAAAGACAGGCCGGCCGGCACCGCCAGCCCGCCATTCGGCAGCATGCCCGCCACGCCGAGGCGCGCCAGCGCGGCCGCGACATGGTCGAGCGAGGCGCCGGCGACCCGGTAGCCGGTGAAGCGGGCGACCGCGCCATCCGCGGCCGGGCCAGATGGCTCCGGCGTCACCGCCAGCGCCACCTTGCCGACCGCGACGCGATGATCCCCAGCGCTCGCCGTGTCCGGGCGGCCGAAAATGGCGGCGAGGCGCCGCGCGACCCTGGGCGGATCGCCGGCACGGCAATCGACCCGGTCGAAAGCGCGCGCGCCGTTGCGGTGCTCGGTCCAGGCCGGACGGCGGTAAAGCGCGACATTGTGGTAGCGGCAGCCATTGAAGGTCACCACGTCGTCGATCGGCAGCAGCACGTCGAATTCCGGCCAGACCGACTCGGTCGCCGATATCGTCCATTCGCGCCGGACATGGACCGGCGGCGCGAACGGGCAGCCGAGCCCGGTGAGATGGGCATGCGCCTTGGCGGCGTCGGGGAAGGACAGCACCATCGACTTGATGCCCTCCTCGCCGCTGAGCAGCCGCGCCATGGCCGGCGGTAGACGGCCGGCATCGGAGACGCTCATCAATTCGATGAAATTGGCCGAGCCGCCCACGGTCTCCGGGAACAGGATCAGGCGGTTGACGATGCCCATGGCGTCGATCCGGCTCTCCGGCGTCAGCGTGAAGCCGAGCGCGTCGAAGAAGCGGGCGGCGGCGTCGAGATCGCGCACATAGGTCAGGAGATGGTCGATCGCTTCGATCGGATTGTCGCTCACGGCATTGGCTCCGCATGATCGAGAAGGGCATTCACGTGCAAGGCGACGGCATCGACGATATCGGCCGGCGCCGGCCCGCCCTGGTAGAGCAGCGGCAGCTCGGTGCAGGCGAGCAGGATGGCCTCGGCGCCGCGCGCACGCAGCCGGCCGGCGACGGCATCGACGGTCCGCCGGGCCGCCGCGGTGACGCGCCCCTGGGTCAGCTCGGTCTCGATGATCGCGTCGATCAGCGCCTGGTCGTCGCCGGCCGGCCGCAATACCGTGCCGATGCCGGCCTGTGCCAGGCGATCGTCGAAAAAGTCCTGGCCGGCCGCGAAGCGGGTCGCCAGCACGCCGATCCGCCGGCAGCCGCTTCGCCGCAGGAACAAGCCGACCGGATCCAGCACGTGCAGGCACGGCACATGCAGCGCGCCGGCCAGCCCGTCGAACACCCGGTGGGCGGTGACAGCGGTCAGCGCGACACAGCGCGCGCCGGCCTCTTCCAGGCTCTCGGCCGCGCGCCCGACATGGCGGGCGACGCCGTCCCAGTCGCCGGCCGAGGCAAGCTGGAACAGCGGCGCGAAATCGAGCGTGTAGACGAGGCTTTCGACCGTCGACCCGCCGCCGCGCCGGGTCTCGCTGGCTTCGTTCAGGAGCCGGTAATAGCGCGCGGTCGAATGCCAGCTCATGCCGCCGACGAGGCCGATCAGCGGCCTGTTGAAGAGCCCGGGGCCGGTCATGCCGCGAAGGCCTCGACCAGGGCGCCGACGCCGGGCGCCTCGGCCAGGCCGTCGATCGCGGCGATCAGGCGGTCGGCGCGGCCGATCCAGGTTTCGCGACCGGAAAAGACCACGCATTGCCGGAACTTCGCGGCGAGATCGTCCGACGAGGCCGGGTTTTGCGGCCAGCCGCGGCCAAACTGCGCCGGCAGCACCAGTTGCGACCCGTCGGAATGGCGGATGGTCGCTTCGCATTGGTCGAAATGGGTGAAGGCCGGCTCTTCCGCGATGGCCATCCGGCCGGCAAAGGCAATGACATCGGGCGCGGTTGCCGCGGCGGCCGTGAATTCGGCGAGCGTCGACCGGCCGCGCAGCATGGCATTGGCGGCGACGTAGCGCACGCTGAACTGCGCATCGATCTCGGGTGTCGTGGTCGGCGCATAGGCGCCGCCGCAAATGACCCGCATGGTCGGCGAAATGCGGATCGCGACCTCGGCGATGTCGGCCGGCCTCAGGTCACCGCCGCGCCGGGCGTCCAATAGCGTCTCGGTGAGCGCCAGCGTCACGCCGCAGCTCGGATAGAGCTTGAAACAGGTCGCCTCCTCGCCAAGGAAACGCTGCCCCAGCCCTTCGTCCAGGACCGCAAGCTCGGCCTCGGCCGGGGCGTAGAGCCGGAAGAAGCCGGTCTCGCCGGCCAGAACCCGGCGCGGACCGCTAATGCCGGCCGCCGCCATCAGGACAGCCTCCAGCGCGTGGCGGGCGACCAGGCCCTGGCTGATCCTGACCGCCAGCGCCTTGTCCTGATAGTGCTGGAACGTGCCGATGCCGAAATCGAAGGCCAGGCCGATCGCATGGCCGAGCGCGTCGCGCGACAGGCCGAGGAGCCGGCCGGCGATCACCGCGCCGGAGAACAGTCCGAGAATGTTCGAATCGAAGCCGCGGTAGAAAAAGCCATTGGCTTGCGCGGCGCGATTGATCCGCTGGCCGACATCCTGTCCGACCGCCAGCGCCGCCAGGACGTCGGCGCCGCTCGCCCCGGACAGTTCGGCCGCGGCCAAAGCCACCGGCACATCCGACGAGCTCGGGTGCCAGCCGGGCGAGAGGACATCGCAGAAATCGAGAGCCCGCGCCCGCACCGCGTTGACGAAGGCCGCCTGGGGGGCTGCCAGCCGCTCGGCCGATCCGATGACGGTCGCCTCGGCGGCGCCGCTCCAGCGCCGGGCAAGCGTGAGCGCCGCCGCGGTACCGGCCTGGTCGTGACCGGCGGCGAGGCAGCCGAGATTGTCCAGCACGCGGCACCGCTGGAAAGCCACCGTGGCAGCCGGAATGTCCGACACCCGGACACGCGCCGCATGATCGATCAGCCGGTCGATCGGGTCGGTCACTGCTGTTCGATCCCGAGATCGCGGAACACTGCCTTGATTGTCACGATTTCGCCGGCGAGGCTCGCCGCGAATTCGTCCGGCGACGAAGCGATCGGCTCGAAGCCGAGCTTGCCCATGCGCTCGGCGACCTCGGGGCCGCGGACCACCGCGCGCATTTCAGTGGCCAGCTTGTCGACGATCGGCCTGGGCGTCCGCCCGGGCGCGAAGGCGCCGAGCCAGATGCCGATCTTGAACACCGGGTCGTCGAGGCCGAGCTCGGTCAGCGTCGGCAGGTCGGGCAAGGCGGGGGAGCGCCTGAGGCCGGATACGGCGAGCGCCCGGAGCGCGCCCTGCTCGATATGCTGGCGGGTATTGGCGATCGAGGCGAAGGACACGGCGATCTGGTTGGCGATCAAGTCGTTGACGATCGGCGCCTCGCCCCGATAGGGCACATGGGCGAGGTTCAGCTTGAAATGGCGGTTCCACAGCGCCTCACCGGCGAGATGCGCCGAGCCGCCGATGCCCCAGGAGCCGAACGACAGGGGCTGGCCCGAGGCCTTGGCCTGCTCGGCGAATTCCTGCGGGGTCCTGGCGGTGAACTTGGCGCTTGTGACCAGGATCATTGGCGCCAGGAAGGCCTGGGTGATCGGCGCGAAATCCTTGATCGGGTCGTAGGCGATGCTCTTGAACAGGGCGACGTTGTTGACCTGGGTATCGATCACCGTGAACAGCACGGTGTGGCCGTCCGGCTCGGCCCGCGCCACCGCATTGGCGCCCAGCATGCCGCTGGCGCCGGTGCGGTTTTCGATCACCACGCCCTGGCCGAGCCGCCGGGCGAGGCCTTCGCCGACCATGCGCGCGGTGGCATCAAGCGGACCGCCGGCGGAATAGGGAACGATGAAGACGATCGGACGGCTCGGAAAGGCCTGGGCATGGGCCTGCCCTGCGACGGCGGCGCCCGCCGCGCCGATGATGAACTGACGGCGATCCATCCGGCCCTCCTCCGTGACACCGGAAGGAGTTTAGCGGCGGCAAAAACCCCCGGTGAGGCCGAATGTTGCGCGGAGCGAGGCCTTTTAGCGCAATCCGCCCCGCCGCGCGGCGCTAGGCGAACAACCGAAATGGTCGCGGAAGGCCCGCGCGAATTTCGACGGACAGGCCCAGCCGGCATCGAGCGCGATGGCGATAACGGTCCGCTCCGTCGAGCGCAGCTCAGCAAGCGCCCGGTCGAGGCGCTCGCGGCGCATGATGCGCGCCGGCGCCTCGCCGTGCCGCGCCTTGCTGGCGCGCCAGAGCGTCGAACGGGCATAGCCGGTGGTCGCCTCGATTGCCTTGAGCCGGGTCGGAACGGCCCGGTCGGCATGGCCTTCGAGCAGATTGCGAAACGCGACATCCGCCCCGTCGGTGCGGAGCGAGCCGACGCCGGCCGCGGCCGAGCGCTTGAGAAAGGCGCAGACGAGCTCGCCGCCGCGCCCGGACAGCGCGCTCAGCATCATGCGCTCGCTGGTGTCCCAGGGCTGGAAACCCTCGAGGATGGAGCGTTCACGGCCGGACCATGGCGTATTGGCCAGCACACGTCCGTCATGCGCCTCCAGCAGCGCCATCCCCCGGCCATCCAGGTCGATGGCGAGGTCGCGGACCAGGCGCGCCAGCGCCGCGGGCGCCATCCGGATCTGCAGGAAGGTGGCCGGGCCCGCCGGCAGATGGACGTTGAACCCGCCCCTGGCATTGGGCGCGCGCAGATGGGCATGGCCGGTGCGGAAGCCGAGCGAGCCCGGATGCCGTCCGATCGTCTCGCCGGTGATGTCGCCGGCCATGAAGAAGGTCAGCAGCAGCTGCGGGCCCGGATGCAGGTGAACCGTCACCGGCCGGCCGAGCCTGAACCGTCCGAACACGGCGGAAATACCGTTATCGACCGCGCTGCGCAGGAAGATATCCTGCCGGTCGGCCGAGCGATGGGCGAATTCACTGTCCTGCGGCAATGGCGGCAGCACCGCGCCGGGCGCGGCACGCGGATCCGACAGCCGGCGGATGAAGGCACCCTCGCCGATGGCCCGCGCTGCTGCCTGCATGGCATCCTCCTGTCAGCGCGAAATCTCCGCCGGCCGCGACAGCAGCGCCTGCCGATCGATCTTGCCCGAGCCGGTCTTCGGCAATGCGTCGAGATAATCGATGCGCCGGGGATATTTATACGGCAACAGCCTCTGCTTCACATAGGCCTGCAGCTCGGCGGTGCGGCCGGCATCGGCCGCGCCGTCACGCGACACGACGAAGGCGCGCAGCGTCATGCGCCGGTCCGGCAGCTCGACCCCCATGACCGCGCATTCGCGCACGGCCGGATGATCGGCCAGCGCCAGCTCGATTTCGAGCGGATAGACCCATTGCCCGGACACCTTGATGAGGTCGTCGGCGCGGCCCTTGAAGGTGAAGAAGCCTTCGGCGTCGCGGACGAACCGGTCGCCGGTCCAGATCCAGCCGTCGCGAAAGGTCTCGGCGGTCTTGTCCGGCCGGTTCCAGTAGAGCGGCGCGCTCGAATCGCCGCGCACCCATAGGATGCCCTCCTCGCCGTCGGCGACATCGCGGCCATCGCGATCGGTGAGCCTCACCTCGTAACCGGGCACCCGCAGGCCGGCGGCGCCGGCCCTCCTGCGACCGGCCCGGTTGGACAGATAGATGTGCAGCGCCTCGGTCGAGCCGAGCCCCTCGACGATGTCGAGGCCGGAGATCGCCTTCCAGGCGGCGGCGGTTTCGTTGGCCAGCACCTCGGCCGCGGACAGGCACAGGCGCAGCGACGAGAAATCGGTGGCGGCAGCCTCCCCGGCATTGATCAACGCGGTATAGAGCGTCGGCAGCCCGAAAAACACGCTGGGGCGATAGCGCTCGATGCAATCCAGCACGACGCGCGGCTCCGGCCGGCCCGGCAGCAGCAGGCAGGCCGCGCCGACCGAAAACGGAAAGGTCAGCGAATTGCCGAGGCCATAGGCGAAAAAGATCTTCGGCACCGAGAAGCAGATATCGCCGGCGCCCAAAGCCAGCACATGCCGGCCATAGCTCGCGGCCGTATAGGCCAGGTCGTGCTGGAGATGGACGATGCCCTTGGGCCGTCCTGTCGATCCGGACGAATACATCCAGAAGGCCATGTCGTCGCGATGGGTATCGGCGGCTGCGAGATCGTCGTCGAAGCCGGCGAGCCAGAGCGACGCCATGGTCACCCGCGCCGTCGTGACGAGACCGGCGGCCACCTGGTCGCCGACGACGATGATGCGATCGAGCTTCGCGCCGGCATCGGCGAGCGAGGCCATCAGGCCGGCAAATTCCGGTTCGACGATCGCCACCCGCGCCGCGGAATCGTCGAGGTAATAGCGGACGAGCTCCGGCGGCGTCAGCGTATTGACCATGACCGGCACGAAACCCGCCCGGATCGCGCCGAAAAAGGCGGCGGGATAGGCCGGTGTGTCGTCGAGCAGCATCAGCACCCGCTCGCCGCGCGAAAGCCCCAGCGACCGCAGGCCCTGGCCGAACCGCGCGGCCTGTTGCGCCAGCGCGCCATAGGTGACGTCGCCGAGCGGGCAATGGACGGCGATCCGGTCGCCATGCCCGGCGGCGATATTGTCGAACAGGATGGCGCTGGCATTGTAGCGCTCGGGCAGCGCGAAATCGATTTCGCGCGCGGCCGCGCCGTCGCGCGGCACGGCATCGATAATGGCCATGGTCATGCCGCCACCGCCGCGTCATAGGCCGCGACGAAGCGCGGCGCGACCGCCGCGAGGCGATCCTTGTCGACCCGGCCGGAGCGGGTCACATAGCTCATCGCGAGATCGTAGGGCTGTAGCCGCATATGCTCGCGGAAGCCCTCGTACCAATGGGCCGAAGCATCGGCCGCGCGCAGAATCTTCTCGACGATCGGTCGGCGTTTCGCCTCATAGGCCGCCAAGGCGGCCTGGACGTCCCTCGGTTCGGCCTCCAGCGCCTTGACCAGGGCGATGACGTCCTCGATCGCCAGCCGGGTGCCCGAGCCGATCGAGAAATGCGCGGTGTGCAGGGCATCGCCCACCAGCGCGATATTGCCGGCATGCCAGCGCGCGGTGCGCAGCTTGGGGAAATTGCGCCAGACCGAGCGGTTGGAGATCAACGGCTGGCCGCCGAGCGCCTCGGCGAAGACACGCTCGCACAGGGCGCGTGACTGATCCTCGTCCATCGCGGCGAAACCGGCGCGGGCGAAGGTCTCGGGGTCGCATTCGACGATGAAGGTGCTCATGTCGGGCTGGTAGCGGTAGTGATGGGCGTTGAAGACGCCGAGATCGGTCTCGACGAAGCTCTGCGTCAGCGTCTCGAACCGCTTCGCGACGCCATACCAGGCGAACCGGTTGTCGAGATGGCTCAGCGTCGCGCCGAATTCGGCCGCACGGCTGCGGCGGGCGAGCGAATTGACCCCGTCGGCACCGACGATCAGGTCGACCGGGCCGAATTCGTCGAGCGATTGCACCGCCCGTCCATAGACCGGCGCGACGCCGACCTCGCGGGCGCGCTGCTGCAGCAGGCGTAAGAGCTCCAGCCTGCCGATGGCGGAAAAACCGATGCCGTCGATGGCGATCGACTGGCCGCGATGGACCAGCGTGATGTCCGACCAGGTCTGCATCCGGGGCGCGATCAGCCCGTGGGTCTCCGGGTCGTCCTCGCGCAGGAAGTCCAGCGCCCGATCGGAAAACACCACGCCGAAACCGAAGGTGGCGTCGGCGGTATTCTGTTCGACCACGATCAGCTCGTCGTCGGGATGGCGCCGTTTCCACAAGGTCGCGAAGACCAGGCCGGCCGGTCCGGCGCCCAGGACAGCGATACGCATTGATGCTCCTCCGACAGTGGCCGGCTCGTGGCGCGGCTCTTGCGAATTTGACAATATGAAAAGCATTATCCAAAAGAGAACGCAAGAGCGTGAATGTGAGGAAAGCGCCCGTGCCGGAGCCAGGCTTTCAGACGCGTTTCACCATCGAATGGGGCGATTGCGACGAGGCGGGCATCGTCTATTACCCGCGCTATCTCGATCTCTTCGATCGGACCTTTCAGGGCTTCCTGCGCAGCCGGGGCTTCAGCCAGCGCATCCTGCGCGACCGCTTCGGCATTGTCGGCACGGCCATTGTCGAGGCTCACGCCGCATTCCGGGGCCCCGCCACCCATGACGACGAGCTGGTCGCCACGGCGACCATCGTCGCCTGGCACGACCGGCGCTTCCGGGTCGACTATTGCCTCTCCCATGCGGACAAACCGATCGTGACCGGCTACGAAGACCGGGCCTGGGTCGGCCGCGACCCGGCCGGGCGGCTCATGGGGCAGCCGATCCCTCAGGCTTTCCGGGCGGCCATGGAGTAGGGCTGGATGGCGATGAAGCCTGGGCCGGTCGAGGACGACGCCGAGACGGATGCGCCGCGCCGGGGCATCGGCTCAGCCGACAAGGCCGTCGACATGCTGGTCGCCCTGATCGAGGCCGGTCGCGCCGCGCCCTTGCGCGATCTCGCCCGGGCCACCGACATGCCGGCGAGCCTCGCCCATCGCTATCTCTCGAGCCTGGTCGCCCGCCGGCTCGCCCGCCAGGACGGCGCCACCGGTTTCTACGATCTCGGCCCGCTCGCCATTCGCCTCGGCGCCGAGGCGCTGAGCCGCGTCGACCCGCTGGCACTGGCGATGGAGGCCATGCCGGCGCTGTGCGAGGCCACCGGCCTCACCGTGCTGCTCAACGTGCTCGGAGACAACGGTCCGGTCATCGTCCGCTGGCAGCGCAGCCGGGTGCCGTTCATGACGACGCTGGCGGTCGGTGCCACCTTGCCGCTAACCCAGTCCGCCACCGGACGCGTGCTGCTCGCCTTCCTGCCGCCCAAGCCCGTGGCCAAGCTCATCGGCGCGGACGATGGGTCCGCCGATCTCACCGCGCGTCTCGCGCTTGTCCGGAGCCGCGGCTACGACACCGCCGATTCGACCGTCATTCCAGGCCTGGCCGCGATCAGCGCGCCGGTCCTCGATGCCCAGGACGAGGCCGTCGCGGCGCTGACTCTGGTCGGCGCCGAACCCGATGTGCGGCCGCTGGAGCAAACCGCGATCGACGCGCTTCTGGCGACCTGCCGCCATGTCTCGGGCCAATGCGGCAGCGACTTCCTGGCGGCCCTGCCGCGCTGAAATGCCCTGCCGCGCCGATCCGGCCGCAGGTCATGGCTCCAGGCCGCGGCGCGGTGCGCGCGAAGCCTCGTTGTTCAGCGTCACGAGATCGATCAGCAGCGCCACCAGCTTGTCCTGGTCGGGCCCCTTGAGCGGGCCGACGATCCGCTCCTGGGCCCTTTGCACCGCCGGCTCGGCCCGCTCCAGGAGATCGGCGCCCTCCGCCGTCAGGGCCAGCAGCTTGATGCGCTTGTCCGAGGGGCTGCCGCTGCGGGCGATCCAGCCCTTGCCTTCCAGCCGTTCGAGAACCCCGCCGACGGTCGGCCGGTCGAAGGCGATCAGCCCGGCGAGCCGCGTCGCATCGATGCCGGGATGTTCGCGAATGGCATAGAGCGCGGCATATTGCACCGGCGTCAGGTCGAGATCGGCGGTTTCCTCGAGGAAGATGGCGACGGCGATCTGCTGCGCGCGGCGGATCAGATAGCCGGGCTTGGCGTAGAGCAGCGGCAACGACATGACGAGGGAACTCCATCCTCGCCGGAATGTCTCGTGCGGCGATGGCCGCGTGAGACAGTCCGGCCGGCCTCCCGGGATAACCGATCCCCGGGCAGGCGGTCGAGAGCCTCACCCACCGCTCATTCCGCGTCCGGCTGGCGCTCGGGCGCCGCGTCGCGGAATGCGGCGAGCGCCGCGCAGACCTGCTCGGCGGCGATCAGCCTGGGAAAGGCCTGGACCTCGACGCCGAAACGCCGGGCATTGGCGAGCTGCGGCACGAGGCAGATATCGGCAAGGGTGGGCTTGTCGCCGAAGCAGAACGGCCCCGCTTCACCGGCGATCAGGGCCGCGCAGGCCGCGAGGCCGTCGCGATTGACGGTGGCCGCCCACGCCTGAACCTCGGTTTCCGGCAGTCCGAGCTGGCGCAGCCGCGCCAGCACCTTCAGGTTCTGCACCGGATGGATGTCGCAGGCGATCGTCAATGCGAAAGCCTTCACGCGCATCTTCGACCAGGGGTCCGAAGGCAGAAGCGCCGGCGAAGGCTTGAGCTCTTCGAGCCAGTCGATGATCGCCAGCGACTGGGTCAGCAGCCCGCCGTCATCGGTCTCCAGCGTCGGCACCAGCCCCTGCGGGTTCAAGGCGAGATAGGCTTCGGCGCGCTGCTCGCCCTTGCGCAGGTGATGGGTCATCTGGGTCGCGCCGAGCCCCTTCAGATTGAGCGCGATGCGCACCCGGTAGCTGGCCGAACTGCGGAAATAGCCATGGAGCAGCATGTCGGTCGACCTTCTTCAAACTCAATTGACAGTATGCTTTCAATAAGTATGCTTATGAAAAGGGGCTGTCAAATCATGACGGCCGAGGGAGAAGCGGCCGCTCGCGGCCGGATCAGGAGCGCCGACCATGTCCATCGCACCCGTCGAAACCCCCGCGCGGCGCGCCTTCTACGACAAGATCGACAAGTCGAGCATGACCGCCCTCTGGACCGTTCTCGGCGCGCTGATCACGCCGGAACCGAAATCGGCCTGCGTGCCGCATCTCTGGCGTTTCAGCGACATTCGCGCGGCGATGATCGAGGCCGGCGACCTGATCACCGCCAAGGAGGCCGAACGGCGCGTCCTGATCCTGGAAAATCCCGGGCTGCGCGGCCGCTCGAGCATCACCACCTCGCTTTATGCCGGCGTTCAGCTGATCCTGCCCGGCGAGGTTGCCCCCGCCCACAAACATGCCCAGTCGGCGCTGCGCTTCGTGCTGGAGGGTTCGGGCGCCCATACCGCGGTCAATGGCGAGCGGACCCGCATGGAGGTCGGCGATTTCGTCATCACGCCGTCCGACGCCTGGCACGACCATGGCAACGAGACGGACAAGCCGATGTTCTGGCTCGACGGGCTCGACATCCCGCTGATCCAGTTCCTCGACGTGTCCTTCATCGAGCATCACGGCGACGACGCGCAGGCCCTGACCCGGCCCGAAGGCGATTCGCTGGCCCGCTTCGGCGCCAATATGCTGCCGGTCGACCAGCAGCCCGGCAATCTGACCTCGCCGATCTTCAACTATCCCTATGCCCGCTCGCGCGAAGCGCTGGAACAGATGAAGCGCGCCCGTGAATGGGATCCCTGCCACGGCCTGAAGATGCGCTACGTCAATCCGCAGACCGGCGGGCACGCCATGCCGACCATCGGCGCCTTCCTGCAATTGCTGCCCAGGGGTTTCACCTCCAGCCGCTACCGCTCGACCGATGCCACGGTGTTCACGCCGGTCGAGGGCCGGGGCCGCTCGATCATCGGCGACACCGTCGTCGAATGGGGGCCGAAGGACATTTTCGTGGTGCCGAGCTGGAAGCCGGTGGTGCACGAGGCAAGCGAAGACGCGGTGCTGTTCAGCTTCTCCGACCGGCCGGTGCAGGAAAAGCTCGGCGTGCTGCGCGAAGACCGCGGCAACGCTTGAGCGGGTCGAGGCACACCATGACCGAATTCGTTCTGCCGCCCCCGCCCGTTGCTTCCGTCGCCACAGCCGCCGGCAAGCGCTTCGCGGTGCGCCGCATCTTCTGCGTCGGCCGCAACTATGCCGCCCACGCCCGCGAAATGGGCAAGGACCCGACGCGCGAGCCGCCGTTCTTCTTCCTGAAGCCCGCCGATGCCGTGGTCGATGACGGCGCGATCATCGCCTATCCGCCGGAGACCGCCAATTTCCACTACGAGATCGAGCTGGTCGTCGCCATCGGCCGGGACGGCGCCAATATCCCCGAAGCCGAGGCGCTGTCCCATGTCTGGGGTTACGGCGTCGGCATCGACCTGACCCGCCGCGACCTGCAGCTCGCCGCCCGCGACGCCGGGCGGCCCTGGGATTGGGGCAAGGGTTTCGACCGCTCGGCGCCGATCGCGCCGCTCCACGCCGCGAGCGCCATCGGCCATCCGCACAGCGGCCGCATCTGGCTCAAGGTCAATGATGAGGTGAAGCAGGACCAGGACATTGCCGACCTCATCTGGTCGGTGCCGGAGATCATCGCCATCGCCTCGCGCTCGATGGCGCTGAGATCAGGCGACCTGATCATGACCGGCACGCCGGCAGGCGTCGGCCCGGTGGTCGCCGGCGACCGCATCACTGGCGGCATCGACGGCCTGGGTGAGATTTCCATCACGATCGCGGCCCGCGCCATGGCCGCCTGACACGCCAGCATCCGGGCCCAAGGTCGGAACCCAAAAACCTGCCGAAAACCCAAGAGCCCGCGCAAACCCAAGAGCCCGATCAATCGGGCCGGACACGTCCAGGAGGAACCATGAAATCGATCATCGCCGCACTGGCATTCGCCGGCCTCGTGCCGCTTGCCGCCCACGCCCAGGAGGCACCACGAACGCCGATCAGGATCGGCTTCGTCTCGACCTTTTCCGGACCCTCCGGCCAGCTCGGCCAGGAACTGCTCCTGGGTTTCCGCCTGGGCATAGCCAGCACCGGCGGCACACTCGGCGGCCGGCCGGTGGAGATCATCGAAGGCGACGACCAGGCCAAGCCCGATGTCGGCCGCCAGCTCGTCGACAAGATGATCGAGAGCAACCGCGTCCAGATCATCACCGGCATCAATTTCTCCAACGTGCTGCTGGCGGTGGCCAAGCCGGCGCTGGATGCCGGCGCCTTCGTCATCAGCGTCAATGCCGGTCCCTCGCAGCTCGCCGGGCGCGGCTGCCACCCGCGCTTCTTCGCCGCGGCGTTCCAGAACGACACCTCGGCCGAGGCCATGGGCCTGCATCTGACCGCCAAGGGCATCCGGCGGGTCTATCTGATGGCGCCGAACTATCCGGCCGGCCGGGACTATCTCAACGGCTTCAAGCGCACCTTCAAGGGCGAGATCGTCGGCGAGGTTTATACCGCCTTCGGCCAGCTCGACTACGCCGCCGAGATCGCGCAACTGCGCGCCGCCGGTCCGGAGGCGGTGTTCTTCTTCTATCCCGGCGGCATGGGCATCAATTTCGTCAAGCAATATGCCCAGGCCGGCCTGCGCGGCACGGTGCCGCTCTACGGCCCATCCTTCTCGCTGGACCAGACCGTGCTGCCGGCGATCGGCGAAGCCGCCCTCGGCGCCTTCGCCTCGAGCTTCTGGAGCGAGAGCCTGGACAATGCCGCGAGCCGCAAATTCGTCGCCGATTTCGAGGCGGCGCATGGCCGGATCCCGGCACCCTACGCTGCCCAGGGTTACGACGCGGCGCGGCTGATCGATGCCGCGCTGAAATCGATCGGCGGCCGGATCGAGGACAAGGCGGCGTTCCAGCGCGCCCTGGAAACCGTGACCTTCGACACGGTGCGCGGCCGGTTCCGGTTCAACACCAACCACTTCCCGATCCAGGACTTCTATTTGAACGAGATCGTCAAGGACGAGCGCGGCCGCCTGGTCATGGGCCTGCGCGAACGCATCATCGCGGATTATCCGGATGCCTATGCCGGCGAATGCCGCATGCGGCCGGCGACCAACTGAACCGCGCCTTCAGTGCATGCCGGGCCGGCCGCGCGCCGGTCCCGGTCGACCATGGCCGTTCGGGCCGGCACTGACCCTGGGATCCACCGATGACCTTTCCCCTCTTCGCCGAGCAATTGCTCAACGGCGTCCAGCTGGGCGTCATGCTGTTCCTGATGTCGGCCGGGCTGACCCTGGTCTTCGGCATCATGAACCTGATCAACCTCGCCCATGGCGCGCTCTATATGTTCGGCGCCTTCATCGCCGCCGCGGTCGCCAATGCCTCGGGCTCGTTCCTGCTCGGCGTCCTGGTCGCGGTGCCGGCGACCGGCCTGATCGGCGCCATCCTGGAAATGACCCTGCTCCGCCATTTCTACGGGCGTTCGCATCTCGACCAGGTGCTGGTCACCTTCGGCCTGATCCTGGTGTCGAACGAAGTGGTCAAGCTGATCTGGGGCGCCGTGCCGCTGCGCTTCGCCTTGCCGCCGGCGCTCGACGGCGCGGTCGAGATCTTTCCGGGCGTCGCCTATCCGGTGTTCCGCCTGGCCATCATGGCGGTCGGGCTCGCGGTCGCCGGCGCGCTCTATCTCGTCATCATGAAGACGCGCATCGGCATGTGGGTGCGCGCCGGCGCCAGCGACCGGGCCATGGCCGCGGCGCTCGGCATCGACGTCGGCCGGGTGTTCGTCCTGGTCTTCGCCGCCGGCGCCGCGCTCGCCGGTCTCGCCGGCATCATGGCCGGACCGATCCTGGCGGTGCAGGTCGGCATGGGCGAGCCGATCCTCATCCTGGCTCTGGTGGTCACCGTCATCGGCGGCATCGGCTCGATCAAGGGCGCCTTCGTCGCCGCCCTCGTCATCGGCCTGATCGACACGTTCGGCCGCGTTCTCCTGTCTCCCGCGCTCGGCAGCATGGCCATTTTCCTGGCCATGGCGGTCATCCTGGCCTGGCGCCCCAAAGGATTGTTTCCGGTCCATGGCTGAAGCGGCTGTCTCCTCGATCGACCGGCTCAAGCGCCGACACGGCCGGCCGGCCCTGCAAACCCGGCCCTGGCTGAAGCTCTGGCCCGTGCTCCTCGTCCTGCTGGCTCTCACCGGCGTGCCGGCCCTGGCGGCGCTGGCCGGCGAACCCTTCCTGATCCGGGTGTTCACCCGCATCGTCATCTTCGCGCTCGCCGCCGTCGGACTGAACCTGGTGCTCGGCTTCGGCGGCCTCGTCAGCCTCGCCCATGCCAGCCTGTTCGGTATCGGCGGTTATGTCGTCGCGATCCTGGCGCAGCACGAGGTCGAAATGGCGCCCCTCGGCGTCGCCCCGCTGATCTTTTCCGGCACCAGTGACCTGCTCGTCTCGGTGCCGCTGGCGGTGCTGGCGGCGGGACTAGCGGCGGGGGCCATGGGCCTGGTCGCGATCCGCACCGGCGGCGCCTATTTCATCATGATCACGCTCGCCTTCAACCAGATGCTCTATTATTTCTTCGTCGCGCTGCAGCGCTACGGCGGCGAGGACGGCCTGCAGATCCTCGCCAATCTCCATGTCGCCGGGATCGAGGTCACCGACCGCGCCGCCTTCTATTACGCCTGCCTGATCCTGCTCGGCCTCGTGCTCGTCGCCATGCAGCGCCTGGTCGACAGCCGCTTCGGCATGGTGCTGCGCGCCACCGCCCAAAGCGAAAGACGGGTCGCGGCGGTCGGCATCGCGCCGCTGCGCTACAAGCTCGTGGCCTTCGCGCTCTCCGGCGCGATCGCCGGGCTCGCCGGCGCCCTGATGGCGATCGGCCAGCAGTTCATCAGCCCCGCCGACATGGCCTGGACGCGCTCCGGCGACCTGGTCGTCATCTGCGTCATGGGCGGGCTGACGACGGTGGCCGGCCCGGTCGTCGGCGCGGCAGTCTTCCTCATGCTCGAACTGGTGCTGTCGAGCTATACCAGCCACTGGCACCTGCCCTTCGGCATCATCGTCATCGCCCTCGCTTTGTTCCTGCGCGGGGGCCTGGCCGACCTGCCCGGCCTGATCGCCGGCCGGTTCAAGCCGGGCAAGGCCGGAGAGACGCCATGACCGGCCAGCCCCTGCTCGAGATCCGCCATTTGCGAAAGACCTTCGGCGGCCTGGTCGCGACCAATGACGTCAGTCTCGCCGTGCGCCCGGGCGAAACCCTGGCGCTGATCGGGCCGAACGGTGCCGGCAAGACCACCTTGATCGCGCAGCTGCAAGGCGAGCTCAGCCCGTCCGCCGGCACCATCCTGTTCCGCGGCCGCGACATCACCCATGCCCCGCCGCACCGGCGCGCCCTGCTGGGGCTCGCCCGCTCGTTCCAGATCACCGCGGTGCTGCCCGACTTCACCGCGCTGGAGAATGTCCGGCTCGCGGTGCAGGCGCGGTCCGGCCATTCGTTCCGCTTCTGGCGTTCCGCCGCCGGCGACCCCTCGCTCGACGGTCCCGCCGGCGCGGCGCTCGACGAGGCCGGGCTCGGCGCCCGCAAGGCAATCCGCGCCGATGCCCTGTCGCATGGCGAAAGACGGCAGCTGGAACTTGCCATCGCGCTCGCCATGAAACCGGCGCTGCTGCTGCTCGACGAGCCCATGGCCGGCATCGGCCGGCAGGATGCCGCCGCGATGACCGCCCTGCTCCGCGCCCTGAAGAAGACCTATGGCATCGTGCTGGTCGAGCACGACATGGATGCGGTCTTCGCGCTGGCCGACCGCATCGCCGTGCTGGTCGCCGGCACGGTCATCGCGGTCGGCACGCCCGAGGCGGTGCGCGCCGATCCGGCCGTACGCGCCGCCTATCTCGGCCACAAGCAATGAGGAGGCGCTGATGCTGCTCGAAGTCCGCGACCTCGCCGCCGCCTATGGTCCAAGCCAGGTGCTGTTCGGGCTGTCGCTCGATGTCGGGCCGGGCGAGGTGGTGTCGCTGATCGGCCGCAACGGCATGGGCAAGTCGACGACGGTGAAGTCGATCACCGGCATGCTCAGGCCGAAAGGTGGAACCCTGCGCTTCAACGGCGAACGCATCGACGGCCTGCCCTCGCACCGCCTGGCACGCCTCGGCCTGGGGCTGGTGCCCGAGGGACGGCGCATCTTCCCCAATCTGACCGTCCGGGAAAACCTGGTCATGGCGGGCGCCGACCGGCGCGCCAGCCGCGACCCCTGGACGCTCGAGCGCGTGCTGGCCTTCTTTCCGCGCCTCGGCGAGCGGCTCGGCAATGGCGGCCATCAGCTCTCCGGCGGCGAGCAGCAGATGCTCGCCATCGGCCGGGCGCTGATGACCAATCCGGTCCTGCTCATTCTCGACGAGGCCACCGAAGGCCTGGCGCCGGTCATTCGCGAGCTGATCTGGGCAAGGCTCGGCGAGCTGAAGGCGACGGGCCTCGCGATGATCGTCATCGACAAGGATATCGAGGCGGTCGCCGCGCTTGCCGACCGGCATTTCGTCGTCGAGAAGGGCGAGATTCCCTGGACCGGATCGTCGGACGCGCTGCTGTCCGATACGGCCATGCGTGACCAGTTCCTGGCGATTTGACGGTTTTCCGGCGGACCGCCGCCGCTAATTCCCGGCGGCGAGCGTGCCGCGCTGGCGCGTGTCGGCAGCCCCCGTCCAGCCCTGCTCGGTCGCCAGGATGGCATTGACATTGCCGAAGGCCGGGCGCGGCGCGATCCGGTGGCCGCGTGCCGCCAGCAGCCGCAGCGTATCGACGGATACACCCTGTTCGACATCGATCGCGTCGGGTTGCCACTGGTGGTGGATCCGCGGCGCCGCCACCGCCTCGGCGATGTTCATGCGGTGTTCGACCACGTTGAGGATGGTCTGCAAGGTGATGGTGATGATCCGGCTGCCGCCCGGCGACCCCGTGACCATCGCCACCTTGCCGTCGCGAAACAGGATGGTCGGCGTCATCGAGGACAGCGGCCGCTTGCCCGGCCCCGGCAGGTTCGCCGTGCCTTGGACCAGGCCATAGGCATTGGCCGCGCCGGCCTTGGCGGCAAAATCGTCCATCTCGTTGTTCAGGAGGATGCCGGTGCCCTCGGCCACCAGCCCGAGGCCATAGGAGAAGTTCAGCGTATAGGTATTGGCGACCGCATTGCCCGACCGGTCGACCACCGAGAAATGCGTGGTCTGCTCGCCTTCATAGGGCGCCGGATCGCCCGGCCGGATGTCGGCGGCCGGACGCGCCCGGTCGCGGTCGATCAGCGGGCGCAGGCGATCCGCATAAGCCCTGGAGGTCAGGCCGCGCACCGGCACGCTGACGCTGTCGGGGTCGCCGAGATATTGCGCGCGGTCGGCATAAGCGAGCTTCATCGCTTCGGCCATCACATGGATCGCCTCGGCGCTGTTATGGCCCATGGCGGCGAGATCGAACGGCTCGAGCAGATTGAGCAGCTGGATCAGGTGGACCCCGCCCGACGAGGGCGGCGGCATGGAGGCGAGCGTATAGCCGCGATAGCGCCCGCGCACGACGTCGCGAATGACCGGACGATAGGCCTTGATGTCCGCGGTCGTCATGATGCCGCCATGGGCGCCCAGCGCCGAGACGATCCGCTCGGCAATCGTGCCCTCGTAGAAGCCGGCCGGACCGCGCTGCGCGATCGCCTCGAGCGAACGGGCGAGATCGGCCTGCACCAGGGTCTCGCCGCGCCGGGGCGCCGTCCCGTCGGGTTTCAGGAAGATCCGCATGGAAGCCGGGTAGCGGGCGAGCCGGCGCGCGGCCTGCGGCAGCGAATCGGCGAGATCCTCGTCGACGGTGATGCCGTCGCGGGCGAGCCGGACCGCCGGCTGGATCAGCTCGGCCAGGGTCAGGCGCCCGGAACCGTAACGGCGATGCGCCTCGGCAAGCCCCGCGACCGTACCCGGCACGCCGGCGGCGAGCCCGGAATCGCGCGACAGGCGCGGATCCGGCTCGCCATTGGGCCCGAGGAACATGGTCGGCGTCGCGGCCTGCGGCGCCGTTTCGCGATAATCGATGGCGATCGTCTCGTTGCGTTCGGCCAGATGCACCAGCATGAAGCCGCCGCCGCCCAGATTGCCGGCCCGCGGCAAGGTGACGGCCAGCGCGAAACCGACCGCCACCGCCGCGTCCACCGCATTGCCGCCGCGCGCCAGCACGTCGACGCCGATCCGGGTGGCCCGTGCCTCCTGGCTCGCGACCATGCCGGTCGGCGCGATCGCCGGGTGGATACGGGCGGTTTCCGAAATGATCGGCCAGCTCGGCACGGCAGACGGCGGCGCCGATGGCGCGGGCTGGGCGAGCGCCGCCGACGACATCAGGGCCGAGACAAAGGCGACAAGAATGTAGCGCATGAAGAGCCTCCGGCGAGGATGGCAGTCTAGGCCTGCATCACCCCCTCTTGGCAATTGACTGCGCCGCCCCATGATACCAGAACCATTCCGTGCTTCTGATTTGCGAGATAGCCATGGCCGCCGCAGACCGCATGCCTCCGATTCCGCCCGCGGCCTATACGGCGGCGCAGGCGGAGGCGGCGGCCCAGTTCCGGTCGCGGCGCGGCGCCGAGCCGTTCGGCCCCTATGCGCCGCTGCTGCGCTCACCGGCGGTCATGCGTGATGTCGAGGCGCTCGGCCTGCGCATGCGCCACGGCTCCTGCCTGCCCGAGGATCTCAAGGAAATGGCCATCTGCCAGGTGGCGCGCGCCTATTGCCAGCAGTTCGAATGGTCGGTGCATGTGCTGGAAGCGGAAAAGGCCGGCGTGCCCAAGGCCTTGCTGGAGGCGATCGCCGAAGGCCGCAGGCCCGACGTGATGACCTCGGACGAGGCCCTGGTCCATGACGCAGTCGCCGAGCTCATCGCGACCAGACGCTGGTCGGATACCACCTATGCCCGCATCGTTGCCCGCCATGGCGAGCGCGGCGCGGTCGAAATCCCCGCCTTGATCGGCATCTATTCGCTGCTGGCATTGGTCCTCAACGTCGCCCGCACCCCGGCGGACGGCGCCGAGGGTCTGGCGCGCTGGCCTGAATGACACCAGCCGTGCGATGAAATCGATTGCACGCAGCTGAGCTGATTCCCGTTTCACCACAACCGGCCAAGTTCGAGACCATGCAGACCCCTTCGCTCGCCGTCTCCGAACCGCCGGCCGAACCGGCCTCCCGCTCCGCGATCACCGGCTGGGTGCTGTTCGATTGGGCGGCACAGCCCTATTTCACCTTGATCAACACCTTCGTCTACGCGCCGTTCTTCGCCAGCGCCGTCGCGGCCAATCCGGTGGAAGGCCAGGCCATGTGGGGCTTCGCCACCAGCGCCGCCGGGCTCGCCATCGCCTTCCTGTCGCCGCTGCTCGGCGCCATCGCCGATGCCTCGGGACGGCGCAAGCCATGGATCGCCGCTTTCGGCCTGCTGCTGGTGGTCGGCTCGACGCTCTTGTGGTTCGGCCGGCCGGGCGCGCCGGAGACCGTCGCCATCGTGCTGTTCGCTTTCGTGCTGGCCACCATCGGCGCGGAATTCGCCACCGTCTTCAACAATTCGATGATGCCGACCTTGGTGCCGCCGGAACGGATGGGCCGGCTCTCCGGCCTCGGCTGGGCCATCGGTTATGTCGGCGGCATGGCCTCGCTGATCCTGATGCTCGGTTTCCTGGTGGCGAGCCCGGAAACCGGCAAGACCATTCTCGGCCTGAAGCCCCTGTTCGGGCTCGACGCCGCGGCGCGCGAGGGCGACCGCGCCGCCGGTCCCCTGACCGCCTTGTGGTTCATCGCCTTCGTCATTCCGCTGTTCCTGTTCACCCCCGACGTTCCCGCCCGGATGGGCATGGCGGAAGCCGCGCGATCCGGCCTGAAGAGCCTCGCCGGCACGGTCGCCGAGCTGCGCAAGCACCGCAACATCATGGCCTTCCTGATCGCCAACATGATCTACATGGACGGCCTGATCGCGCTTTTTGCCCTCGGCGGCATCTATGCCGCCGGCGTGTTCGGCTGGACCACCATCGAGATCGGCCTGTTCGGCATGCTGCTGACCATTACCGGCACTTTCGGCGCGCTGATCGGCGGCAGGCTCGACGACGCGATCGGCTCCAAGCCGGTCATCCTCGCCTCGATCCTGTTCCTGACCTTTGCGACCTTCGCCATCCTGCTGATCGGGCCGGGCCACGTCTTCTTCATCTTCGAGACGGCCAAGCCGGTTGCCGGCGACGGCCTGTTCGCGACCTTGCCGGAGCGCATCTACCTGATCCTGGGCGGCATCATGGGCGCCGCCGCCGGCCCGCTCCAGGCCGCCTCGCGGTCCTTGCTGGTCCGGCTCGCGCCGCGCGACAAGATCGGACAGTTCTTCGGGCTGTTCGCCCTGTCCGGCAAGGTCACGGCCTTTGTCGGGCCGTTCCTGTCCAGCGTGGTGACGCTGGCGCTGAACGACCAGCGCGCCGGCCTCGGCGTGCTGCTCGTGATGTTCCTGATCGGGGCCGCGATCCTCACCCGGGTGCGCACCGAGGCAGCGGCCGCCTGAGGCGGTTGCAGGCGGCCCGCCGCGCGGTCATCGAGACCTTTTGCGGCCGGCACGCCAGTACCGCTGCGCAGCGACCATGACTCTTTGACAGGAGAGATGGCGCACCTGTTTCCCTGACCAGTCCAACCCTGAATGGACCGGTCTCTATGAGAAAGCCGGGCTGCAGTCGTGGATGGCCGGGACAAGCCCGGCCAAGACGAGAATTGTTCTTGGAGCGGCGGGCGCGTGATCGACCGGGCCCAGGACCCGCGCCGTGGCCCAGCACACCGTGAGGTCAAAACATCGTCCTGCCCGGGCTTGTCCCGGGCATCCACGAATTGCTTGCTCTAAAATCAGCCTGTCATGACCGCTGTGCAGCGGTCTCAGCTACGACCACCCCAGGGCGCCGACGAGGGATAACCGCCCTGCTGCGGCGCGGCCTGCGCCTGCATCACCATCTCGACCGAAACGGCGGTGCCGCTGACGCTGACCATCAGCATGGATTTGCCGAGCGTCTCGTAATCGACATCGATGCCGACAATGGCATTGGCGCCGAGCCGCTGGGCTTCCTGCATCATTTCGCCGAAGGCGGTGTTGCGGCCGTCGCGCAGCACGGCCTCGTATGAGCCGGCGCGACCGCCGACGATGTCGCGGATCGAGGCGAAGAAATCCCGGAAGATATTGGCTCCGAGAATGACCTCGCCGGTCACCACGCCATGATATCGGATGATACGCCCGCCTTCGAGGCTCGGCGTGGTGGTCAGCAGCATGGAAGCGTCTCCGGTTGGCGGCCGCGCCAATCTAGAACATCCGGCCGCCGCCTGGATACGCCCCTCGTCAGTGCCGGAAGTGCCTGATGCCGGTGAACACCATGGCGAGCCCCGCCTGGTCGGCCGCGTCGATGACCTCCTGGTCGCGCATCGAGCCGCCCGGCTGGATCACCGCCGTCGCGCCTGCCTCGACCGCCGCCAGCAGGCCGTCGGCGAAGGGGAAGAAGGCGTCGGAGGCAACCACAGAGCCCTTGGTCAGCGGCACCGCATGGCCGCCGGCCAGAGCCGCATCCTCGGCCTTGCGGGCGGCGATGCGCGCCGAATCGACCCGGCTCATCTGGCCCGCGCCGACACCCACCGTCGCGCCGTTCTTGACATAGACGATGGTGTTCGACTTGACGTGCTTGGCGACCCGGAAGGCGAAGCGCAGGTCGGTCAGTTCCTCCGGCGTCGGCGCCCGCTTGGTGACCACCTTCAGCTCCATGGCGTCGACCACGGCATTGTCGCGCGACTGCACCAGGAGGCCGCCGGCCACCGTCTTGACCGTCAGGCCGGCGGCGCGCGGGTCGGGAATGCCGCCGGCAACCAGCAGGCGCAGGTTCTTCTTGGCGGCGACGATGGCCTTGGCCTCGTCGGTCGCGTCGGGGGCGATGATCACCTCGGTGAAGATCTCGACGATCTTGCGCGCGGCTTCCGCGTCCAAGGTCCGGTTCAGCGCGACGATGCCGCCGAAAGCCGAGACCGGATCGCAGGCGAGCGCCCGCTCATAGGCCTCGACCAGGCTCGCCGCCTCGGCGACGCCGCAAGGATTGGCGTGTTTGATGATGGCGACCGCGGCGGTCCGGGCCGGATCGAACTCGCCGACCAGCTCATAGGCCGCGTCGGTATCGTTGAGATTGTTGTAGGACAGCTCCTTGCCCTGCAGCTGGCGCGCGGTGGCAACCCCCGGCCGGGCATCGGGGCCCTGCGGCGTCTTGTAGAAGGCGGCCCATTGATGCGGGTTCTCGCCATAACGCAGCGCCTGGGCGAGCGTGCCGCCGAAGGCCCGATAAGGCGTCGCGGTTTCCTTCAGCTCATTGAACAGCCAGTTGGAGATGGCGGCGTCATAGGCGGCGGTGCGCGCATAGGCCTTGGCCGCGAGCCTGCGGCGCAGGTCGAGCGTGGTCGCCCCGCCATTGGCCTTCATGGCCGCGATGACCGGCGCGTAGTCGGCGGCATCGACCACCACGGTGACTGCGTCATGGTTCTTCGAGGCGGCGCGGATCATCGCCGGGCCGCCGATGTCGATATTCTCGATCGTGTCGTCCCAGCCGGCGCCGCGCGCGATCGTCGCCTCGAAGGGATAGAGGTTCACCACCAGGAGATCGATCGGCAGGATGCCGTGGGTCTTGGCCGCGGCCTCGTGCTCGGCATTGCCGCGAATGGCCAGGAGCCCGCCATGGACCTTCGGATGCAGCGTCTTGACCCGCCCGTCCATCATTTCCGGGAAGCCGGTGAGGTCGGCGACCTCGACGACCGCGAGGCCCGCGTCCTTCAGCGTCTTGTAGGTGCCGCCGGTGGAGACCAGCGCGACGCCGAGGCCGGCGAGATCGCGGGCGAAATCGACGATGCCGGTCTTGTCGGAGACCGAAATGAGCGCACGGGCGACGGGAGCGTTGGCGGAAGCGGTCACGGTGGCGGTCTCCGGGAAGGTTTCGCCGCGCCTTAGCATGACGGGCGCGGCGCCGGAACCGCATCTGCGTTGAAAATCACGGTAAGCAACGCCTTGGCGTCACAAGGGCAGTTCCGGCTCCGGCTCGCTGGGTGCCGCATGCGCGCCCGGCCGCTCCAGCCGGCGCAGCGCCCAGCGCACCCGCGGCATCGCGCCCGAGCGGCCCTCGATGACCAGCTGCAGCGTCCGCCGCGGTCCCTCCGGCATGGCGAGCGCGATGCTTTCCTCGATCGCCACGCCGGCATCGGCGGCGAAAACCCAGGCTTCCCCCGTCGGCAGCAGCAACAGCACCGACCGGCCCTGCTCGGTCGGCACCGGCTGGACGCTCGGATGCAGGTGGAAGCGCAGCGCATAGGGCTGGTCCGCGCCCTCGACCACATCTTCGCCGTCGAGCCTTTCGCCGTCTTCGGCAAGGCTCATGGTGCGCGCGACCGCGACGCCGAGCCGTGGCTGGTAGCCGTCATGGCTGGCGCTGACGGTCAGGCCGTGGCGCTCGACCGCAACCACATGCGGCCCGGACAGCACAGCGCCTTCGGCCGGCCCCCGGCGGACGAACCGGACCGACGAGTGATCGGCCACCGTCACCGTCGAATGGGCCGCGGTCTTGCGGGCCTCCTTGCGCCAGCTGGCGCGGTGCACGCTCGACATGCCGCAATTCATCACGATCAGCTGCCGCCCGGTCGACAATTCGAACGACAGGGTTCCGGCATGGGCGCCCATGCTGTAGTGCGCCGGCGGCGGCGCCCCGGTATCGGTGACCACCACGGTCGTGCCCGCTTCGAGCCGCTCGAAGCCGCTATGCGGCGCCGAACCCGGCACCGTGCCGCGCGACTCGTCATAGACCAGCGCCGTGGTCACCAGGTCGATGCCGGTGGGCCCCATGCCGTTGAAGCGGGCGATGGTGCCGTCGCCGAGCCGGAAGAACCGGATCATCGGCATCATGCGGTCGACCGCGGTGAGAATGGCAGCGGGCGGCGTGACATTGCGGGCCGGGAACAATTGGCGCAGCGGCAGGAGATCCAGCACCAGGCCGACGAGCACGCCCGGATCGCGGCTGACATGGCCGCCATCCGGCAGGATCTGGCGGTCGAGCTCTTCGCCGAGACGCAGCGAGGCCCATTTCAACAGGCGCTCCTCGCCTTCCAGGCAAAGTCCGGCCGTCACCAGCGCGACCAGCACCGACAGCCGGTCCGCCCCCGGCGGAATCGAGGCGAACTGGGCGTAGAGCACCCGCACCTGCCACCACAGCGACCGGGCGAAGCGCCGATAGAAGATCTCGTCGGCGCCGGCGAGCAGCAGGCCGGAACCGGCAAGCCAGGCCCGCACCCGCTCGGCGGTGATCTGCGGCTGCCAGCCGACCGAATGGTCGCGGCCCTGCGTCGCCATCCAGGCCTCGACCAGCTGACGCGCGGCAGCGCCCGCCTCCGCCGTGCCGGCGGCCCTGAGATGCCTGAGCCAGCCGAAGCCGGCGAGCGCCTCGCGCCATTCCTCCGACGGCGGCGTGGCGGCGAAAGGATCGGCCGCCTGGACGGTACGGCCGGCAAAGACGTGCAGGCCGGCAATGATCTCATCGGCCCGGACCGGATCGGCCGTGCGCAATTCCTGCGGCACCAGCAGGACCCGCGGCGTCTGGCTGCGGCCGCGCCACACCCGCATCATGCCGGCGCCGACCGGCCAGCCGCGCGCACGCCGGTAGAAGCCGACGGCCCCGAGCCGACCGGCGATGACCCGCTCACTCATCCACGCAAGGGTCTTTGCCACCAAAACCCGACCGCCCCCAAACCGCTTGTCCGACCAGCCCGGCCGAATCGCCGGCACAGTCATAGCCGGTCCGCCGCCTCCCTGGTGCCTCATAGAAGACACGGCTGCATTTCCAAGGCGTTAACCATTTTCGCGCTTTGATGCGGGCGAGCGGCGTGGGGACGACGACACCCGGCGCCGGTGGTGATGGAGTCTGTGCCGTGTCTCGATCGACCCTCCTGGCGGGTATCGCCGCCCTTGCCGCGACGGCCTCGCCCGCGCTGGCGACCGAAACCGTCTCCGGGCGCTACGAGATCATGATCGGCGGCTTGCAGGTCGGCGTGGCCGGCTTCGAGGGACGCATTTCCAACGAGACCTACGAGACATCGGTCTCGGTCCGCCTCTCCGGCGTGTCCCGGCTGATCGCCTCGGGCCGCGGCTCGGCGACCGCATCCGGCCGGATCGCCGGCGGCCGGGCCGTGCCGGCCCAGTACAGCCTGACCCTCAACACCACCCAGCAGAACGAGGCGATCCGCATGGCCATGGCCGGCGGGGCGGTGCGCAGCTTCAGCGCCGAGCCGGCAAAGCCCGAGGCGCCCGACCAGGTGCCGGTCACGCCGGGCCATCGCCAGGGCGTGCTCGACCCGCTGGCCGCCGCCCTCTTCGTCGTCCCGGGCTCCGGCCCGACGGTTTCGGCGGAAGCCTGCGGCAAGACCTTTCCGGTCTTCGACGGGCGCCAGCGTTATGACCTCGTCTTTTCCTATGCGCGCACCGAGGACCTGAAGGTCGCCGGCTATTCCGGCCAGGCCGTGGTCTGCAATGCCCGTTACCGGCCGATCGCCGGCCACCGCCCGGCGCAGACCCAGGGCATGGAGCAGAACCGCGACATGCAGATCTGGCTGGCGCCGGTCGCCGGCACGCGCGCCCTGGTGCCGGCGCGCATCATGATCCGCACGCCGGTCGGCATGGCGCAGATCGAGCCGACCAAACTCGAGCTCGGCAGCCCGACCTCGACCGCTTCCGTCGCGCGCTAGTGTTGCTGCACGGTGATCATGCTGGCTTGATTTCCGCGAGTGGATAAATTCGTGGATGCCCGGGACAAGCCCGGGCAAGACGAGAATTGTCCTTGAAGCGACAGGTGCCGGATCGACCGAGCGCAGAACGCGCGCCGTAGCCCTGCACACAGCGAGATCAACACATCGTCTTGCCCGGGCTTGTCCCGGGCATCCACGAATTGTTGCACCGGGATCAACCGGTCACAATCACACTGCGACGATACTAGAGGCGTCTCGGGCACGGCGCCCCCGCCACCGGTGGCCCCGTCTCGCCAGCGCGCCCGACGACCTCACGCACGCGCTCTCCGGCTCGATTTGCAGGCGGCTTGCCCGAGATTTGGGCAAACACTGATTTTGCTTTGAAAAACGGGTTGCCGTCCGGCCCGGCATGGTCTTTGCTGACATCTGTAATTCTACTTGACCGGTTCCATCGCGGGCCGGTCTGGACTGGGCCGTCGCAGCGGTCCGGCCGTCAACAAGAATATGCCGAAGGGCCTCATCCATGACCGACCTCCCGCGCTACCGCCCGACCCGCCGCGACGCCGTGAAGCTTGCCGGTGCCGTGGCCCTTGCCGGCCTCGCCGCGCCCGCCGTCCATGCCCAGGCCACCACCAATGTGCGCTTCACGCTCGACTGGCGCTTCGAGGGGCCGGCCGGCCTGTTCCTCAGCGCCCTGGAAAAGGGGCATTTCCGCGCCGAGGGGCTGAACGTATCGATCGACGCGGCCTCCGGCTCGCGTGAGGGCGTCACCCGGGTCGCCTCGGGCACCTATGACATGGGTTTCGGCGACATCAATTCGATGATCCGCTTCCGCGACGAAAACCCGACCGTCGACCTGAAGGCGGTGATGATGGTCTATGACCGCCCGCCCTTCTCGATCGTCGGCCGCCGGTCGCGCGGCATCACGGCCGACGTCAAGAGCCTGGAGGGCAAGAAGTTCGGCGCGCCGGCGCCCGACGCGGCCTATGCCCAGTGGCCGATCTTCCGGGCGGTGAACAATCTCAACGAAGCCGGCATGCGCTTCGAGAATGTCGGTTTCCCGGTGCGCGAGCCGATGCTGGCCTCCGGCGAGGTGGACGCGATCTTCGGCTTCGCCCATTCCTCCTATATCAACCTGAAATCCCGCGGCGTGCCCGACAGCGACATCATCGTGCTGCACATGTACGACTATGGCGTCGAGCTCTACGGCAATGTGGTGATGCCGAGCCCGGGCTTCCTGCAGGCCAACCGCGCCGCCGTCGCCGGTTTCAACCGGGCCCTGGTCAAGGGCATCCGCGACTGCATCGCCGACCAGGCCGCTTCGGTGAAACTGGTGCTCGCGCGCAATGACGTGGCGCGCCAGGAAACCGAGGCCGAGCGCCTGAAGATGACCATCGACAATTATGTGCTGACCCCCTGGGTCAAGGCCAATGGCATCGGCGGCATCGACCCGGCGCGCATGGCGCGCGCCATCGACCAGATCGGCCTGACCTTCACCTACAAGAACAAGCCGAAGGTCGAGGACGTGTTCCTGGCCGAGCTCCTGCCCTCGGCGGGCGATCGCAAGCTGGTCTGAGCCTTGCTTGGACATCCGGCCGGGAGCCTGCCGCTCCCGGTCCCTGTTCTCCCGCCGAAAGCCGAGCCTTGCGCCCCTTCGTCGAACTGACCGACGTCAGCCATACCTATGCGACCGGCGCGACGCTTGCCGTCGACGGACTGAGCCTGAAGGTCAACGAAGGCGAATTCGCCGCCGTCGTCGGCCCGTCCGGCTGCGGCAAGTCGACCCTGATGAAGCTCGCCACCGGCCTGCAATTCCCGCAGAAGGGCGCCGTCGTCGTCGACGGCCGCGAGGTCAGCGCGCCGGTCAAGATCGCCGGCATGGCGTTCCAGGCCCCGACCCTTCTGCCCTGGCGCACCACGCTCGAAAACCTCATGCTGCCGCTCGAGATCGTCGAGCCGCACCGCTCCCGGCTGCGCCGGCACAAGGCGGAATATGTCGAGAAGGCCCAGGCCCTGCTCGAATCCGTCGGGCTGAAGGATGCCGGGGCGAAATTCCCCTGGCAATTGTCCGGCGGCATGCAGCAGCGCTCCTCGCTCTGCCGCGCGCTGATCCACGAGCCCAAGCTCCTGATGCTCGACGAGCCTTTCGGCGCGCTCGACGCCTTTACCCGCGAGGAGCTCTGGTGCGTCATCCGCGACCTGCATGCGCGCGGCAAGTTCACCGTGATCCTGGTCACCCACGACCTGCGCGAGGCCACGTTCCTGGCCGACCGGATCTTCTGCATGTCGGCGCGGCCGGGCCGGATCATCGCCGAGCGCGAGGTCGGTTTCGCCCGCCCGCGCGACCTGGAGCTGACCTACACCCAGGACTTCTCCGACATCGTCCACGATCTGCGCGCCCGCATCGCGGAAGCGCGCACGACCGCCTGAAAGGCCCGCCATGCAGGTGATATCGGACGTCCTGCTGGCCTGGTGGCCGGTCGCCCTGATGGTCGGCGTGGCCGCCTATGTCGTGCTGCTGCTCGCCAAGGTGGTGACGGCGAGCGCGCTCGATCGCAGCAAGGTGTCGCTGCAGCTCGCGCCACTTCTGTGCACCGCAGGCACCTTCCTGGTCTGGGAACTGTTCTGCCGCGCGCTCAACATCTCCACCTTCGTGCTGCCGGCGCCCAGCGACATCGCCATCTCCTTGTGGGAGTTCCGCCGCCAGATCGGCCTGCATTCCTTCCACACCGCCTGGATGACGCTTGCCGGCTTCGGCCTGGCGGTCGCCTTCGGCATCCTGCTCGGCCTGCTGCTCGGCGCCAGCCGGTTCTTCTATGCCGGCTTCTATCCCTTGCTGGTCGGTTTCAATTCCGTGCCGAAAGTGGCGGTCGTGCCCATCCTGGTGATCTGGTTCGGCGTCGGCTGGCTACCGGCGGTGCTCACCGCCTTCATGATCTCGTTCTTCCCCATCGTGGTGAATGTCGCGACCGGGCTTGCCACCATCGAGCCGGAAACCGAGGACGTGCTGAAGGCGCTCGGCGCCTCCAAGCTGCAGATCATGACCAAGGTCGGCATTCCCCGCTCGCTGCCCTATTTCTTCGGCTCGCTGAAGGTCGCGATCACGCTCGCCTATGTCGGCTCGGTGATCGCCGAATATAACGCGTCGCGCTTCGGCATCGGCAACCTGATGGCGCGCGCCTCGGCCGACTTCAACGTGCCACTGCTGTTTGCCTCCCTCATCGCGCTCGCCATCCTCGGCGTGGTCATGTACATGGCCACCGTCTGGCTGGAGAACCGCATGACCGGCTGGGCGCAGCGGTCCTCTTTCGCGGCCGGATGACACAGCCGGAACGCGAAACGTAGCGCTTGCCCCGGTGACCGCCCGGCCCCATAAATCGGGGCCTTGCGACCCACCAGTCCGATTTGTCCTAACGGGGCCCCATGAAAGCGCTCTTCGACGTCATCATCATTGCCCTCAATATCTATTGGTGGGTGATCATCGCCTCGGCGATCCTGTCCTGGCTCGTTGCATTCAATGTCGTGAATTACCGCAATCCGATCGTCGCCCAGATCGATACGACGCTGCGGGCGCTGACCGAACCCGTTCTAGCTCCGATCCGGGCACGCATGCCCAATACCGGCGCGGTCGACCTGTCGCCGATCGTCGTGCTGCTCGGCATCATCCTGATCCAGCAGCTCCTGATCCGCTACGGCTACCCCAACGTGTTTTGAGCGCGCACCATGACGGCTACGCCCTATCGGCTCGCCAATGACACGCTGTTGCTCGATGTCCGCCTGACGCCGCGTGGTGGCCGCGATGCGATCGAGGGCACCGATCACCTTGCCGACGGCCGTGCCGTGGTCAAGGCGCGTGTCCGGGCCGTGCCCGAGGACGGCAAGGCCAATGCGGCGCTCGAACATCTGGTCGCCGACACGCTGGGCGTCGCCCGTTCCCAGGTCGCCGTCGTCCAGGGCAAGACGGCGCGCCTGAAGACCGTGGCCGTCCAGGGCGATCCGGCGAACCTCTCTGCCACCGCCGCCCGTCTGTTCGCGGCGGCGGCCCTGACGCTGGCGATCTTCGCCGGTGCCGGGCCCGCGGCCGCGCAATTCGTCGCGCGCGGCGATATCTGCGGCGGCCCGACCGAATTCATGCGCACCCGCGTGCTGGTCGAACGCGCGGGCTTGTCGGGACCGGACAAGAGCCGGCTCGTCCGGACCTTGCGGGCCGCCCAGTCGCTCGCCGAGGAAGGTTGTCCCAATCGCGACGGCTGGCTAATCCGCCGCGCCGTCGGCATGCTCAACTCCGTCAACCGCGAGGTGCGCAACCCGCCGGTCGACCTGCCGCTGTTCCTCAGGGATTGAGCCGCAACCGGCCAGAGTCCGCCGATCAGACCTTGCGGTCGCCGGACGCCGGTGCACCGAAACTGACCGCCCCGTCGACGATCGCGACCGGACCCTTGTGCAGCTTCTCGGCGATCCCGTAGAGCTGCTCGCGCCGCTCCATTTCGCTCCAGACATGGTCGGGCGTGATCCCCATGTCGACCCACAGCACCGCCAGATTGTAGAGCAGGTCGGCGCTTTCCCGCACCACCGCGTCGCGGTCGCCGCAGACCGCGTCTATGGTCACTTCGGCGGCCTCTTCGACCAGTTTCTTGGCCATCTTGGCACGGCCGCCCTGCATGAGCCTCGCCGTGCGCGATTGCCCGGGATCGGTCTGCCGCGCCTTCAGGACCGCCTTGTGCAACCGCTCCATCGCGCCGGTCATCGATGCTGACTTTCCCTTGAGAATCCCCGCGAATCGGCATTGGACATCGCCATTCAAAAAGGGTCTCACAGAACCGAGGCAAGTCAATGACGCCGCATCGGCGGCTTCGTTGCTTCGCGAAACACGCGCTGAGAGAACGGGTGGCGAGCCGCGCCGCAATGATCGACTAAGATGAGCGCTTGCCGCACGGACCGATTCGGGAGGGCCTCTTCATGTCTCCACGCGACTGGACCCTCCTGCTCACGCTGTCGGTGCTGTGGGGCGGCTCGTTCTTTTTCGTCAAGGTGGCGCTGACCGACCTGCCGCCGCTGACCGTCGTGCTCGCCCGCGTGACCATCGCCGCGGTCGCGCTTTTCGTCTTCGTCAAGGCGAGCGGCCTGGCCTGGCCGCGCGGCGCCAAGGCCTGGTGGACCCTGCTGGTCATGGCCATCCTCAACAACCTGGTGCCGTTCTCGCTGATCTTCTCGGGCCAGACGGTGATCCCCTCCGGCCTCGCCGCGATCCTCAACGCGACGACGCCGCTGTTCACGGTGGTGGTGATGCATCTCTTCACCACCGACGAGAAGGCGACCCCGCCCAAGATCGCCGGCCTGCTGCTGGGTTTTGCCGGTGTCGTCGTGTTGATCGGGCCGGCGGTCACGGGCGCGCTCGATACGCCGGTCTGGGCGCTGCTCGCCTGTCTCGCCGCCGCGCTGTCCTACGCCTTTTCCGGTCTCTGGGGACGCCGCATCAAGCCGCTCGGCATCGCGCCTGCGGTCACCGCCTGGGGCCAGGTGACCCTGACCACGCTGATGATGCTGCCGATCGTCGCGCTGGCCGACCGGCCCTGGACGCTCGCCATGCCCGGCGGCACGACCATTCTGGCCTTGCTCGGGCTCGGCATCCTGTCGACCGCGCTCGCCTATGTGATCTTCTTCCAGATCCTGGAGAGCGCCGGCCCGACCAATCTGATGCTGGTCACCTTCCTCATCCCGGTTTCGGCGATCCTGCTCGGCAGCCTGGTTCTCGGCGAAAGGCTCGCCTGGACCCATGCGGTCGGCATGATCCTGATCGGGCTCGGGCTGGCGGCGATCGACGGGCGGCTGTGGAAACGGCTGACGGCGCGTGCGGCTTGAAGGCTCGTCCGGTGCGAGGGCTACAGGCCCGCGGCTTCGATCGGACGCTCCGCGCCGACGCAGCCGCAAGGCACGGGCGGCTCCTGGCCGTCGAGGGTACGGCTGATCCGCTCGGCCGAGCGACGGGCCTCGCGCGCCAGCGCCGAAACCCTGGCCGCGTCGAGCTTGCCGTTGCGCAGGATGACATCGATGGCGATCAGGGCCTGATTGAGTTCAGTGAGCGCATCGTGATCGGTCATGCCATTCCCCAACATCTGCGAACAGGACGCAGACGCTAGGGAGGGCAGGTTTCAGAAGCGCGTCATGATCAGGGGCAAATGTTGCGGGTCCCGAAATATGGCCCTCCGGGCCCGTCCGGCCGCGGCGATCAGCCGGGTTCGCAGCGGGTTTCCAGGTGCACCGCGGCATCGACCGCGGCACGCGAATAGGGCAGCGCGGCATAGTCGCCGGTGACCCAGCGCTCGAACAGGTCGCGGTAATGGGGCGAAGCCGGATCGCCGGACTGGCCGGGCGTGTTGATCGCCACCGACCGGTCGAGATCGGCCAGATCCACCACCAGCCGGAACGACGAGCCCATCATGGTGCGGAAATCGGTGCCCCGATAACCGGTATGCATCGGCGTCGCGCTCGATCCGCTATGCGGCAGCGGACCGACCGACAAGGCCTTGGCCTGTTCCTGCGTCATCAGCCCGCTCAACGGGTGGTCGAACTGGCCGTGATGCAGCTTGCCCCAGGCCCAGCTCGCGGGATCTTCGCCGAGCAAGCCCTTGACGTCGCGCACAGCGGTGGCGAGCGAACCGAGCAGCACCGCGTCACGGCCGGCCTTCGGATCGGCGCCGAACCGCTCATCGGGGTTTTCCAGCGCGGCGAGCGTCCCCTCGACGTCACCGGGAACCATCAGGCCGTGCAGGCCCTCAGGCACGATCGCCGCCCAGAGCGCTTTCTTCAGGTGCCGGCTCCACCAGACCTCGAACAGGGCCGCCGGTCCCGAGGTCGCGGTCAGCGCATGATCCCGCCAGCCGGTGAGAATGCCGAGGCCGAGCGCCGCGTCGGCATCGGTGGCGGCAAGCCCGGCGAGCAATTTGGTCGCCCGGCGCGCCGGCACCGAGACCACATCGGTCTGCAGCGCCCGCGAGGTCGCGAGCGCATGCGGCCTGACCGAGCCGAGCACCTCTTCGATGCGCGTGGCGCGCGCCCGCTCGACCCATTCGAAGCCCATCGGATGGGCCTTGTGATCCCAGTCCGCGGGCATGTTCATCTCATTGGCCGAGAACACGAAGCCGCGCGCCGGATTCTCACTGAGCGGCATTTTCGAGCTGTCGCGGAAGCCGGCCCATTCATATCGGCCGTCGCCCGGCACCGGCATCAACCCGTCCCAGTTCGGCCGGACCGGATTGATGCCGGCCGGCATCCAGGCGACCGTCCCGGCCTTGTCGGCATAGACGAAATTGACCGAAGGCGTACCCCAGGTCTCGGTGCCCTTGCGGAACGCCTCGAGCGTCCTGGCGCGCATCAGCCGGTGGGTGCCGAGATAGGGCGCGGTGCCCGGCTCGAACCAGACCGAGCGGATCGCATAGGCGCGGCGCTGGCCCCGGTCCTCGTGCACCACCGGGCCGTGGCGGGTGAATTTCAGCCGGAGAACCTGATCCGGACAGCCCTTGACCGCCACCGTCTCCTCGACCACGCGCATGCGTTCCCAGGCACCGTCATAGCGGTAGAGGTCCGGATCCTCCGGATCGGTCTCGTAGAAATAGAGGTCTTCCTGGTCGATGTAGAAAATCGTCAGGGCCCAGGCCATGGTGCCGTTATGGCCGATATGGACGCCGGGAATGCAGGGTTCGCCGGCGCCGACCACGTCGAGGCCGGGCGCGGTCAGGTGCACCAGCTGGCGCAGCGACGGCATGCCGTGCAGGCGATGCGGGTCGGAGGCCAGGATCGGCTTGCCGGTATCGGTCAGGCTGCCATGCACCGCCCAATTGTTCGAGCCGGTATGCTGGGCGTCGAGCACCACTTCGAGCAGATCGGTGACGCCGCGCCATTTCGGCGCGTCCTCCAGCTTGGCCGCCAGCCTCTCCTTGGAGAATGTGGCGCTGGCGCCGGCAAGCTTCAGGAGATCGAGCACGGCGAGCGGGATCGTCGCGGGATCGAGACCTTCCGGCACCACCGGCACGACGGCCGGCTCGAGCCAGCGGCGCAACAGGTCGGTGCGGTGATCGGCCTTGCCCTGGACCTGGCAGCGCAGCACCTCCGACAGGACGTTACGGCTGAGCGAATGGGTCCGGATGCGCGACACGTCCTGCGGCGCCCAGCGCGCCGGGCGGGTGCCGAGCAGGCCGAACTCGAAAGGCAGCAGCGACGGATCGGCTTCCGTCATGGCGACGAAGGCGTTGATCCCCTTGGTAAAGGCGGTGAACGTCGCCTTGGCTTCCGGCCCATAGGCGGCATATTCCTCCTCCTGGTCACCGCGATAGAGGAACAGCCTGGAGGCCCGGTCCTGTTCCAGGAAGCCCGGGCCGAAATCGGCCGCCAGCAGGCCCAGGCCACGCTTGCGCCACAGGTCGATCTGGAACAGCCGCTCGCGCGCCGCGTGAAAACCCTGCAGAAAGAACAGGTCGGCCTCGTTCTCGGCGCGGATATGCGGCACGCCGTTGACGTCGATCCCGATGGAACCGGATGCCGAGAGACCAGGAAGCTTGAGCGTCTGTGTGCGTGTCATGATCGATCGTCTGGGCCAAATGGGCCGCGACTGTGCCATCGCCATCGCCGTCGTGCCAGCCGCGAACGAGCGACCGGGTCCTGCGCCCATGCATGTCTATGAAAAAGAGCAGGCCCACGAAATGCGTGTCCATGAAAGCGCCATCTGGACAGGCGGCCCCGGCGTGCCAGACTGCGCCGGATGGTCATAAGCCAAAAACAACAAGGCAGCCGTTCCAGGGGACAGACATGACGGGTTTCTCGATGGCGCACTTTCCGCGGCGGCTGCTGCTTCTCCTGGCCATGCTCGGCCTTGCCGGCCCGGCGCGGGCCCAGGCGCCGGCCTTCGCGCCGGCGATCGTCTACGATCTCGGCGGCCGCTTCGACAAATCCTTCAACGAGGCCGGTTATGCCGGGGCCGAACGGTTCAAGCGCGAGACCGGCATCGACTATCGCGACTTCGAAATCCGCAACGACACCCAGCGTGAACAGGCCTTGCGGAATTTCGCCCAGCGCGGCCAGAACCCGATCGTCGCCGTCGGCTTTTCATTCCGCGCGGCCATGGAAAAGGTCGCCGCCGAATTTCCCAATACCCGTTTCGCCATCATCGACAGTGCGGTGAACCTGCCCAATGTGCAGAGCGTGCTGTTCAAGGAGCATGAGGGCTCCTATCTCGTCGGCGTGCTGGCGGCGCTGCGCTCTCAGACCAATACGATCGGCTTCGTCGGCGGCATGGACATTCCGCTGATCCGCAAATTCGCCTGCGGCTACGTTCAGGGCGCGCGCGCGGCACGCCCGAACATCACCATCATCCAGAACATGACCGGCACCACGGGCGCGGCCTTCTCCGATCCCGTGCGCGGCGGCGAGCTGGCGCGCGGCCAGATCGCGCAAGGCGCCGACGTGGTCTATCACGCCGCCGGATCGACCGGCATCGGCGTGCTGCAGGCGGTGGCCGATGCCGGCAAGCTCGGCATCGGCGTCGATTCCAACCAGAACGCGCTGCATCCTGGCCGCATTCTCACCTCCATGCTGAAACGGGTCGACGTCGCCGTTTATGCCGCCTTCACCAGCGCGCGCGCCGGCACGTGGCGGTCCGGGGTCACGGTGCTCGGCCTCGCCGACGGCGCCATCGACTGGGCCGACGACAGCAACAATGCCGCCCTGATCACGCCGGAGATGCGCGCCGCGGTCAGCAAGGCCGCCGAGGAGATCAGGGCGGGCCGGCTGCAGGTTCACGACTTCATGGCCACCAATAGCTGCCCCGTGCAATGAGGATCACCGTTCTCGGATCCGGCGACGCTTTCGGCTCCGGCGGGCGGTTTTCCACCTGCCTGCATCTCGCCGCCGATGACGGCACCAGCATGCTGGTCGATTGCGCGGCCACCTCGATGACCGCGTTGAACCGGACCGATATCGACCGCAACGGCATTTGCGCCATTCTGTTCACCCATTTCCACGGAGACCATTTCGGCGGCCTGCCGTTCTTCGTGCTCGACGCGCAATTCGTCACGCGCCGCCGCGCGCCGCTCACCATTGCCGGGCCGAAGGGCGTCGAGGAGCGGGCGCGCGTCGCACTCGAGGCCGCCTTCCCCGGTTCCTCCACGGCGAAACGCGCCTTCGACCTGCATTTCGTCGAGATCGCGCCGGACCGGCCGGCCGATATCGGCGGCGCCCGGATCGACGCCTTCGCCATGATCCATGACGAGCGGGCCGGCCCCTGCCTCGGCTACCGCATCGGCCGCGACGACAGGATCTTCGCCTATTCCGGCGACACCTCCTGGACCGACCAGCTCATCCCGCTGAGCCGGGGCGCCGATGCGCTCCTGATCGAGTGCTATACGGTCGACCGCAAGCTGCCCAATCACCTGGACTACCAGACCCTGTCGGCGCATCTGCACGAACTCGCCGCCAGGCGGATCATCCTCACCCATATGGGCGCATCCATGCTCGCCTGGACCGCCGAGCTGCCGGTGGAACGCGCCTTCGACGGCCTGGTGATCGCGCTGTGACGGCACAAGCCGTCGCCATGACCGGCATCGACAAGCGTTTCGGCGCGGTCCATGCCAACCGATCGGTCGATTTTTCGGTCGCGCGCGGCAGCGTTCATGGCCTGATCGGCGAGAACGGCGCGGGAAAATCGACGCTGATGTCGATCCTCTACGGCTTTTATGCGCCGGATCGGGGCGCTATCGCCATCAACGGCAAAGCCGTCGACATCCGCGCGCCGGCCGATGCCATCGCCGCCGGCATCGGCATGGTTCACCAGCATTTCATGCTGGTCGAAACCTTCTCGGTGCTCGAAAACCTCATGCTCGGCGCCGAGGGCGGCATGCTCACCGCGCGCGCCGCGCGAACGACCCGCGCCAGGCTCGCCGAGCTCAGCCGCGACTATGGCCTGGATGTCGACCCCGATGCGATCGTCGCCGATCTCGCGGTCGGCCAGCTGCAGCGCGTCGAGATCCTGAAAGCCCTGGTGCGCGGCGCCGAGGTACTGATCCTCGACGAGCCGACGGCGGTCCTGACCCCGGACGAGGCCGACAAGCTGTTCGTGCTGGTGCGCCGCCTTGCCGGCGAGGGCAAGGCGGTGATCATCGTCACCCACAAGCTCAAGGAAATCATGGCGGTGACCGACCATGTCTCGGTCATGCGGCGCGGCGAGATGATCGCGACGGTGAGAACCGCCGAGACCAGCCAGGAGCACCTGGCCGAGCTGATGGTCGGCCGCCACGTGGCGCTCGATCTCGACAAGACCGCGGCCGAGCCCGGCGCGGCCGTGCTCGAGATCCGCGACCTCAGCCTGCGTGATGCCCGCGGCACCTTGCGGCTCGACCGGATCGGCTTCGACGTCCGGGCCGGCGAGATCGTCGGCATTGCCGGGGTCGCCGGCAACGGCCAGTCGGAACTGCTCGAGATCATCGCCGGCATGTGCCGGCCGAGTTCGGGCAGCATAACCTTTGCCGGCGCGCCGCTGGACTGCGGCGGCCGCGACGATCCGCAGAGCCTGCGCGCCCGCGGCCTGCGCCACGTGCCGGAGGATCGGCTGCGCCGCGGCTTGGTGACCCCGTTCGAGGCCGCCGAAAGCGCCATTCTCGGCTGCGCCGACGAAGAGCGCTACGGCGCCGGCCCGTTTCTCAGCCACCGCGCCGTGGTCGCCGACTGTGCCGCCAAGATGGCCGCTTTCGACGTGCGCCCGGCCGATCCGGGCCTGACCACGGCGCTGTTTTCCGGCGGCAACCAGCAGAAGATCGTGCTGGCGCGCGAAATCGAGCGGGATCCGATCCTGCTCCTGGTCGGCCAGCCGACCCGGGGCGTCGATATCGGCGCCATCGAGCTCATCCATCGCCGGCTCATCGCGCTGCGCGACGAGGGCAAGGCGATCCTGGTCGTTTCCACCGAACTCGACGAGGTGCTGGCGCTCGCCGACCGGGTGCTGGTGATGAGCGGCGGACGGATTACCGGCCAGCGCGACGCCGGCGAGACCGACGAGCGCGACATCGGCCTGCTGATGGCCGGCATCGGCGAGCGCGATCTATGAATACGCGCGACCTGCCGCTCTGGCTCACCGCGGTCGCCATTCCGCTCGTCAATGTCGCCGTCGCCTTCCTGGCCGCCGGCCTGGTGGTCGCGCTGATCGGCGAAAGCCCGCTGGAGGCGCTCGCCCTCATGCTGCGCGGCGCGCTCGGGTCGGATTACGGCCTCGGCTACACCCTGTTCTACGCGACCAGCTATATTTTCACCGGGCTCGCCGTAGCGGTCGCCTTCCATGCCGGCCATTTCAACATCGGCGGCGAGGGCCAGGCCCTGATGGGCGGCCTCGGCGCCGCGCTGGTCGCCCTGTCGCTGCCGCAGCTGCCGGCGGCCGTGCTGCTGCCGCTCTGCATCCTCGCCGCGGCGCTCGGCGGCACCGCCTGGGCTTTCATCCCGGCCTGGCTGCAGGCCCGGCGCGGCAGCCACATCGTCATCACCACCATCATGTTCAATTTCATCGCCGCGGCCCTGCTGGTCTACCTGCTGGTCGGGCCGCTGAAAATGACCGGCTCGATGGCACCGGAAACGGCGAAATTCACCGAATCCGCGATCCTGCCGTCGATCGCCACCATGGCCGGCTGGTTCGGCTGGACCGTCGCACGCTCGCCGCTCAACCTGTCGCTCGTGCTGGCTCTGGCCGCCGCGGTCGCCGTCTGGGTGCTGATCTGGCACACCCGGCTCGGCTACCGCATCCGCACCGTCGGCGCCAATCCCGAGGCCGCCGTTTATGCCGGCATCTCGCCGGCGCGCATCACCATTATCGCCTTGATGATCTCGGGCGGCCTCGCCGGACTGATGGCGACCAACGAAATCCTCGGCTCGCAGGGGCGGCTGATCAACGAATTCGTCGCCGGCGCCGGTTTCGTCGGCATCGCCGCCGCCCTGATGGGGCGCGGCCATCCCTTCGGCATCGTGCTCGCCAGCCTGCTGTTCGGCGTGCTGACCCAGGGCGGCGCCGAGCTGGCCTTCGAAAAGCCGAGGATCACCCGCGAAATGATCGTCGTCATCCAGGGCTTCGTCATCCTGTTCGCCGGCGCTCTCGAGAGCCTGTTCGCCGACCGGCTCGCCGGGCTCTACCGGCGCTTCGCCGCCCGGGAGGGCCAGAAATGAGCGAGGCCTGCAAATGAACGAGGCCTGGACCATCCTGCTGGTCGCGCTCGACAGCGCCGTCAGGCTGTCGGTGCCCTTGATCTTCGCCTGTCTCGCCGGGCTCTATTCGGAACGGGCCGGGGTGGTCGATATCGGCCTCGAAGGCAAGATGCTGGTCGGCGCCTTCGCGGCGGGCGCCGCCGCCGCCGTCATCCCCAATGCCTGGTTCGGGCTCGCCGCGGCGATCCTCGCCTCCGTCGGCTTCGCGCTGATCCACGGCTTCGCCTCGATCAGCCAGCGCGGCAACCAGATCGTCTCCGGCGTGGCGCTGAACGTGCTCGCCTCCGGCCTCACCGCGGTGCTCGGCAATGCCTGGTTCGGCCAGGGCGGCCGCACGCCGCAATTGCCCTCCTCCGCCCGCTTCAACGAGCTGACCTTGCCTTTCGCCGAGGCCGCCTCCGCGGTTCCGGTCATCGGCACCTTTTACGCCGAGATCGTCTCCGGTCATTCGATGCCGGTCTATCTCGCCTTCGCCCTGGTGCCGGTCACCGCCTTCGCGCTGTTCCGGACGCGCTGGGGCCTGCGCCTGCGCGCCGTCGGCGAGAACCCGGCCGCGGTCGACACGGCGGGCATTTCGGTGGTCCGGCTGCGCTACCAGGCCGTCATCGTCGCCGGCATTCTGTGCGGCATGGGCGGCGCCTATCTGGCGATTGCCCAATCGGCCGGCTTCATCAACGACATGACCGCCGGCAAGGGTTTCATCGCGCTCGCCGCGCTGATCTTCGCCAAGTGGCGGCCTTGGGGCGCGCTCGGCGCCTGCCTGCTGTTCGGCCTGCTCGACGCCATCGCGCTGCGCATCCAGGGCACATCTTTTCCCGGCATCGGCCAGGTGCCTGTTCAGGCGATCCAGGCTTTGCCCTATATCCTCACCGTGGTGCTGCTGGCCGGCTTCATCGGCAAGGCGACTCCGCCCAAGGCCTCCGGCACTCCCTATGTGAAGGATCGTTCGTGACACCGGAGCTGAAAATCCTGTTCGACCGGGCCAGGGACGCCCAGGCGAAAGCCTATGCGCCCTATTCGCGCTTCCAGGTCGGCGCCGCCCTTCGCGCCGCCTCCGGCGCAGTTCATGCCGGCTGCAATGTCGAGAACGCCGCCTATCCGGTCGGTGCCTGCGCCGAGGCCGGCGCGATCTCCGCCATGCTGCTGGCCGGCGACCGGCAGATCGCCGAGATCCTGGTGATCGGCGACGGGCCGGAACTCTGCACCCCCTGCGGCGCCTGCCGCCAGCGCCTGCGCGAATTCTCGGCCGACACCATGATGGTGCATGTCGCCGGGCCCGAGGGGCTCAGGCGCAGCTTCTCGCTCGGCAGCCTGCTGCCGCACTCCTTCGGGCCGGACAATCTGGCATGACGGCCGCGGCGATCATCAGGCAGCGCACGGGACCCGCACCCTTCGACTGCGCCATGGTGCTCGGCAGCGGGCTCGGCATCCTGGCCGAGGCGGTCGAGGACCCGACCGTCATCGCTTATGCCGAGCTGCCGGGCTTTCCGGTGGCCGGCGTCTCAGGTCACGCCGGCCGCCTGGTCATCGGCCGCCTGGAGGGGCGCCGCGTCGCCCTCATGCAGGGCCGCGCCCATGTCTATGAGCAGGGCGATGCGCGGGTGATGAAGCCGGCGATCGACTGCCTGGCCGAACTCGGCGCCAAGGCGCTGCTCCTGACCAATGCGGCGGGGTCGCTGAAGGCGGAAATGGCGCCGGGCGCGGTCATGGCGATCTCCGACCACATTGCCCTGTTCGGGCCGAACCCGCTGATCGGCACCCCTGGCGACGGCCGGTTCGTGCCGATGAATGAGGCCTATGACCCCGGTCTCAGGTCGGCCCTTGTCCGCGGCGCGGACAAGCGCGGCATCCCGCTGCATCACGGCGTCTATGCCTGGGTCACCGGTCCGAGCTTCGAAACGCCGGCCGAAATCCGCATGCTGCAGCGTCTCGGCGCCGATGCCGTGGGCATGTCGACCGTGCCGGAGGTGATCCTCGCCCGCCATGCCGGCCTTTCCGTCGTCGCCTTGTCGATGATCACCAATTATGGTGCCGGCATGGTTCCTCAGGCCCCCTCCCACGGCGAGACCAAGGCCGTCGCGACCGAAGGCGCCGGCGCGGTCGAGGCCGTGATCCGGGGCTTCCTCGCGGAGATGCCGGCATGACCACCTCGCCCTCGGCCGCGTCCACCGCTTTCGCTGCCCGCGCGGTCGCCCTGCTCGACCTCACCGACCTGTCCAACGGGCTCGACGAGGCCGGCGTCGAGACACTCTGCGCCCGTGCCGTCACGCCGCTCGGGCCGGTCGCCGCCGTCTGCACCTGGGCCGGCTTCGTGCCGCAGGCCCGGCGCCTGCTGAAGGACACGCCGGTCAAGGTCGCGACCGTGGTCAACTTCCCGGCCGGCGGCACCGATGTCACCCAGGTCGCCGACGAGACCCGTTATGCCCTGCTCGACGGCGCCGACGAGATCGACCTGGTCCTGCCCTGGCGCGCCCTGATCAACGGCGACCGCGAGACCGTCGGCGCGGTGCGCCGCGCGGTTCCGCCGGCCAGGCTCCTGAAGGTGATCCTGGAAACCGGCGAGCTCAAGTCGCCGCAGCTGATCCGCGAGGCCGCCCGCATCGCCATCGGCACCGGCGCCGATTTCATCAAGACCTCGACCGGCAAGACGCCGATCTCCGCGACGCCGGAGGCGGTCGCCATCATGCTCGAGGAAATCGCCGCGGCCTCCCGGCCGGTCGGGCTGAAGGCCTCTGGCGGCATTCGCACCGCCAAGGATGCCGCGGCCTATCTGGCGCTCGCCGACACGGTGATGGGGCCGGCCTGGGCGAGCCCCCGGACCTTCCGTTTCGGCGCTTCCGGCCTCATCGACGCCTTGCTGGCGGAGCAGGCTCCGGGCCAAGCCGCCACCAATGCCTCTTACTGAGAACGGCCGGGATCGGCCAAGGACTGACGCATGACCCTGCTGCCGCAAGAGATCATCCGCGACAAGCGTGACGGCCGGGCGCTGACGCCGGAGGCGATCGAAGCCTTTGTCGCCGGCATCGGCACGGGCCAGGTCACCGAGGCGCAGGTCGCGGCGCTCGCCATGGCGATCTTTTTCCAGGGCATGACCATGGCCGAACGGGTCGCGCTGACCCGCGCCATGACCGGGTCCGGCGAAGTGCTCTCCTGGCGCGACCTCGATCTGCCCGGACCGGTGCTCGACAAGCATTCCACCGGCGGCGTCGGCGACACCGTCTCGCTGATGCTGGCGCCGATGGTGGCCGCCGCCGGCGGCTTCGTGCCGATGATATCGGGCCGCGGCCTCGGCCATACCGGCGGCACGCTCGACAAGCTCGAATCGATCCCGGGTTACGACGCGACGCCCTCGCTCGACCGGCTGCGCCGCACCGTCCGGGATGTCGGTTGCGCCATTATCGGCCAGACCGCCAATCTGGCGCCGGCCGACAAGGTGATCTACGGCGTCCGCGACGTCACCGCGACGGTCGAATCGATCCCGCTTCTGACCTCGTCGATCCTGTCGAAGAAGCTCGCCGCAGGCCTCGACGGGCTGGTGATGGACGTCAAGACCGGCTCGGGCGCCTTCATGCCGGAATTTCCGCGCTCGAAGGAACTGGCCGAATCGATCGCCACTGTCGCAACCGGCGCCGGACTGCCGACGGTCGCCCTGGTGACCGCCATGGACCAGCCGCTCGCCAATGCCGCCGGCAATGCCGTCGAGATACGCTGGGCGATCGACTATCTCACGGGCCAGCACCGCGGCTCGCGCCTGCATGGCGTCACCATGGCGCTGGCCGCCGAACTCCTGGTGCTCGGCAAGCTCGCTCCCGACCTCGACCAGGCCCAGGGCAAGCTCGAACGGGTGCTCGACAATGGCCGCGCCGCCGAAATCTTCGAGCGCATGGTCGTGGCGCTGGGCGGTCCCGGCGACCTGATGGAGAGCCCCGACAAGCATTTGCCGCGCGCACCTCTGGTCCGGCCGGTGCTGGCGACGGCGGCGGGAACGGTGACGGCCATCGACACCCGCGCCATCGGCATGAGCGTCGTGGCCCTGGGCGGCGGGCGTACCCGCTCGGCCGACCCGATCGACCATGCCGTCGGCCTGACCGATCTGGTGATGCTAGGCGAGGCTGTCGAAAAGGGCCAGCCGCTCGCCATGGTGCATTCGCGCGATGCGGCCGGCTTCGACGCCGCGGCCGCGATGATCCACGGCGCCGTCAGCATCGGCCATGGCGGCGCGCTGGTCGGTGCGCTCGTCCAGGCCCGGATCGCGGGGTGAGCGCATGGCCCGCGCGCTGATCCTCGTCCTCGATTCCGTCGGCATCGGCGCCGCCGAAGACGCCGGGCATTATGGCGACGCGGGCTCGGACACGCTCGGCCATGTCGCCGCCTGGTATGTCCAGCGCGGTCCCGGGCTGCATTTGCCGAACCTCGCAACCCTCGGCCTCGCCAAGGCGGCCGAAGCCTCCACCGGCCGGCTGCCGCCGGGCCTCGCCGCCACCGGCGCGATCGCCGGACGCTACGGCTACGGCGTCGAGACGTCGCGGGGCAAGGACACGCCGTCGGGCCATTGGGAGATCGCCGGCGTGCCTGTCGACACCGACTGGGGCTATTTTCCGGACACCCGGCCCTGCTTCCCGCCCGACCTGATCGAGGCCCTGGTGCGGCGCTGCGGCCTCACGGGCATTCTCGGCGATTGCCACGCCTCCGGCACGACGATCATCGCCGAGCTCGGCGAGGAGCATGTCCGGACGGGCAAGCCGATCGTCTATACCTCTGCCGATTCGGTCATGCAGATCGCGGCCCACGAACAGGCCTTCGGGCTGGACCGGCTCTATGCGGTCTGCGCGGTCGCCCGCGAGCTCTGCGATCCCCTGGGCATCGGCCGGGTCATCGCCCGGCCCTTCGTCGGATCGGCGGCGGTCGATTTCGTCCGGACCGGCAATCGCCGCGATTATTCGGTCGTGCCGCCGGCGCCGACCATTCTGGAACTCGCCGGGAAGGCCGGCCGCACCGTCATCAGCATCGGCAAGATCGGCGACATCTTCGCCCATGTCGGCACCGGCGAGGTGTTGAAGGCCTCCGGCAACATGGCGCTGTTCGATCGCATGCTCGAAGGCTTCGCGAAGCTGCCGGACGGCGGCTTGCTGATGGCCAATTTCATCGATTTCGATTCGCTCTACGGCCACCGCCGCGACCCCAAGGGCTACGGCCAGGCGCTGAAGGATTTCGACCGGCGCCTGCCGGAACTGACCACCCGGCTCGCGCCCGGAGACCTCGTGGTGATCACCGCCGACCATGGCTGCGACCCGACCTTTGCCGGCTCCGAGCACACCCGCGAACATGTGCCGATCCTGGCTTTCGGCCCGGGACAGCCGACCGGCCCGATCGGCCGGCGCGACAGCCTCGCCGATATCGCGGCGACCGTCGCGCGCCATCTCGGCATTCCCGCACCCGGCGCCGGGGCGCCGTTTTAGGGCCTTTGCCGATCCCGCCGGGCGTGTGGATTCGGAACCAACCTCACCTTGCGGCTGTTGACGCGTCGTGTTTCACAGGAACCCAGGCGGTTTCGACAGAGGGCGGCGCATGTCACTTCTCCAGGTCTATTGGCGGGTCCTGATGCAACTGGGGCCGGAGAAGCGGCTCGGCCTCACGCTGCTCTCCTGCAATATCGTGCTGGCCTGCATCATGTTCGCCGAGCCGATCCTGTTCGGCCGCATCATCGACGCCTTGTCGGGCGCGCAGGCGCAGGGCCGCACCATCACCTGGAGCGAATTGCTGCCGCTGGTCACCGCCTGGGTGTCGTTCGGCCTGTTCACCATTGGCGCGGGCGTGCTGGTCGCCCTGCATGCCGACCGCATGTCGCATCGCCGGCGCCTCGCCTTCATGCAGCATTTCTTCGAGCACGTGCTCAACCTGCCGCTCAGCTACCATTCCGGCACCCATTCCGGCCGCCTGCTCAAGCAGATGCTGGAGGGCTCCAACGCCATGGCCTGGCTGCTGCTCTCCTTCCTGCGCGAGCACTGCGCCTCGATGATCGCGCTGGTCATCCTGGTGCCGGTCTCGCTCTGGGTGAACTGGCGGCTCGGCAGCCTGCTGGTCGTCATGGTGTTCTTCTTTTTCTTCCTGACCAGCTACGTGCTGCGCAAGACCGAGACTCTGCAAGGCAAGGTCCAGGAGTTCCACAACGCGCTCGCCGAACGGGCCACCGACGCGCTCGGCAACGTACCGGTGATCCAGTCCTTCACCCGGATCGACGCCGAAGTGCGCGCCATGCGCTCGACCGTCGACGCGCTGCTGGCCGCCCAGATCCCGGTCCTGTCCTGGTGGGCGATCGCGGCGGTCGCCTCACGCGCCTCGGCCACCCTGACCGTGTTGTCGATCTTCCTGACCGGCACCTGGCTGCATATCAACGGGCTCGCCTCGATCGGCGAGATCGTCACCTTCATGGGTTTCGCCACCATGCTGATCGCCAGGCTCGAGGCCCTGGTCGGCTTCATCAACGCGGTGTTCCTCGAAGGCCCGAAGATCAAGGACTTCTTCGACGTCATCGACACCACGCCGCAGGTGCGCGACCGGCCGAACGCCATCGATATCGGCAAGGTCACCGGCACCGTCGCCTTCGAGAACGTCTCCTTCTCTTATGACGGCAAGCGCGCCGCGGTGGCCGACCTGTCCTTCATCGCCGCTCCCGGCGACACCATCGCGCTCGTCGGCTCGACCGGTTCGGGCAAATCCACCACGCTATCGCTGCTGCACCGGGTGTTCGATCCGCAATCCGGCCGCATCACCATCGACGGCAGCGACATCCGCGACGTCACCATGGTGTCGCTGCGCCGCAATATCGGCGTGGTGTTCCAGGAGCCCATGCTGTTTGCCCGCACGATCAAGGAAAACCTGCAGGTCGGCCGGGCCGATGCCAGCGATGCCGAGATCTGGGCGGCCTGCCAGCGCGCCCAAGCCGCCGATTTCCTGGCGCGCCAGCCCGATGGGCTCGACACCGAGATCGCCGAGCGGGGCCGGTCGCTCTCCGGCGGCGAGCGCCAGCGCCTGTCGATCGCCCGCGCGCTTCTGAAGGATCCGCCGATCCTGATTCTCGACGAAGCGACATCGGCGCTCGATGCTGCCACGGAACAGAAGCTGCAGGCAGCCCTGGTCGAGGTGATGAAGGGCCGCACCACCTTCGTCATCGCCCACCGGCTCGCCACCATCCGCCACGCCACCCGCATCCTGGTCTTCGATCAGGGCCGGGTCATCGAAAGCGGCACGTTCGAGGAGCTGGTCGCCCAGGGCGGCGTCTTCGCCAACCTGGCGCGGGCACAGTTCATGGCCGGCGAGACCGAGAAGAAGACGGAACGGCCGGTGGTGGAGACTTAGAGGCGGGCTGGCGGATATGGTCGGCAGGCCTGCCGGCTGCCGGCACACGCTCGACGTCACCCCCGGCCGAGCGAAGCGAGGGGAAGGGGGTCCAGGAGCCGACAGACCGCGCCATCAGCGCATGTGCCGAGCGGATTTCGCGGCGTCGAGGGACCAGCCCTGCAACCCCTGGATCCCCTTCCCCTCGCTTCGCTCGGCCGGGGATGACGTCGAGGTTCCAGCGCGTTCCAACACCGCTTCTGCGATCAATCGTGCCGGCCAGGCAGGTTGACACCCAAACCCGCGTTCAGACGAATCTGAGCGACATCGGCGGCACATCAAGCCCTTCGACCAGCGTCGACCATTGTTCGCCGGGAGCGATCGGAAAGGCCCGGGTCACCGTACCCGTTGTGATGATCTCGCCGGCTCCGATCGGTTCGGCCTGCGGATCGGCGGCCAGCACGCCGGCGAGATGCCGGACCGCCGACAGCGGGCCGTCGAGCACATTGGTCGCCACGCCGCGATCGACCACGGCGCCGTCCTTCGACAAAGTGATGGAAAAGCCGGTCAGCGCATCGAGCCACGGCCCGGCATCGCCGGTGATGGCCAGCCGCGGGCCGCAATAGAGCGCGCCGTGCAGGCCGAAGGCGGCGATGCAATCCGCCGCCTGGAAGCGCCAGCCGGGATAAAGCGACTGGACGATCTCGAAACCATGGGCGACCCAGCCGATCGCGCCGAGGATCGCCCGTTCATCCATATCCGCTGTCACGCCGGCCTTGAAGCCGAACACGATCTCCGGTTCGATCCGGGGTTCGACGAGATGGTTCAGGCGCGCCTCGGCGGGGCCGGTCACCGCCGTATAGGTGGTGTCGTAGACGGGTCCCCAGATCGGCGAATAGACACCGTATTCGTCCCAGATCGTCCGGTTGGTGAAACCGATCTTGCGGCCGATCACGGTCTCGCCGCGGGCGACCCGCCGGCGGGTGATCTCATGCGAGACCTTTTGCCCGTCTTCGGGCGAAAAGGTCGGTTCGAGACCGGTCAACGGGCCGATCTGCCGCCGGCCGTCATAGGCCGCCAGAACCTCGCCCGCGAATTGGCGGGTCTGCGAAGAGCAAAGCGACATGGGGAAGCTCGCCGAACCGGATGGCACGCCCCCGGCGCGCGGCCGGAGGCGATGGATTGCAGCGGTTGAGCCCTTACTGCGGGTTCGCCGGCGCGGGAGCGGGCGCGGGCGTCGGCGTAGCGGGTTCGACAGGCGCCGGCGGAGCCACTGACGTCGCGGGAGCGGCCGGAGCCGCGGGAACGGCCGGCATGGCAGGCGCGGCGGCGCTGCGGGTTCCCGGCGGGAACTTCGGATCGGTCTTCACCCCGCGCAGCAGGTCGATGGCGAGATTGAGCTGGACATCGTCCTTCTGCTCGCGCGGAACATAGCCCGACGAGGCCGAACGCTCGTCATTGTTCTCCTGGTTCGGATTGCGCAGATGGCCGCGCAGGCCGGCTTCGCCCCGGTTCTGCGACTGCGCCTCGGCGGCGCGGGCCCGCAATTCTTCCGGCAGCGGCTGCTCGGACACGATGTCCGGATCGATGCCGCGCGCCTGGATGGAACGGCCCGACGGCGTGTAGTAGCGCGCCGTGGTCAGCCTGAGCGCGCCCTGGCTGCCGAGCGGGATGATCGTCTGCACCGAGCCCTTGCCGAAGGACCGGGTGCCGAGCACGGTCGCCCGCTTGTGGTCCTGCAGCGCGCCGGCGACGATTTCGGAGGCCGAGGCCGAGCCGCCATTGATCAGCACGATGACCGGCTTGCCGCCGGTCAGGTCGCCCGAACGGGCGTTCCAGCGCTGGGTTTCCTCGGCATTGCGCCCGCGGGTCGAGACGATCTCGCCACGCTCCAGGAACGCATCGGAGACCGAGATCGACTGGTCGAGCAGGCCGCCCGGATTGTTCCGGAGGTCGACGATATAGCCGCGCAGCTTGTCGGCCGGCACCTTGTTGCGGATTTCCTCCAGCGCGCGGCGCAGGCTGTCGGTGGTCTGCTCGTTGAACTGGGTGATGCGGATATAGCCGACATCGTCGCCGAGGATCTGGTGGCGCACGGCCCGGATGACGATGCGGTCCCGGGTGATCGGGATATCGCGCGGCGCCGCGCTGCCCGGGCGGGTGACCCGGATGGTGATCGACGAGCCCACCGGCCCGCGCATCTTTTCCACGGCCTGCTGCAGGGTGAGGCCCTGGATCGGCTCGTTGTCGATATGGGTGATCACGTCATTGGCCAGGATGCCGGCTTTCGAGGCCGGCGTGTCGTCGATCGGCGCGACCACCTTGATCGCCCCGTCTTCCTGGGTGACCTCGATGCCGAGACCGCCGAACTCGCCGCGCGTCTGCACCTGCATGTCGCGGAAATTGCGCGCATCCATGAAGCTGGAATGCGGGTCGAGCGAGGTCAGCATGCCGTTGATGGCGGCCTCGATCAGCTTGGCGTCATCGGGCTTCTCGACATAGTCGGAGCGCACGCGCTCGAAGATGTCGCCGAACAGGTTGATCTGCCGGTAGGTGTCGGATCCTGCGGCATTCGCGCTCATCCCCAGGATCGCGCGCGGCTGGGACACCGCGACAGTCGCGAGCACGCCCATGGCGGCACCGGCAAGGAGGAGCGAAGCTTTGCGCATCATCCGCGAACCCTTTCGTTGGTCTGAACGCCCGGAGCCCGAGGGGCCCACCAAAGCGCGGGATCGATATTCGATCCATCCTTGCGGAACTCGACATAGAGGACGGGCTGGGAAGAGCCCGTTGTCACTGCCGCGGCCGGAGGGGGTGCGTCACCCATGACGCCCACCGGCTCGCCGGCCAAGACGAACTGGCCAAGATCAACGGTGATCCTGTCCATTCCGGCGAGGACGACATGATACCCGCCCCCGGCATTCAGGATCAAGAGTTGTCCGTAAGTTCGGAACGGCCCCGAATAGACCACCCAGCCATCGGCCGGTGCCGTGACGGAAGCGCCGGCGCGGGTCGCGATCGACTGGCCGCGCTCGGTTCCGCCCAAACCGTCGGAAGCGCCGAACTCGCGCAAACGCACGCCCAAAACCGGCAAAGGCAGGCTCCCACGGGTCTGCGCGAAGGGAATTGCCGGGTTCATGCGCCCGGCATTCTGCAGGGCAGCCATCTGCTGGCGGCGGTCGGCGGGACCCGGGCCACGGGCGACCACCGAGGTCCGCGCAGCCTCCGCGGCCCGTTGCGCGGCCGCGATTTCGGTCTCCATCCGACCGATCAAAAGTTCGAGATTGCCGGCCTGGCGCGACAGTCCGGCCGCCCGCAGCTTCTCCGCATCGAGCGATTGCTCGGTCGCGGCGACCTGCTTCTGGCGCGCCTCGGCCAGCGCTTCCAGGCGGATGCGCTCATTGTCCAGCGCGACCATGTCGCGTTTCAGCGTGTCGCGCTCGGCGGTGATCGACCGGCGGACGGCGGCGAGATCCTCGAGGTCGCGGGCGAGCACGCGGACCGCGTCGCGCATTTCCGGCACCAAGGTGCCGAGCAGCATAGCCGTCCTGACCGACTTCAGGACGTCGTCGGCGCCGACCAGCAGGGCCGGCGGCGGGCGGCGCCCCATCCGCTGCAGCGAGGCCAGCACCTGGGCGATCAGGTCGCGCCGCTCGTCCAGCGAGGCGCGGATCTCGGCCTGGCGGCCGTCGAGCCCGGCGAGCCTCGCCTCGCTCTCGATCACCTTGCCTTCGAAACCCCTGACCTTCGTCGCGGCCTCGATGCCGGCGGCGACGATGGCCGCGCGGTCGGTGCGCATGGCGGCGACGTCGCGCTCGATTCGCGCCCGTTCGGCGCCGGTTCGCTGCATGTCGTTCTTGATTGCGTCGAGCTCGCGCTGACGCTCCTGGCGCTCAGCCTCCGCCCGTTCCGCCGGCGACGGCGTCTGGGCGGCCGCCGGCAGGGCGACGACAAATGGAGCAAGGATGGCGAGGCTGAGACGCATCGGGCCCGAATCAGGAGGGCGGAACAGAACCGATGCTATACTCGGATCGGCACGGGGCGGAATCAGGGCAGGCGATTGTCGCTTTGAGGGCTCGCCCGCCCCCGATCCGCCGGCCGCTCAACCGAACAGCGCGTCGATATCGTCCTGGCTGGCATGGCCGCCCTCGCCGTCGAGCTTCGGCCCGTTGACCAGTGCGGCGTCGCCGGTCGCTTCCGCGATGGCTTCGACATCGACGTCCTTGAAGCTGTCGAGGCCGCCCCAGATGTCCATCATCTTGACGATGCGTTCCTCGATGAACTTCAGCGTATTGACCACCTTGGTGATGCGCTGCCCGGTCAGGTCCTGGAAATTGCAGTGCTCGAAGATCGTGATGATCTTCTGCTGCACGTCGTCGATGGCGCCGCGGTCCTGCTGGCTCTTCAGTTTCGCCGAAAGATGGCTGGCGATCTGGTCGATCGCTTCGGCCGCGGTCAGAATGCCCTCGGTCGCCTCCTCGGTGCCTGACACGATCGCGTCGAGCTCGTGGGTGACCCGGGTCATCTGCTTGCCCTGGAAGCCGGAGACGTGCAGCGTCGCGATCTCGTGCTTGGTCTCGTTGATCGCCTGGTAGATGCTGTCGAGCTCGGCCTTCAGCTTCATCGCCTCCTGCATCTCGCCCCGATAGGCCTCGATCATCTGGCGGGAGACCTCTTCGGCCGGCTGGATCATGGCGCGCAGCGCCTTCAGCTCGGACATGATCTCCTGGTGGCCCTGACCCGGCGCCGCGCCGTCATTCGCGGCCCAGGCGGCAAGCTCCGCCGGTTGGGAGAAGGATTCGATGCGGAAGGCTTTCTTGTTGGCGCGCATGAACAACCTGAATGTCGACGACCGGCCGCACCATTGAGGGGCCGTATCGCAAACCCTTGGTCGCGCGTGGTTAAAAACGGGTTCCACCAACGCCCCAAAACCCAGCGGGCGCATGTGAAAATCGGTTAACCTTTCCAACCGGCTAATTCACACACCGTCAACCATGACCGGTGGCATTTTACCGGCGGTTAAGCCTAAAGAAAACTTGGCGGCGGGACGCCGGCTTGTCGGGACCGCGGTCGGCCGGCGTTTACCCTTTGCTCGCCGTTTCGACGTTTCAGTGAGGCGGAAGACCGGGGTGCCCTGCCCCGCCTCGCCCTGCCGCCACGTCTGACCGGGTCCGCCGATGAACAAGCTCGCCCTTTCCGCCGTCTGCCTCGGCCTGCTGGTGTCCGTTTCCGCCCGCGCCCAGGACGGCTCGCCCGCGCCACGCGGCGTGATCTATGCCGAGCGCGGCGCGATCCCGGCGCGCCCGGTCTCGGTCAGCGAGCGCCCGATGACGGCCTATGCCGAACCCGCCTCGGCCGGCCGGCGCGGCGGCATGGGCGGCGGCTTCATCGAATATCTGTTCAATGGCGGCGAATTGCCGCCGGCCCCGCGCAACGCCCGCGCCGTCCCGGCGCAGCCGATGATGGGCGCGCCTGAGACGACCATCGAGCAGCGGGTCATTCCGTTGCAGCGGCGCGCGGCGCGCACGCCCGACCTGCAGGGCGTGCCGGACCAGCCCGCCGTGCCGCGCGGCATGGATCCGCGTTTCCTGCCGCAGACGGTCGCCTATCAGACCAGCCAGCGGCCCGGCACCATCGTCATCGATACCCGCGAGCGCTTCCTCTATCTGGTCGAAGCCAATGGCATGGCCAGGCGCTACGGCGTCGGCGTCGGCCGTCCCGGCTTCGGCTGGACCGGCGCCAAGACGATCACCCGCAAGGCCGAGTGGCCGGACTGGCGTCCGCCGGCCGACATGCTGCGCCGTCGTCCCGACCTGCCGCGTTTCATGGCCGGCGGCCCGGCCAATCCTCTCGGCGCGCGCGCCATGTATCTCGGCTCCTCGCTCTACCGCATTCATGGCTCCAACGAGCCGCACACCATCGGCACCTATGTCTCCTCGGGCTGCTTCCGTATGCGCAACGAAGACGTGACCGATCTCTACGAACGCGTCCGGGTCGGCACCAAGGTCGTGGTGCTCTAGCCCCCGGGGCGATCCGCCGCACCACGAGGACCGGAATCCGGCGTCCCGCAGATCACCCGCGCGTCGGTGTCGGTTGCGCACGTCCCTTGCGCTGATATCGTCCTCGCCGAATTCCCGTTTCCCCGGAGACCATCATGTCCAAAGCGTCCGCGCTGCGTCTTGTCGATGCCGATTCGGTCGGCACCGCCTCGGTTCCCAACGACCTCGAGGCGTTCTGGATGCCGTTCACCTCGAACCGTGCCTTCAAGGCCCGGCCGCGCATGATCGCCCGCGCCAAGGACCTGTATTATTACACGCCGGAAGGCCGTCCGGTGATGGACGGCACGGCCGGGCTCTGGTGCTCGAATGCCGGCCATAGCCGCGACCCGATCGTCCAGGCCATCCAGAAACAGGCCGCCGAGCTCGATTTCGCGCCCTCCTTCCAATATGGCCACCCCAAGGCCTTCGAACTGGCGAGCCGCATCGCGGCGCTCGCCCCGGCCGATCTCGACCACGTCTTCTTCTGCAATTCCGGCTCGGAGGCCGCCGACACGGCGCTGAAGATCGCGCTGGCCTATTGGAACGTCCGGGGCAAGGGCTCCAAGACCCGTCTGATCGGCCGCGAGCGCGGCTATCACGGCGTCGGTTTCGGCGGCATCACCGTCGGCGGCATCGTGCCCAACCGCAAGTTCTTCGGCTCGCTGCTGGCCGGCGCCGATCACCTGCCGCACACCTATAACCGCGAGGAACAGCGCTTCTCGGTCGGCGAACCCGAATGGGGCGCCCATCTCGCCGACGAGCTGGAGCGCATCGTCGCCCTGCACGACGCCTCCACCATCGCTGCCGTCATGGTCGAGCCGATGGCCGGCTCCACCGGCGTGCTGCCGGCGCCGAAGGGCTATCTCAAGCGGCTGCGCGAGATCTGCACCAAGCACGACATCCTGCTGATCTTCGACGAGGTCATCACCGGCTTCGGCCGCCTCGGCCATGCCTTCGCCTCCGAGCGCTATGGCGTCACTCCAGATCTCCTGACCTTCGCCAAGGGCGTCACCAATGCCGCCGCTCCGATGGGCGGCGTCATCGCCCGTAAGGAGATCCACGACACCTTCATGACCGGCCCGGCCCATGTGGTCGAGCTGTTCCACGGCTATACTTATTCGGCCCATCCGCTGGCCTGCGCCGCGGGCCTGGCGACCCTCGATCTCTATCGCGACGAAGGCCTGTTCGAGCGGGCCAAGGCGCTCGAGCCGCTCTGGGCCGAGGCGGTCATGAGCCTGAAGACCAAGCCGGGCGTGCTCGACATCCGCCAGGTCGGCCTGACCGCCGCGGTCGATTTCGAAGGCCGCAAGGATGCCGTCGGCAAGCGCGGCTACGACGCGCTCGAACACGCCTTCCACGAGGAAGGCCTGATGATCCGCACCGCCGGCGACGCCATCGTGCTGACCCCGCCGCTGATCGTCACCGAAAGCCAGATCGCCGAAATGGTCGAGAAGGCCGGCCGGGTGATCGAAGCGACCGCCTGATAAAGGGCCGTCACGCCCGCTGATACCAAACCCCCGGTCGCCCAGCGCCCGGGGGTTTTTCTTTTTGGCGGTTTGCCGGCTGCGAACCAGAACGCCCGCAAAACAACGCACCTCGTCTTGCCCGGCCTTGGGCCGGGCATCCACGACTTGCCCCGGCGATAATACGTGGATGGCCGGGACAAGCCCGGCCAAGACGAGCAAGGCCAGGACGAGCGTGGCGCAATGCGCCCGACCTCAGGTCCAGGCCAGGCCCCTCGTGTTCAGGTACAGCGCATAAAGCGAGGTCTGGCCGCAGATATAGAGCCGGTTGCGCTTCGGGCCGCCGAAACAGACATTGCCGACGATCTCGCCGATCCGGATCGTGCCGAGATGGGTGCCGTCGGGCGCGTAACAGAACACGTCATGGCCGGCCGAGGTCCAGACATTGCCGTGGACATCCACGCGCAAGCCGTCGAAAAACCCGGACGGACAGGTGGCGAACAGGCGCGGCCGCGACACCGACTTGCCGTCATAGGCGACCTCATAGGCGGTGATCGTGACCGCCAGGTCCGGCACATGGGAACGGCCGGTATCGGCGACATAGATGAGCTTCTCGTCGGGCGAGAAGGCGAGCCCGTTCGGCTTCACCCGGTCGGTGATCATGGCATCCACCGCGCCGGTCGCCGGGTCGATCCGGAACACATGCGAAGCACCGATCTCGCTCGGCGCGGCATCGCCTTCATAGTCGCTGTCGATGCCATAGGTCGGATCGGTGAACCAGACCGCGCCGTCCGACTTCACCACCACGTCGTTCGGCGAATTCAGCCGCTTGCCGTGCCAGCGGTCGGCGAGCACGGTGCGGCTGCCGTCATGCTCGATGCGCGAGACGCAGCGGCCGCGATGCTCGCAAGCTATCAGCCGGCCCTGGCGGTCGACGGTATGGCCGTTGTGATGGTTGCACGGGCTCATGAACACCGAGACCGAGCCGTCGGTTTCGTCGTAGCGCAACAGCCGGTCGTTCGGAATGTCCGACCAGACCAGGTATTTGCCGGCCGGGAAATAGGCCGGCCCCTCGGCCCAGCGGCAGCCGGTGAACAGCCTTTCGAGCCGGGCATGGCCGATGACCAGGCCGGCGAAACGGGGATCATGAATGACGATGTCGCTCAAGGCACGGTCCTCGGACTTCGAGATGCGGGCAATAGGGCCCCGTCCCCTGGGGGTATACGCGGCGCGCCACGGCGCTGGATGAGGCCGGTCAAAGCAGCCCGCGCATCCAGACCGTCACCGCGGCGGCGCCGGCGTCGGGCGTGCCCAGCGCCCGGTCGCCGAGATAGGCGGCACGGCCGAGCCGCGGCCGCATCCCGGCGGTGGCTTGAAGCCCCTTGTCGGCGGCGGCGATCGCCGCCCGCCAGGCCTCGGCCAGCGGCACGCCGTCATTCACCGCCCCTCCGAAAGCCTCGGCCGCCGGCACCAGGGCGTCCAGCATGGTGCGATCGCCGGGAGCCGCCCCGCCGAGTTCGGCAATGGCCTCGACCCCGGCGCGAAAGGCCGATGACAGGACCTGGGCGTCGGGCCGCGCGCCGGCCAGGGCAATGATGCGGGCGGCGCGCATCAGCGCCACCGCGTAGAACGGCCCGGAACTGCCGGCGATCGCCCGGCGCAAGGCCCCGGCCAGCGCGGTCAGCGCCGTTGCCGGATCGCTGAAGGCGCCGTCGGGCAAGGCCCGGAGCGCTTCGGCGCCGCGCAGCATGCTGATGCCGAGATCACCGTCGCCGGCGGCGCTGTCGAGCGTGGTGAGCTGCTCTTCGGCGGCTTCGAGCTTGGCGGCGACCTTGAACAGCATGGCGCGCAGCTGCAGGTCGGCGACCCCGGCCGGCCCGCCATTCTCGGCCTGGCGCGGCGCACCGCCGAGGATTTTCGGCGGCGCGATCCGTCCGCCGCCCGGCCAGGCCGGCGCGGTGGCTGCGGCATCGAGCAGCGACAGGCGGTCGTCGTCGACCTTCATGAGCGACAGCGAACAGCCGGGCATCTCGATGGCGGTGAGGAAATTGCCGCTCCAGGCCCGCTCGACCCGAAGGCCGCCTTCGCGCAGCACGGCGAGCGCCCGGCGCGCGACGATCGCCAGTTCCATCGGCGGAGTGCCGCCGAGCCCGTTGACCAGCAGCGCCACGCGGTCGCCCGCCTTGAGCGCCCGGTCCTTCAGGATGACCTGGAGAATGGCGTCGACCAGCCGGTCGGCCGCCTCCAGCGCGCCGCGTCTGACGCCCTGCTCGCCGTGAATGCCGAGCCCGAGCTCGACCTCGTCCTCGCCGAGCACGAAACCGGGCTTGCCCGCCGCCGGCACCGTGCAGGCGCCGAGCGCAACCCCCATCGTGCCGAGGTCCCGGGCAGCCGCGCGGGCCGCTTCGGCGACCCGGGCCAGAGGCCAGCCGGCTTCCGCCGCGGCGCCCGCCACCTTGTGCACCAGCACCGTCCCGGCAATGCCCCGCCGCCGCTCCGCCGGCACCGTGTCGTGCAGGGCCACGTCGTCGGCCACCACCACGATCTCGGCCGGAATGCCCTCGGCCTTGGCGAGCTCGGCGGCGAGGCCGAAATTCAGCCGGTCGCCGGTATAGTTCTTGACGATCAGGACTGCGCCGGCCGGACCGGCGGCGGCGCGAATGGCCGACAGCACCGCATCGGTGCTCGGCGAGGTGAAGACGTCGCCCGATATCGCCGCGGTCAGCAGGCCCGTCCCGACATAACCGGCATGGGCCGGCTCGTGGCCGGCGCCGCCGCCCGAGAGCACCGCGACCTTGCGCGCCGCGGCTTCCGGCAATCCGGCCCGGATGATGACGTCCTCGCCAGCCAGCAGAGCCTGGTCGGGGCAAAGGGCGACGAGCCCCTCGAGCATCTCCCGCACGACATGGCGCGGGTCGTTGACGAGCTTCTTCATGGCCGGGCGTTTCCAGGATCTCGGCTGCGGCGGCGCGCGCGCCTTGACCGAAGCCTGTCCAAGCACCGCGCCGAGGTCAAGCCGGATGGCGTCTGCGCCATCCGGCCCGCTCACGCCCTAGGGCTCAGGCGGCGACCCGGTTGGTCGCCAGCCGGCGCTCCACCAGCCGCGCATAGAGGCTCGCCGCATAGGGCAGCAGCGCGTCGTTGAAGTCGTAGCTCGGGTTATGGACATTGGCGCTGTCGCCATTGCCGATATTGATATAGGCCCCGGGCACCTTTTCGAGCATGAAGGAGAAGTCCTCCGAGCCCATGATCAGGTCCTTGTGGCGGTTGACATTCGCCTCGCCCGCGATCTCGGCCGCGACATCGGCAGCGAAGGTGGTCTCGTCGGCATCATTGACCAGCGGCGCGAAGATCAGCCGGAAATCGACCTCCGCGGTGGCGCCGAAGCCGGCCGCGACCCCGGTCGCGATGCGCTTCATATTGGTCTGGATGATCTCCAGGATCTCCGGCTTGAACCAGCGCGCGGTGCCGCGGATCGCGGCCTGGTTGGGCACGACGTTATAGGCGTCGCCGCCCTCGATGCGGGTGACGCTGATGACGGCGGAATCGACCGCGCCGACATTGCGCGCGGGAATCGACTGCAGCGCCGTGACGATGTGGCAGGCGGTCAGCACCGGATCGACGCTGAATTCCGGATGGGCGCCGTGCGAGCCCTTGCCCTTGACGATGATGTCGAAAAAGGCGCCGCCGGCCATCATCGGGCCCGGCCGGATCGCGAACTTGCCGAGCGCCAGGTTCGGCGCGTTGTGGAAGCCGAACACCACGTCGCAGGGGAAGCGGTCGAACAGGCCGTCCGCCAGCATGGCCTTGGCGCCGCCGAGCCCTTCCTCGGCCGGCTGGAAGATCAGGTTGACGACGCCGTCGAAACGCCGGGTTTCCGAGAGGTAGCGCGCCGCGCCGAGCAGGCTCGCCACATGGCCGTCATGACCGCAGGCATGCATGCGCCCGTCGATCGTCGAACGGTGGGCGAAAGTGTTGGCCTCCTGCATCGGCAGGGCGTCCATGTCGGCGCGCAGGCCAATGGAGCGGGCGCTGTCGCCCACCTTAAGCCGGCCGACCACGCCGGTCTTGCCGACCTGGCGATGGACCTCGAAACCGAAGCCGTCGAGCGTGCGGGCGATGAAATCGGAGGTCCGCTTTTCCTCGAAGCCGATCTCGGGATGGCGATGCAGATCCTGGCGCCAGGCCGTCATCGTGTCTTCGAATGCCTTGATCTTGTCGAGAACCGTCATGGCGGGCCTTCTGCTGCGGAGAAAATTCGGCCGCAAGCTAGCACGCCCGGCCGGGGCTGCCATCGCGCCCGGCCGGCCACCGCCGCATTGGTGCTATCCCGTCCGCGCTTGGCCGCGTCGCCGAGACCCGCTCCGGCCGATGATCGGAAACAGATTAAAATCGATCTAATCTAGTTTCAGTTTTTAGAGGATTTAAAAAGCAGCCAATCTAGAACAAGTATATAGTTTGACAGAACGGCTATTGTTGATTGACGAGACAGAATTGCATCTCCATTTTGCGGCGCTTCAATGGCATTGTGACTGGACGACAGAGATGCACGGCGCGCCGAGATTGAACAGGACTGGCACGGCTCTGATGGCCGCGGGCCTTGGAGGTCTTGTTGGAACGGCTCTAGCCTTTCCGGCTCTCGCTCAACAGACGATGGCCCTGGACGAGATCACCGTCACGGCGACCCGCGCGGCGCGCCCGATCGAGCAGGTGCCGACCACCGTTCAGGTGATCGAACGCGCGGAGATCGAGCAGCAGCTGCAATTCTCCAACAATCCGGCGGTAGCCCTGTCCAAGCTGATCCCGGGTTATTCCGCCTCGACCGAGACCATTTCGGGGGCGTCTGAAAGCTATCGCGGCCGCGGCCTGCTGGTGATGATCGACGGCGTGCCGCTGAACACGCCGCTGCGCGACGTCTCGCGCATAGCCTCGATGATCGACCTGAACTCGATCGAGCGCATCGAGGTGGCCTCCGGCGCCTCCAGCCTCTATGGCGCCGGCGCCACCGGCGGCACGGTCAATTTCATCACGCGCCGGCCGGTCGACGGCAAGCCGCAGGTGACGGTGAGCACGGCCTTGCGCGCCTTCACCGCCAATCCCGGCAATTCGCTGGCTCCGGAAGTCTCGGTCAGCGTGCTCGGCGGCCAGAACGGTTTCGACTATTCCGTGATCGCCACCGGCCGCGCCGCCGGCCGCACCTATGACGGCGCCGGCCGCGAACTCGCATCCGACGCCATGCTCGGCCAGGGCGGCGGCGACCGCTACTGGAACGGCAATCTGTTCGCGCGCCTCGGCTATAACTTCGACGCGGCACGCCGCTTCGAGATCTCGGCCAACATGATCCGGCTCGAGCAGAACCCGCAATACAACACGCTCTATTCCGGCACCTATGCCCGGCCCGACACCAGCACGCTCTATGCCGGCCTGAGCGTCATGGAGCGCACCAGCGCGTTCCAGGCACGCTATACCGACACGTCGTTCCTGCTCGGCAATCTCTCGGTGCTGGGCTTCTACAACGACACCAACAAGCGCTTCAATTATTCGAGCTATTCGTACCCCTATAACAGCCAGGTCTACTATTCCGGCAACCCGGCCTCGCCGACCAGCCCGGCCAACCAGACCATCCTGCATTCGACCCGCTACGGCGTGAACGCCACCGTGGACACGCCGCTCGACTTCCTGTGGCGCGGCACCAAGCTGACCTGGGGCGTCGACGCGGTGCGCGACCACACCTCGCAGGAATTGACCGACGGCCGCGCCGTCTTCACCCCGCTGGCCCAGACGACGCTTGCCGGCTTCACCTTGCTGCAGGTGCCGATCACCGACCGGCTGACCGTGCGCGGCGGCATCCGCTACGAGAACTTCGCCCTGACCGTGTCCGACTATACCCGTCCGGACGTCTATGCCGGGCTCAGCGCGGCGACGGTCTTCCTGCTGCCGGCGCTGCGCGTCACCGGCGGCTCGTTCAACTATTCCGCCCCCACCTACAATCTCGGCGCCACCTTCAAGCTGACCGACACGATCGACATCTATGGCGGCTTCAGCCAAGGCTATGCCCTGCCCGATATCGGCGCCTTCACCCGCCGTGCCGGCTCGACGCTCGCCTATGCCTGCCCGGTCATGATGCCGGCCTGCCTGCCGTCAGGCACCACGGTCAGCTATGCCAGCATCGCGCCGCGCGCCCAGCTGGTGAACAATTACGAGATCGGCATTCGCGGCCGCATCGGCGCCTTCCGCGGCGGTCTCGCCGGTTTCGTCAGCACCTCCAATGACGGCGTCACCTTCGATTCCGTGACCAACCAGCTGTCGCAGCAGAAGGAGATGATCTACGGCGTCGAGTTTCAGGGCGAAGTGGCGGTCTCCACCGCCTTCACGCTCGGCACCAACATGACCTATCGCGAGGGCCGCTACGATTCCAACAAGGACGGCCGGCTCGACAGCTGGCTGCCCAATAACCGCATCGCCAATCCGTTCCGCGGCACGCTCTACGGCACCTATCGTTTCGACAACGACGTGGCGCTGCGGGTCGAGGGCGTCGGTTTCACCGGCCGCGAGCAGCCGATCAATCTCGCCGGCACGATCTACAAGATCCGCCCGGGCTTCACCATGAACGCCTCGGTGACCGCCCCCGTCTATGGCGGCCAGGCCTTCCTGGCGGTCAACAACCTGTTCGACGCGCTCTATGAAAATCCCTCGGCGACCTCCGTGCGCAACCTCACCAGCTTCGCCTGGGGCCGCACGGTGACCGCCGGCTATCGCCGCAGCTTCTGAGCCATCGGCCATGGTGAAGCTCGACCAGGGCGCGGACGGCATCGTCACCTTGGCGCTGCTGCCGCCCGACCAGGCCGGCGACGAGCGCGCCTATCTCGACGCGCTCGACATGATCGGCCGGCTCGACAAGCGTTATGCCCTGCTCACCCTGTTCGGCGGCGGCGGCAAGCTGTCGCCGGCCGGCGAGCGCGAACAGGCGCTCTGGTACAAGGCGACGCGCAGCCACATGAACCGCCATTGCCGCGGCATCGCCATGGTCCGCCCCGGCGCGACCGCCGAGACCGCCGCGGTGTTCCAGCGACTCTGGTCCTTCCCGGTCTCGGTCGCCGCCGACGAGGCCGCCGGGCGCATCGCCCTGCTCGCCCATCTCGGAGAAACCTCATGACGGTGGCCCTCGACGCCGCGAGGCCGCAAGGCCGCATGCGCCTCTTCGTGGTGCTCGCCGGGCTCTATGTCGCCCAGGCGATCCCGTCTTATCTGTTCGCCGCCGCCATTCCGCCGATCATGCGCGAGCAGGGCGTCTCGCGCAGCGCCATCGGCGCCATCGCGATCCTGTTCCTGCCGCTGGTGCTGAAATTCCTCTGGGCGCCGCTGGTCGACCGCATCCGGCCGGTCGCCCGCGCCCATCGCGCCAGCTGGGTGTTCCTCACCCAGGCCGGCATTGTCGGCTGCATTCTCGGCCTCATCGCCATCGAGGTCACCGATATCAGGGCGGTGCTGGTCATCGGCTTCGTCGCCTCGCTGCTGCTGGCCACCCAGGACATCGCCACCGACGGCTATGCCGCCAAATATCTGCCGCCGGAAGACCGGGCGATCGGCAATGCCATCCAGGGCGGCGCGGTCGCCTTCGGCGTTGTCATCGGCGGCACGCTCGGCCTGGTGCTCTATCATTATGTCGGCTGGACCTGGATGCTGATCACCATCGCGGCCTTCTCGGTGCTGCCGCTGATCGCCGCCGTGATGATGCGCGAGGACGACCCGGCCGCGTCGGCGGCCGCCACGCCGCGGCCCTCCCTGATGGCCTTCCTGCGCCGGCCCGAAGCCCGGCAGATCCTGTGGATCGCGCTGATCTACCGGGCGAGCGAAGGCTTCGTGAAGGCGATGGAAGGCCCCTATCTCGTCGATGTCGGCGTGCCCTTGAACCAGATCGGCTATCTCTCCGGCACGGCCGCCGCCACCGCCGGCATCGCCGGCTCGGCGATGGCCGCCTGGCTGATCAGAAAACGCGGCCTGAGCTTCGTGCTGAGCCTGCTCGGCGGCATGCGCACCGTCTGTTTCCTGCTGTTCGCCCTGCACGCCTATGGCCTGATCACCGGCAAGGAGGCGCTGTTCGGCGCCGCCGGCTTCCAGACCCTGATCCGCTACATGGAGATCGTCGCGCTCTACAGCCTGTTCATGGCGGTGAGCTCGTCGGACCAGCCCGGCACCGATTTCACCATTCTCGCCTGCGCCCAGCTGGTGGTCTATCTCGCCGGCTCGATGCTGTCGGGGCGTATCGCCGACTGGCTCGGTTACGGTTCGCTCTTCGCCCTGTCGACGGCGCTGTCGGCCATTGCCGTGCTCGCGACGCTGCGCATGCTCCGGCAGGTCCGTCCGGCACGGGACGGCCAACCCGCCCCAGGCTGAAGCTCTCAGTCGGCCAGCCAGATCAGCTCGACCAGGAACTGCGCGCCGGGCATCTCGTCCACCGTGCCGTCGCACAGGATCCTGTCGCCGTCGGGTGTGCCGATCAGCCGGACATGGACCTCGTCCTGGCCGAAAATCGTCTCGAGCCCCGGCCGCTGGCTGTGCCGGTGGGTCGTGACGTCGAGGGTCACCCGGTTGCCCCGCTGACCCTGGGTGCCAATGAAATAGAAGCCGCCGTCACCGCCCCAGAGCCGGCCGTCCTGGACGTGCAGCACTCCGGTGCCCCAGCCGAGCGGACTCTGGAAGCGCAGCCTGTAAAGCCCGTCACGCATGTCGGGCATCCTTTCGTCGCGATGAGACCCGCGGGCTGACTAACCCGCCGGCCCGCGATCGTCCATCGGCATTGGTCCGATGGCGGTTCACCCACCCCGCTCGTCGGCCGCGAGCCGGGCCGGAGCGGCCGCCGCCGAAACGCCCGGCCTCAGGGCGGCAAGCGACAGCAGGGCCGCGCCGGCAAGCACCAGGGCCGCGACGCGGAAGGCCCGCGCGAGCCCCTCGGCCGTCAGCACGTTCGCGTCATCGGCGAGGCCGGCAACGGCGACCAGCACCGCAAGAACCAGCGCGCAGCCGACCTGCAGGGAGGTGTTGACCAGGCCCGAGACCAGCCCGGCCTCACGCTCGGCCACCCCGGATACGGCGGCGATCGTCAGCGGCACGAAAGACAGGGTCGTGCCGAGACCGACGATGCAAAGGCCGGCGATGAGCCGGGCGAGGTCGCCGTCCGGCACGGCCGGCACGGTCGAAAACAGCAGCAATCCCGCCATCATCAGGCCGAAACCGGCAGCCGCGACCGGCGCCGGCCCGAGCCGTCCGATCCATCGCGGGGCCAGCGACGCGCCGAGCGCGGCAGCCAGCGGGAAGGGCAGGAATACCAGGCCGGTCATGGCCGGGCTCAAACCGCGCATCTGCTGCAGATAGAGCGACAGGAAGAACAGGGTGGCGAGCGGCCCGGCCGAATGGACGAAGACCAGCAGATTGGCGCCGAGAATGCGCGGACGCCGCAGCAGATCGAGAGCGAACAGCGGTTCGGCCGTCCGCCTTTCGATCAAGGCGAATGCGATCAGAAGCACGGTCGCGCCGGCGGCGGCCAACAATGTCGGCGCGGCGAGAATGCCGAGCCTCGCACCGTCGACAATGGCAAGCGTCGCCAGGGTCAGGCCAGCGGTCACCGTCACGGCGCCCGGCAGGTCGAAGCCGCGCGGCCGCGCCGGCACCGCTCCGTCCTGCGGCAGCTGGCGCAAGGCCGCCCAGCCGATGACGATGGCGAGAGGGCCATTGATCAACAGCACCGCGGACCAGCCGAACAGGCCGGTCAGGACGCCGCCGAGCAGCGCGCCCGAGGCAAGGCCGGCGGTCGCGGCCGTGGCGAACAGGCCGAGCGCCCGGTCGCGCGGCGGCCCCTCCGGATGCAGCACGGTGATCAGCGCCAGCGCATTGGGCGCGACCAGGGCGGCGCCCAGTCCCTGAACGGCGCGCGCCGCGATCAGCGCCGCCCCCGACGGCGCGAAACTCCCCGCCAGCGACGCCAGCCCGAACAGCCCGACGCCGAGCACGAACAGGCGCCGGCGGCCGAACAGGTCGCCGGCCCGCCCGCCCAGAAGCAGGAAACCGCCAAAGGCCAGGGCATAGGCGTTCAGCACCCATTGCAGGTCGGCGCGATCGAGCGACAGGCCGCGTTCGATGTCGGGCAAGGCGACATTGACGATCACGGCATCCAGCACGACCAGGAACTGGGTGGCGCACAGCACGGCCAGAACAGCCGGTGATGGGATCGCGCGATCGCGGGTTTCGGTCATGACAGCCTTCCATTCGGTTCGGAACGGAGGGACCCTGGCCGATCTCCATTTTCCGGATTAGTCTGCCGAAATGAGAATGATCCTCCCAGATTTGAGAATATGACCAGATCGCTCGACGCCATCGTGGTGTTCACCAGGGTCGCCGACCTCCTCAGTTTCACCGCCGCGGCCCGGGCGCTCGGCCAGCCCCTGGCGACCGTCAGCCGCCGGATCGCCGAACTCGAGAACGAGCTGGGCGCCCGGCTGATCCAGCGCACCACGCGCAAGCTCGCCTTGACCGATCTCGGCCGCCGCTACCACGAACATGGCCGGCGGATCGTCGAGGAGCTGGATGCCGCGCGAACCCTGGTCGCCGGCGCGACCGAGCAGCCGTCGGGATCGTTGCGCATCACCGCGCCGGTCATTCTCGCGCAGAAATTCATCGGCAGCCTGGCCGCCGATTTCCTCGGCCTGCATCCCCAGGTCCGCCTGTCCCTGCAAGCCACCGACCGGTTGGTCGACCTGGTCGAGGAAGGTTTCGACCTGGCGATCCGGGCCGGGCATCTGCGCGATTCCTCGCTGGTCATGCGGCGTCTGGGCAGTATCGCCGCCGGGCTCTATGCGACGCCGTCGACGCTTTCGGCGATCGGCCGCCCGGTCGATCTCGACAATCTCGGCGACATGCCGCTGATCGACGTGCGGGCTCCGGGATTTCGCCCGCGCTCCTGGTCGTTGAAGAAGACCGAGGGCGCCCGGATCATCGAACGGTCGGTGGCGATCGCGCCGCGCATCGAGGTCAATGACGCTGAAATCGTCCAGGCGCTGGTCCTGCGCCATTTCGGCATCGGCCATTTGCCCACTTTCATGGGCGAGGCCATGGCCCGCGACGGCCTGCTGGTCCGGGTCCTGCCGGGCTGGATCGCCGACGAGACCCCGGTCTCGGCGGTCTACCCCTCCCATCGCGGGGTGGTGCCGGCGCTGCGGGCCTTCCTGGACCTGGCGGCCGAAAGGCTCGCCGGCGCATGGTCGGACCCGGTCGGCGACGCGCCGGCGGCCTGAACGCCGCTCAGGCGAGCCAGCGCTTGCGCCGCCGATAGTGTTTCACCGCGTGATAGTCGACCTTGTGATTGCCGCCGAGATAGGCCTCTGCGACGTCGGGATTGCTGCGCAGCACCTCGGCCGCGCCGCCCATCAGGATCCGGCCGTTCTCGATCAGATAGGCCTGTTCGGCGATATCGAGCGCGGCAGCCGCGTTCTGCTCGACCAGCAGCACGGCGACACCGCTATCGGCATTGATGCTGCGGACGATGTCGAAGATCTCGTCGACCAGGAAAGGCGCCAGACCCAGGCTCGGCTCGTCGAGCATCAGGAGCTTCGGTTCGGTCATCAGCGCCCGGCCGATCGCCAGCATCTGCTGCTCGCCGCCGGAGAGATAGCCGGCTTTCGCCTTGGCCCGCTGCTTCAGCCGGGGGAACATGCCGAACACCTTGTCGATCAGCGCCGCGACATGGCCGCGATCCCGGTGCATGGAGGCGGCCGCGATCAGGTTTTCCTCCGGCGTCAGGTGGCCGAAGACGCGCCGGCCCTCCAGCACATGGGCGATGCCGCGCCGAACCCGGTCGGGTGGGTCCAGCGCCAGGATGTCGTCGCCGGCAAAGGACACCTCGCCGCGCGAGACCTCGCCGCGCTCGGGTTTCAACAGGCCGCTGATCGATTTCAGGATCGTGCTCTTGCCGGCGCCATTGGCGCCGAGCAGGGCGACGAGGCCCCGCTCTGGCACCTCGATCGACACGCCTTTGACCGCCAGGAACACCCGGTCATAGACCACCTCGACATTGTTGAGCGTGAGAAGGGTCATCAAGCACTCCGCTTTTGTCCCGCTCTCGGCCATCGTCGGCGGAGAGCGGGACATATCCAGGCAGCCAGGCGTCGCGACGCTCAGGGCCTCACTTGCCCGAGCGCCGGAACTCTTCCGAATATTTGCGCACCTCGGCCCAGACGACGTCCTGGTTGGCGGTGAACCAGTCGGTCACCGGCACGAATTTCGCGCCGTCCCAGCGGGCGATGCGGCCCTGTCCGCCGCCCTGGTGATCATCCTTGGTCACCGTGGTCGGCGGCAGCAGGCCTTCGGCGGTGAAATTGGTGATCGAGCGCAGGCCCTCGTTGAGCCAGGGTCCGGTGACCGGACCGTTGGGCGCCTTCTCGGCCGCCTTGCGCACGCCCTCGACCATCAGCGAGGCCATCTGGACACCGTAATTGTAATAGCTGGTGCCGACCTTGGCCTCCGGGCCGGCGCCTTTGCCCTTGGCCACCACCTCGGCCAGGATGTCCTTGATCGGCTTCGGCTCGCGGCCGCTGACGCAGGGCTCGACCTTCAGCACGCCCTTTGCCGCCTCGCGGCCGACCACGTCCATGTCCGATTCCGACAGCCAGACGCTCGACGAGACCCGGTCCATGCGCAGGCCGTTGCGGATCGCCTCGGTCAGCGCCACGGTCTGGCCGACACCGGCACCCCAGAAGATGACGAAGTCGGGCCGGGCGCGCCGCACCTGCGGCCAGATCGCCGCCTGGTCATTGCCCGGCGGCGTATAGGGGAAGGCCAGGAGCTCGAAGCCGAGACGCTGGGCGAGCACCTGCAGGATCGGCAGCGGCTCCTTGCCGAACGGTGTGTCGATATGGACGAACACCACCTTCTTGCCGCGCAGGTTGCCGTTCTCGACCTGGCGGAAATAGTCGATGATCAGGCCGGCCTGGGTCCAGTAATTGATCGACAGCGGCAGCACATAGGGGAAGCTCGAACCGTCGGCCGCGTCGCTCCGCCCGGAATAGGCGGTGATCAGGTTGATCTTGTCCTCGAGCGCACGCGGCACCAGCGCCCGCGCCACCGGCGTCGACAGGGGATCGATCAGCACCGCGCCTTCGCGCTTGCCGCGTTCATAGGCCTCGATCGCCCGCGGCAGGTCGTTGGCGTGATCGGACACGTCGGCGGCGATCCGGTAGCCGCCGACGCCGCCGCGCTCGTTGATCAGGGTGAAATAGTCGCGCTGGCCCTGATTATATTCGGACGTCACGAAAGTGTAGATGCGCGTGAAATCCTGGGACAGCGTGAAGCGGACGACCTTCTCCTGGGCGAAGGCGCCCGTGGTCGACACGGCCGGGGCGGCGAGCGCTGCCGCAGTACCCGACAGGAAGATGCGACGGTTGACTGACATGACGTGTTTCCTCCGCCCTTTGTTTTGGTGCCGTTACCGTTGGGCGTGGCGGAACGGCCAGACGAGCAGATAATTCCGGAGATTGTCGTAGATCTTGGCGAGCCCGAGCGGCTCGTAGAGCAGGAAGCCGATGACCAGGGCGCCATAGGCCATCAGCGGCACATGGGCGCGCAGGTCGATCGACATGCCGACCCCGAGCGTGGTCGAGACCAGGCCCATGAGATTGTTCAGCACGATCGGCGCGAACAGGATCAGCGCGGCGCCGAAGAACGGCCCGAGCACGCTGCCGAGCCCCCCGACGATCACCATGGCGAGCAATTGGATCGACAGCTCGATATGGAACTGGTCCGGCGACACGGCGCGCAAATAGCAGACCGCCAGCACCGAGCCGACGACGCCGCCGATGAACGAACTGACCCAGAAGGCCAGCAGCTTGTATTTGAAGGTGCTGACGCCGAGGATCTGCGCGGCATAGTCCTTCTCGCGCACCGCGGCGAGCGCCCGGCCGAAACTGGTCCGGCGGACATTGAGCATGAACAGGGTGACCAGCACGCAGACCGACAGCGCGACGAAATAGGTCTCGACGTCGCCGCGTATGCTGAACCCGAGGAAACGCACCGGCGGCACCTGGATGGTGGCGAGCGAGCCGCCGCTGATCGCCGGCGTCTGCGAGATGACGAAATCGACGATATACTGCATGGCGAGCGTCGCCATGGCGAGATAGATGCCTTTGACGCGCAATGCGGCGGCGCCAAAGACGATGCCGATCGTGGCGCTCAGGAGGCCGCCGGCGATCATGGCGAATTCCAGCGGCACGCCGTAGCGCACCAGATGCACCGAGCCATAGGCGCCGATCGCCATCACCGCGCCATAGCCGAGATGGATCTGGCCGGCGCCGCCCATCACCAGGTTGAGCCCGAGCGCCGCCGTCGACCAGATCAGCCAGGGCAAGAGGTAGCCGGCGAGATAGAGCCGGTCGAGGGTGAACGGCGCGGCCACGAGGAAGGCGAGCACCAGAAGGATCAGCCAGCGGTCGAAGGCCAGCGGAAAGAGCTGGCGCTCGTCCTGGTAGCGGGTGTGTCGGATACCGGCGCGCCTGTAGAACATGGGACCCTAGACTCTCTCGATATGCTCGCGGCCGAACAGGCCGTGAGGCTTCAGGAGCAAGGTGAGAAGGATGATGACGGAGGCGACGATGTCGCGCGTGCCGCCGCCGACCAGGGGGTCGATGACACCGGTGGCCAGGCTCTCGGCGACGCCGACGATCAGGCCGGCGACGAGCACGCCGGGGATCGAATCGAGCCCGCCGAGAATGGCGATCGCCAGGGCCTTGATCAGCAGCAGCGACAGGGACCAGTCGACCCCTTGCGTCGCGCCCCACAGGATGCCAGCGCCGGTGGCGGTCACCGCGCCGAGGCCCCAGGCGACCGCGATCGCCTTCTCGACGCGTATGCCGACCGACCAGGATGCGGTCTGGTCGTCGGCGACCGCGCGCATGACGATGCCGTAGCGCGAGTTGAAGAACAGCAGCGACAGCAGGATCAGGCAGAAGGCGATCGATCCGCCGATCATGGTCGAGCGGTTGATCAGCAGTTCGCCGATGAAGATCGGCGCCTGGGGAATGCCGATATCGAGCCGCTTGACCGCCGCGCCGAAAATGCCCGGCATCAGGCCGCGCAGCAGGATCTCGATGCCGAGCGTCAGCATGATGGTCATGATGACTGGCTGGCCGATCATCCGGCGGAGCGCGACGCGCTCCACCATGGTACCGGCGAAGAACATGGCGACCAGCGCCAGGATGATGGCGAGCCACATGGGCGCGCCGAGCCCGGCCGAGATCGCCCAGGTGATATAGGCGCCGGTCATGCCGATGGCGCCCTGCGCGAGGTTGGCGAGCCCCGAGGTCTTGTAGATCAGCACGATGCCGAGCGAGACCAGCGCATACATCAGGCCGACAAAGACCCCGCTGAGCGCCAGTTCGGTGATGAGGATGACGTCCATCAGGCGGGGACCTCGCTGATCGTGAGCGTGCGCCGGATCACCCCGTGCTCGCCGCTTTCATAGGTGATCGCGGCGTCGAACACGGTCTGCCGCTCGGTGCCGTAGAGCGCTGCGATCAAGGCGGCATAGGTCGCCTCGATGACGTTGCGGCGGAGCTTGCGGGTGCGCGTGATCTCGCCGTCGTCGGCGTCGAAATCCTTGTGCAGGTTGACGAAGCGCCTGACCCTCAGGCCTTCCGGCTGCAGCGTGTTGACATGGGCAATGACCGTGCCGACCAGGTCCATCACCTCGGGTTTCTGCGACAGGTCGGCATAGGAGGTGTAGGAGATCCGCCGCTCCTCGGCCCAATGGCCGACCGCGTCGAAATCAATGCAGACGATGGCGGTCAGCCGGTCGCGCCCGGCGCCGATGACGGCGACATTGCGGATATAGGGGCTGAACTTCAGCCGGTTCTCGATGAAGTTCGGGATGTAGCGCTCGCCGGCGGCGGTGCGCACGACCTCGCTGACCCGGCCGAGCACGACGAGATCGCCGTCCTCGTCGAGGAAGCCGGCATCGCCGGTATGCAGCCAGCCGTCGACGATCGCCTTGGCGGTGCCTTCGGGGTCGTCGAAATAGCCTGAAATCACCGAGGGCGACTTGACCAGGATTTCGCCCGTATCGTCGATCCGCAGCTCGACCCCGGCCATGGGCCGCCCGACCGTGTGCAGCTTGACCCGGCCCTCGCCTTGCGCTGCGGTCAGCGCGCAGGTTTCGGTCTGGCCGTAGAACTGCTTCAGCTTGATGCCGAGCGCGCGGAAGAACAGGAAGGTGTCCTCGCCCAGCGCCTCGCCGCCGGTAAAGGCGCGTTCGGCCCGGCCGAGGCCGAGATAGTCGCGCAAGGGCGCATAGACCAGCATGTCGCCGACGCCGTGAACCAGCCGTTCCGCCAGGTTCGGCTTGCCGCCGGCCAGGCGCTTGCGCTCCAGCGCGACGGCCCGCGGCATGAAGATGTCGAACAATTTGCGCTTCAGCGGCGTCGAGTTCTTCATGCCGACCTGGATACGGGTCAGCATCTGGTCCCAGGCGCGCGGCGCGGCGAGATAGAAGGTCGGGGCCACCTCGCGCAGATCGTGCATGACGGTTTCCTGCCGCTCGGGAATATTGATGGTGGCGACCATCATCAGGCCGGCGCCGAGCGTGAAGACGAAATCGCCGACCCAGGCGGTGGGCAGATAGGCGAACAGTTCCTCGTGTTCGTGGAAATAGCCGCTGGCCGCCGCGTTCAGCACGCCGCGGGTGACGTTGCGGTGGCGCAGCGGAATGCCCTTGGGCTGGCCGGTCGTGCCGGAGGAGTGCAGGAGCACGGTGATGTCGTCGGGCCCGGCCCGGCCGATCAGCTCGGCGGCAAGCCCGGGTTCGCGCGCCAGCCTCGCCCGTCCCTCGGCGATGATCGCCTCGAACGACACGATGCCCTCGTCGGCATAGCTGCCGAGGCCGCGCGGATCGTCATAGATGATGGTGGTCGGCCGGCCGATCCGGGCACGCAGGTCCAGGAGCTTGTCGACCTGCTCCTGGTCTTCGGCCACCGCGATGATCGGCGCGCCGTGGCGGGTCGAGACCACCAGTTCGTCGAGCGGCACGTCGGGATAGACCGGCGACGGAAAGGCGCGCAGGACATTCGCCGCCAGCATGGAGAAATAGAGCCGGGGCCGGTTGTCGCCGATGACGATCAGGGCAGCGCCCGGCGCCAGACCCCGCGCCTCCAGCGCGACCGCCATGGCCAGCACCTCGGCCAGCACCTCGCGCCAGCTCAGCTCCTGCCAGACGCCGTATTTGCGTTCGCGAAAGGCGATGCGATCACCGGATTCGGCGGCGTTGCGGGCGAGCGCCGCGACCAGGGTCGCCGGCTCGCCGTCTTCGTGTCTGGCCCAGGTCACCGGCACGGGAAGCTTGGTCAGCAGCGCGTTCATGGTGCGGCCGCCTCCTGGTGACGCTTGGCGGCGCGCTCGCCGAGATAGGCCGAAACCACGCGCGGATGCGAAATCGCCTCCTGCGGCCGGCCCTCGGAAATGATCTCGCCATAGCTGAGCACGACGACCCGGTCGCAGATCGCGGTGACCACATCCATGTGATGCTCGATGATCAGGATGGTGACGCCGCGCGCCTCGCGGGCATCCAGGATGAAGCGGGCGATATATTCCTTCTCCTCCTGGTTCATGCCGGCCATCGGCTCGTCCAGGATCAGGAAGCGCGGTTCGGCGACCAGCGCGCGCGCCAGTTCGACGCGTTTCTGCAGGCCGAGCGGGATCACCTCGACGGGTTCGTCGCGAATGTCCTGCAGCTGCATGAACTCGATGATTTCCTCGACGATGCGCCGGTTCGCCAGTTCCTCGCGCTGCGCCCACCACCAGTAGAAGAAGGTGCCGAGCGCGCTCGGCCGCATATGGACGTGACGGCCGATCAGGATGTTGTCGAGCACGCTCATGCCCTTGAACAAAGCGAGGTTCTGGAACGTGCGGGCGACGCCGCGGCGCGCGATGGCATGCGGCGCGATATGGGTGATGTTCTCGCCGAACAGCGTGACGGTTCCGGCGTTGGGCGGATAGAAGCCGGTGACCACATTGACCAGCGTGGTCTTGCCGCTGCCGTTCGGGCCGACGAGGCCGAAGATCTCGCCCTCGCGTACGTCGAGCGAGGTGCCCTTCAAGGCCTTCAGCCCACCGAAGGAACGTTCGATGTCGCGGCAGGCGAGCACGACCGGACGCTCGGCCGAGGCTTTGATGTCGATGCCGGTTGCGCTCATGGCCCGCCTCACATCCTGAAGACGCCGTAATGAGGATCCTTGCCCGGCGCATTGAGCGCCGCCGACAAGGCGATGGCCAGTGCATTTCGGGTATCGACGGGATCGAGAATGCCGTCGTCCCAGATTTCCGAGGTCGAGTAATAGGCGCTCGACTGGCGCCGGTATTCGTCCAGGATCGGATCACGGATCGCCGCGATGCCGCCGGCGTCCAATTGTTCGCCGTTGCGGGCGAGCTGCCGGATCTTGATGTCGGCCAGGACGTTGGAGGCCTGTTCGGCGCCCATCACCGAAATCTGGCTCTGCGGCCACATGAACAGGAAGCGCGGGTCGAAGGCGCGTCCCGACATGCCGTAATTGCCGGCGCCGAACGAGCCGTTGACCACCAGCGTGATCTTCGGCACCTCCAGGCCGGTCACCGCCATGATCATCTTGGCGCCGTCCTTGGTGATGCCGCGATGCTCGTATTCGCGGCCGACCATGTAGCCGGTGATATTCTGCAGGAACAGGACCGGCGTGCGGTTCTGGTCGCAGAGCTGCATGAAATGCGCGCCCTTCAGCGCGCTGTCGTTGAACAGCACCCCGTTATTGGCGAGGATGCCGACCGGGCAGCCCCAGATATGGGCGAAACCGCAGATCAGCGTCGTGCCATAGGCCGGCTGATATTCATGGAACCGGCTGCCGTCGACGAGCCGTGCGATCACCTCGCGCATGTCGAACTGCACCTTGATGTCGCGCGGAATCACGCCGTAGAGCTCGTCCGGATCATAGGCCGGCGGCTCCGGCGTCGCCCATTCGACCGGCGCCTTCGGGCGCTTGGGGAAGGTGCCGACGATCTCGCGGGCAATGGCGATGGCGTGGCGTTCGTTGCTCGCGGGATAATCGGCCGTGCCGGAAATGCGGGTATGCACGTCGGCACCGCCGAGCTCCTCGACGGTCACCTCCTCGCCGGTCGCGGCTTTCACCAAAGGCGGACCACCCAGGAAGATCGCGCCGGTGCCTTTGACGATGACGTTATATTCGCTGAGCGCCGGCACATAGGCACCGCCCGCGGTGCAATGGCCGAGCACGATCGCCACCTGCGGCACGCCCATTTTCGACAGCGTCGCCTGGTTGCGGAAGATCCGGCCGGCCAGATAGCGATCGCCGAACAGCTCCGCCTGCAGCGGCAGGAAACCGCCGGCGCTGTCGCACAGATGCACCACCGGCAGGCGGTTCTCGATGGCGATGTCGAGCGTGCGGACGATCTTCTTGACCGAGAGCGGATACCAGGCGCCGCCCTTCACGCTGGCATCATCGGCATGGATGATCACCTCGCGGCCCGAGACGATGCCGATGCCGGAGACGATGCCGGCGCCCGGCACGTCGCCGCCATAGGCATGGCCGGCGGCGAGCGTCGAGAGTTCGAGAAACGGCGTGCCGGGATCGAGCAGCGCCTCGATCCGGTCGCGCACGAACATCTTGTTCTGGCGCGCCAGCCGCTGCAGGTCACGCTCGGGGCGGATCAGCCGGGCCTCGCGCTGGCGGCTCCTGAGCTCCTCGGCAAGCCCGCGATTATGGGCGAGATTGGCCTGGAATTCGGCCGAGCGGGTGTCGAGCTGCGAGATGATCTTGCGCATGTCAGGCCTCGCCCGCGGTCAGGCTGACGAGCGGCGCATCGCGATCGAAGCTTTGCCCCTCGCTGACATGGATGGTGCCGATGCGGCCGTCCTGCCAGGCCCGAATGGTGGTCTCGAGCTTCATGCTCTCGATCACCAGGATCGGATCGCCGGCGGCGACCTGCTGGCCGGGCGCCGCGTCGATGCGCACCACGGTGCCGGGCATGGGCGCGCGCGCCATGTCGGCGCCGCCTTTTGCATCCGCGTCGGCGAAGCGCCGGGCCGGATCGAGATGGCGGATGACATGCGCGCGGCCGTCGACATGGACGTGCAGCAGCTCACCCTCGGCCACCACGACGACCGGCTGGGAGATCCCGTCGACGGTCAGCATCCGGCGCGGGCCGTCGAGATCGGCGAGCGCCACGCGGGCCTGGTCCTCGTCCCGGTGCAGCCGGTAGCCGGCGCCGTCGCGGCCGAGCCAGATCTCGGTTTCCGTGCCGGCTATGTCGAAAGCGTGCCGCATGTCAGTTCCGCCAGGCGCCGATGGAAGCATGAAGGGTGGGGACGGCGTCGGCGCCGTCGCGCACCGCGCGGGTCGCCAGCGCCGCGATCGCCAGGAGCTTGCGCTCGGTGAGCGGATCGAGCGGCGGCTCGGCGGCAAGGCTCGGATTCTCGTCGAGCCAGCCGGTATGGACCTCGCCGGCAGCGAAAGCGGGATCTGTAATGAGCCGGCTCAGGAAGGCCATATTGGTCTCGCAGCCGAGCAGCACGAAATCGGCGAGCGCCCGGCTGGCCCGCGCGATCGCCTCGGCCCGGTCGGCGCCATGGACGATCAGTTTCGCCAGCATCGGATCGAAGGCGGTGCTCACCCTTTGGCCACGCGCGAAGCCGGCATCGACCCGGATGCCCTCGCCCTCGGGCAGTTCCAGCGCCAGGATCCGGCCGGTGGTCGGCGTGAAGCCGCGCGCGGCCGACTCGGCATAGATCCTGAGTTCGATGGAATGGCCCGTCGCGGTGACGTCGCTCTGGCCGAAAGCCAGCGCCTCGCCGGCGGCGACCCGCAATTGCTGTTCGACCAGGTCGAGGCCGGTGACCATTTCGGTGACGGGGTGCTCGACCTGCAGCCGGGTGTTCATTTCCAGGAAATAGAACTCGCCGCCGCCGAAGATGAATTCGACCGTGCCGGCATTGCGATAACCGGCGGCGCGCGCGATGCCGGCGGCCGTCTCGCAGATGCGCTCGCGCAGAGCCGGGCTCAGCGCCGGCGATGGGGTTTCCTCGACGATTTTCTGGAAGCGCCGCTGCACCGAGCATTCGCGTTCGCCGAGATGCACGACGTGGCCATGGGCATCGCCCAGCACCTGCACCTCGATATGGCGCGGGCGCTCGACGAAACGCTCGACATAGAGCCGGCCGTCGCCGAAATAGCGTGTGCCCTCGCTGCGCGCCTGGACGATCTCCTGTTCGAGCACCGCCATGTCGCGCACGATGCGCATGCCCTTGCCGCCGCCACCGGCGGAAGGCTTGACCAGCAGCGGCGCGCCGAGCGCGCGCGCCCGGTCGACGAAGCTTGCCGGATCGTCATCCTCGATCGCCGAGGGCGCGACCGGAAAGCCGCGTTCGGCGACGAAGGCGCGTGACCTGATCTTGTCGCCCATCAGGTCGATCGCCTCGGGCGTCGGCCCGACGAAGACGAGGCCAGCGGCCGCCACCGCGCGGGCAAAGCCGGCATTCTCCGAAAGGAAACCGTAGCCCGGATGGATCGCCTGGGCGCCGGAACGCCGGGCGACCTCGATGATCTGGGCGCCGTCGAGATAGGCGGCGACCCCGGTCGCGCCTTCGAGGCGCACCACCTGGTCGGCGGCGCCAGCGGCCGGCGAGCCGGCATCGGCGTCGTGACAGACGATGACGGTGCGCAGGCCCATCCGCTTGGCCGAACGGATGATCCTGAGCGCGATCTCGCCGCGATTGGCCACCAGCAGCGTGTCGAAAGGCAAGGCGCTCATCGTGCGGCTCCCGCATCCGGCCGTGCGATCAGGCCGTAGCGCAGCAATTCCACCAGGTTGCGCGCGGTCGCCCCGACATCCAGCGGCCGGCCGTTGACGGCGGCCCAGGAGCGGTGCTCGATCGCGCCGAAGATGACGTCGCGCACCAGACGGATATCGATATCGCCGCGCACCTCGCCATTGGCGACGCCGGCCTCGATGATGCGGATCAGGATCGAGGTATAGCGCCGGTTCAGTTGCTGCACCGGCGAGCCCTGATAGTCGCTGGCGGTCCGCACCTCGGAAATGAACAGCCGGCAAAGGTCCGCATCCGCCACGAAGGCCTGCAGGTGCCGGTGGATCAGGTCGTGCAACCGGGTTTCGAACGGCGCCTCGCGGGTGGCGATCGCGTCGAGATCGACCATGGTCCGCTCGTAGAAGGCGCGCAGCACTTCGTTGAGCAGGTCGCGCTTGTTCTGGAAATAGCGATAGGCGAGCCCGTCCGAGACGCCGGCGGCGCGGGCGATATCGGCAATGGAGGTGCCCTCGAAGCCCTTCTCGGCAAAGGCCTGCTTGGCCGCCAAGAGGATCGAATCGCGGCGATCCTGCATTCGTTTCGCGCTGATCACAGGCATGGAAACGCCCGTGCCGCGGCCGGGCCGCGCCAGTCCCTGAACATGATGTCCTCCCCCGGAGCGCCTCTTGTCGGAGACTGGGCGCTTGCCAAGTTGCCCATACTGAATATTATTCATTGAAGCCTGTCAACACGCCGAAAGCGGCGGAAACGTCCTGGGGAGGACATGATGGACACCACCGGAACCGCCGGTCGCAATCGCTCGACCTCGGCCTTCGACCTGACCGCCGACCAGCAGGAAATCCTTGATCTCGCATCGCGTTTCGGCCGCGACGAGCTGCTCCCTCTGCAGCCGCGCATGGACGACGAGGAATGGTGGCCGCCGCAGGCCATGCCGGCGCTCGCGAAGATGGGTTTCCTCGGCGTTACCGTGCCGGAAGAGCTCGGCGGCAGCGGTTCGGACTTCTTCACCTCGGCTCTGATCACCCAAGGATTGGCCCGCTACAACCCGGCGATCGCGCTGTCCTATGTGGCGCATGAAAACCTGTGCCTGAACAATATCGCGCGCAATGCCAGCGCCGAGGTCAAGCGCCGGGTCGTGCCCGGCCTCTGCGACGGTTCGAAGATCGGCGCGCTCGCGCTGACCGAGCCCGGCGCCGGCTCCGATGCGCTCGGCTCGATGGCGACCACGGCCCGGCTCGACGGTGACAGCTATGTGCTGAACGGCCGCAAGCTCTACATCACCAACGGCCCGGTCGCCGATATCGTGCTGGTCTATGCCAAGACCGACAAGGCCAAGGGCGCCAAGGGCATTTCCGCCTTCATCGTCGAGAAGGGCACGCCCGGTTTCGCGGTGGCTCAGAAGCTCGACAAGATGGGCTTTCGCGGCTCGACCACCGCCGAGCTGACCTTCGACGACTGCCGCGTGCCGGCCGCCAACATGGTCGGCGCGGAAAACCGCGGCGTCGCGGTGGTCATGAGCGGGCTCGACCTGGAGCGCGCCATCGTCGCCATGATCAATGTCGGCATGGCCGAGCGCGCCCTGGAGCTCGCCATCGACTATGCCAAAACCCGCGAACAGTTCGGCCGCCGGATCGGCGACTTCCAGCTGGTCCAGGGCAAGCTCGCCGAAATGTATGTCACCATCGAAGCGATGAAGGCGCTGTGCTACCGCACGCTCGCCGAGGCGAACGACCTGGAAGAGGGCGCCGGCGGCCGCGGCGAGATCCACAAGATCACCGCCGCCGCCATCATGTTCGCGGCGGAAGGCTGCAGCAAGGTGGTCGCCGATGCGGTGCAGATCTTCGGCGGCGCCGGTTATATGCGCGAGACCGAGGTCAACCGGCTCTATCGTGCCTCCAAGCTCCTGGAAATCGGCGCCGGCACCACCGAGATCCGCAAGCTGATCATCGCCGGCGAATTGTTGCGCTGACGGGCGGCGTAGCGCCAGTTCTTGGAGCGTGATCGCGTCGGATTGAGCACTGCATAAAGGTTAGCCGTCCTTCGAGGCTCGCTTCGCTCGCACCTCAGGATGAGGTGTTGTGTGTATGGCAGTAACGTCGCTCATGAAACGTTGAGCGCGTTACGCATCCTGCGCTGCCGTGACTGCGGCTCTCTACGCTCCTCATCCTGAGGTGCGAGCTCTTGCGAGCCTCGAAGAACGGCTAACCTCGATGCAATGCTCAATCCGAGGTGATGACGCCCCTAGGGTTCGAACCCCGGCGCGCGCCTCTCCAGGAAAGCGGCAATGCCTTCGCGAAAGTCCGCCGAACCGGCGCGCTCGATGAACGAGACCTTCTCGGCGGCGAGCTGTTCGGCGAAATCCGCCGTGACGGCGCAGCCGACGAGGCGCTTGACCGCTGATATCGCGCCATGGGCGCCGGCGGCGATCCGGCGCGCGATGACGAGCGCCTCGGCCTCGACCTCGCCCGGCGGCACCACGCGGTTGACCAGGCCGAGCGCCAGCGCGGTGCGCGCGTCCATCGGCTCGTTCAGGAGCATCACTTCCATGGCGCGGCGGGGACCGAGCAGCCGGGTCAGCGACCAGGTCGTGCCGCCGTCCGGGCTGGTGGCGATCTTGGTATAGGCGGACAGGAAGGTCGCATCCTCGGCGGCGACGCCGAGGTCGCAGGCGAGCGCCAGGCCAAGGCCGCCGCCGGCGACCGGTCCCTGCAGCGCCGCGATGACCGGCTGTGGCATCCGCCGGATCACCAGCATGGTCTGGTGGAACAGGTCGATCAGCCGGCCGGCGGTCGCCGGCGCGCCTGCCGGATCCCGGTGGAACAGCGTCAGGTCGCCGCCCGCCATGAACGAGCGGCCGGCACCCGCCAGCACCACGGCCCTGACCGCGGCCATGGCTGAAACGCTGGTGAAAGCCGCAAGCAGGCCTTCGCCCATGGCGATGTCGAGCACGTTCAGCTGCCGGGGGCGATTGAGCCTGATGGTCGCGACCGGACCGTCGACGGTGACCAGGACGGGATCGGCATCGGTCGGCGCGACATTGGTCGGGTCTCTATCGGTCCGGTCTCTATCGGTCTCTTGGGGCATGGCTTCCTCCACGTGGCGCCCTTGAACCTCGGGCGATTTCGGATAGAGTCCAGCAAAAATGAATAACATTCAATGGGAGAAAACGATGGCCGATATCCGCGTCGAAACGCGGGGACAGGCGCTTTGGCTCACGATCGATCGCGAGGACAAGCGCAATGCCCTTGATGATGCCGTGCTCCATGCTTTGCGCGAAGGCGTCGAAACGGCCGGCCGCCAGGACGGTATCCGTGCCGTGGTCATCACCGGCGCCGGCTCGAAAGTCTTCTGCGCCGGCGGCAACCTGAAACAGGATGCCGAAGGCGATCCCTTCCGCGTCGATCCCAACCGCCTGGACAATCCGGTCGCCCTGCTGCTGAGGGCGATCGAGGACTGCCCGGTGGCGACCATTGCCCGGGTCAACGGCCATGCGCTCGGCGGCGGTTTCGGCCTGGTCTGCGCCTGCGATTTCGCCCTTGCCGCCGACCATGCCCGGCTCGGCACGCCGGAGATCACGCTTGGCCTGTTCCCGCTGATGATCCTGCCGTCGATCCTGCGGGTGCTGTCGCGCCGCGACGCGTCGCGGCTGGCAATGACCGGCAAGCCGATCTCGGCGGCCGAGGCCGAAGCCATCGGCGCCGTCAACCAGGCGGTGCCACAGGCCGAACTCGATGCCAGGATCGACGAGCTCGTGACGTCGCTTGCCGGCGGCGCCCCGACGGCCATGCGCTTCGGCCGCCGCGCCCTCAACACCATCGCCGAAATGCCCTATCTCGCCGGGCTCGAATATGCCCAGCGCGTCCTGCCGCTGCTGGCCAAGACCGATGACGCGGTGGAGGGCTTCAAGGCGTTCAACGAGCGCCGCGCGCCGCGCTGGGTGACGTCATGACCGATCGGAACAAGGCCATCCGCATCGGCTGCGCCTCGGGCTTCTGGGGCGACACGCCGGCCGGCGCCCGGCAATTGGTCGAGCACGGCGCCATCGACTATCTCGTCTTCGACTATCTCGCCGAAATCACGCTTGCCTTGCTCGCCCGCATCCGCGCGCGCAAGCCCGAGCTCGGCTTCGTGCCCGACTTCATCGAGACGGTCGCGCCGCTGCTGCCCGAGATCACGGCACGCGGCATCCGCGTGGTGTCGAATGGCGGCGGCATGAACCCGCAGGCCGCGGCCGCCGAACTCGCCCGGCGCGCGACGGCCCTCGGCCTCTCGCCGAAAATCGCCGTGGTCACCGGTGACGACCTCATGCCGCGCATCGAGGAGATCAGGGCCGGCGGCATCCGCGAGATGTTCACCGGTGCACCGCTGCCGGACAAGCTCACCAGCGCCAATGCCTATCTCGGCGCCGGCCCGATCGCGGCGGCGCTCGCCGCGGGCGCCGATATCGTGATCACCGGGCGCTGCGTCGATTCGGCCGTCACGCTCGGCGCGCTGATGCACGAATTCGGCTGGACGCGGAGCGACCATGACCGGCTCGCCGCCGGCAGCCTCGCCGGCCACCTGCTCGAATGCGGCGCGCAGGCGACCGGCGGCCTCGCCACCGACTGGGCCGAAGTGCCCGGCTGGGACGATATGGGCTTCCCCATCGCCGAATGCCGCGCCGACGGCAGCTTCGTCGTCACCAAGCCGCCGGCGACCGGCGGCCTGATCACGCCGCTCACCGTCGCCGAGCAGATGCTCTACGAGATCGGCGACCCCAAGGCCTATCTCCTGCCCGATGTCGCCTGCGACTTCCGCCAGGTCGTGATGCGCCAGGCCGGCCCGGACCGGGTCGAGGTCACCGGCGCACGCGGCCGGGCACCATCAGGCCAGCTGAAGGTCAGCGCGACCTTCGCCGACGGCTTCCGCACCATCGGCACGGTCACCATTGCCGGCCGGGATGCCGCGCCGAAGGCAAGGCGCACGGGCGAGGCGATCATCGCGCGCGCCCGCCGGCTGATCGCCGGGGCGGGACTGAAGGATTTCCGCGAGACCTCGATCGAGGTCCTCGGCAGCGAGGCGACCTATGGCGACGAGGCCCGCCCGGAAGCGCGGGCCAGCCGCGAGGTGGTGCTGAAGATCGCCGCGCGCCATGAGGCCGAGGCGGCGCTTGCCATGCTCGCCCGCGAGATCGCACCGGCCGCCACCGCCATGGCCCAGGGCCTGACCGGCTTCTTCGCCGGGCGGCCGGGCGTCCAGCCGGTGCTGGCCGGTTATTCTTTTCTGGTCCCGGCGGCCGCTGTGCTGGCACGGCTCGAGATCGATGGCCGCGCGGTCGATTTGCCGGCAACGGATCCGCGAGAAGCGGCGCCCGCGACCGACGACGTGGGGCCCGCGACGGCGTTGCCTGACCCGGCACCTTCCGCCGCCGACGAGACCGTGCCGCTGATCGCGTTGGCGGTCGGGCGCAGCGGCGACAAGGGCAATTCGGCCAATATCGGCGTGATCGCGCGCAGGCCCGAATATCTGCCCTTCATCCGGGCGGCGCTGACGCCCGGGCGGATCAAGGACTATTTCCGCCACACCGGTGTCACCCGGGTCGAGCGCTTCGACCTGCCCGGCATGAACGCCCTCAACTTCGTCCTGCACGATTGCCTCGGCGGCGGCGGTGTCGCCTCGCTGCGCATCGATCCGCAAGGCAAGGCCTTCGCCCAGATGCTGATGGATATCCCTGTGCCCCTCCCCGCCGATATCGCGGCTTCCGCAGCCGGAGCGCGCCGCTCATGACCATTCAGACCCGCCACATCCGCCCGGCCGGCGCCGAGGCGAGCGCCGCCGACCACCAGTTGCTGACCGAGCCGCTAAGCTATCGCGAGGATCTCCTAAAGGACCAGGTCGTGCTGGTCTCGGGCGCCGGCAGCGGCATCGGCAAGGCCATCGCGATCCAATGCGCCAGGCTCGGCGCCAGGATCGCCATTTGCGGCCGCAAGGCCGACAAGCTGGAAGCGACCGCCGCGCTGCTCTCCGGCATCGGCGCCGATGTCATGGTGCGCCCGACCTCGATCCGCGACGCCGAGGATGTCGGCCGGCTCCACGCCGAGGTCTGGGACCGCTTCGGCCGGCTCGACCATCTCGTCAACAATGCCGGCGGCCAGTTTCCCCAGGCCGCGATCGACTATTCGGTGAAGGGCTGGAACGCCGTCATCGACACCAATCTGAGCGGCACCTGGCACATGATGCAGGCCGCCGCCCGCGGCTGGCGCGAGCACGGCACGCCCGGCTCGATCATCAATATCGTCACCGTCGTCTGGCGCGGCATGCCCGGCGTCGCCCATACCTGCGCGGCGCGCGCCGGCGTCATCTACCTGTCCAAGACGGTGGCGATCGAATGGGCGCCGCTGAACATCCGGGTCAATTGCGTGGCGCCCGGCGCCATCGCCACCGAGGGCATGGACGTCTATTCGCAGGAGGCGCGGCGCGACCTGCCGCGCTCCAACCTGATGCAGCGCTTCGGCCAGGCCCGCGACGTCGCCGACGCCGTCACCTATCTCGCCGGTCCGAGCGGCGCCTTCGTCACCGGCGAGGTCATGGTGGTCGACGGCGGCAACCAGGTCTGGGGCGACCAGTGGACGATCCCGCGGCCGGACTATTTCGGCGGCGCGGGATCGTGATGCCGCTCGCGGCACCGAAATGACCGGCGCACGGGGGCCGCCGCGGCCCTCTTGGCTTCCCAGCCCCGAATGATGCTATACCTTCCCAAAGGGAAGCTTGGAGGATGGCATGCGCGTCTGGGCGCTCGCTCTGTCGGCCGTTCTGGCCGTGCCGGCCAATCTGCCGGCCGAGAATTACGACATGGCGAGGCTGGACTGTGGCCGATTCGCCGACCTGCCGGGTCCGGACCGGACGGCCATGATGTTCTGGATGGCCGGCGCCGCCGGCGCCCGCGAGGGCAATCCGGTCATCGACGACAAGATCGAGCAGGTGATGCGCCGCACCGAGCAATATTGCGCCGGCGACCGCGTGGCCCTGGCCGTCGACGCCTTTGCCGCAGCGCGATCCGGCCGGTCCTTCTCGTTCCAGCTCGATATCGGCGGCGCAGCCTATACGCTGCGCGGCGACCTCGGCGATGGCAGCCTGACCTTGCTGTGCCTCAGCGGCACCCCGCGCACCACGGTCGGGCTCTATTTCGAGGCGCTCGAACCCGAGGCGGATTACGAGACCGGCACCAAGGTCGAGGTGACCATCGGCAACGAGGCGATGCCGGGCGAGAGCGTCACCATGATCGCCAGCCGGCCCGGCCATCTCGGCCCCCAACCACAGCCGGACGAACCGGCCATGGACCGGCTGGTCCAGCGCCTCGCCCGGCCGATCTTTTCGGCGCGCGACCATGTTCTGGTCCGGCTCGGCGCGCGCGAGCATCGCATCCCCGCGACCACGCTGGCCGCGGCGCTCGGCCGCATGCCGCGTGAATGCACCGGCGGCCGATGAGAGGATGACGATGCCTATCCGGACTCTTCTTGCCGCCATGACCCTGGCGATCGTCGCCGCCGCGCCGATGGCCGCCCGTGCCGAACCGGTCGACATGTCGAAATTCACCTGTCGCGAATTGCTCGACCTGACGGGGGACGAGCAGCGGCTCCTGCTCTTCTGGCTCCACGGCTATGCGAGCGCTCATGCCGACACGGCGGCTCTCGACAATGAGCAATTTCTGAAAGGCGCCGACGAGCGGCTGGCGCAATGCCGGGCCGATCCCTCGCGCCTGCTCATCCCCGGCTTCGCCCGCGCGCCGCAGCCGCTGACGCCCCGCTGAGCCGGAGCGACTCCCGGGACGATCCTCCGGCCGGATCGCGTCAGCGCAAGGGCGGCGCGTAGAGGATGCCGCCCATGTTCCACAGCTGGTTCAGGCCGCGCGGAATGCCGAGGCGCGATTGCGTGCCGACATTGCGCTCATAGACCTCGGCATAATTGCCGACCGCCCGCACCGCCTGGATCGCCCAGCCATTGGCGAGCCCGAGCTGGCTGCCGAAACCGCCCTCGGCCCCGACGAAACGGCGAATGTCCGGTTTCGCCGAGGTCAGCGCCTCATCCGCCGTCTTGGTCGAGATCCCCAGTTCCTCGGCATTGACCAGCGCGAAATTCACCCATTTGACAATGGTGAACCAGGCGACGTCGTCCTGGCGCACCACCGGGCCGAGCGGTTCCTTGGAAATGATGTCGGGCAGGATCGTCGCATCCGCCGGCCGGGGCAGTTTCAGCCGCTCGGCATAAAGCGCCGACTGGTCGCTGGTCAGCACGTCGCACTGGCCGGTCTCGAAGGCTTTCAGCGCCTCGGCCGAGGTCGCGAAAGTCCGCGCCTCCAGCTTCATCGCATTGGCCAGGAAGAAGTCGCGCAGATTGGCTTCCGTGGTGGTGCCCGATTGCACGCAGACGGTGGCGCCGTCGAGCTCGAGCGCCGAGGTGACGTTCGGCCGGCGCGCCACCATGAAGCCCTGGCCGTCATGATAGGTGATGCCGGCGAACAGCAATCCGGGCCCGGCCTCGCGCTCGAGCGTCCAGGTCGAGTTGCGCGACAGCACGTCGATACGCCTGGTTCGCAGCGCCTCGAAGCGCTCGACCGCCGAGAGTGGTACGAATTCAACCTTGGCCGGGTCGTTGAAAATGGCGGCGGCGAGCGCCCGGCAGAAATCGACGTCGAAACCCGACCATTGCCCCTTGTCGTCACGCTCGGAGAAACCGAACAGCCCCTGGCTGACCCCGCAGGCGAGCGTGCCGCGGTCACGCACGGTCTTCAGGGTCTGCGCACCGGCATCGGTCGCGGCGAGGGTGATCATCGCCGCGCCGGCCAGCGCCAGGAGCTTGCCAGTGGCGGTTCGGATGGCCGTGAACATGGGCGTCATCTCCGGCATCTGTTGGTCTCGGCTTGCGGGTGTTGGCCTGCGGGTCTTGCCTGGGCGTCACAAGGCCGCGGCGTGGCGGACGATCACCTTGGTTCCCACCGGCACGCGGTCATAGAGGTCGGCGACGTCGTTATTGACCAGCCGGAAACAGCCCGACGACACCGACTGGCCGATCGTCTGCGGCTGGTTCGTGCCATGGATGCGATAGATGGTGGCGCCGAGATAAAGCCCGCGCGCACCCATGGGATTGCCCGGCCCGCCGGCCATGAAACGCGGCAGATAGGGCTGCCGGGCGATCATTTCCGGCGGCGGCCGCCAGTCCGGCCATTCGCTCTTGCGGCTGATCCGCTGCAGGCCCGACCATTGGAAACCCTCGCGGCCGACGCCGATGCCGTAGCGCAGGGCGCGATTATTGCCCTGGACCAGGTAGAGGAAGCGCTCGGAGGTGTGGATGATGATCGTGCCGGGCGCTTCATTGGTGCGGAAATAGACCATCTGGCGGGCGAAAGGCCCTTCCAGCTGCTCGGACTCGGGCGACGGCACCCGCCCCGGCTCGTCGCCGATCGCCATGGTCTCGCGCATGGCCGAGGCCGGCGCGCCCTGCGCCCGCGCGGGCGCCGCGCCGAGCGCCAAGAGGCCGGCAATGGCGCACAAAACCCGGGCAAGCCGCCGTGCATGAAACTGGAATGCTGTCATATCCACTGCCTCATTCCTCGTCGCATTCGATCTCGCCGGGTCGTCAGCGCCCGCAGCGGACATAGACCATCGTGCCGTAGCGCTCGGCGACTTCCGGGTTGACGAAACGCATGATCAGGACCGGCTCGGTGAACGAGACGATCTCGCGGTCATGGGGTTCGCCCGGCGGCGCGTCGAAGCCGAGATAGGTCTTGCCGCCAGGCCCGCCCTTCAGTTTCAGCTCGTAGAGCGTCGAGTCGTCGGCCACATGCATCATGATGCCGTCGGTCGGCCCCTTGGTGATCACATAGGGTTGGCGGCACTGGGCGCGCGCCTGGGCCTCGGTGCGGGGCCGGTCCTGGTCGCGCCGGAACGAGGCGACGCCCCAGCGGCCGACCAGGCTCTCCGTGGCATAGGCCGGCGGCAGCTGGGGCTGGGCAGCCGGCGCCGCCACCTCCGGTGTGCTGGCGCAGCCCGCAAGCAGCGCCGTCGCGACCACGAGACTGAACGTAACGGCCATTCGCCCGACGCCGGGACGCGAATAATTAGCCAGATCTGGCAACGACATCGGGCCGGAAGAAGACGGCATGAAGACATCCTCGGCGAACCGTTACTGGCACGATGCTAGGGGGTCTCGCGCGATCTGTCACCTGTTCGATCGGAACTCAGTACAAATCCGGGGGTGTTTCTCAGGCGGGGCCTGGAGCTACTGTGCAAACGATGGTGCCATGCCCGGCAAACTCGCCGCATCCCCAAGGCGACATTCTCGCGGAATGCTCGCGATGGCAGGCGGCGGGCCAATATCCGCCGCGCCGCCTGCTTCGTTCCGGCCGCAGCCGGCCGGGCGTGCCGGACCCTGTCGCGCCTCAGGTCGGAACCGACAAGGCGTCCCGGATCGCCTGTTCGACGGGTGAATATTCGCCGTCGACGCGCTCCAGCATCAATGGTCCGGCCGGGAGAAGCGGAGGCTGCGCCAGGAATCGCGGCCGCGAACCCCGATGCGGCTGGGCAGCATGGACCAGGAAGGGGTGGCACAGATAGACCGAGCCCGCCGCGCCCGTCGCCAGGACTTCCGGCCGCTCGGCCGATTCGGCGAAACCATTGGCCGCCAGCTCCCGAAGCGACAACCCCGCCTCGCCCGCCGGCGCCAGCAGCCGCGCGATGTCGCGATGCGACCCCGCGCGAATGCGGGTCGGCGCATCGCTCTCCCCGACATCGGAGAACAGGAACAGCATGAGCAGCGCCCGCCCCTTGGAGACGATATTGACGCGCCACGACAGGAAGTCCGGGTTCTCCAATCCGAAACTGACATCGATGTGCCAACCGGCATCACCGGGGTCGTCGGCGGACGGAAACCGGACCGGAAATGTTCCCAGGGCCCGGCATGGACGCCAGCGGCCGGGCCCGACCAGCTGATCGAACGCACCGTGAAGGATCGGCGTGTTCGCAGCTTTGATGAAGGGCTCCTGTCCGTACATCCCGAGCCGGATGACCGGCTTGCTCCATGTCGCGGGATGATCGGGATCGCAACCGGTATCGCGCCAGAGGATCGCACGGGCCGCGTCCGCGACCGCGCGCGGAAAAGCCTGCTCGACCTTGACGAAACCCTGACGGATGAATTGCTCGACCTGCGCGGCGCCGAGCGCACGCGTCCTATTGCCGGTATCGGGCATGAATTCCTCTCGAAACATCGGCCAGCCGAAAAACTCCGCTCACCCGGAGCGGGGCTGGCAAGGGACCTTCGGGCGGCTTGACCCGCCCGGCTTCCGGCCCGCTGAGCGGGCAATGCCGCTCAGGCTCGGAAGAAGGTCGACGCGATGGCGAGAGAAAGAATCTTCATGGCCCACCGAGACTATGCCAGGAGGCCGGCAGCCTCAAGTCTTCTCCGCCATTTGCGGCCCCTGGGGCAAACCGCCCGGCCCGGCGGCTTCGTCCGCCTGCGGCGATGCGACGCCGCCGAACCGGACATAGAGCGCCGGCAGCACCAGCAGGGTCAGCAAGGTCGCGCTGATCAGGCCGCCGATGACCACGGTCGCCAGCGGCTTCTGCACCTCCGCCCCCGTGCCGGTGGCGAGCGCCATGGGCACGAAGCCGAGCGAAGCGACCAGCGCGGTCATGGCGACCGGCCTGAGCCGGGTGAGCGCGCCCTGCATGATCGCCTCGCGCTTGCCGAGGCCCTCGGCCAGCAGCTGCTTGATATAGGTCAGCATGACCAGCCCGTTCAGCACCGCGACCCCCGACAGCGCGATGAAGCCGACCGCCGCGGCCACCGAAAACGGCATGTCGCGCAGCCACAGCGCCGCGATGCCGCCGGTCAGGGCCAGCGGCACCGCGCTGAACACCAGCAGCGCGTCGCGCGGCGAACCGAGCGCCGAATAGAGCAGCAGGAAGATCAGGAAGAAACAGGCCGGCACGACCACCGCCAGGCGCTGCCGCGCCGCCGCGAGATTCTCGAACTGGCCGCCCCAGGTGATGTAATAGCCGGAGGGCAAGGGCACCCGCTGCACCTTCGCCTGGGCTTCCTCGACCACCGAGGCGATGTCGCGGCCGCGGACATTGGCCGTCACCACCACGCGCCGCTTGCCGTTTTCGCGGGAGATCTGGTTCGGGCCCTCGACGAAGGAGAGGCTCGCGACCTGTTCCAGCAGGATGGTCGCCGGCCGTCCGGACCCCGCCGCGGCCAGCGGAATCGGCAAGTGCTTGAGCTTTTCCAGGTCGTCGCGCTGGATGTCGGGCAGGCGGACGACGATCGGAAAGCGGCGATCGCCTTCGAAGATGATGCCGGCCTCGCGCCCGCCTATGGCCGCGCCGATCACCTCCTGCACCGCGAAGACACTGAGGCCCATGCGGGCGATCGCCGCCTTGTCGATCCGGATCTCCAGGAACGGCAGGCCGCCGACCTGCTCGACCTTGACGTCCTGGGCGCCGGGCGTGGCGCGCAGGATGGCGGCGACCTGGTTGGCCGCGCGCAGCATCGGCTCGAACTCGTCGCCGAAGACCTTGACGGCGAGGTCGCCGCGGACGCCGGCGAGCAATTCGTTGAAGCGCATCTGGATCGGCTGGGTGAACTCGTAATTGTTGCCGACGAGCTTTTCCACCGCCGCCTTGATGCGCTCGATCAGCGCCTCTTTCGGCAGCGCCGGATCGGGCCATTCCGACTGCGGCTTGAGCATGATGAAGGTATCGGAGGCGTTTGGCGGCATCGGATCGGCGGCCACCTCGGCCGTGCCGGTCTTGGAAAAGACATAGGCGACCTCGGCGAAGCCGCTCACCGCCTTCTCGACGTCGAGCTGCATGGCCTGCGACTGCGACAGCGAGACGCTCGGAATGCGCAAGGCATGCATCGCGATGTTCTTCTCGTCGAGCGTTGGGATGAATTCCTGGCCCAGGCGGTTGAACAGGAGGCCGGCGCCGACCAGCAGCACCAGCGATCCCGCGATAAAGGCCCAGGGCGCGCGCACGGCGCTGCCCAGCAGGGGCGCATAGGCCGCCTTCAGGCCGCGGACGAACAGGTTTTCCTTCTCCTGCACCTTGCCGGTGATGGCGATGGCGATCATCGCCGGCACGAAGGTGATCGACAGGACGAAGGCGGCGGCGAGCGCGATGATGACGGTCAACGCCATCGGCTCGAACATCTTGCCCTCGACGCCGGTAAAGGTCAGCAGCGGCACATAAACGAGGATGATGATCGCCTGGCCGTAGACCGACGGCTTGATCATCTCCTCGGCCGAGCTGATGACCGTGCTCAGCCGCTCGCCGAGGCTGAGCCGGCCGCCGAGCTGGTGCTGGCGTTCGGCCAGGCGGCGCAGCGTATTCTCGGTGATGATCACCGCGCCGTCGACGATCAGGCCGAAATCGAGCGCGCCGAGGCTCATCAGATTGGCGCTGATCCGGCCCTGCACCATGCCGGTCATGGTCAGCAGCATGGCGATCGGGATGATCAGCGCGGTGATCAGCGCCGCGCGGAAATTGCCGAGCATCAGGAACAGCACGAGAATGACCAGGAAGGCGCCCTCGGCGAGGTTCTTGGCCACCGTCTTCACCGTCGCGTCGACCAGCACCGTCCGGTTCAGCACGGTCTTGGCCTCGACGCCCGGCGGCAAGGTGCGGTTGATCTCCTTCAGTTTGGCGTCGACCGCGGCGGAGACCGTGCGGCTATTGCCGCCGATCAGCATCATGGCCGTGCCGATGACCACCTCGGCGCCGTTCTCGCTGCCGCTGCCGGTGCGCATTTCCCGGCCGATGCCGATCTCGGCGACGTCGCTGACCCGGATCGGAACGCCCTCGCGGGTGGCCACGACGACATTGCCGATATCGGCGATCGATTCCAGCCGGCCCGCGGCGCGCACCGCATAGGCTTCGCCATTGCGCTCGAGATAGCCGGCGCCACGGCTGACATTGTTGCGCTCCAGCGCTTCCGCGAGATCGCCGAAGGAGACGTTGAGCGCGGTCAGCTTGGCCGGATCCGGCTGCACCAGGAATTGCTTTTCGAAGCCGCCGATCACGTCGACGCCGGCCACCCCGGGCACGGTCCGGAGCTGCGGGCGAATGATCCAGTCCTGGACCGTGCGCAAATAGGCCGACCGTTCGAGCTCGGTCCGCAGCCGCTGGCCCTCGGGGGTGAGATAGCTGCCGTCGCGCTGGAAACCCGGCTCGCCGGCACGCGCCGGCGCGCGCCCTTCCGCCGGCTTGAAATGCACCGCCCACATATAGATCTCGCCGAGCCCCGACGAGATCGGTCCCATGCGCGGGGTGACGCCCACGGGCATGGTCCGCTGTGCCTCGGCCAGGCGTTCGCCGACCTGCTGGCGGGCGAAATAGATGTCGGTCTTCTCCGAGAAGACCGCTGTCACCTGCGAGAAGCCGTTGCGCGACAGCGAGCGGGTATATTCGAGCCCGGGAATGCCGGCGAGCGCGGTCTCGACCGGAAAGGTCACCTGTTTCTCGACATCGACGGGCGACAGAGCCGGCGCCAGGCTGTTGATCTGCACCTGGTTGTTGGTGATGTCGGGGACGGCGTCGATCGGCAGCTTGGTCAGCGACCAGGCGCCGAAGGCCGCCGCGGCCATGGTCAGGAGGACGACCAGCCAGCGCTGATGGACCGAAAACGCGAGAACTCGTGCGATCATGACTCAGGTCCGCCTCAGTGCGAGTGCTCGGCTTCGGCTTTCCCGAGCTCGGCTTTCAGGAGGAAGGTATTGGTCGCGGCGATGACCTCGCCAGGATCGACGCCGAAGGCGATTTCGACGAATTCGGCGTCTTCCTTGCCGATGACGACCTTGCGCCGCTCGAAGCCGGTTTCGGTCCGGACGAACACGACGGGCGAGCCTTCCATGGTCTGCAGCGCCGCGCGCGGCACCCGGATATCGACCCTGATATCCTCGACGGTGACCTCGGCATTGACGAAGGATCCCGGACGCCAGCCGAATTCCTTGTTGTCGACCAGCGCGATCACCCGCGCCGAACGGGTGTCCTGGTTGAGGATCGGGCTGATGAAGACCACCTTGCCTTCGGCGCGCCGCTCCGTGCCGGCCGCGCCGATCCGCACCCGGTTGCCCTCCTTGATCTCGGCGAGATCCATGGTCGAGACGGTCAGCTCGACCCAGACCGAGGTCAGGTCGGCGATGACGAAGAGCTCTTTCGCCTGGCCCTCGCCGCCGACCGGCGCACCGAGATCGACGATCCGCTCGACCACCCGGCCGCCGCCCGGCGAGCGGATTTCATAACGCTGCAGGCCGTTGACGGTCTGCATGGAGAGGCCGGCGACCTCCTCGTCGCTGACCCCCAGCGCCGAGAGTTTCTGGCGCGCCAGATGCACCCTGAGCTGCGCCTCGGTAAAGGCGTTGCGGGCCCGCAAATATTGCTGCTCGGCCTGGATGCGGCTGCGCCAGAGCGTCTCCTCCCGCTCGAACAGCGTCTTCTGCAGGCCGAAATTGACCTGCGCGCCGACATATTCGCTCTTGGCATCGGCAACCTCGCGGCTGTCGAGGATCGCCAGCAATTCACCCGGCGCGACCGCGTCGCCGAGACCCTTGCGCAGTTCCGCGACCGTGCCGACGACCTTGGCGGCGATGCGCCAGACCTTGTCGCGGTCGGGCACGATGACGCCGGGAACCGTCAGGTGGCGGCTGAGCGGGCCGGCCTCGACGGTCGCGAGGCTGATCCGGGCCGCCTCGATCCGCCCGGCATCCATCCGCAGCGTGCCCTCGGCCTCACCGCCGGCCTGGCCGCCATGACCGGCCTCGGCGGCCGGCGCGGTTGCCTGCGCCGCGGCGTCGCCGGCCTGCATGAGCCCGGCGGAGATCAGGATCGCCCGCGCGGATTGCGGGATCTGCGGCGCGGCGACGCTCAACAGCACGCCGCCGATCAGGGCGCCGATCACGAGGATCGCTGGCTTCATGTCTTGCTTCCTTGCGGCGGGCAGCGGCGAACCGCCAAGGCCCTGGGAGACGTCAATTCTGCTGTTCCGCGGCCGTGACGGCCGGCGCTGCCGCCCATGAGACCGGAGCGGGAGGCTCGGCCAGGACATCGACCGGCGGGCTCGGCGCAGTGTTCGGCGCGCCGATCGCCTTGAACAGGCTGACCGGCGCGATGGCCGCACTTTCCGTCGCGTCGGCGAGATCCAGCTCGGCCTGGCGCAGATCCGTCTCTGCCTGCAGGCGCTCGGTCAATCCGGTCAGGCCGCCGCGATAGAGCCGGTCGGCGGTCGTCGATGCGCGCTGCGCCGCGGCCACCGCGGTTCTCTGCCGCTCCAGGCGCATGGCCGATGTCCTGATCGTGGCCAGCGCGATCTCGACATCCTCGACGCCGCGCAGGACCGAGCCGCGATAGGCGGCGATCGCCTCGCGCCACTGCGCTTCCCGGGCGCTCAGCACCTGGCGGCGCAGGCCCCAGTCGAGCAGGGGAATGGTCACGCCCGGCCCGCCCGATATCGTCACCGGCGTGCCCATGACCGGCTGGCCGATCAGATTGCCCCGGACATCCAGGCTGCCGACCAGCGTCAGCCGCGGGAACAGGTCGGCATAGGCGATGTCGGCCTCGAAACCGCGCTGGGCGACCAGCCGCTCGGCGCGCCGGATATCCGGGCGCCAGCGCAGGAGATCGGCCGGGATGGGCGCGCGCGGCGCCGCGATGACCGGTACGCCACGATTGGCCCCGTGCAGCCGCGCATCCGCCCGGGCCGAACCGGCAAGCGTCGCCAGGCGTTGCAGGGCGATCCGTTCGGCAAGCTCGGCGGCTGGCAGCCTCGCCCGCGCCGCCTCGAAGGTCGCGCGGGCCCGCTGCACGTCGAAATCGCCCGAGCTGCCGGCGGTCTGCTGGGTCCGGACCAGGTCGAGCAGGCCGCGCCGGGCCGCGATCTCGTCGGCGATCACCGCCCGGCGGCGCTCGGCGGCGCGCAGTTCGAGATAGGTGCGGACGATCTCGGCAACCAGCGTCACCTTGACGTCGTCACGCTCCTCCTGGGCGACCTCGGCCGCCCGCTCGGCGCCGGCGATGCCGCTTCGGACGCGCCCGAACAGATCCACTTCCCAGCGCGCATCGAAGCCGGACTGGAACAGGCCGACGGTGCGCAAGGGCCCCTGGCCGAGGCTTTCGCCGCCGGCATTGAGACCGTCCGCCGCGCCGGAGAGGCGGTGGTCGATACGCGCCTGGGCGCTCGCGTCGAGACCGGGGAAGCGTTGCGAGCCCTGGGCGCGCGCCAGGGCGCGGGCGGCATTGACCCGCTCCATGGCCTCTTCGACCCCGGGATTGCGGGCCAGCGCATCGGCGACCAGGCGATCGATGGCCGGATCGCGAAACGCCTTCCACCAGGCCGAGAGGTCCGGTGCGGGCCGGCGCGGCGTGGCGGTCGGACCGTTCTGCCATTGGCCCGGCAGGGCCAAGGCGAGGCCCCGGGGCTGCTCGCGCGTCACGCAGCCGGACACGATGAAGGCGACGCCGAGCGCCCAGACCAAGGTCGACATTTTCGGCACGGGAAATCGCCTATGCGCAGGAGCTGGCCGCGCGCGCCGCGCCCGGCCCCGGGAATGATCGCGGCAGCGATCAGAACGTGGCGCGAACCGTCGATCCGCCGGGAATGCCGAGCTGGATCGCGCCCTTGCTGCCAGCCGGGATCGCCGCCGGGGCCGTACCGGTCATGCGCGCGCCCTCGGCCGGGGTCAGCTGAAAGCGATGGGTCGTGCCGTTGACGACAATGGTCGCATTGGCCGTGAAGCCGGCCGCCGGCACCGGCTGCGAACGCTCGTCGCTGACATAGACGACCACGCTGGTCGTGCCGTTCAGCACCACTTCGACATGGTGGCGCGCGCCGGCATCGACCTTCCAGCCGCCATTCGGGCCGCGCTCGGCGCCGCTCGCCATCGCGCCGGCCGACAGGCTCACGGTCATCAGGGCCGCCAGGACAAGTTTCATCATCGGATCGTCCTCCAGGACATGGACATCGCAGTGCAGCAATGGCTTGCCCAGGCGATGTAGCGGAAAATCCACGTCGGCGTATTTCGGCTTTGTAACGAAATATGACCGGGTCAATCCTCCGGTCTTGCAAGTAATATTGTTACTTCGAGCCCACGCTCGCGACGATTTTCCAGGCTAATCGTGCCGCCATGCGCGGCGATGATCTCGTTGGCGATCGTCAAACCCAGGCCGAAGCCACCGGTATCGCCGTTTCGAGACTGATCGAGCCGGACGAACGGCTCGAACATGGCATCCATCTCGGCCTCGGGAATGCCCGGGCCCTCGTCGGCCACGCTGATCCGCACGCGGCCCGGCTCGGCCCGCACCCGGATATCGGCGCAATCGCCATATTTGATGGCGTTCTGCACGATGTTGGTCAGAGCCCGCTTGAGCGCGAGATGCCGGCCGAACACCACGATCGAGCGCGGCGCGTCCAGGCTGGCCCGGCCGCCCGCGTCGCGGGCATCGTCGGTGATGGTCTCGATGATTGCGACGAGATCCACCGGCCGCATCTCTTCGTCCGACCGGTCGCCCCGGAGATAGCTCAAGGTCGCGTCGATCATCCGCTCCATCTCGGTCAGATCGGCCGCGATCGAGGCCCGCGTCTCGCCATTGCCGATCTCCTCGATACGCATGCGCAGGCGGGTGAGCGGCGTCTTCAGATCGTGCGACACCGCCGCGAGCGCCTGGGTGCGCGCGGTGACCAGGCGGCGGATGCGCCCCTGCATCTCGTTGAAGGCCCGGGCGAGCGTCCGGATCTCCCAGGGCCCGGTTTCCGGCACCGGCACCCGGTCGGTGGAGGCGTAGAGAGTGCGGGCGGCCTCGGCGAACAGCTCGAGCGGCCGGGTCAGCCAGCGGATCATCAGGACGGCGGCGATGACCACGCCGAGCGCCAGAAGCGTCGTCGACAGGATGGTGCTGTCGGAGCGCGGGTGGTGGGCATGGCTCGCCAGCAGGTCGATATTGAGCCAGGAGCCGTCGGGCAGCTGCATGGAAATGGCCGCGAGATGGCTTGCGGCATTCGCTTGGTCGACACCGATGACCAGCCCGCCCTCGGCCCAGGCCGGCACCAGCCCGACCAGGCGGTCGCGCAGGCCGGCCCAGGCCTCGGCGGCATGCGGATCGGCCACCGCGCGCCTTTGCAGGCTCCAATGCGCCTCGATGACGCCACCGGCGAGATCATGGGTCACCGCGTCGCGGTCGCGCTGCGGAATGCGCAGCACGGTGCGATAGATGACGGTCAGCCGCTCGGCCAGCTGCTTCTCATTGGCCAGTACCGCCGCGCTGTTGAGCGTCGCCTCGTAGAACCAGAGGCTGGTGCCCTGCACGGTCGCGATGCCCAGGAGCAGGACGACGACGGTGCGGCCGACCAGCGTCTCGAACAGCCATCTCACGCCCTGGCGACCTCGGGCACGAAGAGATAGCCGAGGCCCCGCACGGTCTTGATCATGTCCTGGGCCTGGTCGCCGCCGCCGAGCTTGCGCCGGAGCCGGCTGACCTGGACATCGATCGACCGGTCGAAAGCCGCCGAGACGCGGTTGCGGGCGGCGTCCAGCAGGTGGTCGCGCGACAGCACGCGCTGCGGCGCCTCGACGAAGGACAGGAGCAGGTCATATTCGCCGGTGGACAGGTCGACCACCACGCCGCGGCCGTCGGTGAGCTCGCGCCGGCGCGTATCGAGCGTCCAGCCGTCGAAGGCGAAACGCCAGGTCTGGTCGGGCCTGACCTCGGCCTGCGACGAGGTCCGGCGCAGCACCGCGCGGATCCGGGCCGCAAGCTCGCGTGTGTTGAACGGCTTGGAAATATAGTCGTCGGCGCCGAATTCCAGGCCGAGCACCCGGTCCATGTCGTCGCCGCGCGCCGTCAGCATGACGATCGGCACCGCCGATTCCGCCCGCAGCTCGCGGCAGAGCTCGAGCCCGCTGATCCCCGGCAGCATCAGGTCGAGAATGATCAGGTCGACGGCGGTCGCCTTCAGCGTCTCGCGCATTTCGCGGCCGTCGCGCACCGGGGTGACGCGGAAGCCGGATTCGCGCAGGAATTTCGCGACGAGGCGGCGGATCTCGCCGTCGTCGTCGACCAGCAGGATATGCGGATCGCTCATGGTGTCTCGCATCGGCCCGGTGAATTGGCGCCCCCGGCGCCCGGAACCATGCGACCTTACAGCGCACAATGTACCGCCATGTTTCGGCTCTGTTACGGATTGTACAGCGCGAAACCGGGCGTCGAACCGTCGCCGCCGGGGCGGCGACGGTCCGCCCGTGCCCTGGCCGCCTCAGTGATGGCGGTGGATCGCGATCACCCGGTTATTGCCGTCGACGATCACGTGGTTGTTGTTCACATGGGTATAGCGATGGCCGCGAAACCGCGGATGACCGTCGATCGCGTGATAGCTGAGGCTGCCGGAAAGCTGCGTGCCGACCGCGATGTCGCCGGCAACGGTCGCGGAGGGCATGGCCGTCCGGCTGATATAGGAATCGAGGAAGGCGCGTTCATCCGCCGAATAGGACTGCGCGGCATCGCTGGCGCCTTGGGCGAGAACCGGCTGCGCCACGACGGCGGGAATGGCGGCAACCAGCGTCAAGGCAAACAGTCTTGCTAATATCGACATTGCGATCTCCATGTTACGGCTTCGACGAGGGAGCCGCGTGCTTCAAGATTACGAAGATGTACATGTCGTTCAATCGATATATTGAAATAATATATTGCGTAATATTTCAATATATTCTGCAATGCGATCGAAGAAAGCCGTGACATGGCCCCGAGGATGTGGCGGGGCGAGGAAGGAGTGGACACCGCCCTTGATTGCGGGACTTAATTCCTATATCGAAGAAGACGGGAGGTATTTCGTCATGGCTGTCAGATCCCGAAGGTTTTTCCCACGTCATCCCTTCATCTGCATCTGCGACCCCACCAAGGTCGACGCCTTCCCGACCCACCCTTCGGAATTTCCGGGCGACAAGCAGATCCATGCGTCGAACGTCTTCATTGTCGTGCTCATGGATACCGCCGAGGATTTCAAGTCGAAGGTCACGCTCGGTCCGGCCGACGAAGCCGGCCCGGCGACGCCGCCCGTCTTCGACCGTGTCCTAGACACGCCGACCCGCGTCGTGCGCGTCGCGACCTCCGACGACCAGGCACTGCTGGTTCAATCCGTTCCGGAGCAGCACACGAGGATCCGGATCTGGGGCAATCGCCCGGAAGCGCCGGATGAGGTCATCATCGGTTTGGGCTAGTTGCCCTCGCAAGCCTGCGCGTCGTGCCGGCGCATGGCGGCACCCGATCGAGGACGAACGGATGAGCTGGTTGCGCTGAAGACAGTCGATCGCATGTTGCGCCGACTTTGGCTTGGACACGACACGAAGGAACATTCACCCATGGCCATCAAATCGCGCCGGCTCGCCCCGCCGCATTCACAGTTCCACATCGCCGATCGCTCCGCCACAGGCCGAGATGTGCCGCGCGAATTCTCACCGGATCGGCAGATCAACGCCGCAAGCGGATACATTATTATTGGCGTGCTCCCGGACTGCGACGGCCCGACCACTGTCAGCATCGGTGCGGCTGACGAGATCGAGCCGGAAACCGAGTTGGCCTGCGATCGCGTATTGGATACGCCGACCCACATCGTCCGGGTCTTCACCACCGATCGCCGCACCATTCTTGTTCAATCGGTGCCGAGCGGACATACGCGCGTGCGGATCTGGGTCAATGACCGGAAATGGGCCGATAAGGTCGTCATCGGCCTTGGATAGAGGGGGTCGCCGCCGCCCCCCTAGAACAGCCCAATACCGGCCCCCCGTGAACGGCTGCGTTTGCGCTCGTACCGCTGCACAGTGGTTGCGACTCCTTGGCCGGATAGGCGCAGCGCTGATCGAGACAGTGGAGCAATAGCGGCTTGGCCGCACGTCCTCATGCCCGCACCACGTCGTCTTGCCCCGGGCGATCAGCGATCGGCAAGTCTCGTCCCCATGGTCGAGACGACATCCATTCCTAGGCCTGATTGCCCCCTATCCCGCCCTCCAATCCGCCTGCCCTCGGCCTTTCCATGGCACACCGCGTTGCGCCCATGCCCCGGCTGCGTCCGACGGCCCGCCATGCTTCTGTCCATTGAGCAAGAAGCCGGCACGGGATCGGAAAGCGACCGGTTCGCCCGCGCGCCCCTGTGGTTCTGGCGTCAAAGCGGCAACGCCTGCCTCGCGGCCATAGGTCGCCAATTGCCTACACGGTTCTTTCTTCGTCGCAGGTGACCCAAGGCTCGCCATCGATTGCATAAAGACGCCTTCGGACGCGAACCGCGACGCTCCGGGGAGACCGTTTTTTCTGGCCGCCTTTTCGGCGGCGATGGTCGGCAACAACACCCATAAAATCAGCAGCTTAGGCAAGGCCGGCGTCGACCTGGGCGCAAGCGCCGCGGCATGCGTCAGCTTCTCCTTTCGCGACTGTCGGTCGAGGGCGACACCGACATCACCCCCATCGAAAACATCGCCATGATTGGTGATAGGAATTTATTCCCGCAACCTGAGCAACGACCACAACCCATGGCAGGGGTTCTTCGTTGTTCACATCCGCAGATCTTACCTCGCTTCGCCAGAGGCGCCGCGACCTTGCCGGCCTCGGCGCCAATATCAAGCTGCTGCGGTCGCAATGGACCCCCAAGTCCGGCTTCGACCCGAACCAGCCGCGCGTTCCCGCGGGACATCCGGATGGAGGGCAATGGACCGATAGCGGCGGAGATCTCGTCCGCGTCGCACAGCTCGGACCACGAGGATCAGGGCAGTCTCGCTACCAATGGCCAGGGGCAACCTTCGGGCAACAACTCCGCCTCATTGAGGCGACGGTGCGAGCCAACATAGCGGTTGGCCGGGTCCGTGAGAGGGAGCGGCACTGGCAGCCTCAGGCGAGCGCCCATACAGCAAGATCTCATTCGGACATCGACGCGGCAATACGAGCCCAGGAAGCGCTCGTCGTGGAAGCCAATGGCCGACACTTCGAACATATGCTTTTTGGAATCGGGCCGGGGCCCTACGCTGGCAGATCAATTCCAGCCCGGGGGCCTGGACGCAATTTCACCGAGGCCGAACGTCTCGAAATTAATCAAATCGGACTGGAAACGGGTTGTCACGGCTGTGGCACACGGGTTCCAGGAACCATCAGGAACAACTTCATCAAGGACCACCAGACACCAAACGCTTTCCGCCTTACTCGGGAGGATCAGCGCCTGTTCCCACATTGTGTGAGCTGTAGCGTCAGGCAAGGTTACTGGCTCTCGGAAAACATGCCACCCCCGCCGTGATGCCTGGGATTTCAATGGGGCATTCGCGCCAGGGGCACGGCGACGAGCCGATCCTCGTCTCATGCCCTCTGGCGACCACGTCCCCGGCCTCATTGCGTCAGCGCGGCACCTTTGCCCCACTCTGTATCCGCTGGCTCAGCCAGACACTGCCCACCACCACCGCCATGCCGACGATCTGCATCGGGGTCAGCGCCTGGCCGAGCGCCCACCAGCCGAGAATGACGGCGGTTACCGGGCTGAGGAAGCCGAGCGAGGCGACCACCGAAGGTTCGAGCCGCGCCACGCCACGAAACCAGAGGATATAGGTGAGCGCCGCGCCGATCAGGCCGAGATAGGCGAGCCCGGCGAGATTGGCCTGCGTCAGCGCCGGCAGCGGCGGCTCCAGCAGCAAGGCGACGGGCACCAGCAGGATGCCGCCGGCGGTCAGCTGCCAGGCGGTGAAGGTCAGGGGCGAGACCGGCGGCTGCCAGAATCGGCTGAACACCGTGCCGAAGGCCATGGAGACCGCGCCGGCGAGGCCCGCGACGATGCCGATGGGATCGAGGGCCGCACGCGGCGTCAACAGGAGCAGCGCGACGCCGGCCATGCCGGCAAGCGCGGCGACGATCGACAAGGCCTTGATGGGCGCGCCCAGCAGCCCGCGCGCCAGGAAGATGACGATCAGCGGCTGGATCGCGCCGACAGTGGCCGCGACACCGCCTGGCAGGCGATAGGCGGCGACGAACAGCATGGCCCAGAAGAACGAGAAATTCAGCGCCCCGAGCAGGAAGGCGCGCGGCCACCAGACGCCTTCCGGCAATTGGCGGACCAGCAGCAGCAGGATGAGGCCGGCCGGCAGCGCCCGGAGCATGGCGATCGTCATCGGATAACCCTGCGGCAGCAATTCCGTGGTGACGAAATAGGTGCTGCCCCAGATCGCCGGGGCGATGGCGGTCAGGAGGAGATCGGAACGGCGTGCCATGATAACGGGTCCGGGCTCGGGTCGACGTCGGCGCGATCGTCCCCGATCCCTTGACCAATGCGTCGTCATCCCATGATGCGGTGGAGCGGCGGCCACTCTGCAAGCGGTCGCCGCCCCACCATGGCCAGAGCTAATGACTGGCTCGGGCCTTGTTTATATGCCATCGGGTTCACACACTCGTCACTGGCAGTGAACAGCTCATGGATCATCTCACGGCCTTGACGGTGTTCCGCCAGGTGGTCGAGCGCGGCAGCTTCGCCGAGGCATCCCGCCGGCTCGGGCTGTCGCCGGCCGCGGTCAGCAAGAACATCTCGGAGCTGGAGGCCCATCTCGCGGCGCGGCTGCTTCATCGCACCACCCGCCGCATGAGCCTCACCGAGGCCGGCTCGCTCTATTACGCCCAGGTCGCGCGCATCCTGGACGATCTCGCCGAGGCCGACCGCTCGCTCGGGCCCCTGCAGGACGTGCCGAGCGGCACCTTGCGCGTCAGCGCGCCGGTGACCCTGACGCTGATGGGGCTGTCCGCCGCCGTTCCGCGCTTCCTCGACCGACATCCCGATCTCGCGCTCGACCTGAATCTCGAAGACCGGCGGATCGACATCGTCAAGGAAGGTTACGACCTGGCGATCCGCGGCAGCGACAAACTGGAGGATTCGAGCCTGATCGCCCGCAAGCTGATGACGCTGCACCATGTCGTCTGCGCATCGCCCGGCTATTTCGAGCGTTTCGGCGTGCCCGCCGAACCCGCCGACCTGCAGCGCCACAACTGCGTCAAGTTCACCCTGTCGGGCCATGTCGACGAATGGGAGTTCCGCCGCGACGATCGCGTGGTCCGCGTGCCCGTCGCGGGACGCTACCGCGTGTCCTCGAGCCTTGCGGTGCGCGACGCCTTGCGGGCGGGTGTCGGCCTCAGCCTGATCCCTAAGCTCTATGTCAGGGAGGACCTGGAACAGGGCCGCCTGCGCAGCGTGCTCGACGACTGGTCGCCGGTCGAAACCCGGGTCTATGCGGTTTATCCGTCGCGACGCTTCGTCGACGCGAAACTGCGCGCCTTCCTGGATTTTCTGGTCGACGAATTGAGCGACGGCCCGGTTTCCGCCGGCGGATGACGGGGTCGAACGGCGAAGCGGCTTCACGGCGAAGCCCGCCCGAAGATCACGCGGATTCAGAATTTATTCCCATTCCTGCAATCTCAGGTTATGCTCGCCCGGACGGACACCCAGTCCTCGCAATGGCGGCGAGAGCGTCATGGACCACAGCTGGATCTGCACCTGTTGCGGCAAGAGCCATGACATCTTGCCCATGGCCTATGGGCCCGGGCCGCCGGACAGCTGGTTCGCGATATCAGAAGCCGAACGGGACATGCGCAGCCTCCTCACCGACGATGTCTGCGTGATCTACGACGCCGAATATTATATCCGGGGCTGCGTGGAGATACCGGTGATCGGCAGTCCGCAGCATTTCGAATGGGGCGTCTGGGTGTCGGTGTCCCGCGACAGCCTCATCTATATGCTCGACCGCTGGACGGCCGAGATCCCCGCGGACGAGCCGCCGCGTTTCGGCTGGCTCACGACCTGGATCAAGGGTTACCCGGAACCCCATGACATCAGGTGCCATGTGGTTCTGCGCTCCGGCCCTGTGCGGCCCCTGATCCAGCTCGAACCGACCGATTATCCGCTCGCGGTCGAGCAACAGCAGGGAATGACGCTCGACCGGGTCAAGGACATCGCCGCGGACATGCTGCATCCTCCGTCCCGATGAAAGCCGGTGGCGACAGCCGTTCGGCCTGAACGCGGGTTCGCGACGCCCCGCATTCCGGCGCGGCAACGCGATGCGGGAATGGCTAGCCTTTCGAAGCCGACCCCGGCACTGACCTGCCGGTCGCCCCTGGCCGCGGATATTCCGACAGGGTTGCGCAGAGGGAGGCGCTGTACCCGCCATCGCGGCAAGACAAACGATTTCGATCCATTGACGCGGGGCGGCGCCCGCCATGTGTAGCACCCTTTGTAGCACCTCGCGGCAGCGAATTTGCCGCAAAAATAGCCACCATAAGTCTTGAGGAAAGGCAAAACGGGTCCGGACGAGGAGCGTCGCATCGGAACTTGTCTTGAGTGCACTGCGTTTTCGCCCAGAGATCTTCTCTTGCACTTGCCGCCGTGCGATGAGCGATCGGCGGTCTGGGAAATGAGAACAGAGAATGCAGTTGGGCGGCGAGGAACCCGAAGGCCTGGCGCGGTCGAGGCGCCAGATCGTCATTGCGATCGTGGCCGGGGTCGCGGTGGTGGGCGTCAGCGTCCTGGCGGCCGTCAGCTTATATGCCGGCGCCAAACAGCAGCTCGTAAGCCAGCTGGATGTTGCCTCGGAACGCTTCGAGACGGTGTTTCGGGAGGCTGTCGAATCGCGGCTTCAATCGCTGCGCCTCGGCGCGGAAATCCTGGCGCGCGACGAAGGCATAGCGAGCGCATTGGCGCGCCGCGACCGGCCCGATCTCGCCCAGCGCACGGTCGGCTTCTACAACGAGAGCCTGGCGCCGCGATTCAGGCTGTCGATCCTGGGTTTCCAGACCCCCGACGGCATCATGTTTTTCCGGGCGCATCGGCCCTCGCTCCTGGGCGATGACGCGTCGGGCCGCACGGCGGTCGACAGGGCGCTCAAATCGCGCATCTCGATCTCCGGCATCGAACTGGGCCGCATCGGACCGGAGCTCCGGGCGCTGACGCCGGTCATGTATCGCGACGCCCTGGTGGGCAGCGTGGAAGTGGGCAGCGGCGTGCTCGAGCCGCTTCAGGTCGCCGGGCGTGCCACCGGCCTCGAATTCGCTTTCGCGGTCGACGAGAAGCTTTCGGAAGGTCTCGACCGGCCGTCCAACGCGCAAGCCGATATCGTCAGGGACGGCGCGCTCTATTTCTCGTTCTCGAGTCCCGAGGCCCGCGCCACGCTGGAGCTTGCTCCCGCCGGCGCCTCGCTCGCCGAACCGCGCGTGCTCGAAGCAAACGGGCGGTCGATCTTCATGAAGACCATCCCGGTCAATGACATCGGTGGCCGCCCGGTGACCCGGATCACGGTCCTTCGCAACCTGACGCCCCAGCTCGACGCCTTGCGCACCTCCATCGTCCTGCGGACGAGCGTGGTCGGCGCGGTCATTCTCCTGCTCCTGCTGTTCGGCCTGTTCCGGTTCCGCAACCTCCGCGCCAGCCTGGAACGCAGCTTTGCCGGCCGGCTGCAGGAACTGCGCGACAAGGCGCAGGCCTATGACGCCGCCCGCCAGCGGCTGCGCGATGTCGATGCCTGGAAAGTCTCGGTCGTCAACGAATTCATCCTGCTGCTGAAGGACCCGCTGATCGCGGTCCAGGGCGCGCTGGAAAGCGCCGGCACGGCGGGTGCGGGGTCACCCCATCCGGCCGGCCCCTCCTCGGCTTCGGCGCTGACCTTCGCCGCCACTGAGGTCCGGCGCCTTCGGGCGGCCCTCGACAGCCAGCTCGAATTGATCGGCCTGCGCAACGGCTGGCGGCCCGTCGCCTCGGAAACGGTGGCGCTCGGTTCGGTCCTCGCCAGCCTGCCGGGCCTGCTCGTCGGCGGCGCGGCGTTGCGGGTCGTCGGCGAGGCCGACCAGCTGCAGGTGTCGGGCGACGGCGCCTTGCTGCGCTCGGCCTTCACGGCGCTCGTGGTGTCCCTCGGCCGGCGTGCCGAAATCGATATCGTCTCGTTCTCGGCCGAGCCGAGAGGTGCGGAAATTCTCGGCAGGCTGGCCGGACCGGGCCGATGGCGCGCCGCGGCCCCCCGGCTGGACAACACCGCCCCGCTGGCGGCCCTGTCGGCGGGAATGGCCGATGACGGGCTGGCGGTCGCCCGGGCCGCCTTCGAGCGCCTCGGCGGCAGCCTGGAGCTTCTCGCCGACGACCATGAGGTCGGCTTCTCCTTCAAGCTGCGGACCTCCTGACATGTGGCCCCGCGCATTGCGGCCGTCGGGCACGCTGGTTCTCCTGTTCCTGGCGCTGGTCGTCCTGGTGCTGTTCGAGGGTTTGCTGGCCCAGCCTTTGGCCTTCCTGACCGGACTTCCGATCGCCGAGATCAAGCGCGCCGAGATCGCGGCCCTGGTTTTCGTGGCCGCGCTCATCCTGGCCCGCGCGATCCGCCGGGATCTCGTCCACGGCATTCTGGAAGCCCGCGCCGGCAAGGCGCTGCCGCACCTGCTCGGCGACATCCTCTGGCTTCTGGTCGTTCTCGCCGCCACGGTCCTGATCCTGATGTTCGTCTATGGACGCGACGTCACGGCGATCATCGCGACCGGCGGGTTGGGCCTCGCGGTGCTCGGCATCGCGCTGCGCGACGTGATCCTCGCCGTCTTCAACGGCGCCGCTCTCAGCGCCGAGAACACGTTCACGGTCGGCGACCGCGTGAAGATCGGCGAGGTCGAGGGAACGGTGGTGCAGACCAATTGGCGCAGCACCACCATCCTGACGCCTGCCCGGCGTCTGGTCTCGGTGCCCAATGCCAATCTGGGCGCGGCGCTCATCACCAATTTCGACCGGCCCGACCGCAGCGAGCAGCGCATTCTCGAAATCTGCCTCGACTACGACGTATCGGCGGAAAGCGCCGAGCGTCTTCTGCTCGCCGGCGTGCTCGGCGCCACCGGCATCTCCCTGATCGACACGCCCCGCGTCCATGCCGTCCGGCTCGACCGCGACGGGATCGTCTATGCGGCGCGCTATGTCATCGCCGACAACCGCCAGGCGCTCGCCGCCGATCATGCCGTGATCAAGAGCGTGCTTGCCCGCTTGCGCGACGCGAGTATCGGGGTTTCCTACCCCAAGCAGGAAGTCGTCAATGCCGAGAGGCGGGTGCGGGTCGCCGACCGGCGGCTCGACCGAAAGCTGCTCGTGCAGCAATACACGCTCTTTCAGGCGCTGCCGGCGGAGGTCCAGGAGGTCATCGCCGACAAGCTCATCGAGCTGCACATCCCTGTCGGCGCCGATATCGTGCGTACCGGCGACCGACGCAATTCCCTTTTCATCGTCGGCGAAGGCCTGATCATCCGCAAGCGCGCTCGTGCCGAGGCGATCGCCTTCGCCGAGGAGCGCTTCGTCGCGACCCAGGCTTTCGGACAGCGCGCGCTCTTCGCCTCGCTCCCTCATCCCGGCCAGACCTATGCCGCAACCGCGAGCCTCGTCTTCGAGCTGACCCAGGCAACCCTCCTCGAAATCCTCGCCGCCTATCCGGAGATCAAGCTGCCACTCGCCGACGCCCTGGCCGCGCCGCCGTCCGTCCGCATCGACGAGGGGCTCGAGGTCGTCGCCAGGCGCCGGGCGAGCCGACGGACGTCGGCCTTCTATCTGGGCCAGCTCGAGGCGCTGACGGCCGATTGAAGCAAGCCCGGCGGTCGCACCGCGAAAGGCGCGGTTCGGCGACGATGCCGCTTCCACAGCAAGCGCTGCGGCAAGGGTGAGACGGTCTCCCTTTGGCTGAGCGCCTCCAAGGCGGAAGCGGGCTCGCCGCCTTACAAGGGCGTTCGGTTCCGCGCTCCGAAAGCAAGGCCTGGCTCAGCGCCCGTCATTGGACCTGCGGCTCCGCAGAAGGTGTCCGGGCGCAAGATGTCTCAATCGAGACACCTTCGTCCCGGCGCCGGCGCATTCTAAAGAGCTGCCACAGCCACGGCGTTCCACCGGGCGCAGGTCCTCTCTCACCAGCTCTGGCTGAGCAGGAGGTTGGCGCGGAGCGACCGGTGACGATCGCCGAGCTCGCCGTCGAGCGAGCCGGAGAGGCGAGTGCCCTGCCGCAGCCGCGTCTCGATGCCGACCGTGCCGAGCGCGGTATGGTTCGAGGCGCGTGCGCCGAACACGGTGAAGCCGGAATTGGCGAGTTGCTGGAACGAGGCTTCGGCCGCGCGCTGGGTGCTGGTCTGGCCGGCATAAGCGAGGCGGCCGAAGACGTGGACACTGTAATGCGCGGCCCAAGCGACGACGGCGTCGCCGCGCATGCCGGCCTCGCCGCGGAAGGTCGCAACCGTGCGGCCGGCATAGGCCAGCGCGAAGGCGCCGGTCGCGGGTGCTGCAAAGGTCTCGCGATAGCCGGGCATCCCATAGGCGATGGCCTCGACCGCGACATAGGGGGTGAGGCCCGCACGGCCGATGGCGAAGCGGCGGCCGGCCTCGGCCCGGCCGCCGAACGTGTGGGCGATGGGCGAGGAGCGATAGATCTCGTTGACGCCGAGCGCGTCCACCGTGCGGTTCACGTCGAAGCGGTTCCAGCCATAGGCGAGCGCCGCCGAGACATAGGCGGAGCCGAGGCGGGTCGAGGCGTAGAGGCCGATCTGGGCGAAATCGCCGGCGCCGGAGCCACGCGTGCCGAGGCCGAAGGAGGTGCCGCCGCCGGCGAGCGCGAAGCCGACGAGCGTGCCGGGCGAGACGAGTTTGTCGGCACCCGCCGCGACGCCATAGAGCGCGCTTGCCGAACCCGCGGCGCCGGTCGCGGCATCCGAGGCCGTGCGGCCGGCCGCGCCATAGGCCTTGGTCCAGATCGACCATGCGGCCCCTGCCCGCTCCGCGGGCGTGCGGGCAGCCGCCGTGTCGGCCATCTCGATCAACGAGGAGCCGGGGGCCGCGGCCATGGCTCCGCGCGCGCCGGCCATCGGGTCGAGCATGATGTCGAGGAAGGTCGAGGCGCCGGCCAGCGCCGTGGATGGCACGCCGGTCCCGGCTTCGCCCGAGAGCCTGTTCAGCGCGGCGGCGAGAGGCGCGCCGTAGAGCCCGAGGAGCGGATTGAAGGCAGCCGGCGGCGCACGACCCGATGCGTCGATACCGCGGTCGAGACCCGCGGCGACATGGCCGGCATTGCCGCTGCCGGTTCCCAGCAAGGCGGCCACGGCGCGGTAACCGTTGATCGTGAGCTGCACGTCGTTGGGATGATAGACAACCCTTCCGAACGACCCGGTTTCCGGGGTCAGCGTGAAAGTGCCTGACACGCCGCCAGCCGCGGTCAGCACGGTGGTGGTCCGGTCGGCGAAGCCCGACGACCTGAACCACAGATTCGCTCCCCCGAGCGTCGCCGTGCCACCGACCGTCGTCTGTCCGTCCCCCGTAAAACGATAGGTCGCGCCGGCGCTCATGGTGAAATCGCCGGTGGTCGTCAGGCGGCCGGCATAGATCGCGCCGCTGCTCAGGCCGGCGCTGCCGATCCAGCCGCTGCCGCCCAGCGTTCCGCCAGCACCGACCGTGACGTCCGTATAGGTCGCCGTGCCGTTGAAATTGGCACGGCCGCCAAGGATGGAAGCGGCGACGCTCCCATCGATGATGCCATTCAGATTGGTCGTGCCGCTCTGGAATTTCAGAACGGCGTTGCCGAAGCCGTAGATCGTCGCGTTGAGCGCATAGTTGCCGGCGGTATGATTGAAGACGACCGTGCCCGCGCCCTCGGGATAGCCGACATAGATGCTGGACACATCGAGGGTGCCCGGCGCGACCGCCGCCTCGCCGGATGCAGCTCCGATATTCAGCGTGCCCGATGAGCCTGCATTGAGGCCGAGATAGAGGCGGGGCACCTTCAGGTAGCCGCCGTCGCTCACCGTCAGCGTCCCGTTGCCGCTATAGCCGACATAGCTGCTGCTGGCGGTGAGCGACGACCCCGTGCCCGTGACGGTCACGTGTCCGCTTGATCCCGCCGCGTTCCCTATCCCCATGAAACCGAGCCTTGCCGAGGCTCCATCCGCAATGGTCACCGATCCGGTGCCACCATCGCCGATATAGGAATAGCCGAACGATTTCCATGTCGTGCCCGCGCCGGTGACGAGCATCGTCGCCGTCGTGTCGGCCTCGGCTCCGATGCGGTTATTGCTGTTCTCGAGAGACCCGCCGGCGGAAATCGTGATGGTGCTCCGGCTGCCCGCCGCGGTGCTGGCGATGATGTCGTCGAACATGCGCAGGCGCGTCCCCGCGCCGGTCACCGTCAGGCTGTTGACGTTGTTCGCGCTCTCGCCGGTGACGAAATAGTTCCTCAGATAGACGTCCGCGCCACCGGAGATGATCACGGTGCCGTCGTTGCGGATATCGTTGGAGCGGTAGGTGCCCTGGATGGTGACAGTGCCCGAATTGATCAGCTTGGTCTGGAATTCCGCATAGCCGCCGCTGCGCAGCTCGAAATTGCCCGCGTTGAGAAGCTGGAAGCCGCCGGAGAAACTGCCTCCGCTGGCGACGACGAGCGACCCGGCGCTGACCGTGTGGGCGCCGAACATCTGGATCTGTCCGGCGAGGATGAGCGTGCTGTTGCCGGACTGCGTCAGACTGGCACCCGAACTCAGGTCCACCATGTCCGTCGAGATGGTGATGACCTGGCCGGCATTGGCATTGTTGATGATACCGCCGCCTGAATAGAACCAGTCGATCGTGCCGCCGCTCATCGTGAACGATTGCGCATTCGCGGCGAAGGTCAAGGTCGATGGAAAGGAGACATGACCGGCGGGGAGGGTTACGGCCTGGCTGCCGGTGGCGCCGAATTCAATCGCCGCGCCTGAATGAGGGGTCGCACCTCCCGACCAATTGGTGGGCAGCGAGAAATCGCTCGTCGTCGTGGTGCTGCCCCCGCCGCCCCATATGAAGGTCTGCGCCATGGCGGCCGGCGCGAACGCCGTCGCTCCCAGCAGGGCGGCGACCAGCGCGCCCGCCCGCTTTCCCGCATTCAACATGACCATGCCCCGATGCCCCACCATGCTATCGCACGAGCTCGCAAGGCCCTGCGCCGGCGGAACCTAGATGGATTGCCGCGGCGCGGTCTTCTCACCCGGCGCACGACTCGTCGAATGATCCCGGTCCCGGCCGCCGGTCCATCAGCCTGGCCTTGGGACGCTACAATTCCGAGCGGGACAACCACTCCGCCAGTGCCCGCCTGCAGGCACGACAAACCCGTTGCCCCCTTCGGCTTTTCCGGAAACAGCCGTCGGGAACCGCCGCATCGCGACGAGCGGGCTTTGCCGTCGCATGCCGCGCTCTGGAAGGGAGTGGCGGACGGCCTCCGACGAGACCGAGCACCCGGCCCGGCTCTCTACAGGGCCGATACCCGGTTACGGCCGGACCGTTTCGACTGGTACAATCCGGCATCGGCGCGGGCCAATATATCGCTGGAAAAGCGATCCGGCGGCCCGAACTCGCTGATGCCGCCGCTGATCGTGGATTCGTAGCGCACGACGTCCCTGAGGCTGATGGCAACGTGCTTGCGCAAGCGCTCGGCGATTTCCAGCGCATCGCTACGATGGGTATCGGGCATCACCACCACGAACTCGTCGCCGCCGAAACGGGCGATCACATCGCTCTTGCGCAGATGCTGGTGGCAGAGGCGTGCGACCTCCACCAAGACCGCGTCGCCCGCATGATGCCCCATCTCATCATTGAGGCGTTTGAAATTGTCGAGATCGAAGACCAGGACCGACGTCTGCGCTCTTTCCCGTTCAAAGACCGCCAGCCGGCTATCCAGGATCTCGAGCAACTTGCGGCGGTTATAGAGCCCCGTCAGGGCGTCCGTTTCACTCAGCAGGCGCAGCTTTTGCTGAATCGCATTCTTCTCGGTGATATTGCTCGCGATCCAGACGACCGCAGGTTCGCCGTCGACCTGAAAATCCAGGGCCTGAACGCGGCCTTCGAACCAGATGGAATGACTGGGTCCGTCTCCGGCTCCTTTGACGTCGCTGCCACTGAGTTCGTATTCGACGATATGGAGGACGCCGCCGGCCAAAGCCTTTTCAATTTCGGCGGAGAACCACCGGGCCTTCTCCTCCTTCAGCACCTCGAACATGCTGCGCCCGATCAGGCCGCTATGCTCATGATAGTGCCTGATGTCCTTGCCTCCGAAAATAGCCGCATAACGGCCACTGCGCGTGAGGATGAAGGCCGGGTCTGGAAGGGAGGACAGGATCGAGGTCAATTGCTGCTGAGTAAACACAGAACGGACCTCTCGCTCGACCCGACACCACGGCCCCTGCCCAAAAAGCGTCCGGATGTGCACCCGCACACGGCACGCATTTCATCCGCGAATCAGCCTTCCCATGCCTGTTGTAGCCAGGGCAGCCTTCCATTTTATAAAGGCCCGGTCCGGGTGGGACGATCCGCCTGGCGACGCTGTGTCGACGCTCCCGAGGCGTCCGTAGCAATTGCGGAAAGTTCGAGAGCGACTTCGAACGCGCCGCGTTCGCACGGCCGGCGGCCCGCCGGCCGGTCAGGCCGCCCCGTCGGAGCGCTAAGCGAAGCTAATTGACGTGAGATGGAAGGACTGGCCGGCCGAAAGCGATGAAACGGAGATCGACGTTTACGCTGCAGCCCTACGAAATGAATCCTGAAAATCGGCAGGAACTCGCTGAGATCGTCGCGGGTTTCCGGCCGCTTCCGCTTGATCGCGCTTGTTTCGCAGGTTTACGCGGAAAACCACGTTCCCCATCGACAGAACAAGGAGGGACCGGCATCACAAACACGTCGCCACGCGAAAGAGCGGAACGCCTGCGAGCCAACAGTCATTGACGGCATGATCGCCGGCTTGCCGCGACCGGCATTGCTTAGCCTCGCATGAAGCCGAGCAGGTCGCCGGTGAAACGATCGCGGTGCGTCAGCACGATCCCGTGCGGAGCGCCTTCATAAATTGTCAGGCGGCTGCCGGTTATCGCCTCCATCAGCTTCCGGCCGGTGAGCGCAAGCGGACATATTTCGTCCTGATCGCCCTGGATGATCAGGGTCGGCACTTTGATCGCGCCCAGGTGCGGACGGTGATCGCCGGCCGCAATATTGCGCGTGCATTCGATGATCGCTTTTGGCGATGATCGGAGGAATTGCTCCAGAACCCATTGCTGCATCGCCGGAGAAACGGTCATGTCTCTGCCGAGGAAAAGCGGAAGGCAACCCGCCATGAATGCCGGACGATCCTTCTTGAGCGCCGCGATGAAATTGTCGCTCATGGAGCGATCTCCAGGCGCAGGCGCGACCGGACTGGTCAGGAGGATGCGGGAAATGCGCCCGGCCCCGTAACGTGAGACGTAGCGAATGATCTCGGCGCTTCCCATCGAATATCCAACGAGCGTCACGTCACGGAGATCGAGTGCCTCGATGACGGCGGCGAGATCGGCGGCGAGCGTATCGTAGTCGTAGCCCCGGCCGGGATCGTCCGATCGGCCATGGCCGCGACGATCGTAGGCAATACAGCGGAAGCCACGCTCGCTCAGCGCGACAAGCTGATATTCCCAAATGTCCGCATTCAAGGCCCAAGGGTGGCAGAACACCACCGGCGCCCCATCACCCCAGTCACGATGGAACAGCTTCGCGCCGTCGCCCGCCTCGATCCAGGAGCCGGAACGTCTTGGCCTCCCGGCATTGCCGGATTGCGCAAGGGCCGGCTGCTCCGACGCGGCGATCGCCGCTCCAACTGCGCTCATTGCAACTGCTTTCATAGCCGTCCGTCTCGCCATTTTCATGCGTTCAGGCCCCATGCGCGGCGGCATCCGCTCCCGCCGTTCAGATCCGGTTTCCATGCTTCACCAAGTGTCTTGTCTTGCTTTTCCAGCCTGCGGCGGGCGGCGACCTCCAGGACTCATTCAGGCCCGGCGAGCACGTCATGCCGTCGGCGGTCGAGCTGCTGAGCTTGCGATGCCATCGTCGTCCTCCATTGGCGCAGTCAGGCTTCCGGCCTGATCGGCTTCACGGGAGGCAAGCGTGGGGCTCGAGGTACGGTCCGTCGATGACGCGCTAGGTCAAAATCGGCGAGCGTGACAATCCGTTATCGGCATTTGCGGCATCGGACGCGACGTCATTTCCGGCTGCGGCGGCACTTTCCGCAACCATCGTTCGGACAATCTCGACAGTTCCCTCGTCAGCGGGAAACAGCATCTCCAGTGCCAGCTCCGAGAGCGTCACATCATGGGGGCTGCCAAAGACGGTGATCGTATTCAGAAAGGTCACCACGCCCAGGCGAGTGGCGACCCGCAATGGCGTGGCGAGGGACTGGGCCGCATTGAAGGTGTCGAGCGGTTCGGAGTGGGCCGGAATTGGGTAGGCGGCAATCTCGTCAGCCAGTGCCTTGATGACCGGATCAACGCGCGTCTGCAATTGCTGGCGGAGAAGACCCAGCGTATGCGCGCGCCAGGCAGCATAGTTCAGAACGCGCGGCCCCATCCCGGCCGGATGAAGAATAAGCCGTACGGCATTGACGGGACTGCGCATCAGGTCCTCCGCACAGCCCTCGTAGAGCTGCGGCAGCGCCGCGTTCGACGACACGACGTTCCAGCGGCGATCGACCGCGAAGGCCGGGTAAGGCTTATGCGCCTGCAACACACTGTCGATGGCGGTTTTTGCAGCTTCCAGCCCGACGACCGAACGCTCCGTAAAGCTAGGCGCAAACCCGGCCGCCAGAAGCAGCGTGTTTCGATCCCGCAGCGGGATATCGAGATATTCGGCAAGCCGGATGACCATCTCGCGGCTGGGCTGGGCCTTGCAGGTCTCCAGGCATGACAAGTGGCGCGCGGAGGTCTCCGCCGCCATAGCGAGATCGCTCTGCAACATGCGCCGCTGGGTCCGCCAACGTCGCAGAAGCAAGCCAAAGGGCACCTGAGAACTATCCATAGCGCGACTCTACCAGCGGTAGTGGCGGGAAACCATGACCTCGGAGGTCAAGATCCGCGTTCCCGTGTTGTCGCTATTTGACCTCCGGGATCATCGATTTTGGCCCGGCGCGGGCGATGGTGATGCGGCCACTGAAGGACATTACCCGCATGACTGCTCCCGTCATACAAACCATCGAAAGCATCAGTGCTGGTCGGAGTTGGCGGCCTTTCAGCGTCCTTATGGCGGCACAGTTCATGTATGTCATGGACGTCTTCATCGTGAATGTGGCGCTGCCCGCGATTCGCATCGACCTCGCTGCAACGCCGAGCGAGATCCAGGGCATCATTGTCCTTTATCTGATCGCGATGGCCACGCTGCTCATCACAGGGGGGCGGCTCGGCGACATCTACGGGGCGAGGCGGGTGTTTTTGGTGGGGCTTGTCGGCTTTACCGTCGCCTCGCTGCTCTGCGGGCTGGCAATGTCCGGAGGCATGTTGGTCATCGCGCGGGCGGCACAAGGCGCGTCTGCCGCGCTCATGGTTCCCCAGGTCCTGGCGACAACCCACCGGCTGTTCCAGGGGGCCGATCGAGGGCGCGCCTTCGGGATTTACGGCGTCGTCCTTGGCGTTGCCGCTGCCGCCGGGATGGGTCTTGGTGGCTGGCTTCTCGCTCTCGATATCGCCGGCCTGGGATGGCGCTCGATTTTCGTGATCAACGTGCCGATCGGCATCGGGTTGGTCGCGGCTACGCTGAGATTGGCCCCCCACATGCCGCGCCGGCCCAATGTTCACCTGGACGTCGCAGGGGCCACCACGCTGTTTCTCGCGCTGCTCTGTTTGCTCGGCCCAATTCTGGTCGGTCAAGAGCTCGAGTGGCCACTCTGGCTACTCGCGGTGATCGGCCTCGGCTTCCTTTTCTCAGTGTTGTTTTGGGTTATCGAGCGAGGGATAGCTCGCAATGGAGGATTGCCGCTTGTCCAGGTCGACATGCTGAAACAGCGGCCCATCGCGCTGCCGTTTCTGGCTGTCCTCTTCTTCGCGTTCGCCAATATCGCGTTCTATTTCAGCGTCACTCAATATATGCAGTCGGGACTGAGATATTCGCCGCTGCAATCGGGCGCGGCGGTTGTGCCACTGGTTCTTGCCTTTTCCGTGAGTTCCCACTTGGCGGGACCACGCGCCCAGCGCATCGGCCCGCGGGCCATGATCGCGGGATGTGCGGTCCAGGTTGCCGGACTGGCGGTCATTGCACTGACTGTCGGTATGGACCTGGCGCCGAGCCCGGTGGCTTTCGCTGCATTGCTGATTCCTTTTGGGATCGGACAGGGAATGGTGCTGTCGCCTCTGTCGAATCTTGCGTTGAACAAGATTCACGCCGACCATGCCGGCTCTGGTGCCGGCACGCTCAGCACAGCGCAGCAAATCGGCAATGCGACGGGCGTATCACTCGTCGGCGCCCTGTTTTTTGCGGTTCAGGCCCACCATTCCGATCGGATGGCCATGCTTGCCGCTTTGGGCGCACTCGCAGCGGCGCCGGCTGCTACCGCCTGTTCGCTCTGGCTATCCATTGAGTCGGCGGCCCCGCCTCAACCCTTGGTCGCCGGCGCGGAAGATCGCTCATGCGAGCAGGCAGCGACCGGTCGATAAGGAGATGCGGCGCCGCTCACGTCCTGGGATGCAAAGCGAGGCTCTGAAACACTCCTCACGCCTTCGCGGCCCTATTCCCCTTGCGACGCTCCGCCAAACACGCGCTGTCGCCGAGCATCTGAACGCCCGCCACGCCGCCAACTCTTCGCGCGCCATGCACAGGGTACCGGCCGACAGGGGCCGGACGACACTGCGTCCCCCGTGGGAGCGTTGAGCGAAGCGAAACTGCCGTGAGCGAGATAGTGGCGGAGAGGGAGGGATTCGAACCCCCGATACGGTTGCCCGTATGCCGCATTTCGAGTGCGGTGCATTCGACCACTCTGCCACCTCTCCGCGGTCGCTAAGACGAGCGCAAACGCGATCGTCCTGGTCTGAAGCAAGCGCCGTGTAGCGGAAGGCGCGCGCGGGTTCAAGCGCCTCGCGATCGAATTGCGACATTCGTCGCGGCCTGCCCACGGTTTTCCTTGACTTGGCGGGCATTTTCCAGCATTGAGCCGCCTCTTGAAAGCGCGCGCTCGACGACCTCGGTCGGCATGGCCCGCGCGTTCTATCGTGAAAACCGCCCTTCGGGGCGGCAAGACCAACCAAAAAGACGACCGCCGATCGGGTTTCGCCTGAAGGCAAAGGTTCGTCGCAAGCCAAGGACTAACGTCATGTACGCAGTCATCAAGACTGGCGGCAAGCAATACAAGGTTGCCGCCACCGACACGATCACCATCGAGAAGCTCGAGGCCGAGGCCGGCGAGATCGTGGTGTTCCCCGAGGTTCTGATGGTCGGTGGCGACGCCGGCATCACCATCGGTGCTCCGTTCATCGCCGGCGCTTCGGTTGCCGCCGAGATCGTCAAGCAGGCCCGCGGCCCGAAGGTCATTTCCTTCAAGAAGCGCCGCCGCCAGAATTCGAAGCGCAAGCGGGGTCATCGCCAGGACCTCACCATCGTGCGCATCGCTGAAATCCTCACCGGTGGCGCCAAGCCGACGGTGACCTCGAAGGTGGCGCTTGCCGCCGCGACCGAAGCGCCGGCCAAGGCCGAAAAGGCTGCCAAGCCCGCCAAGGCCGCTGCCGCCGAGACCGCCGGTGAAGCCCGCGACACGTCGAACCTGTCGCTGATCGCCGGCATCGGCCCGACCATCGAGAAGAAGCTGCGCGCGGCCGGCATCACCTCCTGGGAGCAGATCGCATCCTGGACCGAGGCCGACCTCGAGGCGAAGGACAAGGAGCTGGCGCTCCGTGGCCGCGCCACGCGCGAGGAATGGGTCGAGCAGGCCAAGGAACTTCTCGCCGGCAAGCCGCCGCGCGCCAAGGTCGACCAGGCCGAGCTCAAATCGGGCGAGGATCGGTAAGCGGTTTCCCGCTTGTCACCACGCCGCAGAACACGTTTTATAAGACAGAACAGATCGGGAGCTCCTTATGGCTCACAAAAAGGCAGGCGGTTCGTCGAGAAACGGCCGCGATTCACAGTCAAAGCGGCTGGGCGTTAAGCGCTTCGGCGGTCAGGCCGTCATCTCTGGCAACATCCTCGTTCGCCAGCGTGGCACCAAGTTCCATCCCGGCAGCAATGTCGGGATCGGCGTCGACCACACGCTTTTCGCGACCGTAGACGGCCGCGTCGAGTTTCGTACGAAATCGAACAACCGAACCTATGTGTCGGTCGTTCCGATGCTTGCCGCAGCCGAATAAACGGCGGCACCCATCGGAGCCGCCGGCGAAACGCCCGGCCGCTCCGATGATCTCAGGTTCAAGGATCAAGGGGCGCCCGGCGGCAAGCCGGTGCCCCTTTTTCTTTGGCCCTGGGATGGTCCCAGGGTCGCATACCGGCAAGGAGCCGTGTCATGACCGCCCTGGAAACCATCCTGGAGTGCCGCGGAAGCGGCGTGATGACCGAGTGCAGTATCCCCGTCCTCGAGACTGAGCGGCTCGTCCTCCGTGCGCCGCGTTTCGAGGACGCGCGCGCGATCGCTGGCGTAGCCAATGATCGCCGTATCGCCGAAATGACGGCGAATCTCCCGCATCCCTATGCGGAAAAAGACGCGGAGAATTGGATTACAAACGCCTGGCAAGGCGAGGATCATCCCTTTCTCATCACGTCGAAAACCGACGGCGCCCTGATTGGAGCGACGGGTTTCGTGATGCCGGAAATCGGCGATCCCGAAATCGGTTACTGGATCGGCACCGCCCATTGGGGCAAGGGTTTCGCCACCGAAGCGGCCCGCGCGGTCGTCGACCACCTGTTCATGAACCGCGCCGCCCAATCGGTCGCGGCGCGCGCCCGCGTGGTCAATCCCGCCTCCCGGCGGGTGATCGAGAAATGCGGCTTCCAATGGGTCGGCGCCGGCCTCACCCGCTCGCGCCTGCTCGCCAGCTCCGTGCCGGTCGACAAGTTCCAGCTGGACCGCAGCGTCTGGTCGAGCCTGAAGGCCTGGCGCGACCCGATCATGCGGCGCGGCGTGCCGAAGATCGTCATCGGCGAGCTCGGCTGACCACCCGCAACCGCCCGAGATCCTCGGCCGCTCAGGCCGGGGGTCTCGCCTCGACCGCATCGCACCTGCCCGGCATCGCCGCATGACCTCGCCTTGGTATGCCCAGATTCCCATCGCAACCGCGCGCCTGACATTGCGCGACCTCGACCCGGCCGACGCGCCGCGGATCGTGCGTTATGTCGGCGACATCAAGGTCGCGCGCATGCTGGCGGCCGTGCCGCTGCCCTATGGGCCAGCCGACGCGCTGGATTTCATAACCGGCATGCGCGAGGCCAATGCCGGCGGCCAGGGCCTCGGCCTCGCCATATCGGAGACACGTGACCCCGACGCCTTGATCGGCGTGATCTCCTTTACCGGCACGGTCGCGGCGGCCGAAATCGGCTGGTGGCTCGGCCGGCCCTATTGGGGGCGCGGATTTGCCACCGAGGCGGCCGGCGCGCTGGTGCGCGCCGCCTTCCGCGAACCGCGCCTGCAGCGCCTGACGGCGGGCGCCTTTTTCGACAATCCCGCCTCCCTGCATGTCCAAGACAAGGTCGGTTTCGCCCGCACCGGCGAATCGCAGCGTCATAATCTCGCCCGCGACGGGCTGGTCCGCCATATCGACACCGAGATCACCCGCGCCATGTTCCTCGCAATGCCTCCCGGCCGCTGAGCCGTCATTGAGCCGGCGACGCCGCCGGGTTATGGACAAGGCCATGACCGTGCTTTCCGTTCCCATCGGCGTCGTCACCGTGTCCGATCGCGCCAGCCGCGGCGTCTATGAAGACAAGGGCGGCCCCGGCATCGTCGCCGCCCTGACCGAGCTCCTCGGCTCGCCCTGGCATCCGGTCGCACGCGTCATCCCGGACGAACAGACGGCCATCGAGGCGGCCTTGATCGCGCTCGCCGACGAAGCCCATTGCCCGCTGATCCTGACCACCGGCGGCACCGGCCCGGCCTTGCGCGACGTGACGCCGGAGGCGACCGAAGCGGTCTGCGAGAAGATGATGCCCGGCTTCGGCGAACTGATGCGGGCGGTCAGCCTGAAGGTCGTGCCGACAGCCATCCTGTCGCGCCAGACCGCCGGCATTCGCGGCGGCGCGCTGATCGTCAACCTGCCGGGCAAGCCCTCGTCGATCCGCGAATGCCTGGATGCGGTCATGCCGGCCATTCCCTATTGCATCGACCTGATCGGCGGTCCCCGGCTGGAGACCAATCCGGCTTTTTGCGTGGCGTTCCGGCCCAAGGGGGCGTAGCCGCGATACCCCGCCGGCGCTATCCGGAACTGTTACGCAGCGGTTTTGATGGGTTGATTTGGGGCAAGCAAGTCGTGGATGCCCGGCACAAGCCCGGGCAAGACGACGTCGTGCGAGCATGACGATGCCGTGCCAAGCCACCGTTGCTCTGATGTCTCGATCGGCGCGGCGCCCGTCCAGCCAGAGAGTCACGATCGCTGTCCCGCGGTGCCGGCGTAAACTCTTTGACCGGCGGTAAAGCTCGCCTATCCTCCCGCCCAATCAAGACCGGCATGGGAGAGGAACGATGGATCGGCGCGAGTTCGGATCGAAGGCGGCGCTCGGCGTCGGCGCGGCTTTGCTGCCATTGGCCGGTACGGCCCAGGCCCAGCCCCAGGCTTCAGGCGCCGACCAGCTGAAGGCCCGGGTGCTCGGCGGCGCCATCACCGACGTGCCGGGCATCAAGATCGGCCATTTCACCGATGAGCGCCGGCCCACCGGCTGCACGGTGGTTCTGGTCGAAGAGGCCGCCACCGCCGGCGTCGATGTGCGCGGGGCGGCCCCCGGCACGCGCGAGACCGACCTGCTCAACCCGACCAATCTGGTCGACAAGGTCCATGCCATCCTGCTTTCCGGCGGCAGCGCCTTCGGGCTCGATGCGGCCACCGGCGTGGTCCGCTGGCTGGAGGAAAAGGGCATCGGCTTCCCCGCGGGCCCCGCCCGGGTGCCGATCGTCCCGGCGGCGATCCTGTTCGATCTCGGCGTCGGCGATCACAAGATCCGGCCGGACGCGACCGCGGGTTACAAGGCCTGCGAGGCGGCGAGCGCCACGGCTCCCGCCGAAGGTTCGGTCGGCGCCGGCGCGGGCGCCAGCGTCGGCAAGCTGTTCGGCATGGGCCGCGCCATGAAGGGCGGCATCGGCACCGCGGCGGTCAAGGTCGGCAAGATCACCATTGGCGCGATCGTCGCGGTCAATGCGGTGGGCGATGTCATCGATCCCACCACCGGCGCGGTGGTGGCGGGCGCCCGCACGGAGGATGGCCGGCGCAAGCTCGGCGTCACCCAGGCGATCCTGCGCGGCGAGCTGCCGCCGTCGATCCAGGCCGGCATGGCCACCACCATCGGCGTGGTGGCGACCGACGCCACCTTGACCAAGGCCCAGGCGCAAAAGCTCGCCCAGATGGCCCATGACGGGCTCGCCCGCGCCATCGACCCGATCCACACCATGTGGGACGGCGACACCATGTTCGCGCTCGGCACCGGCAAAAGCGGCTTGCCCGGCAATATGATGGCGCTCGGCGCGATCGCGGCCCAGGTCACCACCGCCGCGGTGCTGCGCGCCGTGCTGAACGCCAGGGGGCTCAGCGGCGCCGGCCTGCCGACGCTGCCGGCGGCCGCCGATCTCACCTGAACCGGCCCAAGAAAAGGCCCGCGGCGATCATCGCCGCGGGCCTGAATGTCGCGCCTTCCGGTCTCAGCGCAACCGCTCGAGCACGCTGACGTAATTGGCCACCGCCGCGCCGCCCATGTTGAAGATGCCGCCGAGCTTGGCGCCCTTCACCTGGATGCCGCCGGCCTGGTCCATCAGCTGCATCGAGCTCAGCACATGCATCGACACGCCAGTCGCGCCGATCGGGTGGCCCTTGGATTTCAGGCCGCCCGACGGATTGACCGGCAGCTTGCCGTCTTTCAGCGTCCAGCCTTCGAGCACGGCACGCGCGCCCTGGCCTTCCGGCACCAGGCCCATCGCTTCATATTCGATCAGCTCGGCGACCGTGAAACAGTCATGCGTCTCGACGAAGGAGAGATCCGACAGCGACACGCCGGCATCCGAAAGCGCCTTGCCCCAGGCCTGGGTGCAGCCTTCGAATTTCAGGATGTCGCGCTTCGACATCGGCAGGAAATCCTGGACATGGGCGGTGCCGCGGAAGGCCACGGCCTTGTTCAGCTTCAGCGCGGTGGCGACATCGGTGACGACAAGGGCCGCCGCGCCATCCGACACCAGCGAGCAGTCGGTGCGCTTCAGCGGGCCGGCGACGAAGGGGTTCTTCTCGCTTTCGGTGCGGCAGAACTCGAAGCCGAAATCCTTGCGCATCTGGGCGTAGGGATTGTCGACGCCGTTCTTGTGGTTCTTGGCGGCGATCGCGGCGAGAGCGTCGGACTGGTCGCCCCAGCGCTGGAAATAAGAATGGGCGATCTTGCCGAACACGCCGGCGAAACCGGCCGGCGTATCGCCGTCCTCGGGCAGGTAGGAGGCCTTCAACAGGTTCTTGCCGATCTCCGGCCCGGGCGTCCGGGTCATCTGCTCGACGCCGACGACCAGCACGATGCGAGCATCGCCCGCCTTGACCGCGCGCACCGCCTGATGGACGGCGGCGGAGCCGGTCGCGCAGGCATTCTCCACCCGCGTCGCCGGCTTGAAGCGCAGCCGCGGATCGGCCTGCAGCACCAGCGAGGCGGTGAAATCCTGGGGCGAGAAACCGGCGTTGAAATGACCCAGCACGATCTCGTCGACATCGTCGGGACCGAGGCCGGCATCGATGAGCGCATCGGTCGCGACGCGCACGACCAGGCTCTCGACGGTCTCGTTCTCCAGCTTGCCGAAGGGGGTATGGGCCCAGCCGACGATGCAGGCGGTCATCTCGAAGTCTCCTCGGGGCGTTTGAAGGCGTAGTTACACTATATGCGCCCGGACACCGCCTCGCCATCGGCCGTCCGGCGCATGGCTGATCCGGCGCGATGCCGGGGTCAGGCTCAAAACCTCATATCTTGGCTCATGTCTTGGCGTTGAGCTCGGTCACCCGCGCCATGGCGATCGCGGTTCCCCGCTCGACGAAATCGGCGATCAGCGCGAGCTGTTCTTCGCTATATTCGGCCAGGAACGCGGCCATGGCGTGCTGCATCGGTTCGAAATAGGCCGCGAGGCGGCCGATGCGATCCTCCCGCACCTTGACCAGCACCTTGCGCCGGTCATGCGGATCGGCCGCGCGCTCCACCAGTTCCTGGCGTTCGAGCCGGTCGATCAGGCCGGTCACCGCGCCGCTGGTCAGTCCGGTGCGGCGGCCGATCTCGCCGGCGCTCGCCGGTCCCCCCATCAGGATCAGGTCGAGGCATTCGAGGTCGCTCGAATTGATGCCGACGCGGCGCGCCACGGCCTGGCTGTGCAGCACGCCCGTCGCCGACGAGCGGCGCATCGCCATCATCAGCCGTTCGGCCGCGCCGAAGGGCTCGCCTTGACGAGTTATCTCGTTTTCCATTATTCTTAGTTTCCAAGATTCATGATATCAGAGATTATGCCATGCGCTATCTCGGACGTCGATGGATCGAAAGCCCCCAAAGGCCCGCGCCACCTCATCCAGGACAAGCCATAATGACCATCGACACACGCGACACGCAAAGGTCCCTCCCGCCCGGCGCAGCCAGCACCTGGCACGCCGAGCAGGCCGTCATGACCTGGCACGGCTGGGGCTCACCGGTCGGCATCGGCCTCCTGCTGATCGCCATCGGCATCACCGCCGTGCTGATCCGCCACGCCGTTCTCGGAGGCTGAACTCATGACGAACCCCCAGATGACGAGCCCCGAAACGACGGCCTCCGCACCGGAGAGCCGCGACATCCTGATCATCGGCGGCGGCATTGCCGGCTGCGCGCTGGCCCTGTTTCTCGCCAAGGCCGGCCTCCCGGCGCGGGTCTTCGAGGCCTATCCCGACGTCAGGGGCATTGGCGGCGGCCTGCAGATCGCGCCGAACGGCCTGGCCGTGCTGGACCAGCTCGGCCTCGCCGATGCGCTCGCCGCGCGCGGCACGGCCTGCGAAAGGTCAAGCTTCCGCGATCGCCATGGCCGCAGCCTCGGCGGCATGGCGAACCGCCGTCCCGGCAGTCCGGGCCGCCCCGCCGTGATGCTCGCCCGCGCGACGCTGCAGGAACTGCTGCACGACACCGGCATCGCAAGAGGGGTCCGGATCGAGCACGGCAAGCGCCTGGCCGGTTTCGAGGACGACGGCGACGGGGTCACCGCGCGCTTCGAGGACGGCACCACGGCGCGCGGCGCGCTCCTGGTCGGCGCTGACGGCCTGCATTCGCGCGTCCGGCGGATCCTGCTGCCGGATGGTCCGGAGCCTACCTATACAGGCCTGACCGGCACCGGCGGCTGGACGCCGCGCGCGGCCTTCGCCAAGGCCGGCCTGACCGATCCCGGCGCCATGACGCTGTTTTTCGGCGCCGGCGCCTTTATCGGCTGCACGCTCGCCGAACGTGACGAAGCCTCGGGCGGCATGTGGTGGACCTCGCTTGCCCGCGACAGGCCGCTCGATGCCAGGAACCGCGGCGAAGCCGCCGAGAGCATCGGGCTCGACCAGATCATCGCGGCGGGCGATGGCTGGAACCCCATGGTGCGCCAGATTCTCGGCGCCACCACCGAGATGATCGCACCGGTCGACATCTTCGACATCGCCAGCCTGCCGCGCTGGTGCCAGGGCCGCGCCGTGCTGGTCGGCGATGCCGCCCATGCCGTCGCGCCCCATTCCGGCCAGGGCGCCTCGATGGCGCTGGAGGATGCCATCACGCTCGCCAGGCTGTTGCGCGACGGCCGGCCCGCCGAATGGCCCGGGCGTCTCGCCGCCTTCGAGCACGAGCGCCGCGATCGCGTCGAACGCATCGTCGCCTTCAGCCGGAAGATCGGCGCGCTCAAGCGGCGCGGCCCCTTCGGCACCTGGCTGCAGAACAACCTGATGCGCCTGTTCCTGTCGTTGCGCGCGCCCGATTTCAGCTGGGTCCAGGACCATCGCATCGTCTGGTAGGCGCTACCGCGCGGCCCTCCGCCCGGCCGACCATCCTGACGTGTGGCCCTGCGGCGAAAACCGGACCGGCCGGGCCATCGTTTGGCCGCGTTCGGACGATTGATAGCGGGCCTCGCCCGTCTTGTCCGGCACGCGGCCCGCCTCATGGTTCACCCCGTGGTTCACCCCACTTGGCGAACAACCCGCGAAGCAGGTAAAAGACCTCCGTCCAATCGTCTTATTCCCCATAAAGGCCCGACCTTGCGGATCAGCGCTCCCGCCCTCGCCGCCACGATCGCGCTTAGCCTCGGGCTTGCCGCGCCGGCGGCGGCCCAGCAGGTCGGACCGACCATCGTGGTCGATGTCGCCACCGGCCAGGTTCTGCAGGCCGATCGCGCCGGCACCCCCTGGTTGCCCGCCTCGCTGACCAAGATGATGACCGCCTATGTCGCGCTCAACCAGGTCCGCCAGGGCCGGGTCAGCATGAATACCGGCCTGACGGTCTCGCAGCGCGCCGCGCGCGCCACCCCGTCGAAAATGGGCTTCCGTCCCGGCACCGTCGTCACCATCGACAACGCCTTGAAGATCATCATGGTCAAGTCGGCCAACGACGTCTCGGTGACCATTGCCGAAGGGCTCGGCGGCTCGGTCGAGAATTTCGCCGCGATGATGAACGCCGAGGCGCGCCGCCTCGGCATGACCGCCACGCGGTTCGTCAACCCGAACGGCCTGCCCGCCGTCGGCCAGCAGACATCGGCGCGCGACATGGCGGTGCTCGCCCGCGCCCTGATGCGCGAATTTCCCGAGCAGTCGCTGCTCTGGCGCATGCCGGCGATCCGCTATGGCAATCGCGTCATGCGCAATCATAACCACCTGATCGGCCGCTATCCCGGCGCCGACGGGTTCAAGACCGGCTTCACCTGCGCCTCCGGCTTCAATGTCGTCGCCACCGCCACCCGCGGCGGCCGGCAATTGATCGTCGTCGTGCTGGGCGCGACCTCGGCGCGCGGCCGGGCCGAGACCGCGGCCGGCCTGTTCGAGCGCCATTTCGCCGGTTATGGCGGCTCCGGCGTCGCCGTCGAGGGTGTCCAGAACGACACCTTCTCCGGCCCGCCCGACATTCGCGACCAGGCCTGCCGGCGGCGCGGCCGCGGCCCGGTCTATATCGAATCGGGCGAGGACCTCGAAAACGAGCCGATCGCCTCGCATGGCGATCCCGGCAATCTCAGCTATGCCCAGATGATGGCCCAGCCCTCGGCCCGCCGCGGCACCGGCGCGCAGGCGATCGCCGCCGCCTCCGGCCAGCTGCCCTCGCTGCTCGGCCCCTACCGGCCGAGCATGGACCCCATTCCGGTGTTCATCGGCGGTGCCGGTTCCGCGCCGCCGCCGGCGGCCGCCGCACCGATGCTGGCCTCGACCCCGGGCTCCCGGCGCGTCACCTTGCCGGCCTCCGGCACGGCCACCCTGCCGCAGCCGGCGACCGCCAGCATGACGCCGACCGTGACCGTCACCACCGTCCCGGCGCCTCCGGCCGCGCCCGCCGGCGCCATCGGCCGTGCCGTCGATCCGGCGCAGGCGCCGCAGGGAACGGCCAGCGGCCACCGCGCGCCAGGCGCGATCGGCAGCGCCACGCCGGCCAGCCAGCCAGCCGCGGCCCCTGGGCGCCCCGGCGCCATCGGTGCGCCCATGTCCCTGCAGGGCGCGGCGCGGCCGGCGACACCAGCCACGCAAGCCGCCCGCAACTCCGACGAGGCCCAGCGCCCGACCGTGCAGACCGGGCGTCATGCCGAATCCGGCCGGCGCACTACCCGTGAGGTCCGGCCGGCCAGCAGCACGCCGCAGCCGGCACCCCGGCCGGCGCCCCGCGCCGCGGCGCGGCCGGCGCCCGCTCCGATCCCGATCGTCCCGCGTTCGTGACGATCTCGGCGCGTGCCCTGGGCATCGGCGCCGCGCTGGTCGGCGCCACCGCCTATGGCGTCAATATCGTTTTCGCGCGCATGGCGACCCAGCAGGGCGTTTCCGCCGCCGATCTGGTCTTCCTGCGCGTCTTCCTGATGATGGGAGCGGTGGCGGCGACCATCGCGCTCGCGGGCGGCTCGCTGAAGGTCGAGACGCGCGACCGGCCGGTCTTGATCCTGGTCGGCGTCACCTCCGCCGGCATCGGGCTCGCCTATTTCTTCGCGATCTCCTTCGTGCCGATCGGCATCGCCGCCGTCGTCTTCTACACCTTTCCGCTGCTGATCCTGCTCGCCAGCCCGTTCATCGACGGCGAACGCTTCACCCTGCAGCGCCTCGGCGTTTTCGCCCTGGCCTTTTGCGGGCTGGCCATCGCGCTCGGGCCCAAGCTCGGCGGCATCGACATGCGCGGCGTGCTGCTGGCGGCCGCGGCCAGCGTTTTCGCCGCCTGCCAGTTCTTCGCCGCGGCGCGGGCGGGCGGCCGCATCGGTCAGAAGGCGCTGCTGTTCTGGTCCCATGTGGTGATCATGCCGATCGCGGGCCTCGCGGCGCTCGCCAATGGATTAGGCTCATGGAGCGTGCTGGCGGGCGCCTGGTTCGCCGCGACCATGACGATCGCCGGTTATGTCATCGGTTTTGTCTTTCAGATGCTCAGCGCCCGCAGCGCGCCTCCGGCGCTGGTCGGCCTGGTCTTCTGCCTCGAGCCGGTGGTCGCCATCGTCGCCGCCAATTTCGTCCTTGGCGAAACCCTGTCGGCGCCCCAAATGGTGGGAAGCCTGCTTGTTCTCACCGCCCTCGTCGCATCTTCGCTGGTCGAATTGCGGCGCGCGCCAAAATCCGTCTGAAACCCATGTCCGATGCCCCGCGCCCCCGGCGACCGCGTCCGCCGATCCCGGTGTCCGTGCTGACCGGCTTTCTCGGAGCCGGCAAGACCACCTTGCTGAACCGCCTGCTGGCCGATCCCGGCATGAAGGACACCGCCGTCCTGATCAATGAATTCGGCGAGATCGGTCTCGACCACCTGCTGGTGCGCACCGTCGACGAGGGCATCGTCATGCTGTCCTCCGGCTGCGTCTGCTGCACGGTGCGCGGCGACCTCGTCTCGGCCCTCGAGGATCTCCTGCGCGCGCTCGACAATGGCCGCGTCGACCCCTTCGCCCGGGTGGTGATCGAGACCACCGGCCTCGCCGACCCGATCCCGGTCATCCACACCATGATGGCCCATCCCTATCTGGTGATGCGCTACCGGCTGGATGCCGTCATCACCGTGGTCGACGCGATCAACGGGCTCGCCACTCTCGACGCCCACCCGGAAGCGGTGAAACAGGCCGCCGTCGCCGACCGGATCGTGCTGACCAAGACCGACCTCGTCGACAGCGATGCGCGCCGGCACGATCTCGGCAGGCTCGAGGCGCGGCTCGCCGCGCTGGCGCCGACCGCCATTCAACTCGATGCGGCCAAGGGCGAGGCCGATGCCCGGGCGGTGCTTGCCGCCGGCCTCTACGATCCCGCCACCAAGGTGCCCGACGTCACGCGCTGGCTGAACCAGGCGGCGCTCGCCGCCGATGGCGGCGATCACAGCCATGACGACGGCATCAAGGCCTTTGCCCTGACCAGCGACCAGGCGCTCGGCTCGGCCGCCTTCGACATGTTCCTGGAACTGCTGCGCGGCGCCCACGGCCCGAAGCTCCTGCGCGTCAAGGGCGTGGTCAAGATCGCCGAGTTCCCGGATCGCCCGGTGGTCATTCACGGCGCCCAGCATGTGTTCCACCCGACCACCGTGCTGGATGCCTGGCCGGACGGCGATGCCCGCACCCGCATCGTCTTCATCCTGAAGGATATGGAGCCCCAGACGGTCCAGGCGCTTTATGACGCCTTTCTCGGCGTGCCGCGCGCCGACCAGCCGGATCGGGCCGCCTTGACCGAAAATCCTCTCGCCATTCCGGGGCTCGGCCTGTGAAATCAATCGAAACACCCGAGGCGATCATCGCCTTCTGGCGCGACGCCGGCCCCGACCTCTGGTTCGCCAAGGACGATGCCTTCGACGCCGCCATCGTCAGCCGCTTCCTGGAGACCTACGAGGCCGCCGCCGCGGGCGAGCTGGAGCCCTGGGAGGCGACCGCCGGCGCGACCCTGGCGCTGCTCCTGGTGCTCGACCAGTTCTCGCGGAACATGTTCCGCGGAGAGGCCCGCGCCTTTGCCGCCGATCCGCTGGCGCTGGCCATCGCCGAACGCGCCATCGGCAAGGGCCTGGACCGGCTGATCGGGCCGGACCTGCGCCTGTTCATCTACCTGCCGCTCGAGCATACCGAGCAGATCGCCGTGCAGCACCGTTCGGTGGCCTTGATCAAAACCCTCGGCGACGCCGATCTCAATGGCTATGCCGAGGTCCATCGCGACCTGATCGCCCGGTTCGGCCGCTTCCCGCACCGCAACGCCATTCTCGGCCGCGCCAGCACGCCCGACGAGCTGGCTTTTCTCGAGACCGACGGCTTCAAGGGGTGAGCGCGTCGCGCCGGCCGCGGCCGTCTACCGCCCGAAGCCGACAAGCCGCCTGATGTCATCCGCCGTCGCGCCCGCCTCGCGCAGGCTGGCGAGCCCGGTCGCCGCCTCGCTCTTCGACAGCTTGCGGCCGTCGGCGCCCAGCACCAGGCGGTGGTGGCGGTAGAGCGGCTGGGGCAAGCCGAGCAGTTCCTGCAGCAGGCGATGCACCGCGGTCGCCTCGAACAGGTCCTGGCCGCGCACGACATGGCTGACGCCCTGCAGCGCGTCGTCGACCACCACCGAAAGGTGATAGCTGGTCGGCGTCTCCTTGCGGCCGAGCACCACGTCGCCCCAGCGGGACGGATCGGCCGCCACCAGGCGCGGATCGGCGCCTGCCGCGTCGACCTCGGTCCAGGCGAGCGGCCGGCCGAGCCGGCGCAGGGCCTCGGTCATCCTGAGCCTGAGCGCGAAGGGCCGCCCGGAGGCCACCTGTCCGGCCCGCTCGGCCGGGCTCAGGCCTGCGCCGCGGCCGGCATAAAGCGGCGCGCCGTCCGGATCGGTCGGCCAGTCCCGGCCGGTCTCGGCCGCCCGCGCCGCGGCAAGCGCCTTCAACTCGCCCCGGCTTTCGAAGCTCGCGAAGACCAGGCCCATGGCGTCGAGCCGGTCGAGCGCCTGCCGATAGGTGGCGAGATGTTCGGATTGCCGGCGCGCCGGCGTCTCGAAGGCGATGCCGAGCCAAGCGAGGTCGTCCAGCAGAGCCGCCTCGAATTCCGGCCGGCAGCGGGTCGGATCGATATCCTCGATACGCAGCAGCAGGCGGCCGCCGAGCCGCTCCGCCATGGCGGCGTTCTCGAAGACGCTCAGCGCATGGCCGAGATGCAGCGCGCCATTCGGGCTCGGCGCGAAGCGCAGCACCGCAGGATCGGTCTGAGAAATCGGGAGATGCGCGGGGACCATGGTCAAGCCTATGCTGACTGAGCCGCGACAACGCAACCCGAATGCCCGAGCCAAAGCCGCCATGCGTATCGAAACCGAGGCCGATCTTGCCCACGCGCTGACCGCGCTGACCGGCCTTTGCCCGCATATGGCCAAGACCCATGCGGAGCTCGGCGCGCCGCCGCTGCGCCGGCGCGCGCCGGGCTTCGAGGGCCTGGTCCAGATCGTCGTGTTCCAGCAGATCTCGGTCGATGCGGCGCGCGCCATCTGGGCCCGCGCCGAGACCGTGTTCGGCGCCTGGACGCCGGAGATCCTCGGCTCCGCCAGCGACGAGGACTATCGGGCCGCCGGCCTGTCGCGGCCGAAAGTCCGCACGCTCAGGGCGATCTCGGCCGCGGTCACCGAAGGCGGCCTCGATCTCGGAGCGCTCGACCGCCACGACGCGGACGAGGCCCATGCCATGCTGACCAAGGTGAAGGGCATCGGCCCCTGGACCGCCGATGTCTATCTCCTGTCCTGCCTCGGCCATATCGATGCCTGGCCGGCCGGCGACATCGCGCTGCAGGCCGCTGCCGGCGACCTCTTAGGGCTGCCCGGCCGGCCGACGGCCAAGGAGATGGGGCCGCTCGCCGAACGCTGGCGCCCCTATCGCGCCGTCGCCGCGCGCCTGCTTTGGGCCTATTATGCGGCGCGGCGCACCGGCCGCATCGCCGAACCCCTGGTGGCCTGATGCTGGACGGCCCACGCCTGCAACCCCTGTCCGGCCGGGCCCGCCAGTTGGTGGTGATCCTGCATGGCTATGGCGCCGACGGCGGCGACCTGATCGCGCTCGGCCAGGCCTGGCGCCAGGCGCTGCCGGACGCGGCCTTCGTCGCGCCGAACGCGCCGGAGCCCTGCGATCACATGCCGAGCGGCCGGCAATGGTTCCCGCTCGACCTGCGCAATCCCCGCGAATACTGGTCGGGATGCCTCGGCATCCGCGCCACGGTCGACGCCTTCCTGGATGCCGAACTCCAGCGCCTGTCGTTCGACGACAGCGCGCTCGGCCTGGTCGGTTTCAGCCAGGGCGCCATGACCGCCCTGCATGTCGGGCTGCGCCGCAAGGCCCCGGCGGCCGCGCTCATCGGCTATTCCGGCCGCCTCGCCGGCCCCGAAAACCTCAGCGAGATCACGGTGCGACCGCCGGTGACGCTGGTTCACGGCGGCCTCGACGACGTCATCCCGCCGGGCCATATGGAAGCCGCCGCCACGGCGCTGCGCGGCGCGGGCCTGGCGGTGGCGACCCATTTCATTCCCGATATCGGCCATGAGATCGATGCCCGCGGACTGGGCTTCGGCCGGGCGGCCCTTGCCGGCGGATTCGGGCTGACCTGAGGCGCGGCTGGTTCGAGGCTTCACAAGACCGACACAGTGCTCCTATTATTAAGGGCCTATCTGCATTCGCTGCTCGCGAATCAGCGAGCAGGACCGGTCGCAGGGAGTATGCTCGTGACGGTCGCCGTTTCTCCCGGGGATCTGCCGGTTTCGTCCGGCATCTCTCCCGGTTCATGGCCTGCTCTGGTCCTCAACGCGGACTACCGCCCGTTGAGCTACTATCCCCTGTCGCTCTGGTCCTGGCAGGATACGATCAAGGCGGTGTTTCTCGATCGCGTCTCGGTCGTGTCCTTCTACGAAAAGGCGATCCGGTCGCCGAGCTTCGAGATGAAGCTGCCGAGCGTCGTCTCGCTGAAGACCTATGTGAAGCCGTCACGCAACCCGGCCTTCACCCGGTTCAACGTCTTCCTGCGCGACAAATTCCGTTGCCAATATTGCGGCGACAGCGACGATCTCACCTTCGACCACCTGATCCCGCGCTCGAAGGGCGGGCAGACCACCTGGGACAACGTGCTGGCCGCCTGTTCGCCGTGCAATCTCATGAAGGGGTCGAAGACGCTGCGCGAATCCGGCATGCAGCTGATGCAGCATCCCTATGCCCCGACCATCCAGGACCTGCACAGCAACGGCCGGCTGTTCCCGCCGAACTACCTGCATGACAGCTGGATGGACTACCTCTACTGGGACACCGAACTGGAGCCCTGAGCGCCGGACGCCGCCTCAGGCCTGTTCGCGCGGCCGGGTTGCGCCGGCGAGCGCCACGATCGACAGGAAGCTCGCGATCAGCACGTTCCAGCCGGCCAGCGACAGGCCGAGGAAACGCCAGGCCGCCACCGTGCAATCGACCACCCGCGGCCCGGTCTGCAATTGCCGCAGCAGGTCGCCGGGGGTGCGGGCGAGCGTCGCCGGCGCTGAGCAGCTGGTCGGCCCCTGCCAGAAGCCCCATTCGGCGCCGGCATGGTAGACGCCGAGCCCGGCCCCCCAGGCCATCACCAGGGCCAGCGCCAGCAGCCCGACGCGGGTGACCAGCGGCGGCAGGCGCAGGACGGCGCTGAGCGCGGTCGCGAAGGCCAGGGGAATGGCGATGTAATAGGGCACCCGCTGCTCCAGGCAGAGCGGACAGGGCGCCAGGCCGATCACATATTGGAAGAAATAGGCGCCGAGGATGGTGGCGGTCGCGCCGAGCCCGACGATCAGGGCGGCGGAGAGCCAGGGACGGCGGCAAGCGATGGTGAGCGAGGCGACGGTCATGGCGCCATCTCTTGATCCGTTCACAACGATCTGTCCATCCCGAGAGCCGGTCATGTCGGCTTTCGGTTGACCCAGGACGGCCCCTCGTTCATCACAAGATCATGAGCTCGGCTGATCCGATCCCGCGCGTGCGCCGCGGTGGTGCGTTCAACATTCCCAACATGCTCACCTATGGGCGCGTCGTTGCCGTGCCATTGGTGGCGGGCTGCCTGTTCGTGCAGGTCATCTATGAGGGCGGCCTATGGCTGCGCTGGGTGGCGCTCTCGATTTTCGTCATTGCCGCGATCACCGACTATTTCGACGGCTATCTGGCGCGCGCCCTGTCGCAGCAATCGGCCATCGGCCGCATGCTCGACCCCATCGCCGACAAGCTGCTGGTCGGCGTGGTGCTTTTGATGCTGGCCGCCGACGGCACCATTCTCGGCTGGTCGCTATGGGCGGCCGTCGTCATCCTGTCGCGTGAGATCCTGGTCTCGGGCCTCAGGGAATTCCTGGCGGAACTGCAGGTGTCCGTGCCGGTGACCCAGCTCGCCAAATGGAAGACGGCGCTGCAGCTGGTGGCGGTCGGCTTCCTCATCGCGGGCCCTGCCGGCGACCAGGTCATTCCCTTCGTCACCCAGATCGGCATCGGCCTCTTGTGGATCGCGGCCTTGCTGACGCTCTATACCGGCTTCGATTATTTTCGCGCCGGCGTCGGCCATCTCATCGATGAGGACGAGCGGTGAAGGTTCTCTATTTCGCCTGGGTGCGCGAGCGCATCGGCAAGGCCGAGGAAACCATCGCGTTGCCCGAGACGGTTACGACCGTCGCCGACCTGATCGCCCATCTCAGCGCGCGCGGCGAGGAATATGCCCATGCCTTCGAGAACCCCAAGGTGATCCGCGCCGCCATCGACCAGGTTCACGTCAAGCCGGCGGCAGCGCTTGAGGGCGCCAGGGAAGTCGCCTTCTTTCCGCCGATGACGGGCGGCTGAGCGGCCATGCCGACCCGACGCGGCATTCTCGCCTCCTTCGCCTCGCTCCCCTTCGTCGCCGGGGCGGGCGCGCTGCTCGCGGCCGGGTCCAACCCCTATTATTCCGGGCCGGTTTCCGATCATTTCGACGGCACCCGCTTCTTCGACCCGCATGGCGCCGCCCCCCGGCCGCTGTCGGATCTGCTGCGCTGGCAATTCGGCTCCGACCCGCGGGCGCGCTGGCCGGGCGCCTGGCCGCTCGACCAGTTCGATACGCCGCCGGCGCGCGTCGACGGCGACGCGATCCGGCTCAGCTATGCGGGACATGCCAGCTTCCTTCTGCAAACCCGCGGCCTGAACATCCTGCTGGATCCGGTCTGGTCGGAACGCTTCTCGCCCTTGTCCTTCCTGGGTCCGAAACGGGTCAATCCGCCGGGGATCCGTTTCGAGGACCTGCCGAAGATCGATCTGGTGCTGGTCAGCCACGGCCATTACGACCATCTGGACCTCGCCACGCTGTCGCGGCTCGCGGCCGCCCATGCGCCGCGCGTGATCACGCCGCTCGGCCAGGACACCATCATGAAGGGCCATGACCAGGCGATCCGCGCCGAGGCCTATGATTGGGGCGACCGGGTCGAGATCGGCAACGGCATGGCCGTGCACCTGGCGCCGATGCGGCACTGGACCGCGCGCGGCCTGTTCGATCGCAACAAGGCGCTGTGGGCCGCCTTCATCATCGAGACGCCGGCCGGCCACATCTACCATATCGGCGATACCGGTTATGGCGACGGCCACCATTTCCGCGCCGCCCGGGCCCGTTTCGGCGACTTCCGCCTCGCCATCCTGCCGATCGGCGCCTATGAGCCGCGCTGGTTCATGCGCGACCAGCACATGAACCCGGAAGAGGCGGTGCAGGTCATGCTCGATTGCGGCGCGCGCCATGCGCTGGCCCACCACTGGGGCACGGTGCAATTGACCAACGAACCGATCGAGGCGCCGCGCGCAGCTCTCGCCGAGGCGCTCAAGGCCAGGGACATCGCGGCCGACCGGTTCCGCGCGATCCGCCCGGGCGAGGCCTGGGAGCTTACAAGCGCCCAAGTCTAGAGCGCGATCGCTTCGGATCGGAGCACCCTGCACAAAGCTCGGCCGTCCTTCGAGGCTCGCTTCACTCACACCTCAGGATGAGGGGCGGGGAGTATTGCAGGAGTGGTGGTGACAAATGCGCGCCGTGGTCAAGGCATCATGAGCAAGGCCTCTGCAATTCACTAACAATCCTCATCCTGAGGTGCGAGCGAAGCGAGCCTCGAAGGACCGCTATCCTTGATGCAAGGCTTCAATCACCGTTGATGATGCTTCAACTCAACCCGCGCCATGCGGTCACCACAGCCACCGCGATCAGCACGATCCCGGCGCCGCGGCCAAGGCTCGCGGTCCTCGCCGAACCGGCGGCAAGCCAGTCCCGGCCACGGCTTCCCGCGAGCGCCAGCCCGCCATAGACGGCGAATTGCGTCACCGCGGTCAGCGCCGCCATGACCACGGCCTGCGCCCAGATCGGGCCGAATTCGGGCTTCAGGAACTGCGGGTAGACCGCCAGCATGAACAGATAGGCCTTGGGGTTGAGCAGGCTGGTGACGATGCCTTGCCGGAAGCTGATCCAGGGCGAACGCGGCGGCGGGCTGCCGAGCGCGCCGAGCACGAGCGAACTGCGCAGCAACGACCAGCCGATCCAGACGATATAGCCGGCGCCGGCGAGCAGCAGCAGGTTGAACAGGCCTGGAACCAGCCGCAGGACCAGGCCTACGCCGAGCGCGGCATAAAGCCCGTGACAGAGGCCGCCGGCCATGATGCCGGCGGTCGCGGCGAGCCCCTGGCGCCGCCCGCCGGCCAATGAATTGGCCAGCACGAACACCATGTCCATGCCCGGCACGATGATGATGCCGAACAGCAGCACGAAGAAGAGCCAGAGATTTTCGCCATAAGCCATGTCAGTTGTCCGCCGCCAGGTTCGCCGTGGATCCGGCGAAGCTTCGATTTTTCAAGCTGTTGCGGCGGTGTATAAACCGGGCCAACTGACACCTGCTGTCAGGAGCCGCAGCGACACTGAACGAATCGGGAGGGAGCCGTGCCGAAAGCCTCGCGCCTGTTCGAGATCGTTCAGACCTTGCGGCATGCCCGCGGCTCGGTGACCGCTGCGGCGATCGCCGGCGCGCTGGAGGTCAGCCAGCGCACCGTCTATCGCGACATCCTGGCGCTCCAGGCCATGCGTGTGCCGATCGAGGGTGATCGCGGCGTCGGCTACATCATGCGGCCGGGCTTCGACCTGCCGCCGCTGATGTTTTCGATCGAGGAAATGGAAGCGCTCGTCCTCGCTCTGGCGCTGCTGGAACGCACCGGCGACCACGAACTGAAAGAGGCCGCCAAACGGGTCGGCGCCAAGATCGGCGGAGCGGTGCCGCCGCCGCTGCGCCAGGCGCTGCATGCCAATGCGCTGCATGCCTGGGGTTCGGTCGCGCCCACGCCTGCCGGCCTCGACCTCGCTCTGGTGCGCCGCGCCATCCGCGATGAGCGCAAGCTCGATCTGGCCTATCGCGACGAACAGGGCCGCGCGACCGAGCGGACCATCTGGCCGGTGGCGCTGATCTACTATTCGGAGACCGCCAATATCGTCGCCTGGTGCGAATTGCGCCAGGCCCGCCGCAATTTCCGCTCCGACCGGGTGGAGCGCTGCGCCGCGCGCGACGGCTTCTTCAAAGGCGAAGGCGACCGCCTGCGGCAAGAATGGATCAGCGGCTGGAACACCAGCGGCGCCAGGGACGATTCCTGACGCGCGCCTGGCCGTCCCCACGTCATGCGGGGCGACCGGCTACTGGATCTGCAGGCCGCGCAACAGCCGCTCGATATAGTCCATTTCCAGCTGCGGCCGGTCCGGATCCGACAGGCGCCGGCGCAGTTCCTCCAGAACCCGCTGGGCGCGCTGGGCCGCACCCTCGCCGGCATTGGGAATGCGGACATTGGAATTCTCATTGGCCTCGCGGCCGCGGGTCGGACGTCCCAGCGGATCGTAGTCCTGGCTGCCGGCCTGGCCGGAGCGATTGCCGGGCTGGCCCTGCTGGTTGCCCTGGCCCTGCTGGCCCTGGCCTTCCTGCATCTGCTGGGCGAGCCCCTGCGCGCCCTGCTGCAGGCTCCTGAGCGCCCGGCCCTGCGCATCGGTGGCGCCCTGGCCGTCGCCGCGGCCAAGCGCGCCTTCGGCCTCGCGCATGGCACGCCCGGCATTGCCCAGGCCCTGTTCGGCCTCGCGTCCGCCGGGTGAATCGCCCTGGTCGCCCTGCTGGCCGAGCTGATCGCGCAGCTGATCGAGCAATTCGCGCAATTGCCGCTGGTTCTCGCCGAGCTCCGAGAAGCCCGGCGTGCCGTCGCCCTGCTGGTCGCCCTGGCCCGGCTGCGGCTGGCCATCCTGGCCGGGCTGACCCTGCTGGCCGCGCTGGTTCGGGCGCTGCTGCTGCTGTCCGCGCTGGGCGCGCCGCTGCTCCTGGCCGCGGCGGAAGGTCTGGTCGCGCAATTGCTGCTGGCGGCGGATCATGTCGGAGAGCTGGTCGAGCGCATTCTCGCCCTGCTCGGTGCCGTCGCCCTGCTGCTGTTGCTGCTGGCGGCCCGCCTGCAGGCCCTGCAGCATCTGCTGCAGCTCCTGCATCAGCCGCTGCGCCTGGTCGCGCGCGCCGTTGCGGGCGAGATTCTCGATGCGGTTCAGCATGTCGCGCAGGTCCTGCGGCCGGACCGTGCGGGTGTTCGGGTCGCGCTGGGCCTGCTGCTGGTTCTGGCCGTCCTGGCGATTGCGCAGCGCCTGCTCGGTGAGCTCGCGCATCAGCCGGTCCATGGCCTGGCGCAGGTCCTGCGACAGCCGGCGGATTTCCTCATCCGACGCGCCGCGCTCGATCGCCTGGCGCAGCCGCTCGGCCGCCGCCTGCACCGCCCGCTCGGCCTCCGACACGTCGCCGTCCTCGATCCGGACGGCGATATCCCAGAGATAATCCATCACCTCGGTGAGCTGGGCGTCGCTCGAGGCCCGCGCCAGCCGGAAATAGGCCGTGCGCAGGCCGAGATAGACCGAGGTCTCCATGCCGAAGACGTCGGGCGCGGTGGTCAGCGCCTCGAGCGCGCGCGCGACCCGCGGCCGGGCATTGGCATCGAGCGCCAGGATGCGCCGCTGTTCGACCAGGGCGCGCGGCACCGGCTTGGCGAAGGTCCGTTGCGGTAGCGCCGTCACCACCGTATCGGAGCGCCCCTCATTGCCGGCATCGTCCTTGGCATGCAGCGTCACCGCCACCTGCAGCCCGGCAAAGGGATGGCCGACGAAATCACGGGTGGTCTGGCCGGAGCCATGGCGGGTGCGCGCCTGCGGCAGGGCAAGCGGGATCGGCGGCAATTCGGCCAGTGGCCGGGCGCCCGGCCGCTGCAAGGCCGTCGCCGAGGGCGCCAGCTGGAAGCGTGCCTCGGCTTCGGTGACGCCGTAATCGTCCTCGAGCTTGTAGGAGAGCAGCAGCTGGTTGCGCTGATCGGATTGCGGATCGCGCTCGAAAGCAATCGTCGGCGCCTGGTCGATCAGCGCCTCGAAACGCCAGTCGAGCGGCTCGGCGCCGGTGCCGCGCAAGGTCAGCTGGCCGTCCTTGGCGATCAGCCAGCGGGTCTCGGCGAGCCCGGCCGGAGGCGTCGGCACCGCTCCCTTGCCATCCGGCGCGGGCGCCGGGGCGACGCCGCCATCGGCGTGGATATCGACATTGGCGAGCCCGGTGACGCGCAGCGTGACGATCGAGCCGGCCGGAACCTTGAAGATGTCGGGCACGGCCTCGCGCGGCGCCGCCGGCTCGGTCGAGCGGCGGGTCGGCAGGATCAGCGGCGGCCGTCCGGTATAGGTCGGCGGGGTCACCCAGGCATCGACCCGATAGGTGATCGGCGCCGGCGGCGCGCGCCAGTCGAAGGCGGTCATCAGCCGCGCCATGCGCTCGTCGCCGGCCAGGAAATAGGCGGGAACGATGAGCAGCAGCGCCAGCGACCGGATCGCGTAGCGGTCGAGATTGGCCATGCGCGGCATGGGAATGCCGGTCTTGAGCCGGCCGGTCGCCGCCAGCACGCGCGCCCGATGCTCTTCCCACAGGGCCCTGGCGAAGGGATCGTCGCGGGTCGCCAGTTCGTCGGCGAGCGCCGAGGCCGGCCTGTGGCCGCCGCCGGTCGCGCGATCGACGCGGCGCAGGGCGTCCTGGTCGGTCGGCCGCCGGATGGTCAGGAGCGGCCAGGCGGCGAGGACCAGCAGGCCGAGCACGAAGACGACGCCGCCGAAGCGCGCCCAATAGGGCACGACCTGCCAGAAGCCCAGCCAGGATACCGCCAGCACGCCGCCGAAAATGCCGAGAAACAGCACCAGGCGCGGCCAGATGCGTTCCCACAGGATGACCAGCCGGGCGCGATCGATGGTGTGGCCGAGCGCCGGCCCATGTCCGGGCCCTGCGGCCTGCCTCTCGCTATTCGTGCCGTCGCTCAATGACCGCTCCGGTTCGTGGCACCCTGCACCGCACAAGGTAACACGATTGTCACGGAAGGCCACCTCGCCGGCCTTGCCGGCCGATCACGGATCGGTGCAACCGATGGCCGGCGCCGCGTCAAACCAGCGCAGCAAGGCTCGCCAGGTCGACATTGGCGCCGCAGGCGAGCACTCCGACCCGTTCGCCGGGCGCCGGCCGATAGGCCCCGGCGATCAAGGCGGCGAGCGCCGCCGCGCCGCCCGGCTCGGCCGCCGCCCGCAGCGACAGCCAGAGCCGGCGCTGTGCCTCGCGGATCGCCTCGTCGGGCACCAGCACGACACTGTCGACATGACGCGCCGCCACCTCGTGAACCCGCGTCAGCACGTTCTTGGCGCCGAGCGAGTCGGCCGCGACCGAATTGACCTCGACATCGACGGGATGGCCGGCGGCAAGTGCTGCATGCAGCGCCCGCGAGCCTTCCGGCTCGACCCCGACCACCTTCACCCGGCCGTCGAACCAGCGGGCAATGCCGGAAATCAGGCCGCCGCCGCCGACCGCCACCAGCACGGTGTCGAGGCCGCCGGCATCTTCTTCCCATTCGAGCCCGACGGTGCCCTGCCCCGCCATGGTCGGCCAGGCGTCATAGGCATGGACCGAATGGGCGCCGCTCGACGCCGCATAGGCCTCGCAGGCCGCCAGCGCGTCGGCATAACGCGCGCCACCGACGACCAGGTCGGCGCCGGTCTCGCGGATGCGCGCGATCTTGGCCGGCGACGAGATCTCGGGAACGAAGATGCGGGCGGGAATGCCGAGCTTGGCCGCGGCATAGGCCACCGCGATGCCGTGATTGCCGCCCGACGCCGCGCAGACGCCGGCCTCGGGCAGCGCCACGCCGAGCAGCGTGTTGAACGCGCCGCGCGCCTTGAACGTGCCGGTCACCTGCAGGAATTCGAGCTTCATCGACACGGGGATGCCGAGGCCGAACGTGTCGGCGTCCAGCGCGAGCGTCGGGGTCCGCCTGACATGGCCGGTGATGCGGGCATGGGCGGCGCGGATATCGTCAGGTGTCAGCATGATCTTTCCCGTTTCGGGCAGCGACGGGAGCCGTTTCGCCGCTCCGGGTCAAGCCCAGATCGCCATGGTCAGGCCGAATGCATCGCTGAGCGGCGGATCCGGAAAGGGTCGCGCCAGGCCAGCATGCAACCGCCGCGCGATCAGGGCGTTGACTGAGGCATCGAGCAGATCGTCGGCGCCGGCGCCACGCGGCGCCTTGTCGAGAAAGGCCGGGGGAAAGCCATGGGACGTCAGGATGGCGCGGCGCAAGGCAAGGCCCGGCTGATGGGCCGCCGATTTGACCTTTTTCGGCAGGGCCACGGCCTTCTCGCCGTTGAGCCGCCAGAAGGCGAGTTCGGGATGGACTTCGAAGACGCGCCGGGCCAGCGCCGGATCGGCCCGCATCAGCTGGTCGATCTCACGGATCTTGGCGAACAGGAAAAACGCCTGTTTCGACACTTTGCGCGGCGGATCCGATGTCGCGAGCGCGGCTTTGCAGGCCTCCCAATAATCGTGCTCGTACACGGCGCTGCGCGAAGGCAGCGAGAAGACCGAGGACTGGCGCTCGCCCAGATGCGGCCGGACATGGCTTTCCGGGCCGCGGCCGCCGCGCCCGGCCCGGTCCGGCAGGCCGATCGGCATGTCGACGGCGATGATGCCGGCATCGGCGATCAGGTCGGCGAAATGCGCCCGCACCGCCACATCGGGCAGGATCGGGCCGGTGGCCGCGATCGTCACGGCGATCCAGCCGCCCTTGCATCCATCGACGCCGCGAACGACTGTGGCTGAACCATCGGGATCCCTCTCCGGCATGATATCGCGCCTTCTCCGCCGCACCCGGCTCGTCATCGCGATCCTCGTCGCGGCGCCGGTGATATTCGCTCTGGTCTACACCGTCGTCACGCCGGTCTCGACCCTGATGGCCTGGCGCAAGCTCACCGGCGAGCGGGTGGACCGGGTCGCGGTATCGCTCGCCGACGTGTCGCGCGCCGTGCCGCGCGCGCTGATCGCCTCGGAGGATGCGCGGTTCTGCGAACATTGGGGCGTCGACTGGCGCGAGCTGCAGGCGGTGATGCAGGACGAGGACGGCCCGTCGCGCGGCGCCTCGACCCTGTCCATGCAGGTCGCCCGCAATCTGTTCCTCTGGCAGGGCGACAGCGGCCCGACCGCCTATTTGCGCAAGGGCCTGGAAATTCCACTCGCCCTGGTGATCGATCTCATCTGGTCGAAACGGCGCATGATGGAGGTCTATCTCAACATTGCCGAATGGGGGCCGAACGGCGAATTCGGCATCGAGGCAGGCAGCCGGCGCGCCTTCAACAAGCCGGCGGCGCGACTGTCGCCGGCCGAGGCGGCGCTCCTGGTCTCAGTGCTGCCGAACCCGATCGAGCGCGACGCCCGCCAGCCGGGGCCAGGGGTGCGGCGGAAGGCCGCGATCATCACCCGCCGCGCGGCGGTGGCCACGGCGGACTGCCTCGGCTGACGCCGCAGCATCTGCCCCGGGCTGGACGCCTCGCATGGCCGCGGTCACAATCATGTCCATGCGTCAGCTGGTCTTCGCCGCCCTCCTTTTCTGGCCCATCGGCTCGGCCGGCGCCCAGGCGCCGGCGCAGCCGGCGGCATCGCCCGCCCAGATCGACCGCATTGTCGGGCCCTGGGAACTGTCCAACCCGGCCGGCGACCGCAAATGCGACGTCACCTTCAAGCCGGAGCGGAACGGCTCCGGCTTCGGCCTTGCCTTCGGCCCGGGCTGCGCCGGCATTTTCCCGGCGGTGACGACCATCTCGGCATGGAGCGTGACGGCCAACGGCAATATCCAGTGGCTCGATCAGGCCGGGGCCGCCACCTTCGATTTCGGCGAGACCGAGGTCGGCATTTTCGAGGCGCTGCGGCCGGGCGATCCGAGCGTCTATTTCCTGACCAATCGGGGGCTCGCCGGCACGGCATTGCCCACCGCCGACGAGATCACCGGCCTGTGGACGCTCGGCCAGCCGCGCGGACGGGCGCTCTGCAGCCTGACATTCAAGCCGGAGCTGGCGGCCGGCGCCGGGCCTCTCGAACAGCGTTTCGCCCTCGACGTGGCCGAGGGCTGCGAGCGCTCCGTCGCGGCACTCGGCCTCACCAGCTGGCGCCTGGAGCGCGAATTGCTGGTCATCCAGGGTGGTGCGACCGTGCTGTCGTTCAAGCGCGATCCGGACGGGCGCTGGACCAAGGTGCCGGCCGACAACCGGCCGCTGGTGATGAGCCGCGATTAGCAGCGGTCCAATATGAGCCGGTCTAGGCGCGCCGGCCCGGGTTCAGGCCTTGTACGCCTGCGCCAGCGCCAGGAGCTTCCGCACGGTGTTCCAGTTGCGCGCGGTGGCCGCAACCCCGAGGCGCCGTTCGATCGCGCCCGGCATCAGCTTCGAGCCGGTGACGCCATCGGGATAGTCGACACAGAGGTCCTCGCCGACAAAGGCGAGGCGCTCCGGGCCGTGATAGTCGCCGAGCCTGGCCAGACCTTCACTGCCCGGCCTGGCGGCCAGGAAACACACGCACATTTCGCTCGGCCTGACCTGGGCCGCCTCGGGAAAAGGATCGGCGGCGATCACGGCTTCGAGCGCATCGGCCCGCCGGATCACCACCAGATTGGTCAGGCCGAAGCTTGCCAGCACGCGTTGGACGGTCGCCTGGACCGTCGCGGCCGATTTGCGGCTGTCGATCAGGAGATTGCCGGTCTGGATATAGGTCGCGACCTTGTCGAGACCCGCCGCCCGGCAGCCTTCGCGCAGGTCCTGCATCGACATCTTCGCATGGGTCGCCGGGCCGATGGCGCGAATGAGGCCGATCCACACCGTCATTGGCTGTCGTCTGACGGTTCGAGCGCCCGCGCCATCTTCAGCAATGTGTTGCTGGTGTTCCAGTTGCGCGCGGTCGCCGGCACTTTCAGCGTCTTGTCGAAGAAGGCGGGCGTCAGTTTCGAGGTCCCGACGCCGTCGCGATAGTCGATATAGAGATGGGCGCCGTCGAGATGCAGTCGCTCGGGCCCCGGATGGGCGGCGAGCGCCTCGGCCGTGCCCGCGGGCGGCAAGCCGTCGAGAAAGCTGACCAGCATGAGATTGGGACGCGCGGTCGCGGCATCCTTGAACGGATTGGCCGCGATGACCAGGGCGAGCTCGGCCGGCGTGCGGATCAGCGTATGGTTCTTGGTCAGGCCGAACCGGTCACGCAGCACGCCGGCGACCAGGGCCTTCACCTCCGCCACTGATTTGTCGCTGTCGAAGACGATATTGCCGCTGGCGATATAGGTCGAGACCCGCGTCAGCCCGGCGGCCTCGCAAGCGGCCTTCAGCTCTTTCATCGGCAGCTTGCCGGTACCGCTGACATTGATGGCGCGGAGCAGGGCAATGAACGCGGCCATGAGGGAAAACTCCGCCACCGGATCTGTCGGGCCATCTTCCTGACGGAGCGGCGGCCGGAGTTCAAGAGGCTGGTCGCCGGCCGGCGGCGCTTCGCCCGGGCGATGAAGCCGATTGCGCGTTCAATGCATCTGGCATAACGTATACCAATAACAAAAAGCCGGCGAGGCACCCTCGTCAGGCAAGGGGAGGATCGAACGATGAAGATCCACGAGTTCCAGGCGAAACAGCTGCTGGCACCCTATGGCCTGGCGGCACCGGACGGCGCAGTCGCCATCACGCCGCGCGAGGCCGGCGACATTGCCCGCCGGCTCGGCGGCCAACGGGTCATGGTGAAGGCGCAGATCCATGCCGGCGGCCGGCAACGGGCCGGCGGCATCCATCAGGCCGACAATGCCGAGGCGGCCGAGATCGCGGCGAGCCGGCTGCTCCGCCAGCAGCTGGTGACGGCGCAGACGGGCCCCGCCGGTGAGCGGGTCGGGCGCGTGCTGGTCGAGACCGCGGTCGTCGCCACGCGCGAACTGCACCTGGCGCTGCTGATCGATTCCTCGTCCGGCGAACTGATGCTGATCGGCAGCGCCAGGGGTGGCCGGGATATCGAGGAGCGGGCGGCAAGCGGCGATCTGAAGCTGAACCAGCTCAGGCTCGGCGCCGGCCATGAGGCGCGTGCCGAGGCGGTGGCCGCCTTCGCCGCGTCGCTCGGGCTGGACGGCGCGCTGCAGGCGCAGGCCTGCGCGCTGATCGACGGCCTGAGGCGGGCCTTCCTGGCATTCGACGCCAGCCTCATCGAGATCAATCCGCTGGCGGTTACCGAGACGGGGACGCTCGTCGCCCTCGACGTCAAGCTGGTGCTCGACGACAACGCCTTGTTCCGCCACGCCGATCTGGCGGCGTTGCGCGACGGGGACGAGGCCGGCGCCGTCGAACTCCAGGCCCAGCGCCACCAGCTCAATTATGTCCAGCTCGACGGCGATATCGGCATGGTGGCGAACGGCGCCGGGCTGGGGCTTGCCACCCTCGACATGGTGGTGGCCGCCAAGGGCAGGCCGGCCAATTTCATGGATATCCGGACCACCGCGACCAGCCTGGACATTGCCCACGGCTTCCGGCTGCTGCTCGACAATCCCACCACCAAGGCGATCCTGATCAATGTCCATGGCGGCGGCATGCAGCCCTGCGACACCATTGCCGACGGGCTCGGCATCGCCATCCGGCGCACCGGCCGGTCGCTGCCGCTGGTGGTGCGGCTCGCCGGCAACAATGCCGATTTCGCCCGCTCGCGCCTGAAGAATTTCGGCTGCGCGATCGTCGATTGTCCCGACATGTGGACCGCCGCGACCAAGGCGGTCTCGCTCGCCGCCAAGGGAGCCTGAACCATGGCCGTTTTTCTGGATCGCGAAACCCGCGTCGTCTGCCAGGGCATGACCGGCTGGGCCGGCACCCACCACGCCGCCCGCATGATGGAATATGGCACCAAGGTCGTCGGCGGCGTGACGCCGGGCAAGGGCGGCCGCTCGCATCTCAACCTGCCGGTCTTCGACCGGGTGGCCGAGGCCCGCCGCGAGACCGGCGCCAATGCCGGCATCCTGTTCGTGCCGCCGGCCAATGCCGCCGCCGCTATGATAGAGGCGATCGAGGCCGAAATGCCGCTGATGGTCGCCGTCACCGAGCGGGTTCCCGTGCTCGACATGGTCAGGGTGCGCGACGCGCTGAAGGGCAGCCGCACCATCCTGGTCGGCGCCAATTCGCAAGGCATCCTGGTTCCCGGCATCGGCAAGCTCGGCGTCATGGCCACCGGCAGCGAGCGACCGGGAAGCGTCGGCATCGTCTCGCGATCGGCTTCCCTGACCAGCGAGGTCGTCGCCCAGATCACCGCGGCCGGGCTCGGCCAGTCGACGACCATCGGCGTCGGCGGCGATCCGATCCACGGCATCGGCATGCGCGAATGCCTGGAACTGCTGCTGGACGATCCGGCAACCGAAGGCGTCGTGCTGATCGGCGAGATCGGCGGCACCGAGGAGGAGGAGGTCGCCGACTATATTGCCGGCGCCCGGCCGGAAAAGCCGATCGTCGCGCTGATCGTCGGCCGCGAGGCCCCGCCGGCGCGCCGCATGGGCCATGCCGGCACCCTCACCTTGCGCGGCGCCGGCGACGCCGCGGCCAAGATCAAGGCCCTGGAGGCGGCTGGCGTCAGGATCGCCGCCAGCGCCCATCTGGTCGGCGAAACCATCCGGCAGGCCCTTGCCGAACGCTCCTAATGCCGCTCCGGTCCTGGAAGCCGCCCGCCGATGGACAGCGTGATCTCGTCGGCGGCGCGGCGCACCAGCGGCCCGAATTCGTCCAGCTTGTGCAAGGTCACCCGCACCGCCGGCCCCGATATGGAGACGCCGGCGATCACCTCGCCATGCTCGTTGAAGATCGGCGCCGCGACGCAGCGCATGCCGACGGTGCGCTCCTCGTCGTCGAGCGCCCAGCCGCGCCGCCGCCCCTCCTCCAGTTCACGCAGCAATTGCCCGAGATCGGTGCGGGTCTGCTCGGTGAAACGGGTCAGCCGCCGCGCGCCGCAGATCTGGCGCACCCGGTGTTCGGGAAATTCGGCGAGCAGGGCCTTGCCGACGCCGGACGAATGCATGGCGCCGCGACTGCCGGCGCGGAAAAAGGCACGCAGCGTATCGTGGCTCTCCACCTGCGAGATGAACACCACCTCGCCATTGTCCTCGATGCCCAGATTGACCGTCTCGCCGGTGGCTTCCATCAGCGCCCGCATGGTGGTGCGTCCCATGCTGGCGATGCGCCGGTTGCGCAGGAAAGCCGACCCGATCTTGAACGCCTCGACGCCGACGAGCCAATGGCCGCGTTCCATGTCGTGCAGCACGAAACCGCGGCTCTCCAGCGTCAGGAGAACCCGGTGCACGGTCGAGCCGGACACCCCGGAGCGCCGGCTGAGCTCGGTCAGCGTCAGCCCGTCCTCCTCGGCGAGCAGGGCAAGCAGCGTCAGGCCGCGGTCGAGCGCCTGGACCGATCCGCCCGCCAGGGCCGCCTTGAGCGAGCGCGGGCGGCCACGGCCCTTGCGCGGTTCACCTGTGGTCATCGCCTTGCTCCCACCACCATCGACGAAGGCAGCAAAGCACAGGATCGGCGAACCTGCGAATTAAAACTGAAATATTTTTTTAAAATATAGCCATCGATGATTTTGAAAGAAATCTAATAGCCTGAAAATACGTCACTTTTGTATTTCCATGAGTAGCCGAAAAAACTTTCTGGAATAAATTGACCAAACCCGACACGTGGGATCTGGTATGCCAATCATCAGCATCTCGTCGGGAGACTGCGCCATGCCGAAAATGAGGGCCATCGAGGCCGCAGTCCGTGTTCTGGAGCGGGAGGGCATCACCCAGGCCTTCGGTGTGCCGGGAGCGGCGATCAACCCGCTTTACGCCGCGCTGAAGAGCCGCCAGTCGATCCACCACATCCTGGCGCGCCATGTCGAAGGCGCGTCCCACATGGCCGAGGGCTATACCCGCGCCAAGGCCGGCAATATCGGCGTCTGCATCGGCACGTCGGGGCCGGCCGGCACCGACATGATCACGGGTCTCTATTCGGCCATCGCCGATTCCATCCCGATCCTGTGCATCACCGGCCAGGCGCCGCGGGCCAGGCTCTACAAGGAAGACTTCCAGGCGGTCGATATCGAGGCCATCGCCAAGCCGGTGACCAAATGGGCGGTCACCGTGCGCGAGCCGGCTTTGGTGCCCCGGGTGTTCCAGCAGGCCTTCCACGTGATGCGCTCCGGCCGCCCGGGCCCGGTGCTGATCGACCTGCCGCTCGACGTCCAGCTCGCCGAAATCGAATTCGACGACGACACCTACGAACCCTTGCCCGTCTACAAGCCCACGGCATCACGCCGGCAGATCGAAAAGGCCATGGCCATGCTGGACGCGGCCGAGCGGCCGCTGATCGTCGCCGGCGGCGGCATCATCAATGCCGATGCCTCCGATCTCCTGGTCGAATTCGCCGAGCTGACCGGTGTTCCCGTCGTCCCGACCCTGATGGGCTGGGGCAGCATTCCCGACGACCATCCGCTGATGGCCGGCATGGTCGGCCTGCAGACCAGCCACCGCTACGGCAATGCCACCATGCTCGCCGCCGATTTCGTGCTCGGCATCGGCAATCGTTGGGCCAATCGCCATACCGGTTCGATCGAGACCTACACCAAGGGCCGCACCTTCGTGCATGTCGATATCGAGCCGACCCAGATCGGCCGGGTCTTCAATCCCGATTTCGGCATCGTCTCCGATGCCAAGGCGGCGCTGGAACTGTTCGTCGCGGCAGCCCGCGAACGCGGCGGCAGGGGGCAGCTGAAAAACCGCAACGCCTGGTCGCGCGACTGCATGGACCGGCGCCGGTCCATGCTGCGCAAGAGCCATTTCGACAACGTGCCGCTGAAGCCCCAGCGGGTCTACGAGGAGATGAACGAGGCTTTCGGCCGCGACGTCTGCTACGTCTCGACCATCGGCCTGTCGCAGATCGCCGGCGCCCAGTTCCTCAATGTCCACAACCCGCGCCACTGGATCAATTGCGGCCAGGCCGGCCCGCTCGGCTGGACGCTGCCGGCGGCGCTCGGCGTGCGCGCCGCCGATCCCGATCGCGAGATCGTCGCGCTCTCGGGCGACTATGATTTCCAGTTCCTGATCGAGGAGCTGGCGGTCGGCGCCCAATTCAAGCTGCCCTACATCCACGTGGTCGTGAACAATTCCTATCTCGGCCTGATCCGCCAGGCCCAGCGCGGCTTCGACATGGATTTCCAGGTCCAGCTCGCCTTCGACAATATCAACGCCCCGGATCTCGCCGGCTACGGCGTCGACCATGTGGCGGTGGCCGAAGGGCTCGGCTGCAAGGCGATCCGGGTGCGCAGCCCGAACGAGTTCAAGGCGGCTTTCGCCCAGGCCAAGGCCTGGCTGGGCGAATACCAGGTGCCCGTGGTGATGGAATTCATCCTGGAACGGGTGACCAATATCGCCATGGGCACCGAGATCGACAATGTCGTCGAGTTCGAGGAGGTGCTCGACCTGCCCTTGCCCAAGCCCGCGCTGCAGCCGGCGGAATGACATCGACAGGGACGCGGCCCTTGCCGCCGCGCCCGACCGCGCCTTCCAGCACAAGGGGACAGGACCATGCCGCGTTTTGCCGCCAATCTGACCATGCTGTTCAACGAACAGGGATTTCTCGACCGGTTCGAGGCCGCGGCCGAAGCCGGCTTCACCGGCGTCGAATATCTGTTCCCTTATGATTTCGACAAAGGCGAGCTCGCCGCCCGCCTGAAGCGCTGGAACCTGACCCAGGTCCTGCACAATCTGCCGGCCGGCCATTGGGATGCCGGCGAGCGCGGCATCGCCATCCTGCCGGACCGGGTCGGCGAATTTCGCAGCGGCGTCTACCGGGCGATCGATTACGCCATCGCGCTCGGCTGCAGCCGCGTCAACTGCCTGGTCGGCGTCGCGCCCGACGGCGCCGACCCGGCGCGGCTGCACGAGACCCTGGTGGGCAATCTGCGTTTCGCCGCCGACGAGCTCGAGCAGGCGGGCATCACGCTGCTCATCGAGCCGATCAACACCCGCGATATCCCCGGCTTCTTCCTGAACCGGACCGGACAGGCGCTGCGCCTGATCGACGATGTCGGTTCGCCGAACCTCGTCCTTCAATATGACATCTATCACATGCAGATCATGGAGGGGGACCTGGCGCGGACCATCGAGACCCATCTCGACCGGATCGGCCATATCCAGCTCGCCGACAATCCCGGGCGCCACGAGCCCGGCACCGGCGAGATCAACTTCCCCTTCCTGTACCGCCATCTCGACGCCATCGGTTACGGCGGCTGGATCGGCTGCGAATACAAGCCGGCGCGCGACACAAGGGCCGGCTTGTCCTGGCTGCCGCGCGAGGCGCTCGCGGCGGAGCCGGTGTGAGCATGGCGTGCGCGAGCATCTTACGGCGGCCGGCAAAGACGGGTGGGCCTTGCCGCGTTCGAGGCTCGCGCCGGAGCTGCCGTCTTCACCTCTTCCCGGTAGCGGCGAACAGGATCACACAGTCCGCCGCACGAACGCCATACGTCACCCCCGGCGAGCGAAGCGAGGGAAGGGGGTCCAGGAGTTGCAGGGCTTTGGCCGCAACACAGCGAAATCACCCGACCGCATGCGCCGCGGGCGCCGATGAAGCGACCCCTGGACCCCCTTCCCTCGCTTCGCTCGCCGGGGGTGACGTCGAGAATGTCGACGACCGGACGGCCCGTGTCGGCTGCGCTCGCTGGCGTCCCGCGATTTGCGTGAATGCCGTAACCGGCGAGGGAGAGGTCGGCGCCAAAGAAAAGAGGTCTTTCCGAACAGACCCTTACGCGCTTGCAGGACCGCGGACTTTTGCACAAGCCGCTGACAGACCAGACATTTTCGAGATCCATGCAAACGACGCAGGAAAGGCCACGCCATGACGGATATCGGGTTCATCGGACTGGGCATCATGGGCCGCCCCATGGCGGAGCACCTGATTGCCGGCGGCCATCGCCTGCATGCCTCGAGCCATCACAAGCCGGTGGCCCCGGACCTCGTTGAAAAGGGCGTCGTCGTCCACGCCGCGCCCAGGGAAGTCGCCGCCGCCAGCGAGGTCGTTTTCCTGATGCTGCCCGACACGCCGCAAGTCGAGGACGTGCTGTTTTCGCCCGGCGGCATCGCGGCCGGTCTGGCAGCAGGCAAGATCGTCGTCGACATGAGCTCGATCTCGCCCATGGCGACCAAGGACTTCGCCCGCCGGATCGAGGCGGCCGGTGGGCTTTATCTCGATGCGCCGGTCTCCGGCGGCGAGGTCGGCGCGAAAGCCGCGAGCCTCACCATCATGGTCGGCGGCCCGGAAGACGCCTTTGCCCGCGTGAAGGACCTGTTCGCGCTGATGGGCAAGAACATCACCCTGGTCGGCGGCAATGGCGACGGCCAGACCACCAAGGTCGCCAACCAGATCATCGTCGCCTTGACCATCGAGGCGGTCGGCGAGGCCTTGCTGTTCGCCTCCAAGGCCGGCGCCGATCCGGCCAAGGTGCGCCAGGCCCTGATGGGCGGATTTGCCGCCTCGCGCATTCTCGAGGTTCACGGCGAGCGCATGGTCAAGCGCAGCTTCGATCCCGGTTTCCGCATCGGGCTGCACCAGAAGGACCTGAACCTCGCCTTGCAGGGCGCCCGCACGCTCGGCCTGTCCTTGCCCAATACCGCGACCGCGCAAGAGCTGTTCAACGCCTGCATCGCCCATGGCGGCCGCGACTGGGACCACTCGGCCATGGTGCGGGCCCTGGAACTGATGGCCAACCACGCCATCACCGCGACCACGCCGGCCAAGGAGGACTGAGCCATGAAGATCTGCATCTACGGCGCCGGCGCGATCGGCGGATATATGGGCGTGATGCTGAAGCGCGGCGGCGCCGACGTCTCCCTGGTCGCCCGCGGCGCCCATCTGGAGGCGATCAAGGCCCAAGGGCTGAAGCTCGTCATGAAGGACCAGGCGTTCGCCGAACGCATGCCGGCAACCAATGCGCCGCGCGATCTCGGCCCCCAGGACGTGGTGATCGTCGCGCTGAAGGCCCACCAGGCCTGGGAAGCCGCCGAGGAGCTGAAACCCCTGCTCGGACCCGACACCATGGTGGTCACCGCCCAGAACGGCGTGCCCTGGTGGTATTTCCATGGCCTCGACGGCCCCTATGCCGACCTGCGTCTGGCCAGTGTCGATCCCGGCGACCGGCAGTGGAAAGCCATCGGGCCGGAGCGCGCCATCGGCTGCACGGTCTATCCGGCGACCGAGATCGTCGAACCGGGCGTCATCAGGCACATCTATGGCGACCAGTTCGGTCTTGGCGAACCCAACCGGCGCGCCAGCGACAGGCTCGCCCGCTTCGCCGAGGCGCTGACGGCGGGCGGCCTGAAGCCGCGGCTCTATCCCGATATCCGCGACGACATCTGGATCAAGCTCTGGGGCAATCTCTGCTTCAATCCGATCTCGGCGCTGACGCAGGCGACCCTCGACATCGTCGCGACCGACCCCGGCACGCGGGCCTTGTCGCGCAACATGATGCTGGAAGCCCAGGAGATCGGCGAAACGCTCGGCGTCACCTTCCGGGTCGACGTCGATCGCCGGATCAATGGCGCGGCCGGCGTCGGCGCGCACCGCACCTCCATGCTGCAGGATCTCGACAAAGGCCGGCCGCTGGAGATCGACGCGCTTTTGACGGCCGTCCAGGAAATGGGCCGGCTGGTCAAGGTTCACACGCCCTATATCGACGCGGTGCTAGCACTGGTGCAGCAGCTCGGGCGGGTGAAGGGCCTCTATCCGACCTTCCCGGCTGAAACCACCATGGTGGACGATCGTCGGCTGGCCGCCTCATGATGCGCGCGAATCGGCGGTACTCCTGCCGGGACCGCCGACCAGCCTGATGATGATGAGGACACCGTGAAAAGACATCGACGCGCGAAAATCGTTGCGACCCTTGGCCCCGCGAGCTCGGATGCCGACACCATCCGCCAGCTGTTCGAGGCGGGCGTCGACGTCTTCCGGCTGAATTTCAGCCATGGCAGCAAGGATGACCACCGGGCGCGGCGCGACATCATCCGCTCGCTCGAACGTGAGGCCAATTATCCGATCGCCATCCTGCAGGACCTGCAGGGGCCGAAGATCCGCCTCGGCCAGGTCAAGGACGGCAGGGTGTCGCTCGCCACCGGCTCGACCATCCGCCTGGTGCTCGACAAGGCGGCGAGCGATGCCGGCCATCTGCCCTTGCCGCATCCGGAAATCTTCGAAGCGGTCATGCCCGGGCACAATCTTTTGGTCGACGACGGCAAGGTGCGCCTGGTGGTCACCGGCCTGACCAATGACGTGATCGAGGCCCGCGTCGCCATCGGCGGCGTGGTCAGCGACCGCAAGGGCGTCAATTTGCCGGATACCGTGCTGCAGCTCTCGCCGATCACCGCCAAGGACCGCGAGGACCTGGCTTTCGGCCTGGATCTCGGCGTCGACTGGGTCGCCTTTTCCTTCGTCCAGCGCCCCTCCGACCTGATCGAGGCGCATCAGCTGGTCGGCGGCCGCGCCGGCGTCATGGCCAAGATCGAAAAGCCCTCGGCGCTGACGGCCATCGACGACATCATCACGCTCGCCGACGCGGTCATGGTGGCGCGCGGCGATCTCGGCGTGGAGATCCCCGCCGAGGACGTGCCCGGCGCGCAGAAGGACCTGGTGCGGCTCTGCCGCCTGGCGGCCAAGCCCGTGATCATAGCCACCCAGATGCTGGAATCGATGATCCAGACGCCGACCCCGACCCGGGCCGAAGCGTCAGACGTCGCGACCGCCATCTATGACGGGGCTGACGCCGTCATGCTCTCGGCGGAAAGCGCCTCCGGTCAGTTTCCCGTCCATGCGGTTCAGACCATGGACCGCATCATCAGGCGCACCGAGCAGCACCGCTCCTACCGGCCGATCATCGAGGCCCTGAAGCCGCCCATCGAGGCCCTGCCGCAGCATGCGGTCGCCGCGGCGGCAGCCGAGGTGGCCAATGCGATCGGCGCCGCCGCGGTCGTCGCCTTCACCCAGAACGGCACCACGGCCTATCGCATCGCGCGCCAGCGCTCGCCGGCGCCGATCCTCGGCCTCACGCCGCACGAGCAGACGGCGCGCAAGCTGGCGCTGCTCTGGGGCACCTACAGCGTCCGTTCGGACGAGGTCTCCGACTATTCGCAAATGGTCGACCAGGCCGTCGCCCAGGCCCGGGCCGCCGACTACGTGCAGCCCGGGGAAACCCTGGTCGTCGTCGCCGGCGTGCCGTTCGGCCAGACCGGAAGCACCAACAATCTGAGGGTGGTGACGGTCTGAGATCGTCGATCTCGGCCGCCGCCGGACAAGGGAAGAGACAATGTCCAGCTTTTCAGCCCGGCCGGCGGCCGGTGACCACAACGGCACGATGGCCCGCTGGATCCGCTTCACGCGGAACGGCGCGGAAGGTTTCGGCACGATCGACGGCGAAACCATCGCGGTTCACAGCGGCTGCATGTTTGCCGGTGCGACCCGGACCGGCGAGACCCTGGCCATCGCCGAGGTCGCGCTGCTCGCCCCGGCGACCCCCTCCAAGATCATCGCCCTGTGGAACAATTTCCACGCGCTGGCCGGCAAGCTCGCCGTGCCGGTGCCGCCCGAGCCGCTCTACCTGATGAAGGCGCCGTCCTCGATCGCCGCGCCCGGCGCGACGATTCCTCGGCCCGCCTCCTATGCCGGCCGGGTCGTCTATGAAGGCGAGCTCGGCATCGTCATCGGCAAGACCTGCCGTCAGGTCGGTCCGGACGAGGCCGGCGATTTCATCTTCGGCTATACCTGCGTCAACGACATCACGGCGCTCGACCTGATCGCCGCCGATCCGACCTTCTCGCAATGGGTCCGCGCCAAGAGCTTCGATGGCTTCGGGCCGTTCGGACCGGTGGTGGCGACCGGCATCGATCCGCGCGGGCTCACCGTGCGCACCACGTTCAACGGCCAGGAACGGCAGAACTATCCGGTCGCCGACATGATCTTCCAGCCGCATGAGCTGGTCAGCCGCATTTCCCACGACATGACGCTGATGCCGGGCGATCTCATTTGCTGCGGCACCTCGCTCGGGGTCGCCACCATGAAGGAGCCGGCCAACACCATCGACGTGACGATCGACGGCATCGGCACGCTCAGCAATGGTTTTGTGCAGTGATCAGCGGCCGCAGCTCATGACGACTGCCAGCCGAGCGGCAATAACATTTGACCCAAGGTGTTGTGCCTGGCTCGCCGGTTTGCCGTCCTTCGAGGCTCGCGCAAGGGCGCGAGCACCTCAGGATGAGGTCCGGGGGTATGGCATCAGGGGCGCGCAAGATGTGCTCAACCGTCGAGATTCGTGAGCGACATCAATGCGGGACCCCACATCCCTCATCCTGAGGTGCGAGCCCTTGCGAGCCTCGAAGGACCGCCGCCCGAAGTGCAGGGTCATTGGACCGCCTCGGCCTGAACGCGCCTCGCCTCAGTCGAAAATGTCGGCGTGCTCTTCGACATAAGCGGCGAGACCCAGCGTATGGTCGCGCGACAATTGCTCGGCCAGCGCCATGTCGCGGCGCTCCAGCGCCTCGATGATCTTCAGATGATCGACGATGGACCGGCTGGCGCGGTCGTCCCGGCCGATGGTCATCTGGCGAATGCCGCGCACATGCAGCAGCAGGTTGTTGGTCATGTCGATCAGCAATTGCGAACCGCTCAGGCCGATCAGCGTCTGGTGGAAGACGATATTGGCCGAGGAATATTCGCTGACATGTTCGGCCGGCTTGTGCGCCTCGTCGAAATTCTTGAACAGCGTGCGCAGCGTGGCGATCTCGGCATCGCTTGCGCGCTGCACCACGAGCCTGGCGGCCATGCTTTCCAGCGCCGCCCAGGCCTGGATCATCTCGACCACTTCGCTCTTGGTCTTCTTCAGCACCACGATGCCGCGGCGCGGCAGCGATTTCACGAAGCCTTCCTGCTCCAGCATGGCGACCGCCTCGCGCACCGGCGTGCGGCTGACGCCGAGCCGCTCGGAGAGCTGGCGCTCATCGATCCAGGTCGGCTCCTTGGAGCCATAGATATCCATGTTGATGATCGCGCTCTTCAGCGCGCCATAAACCTTGGTCTTGAAGGTTTCCTCGGGCGCGAAACGCTCGAGCACGAGGTTCGGCGCGGATGGGTCCGCAGGGGGCGTACGCAACGGGGCTTTCAACAATCACACTCCTGCATCCCTGGGCCGCGAGGCGCCGAGCGGGTGGTTCGTCATTGCGCATGGTGTACCAGATGCCTGGGCCCGGTTGAAATCCCCGTTTCGTCCAGGTTCGCCCCAAATCACGGTTTTTGGCGCCATCCGGCCGGCCGTGACACCGGAACGACCCCCCATGGCGCAAAATCGCCCCCGAATCCGGTGGGATCGGGGGCGGGATCGGGATACCGGCGGGGCCGGTGGCCGGCGGCCTGCGTCAATAAGACCACTCGATCTCGGCGCTGCGCGCATCACGCACCGGCGCGTCGCCCCGCAATAGCTCGACCAGCGTCTTGCCGAGCCTCGCCGGCGACGGCGAAACGCGGATGCCGGCGGCTTCCATCGCCGCGATCTTGTCCTCGGCGCCGCCTTTGCCGCCCGAGATGATCGCCCCGGCATGGCCCATGCGGCGGCCGGGAGGCGCGGTGCGTCCGGCGATGAAGCCGACCATCGGCTTCTTGCGCCCGCGCCTGGCCTCGTCACGAATGAACTGGGCCGCGTCCTCCTCGGCCGAGCCGCCGATCTCGCCGATCATCACGATCGACTCGGTCTTGGGATCGGCCAGGAACATTTCGAGCATGGCGATGAACTCGGTGCCCTTGACCGGATCGCCGCCGATGCCGACGGCGGTGGTCTGGCCGAGCCCTTCGCGCGTGGTCTGGAACACCGCCTCATAGGTCAGCGTGCCCGAGCGCGAGACGATGCCGACCGAACCGCTGGCGAAGATATTGGCCGGCATGATGCCGATCTTGGACTGGCCCGCCGTGACGATGCCCGGGCAGTTCGGCCCGACGAGGCGCGACCTGGAACCCTCCAGGGAGCGCTTCACCTTGATCATGTCCTGCACCGGGATGCCCTCGGTGATGCAGACGATCAGCGGAACCTCCGCCTGGATCGCCTCGCAAATGGCATCCGCCGCGCCGGCCGGCGGCACATAGACGACGCTTGCCTGCGCGCCGGTCCGCTCGCGGGCTTCCGCGACGGTATTGAAGACCGGCAGGTCGAGATGGGTCTGGCCGCCCTTGCCTGGCGCGACGCCACCGACCATCCGGGTGCCATAGGCGATCGCCTGCTCGGAATGGAAGGTGCCGTTCTTGCCGGTAAAGCCCTGGCAGATGACCTTGGTGTTCCTGTCAATGAGAATGGCCATGATCCGTCTCCTCAAGCCTTGCGCACGGCGGCGACGATCTTCTGGGCGGCGTCGTCGAGGTCGTCGGCCGGGATGACGTTCAGCCCGGAGCCGCGGATGATCGCCTTGCCCTCTTCGACATTGGTGCCTTCGAGGCGCACCACCAGCGGCACTTCGAGGCCGACGGTCTTGACCGCGGCGATCACGCCGCGGGCGATGACGTCGCATTTCATGATGCCGCCGAAGATGTTGACCAGGATGCCCTTCACCTGCGGGTCGGCGGTGATGATCTTGAAGGCCGCGGTGACCTTCTCCTCGCTCGCGCCGCCGCCGACATCCAGGAAGTTCGCCGGCTCCTCGCCATAGAGCTTGATGATGTCGAGGGTCGCCATGGCGAGGCCGGCGCCATTGACCATGCAGCCGATCGTGCCGTCGAGCGCGATATAGGCCAGGTCGTATTTCGACGCCTCGATCTCTTTTGCGTCCTCTTCCGTCTCGTCGCGCAGCTTGAACAGCTCGGGATGGCGGAACAGGGCATTGTCGTCGAACGACACTTTGGCGTCGAGACAGCGCAGCTTGCCGTCCTTGGTGACGACGAGCGGGTTGATCTCCAGCATCGCCATGTCCTTCTCGACGAAGGCCCGGTAGAGCCGCGCCGTCAGGTCCTCGGCCTGTCTGGCGAGATCGCCGGTCAGGCCGAGCGTCTCCGCCACCGCCCGGCCGTGCAGCGGCATGATGCCGGTGGCCGGGTCGACCGAGAAGGTCCGGATTTTCTCCGGGCTGTCATGGGCGACCTCTTCGATGTTCATGCCGCCTTCGGTCGAGACCACGAAGGCGGTGCGACCGGTCTCGCGATCGACCAGCATGGACAGGTAGAATTCGCGGGCGATCGCCGAGCCGTCCTCGATATAGATGCGATTGACCTGCTTGCCGGCCGGTCCGGTTTGTACGGTGACCAGCGTATGGCCGAGCATTTCGCGGACGAAGGCCGAAGCCTCGCCGATCGATCTGGCGAGCCGGACGCCGCCCTTCTCGCCGGCCGCGGCCTCCTTGAACGTGCCCTTGCCCCGGCCACCGGCATGGATCTGCGATTTCACCACCCAGACCGGACCGCGCAGCTGCCGGGCGGCAGCCTCCGCGTCCTCAGCCTGCAGCACGGCATGGCCGTCGGGCACCGGCACTCCGAATTCACGGAGCAGGCCCTTCGCCTGATATTCATGGATGTTCATGACGATCTCTCGGGGTTCAGGAGAGCGGCCCGGCCGGTCGTGGCCGGAGCCATGAATCGTTGAATGGTCCAGTCATCGAATGGTCCGGCCTTCGGGCAAGGCAGCACTGTCCTTGCGCCCCGGCTGGGCTAGCCTTCGCACCCATCCTTCGGATGAGCCTGAATGCGCAGCCCTTCTAAATCTCGCGCCGGAACCACCCCCGTCTCTTCACCTCTCCCCGGCGGGGAGAGGTCGGCCGAAGGCCGGGAGAGGGGGAATTGCAGGTCCAGAACAACGCCTTGCGCGCTTCGCATGGAGCTTCGTCGCCGAGCGCCTCGCCCCCTCTCCCGACCGCTCGCCGTAGCATCGAGCGAACGCGAGATCCGCTCTCTCAATGCTAGGCGTGGTCGACCTCTCCCCGCCGGGGAGAGGTGAGGAGTGGTGGCTCCAGCGCGAGCTTCCTAGCTTCGAAGGACGTCACGTAACGCGCTGGAAAGACGCAGATTTGCGAACGCGGCAGCCCGCCCGGCCTCAGCCTTTGACCAGGCCTGCGGCGCGCGCCCACTTATATTTGGCCCCGAGCACCTCGACCGGCGTTTCCGTGGTGTAGGGATAGGCCACGATGCCGTGGTCGTAGAGCTTCTCGCAGGCCTGCTCGACCTCGGTGTCGCCGACCAGCGAGGCGACGATCGGCTTGTCGATGCCCTTGGCGCGCGCCTCGGTGACGACCTCGATCATCTTGTCGGCGAAGACCAGCGGCGGCGTGACGATGGTGTGCCAGTAGCCGAGGATCAGCGCGTGGATGCGCTCGTCGTTCAGGCCGAGCCGCACGGTGTTCTGATAGGTCAGCGGCGGCTCGCCGCCGGTGATGTCGACCGGATTGCCGGCCGCGCCGAAGGGCGGGATGAACTTGCGGAACGCCGCGTCCAGGTCGTCGGGCATTTTCATCAAGGTCAGGCCGTTGTCGAAACAGGCATCCGACAGGAGCACGCCGGAGCCGCCGGCGCCGGTGATGATCAGCACGTTTTCGCCTTTCGGCGCCGGCAGGACCTGCACGCCGCGGGCATATTCCAGCATGCCGCGCAGCGACGGCGCCCGGATCACGCCGGAGGCCTTCAGGATGTCGTCATAGATCTTGTCGTTGCCGGCGAGCGCGCCGGTATGGGACGCTGCGGCCTTGGCGCCATAGGCGGTGCGGCCGGCCTTGAGCATGATCACCGGCTTTTTCTTCGAGACGCGCGAGGCGACCTCGGAGAAGGCGCGGCCATCCTTCAGGTCCTCGCAATGCATGGCGATGACCTGGGTGTTGGGATCCTGCTCGAAGAAGGTCAGGAGATCGTCCTCGTCGATGTCCGACTTGTTGCCGAGGCCGACGATGGAGGAGACGCCCATCTTGGTCGAGCGGGCGAAACCGATGATCGACATGCCGACGCCGCCGGACTGCGACGACAGCGCCGCCTTGCCCTTGACGTCGAAGGCCGTGCAGAAGGTCGCGCAGAGGTTTTCCGGTGTGTAGTAGAAGCCGTAGATATTGGGCCCCATGATGCGCACATTGTTCTTGTGCGCCGTGGCCAGCAATTCGTCCTGCAGCGCCTGGTTGTTGGTCTCGGCGAAGCCCGAGGGGATCATCACCGCGCCCGGAACCTGCTTGCGGCCGACCTCGTCCATGGCGGCGACGCACAGATGCGCCGGCACGGCGAAGACCGCCACGTCGACCTCGCCGGGATAGTCGAGCACCGACTTATAGGCCTTCACGCCCTCGATCATGTCGGCCTTGGGATGGACAGGCACGATGGTGCCCTTGTAGCCGCCATTGATCAGGTTCTTCATCACCGAATTGCCGATCTTGCCGGCCTCGTTCGACGCGCCGATCACCGCCACCGCCTTCGGGTGGAAGATCCGGTTCATCGAGGCGACGATGGAGGCCTGATCGGGCCGGAAGCGCTGTGTCCGCGCCTCGAAATTGCAGACGATGCGGGCATCCACCGCGGTCGCCCCGGATTTGGTGGCGAAGACCGGGTTGAGGTCGAGTTCCTCGATCTCGGGGAAATCATCCAGCAGCGCCGAGACCTGCACCAGGATGGCGGCCAGCGCCTCGCGGCTGACCGGGTCGCCGCCACGCACGCCGTCGAGCACTTCCTTGGCCTTGATCGAGCCGATCATGTCGAGCGCTTCGGCCTTGTTCACCGGCGCGAGGCGGAAGGTCAGGTCTTTCAGCACTTCGACCAGGATGCCGCCGAGGCCGAAGGCCACCAGCTTGCCGAAGGAAGGATCGGTGATGGCGCCGACCAGCGTCTCGGTCGCGCCCGAGGGCAGCATCTGCTGCACCTGGATGCCCTCGATCTTGGCGTCGGCCTTGTATTTGCGGGCATTGGCCAGGATCGTGTCATGGGCGGCGCGCGCCTCGGCATCGCTCCGGACCCCGACGATCACGCCACCGGCATCGGTCTTGTGCAGGATGTCGGCCGAGACGATCTTCATGACCACGGGATAGCCCATGCCGCCGGCGAGCTTGGCCGCCTCATCGGCCGATCGGGCGAGGCCTTCCTTGGGCAGCGGAATGTCGTAGGCGTCGCAGACGAGCTTGGCCTCGGGCGCGGTGAGGCCGGTGCGGCCGTCGGCCTTGACGCCATCCAGGACCTTGCGGACGGCTGCTTTGTCGACCGCGCCGTCGCGCTGATCGATCCGTATGGCGGCTTGGTTCACCATGATGGACTTCCTCCCGTGGATATTCTTTTTCCCAGCCGATCTGCGCTCGCGTCGTGCCTTTGTCCTCGCACGTCCCGACGGATCTGCTTGGCGTTTGGTATTTGGCATGCCAATCGTGATTGCTGTCAAGAGGGGGAGAACGACGACCGCGAATTTTCGCTGACGGGCTCGCGTCGGGTGCCGGACGGGTCGCCCGCGGCGGCGTCAGACGGCACGCCGGTGGCGGCAGGCGCGGCCGGACAAGTTCGCCGGCACAGTGCTGGTATTATGGATACCAGGAGTTGGCAGGCCGGAATCTTTGAGATACCGTCGCCCAGGTCACAAGCGCCGGCATAACGGCGCAGGGCAACGGAGCCTTCCGGTTCCGGTCAGGGAGGATGGCTCGGCGCATGAGCGAACATCGCGACCACACCGTTCAGCCCTTCGAGCATCCGGGCCTCGGCCGGAAGCGCGCGAAGGCGACGCCGAAGGGCCGGCAGGTCGAACCCTCCGCCCTGCGGGAGATCGAGGCACTGATCGGCGACCGCCCGCGCCGGCGCGACCTGCTGATCGAGCACCTGCACCTGATCCAGGACCATTATCATCAGATCGCGGCGGCCCATCTGGCGGCCCTCGCCGACCTGATGAAGCTTTCCTTCGCCGAGGTTTTCGAAACGGCGACCTTTTATGCTCATTTCGACATCGTCAAAGACGGCGAACCGTCGATCCCGCCGCTCACGGTGCGCGTCTGCGACAGCCTGACCTGCGCGATGCACCGGGCGCAGGACCTGCACGAGACCCTGGAAAGAACGGTTGGAGCCGGCGTGCGCGTGGTCCGCGCACCCTGCCTCGGGCTGTGCGATCACGCGCCGGTGGCCGAAGTCGGCCACCATTTCGTCGGGCACGCAACGCCCGAGCGGGTCCTGTCGGCGATCGCCGACGGCGATACCCATGTGCATATGCAGGACTATGTCGGCTACGACGCTTATGTCGCCGGCGGCGGCTACGCGCTGCTGACCGCCTTGCGATCGGGCGAGCGCAGCATCGAGCAGATCCTCGCCGTGCTCGACGATTCCGGCCTGCGCGGCCTCGGCGGCGCCGGCTTTCCGACGGGGCGCAAATGGCGCGCGGTGCGCGGCGAACCCGGGCCACGCCTGATGGCGGTCAATGGCGACGAGGGTGAGCCCGGCACGTTCAAGGACCGCTTCTACCTCGACACCGACCCGCACCGTTTCCTCGAAGGCATGTTGATCGGCGCCCATGTGGTCGCCGCGGACGAGGTCTATATCTATCTGCGCGACGAATATCCCGGCGCCCGCGAGATCCTGACGCGCGAGATCGCCCGGTTGCCTGAGGGCGGTCCCGTCATCCATCTGCGCCGCGGCGCGGGCGCCTATATCTGCGGCGAGGAATCGGCGCTGCTCGAAAGCCTGGAGGGCAAGCGCGGCCTGCCGCGCCACAAGCCGCCCTACCCGTTCCAGGTCGGCCTGTTCGGCCTGCCGACCCTGATCAACAATATCGAGACGCTCTACTGGGTCCGCGACATCGTCGAGAAGGGCAAGGACTGGTGGAATTCGCACGGCCGCAACGGCCGGGTCGGCCTGCGCAGCTATTCGGTCTCCGGCCGGGTGAAGGAGCCCGGCGTCAAGCTCGCCCCGGCCGGCGTCACCATTCGCGAGCTGATCGAGGAATTCTGCGGCGGCATGCAGGACGGCCACCGCTTCCACGCCTATTTGCCGGGCGGCGCCTCGGGCGGCATCCTGCCGGCCAGAATGGACGATATTCCGCTCGATTTCGGTACGCTCGAGAAACATGGCTGCTTCATCGGCTCGGCGGCGGTGGTCGTGCTCTCCGACCAGGACGACATGCGCGGCGCGGCGCTCAATCTGATGCGCTTCTTCGAGGACGAAAGCTGCGGCCAGTGCACGCCCTGCCGACTCGGCACGCAAAAGGCGGTCATGCTGATGCAGCGGCCGGTCTGGGACCAGGACCTGCTCGGCGAACTCTCGCAGGCGATGCGCGACGCTTCGATCTGCGGCCTTGGCCAGGCGGCGGCAAACCCGCTCAGCTCGGTGATGCGCTACTTCCCCGAGGACTTCATGACCAGGGACGCCGCCGAATGAGCAGCCAGTCCATCACCTTCGAACTGAACGGCGAGCGCGTCGAGGCAGGCCCGGGCGAGACCATCTGGCAGGTCGCGCAGCGGCTCGGCACCGCCATTCCGCATCTCTGCTACCAGCCCGAACCCGATTATCGCGCCGACGGCAATTGCCGCGCCTGCATGGTGGAGATCGAGGGCGAGCGTGTGCTCGCCGCCTCCTGCATGCGCAAGCCCTCCGTCGGCATGAAGGTCCACACCGAAAGCGAAAGGGCCGAAAAGGCCCGCAAGATGGTCATGGAATTGCTGGTCGCCGACCAGCCGGCACGCGCGACCTCGCACGACCCGACCTCGAAATTCTGGGCCTGGGCCGACCGGACCGGCGTCACCGAAAGCCGCTTCCCGGCCGCCGAACGCTGGCCGTCCGATCTCAGCCACACAGCCATGAGCGTCAATCTCGACGCCTGCATCCAGTGCGGCCTCTGCATCCGGGCCTGTCGCGAGGTCCAGGTCAACGACGTCATCGGCATGGCCTATCGGGGCGCCGGCGCCAAGATCGTCTTCGATTTCGACGATCCCATGGGCCAGTCGAGCTGCGTGGCCTGCGGCGAATGCGTCCAGGCCTGCCCGACCGGCGCGCTAATGCCTTCAGCCTTCCTCGACGCGCAGCAGACCCGCACGGTCTGGGCCGACGAAAAAGTCGATTCGCTCTGCCCCTATTGCGGCGTCGGCTGCCAAGTGACCTATAACGTCAAGGACGAGAAAATCGTCTATGCCGAGGGCCGCGACGGCCCGGCCAATCACAACCGGCTCTGCGTCAAGGGCCGATTCGGTTTCGACTATATCCACCACCCGCACCGGCTGACCAAGCCGTTGGTGCGGCTCGCCAACATGCCCAAGGACGCCCGCGACCAGGTCGACCCGGCCAATCCCTGGACGCATTTCCGCGAGGCCTCCTGGGACGAGGCGCTCGACATCGCCGCGCGCGGCCTGGCCCGCATCCGCGACGGCAAGGGACGCAAGGCGCTGGCCGGCTTCGGTTCGGCCAAGGGCTCGAACGAGGAGGCCTATCTGTTCCAGAAGCTGGTGCGCACCGGTTTCGGTTCGAACAATGTCGACCATTGCACCAGGCTCTGCCACGCCTCCTCGGTCGCAGCCCTGATGGAGGGCGTCAATTCCGGCGCCGTCACCGCGCCCTTCGCCGCCGCCCTCGACGCCGAGCTGATCATCGTGATCGGCGCCAATCCGACAGTGAACCATCCGGTCGCCGCGACCTTCATGAAGAACGCGGTCAAGAAGGGGGCCAGGCTCGTCATCATGGACCCGCGCCGCCAGGCGCTGTCGCGCCATGCCTGGAAGCACCTGGCCTTCAAGCCCGGCAGCGACGTCGCCATGCTCAACGCCCTGCTGCACACCATCATCACCGAGGGCCTGACCGACGAGCAATATATTGCCGGCTATACCGAGGGTTACGACCGGCTGAAGGAGAGCATCCAGGCTTTCCCGCCGGAGAAGATGGCGGCCGTCTGCGGCATTGCCGCGGAGACGCTGAAGGAGGTCGCCCGCGCCTATGCCCGGTCGCGCGCCTCGATCATCTTCTGGGGCATGGGCATCAGCCAGCATGTCCACGGCACCGACAATGCCCGCTGTCTGATCGCGCTCGCCATGGTCACCGGCCAGATCGGCCGGCCCGGCACCGGCCTGCACCCCCTGCGCGGCCAGAACAATGTGCAGGGCGCCTCCGATGCCGGCCTGATCCCGATGGTCTATCCGGACTATCAATCGGTCGAGAAAGACCAGGTCCGCGCCATCTTCGAGACGCTCTGGGGCCAGTCGCTCGATCCGAAAAAGGGCCTCACCGTCGTCGAGATCATGAATGCGATCCATGCCGGCGAGATCACCGGCATGTATATCGAGGGCGAGAACCCGGCCATGTCGGACCCCGACCTCAACCATGCCCGCGGGGCGCTGGCCAAGCTCGATCACCTGGTCGTCCAGGACCTGTTCCTCACCGAGACCGCCTTTCACGCCGACGTGGTGCTGCCGGCCTCCGCCTTCGCCGAGAAGCTCGGCACCTTCACCAATACCGACCGCCGGGTGCAGCTGGCTCGCCAGGTCGTGCGCCCGCCGGGCGAGGCGAAGCAGGACTGGTGGATCATCCAGGAGATCGCCCGGCGCATGGGCTGCGCCTGGTCCTATCGCGGTCCGGCCGATGTCTTCGCCGAAATGGCCCTGGTCATGCCCTCGTTCCGGAATATCACCTGGGAGCGGCTGGAGCGCGAAGGCGCGGTGACCTATCCGGTCGACGGGCCGGACCAGCCCGGCAACGAGATCATCTTCGCGCAGGGCTTCCCGACCGACAGCGGCCGCGCCAAAATCGTGCCGGCCCAGATCGTGCCACCGGACGAATTGCCCGACGCCGATTATCCCATGGTGCTGTCCACCGGCCGCGTGCTGGAACATTGGCATACCGGCTCGATGACCCGGCGCGCCGGCGTGCTCGACGACCTCGAACCGGAGGCGGTCGCCCTGATGTCGCCGAGGGATCTCGGCCGCCTCGGCATCGTGCCCGGCGGCCTCGTCCGGCTGGAAACCCGCCGGGGCGCCATTGCCGTCAAGGTGCGCTCCGACCGCGACGTGCCGGAGAACATGGTGTTCATGCCGTTCTGCTACGCGGAAGCGGCCGCCAATCTGCTGACCAATCCGGCGCTCGACCCGATGGGCAAGATCCCCGAATTCAAGTTCTGCGCGGTGCGTGCACGGGCCGGAGACGACCACATGAGCACCGCGGCGGAATAGGCCGGCTGAGGGAATAGCCGGTTCGGACGTGTTTCCGCCGCGATGTGGCCATTCCGGCGAAGCGGGCCGCCGACTGTCGGATATTCCCGACGTCATCCCCGGCCGAGCGCAGCGAGGGGAAGGGGATCCAGGAGTTGCAGTGCACCGACATTTGCGCTGCATGGCGCCATGAATATGCTGCGGAAAACGCGGAAGCAGCGGCCCCTGGACCCCCTTACCCTCGGCTTCCCCTCGGCTTCGCCTCGGCCGGGGGTGACGTCCGGAGACTGACGAATTCCGTCGCTGCAGACATTCCAACCGATCGCGAAACACTCCCGTTTCCAGCCCCACAACAAAAAATGGGCGGAACCCCCATAAGGAGATTCCGCCCCAGGTCGCTCTCGAGGAGACGAGGAGGGCCTGCGGCTATTCGGCGGCCACCAGCGGCTTGGCGCCGGTGGCGCCGGATGCGGTGATCGCGGCGATGCGGTTTTCGTCGAATTTCAAGACGTCGCGCAGCACCTCGTCGGTGTGCTCGCCCAAGAGCGGCGAGCGCTTCACCTCGGTCGGGCTGTTGGACAGCTTGATCGGATTGCCGACCGACAGATATTTGCCGCGCTTGGGATGATCGACCTCGACCACGGTGCCGGTCTCGCGCAGCGATTTCTCCTCGGCGATCTCCTTCATCGACAGGATCGGGCCGCAGGGAATGTCGTATTGGTTGAGCAGGTCCATGGCCTCGAACTTGGTCATCGACATGGTCCACTCTTCGATCCGCCCGAAGATCTCGTTGAGCCTGGGCAGGCGGGCCGGCGGCGTGGCGTAATTGGGATCGGTCTTCCAGCCCTGCTCGCCGATGACGTCGCAGATCGCCTCCCAGACCGGCGCCTGAGTGATGAAATAGATATAGGCGTTGGGGTCGGTCTCCCAGCCCTTGCACTTCAGGATGCGGCCGGGCTGGCCGCCGCCGGAATCGTTGCCGGCGCGCGGCACCGCCTCGCCGAACGGCACGCCCTCGCCGAACTGGCTGAATTCCTTCAGCGGGCCATGGGCCAGGCGCTGCTGGTCGCGCAGCTTGACCCGGCAGAGGTTGAGGACGCCGTCCTGCATGGCGCAATCGACCTTCTGGCCGAGGCCCGAATGGGTCCGGTGGTAGAGCGCGGTGACGATGCCGAGCGCCAGATGCAGGCCGGTGCCGCTGTCGCCGATCTGCGCGCCGGTGACCAGCGGCGGCCCTTCGCGGAAGCCGGTGGTCGACGCGGCGCCGCCGGCGCATTGCGCGACATTCTCATAGACCTTGCAGTCCTCGTAGGGGCCAGGGCCGAAACCCTTCACCGAAGCGACGATCAGGCGCGGATTGACCTCGTGCAGCTTCTTCCAGGTCAGTCCCATGCGGTCGAGCACGCCGGGCGCGAAATTCTCGACCAGCACGTCGCAGATCTTCACCATTTCCCACAGCACTTCCATGCCCTTGGGGTTCTTGGTGTCGAGCGTGATCGAGCGCTTGTTGTGGTTCAGCATGGTGAAATAGAGGCTGTCGGCGTCGGGCACGTCGCGCAGCTGGCCGCGCGTGATGTCGCCGGCGCCGGGCCGTTCGACCTTGATCACGTCGGCGCCGAACCAGGCGAGCAGCTGCGTGCAGGTCGGGCCGGACTGGACATGGGTGAAGTCGAGAATCTTGACGCCTTCGAGGGCTTTGCTCATGGAATCCTCCCGTTCAGGATGATGGGTGCCGTGGGCGTCTTCGGCCCGCTGCGGCTGAAAAAGGCGGCGCCGGAGCGCCGTCCCGTCGTCGGGCTCGGCGGAGCCGGTTATTTCTTGCGCACCACGCTTTGCGGATTGAGATTGCCGATACGGCCGCTTTCGGTGCCCGCCGCCGGATCGATCGCGGCGTTGATCAGCGTCGGCCGGCCGGAATCCATGGCCGCATTGACCGCCCGGCTCAGCTCGTCCGGCGTCGTCGCATGCACGCCGACCCCGCCGAAGGCTTCCATCATCCGGTCGTAGCGCGCGTCCTTGACGAACACGGTCGTGGCGACGTCGCCGCCGCGCGGATTGACGTCGGTGCCGCGATAGATGCCGCTATTGTTGAAGATGACGATGCAGACCGGCAGGTTGTACCGGCAGATCGTCTCGACCTCCATGCCGGAGAAGCCGAAGGCGCTGTCGCCCTCCACCGCCAAAACCGGCTTGCCGGTCTCGATCGCCGCGGCGATGGCGTAACCCATGCCGATGCCCATGACGCCCCAGGTGCCGACATCGAGCCGCTTGCGCGGCTGGTACATGTCGATGATGCCACGGGCGAGATCGAGCGTATTGGCGCCTTCATTGACCAGGATGGCGTCCGGCCGCTGCTTGATGATGGTCCTGAGCGCACCGAGCGCGCCGTGGAAATCCATCGGCGCGGCATTGTTCATCAGCTTCGGCGCCATCTTGGCGATGTTCTCGTCGCGCTTCGTGGTGATGGCGCCGGTCCAGTCGGCCGGCGGCGCTGGCCATTGGCCGCCGATGCCCTCGAGCAGGGCCGCGACGCAGGAGCCGATATCACCGACCACCGGGGCGACGATCTCGACATTGCTGTCCATTTCCTTCGGCTCGATGTCGATCTGGATGAACCGCTTCGAGCCGGGCTCGCCCCAGGTCTTGCCCTTGCCATGCGACAGGAGCCAGTTCAGCCGGGCGCCGATCATCACCACCACATCGGCCTCTTTCAGCACCGTCGAGCGCGCGGCACCCGCGCATTGCGGGTGCGTATCGGGCAGAAGGCCCTTGGCCATGCTCATCGGCAGGAAGGGCACGCCGGTCTTTTCGACGAAGGCGCGGATGGCGTCGTCGGCCTGCGCATAGGCCGCGCCCTTGCCGAGAATGATCAGCGGCCGCTTGGCGCTCTTCAGCACGTCGAGGGCGCGCTTGATGGCTGACGGAGCCGGGATCTGGGCCGGCGCCGCGTCGATGACCTTGACCAGCGACTTGGCCCCGGCTTCGGCGTTCATCACCTGGGAGAACAGCTTGGCCGGCAGGTCGAGATAGACCCCGCCCGGACGGCCGGACACGGCAGCCCGGATGGCGCGGGCCACGCCGATGCCGATATCGGCGGCGTGCAGCACGCGGAACGCCGCCTTGCACAGCGGCTTGGCGATGGCGAGCTGGTCCATCTCCTCGTAATCGCCCTGCTGCAGGTCGACGATCTCGCGCTCGGACGAGCCGCTGATGAGGATCATCGGGAAGCAGTTGGTGGTGGCATTGGCCAGCGCCGTCAGGCCGTTGAGGAAGCCGGGCGCCGAGACGGTGAGGCAGATGCCGGGCTTCTTGGTCAGATAGCCGGCGATCGCCGCCGCGTTGCCGGCATTCTGCTCGTGCCGGAACGAGATGACGCGCATGCCCGCGGCCTGCGCCATGCGGCCGAGATCGGTGATCGGGATGCCGGGCACGCCATAGATCGTGTCGACGCCGTTCAGCTTGAGCGCGTCGATGACCAGGTGAAAGCCGTCGGTCAGCTCCTGCGTTGCGTCGACCTGATCCGAAGCATCGCTCGCGACCTTCAATGTTGCCGTGCTCATATGCGGTTTCCTCCGATTTTTGTCTTCGCCGCCCGTCTTCGACGTGACGACGCCGTTGCCTTTGCCTGTGCCGGGATCAGGCGAAGAACTCCCCGCCATGCTTTTCGACATAGGCGGCCAGGCCCAGGGTGTGGTCACGCGACAGCCGCTCCGCCCGTTCGGCGTCGCGGCTCTCGATCGCGTCGATGATGGCGAGGTGATCCTTGATCGATGCGCTGATGCGCTCGGCCCGCCCGATGGTGATCCGGCGAATGCCGCGCACATGCAGCAGGAGATTGGCGGTGAGGTCCTCGATCAGCTGCGAGCCGCCGAGCTGAATGATCGCCTGGTGGAAACTCAGATTGGCGGCCGAATATTCGTCGAGATGATCGGCCGGCTGATGCCCGGCGCCGAATTCCCTGAAGATCAGCCTGAGATCCGCGACCGCCTTGGCCGGTGCCAGCGTGGCGGCCCGCCGCGCGGCCATGCCTTCGAGCGCCGCCCAGGCCTGGATCATCTCGACCACTTCGCGCAGCGTCTTCTTGACCACGATGATGCCGCGGCGCGGGATCGGCCGGACGAAACCCTCGTTCTCCAGCATGGTCAGCGCCTCGCGCACCGGGGTGCGGCTGACGCCGAGCTGCTCGGACAATTGCCTTTCGTCGAGCCAGATCGTTTCCGGCCGGCTGTAGAGATCCATCTCGGTGATGGCGCGCTTGAGGTCCGCATAGACCCTTTGCTTGAAAGTCCGTTCCGGCTTGACCATCTCGATGGACAGGACGACGCCGCTGCGGCCCGCAAGCGAGGAGCGGATCAATTCCGTCGAGTTACGGCTCGATTGGACCTTCACAGCGCCTCGCAGAGGTCTGGACTTGGTTTGGCACGACGTATGCCAGATACGTGGCATGCCAGTTATCGGACTGTCAATGGCGTTGCCGGCTGGTTTCACGGGCGTCGATTTCGCCGCCTGTGCGGACCGCAACCCTTGGCAGCGATCTTGTGCGATGCAATATTTGCTGAGCTGCGATGCAATATGAAATCTGGCGAAGTTGGCATGTGGCATGCCAGAAGAGGGCATCACGCTGGACTGGAGACAGATATGACGACGCACCTTCTCACGCAGTACCGCCGCCGCCAGAGCCTGGCCGAGCGCCTCTGGGCTCCGATCGGCGCCTTCCTCGATCGCGTCGCCGTGATCAATGCCCGCAACGGCGCCACCGGCCCGTTCGGTCTCTGAACCAGCCTACGGCTGACCATCCGGATCTGCATGGGGAGGGCATGGGCCCTCCCTTTTCATTTGGCCGGGACGACGCCGGCCCGCGCTTTTCCGCTCTCTTTTGTCTTGCGGTCTGGCATAACATATACCACACTGCCCCTTAATGAGCGACAGCAAGTCGCCATGAGAACACAATCAGGGGTAGGAAATGAACGATATTGCACAAGGAGGAGCGGCAGCTCCACGCGTCAGTGACAGCTACCGTTGGACGCAGTTGGCGATCGGCGTCGTCTGCATGGTGATGATCGCCAACCTGCAATACGGCTGGACCTTTTTCGTTCCCGACATCCAGAAGAAGTTCGGCTGGGATCGCGCCGCGATCCAGTGGGCCTTCACCCTTTTCGTTCTGTTCGAAACCTGGCTGGTCCCGATCGAGGGCTGGTTCGTCGACAAATACGGCCCGCGCGTCGTCATCATCTTCGGCGGCGTTCTCTGCGGCATAGGCTGGGTCATCAACGGCTATGCCGAAACGCTCAGCGGCTTCTATCTCGGCCAGGTCATCGCCGGCATCGGCGCCGGCGCCGTCTACGGCACCTGCGTCGGCAACGCCTTGAAATGGTTCCCCGACAAGCGCGGCCTTGCCGCCGGCATCACCGCGGCCGGTTTCGGCGCCGGCTCGGCGCTCACCGTCGCCCCCATTCAGGCGATGATCCAGGGCTCGGGTTTCCAGGCCGCCTTCATCAATTTCGGCATCGGCCAGGGCGTGATCGTCGTGATCATGGCGTTCTTCCTGTTCGCCCCGCTCGCCGGCCAGGTCCCGACCGTCATCGCCAATGCCAACATCATCCAGACGCGCCGCAACTACAAACCGACCGAAGTGCTGCGCCAGCCGATCTTCTGGCTGATGTATTTCATGTTCGTCATCGTCGGCGCCGGCGGCCTGATGATCACCGCCAACCTCAAGCCGATCGCCGCGGACTTCAAGATCGACAACGTGCCGGTGACGCTGATGGGCGTGACCATGACCGCGATCACCTTCGCCGCCACCATCGATCGCGTGCTGAACGGCCTGACGCGCCCGTTCTTCGGCTGGGTCTCCGACAATATCGGCCGCGAGAACACCATGTTCATCGCCTTCGCCATGGAAGGCTTCGGCATCTACATGCTCTATCTCTGGGGTCACGATCCCATCTGGTTCGTGCTGCTGTCGGGCTTCGTGTTCTTCGCCTGGGGTGAGATCTACTCGCTCTTCCCCTCGACCTGCACCGACACGTTTGGCGCGAAATTCGCCGCGACCAATGCCGGCCTGCTCTACACCGCCAAGGGCACCGCGGCCCTCCTGGTGCCGCTCGCCAACTACCTGCAGCAGTCGAGCAACAGCTGGGACGGCGTCTTCCTGATCGCCGCGGGGGCCAATATCCTCGCCTCGATCCTCGCCATCGCCGTGCTCAAGCCCTGGCGCCGCGGTGTCGTCGCCAGGTCGCAGGCAGCGGCGGAAACCACGGCCATGCGCGCCGCCTGACCATCGGGCCCCTCCGACACCAAGGGCCGCGACCCCAGAGGTCGCGGCCCTTCTTTTTTGGGTCATGCCGAATGCCCGAGGCCGGGCGGATGGCCGGCCACCGCCGGCCTCGGGCATTCGGCAGATCGCCGGTGTAATTTATCCGCGACGCCTGTCGATCCCCAGGGAACTGGTTCGTCGAGGCGATGGGCGGGACGGTTCGACGGCAATGACGCCCTTGGCCCGCCCTGAAGGAGTTGTCCGATGCGCTTCATGTTCATGGTCAGATCCGCCCATGGCGGGCCGCCGACGCCCGCGCTCATGGAGGCGATGCACAAGCTCGCCCAACGCGAGATCAAGGCCGGTCGCATGCTCGACGACGGCGGGCTGATGCCGCTCGCCATGGGCGCACAGGTGAATGTCGCCAGGAATCAGGTCACCGTGATCGACGGCCCCTTCGCCGAGGCCAAGGAGGTCGTTGGCGGCTATGCCATTTTCGAGCTGCCGAACAAGGAGGCCGCCGTCGCGTCTGCGGTCGAGTTCATGCAGCTTCACGCCGAGTTCATGCCGGGCTGGGAGGGAACCTGCGAGGTTCGCGCGATGGCCGGCTCCGAGACGAAACCCGGCTAGACCGGACGGCTCCGTCAGAACAGCCCCAGCCCCTTGAAGCTGACATGGCCGTCGCGGCCGACAATGATGTGGTCGTGCACCGCGACGCCCAGTGGCCTGGCGATATCGACGATCTGCTGGGTCATCAGGATGTCGGCCCGCGACGGCGTCGGGTCGCCGGAGGGGTGGTTGTGCACCAGGATCAGCGCGGTCGCCGACAGTTCGAGGGCGCGTTTGACCACTTCGCGCGGATAGACCGGGGTGTGATCGACCGTGCCTTCGCCCTGCACCTCGTCGGCGATCAGCGCATTTTTCTTGTCGAGATAGAGCACGCGGAACTGCTCGCGCTCGGCAAAGGCCATGGCGGAACGGCAATAGTCGATGACGGCGGTCCAGGATGACAGGACCGCCCGGCGCTCGATCCGGCTCTTGCCGAAACGGATCGCGGCGGCCTGGACCACTTTCAGCTCGGTGATCGCCGCCAGGCTCATGCCGTCGATCTCGGCGAGCCGCAATTCGGGCGCGGCGACCACGTCGGCGAAGGATCCGAATCGCTTCAGCAGGGCTTTCGCCAGCGGCTTGACGTCGCGCCGGGGGATCGCCCGGAACAGCACCAGCTCGATCAGCTCGTAATCGGCCAGCGCCGCGGCGCCGGCCTCGCGGAAGCGCTTGCGCAGCCGCTCGCGATGGCCGTGGAAATGCGGCGTCTCGGCCGCATCAGGCGAAACTGCGTCGGTCTTGTCGGTCATCGGCGCCCAGCCCTGCTGGCCGAACGCTAATCGAGGCGAGGCCCTTTCTGCGTTTCCGGTCGAATACGGATGACCGCGCCGTCAGGAGCCGATGATGAACAGGGCGGCGAGGATCGACAGCGCCACCAGCGGCGCCGCGCCGAGCGGCCAGGCTTTGCGATAGACGGCCCGCTCGAGCTCGCGATGACCGACCAGCGCGCAGCCCATGGCGACCCGCGCCGGCGAAAGCATGGTCAGCGCGGCCGCCGCCGTGTTCTGGATGGCGGCGATCCAGGCGAGCGGAATCCGGCCGTCCGAGGCAATGCCCGCCTGCGAGGTCATCAGCAGGCCGTTGGAGGCATTGCCGCTGCCGGTCAGGAAGCCGAAAGTGCCGGCGAGCCAGGGCGTCGCCAGCGCGGCGAAGGGGCCGAGCACCTGCCGCAGGCCCAGAGCGAGCGCGGCGGCAATGCCCGAATCGGCCATGATCCGCGCGACGACCAGATAGACGGCGATGGTCAGGACGGAGTTCCGACCATTCCGCCATACCGAGCCGGCGGCCGGGCCGATGGCGCGCCGGCGGCCCGAAACGAGCGCCGTGACCAGGCCGACGGCCAGCAACCAGGAGCCCGGGTGAAGCAGGGGCAGCCAGGCCGGACTGTCGGCGAAAGGCCGCAACGCGGCGGCATGGCCGAGCCCATCGGCCAAGGCCGGGATGCCGCGGCTCGCCGCGAGGCCGGCGATCAGCCCGGCATAGGGCAGGCCGACCCTGAGCGTCGACAGCCAGGCCGCGCGATCCGGCCGCTCGTCGCGCCAGAACTGCAGCACGATCAGCGGCCCCAGCGCGACCAGCGCCGCGATCTCCGGCCCGAGCTGCCGATTGGTCAGGATCAGCAGCACCGCTGTGGCCAGCACCCATGCGAGTTCGGTTGCCAGGAGCCGGCCCGAACCCTCGAGGCCCGCTGCCTTGGCCATGCGCCAGAACAGGGCGAGCCAGATCGCGAGAAGCGGCACGCTCAGGATCGCGCTCGACGTGCCGAGTTCGCGCGGCGACAGGCCGGCGAATTCCGCGCCGACGAGCGTGCCATTGGCCATGGCTCCCCACGGCACCAGGATCTGGCTGAACAGCGCCAGCAGCACGACATGCAGCGGCGCCAGCCCGATGCCGCGCAGCATGGCGATGGTGGCGACCTGGCCGACACCGAAGCCGGTGGCCGCCTCGGCGAAGGGCCCGACCAGGAAACAGGCGGCGAAGGCCCGCCGCCGCCGATCCTCAGGCCCGGCCGGCGGCGGCCGCGCCCGCCCGTCATCGCCGGAGACGATGTCGCGAAAAAACAGGCCGGCAAGGATCACGGCGGCGACCAGCCAGGCCAGCCACAGGCCCTTGGCGGCGGCCGTCGCCACGTCGAAGGCGGTCATCGGCACCGGCGCCGCCGCCAGCGCGACCAGGCCTGCCAGCACCGCTCCACTCAGGCCGGCACCGACCGAACTGACCCGGCCCGACGCCATGAGCAGCCCGATGGCGACCAGGGGCAGCGACCAGAACAGATAGATCATTGGCGAACCCACCGGCGGCCGCGGGGACCATGCATCGCCGACCATGCATGCCCTGGCGTCGCGGGACGTTAAGCCCCACGCGCTGGCCGTGGCAGTGGCCTGGGAGAAGGGCAGGCGCGGCGTTTTCGCGCGCGGCGTCACTCCCGCATCGATGCCGACGGCTCCCACAATTCGATCGGATTGCCCTCGGGATCGTGGATGCGGCAGAACCGCCCCACCTCCGAATCCCATTCCTCGCGGGTTTCCACCGCGATGCCGGCCGCCTTCAGGGCGGCCATCATCCCATCGAGATCGTCGACTCGGAAATTGACCATCCATTGCTGGGCAGGCCGCCCGAAATAACTGGTATCCGCGGCAAACGGCGTGACAATCGTCGGGCCAGCCTGCTGCCGCCAGACCACCTTGGCGATATCGTCGATGCCGAGATGCGTCTCGTACCAGGTCGCCAGCGCCTTCGGATCCTGCGCCCTGAAGAACAGCCCGCCTATGCCGGTCACCCTGGCCATGTTCGATCCCCTCGGCAAAGGCCGCGACATCGACGGCCGGCGCAAGCGGCATCGAAGCGTCCGGCCGGCAAGGTGTAAAGGTCAGCCGGCGTCGCACCCGCGCCAGGCGCGCAAGCCGCACGCGAACTCCTCCGATCGACGGGGGCCAAGCCCCTTGCCCTTGCCGCGCCGGCAGACGATTTTGGCGCCGACCTGATGAGGAGACGACGTGATGGCTAAGTTCAAGGCGGTGGTGGTGACCAAGGGCGAGACCGGTACGACCGCCTCGCTGTCCACCTTCGACGAAAGCGACCTGATGGACGGCGACGTCACCGTGCGCGTCTCGCATTCGACGCTCAACTACAAGGACGGGCTGGCGCTGACCGGCAAGGCGCCAGTGGTCCGCCGCTTCCCGATGATCCCCGGGATCGATTTCGCCGGCGTGGTGGAAACCTCCAGCCATGCCGATTTCAAGCCGGGCGATGCGGTCATTCTCAATGGCTGGGGCACCGGCGAGACCCATCTCGGCGCCTTCGCCGAAAAGACCCGGGTCAAGGGCGACTGGCTGGTGCCCCTGCCCGCCGGCCTGTCCGCCGCCGAGGCCATGGCGATCGGCACGGCCGGTTATACCGCCATGCTCTGCGTCATGGCGCTGGAGCGTCACGGCATCCGGCCGGAGCGCGGGCCGGTCGTGGTGACGGGCGCCGCCGGCGGCGTCGGCTCGGTCGCGACCGCCCTGCTCGCCAGGCTCGGCTACCATGTCGTCGCCTCTACCGGCCGGCCGCAGGAGGCCGCCTATCTCACCGCGCTGGGTGCGGCCGAGATCATCGACCGCGCCGAATTGTCCAGCCCGGCCAAACCGCTCGCCCGCGAGCGCTGGGCCGGCGGCATCGATTCGGTCGGCTCCCATACGCTGGCCAATGTCCTCGCCATGACCCGTTACGGCGGTGCGGTCGCTGCCTGCGGCCTCGCCCAGGGCATGGATCTGCCGACCACGGTCGCGCCCTTCATCCTGCGCGGCGTATCGCTGCTCGGTGTCGATTCGGTCATGGCGCCGAAGCCGCTCCGGCTGGAGGCCTGGTCGCGGCTGGCGCAGGATCTCGATCGGGAGAAGCTCGCGACCATCACCTCGACGATTCCGCTCGAAGGCGTCATCGAGGCCGGCCAGGCCATTATCGACGGCCGCATTCGCGGCCGGGTGGTCATCACCATCGATTGATCCGGCCGGCGGATCCGGAGCCTGTATAAAGGAGTTGCTGTCGTGAGCCGGCTCGGCTCGCGACAGCTGCCAAGGTGAGGCCAGGATCATGACGCCGTTCCGCCGGAGCTTCATCGCCTTGCTGCTGCTGGCGATCCCTGCCGGACTGGTTCTGCTGCCGGAAAGCCCAGCCATGGCCCAGGTCCGCATCCCCGGCGATCCCATCACCTCGGGCGGCCCGCTCGGCCTGCCGCTCGGCAGCGGCGATCCGCAGCAGCAGATCTGGCAGCAGCAGCAACAGCTCCGGCTGCAACAGCAGCAGCGCGACTCGCAGCAATTGCAGCAGCAGCAGATCCAGCGCCAGCAGATCCAGGACCAGCAGAGGTGGCAGAACGACCTGCGCCGCCAGGAATCGGACCGGCGCGTCCAGCCCTGGTTCGTGCCGCAGCCGGTTCAGGGGCGGAGGCCCTCGCCGCCGGTCGCAGATGCGCGACGGGTGCCGCCCGCCGACGCCGCCCATTGCCGGATCGTCGAGCGCCGCCTGCGTGGCGGCCGGGTGGTGCAGCAGCGGCAATGCCGGATCTGCGATTCCGCCATCGAGGATTATGGCGTCCTCGTCGAGGCGCGCGGGCCGCGCTGCCGGACGGTGACCCGTCCGCTACGGTAACGCCGGCGCGGCGGCCGATTGTCGCGATCAAGCGGCCCCGCCCGGGCTCCGCAATGCGGGGTATTTCCGTCGCAGCGCAAAACAGCCATCATGGGGACCCAGTGTGAGACCCGTATGACCCGAACGCGCCTCGTTATTTTCGGTGTTCTGAGTGCCCTGATCGGCTGCTCGGCACTCGCGACCTACTGGGTCAACCGGCCGACGACCCTGACTTTCGCGATCGGGCCCGCCGGATCGGAGGCGGCCAAACTGGTCGACGCCCTCAGGCTGTCGCTGGCGCGCGAACGCTCGAGCGTCCGCCTCAGGCTGGTATCGTCCGAATCGCCGAGCGACAGCGCCGCCAAGATCGACCGCGGCGACGCCGACCTGGCGATCGTCCGCGCCGATATCGCATTCCCGCCATCGGCGCTGGCGGTGGCGATCTGGCAGCGCAATCCCGTGGTGCTCGGCGCACCCGCCGCATCCGGCATCGAGCGCTGGACCGACCTGCCCGGCAAGACCGTCGGCGTCATGGGACGCGGCACCGGCTTCAATGTCCGCCTGGTCGAGACCATCCTGCGCGAGCACGGCATTCAGCCCTCGAGCGTCCGGCTCGTCGACATCCTGCCCTGGGAAACCGGCGATGCCTTCAAGAAGGGCCGGATCCAGGCGCTCGTGACCATCGGCCCGGCCTCGACCAAGCCGGTCGCCGACGCCATGGCCGGCCTGATCCGCGAGGCCCCGGAAGGCAAGATCACTCTGGTGCCGATCCGCGAGGCCGAGGCCATGGCCGAACGGGTGTTCTTCCTCGAATCGATCGACGTGGTCGCCGGGTCCTTCGGCTCCAACCCGCCGCGGCCGCCAGAGGGTTTCCCGACCCTCGGCGTCGTGCACTATCTGGTCGCCAGCCGGAACCTGCCCGACGCCGCCGTCTCGGAATTCACCCAGCAGCTGTTCACGCTCAGGCCCTCGCTCGCGACCCAGCACCCGGTCGCCTTCCGCATCGAGGTGCCGGAGACCGAAAAGGGCTCTTCGGTCCAGGTTCATCCGGGCGCGCGGGGCTATCTCACCGGCGAGCAGAAGACCTTTCTCGAGCAATATAGCGACTATCTCTATCTGCTGATCTTCGGCCTCTCGCTCGGCGGCTCGGCCATTGCCGGCGTGATCGGCTATTTCGGCGTCGGCCGGCGCGAGCCCGATCCCGGCCGGCTGCCGGATGTGCTGCAGCTGCTGCGCGAGGTCCGTGCCACCGACGATCCCGACACGCTCGACCGGATCGCCCAGGTCGCCGACGACATTTTCGTCGAATCGATCGAGAAATCGAAGGAGCCGGGCTTCGACGAAGGACGTTTCGCCACCTTGACGCTGGCCCTCGACCGGCTCAACGCTGCCCTCGCCGACCGTCGGCGCGCGCTGGCCATGCAAAGCGAATATGACGACGAGGAGGTCGTCGGCGCCGCCGCCGGCCCGACGGTCGAGCGGCCGGTCGCCTCCCGGGGGTGACGGACCAGACCGGGGACGCTATAGGTTCGGGCCATCGTGGAAGGAGCGCCTCCGTGGCATCGGCGAAGACAGAGACATCGCTCAATTCGATCGAAGAAGCCTGCATCGCCAAGGGCATGCGGATGACCGATCAGCGGCGGGTCATCGCGCGGGTCATCGCCTCGGCCGAGGACCATCCCGACGTCGAGGAACTGCACCGCCGGGCCAATGCCATCGACACCAATATCTCGCTGTCGACGGTCTACCGGACGGTCAAGCTGTTCGAGGATTCGGGCATCATCACCCGCCACGCCTTCGGCGACGGCCGCGCCCGCTACGAGACCATTCCGGAAGAACACCACGATCACCTCATCGATCTGCGCACCGGCCGGGTGGTCGAGTTCCAGTCGGAGGAGATCGAACGGCTGCAGGCCGAGGTGGCCCGCAAGCTCGGCTACAAGCTGGTCGACCATCGCCTCGAACTCTATTGCGTGCCCCTCGATGACGAGCACTGAACTGCGGTCCGCCCAAGAGCCGTCCACCAAGCTGCCGTCCACCAAGCTGCCGCCCGCCGAGCAGCCGCCGGCCGGCGAGTTCGGCCGCGAAGGCGCGAGCCCGTTCGACACGGTGCGCGCCATTTTCTGGCTTGCCGTCCTGATCGTCGCGGCCCTGGTCCTGCTGCCGGTCCAGATGATCGCCCACGCGCTGAAACTGCCGGCGCGGCACACCGTGCCCATGCTGTTCCACCGGGTCGCTCTCGCCGCGCTCGGCACCAAGGTGACGGTGCGCGGCGAACCGACCACCCATCGCCCCGTGCTCTATGTGCCGAACCATGTCAGCTGGATGGACATCGTGGTGCTCGGCTCGCTGGCGCCGGTCTCCTTCGTCGCCAAGTCGGAGGTCGCGACCTGGCCGGTCTTCGGTTATCTCGCCAAGCTGCAGCGGTCGATCTTCGTCGATCGCGAAAGGCGCCACGCGACGCCCAAGACGGCCGATGAAATGATCGAGCGGATGCGCGAGGGCGAGCCGGTGGTGCTGTTCGCCGAAGGCACCTCGTCCGACGGCAATCGCATCCTGAAATTTCGCGGCGCGCTGATCGGCGCGGCCGAGAGCCTGGCCAGGGCCACCGGCGAAAGCGTCTGGATCCAGCCGATCGCGCTCGCCTACCGGCGCATCAACGGCCTGCCCGCCGGCCGCCAGCACCGGCCGCGCATGTCCTGGGCCGGCGACATCGCCATGATCCCGCATGCCTGGGCCATGCTCAAGGACGGCGCGGTCGATGTCGACGTGATCTTCGGCAATCCCGTGCCCTTCGATCCGAGCGCCGATCGCAAAGCCATCGCCCATTACCTCGAGGCGCGCGTGCGCAGCCTGCATTCGGCGGCGCTGACCGGCAAGGACGACAGCCTGCCGCCGCTCTCCTCGCTCTGATCAGGGACCGAAGCCTTCCGCCGCAAGCGCGGCGGCAAGCGCGCCTTCGGAAATGACCATGATGTCCGGCACGGCGGTCCAGACCAGCCAGGCCTCGATCGGCCGGTCGGCGTGGACAAGCGCCAGAAGCGCCCGATAGAGGGCGAGCTGCGTCACATAGGCTTCCGGCACCTCGCCCGGATGGCGCGGCGGCGGGTCGTTGGTCTTGAAATCGGCGATGATGATCCGGCCCGGCTCGATGATCAGCCGGTCGATCTGCCCGGACACCGGCCGGCCGTTCAGCCTGCCGGCGATCGGCACCTCGGCGCGGCTGGCGGCGGTGAACAGCGGCGCGAAACGCGGATCGGCCAGGATCGCTGCGACGCTCACCGCGATCGCCTGGCGCGCGCCCTCGTCGAGTGCCGCCTGGCGCGCCAGGAACCGCCGGGTCGCCTCCTCGCGCCGCTCCGGCGCGACATCGGGCAGGGATTGCAGCAGCCGGTGCGTCAGCGTGCCGCGCTGCAGCGCGGCCTCGCGGGCAGCCGTCGCTTCCGGCGAAAACGGCAGGCGCCGGCCCTTGCCCAATCCGGAAGGCGTCACCGGGCGCGGCGGGATCGCGACGACGGGCGCGGGCCGCCGGAGCCAGCCGGGCTCGCCGCTCGCCGCCGGGCCGCCGGCCTCGGCCGGCGCGGCGCCGACCTCATCCGACTGGCCTTCGCGCCAGCGCCGGACCAGGCCGTCCCCGTCATCGGCCGGCTGTTCCACGGCCTTGCCGTCGAAGGCCTGGGCGATCATGTCGTACCAGGCATCGTTCGCGCCCTTGACCGGTTTCGCCCCGCAAATGATCAGCTTGTCGGCGGCACGCGTCATCGCGACATAAAGCAGCCGGCGATATTCCTGCGCCTGGCGGTCGCGGTGATGCTCGCGCGCATCGGCGACCATCTCGACATCGGCCTTTTTCGACGGCGACCAGACGAGATGAGGCAAGGCTCCGTCCGGCGCGTTGCCGGGTGCGATCTTGAACAGTTTCGGATCGAACTGGCCGCCCGGCTTGCTCATCGTATCGGCCAGGAAGACGATATCGGCCTCCAGCCCCTTGGCGCCGTGCACGGTCATCACCCGCACCTCGTCGCGGCCGAGGTCCATGTCGCGTTTCACCTCCGTCGCGCTCGCCCGCATCATGCCGAGGAAACCGCGCAGCGTCGGAATGTCGCTCGCCTCGAAGGTGAGCGCCAGCGACAGGAATTCGTCGATCGCATCGGCCGCCTCGAAGCCGAGCCGGGCCAGCATGGCGGCCCGGCCGCCGTCGCGCGACAGCACCTGGGCGAAAAAGCTCGCCGGCGTCAGGGTGAGCGCTTCGTCGCGCCAGCGCCGGATCTGCCGGGCATAGGGCGTGCCGGCGGCCTGGACCGCGTCCCAGAGCGAGCCGGGGCGGTTCGCCGCGAGCGCCAGGAGCTCGTCTTCGCCGATCCCGACCAGCGGGCTCTTCAGCACCGCCGCCAGCGACAGGTCGTCATCCGGCGTCAGCATGCAATCGGCGAGCGCCATCAGGTCCATGACCGCGATATGTTCGCCGAGCACCAGGCGGTCGGCGCCCGCCACCGGCACGTTGCGGTTCTTCAGGGCCCTGATCACCTGTTCGAACAGGGCGCCGCGCCGGCGCACCAGAATCAGGATGTCGCCGGGCGCGATGGGGTGGTCCTTGTCCGGCAGCCGCTCGCGGCGATCGAGCCAGATGCGGATATGGCCGGCGATGCGGTCGGCGAGCCGCGCCACCGGATCGGAAATCTCCACGGCGTCGAGCGGCGCGGTCCAGGGCGATCGCTCCTCGGTCTCCTGTTTCTCGATCGGCGGCCACAATTCGACGATGCCGGGCGCGCTGCGCCGCGCCGCCTCGTGCGGCGCCAGCGGCCCCTGATCCGAGGACAGGCCCCGGCGCGTCGCCGGGTCGTCGAAGACCCGGTCGACCGCGCCCAGCACGGCGGATGTCGAGCGGAACGAGAAATTCAGCCGGACCTGCTCGAACGGCTTGCCGGCCTGGCCGAAGGCCCGGGCGAATTTCAGCCGCATGTCGGTAAACCAGGCGGGATCGGCGCCCTGGAACGAATAGATCGACTGTTTCTCGTCGCCGACGACGAACAGGGTGCGCGCCGTCTCCCGCGCGCCCTCGCCGTCGGTGAATTCGGCGACCAGCGCGCTGACCAGCTCCCATTGCCCGGGGCTGGTGTCCTGGGCCTCGTCGACCAGGATATGGTCGATGCCCTGGTCGAGCTTGTAGAGGATCCAGCGCGCGTCGACCCGGGCGAACAGGGCGCGCGTCTTGCCGACCAGATCGTCGAAATCGAGCGCGCCGCGTGCCGCCTTTTCCGCTTCCACCCGGGTCAGCACGGCCTCGGCGAGCGTCAGCAGGGCGGCGGTGCGGTCGCGCAGCACCGCCGCCTTCTGGCGGCGCTGCAAGGCCCCGAGCCGCTCCTGCTCCCGGTCGAAGCGGGCGGCGAGCGCCGGCTCGGCGTCACGAACAGCCTTGGTGAGGAGGGTCTTGCGTGGCTCGCCCTCCTTGGTGAAGAAAATCGCCCGGTAGTGCTCGACGAACAGGGCCGGGTCGCGGGCTGCCAGGCGCAGGCGCGCCGCGATGTCGCGTTCGGTCGCCTTGGTGGAGAGATGCTCGAGGGTCGCGGCGACCGACGGCCATTCGGACGGCGCGAGGATCGCGGCGCCGAGCGCCTCTGCGGCGAGGCTCTGCTCGCTGTCCTCGGGCGAGACCCCGAGCGCCACCCCGAGCGCCGCCATGGCACGGTCGAGATCGGCCTCGGACCGCACCTGCCCGAGCAGCACGTCGCGCGCATCGACCGCTTCGGACAGGAGGTCGGCGACCGTCTGGTCGGCGGCGGCGACCGAGAGCGAGGCGAGCGCCCGGCCGAGCCGGCCGTCCGGATCGGCGGCCGCCTTGAGCAGCACGGCGAGCTTGGCCCGTTCGACCGTCTCGGCCTTGCCGCGATCGTCCATGACGGTGAATTGCGAGGCGACATTGGCCTCGAACGGAAACTGGTGCAGCACCCTTTCGCAAAAGGCGTGGATCGTCTGCACCTTCAGGCCGCCAGGGGTCTCGAGTGCTTCGGCGAACAGCCGCCGGGCGCGAACCAGCCGGCGGGTACTGGGCGTGACGCCGTCGAGATCACGCAGCGCGGCGGTGAGCCGCGCATCGTCGAAGCCGGTCCATTCGCCGAGCATGGCGAAGACCCGGTTGGCCATGGTCGCGGCGGCCGCCTTGGTGAAGGTCAGGCAGAGGATCGCGCCGGGCGGCGTGCCCTCGAGCATCAGCCGGACGACCCGGCGCGCCAGCACATAGGTCTTGCCGGAACCGGCATTGGCGGCGACCCAGGCCGAGAGCGAGGGATCGGAGGCCTTGCGCTGGGCCAGGGCCGCCTCGGGCGGAGCGACGATCGCGCGGCTCATTCGCCACCTCCGCCGCCGGCCGCCGACCATTCCTTGACCCGCGCGAGATGGGCATAGTCGTTGGAACGGCCGCCGACGAATTGCGGAATGGCCCAGGACAGATAGCCCTGCGCCGGGTTTTCGAAGGCCGCGACCAGCTCGCGCAGCCGGCCAAAAGTCTCGGCCACGAGATCCTCGACGCTCCCGTCGCTCATGCGCACGGGCAGGAATTCACCCGCCGGATCACGCCCGCCGAGCTTGGCATAGACCAGCGCGCCGATCGGCGTATCGGCCGGCACCTCGTGGAAACCGCCGCTCTTCAAGACCGCCGCCTCCAGCGCCAGCTGCGGCGAGAGCCCGGACTGGACCTGCGCCGCGCTCGGCGGCTGGCCGGTCTTGTAATCGACGATTTCGGCCATGCCGTCCTTGCGGATGTCGATGCGATCGGCCGAGGTGGTCAGCACGAAACGGCGGCCGGCCGGCGTCTCCCATTCCAGCCGGCCCTTGATCTCGGCATGAACGTCGATCAGGTCGGCGCGGCGCGACCGGTCCTCGACCGCAAACCATCGGGCGATGCGGACGAAGCGCGGCCACCAGATCGCCCTGACCGAAGGATCGTCCCAATAGGGCGAAAAATGCGCGCGCCCGAGCGCCAGCAGCCGGTCGACCGGGTCGGCCGGAAAGCCGCCTGTCCGCACCTCCTGGGTGAAGGCGGCCAGCACGCCGTGGATCACCGTGCCGCGTTCGGCCGCGCCCGGAACCTCGTCCAGGCCGTCGAGCGCGCTGAGCTTCAGGACATGTTGCGCATAGATGGCATAGGGATCGCGCAGCCAGGTCTCGATCGCCGTCACCGGCAGGCGCGCCGGCCTGAGCTCCAGCGGCGGTGCCGGCGAAGGCCTGAGCACCGGCCGGATCGCCGCCGGCCGGTCGAGACCATGCGCCAGGCCGAACAGGCGGTCGCCCTTGGCCACCAGCCCCCGCCAGGTCTCGGCCCCGAGCACCGCGGCCAGCCGCTGCAGCCAGCGCGAGCGGACCGTCGGCACGCCGCCGCTCTTGGCGGCACGCGACAACACGACCCGGCGATTGCCCAGGAGCTGGCAGAAATCGTGGGCGGCGAGCCCGATGCGCCGTTCCGGCGGGTCGATGCCGAAAGCGGTCCGCATGGCCCGGTTCAGCCAGGGATCGAGCTTGGCCTCGCCCGGCCAGGAGCCTTCGACCAGGCCGGCGAGGATCACCGTATCGGCGTCGAGCAAGCGCGCCTCGGGCAGGCCGAGCACGCGGATGCGGGCGCCGGGCCTTGCCGGGACACGCACGGTCTCGGTGGCGATCAGGGCGTCGAAAACGCTGCAATAATCGCGCGGCGGCAGGGCGAAGGCCGCCGCCGTCGGACCGCCCGCCTTGGCCAGCACCGAGGCGATTTCGTCACCACCTTCGGCCTCGGCATCGAGCCCGAGCGCGTCGAGCGCCGCGCCATGGCCGGCCGCGAACACCGAAAGCGGTACGTTTTCGGCCTCGCTCAGCGCCATCAGCGGCGCCAGCGCGGCGGTGATCCGGCCGAGCAGCGCCCGGCCGTCGGCGAGCGCTTCCGCGCCGACCCGGCTTGCCGGGTCGTTCGGCCGGGGCGAGGCCGAAGGCATGGCTTGGTCGAGCCTGGATTTATAGCCGGCAAGGCCGCCCGGCGGCCGCAAGCCGCGCAGCGTGGTCAATTCGATCGCCGCGACCGCCCGGTCGCGGCGCCACGGCTCCAGCCCGTGGTCGAGCGCGGGATGGCCGATCAGCGCCAGAAGCGTCGCCGGCGCGGGATCGTCGAAGGCCAGCGCCGCGACCAGCCGGGCGACCGCCGCGACCGGTGTGCCCGCGAGAGGCCGGCCGCCGGAATCGTCGACCACCACGTTCCAGCGCGACAGCTCGGCCAGCACACGCCGCGCCAGAGCCCGGTCCGGCGTCACCAGGGCGGCGGTGGCCTCGGGGTTCTCGGCGACCTCGCGCAGCACCAGCGCCACGCCGAGCGCCTCGTCGCGTTCGTTCGCCGCCTCCATCACGCTCAGGTCCGCGAGCATGGCCTCGGTCGGCGCGTGAATGCACGCGCCCCAGAGCTCGGTGGTCACGGCCGGCCGCATCGCCTCCGACAGCAGCGTCTCGCGGCCATGGCCATCGGTACCCGCGAGATCGCCGACCGCGTTGCGCGTGAGACCGACATGGTCGATCAGCCGCTTCAGGCCGAATTGCGGGTGGCCGTGCGAGGCCGGGCCCAGGCTCCCGCCGATGGCCTCCCAGGAGGCGTCGTCGAGGCCCCGGTCGAGGCCGGGCAGAATGAGCGCGCCGCGCGGATGGTGGGCGATCGCCTTCAGGAGATCGCGGGTCGCCAGGATCGAGCCGGTCGAGCCGGCGGCGATGATCGGGCCGGGAGATGCCGCCAGCCGCACGGTTTCCGCGGCGATCAGCCGGTCGCGCCGGACCGCCGGCTCCTCCAGGCCATTGGCCGCCAGATGCGCCGGCCAGGCTTCGGTCGCGATGGCGAGGAAGCTGCGCGTCATGGTCCAGAAGGTGTCGAGCCCGGTCTCGACGATGCGGTCGAGATTGGACCAGGGCACCCGCTCGGTCTCGACCTGATCCATCAGGCGCATCAGGTCGGCGGCCAGCGCCAGGGCATCGCCGGTGGAGGCCGAAACGATCAGCGGATCGGCGGGCGACAGCTTCATCACCGCGCGGTCGACGCTGGCCGCCCAGGCGCGCACCAGGCCGGCGAGCGTCAGCCGCCGGTCGAGCGAGGCCATGGCCGGCCCGATCGCCTCGAGGCCGAGCGTCTCCAGCGGGTCGGGATCGGCGAAATCCCATTCATCCTCGTCGATATCGCCGATCGGCGCGATGCGCGGCAGCAGCAGGGCCTGGTCGGGCGCCACCGCGAGAAAGGCATCGCGCATGGCCCGGCAGGCGCGCCGGTTCGGCAGCAGCACGGTGCCGGCGGCAAGCGACAGGGGATCGCTGCGGTCCGGCCAGCCGGCAATGACCGCCCCTTCCAGGATCGCGCGCGCCAGGGTCGCCAGATGCGGCCTGGAGGCGGGAATCGTCAGGACGTGAGGGTTCGACGGCATGGCGCAGTGGTGCCGTGTCGCAGCGGCGAGCACAAGCCTCGACGGCCCTGCCATGCCCTCGGCCTGGGCATATCCTCTGCCATGTCCGGTGGCCGGTCTCAGAATCTGGCCTCCATCTGCCCATCCGGCGGTCATTTCGCGCCAATATCTTCGCCTCGACAGCAATAGGAGGCCGGCTAGCCTTGCCCATCCCCCGCATGATCGAGGATGTGGCCATGCCGTTCTCCGGTTTCGACCGTCGCGATGTCCTGAAGGCCGCCGCCGCCGCCGCGATCTTGGCCGGTGCGCCGTCCCGCGCCACGCGGGCCCAGGAACGGGTGATTCGCTACGGCATCTCGATGGCCGACATCCCGCAGACCACCGGCCAGCCGGACCGCGGCGCCGGCGGCTATCAGTTCACCGGCTATACGCTCTACGACCCGCTGGTCGCCTGGGAAATGAATGTCGCGGACCGGCCGGGCAAGCTCGTGCCGGGGCTCGCGACCGAATGGGCGATCGACCCGGCCGACGCGAAGAAATGGCTGTTCAAGCTGCGACCGGGGGTGACATTCCATGACGGCTCGGCTTTCGACGCCGATGCGGTGGTGTGGAATTTCGACAAGGTGCTGAACAGTCAGGCGCCGCATTTCGACCAGCGCCAGTCGTCCCAGGTGCGCGCCCGGCTGCCCTCGGTCGCCGGCTGGCGCAAGCTGGACGCCATGACGGTGGAAGTGACCACCAGGACGGTCGATTCGTTCTTCCCCTATCAGATGTTGTGGTTCCTGGTGTCGAGCCCGGCGCAATATGAGAAGGTCGGCCGCGACTGGCAGCGTTTTGCCAGCGAACCATCAGGCACCGGCCCGTTCAAGCTCGCCCGCCTGGTGCCGCGCGAGCTGTGCGAACTGGTCCGCAACCCCGACTACTGGGACAAGAGCCGGCTCGCCAAGGCCGAGCGGATCATCCTGTCCTGCCTGCCCGAGACCATCACCCGCACCAATGCGCTGCTGTCGGGTTCCGTCGACATGATCGAGGCCCCTGCCCCCGACGTCATGCCGCGGCTGAAACAGGCCGGTTTCCGGCTGATCGACAACGTCACGCCGCACGTCTGGAACTATCACCTGTCGACTTTGCCGGGCTCGCCCTGGACCGATATCCGCACGCGCAAGGCCGCCAATCTGGCGATCGACCGCGCCTCGGTGGTCGAATTGCTCGGCGGCCTCGCCAAGCCCGCCTATGGCCAGGTCGACCGGACCAGCCCCTGGTTCGGCAAGCCGGCTTTCGAACTGAAATATGACGTCGACGCCGCGCGCAAGCTAATGACCGAAGCCGGCTATTCCGCCGGCAATCCCCTGAAGACCCAGTTCATCATCGCGAGCTCCGGCTCCGGCCAGATGCTGTCATTGCCGATGAACGAGCTGGTCCAGCAGATGTTCAAGGAGGCCTTTATCGACATCGATTTCAAGGTGGTCGAGCTCGAGCCGCTCTACGCCGCCTGGCGCCAGGGCGCGGCGCATGAATCGCTGAAGGGCATTACCGCCAACAATGTCGCCTATGTAACCTCCGACCCGCTTTATGCCTTCATCCGTTTCTTCCACTCCAACCAGGTCTCGCCGACCGGCGTGAACTGGGGCCATTACAAGAACCCGGAGGTCGACCGGCTGATCGACGCGGCGCTGGTCTCGACCAATGTCGCGGAACAGGATGCGCTGATGGCCCGGGTCCACGAAAAGGTCGTCGACGACGCCCTGCTGGTCTGGGTCGTGCACGACACCAACCCCCATGTCACCGGCCCGAAGGTCGCCGGCTACACCCAGGCGCAGCACTGGTTCCAGGATCTGACGACGCTGGGGTAGGGGGCGAATGGCGGGGGGTAGGGGGTAGGGTCGGCGCCCTCCGACCCGGCCCGCGAACCCCGACGTCACCCCCGGCGAGCGAAGCGAGGGAAGGGGGTCCAGGGCCACATCAAGCCGCCATCAGCGCACGGCGTTACGGCGATTTCGCGGTGTCGAGACCGGAGCCCTGCGGCTCCTGGACCCCCTTCACTCGCTTCGCTCGCCGGGGGTGACGTAGAGGTTCAATGGCGAATTCGGAATCACCAACTCCTTCCCCATTCGCCTCTCACGCTGGCGGCGTATAGCCCTTCGGCAGCCGCGCCCGCTCGATCTGCGCCATGTCGCAGAGCACGTCGACCATGGCCGAGAAATCGTTCTGGCCGTAGCCGCGCGCCCGCGCCGTCGAGAAGGCCTCGCGCGCGGCGGCGGCCACCGGCAGCGGCACCCGCGCGCTATTGGCGGCCTGGACGATCAGCGACAGGTCCTTGTGGGCGAGATCGATGGTGAAGCCCGGATCGGTATCGCCGGCCAGCACCTTGTTCGGCCAGTTGATCTTGAGCTGGCCATTGGTGGCGGTGGTGCCGTAGAGCACGTCGAGGGTCTTGGCGAGATCCAGGCCGAAACGCTGCGACAGCGACAGGGCCTCGGCATTGAGCTGGCAGAGAATGATCGCCAGGTAATTGTTGACGAGCTTCATGCGCGTGCCCGCACCCGGCCCGCCGCTGTGATGAATGGTCGTGCCCATGGCCTGCAGCAGGGGCAGCGCGCGGGCATAGTCGGCATCGTCCGCGCCGACCATGAACAGGCTCTGGCCGCGATCGGCATGCCAGGCGAGCCGGCCGACCGGCGCATCGACTGCGGTCATGCCGCGCGCCCGCGTCTCGGCATGCAGCCTGTCGGTGGTTTCCGGGTCGATCGTCGACATATCGAGGATCATGGTGCCGGGCTTGGCATGGTCGAGCACGCCGCCGGGCGCCAGCACGACCTCGCCGACCTCCTTGCCGGTCGGCAGCATGGTGACGACGATGTCGGAGGCCGCCGCGATCTCGGCCGGCGTGCCGCGCCGGGCGCCGAGCGTCTCGAGCGCCGTCACCGGCGCCTCGGCCACGTCATGCACCATGAGCGAGAAGCCCTTGGTCTGCAGGTTGGAGGCCATGCCCCGCCCCATGCGTCCGAGCCCGATAAATCCGATCGTCATGCCTGTCCTCCCAAGCGAACTCTTGTTTCTGATCGATGCGGGCACCATCCTTGTCCGCCTCGACGTCGAGCGGAGCCTATCCAGCGCATGAACGCCTTGCACCCCCAACCGACGCATGTCTCGCCCGCCGGCCGGCCGGGCGACATCTTCGCGGCGCTGAAGGCCGCGGGCGGGCGCCAGGTGGCCTCCATGCCTCGCGGCGGCCATGCCGTGCGTGTCAGGGTGCGACAGGCTCTCGGCCTGTCGGTCGGCTGATGCTCTCGGCGGACGAACTCGAGCGCTATGCGCGCCACATCGTGCTGCGCGAGGTCGGCGGGCCCGGGCAGCAGAAGCTCGGCCGGGCGAAGGTCCTGGTGATCGGCGCCGGCGGCCTGGGCGCGCCGTTGCTGCTTTATCTTGCGGCCTCCGGCATCGGCACGCTCGGCATTGTCGACGACGACGCGGTCTCGCTGTCCAATCTGCAGCGCCAGGTGATCCATGCGACGCCCGATCTCGGCGTGCTCAAGACCGAAAGCGCGGCCGGCGCGATTCGCCGGCTCAACCCCCATGTCGAGGTCATCGCCCATATCACCAGGCTGACGCCGACAAACGCCCGCGAACTGGTGCGCGGCTATGACCTCGTTGCCGACGGCTCGGACAATTTCGCCACCCGCTACGCCGTTTCCGATGCCTGTTTCCACGAGGGCAAGCCGCTGATCACGGCCGCGGTCGGCACTTTCGACGCGACGCTGACCACCATCCGAGGCCATGAGAAGGGGCCGGACGGCACGCCCAATCCGACCTATCGCTGCCTGTTTCCCGATGCGCCGCCGCCGGGCACCGTGCCGACCTGCTCGGAGGTCGGCGTGCTCGGCGCGCTCACCGGCGTCGTCGGCGCGATGATGGCGCTCGAGGTGATCAGGGAGATCGTCGGTTTCGGCGAGGGCCTGGTCGGCCGCCTGATGATGCTCGACATGCGCGACATGCGCTTCGAGACCATCCGCTATCGCTGGGACCCGGACAATCCGCTGAGCGGTACGGGCGGCTGAGGCCCTGCTATCGCCGAGAGCGTTCGCATAATCTCCCAGAGAGCCTGAATTTGCAGCCCTTCGGGATTTTACGCCGAAACCACCGCCCCCACCTGTCCCCGGCGGAGCTGTCGGGTTCACATAAGTCCAGGACATGAGCGTTGGAAGCCGAAGCAGGCATCCAGTTGTCGGCATTCTCTACGTCATCCCCGGCCGAGCGAAGCGAGGGGAAGGGGATCCAGGGGTTGCAGAGCGAAAACCGTAGTGCCGCGAATAGCCACCTGGATAGCTGGCTCATGCGCTTGAAGCGCGGCCAAGCGGCTCCTGGACCCCCTTCCCTCGCTTCGCTCGCCCCGGCAAAGCAATTGCTTTGCCTTGGGGGTGACGCCCTGGGCTCTTGTAGCCCTATGTAAACCAGCCAGCCCCCTCGAGCGTGAGGTGAAGATGGCGGTTCCAGCGCGCCATCTTCAAGGGGAGCAAATCGCGGCCCCTCGCCTCACAGCATGCTGGGCAGCACGCGGTCCGGCGGCTTGTGGCCGTCCATGAAGGCCTTGATGTTGACGATCACCTTCTCGCCCATGTCGACGCGGCCTTCGATGGTGGCCGAGCCCATATGTGGCAGCAGCACCACCTTGCCGGCCTTGGCGAGCTTCAACAGGCGCGGATTGACCGCCGGTTCGTGCTCGAACACGTCGAGGCCGGCGCCGGCCAGATCCCCCGCCTCGATCATGCGGGTCAGCGCGACCTCGTCGATGATCTCGCCGCGCGCGGTGTTGACGATGAAGGCTTCCTTCTTGAGCAGCTTCAGGCGACGCGCCGACAGCAAGTGATAGGTCGCCGGCGTGTGCGGGCAGTTGACCGACACGATGTCCATGCGGGCGAGCATCTGGTCGAGGCTCTCCCAATAGGTCGCCTCCAGCTCGCGCTCGACCTTTTCGGTCAGCCGGCGGCGGTTGTGATAGTGGATCTGCATGCCGAAGGCGGCGGCGCGGCGGGCCAGCGCCTGGCCGATGCGGCCCATGCCGATAATGCCGAGCCGCTTGCCGTGGATGCGCTTGCCGAGCATCCAGGTCGGCGACCAGCCGCCCCAGTCGCCATGTTCCAGCACCTCGAACCCTTCGGCCAGCCGGCGCGGCACGGCCAGGATCAGCGCCATGGTCATGTCGGCGGTGTCCTCGGTCAGGACGCCGGGCGTATTGGTCACGGTGATGCCGCGCTGCACGGCGGTCGCGACGTCGATATTGTCGACGCCATTGCCGAACTGGGCGATCAGCCTGAGCTGCGGGCCGGCCTGCGACAGCAGGGCCGCGTCGATCCTGTCGGTGACGGTCGGCACGATCACGTCGGCGACCTTGACCGCGGCGGCCAGTTCTTCCTGGCTCATGGGCTTGTCGTCGACATTCAGCCGGGTCTCGAACAGCTCGCGCATGCGCGTCTCGACCATATCCGGCAGCTTGCGCGTCACGACGACGAGCGGCTTCTTGCGGTTCGCCATCCTTGAACCCTCGATTCAACCTGTCGGGACCGCCTCGTCAAATCAGTCTTAACCCTGTTGGGCCAGACTGCGGTCCGTCGGGCCCTCTCTATCAGAAGGCCCGCGCCAGACAAAGCGGTCGGATCCCTGTATCGACCTGTCTTTCGGACGGGTCCGGCAGCAATACCCCTGTGTGAGTTGCGTATGCGTCATCGTATCGTTGCCGCGGCCCTGGCCGCACTCGTTTCGATCGTTCTCGCCGGCCCGGCGCCTGTCGAGGCCGCCGAGATCACGGGATCGCTGGGGTCGCAGACGCGCCTGCCGGTGCCGCGCTTCGTCAGCCTGAAGTCGGAGCGGGTCAATGCCCGCATGGGCCCGACCCGCGATCACGAGGTCGTCTGGATCTACCAGCGCTCCGGCCTGCCGGTGGAGGTCACCGCCGAATTCGAGAACTGGCGGCGCATCCGCGACCGGGACGGCACGGAGACATGGGTGTTCCACTCCATGTTGTCGGGCCGGCGCACCGGCATGGTGCAGCCGCAGCGCGGCCATGAAAACGAGCTGGTATCGCTGATGGACAAGGCCGCCGGCAGCCGGATCGTCGCCCGCCTGGAGCCCCGCGTGCAGGGCCTGGTCCGCTCCTGCAACCGCACCTGGTGCCGTTTCACCGGCGAAGGGTTCGACGGCTGGATCGAGCAGAACCGCCTGTGGGGCGTCTATCCGAACGAACAGATCGACTAGTTTCCGTCCGCTCGCCGCAAGCAAGCCGTCATGATGACTGTGCAGTCACACGCGCCGGCCTGACGACGACCGTCAGGCGCCGATCACCCGCTCCAGCACCTTGCGTGCCCTCGCCTCGATCGCCGGCCGCTTGACGTGCCGGCCGCCATCGACCACCCGCCGGCCCGAGACATAGACCTCGCGGACCGCATCGCGGCTCGGCCCGAACACCCAGCTGTCGAGAATGGCGTCGTCCTTGCGCGCCGCAAACGCGATGCCGTCGGTGTCGAGCACCACCAGGTCGGCCGGCGCACCGACCGCGATGCCCTGCGCGCCCAGCCCCAGGGCCTGGCCGCCGCCGGCGAGACAGGCATCGAACAGGGTCCGGCCGGTGGAGGCGCCGCGCGGCGCCAGGGCATTGCGCCGGCGCGAGCCGAAGCGCTGGGCATATTCCAGCATGGCGAGTTCGGCCGAGGCTGAAATCGCCACGTTCGAATCGGTGCCGATGCCGATCCGGCCGGCCTGGGCGCAAAAATCGACGCCCTCGAACAGCCCGTCGCCGAGATTGGCCTCGGTGACCGGGCAAAGCCCGACCACCGCGCCGGCCCGGGCCATGGCCGCCCGCTCGCCGGCATCGGCATGGGTGGCGTGGATCAGGCACCAGCGCGTGTCGAGCGCGACCGTGTCGCCGAGCAGCTCGATCGGCCGTCGGCCATGGGCGGCGAGACAGTCTTCGACCTCTTTCACCTGTTCGGAGACGTGAATATGGACCGGGCCTTCGGGGAAGAGGCCGACCAGCCGGGTCAGTTCGTCCCGGGTCACCGCGCGCATCGAATGCGGTGCGATGCCGAAGCCGCCGCGCGCATAGGCCCTGGCCGCGGCCGAGGCGCCTTCGGCCAGCCGGGCGAAACCGTCGAGATCATTGATGAAGCGGCGCTGGCCGTCATTCGGCGCTGCGCCGCCGAAACCCGAATGGGCGTAGAACACCGGCAGCAGCGTGATGCCGATGCCGGTCTCGCCCGCCGCCGCGACATGGCGCCGGCTGAGCTCGGCCGGATCGGCATAGGGGCGTCCGTCCCGGTCATTGTGCAGGTAATGGAACTCGCCGACGGTGGTGTAGCCGGCCTCGGCCATCTCGACATAGGCGAGCGCCGCGATCGCCTCGACGTCGTCGGGATCGAGCGCACCGACGAAACGGTACATCCAGTCGCGCCAGGTCCAGAACGAATCGTCGCTGTTGCCGGCCACCTCGGTCAACCCGGCCATGCCGCGCTGGAAGGCGTGGGAATGCAGGTTGGGCAGGCCCGGCAGCGTCGCGCCCCGGAGCCGCGCCACGCCCGCGGGCGCCGATTCCTGCACGACCGAGGCGATCCGTCCGTCACCACCGATCGTCAGCGTTACGCCGTCACGCCAGCCCGCCGGGGTCAGAGCCTTGTCCAGATGGAGCTTGTCCATTGCCGCCTCCATGCTTAGGGTTTTTCACCTAGCACCCCTGTTCGAGGAATACGACGTGCCGCGAGGCTTTCATGCGCGTTGATCATCTGTTTCGGAACGCGCGGCTCGCCACCATGGCCGGACCCGGGCTCGGCCTGATCGAGGACGGCGTCGTCGCGACCCGCGACGGCCTGATCGTCTTTGCCGGCCGCCGCGCCGACATGCCTGCTGTCGAGGCGATCGAAGAGACCGATTGCGACGGGCGCTGGATCACCCCCGGGCTGATCGATTGCCATACCCATCTGGTCTATGGCGGCGACCGGGCGCGCGAATTCGAGCTGCGGCTAGAAGGCGCGAGCTATGAGGAGATCGCGCGGGCCGGCGGCGGCATCGTCTCCACCGTCAAGGCGACCCGCGCCGCCGGTATCGAGGAGCTGACGCGCCAGACCCTGCCGCGGCTCGACGCCCTGATCGCCGAGGGCGTGACGACGGTCGAGATCAAATCCGGCTACGGCCTGGATACCGCGACCGAGACCCGCCAGCTGGTCGCCGCCCGCGGCCTCGGCAAATTGCGCGACATCGGCGTGGTCACCACCTTTCTCGGCGCCCATGCCCTGCCGGCGGAAGCGGAGGGCGACAAGGACCGCTATATCGACCTGGTCTGCCGCGAGATGATGCCGGCGGTGGCCGCGGGCGGCCTCGCCGACGCGGTCGACGCCTTCTGCGAGGGCATTGCCTTCTCGCCCGAGCAGATTGCCCGGGTTTTTGCCGCCGCCAGGCACCATGGCCTGCCGGTGAAACTGCATGCCGACCAGCTGTCCAACCTGCATGGCGCGCGATTGGCAGCCGAGCATGGCGCGCTATCGGCCGACCATCTCGAATATACCGACGAGGACGGCGCCGCCGCCATGGCGGCCGCCGGCACGGTTGCCGTGCTGCTGCCGGGCGCCTTCTATTTCATTCGCGAGACCAAGGTTCCCCCGGTCAAACTGCTGCGCAAATGCGGCACGACCATCGCGCTTGCCACCGATTCGAACCCGGGCACCGCGCCGCTGACCTCGCCGCTCATCACCATGAACATGGGCGCGACCCTGTTCCGCCTGACCGTCGAGGAATGCCTGGCCGGTTTCACCCGCAATGCCGCCAAGGCGTTGGGGCGGACCGATATCGGCACGCTCGAGGCGGGAAAACGCGCCGACCTTGCCATCTGGTCGATCGAAAGACCAGCCGAACTCGTCTATCGGATCGGCTTCAATCCGCTGCATGCCCGCCATCGAGGAGCCTGATGACCGACCACATTCGCGCAGGTGACAACCCGCTTTCGCTCTGGCGCGCGGTCGCGGCCGGCGCAACGCCGGCGCTCGACCCGGCAACCCGTCCGGCCATATCGGAAGGTCACCGGCTGCTGACCGCGGCGGCGCGCGGCAATGACGCCGTCTATGGCGTCAATACCGGCTTCGGCAAGCTCGCCAGCGTCCGCATCCCCACCGACAAGCTGGCCGCATTGCAGGTCAATATCGTCCGCTCGCACCAGGCCGGTATCGGCGAGCCGCTCACCGAGCCGGTGGTCCGCCTGACCATTGCGCTGAAGGTCGCAAGCCTTGCCCATGGCGCGTCCGGCGTGCAGCCGGCGAGCATCGACCTGCTCGCCGCCATGCTCGCCAAGGGCGTCCTGCCGGTCATCCCGGCGCAGGGCTCGGTCGGCGCGTCGGGCGATCTCGCCCCCCTTGCCCATCTCGCCGCGGTCCTGATCGGCGAAGGCGAGGCGACGCTCGGCGGCATCCGCATGACCGGTGGCGAGGCGCTCGCCAAGGCCGGGCTCGCCCCCGTGACGCTCGGCCCCAAGGAGGGCCTGGCTCTGCTCAACGGCACCCAGGTCTCGACCGCGCTGGCGCTGCACGGCCTGTTCGCGATCGAGCGCTGCTTCGCCGCGGCCCTGGTCACCGGCGCGCTCTCCACCGACGCCATTGCCGGTTCCGATACGCCCTTCGATGCGCGCATCCATACCTTGCGCGGCCAGCCCGGCCAGATCGCGGTCGCCGACGTGCTGCGGGCGCTGATGGCCGACAGCGCCATCCGCCGCTCGCATCTCGCCGACGATCCGCGCGTCCAGGACCCCTATTCGATCCGCTGCCAGCCCCAGGTGATGGGTGCGGCCCTCGACGTCATCCGCTCGGCCGCCGCCATGCTGCGCCACGAGGCGAGCGGCGTCACCGACAATCCCCTGGTCATGCGCGACACCGGAGAAGTGCTCTCCGGCGGCAATTTCCACGCCGAGCCGGTGGCCTTCGCCGCCGACATGCTGGCGCTCGCCGCCTGCGAGATCGGCAACCTGGCGCAGCGGCGCTGCGCCATGCTGGTCGACCCCGTCCTGTCGGGCCTGCCGGCCTTCCTGGTCGCCGCGCCCGGGCTGAATTCCGGCTTCATGATCGCCGAGGTGGCGAGCGCCGCGCTCGCGTCCGAGAACCGCCAGCGCGCGGCGCCGGCGGTGACCGACACCATCCCGACCTCGGCCAACCAGGAAGACCATGTCTCGATGGCGACCCATGGCGCGCGCCGGCTGACGCCCATGGCCGAGAATCTCGGCCATATCATCGGCATCGAGGCGCTGATGGCAGCCCAAGGCGTCGACATGCGCCAGCCGCTCAAGACCAGCCCGCGGCTCGCCGAGGCCCATGCCGCGATCCGTGCTGTCGCGCCGATGCTGGACCAGGACCGGCCGCTCTCGGCCGAAATGACCGCCGCCGCCCGGCTGGTCGCCTCCGGCAGGCTCACCGCACCGTTCGACCAGCTCATCGCCCCCCTGTTCGGAGATGAACCATGATCCCGGTCACCGTCATTACCGGCGATGGCCCGCTGGTGCTCGGCCAGCCGCATGTCGGCACCATGATCCCGCCGGAGATTTCGGTCGAGCTGAACGATCTCGGCCGCGCCGTGCCCGATACCGACTGGTGGATCGGCGAGCTCTACCAGGCGATCGCCCGGCGCACCGGCGCGACCGTCGTGCGCCAGGAATTGTCGCGGTTCGTCATCGACGTGAACCGGGATCCCTCGGGCGTCTCGCTTTATCCCGGCCAGAACACCACGACGCTCTGCCCGACCACGACCTTCGACGCCCAGCCGATCTACCGCGACGGACGCGAGCCCGGCCCCGCCGAGATCGACCGCCGGCGGCGGCTCTATTTCGAGCCCTTCCACGCCGCCATGGCCGCCGCCATCGAAGCCAAGCGCATCCGCCACGGCTATTGCGTGGTCTATGACTGCCACTCGATCCGCTCGGTGGTGCCCAACCTCTTCCCCGGCACCTTGCCGGTATTCAATATCGGCAGCAATGACGACCGCTCCTGCCATCCCGCGATCACCGCGGCGGCGGCGCGCGAGGCCGAGGCCTCGGGCCTGAGCTTCGTCGCCAATGGCCGCTTCAAGGGCGGCTGGATCACCCGCCATTACGGCGCGCCCGAGCGCCGGGTCCAGGCGATCCAGATGGAACTGGCGCAATCCGCCTATATGCTGGAAGCGCCGCCCTGGACCTTCGACGACAAGGTCGCGGCGCCGACCGAACGCATTCTCGACCGCATCGTCTCGGCAATTCTCGAAGCCGCCGCCAAGCTGGAAGCCTGATCATGGCCACTCGTCTCGACAACGCCCGCGTCATCCGCAGCCCGCACGGCCTGGAGATGAGCTGCAAGACCTGGGGCGCGGAAGCAGCCCTGCGCATGCTGATGAACAATCTCGACCCCGATGTCGCCGAGCGGCCGAACGAACTGGTCGTCTATGGCGGCATCGGCCGCGCCGCGCGCGACTGGGAGAGCTTCGACCGCATCGTCGCGTCGCTGCGCTCGCTCGGGCCGGACGAGACGCTGCTGGTGCAGTCGGGCAAGCCGGTCGCGGTCTTCCGCACCCACGCCGATGCGCCGCGCGTGCTGATCGCCAATTCCAACCTGGTGCCCAACTGGGCGACCTGGGACCATTTCCACCACCTCGATCGCCTCGGCCTGATGATGTACGGCCAGATGACCGCCGGTTCGTGGATCTATATCGGCACCCAGGGCATCGTTCAGGGCACCTACGAGACCTTCGCCGAGGTGGCGCGCCAGCATTTCGGCGGCTCGTTCAAGGGCAAATGGATCCTGACCGGCGGTCTCGGCGGCATGGGCGGCGCCCAGCCGCTGGCCGCCACCATGGCCGGCGCCTCGATGATCGCAGTGGAATGCCAGCCGAGCCGCATCGAAATGCGCCTGCGCACCCGCTATCTCGACACCCAGGCGGGCAGCGTCGACGAGGCGCTCGAAATCATCGAGCGCTCCCACCGGGACGGCAAGCCGATCTCGGTCGGCGTTCACGGCAATGCCGCCGAGGTCTTCCCGGACATGGTCCGGCGCGGCATCCGGCCGGATGTGGTGACCGACCAGACCTCGGCGCATGACCCCATCAACGGCTATCTGCCGGCCGGCTGGACGCTGGGCGAATGGGAGGACCGCCGGGTCCGCGACCCCAAGGCGGTCGAAAAGGCGGCCAAGGAGAGCATGGCCGTGCATGTCCGCGCCATGCTGGATTTCCACCGCCAGGGCGTGCCGACGCTCGATTACGGCAACAATATCCGCCAGGTGGCCAAGGATATGGGGGTTGCCGACGCCTTCGACTTCCCCGGCTTCGTGCCGGCCTATATCCGGCCGCTGTTCTGCCGCGGCATCGGGCCGTTCCGCTGGGCGGCGCTGTCGGGCAATCCCGAGGATATCGCCCGCACCGACGCCAAGGTGAAGGAACTGATCCCGGACGACGCGCATCTGCACAACTGGCTCGACATGGCCCGGGAGCGCATCCAGTTCCAGGGCCTGCCGGCGCGCATCTGCTGGGTCGGCCTCGGCGACCGGCATCGCCTCGGCCTCGCCTTCAACGAGATGGTCGCCAGGGGTGAGATCGGACCGATCGTCATCGGCCGCGACCATCTCGATTCCGGCTCGGTCGCCTCGCCCAATCGCGAGACCGAGGCGATGAAGGACGGCTCGGACGCCGTCTCCGACTGGCCGCTGCTCAATGCCCTGCTCAATACCGCGTCGGGCGCCACCTGGGTGTCGCTGCATCACGGCGGCGGCGTCGGCATGGGCTATTCCCAGCATTCCGGCATGGTCATCCTCGCCGACGGCACGCCCGAGGCCGCCGCCCGCCTCGGCCGCGTGCTGTGGAACGATCCGGCCACCGGCGTCATGCGCCACGCCGATGCCGGTTATGACATCGCCATCGACTGCGCCAAGGAAAAGGGCCTGAAACTGCCCTCCCTCGGCATCGGCGTCTGAGATCCGCCGGAGCCGCCCGCCAAATCGCGGCGGCTCCGATGCGGCGGCCGGGCTTGCGAAGCCGGCCGACGGGTGCTCGACTGAGGATCCGGAGGCTTGCGCGCATGGACTGGTCGGCCAAGCAATATGTGAAATTCGAGGATGAGCGCACGCGGCCCGCGCGCGACCTGCTCGGCGCGGTGCCCACCCATGACCCGCGCCGGGTGGTCGATCTCGGCTGCGGCCCGGGCAATACCACGGAACTGCTGCTCGCCCGCTTTCCCAAGGCCGAGATCGTCGGCATCGATTCCTCGCCCGACATGGTCACCAATGCCCGGGCGCGGCTGCGCAACATCGCCTTCGAAGTGGCCGATCTGACCACCTGGCGGCCCAATCCGGCGGCCCCCGTCGACATCATCTATTCCAATGCCGTGTTCCAGTGGATCGCCGGCCACGACGCCATCCTGCCGCGGCTCGCCGGTCTTCTGCCGGCGGGCGGTAGCCTGGCCATCCAGATGCCGGACAATCTCGACGAGCCGAGCCATGTCGCCATGCGCGAGGTCGCCCGCTCCGGCCCCTGGGCGGCCAAGCTCGCCGCCGCCGAGGGCCGGCGCACCAGCATCGGCTCGCCGGCCGCCTATTACCAGCTGCTGAAGCCGCATGTCGGCCGCATCGACATCTGGCGCACGGTCTACAATCACCCGCTCGACGGCGTCGACGGCATAATCGACTGGTTCAAGGGGTCGGGCCTCCGGCCCTTCCTGGCCGCCCTCGATCCGGCCGAGCGCGAGGCCTATATCGCCGCCTATCGCGCGGCGATCGCCCCGCATTACCCGCCGACCGTCGACGGCAAGGTCCTGCTCGCCTTTCCGCGCCTGTTCATCGTCGCAACCCGCTGAAGGGCGGCCCGGCCGAGCCCGCGCAGACGGGCCGGCGCAGCTTTTGAGGAAGCACCCATGAATCGCATCGACCTGGCCGGCCGCACCGCTGTCATTACCGGTGGCGCCCGCGGCATCGGTTATGCCGCGGCCGAACGCATGCTGGCCTCCGGCGCCGCCGTCGCGCTCTGGGACGTCGACGGCGCCAAGCTCGCCGAAGCCGCCGCCACGCTGTCGGCCAAGGACGGTGTGCCGGCCGGCCGGGTCTCGGTCCATATCGTCGAGCTGACCGACGAGAACTCGGTCAAGGCCGCGGCCGAGGCAACCGTCGCCGGCCATGGCGGCATCGATATCCTCGTCAACAATGCCGGCATTACCGGCGGCAACGGCAAGCTCTGGGAGCTGACGCCCGACGTCTGGCGCCGGGTCATCGACGTCAACCTGGTCGGCCCCTTTCTGACCTGCCGGGCCATCGTGCCGATCATGCTCGCTAAGGGTTATGGCCGCATCGTCAACATCGCCTCGATCGCCGGCAAGGAAGGCAATCCCAACGCTTCGCATTATTCGGCGTCGAAGGCCGGCCTGATCGGCCTGACCAAATCGCTCGGCAAGGAATTGGCCACCAGCAATATCCTGGTCAATTGCATCACGCCGGCGGCCGCCAAGACCGAGATCTTCGACCAGATGAAGCAGGAGCATATCGACTTCATGCTGTCGAAGATCCCGATGAGCCGCTTCCTGCAGGTCGACGAGGCCGCCGCCATGATCGCCTGGCTGTCGTCGGAGGACTGCGCCTTTTCCACCGGCGCCGTGTTCGACATTTCCGGCGGCCGCGCGGTCTATTAGGCCGGCCGCCTGGCGGGGGCCTGGGGCCGGAGAGCCACGGCGAGGTTTTTCGTGGGGGAACACCCGGTCGATCCGGGCTGGGTCGGCATGCCGCGCGCTGAATGACCGTTCCTTGAGAACAATCGGACTGAATTCGTGGATGCCCGGGACAAGCCCGGGCAAGACGAGAAGCGACTTCGAGCCGGCGGCGGCGTGTCGCCATGGCTCAACGCACCGCAAGGCTCACACATCGTCTTGCCCGGGCTTGTCCCGGGCATCCACGACTTGCCCGCGTCGCAATGATCGCTGGACGGCGCAAGACCCCGGCCCGACCAAACCGGCGCAGCGCTGGCCCGAAACCTGCTTGTCCCGGCTGGACCGGAGGTGAGACAATCACCCCCGGTGAGGTCTCGAACCGCGCCGGCGTGTTCGGGCCACGATCCCGGAGACGACCCTGACCGACTTCAGCCTGACCATCGCGATTGTCGACGAGAGCCGCTCGCGCGCGGCCATCATCGAGGATGGTCTGCGCGAGGCGGGCTATTCCCGCATCGTCCATATCGAGGAAATGACCAATCTGCTGGCCAGGCTCTACCAGATCGATCCCGACGTCGTGGTGATCGACCTGGAGAACCCGTCGCGCGACGTGCTCGAACAGCTCTTCCAGGTGTCGAAACTGGTCCGGCGGCCGGTCGCCATGTTCGTCGACCAGTCCGATACCGGCATGATCGTCAAGGCGATCGAGGCGGGCGTCTCGGCCTATGTGGTCGACGGCATGAAGAAGGAGCGGGTCAAGGCCATCCTCGACATGTGCATCGCCCGGTTCCACGCCTATGCGCGGCTGCAGAACGAGCTCGACCAGGCCAGGTCGGCGCTGGAAGAACGCAAGATCGTCGAGCGCGCCAAGGGCCTCCTGATGAAGCACAAGGGCATCTCCGAGGAGGAGGCTTATGCCCAGCTGCGCAAGCGCGCCATGAACGAGAAGAAGAAGATCGCCGAGATTGCCGCCGCGGTCGTCACCGGCCTGGAGATGCTCGGATGAAACAGGTCACTGTCGGCTTCATTCCCCTCACCGACGCCGCCCCCCTGATCGCCGCACACGAATGCGGCTTCGCCGCCGAGGCGGGCCTCCGGCTCGACCTGGTGCGCGAGGTGTCCTGGGCCAATATCCGCGACAAGCTGTCGGTCGGCCTGTTCGACGCGGCCCATATGCTGGCCCCCATGGCGCTGGCGAGCGCGCTCGGCATCGGCCATGTCCGCGTGCCGCTGACGGCGCCGCTGGCGCTCGGCCTGAATGGCGCCGCCATCACCGTGTCGCGCGGTTTCGCCCAAGAAATGGGCAGCGCAATGGGCAGCGCAATGGGCCATGAAATGGGCGGCGACGCCGGCCATGCCGCCGCCGACCCCATGGCCGCGCTCGGCCCCATCGCCGCCGCGCTGAAGCGCCGCGCGAGCGCGGGCCTCGCGCCGCCCGCCTTCGGCGTGGTCTTCCCCTTCTCCACCCACAATTACCTGCTGCGCGCTTTTCTCGCCGCCGGCGGCATCGATCCGGACCGCGACGTCCGGCTGGTGGTCATCCCGCCATCCCTGATGGTCGGATCGCTGGAAAAAGGACTGATCGACGGCTTCTGCGTCAGCTCGCCCTGGAACTCGGTGGCCGTCGAGGCGACCGTCGGGCGCATCGTCGCGGCCGGCGCTTCGCTGTTTTCCTCCCTGCCCGACAAGGTGCTGGCGATCGGCGACGCCTTCTCCACCCATCACGCCGCCGCGGCGCGCGCCCTGGTCGCCGCCACCATCAGGGGCGCCGCCTGGTGCGCCGACCCGGCCAATACCACAGCGCTCGCCCGCATGCTGTCGGCACCGGCCTATCTCGACATTCCCGCGGACCTGGTCCGCCGCAGCTTCGACGGCGGCCTGGTCTTCGCGCCCGGCGGCAAGCCGATCCCGATCGCCGATTATCTGCGCTTCGACGCACCCCAGGCCGTGCGCCCGAGCGTCGGCCGCTTCACCTGGCTTTATGCCCAGATGGTGCGCTGGGGCCAGACCGGCTTCGATCGGGAGACGCTCGCGCGCATCGGCGCCTTTGCCAATGCCCGCGCCTATGATGCGGCCGGCGCTCCGCAAGGCGCCGAACCCGCGGGCGATCCCGTCGGCAGCCGCATCGAAACGGCCTTCGATCCCGCCGCGATCGAGGCCTATCTGCGCCGCTTCGAACGGCGCGGCCAGGCGCATCCGGCGACCTGAGCGAAAATGTGCACTGCACAATGAAGTGGCAGGATGCGAAGCCCTGCGGCAGCGCCCGCGCCCCCGCGCGTTCCGGCTTCACCCAGATAACATACTGAAAAGACGTCGCTATCCCGTTTCGTGGTGGGCTGGCACGATCTTTGTATTCATTAAAATGTCCGGACGCGGCCTTGGTCGTGGCCGGACCGGCCCAGCGCAGGGCCACCAGCAACGCCGCTGACAGACGTTCGATCCTTCGGCCCGCACGCGAAAGCGTCGCCGGCGAGGCGTCGGGCCGAGTCGGCGGTTTTTTTATGCCCGGAGCCAACCGGGCGGCGCGCAAGGGATGGAATTCGAGACTGACTCATCTGGCGAACGGCCGCAGGACCAGGAACGAAAGAATGACCGAAACCTCGACGAAATCCCGCATCGGCTCCGCCGGGCTCGACCGTCGCGCGCTGCTGAAATCGACGGCGGCGACCGCGGCCCTGTTCGCCGCCGCCAGGGCGGCCTTGCCGGCCGGTGCCTTCGCTCAAGGCAGCGGGCCCGAGGTCAAGGGCACCAGGCTCGGCTATATCGCGCTGACCGACGCGGCCCCCCTGATCATCGCCAAGGAGAAGGGCCTCTATGCCAAGCATGGCGTGCCCGACATGGACATCGCCAAACAGGCCTCCTGGGGTGCGACGCGCGACAACATGGCGCTCGGCACCAAGGCCAACGGCATCGATGGCGGCCACATCCTCCGGCCGAAGACGCATCTCTACACGACCGGCAAGGTCATGCAGAACAATCAGCCCTTGCCGATGTACACCCTGCTCAACCTCAACGAGGACGGCCAGGCGATCTCGGTCTCCAACGAATACAAGGACCTGAACGTCCAGAAGGACGCCTCGCCCTTGAAAGCCGCCTTCGAGCGCAAGAAGGCGCAGGGCAAGGAACTGACCGCCGCCATGACCTTTCCGGGCGGCACCCACGACCTGTGGATCCGCTACTGGCTCGCCGCCGGCGGCATCGATCCCGACGCCGACATCAAGGTGATCACCGTGCCGCCGCCGCAGATGGTGGCGAACATGAAGGTCGGCAACATGGACTGCTTCTGCGTCGGCGAGCCGTGGAACGAGCAGCTGGTCAACCAGAATATCGGCTACAGCGCGCTGACCACGGGCGAACTCTGGTTCAAGCATCCGGAGAAGATCCTCGGCATGCGCGCCGACTGGGTCGACGCCAATCCCAAGGCGACCCAGGCCATCATGATGGCGGTCATGGAAGCCCAGATGTGGTGCGACCAGCTCGCCAACAAGCAGGAACTCGCCGAGATCGTCGGCCGCCGCCAGTGGTTCAACGTGCCGGTGGGCGACATCAACGGCCGGCTGCGCGGCGACATCAATTACGGCAATGGCCGCACCGTCGCGGGCTCCAACCTGCGCATGAAGTTCTGGAGCGAGGGCGGCGCGTCGTCCTATCCCTGGAAGAGCCTGGACACCTGGTTCGTCGCCGAGAACATCCGCTGGGGCAAGTTCGAGCCGACCACCGACATCAAGGCGCTGGTCGACCGCACCAACCGCTCGGATCTCTGGCTGCAGGCGGCCAGGACGCTCGGCGTCAGCGGCGTTCCGACCTCCGATTCGCGCGGCGTCGAGACCTTCTTCGACGGCGTGAAATTCGATCCGGCCGACCCCTCCGCCTATCTCCGATCGCTGAAGATCAAGCGGGCCCAGGTCTGAGCCCGCTTCTCCCGCTCTATCGAGCCGACCTGACACCTCGCTCGCCCGGACCGATCCGGGCGGCCCGTTCTCCCGGAGATCGCTTGTCATGCCGCGTCCCGCATTGAAAGCCGTCGAGACCATGCCTTCAGTCGATGCCGGCCCCAAGAGCGGCGCCGAGGGCAGCGCCGAGGTGATCACGCTGAGCCTTCCCAAAGGGCCCGGCCTTGCCGCCTGGCTGAAGCCCAGGGTCGTCGGCCTTGTCAGCGCCGTCCTGCCGCCGCTGATCATGCTGGTGCTGATCATGCTGGTCTGGGAGATCCTCTGCTCCGGGCGCGGCGCGACCTTGCCGCCGCCCTCCCAGGTCTGGCGGGAGGCGAGCGACCTCATCCTCGACCCGTTCTTCGTCAATGGCAGCCAGGATATCGGGCTCGGCTGGCGCGTCCTGACCTCCCTTCAGCGGGTCGCGATCGGTTTCGGCCTGTCGGCGGTGGTCGGCATCGTGGTCGGCGCCATCGTCGGACAGTCGACCTGGGCCATGCGCGGGCTCGACCCGATCTTCCAGGTGCTGCGCACCGTGCCGCCGCTCGCCTGGCTACCGATCTCGCTCGCCGCTTTCCGCGACGCCAATCCGAGCGCCATCTTCGTCATTTTCATCACGGCGATCTGGCCGATCCTGATCAACACCTCGGTCGGCATCCGCAACATTCCCCAGGACTATCGCAACGTCGCCGCCGTGCTGCGGCTGAACCATTTCGAATATTTCTGGAAGATCATGCTGCCGTCAGCGGCACCCTACATCTTCACCGGCCTGCGCATCGGCGTCGGGCTCGCCTGGCTCGCCATCGTCGCCGCCGAAATGCTCACTGGCGGCGTCGGCATCGGCTTCTTCATCTGGGACGCCTGGAACTCGTCCAAGCTGCCCGACATCATCGTGGCGCTCATCTATATCGGCCTGATCGGCTTCATCCTCGATCGCCTGATCTCCGGCCTCGCCACCATCGTCACCCATGGCACGGCTGCGAACTGAGGAGAAGCCCCATGGCGAAGCAGGTTCCCTATCTCCTCATCGAAGGCGTCGAGAAGACCTATAGCCGCGGCGGCAGCACGAACAACGTGCTGAACAACGTGTCGCTCGCCATCGACAAGGGCGAATATGTCTCGATCATCGGCCATTCCGGCTGCGGCAAGTCGACCTTGCTCAACATCATCGCCGGCCTGACACCGGCGACCTCGGGCGGCGTGCTCTTGGAAAACAAGGAGGTCAACTCCCCCGGCCCGGACCGCGCCGTCGTGTTCCAGAACCATTCGCTGCTGCCCTGGTTGACCGTCTACGACAATGTCCGCATGGCCGTGGACAAGGTCTTTTCCGGCCGGAAATCCAAGGCCGAGCGGCATGACTGGACCATGCATACGCTCGACCTCGTGCATATGGGCCATGCCCGCGACCGCCGGCCGGGCGAGATCTCCGGCGGCATGAAGCAGCGTGTCGGCATTGCCCGCGCGCTCGCCATGGAGCCGAAGATCCTGCTGCTCGACGAGCCCTTCGGCGCGCTCGACGCGCTGACCCGCGCGCATCTGCAGGATTCGGTCATGCAGATCCACGCAACCTTGCAGAACACCATGATCATGATCACCCATGACGTCGACGAGGCCGTGCTGCTCTCCGACCGGATCGTCATGATGACCAACGGCCCCTCGGCGACCATTGGCGAGGTCCTCGAGGTCACCTTGCCACGGCCGCGCAAGCGCCTCGAGCTGGTCGCCAACCCCGCCTATATCAAGGCGCGCGAGGCGGTCCTCAAGTTCCTCTACGAGCGTCACAAATTCGTCGAAGCGGCCTGAGGCGCGGCCATGTCCGAACCTCTCGTCGTCATCGGCAATGGCATGGCCTCCGCCCGCTTCGTCGAGGAGCTGGGCAAGCAGGCACTCGGGCGCTATTCGGTGCTGGTGATCGGCGCCGAGCCGACGCTCGCCTATAACCGCGTGCTGCTCTCCTCGCTGCTCGCCGGCGAGGTCGAGGCCGGCGATATCCAGCTGAAATCCCGGGCCTGGTGGCAGAGCCAGGGCGTCACGCTGGTCTATGGCCGGCGCGCCCAGGCGATCGATCCCGCCGCGAAAACCGTCACGCTGGAAAACGGCGCCCATATTCCCTTCGCCAAGCTGGTGCTGGCCACTGGATCCCTGCCCATCCGCCTGCCGAAACCCGGGATGGACCTGCCCGGCGTGCTGACCTTTCGCGACCATGACGATGTCGCCGCCATGCTGTCGGCGACCGGGCCGGCGGTCCGGGCGGTGGTCATCGGTGGCGGCCTGCTCGGCATCGAGGCCGCCTATGGCCTTGCCCGCACCGGCACCCATGTCACCCTGATCCACCTGATGGACCGGTTGATGGAGCGCCAGCTCGATGCCGAGGCCGCGGGCCTCCTCAAGCGGGCCCTGGAACAGCGCGGCATCAAGGTCCTGCTCGGCGCCGATACCGCCGCGATCGAGGGCGATGGCTGCGTCGAGGCGGTCAGGCTGGCCGATGGCCGCGTGCTCGCCGCCGACATGGTCGTTTCCGCCGTCGGCATCCGTCCCAATGCCGATCTCGCCCGCGCGGCCGGGCTGGCGCTTGGCCGCGGCGTCGTCGTCGACGACCGGATGGCCACGTCGCATCCGGACATTCATGCCATCGGCGAATGCGCCGAACATCGCGGCACCTGTTACGGCCTGGTCGAGCCGGCCTATGAACAGGGCCAGGTGCTGGCCCGCCACCTCGCCGGCCGCGCCGCCGTCTATGCCGGCACGGTGCTGGCGACCAATCTGAAGGTGTCGGGCGTACCGGTCTTCTCCGCCGGTGACTTCATCGGCGCCGCCGGCACCGAAAGCGTCGTCTGGCGCGATCCGGGCCTCGGCACCTATCGCAAGCTGGTGCTCAAGGACGACGTCCTGGTCGGCGCCGTGCTGTTCGGCGAGACCGGCGACGGTCTCTGGTATCTCGACCTGATCCGCCGCGGCGAAAGGCTCGGCCGGCTGCGCGAGGCCGTCGTGTTCGGCCGCGCGCTCGCGGAAGCGGCCTGACATGACCGCCCATGTCGAGGATCCGCCGCCGGTCGCCAGCGCCTGCCCCTATTGCGGCGTCGGCTGCGGCGTCCTGGCCCGCGCGGCAAGCGACGGCGTAACCGTCTCGGGCGACCCCGACCATCCCGCCAATCGCGGCCGGCTCTGCGTCAAGGGCTCGGCGCTGGGCGAGACCCTCGCCCTGGACGGCCGGCTGCTGCACCCGATGATCCGCGCCCGTTCCGGCGCCCTGGAACGGGTCTCCTGGGCCACCGCGCTCGACGCCGTCGCCGAAGGTTTTGCCCGCATCAGCCAGCGCCATGGGGCCGATGCGACCGCCTTCTATCTGTCCGGCCAACTGCTGACCGAGGACTATTACGTCGCCAACAAGCTGATGAAGGGCTTTCTCGGCACCGCCAATGTCGACACCAATTCCCGGCTCTGCATGGCCTCTTCCGTCGCCGGCCACCGGCGCGGTTTCGGTTCGGACACGGTGCCCGGCAGCTATGAAGACCTCGACCACGCCGATCTCCTGGTGCTGGTCGGCTCCAATGCCGCCTGGTGCCATCCGATCCTCTGGCAGCGCATGGTCGCCAACAAGCAGGCCCGCGGCGCCCGCATCGTCGTGATCGATCCGCGGCGCACCGCGACCTCGGCGGAAGCCGACCTGATGCTGGCGATCCGGCCGGGCACCGACGGGGCCCTGTTCTCCGGCCTGCTCGCTCATCTCGCCGAAACCGGCGCGCTCGACAGCGCCTATATGGCCGCCCACACCACCGGTTTCGATGCCGCGCTGGAGCGGGCGCGCGAAATCGCCCCGACGATAGCGGCCACCGCCAAGGCCTGTGGCCTCGCAAGCGACGACGTGCGGCGGCTGTTCGACTGGTTCCGCACCACCGAACGCACGGTCACGCTCTATAGCCAGGGCGTCAACCAGTCAGCCCAGGGCACCGACAAGGTCAGCGCCATCCTCAATTGCCATCTCGCCACCGGGCGGATCGGCCGGGCCGGCATGGGGCCGTTCTCGCTGACCGGCCAGCCCAATGCCATGGGCGGCCGCGAGGTCGGCGGCCTCGCCAACATGCTCGCCGCCCATATGGGCTTTTCCAGCGTCGAGATCGACCGCGTGCGCCGCTTCTGGGGCGCCCCGCGCATGGCCGAGCGCGAGGGCCTGAAGGCGGTCGCTCTGTTCGACGCCATCGAACAGGGGGCGGTCAAGGCGCTCTGGGTGATGGCGACCAATCCGGCGGCCAGCCTGCCGCGCGCCGATGCCATGCGCCGGGCCATGGCCGGCCTCGATCATTTCGTCGTTTCCGAGAATGTGCTGTCCAACGACACGGTCAATTCCGGCGCGCAGATCCTGCTGCCGGCCGCGGCCTGGGGCGAGAAGGATGGCACCGTCACCAATTCGGAACGCCGGATCAGCCGGCAAAGGCCGTTCCTGCCCTTGCCCGGCGAAGCCAGGCCCGACTGGTGGATCGTCGCCGAGGTCGCCCGGCGCCTCGGTTTCGGCGAGGCCTTCGCCTGGCCCGACGTCGCCAGCATTTTCCGCGAACATGCCGCGCTGTCCGGCTTCGAGAACCATGGCAGCCGCGACTTCGACATTGGCGGCCTCGCCCGCATCTCGGACGCGGAATTCGAGGCGCTCCGACCGGTGCAATGGCCGGTGCGCCGGCCTGATGACACGGCCGACAAGCGCTTTTTCGCCGATGGCGGGTTTTTCACCCCCGACGGCAAGGCCCGCTTCGTCGCCATCGAGGCCCCGGGCCTGAAGACGGAAGCGGATGCGGGCCGCCCCTTCATCCTCAATACGGGGCGTGTCCGCGACCACTGGCACACCATGACGCGCACCGGCAAGGCGCCGACGCTCGGCCGCCATACCGTCGAGCCCTGCATCGAGATCCACCCGGCGGACGCCGCAGTGGCCGGCATCGCCACGGGCGACTTCGCCGAGATCGCGACGGCCCATGGCGCGGTGACGCTGCGCGTCGTGACCGATCCGGGCCAGGCGCCGGGATCGCTGTTCGCACCAATCCACTGGACCGCGGAGACCGCCAGCCATGGCCGGATCGGCGCCCTGGTCCAGCCAGATGCCGACCCGTTCTCCGGCCAGCCGGAAATGAAGGCGACGCCGGCGGCGGTCAAGCGCGTGGCGCCGGGCGTCGAGGGCTTCATCCTCTCGCGCATTCCGGTCGTGCTGCCCGACGGCACGCGCTGGGCGCGCGCAGCCGTCGCTGGTGGGCTTGGAACCGTGTTCTCCGCGCCCGAAGGCATCGATGGCACGGCGCTCGCCGGACGCCTGACACCATCGGGCGGCAGCGTCAGCGAAATGGAGGACGCCGCCCGCGGGGTCTATCGCGCGGCGATTTTCGATGGCGCCCGGCTGGAGGCGGTCATCTTCGTCGCGGCCGGCGGCCGGCCGGCCTGGTCCTGGATCGAGGCGCAATTCGGCATGAGCGAATTGTCGCCGCTGGCGCGCAAGGCGCTGCTCGCCGGACGCGCACCCGACGGCATGGCCGATAGCGGCCCGACCGTCTGCGCCTGTTTCGCGGTCGGCCTGACCGCGATCAAGGCGGCGATCGCGGGCGGCGCCTGCGATGTCGATGCGGTCGGCCGGGCACTGAAAGCCGGCACCAATTGCGGCTCGTGCCGGCCCGAGATCAAGAAGCTCATCGAGACCGGCGCCTGACGCCAATAAAGCCGGCCTGACCCGCGCCCGGGCACGAGACATTTCACCGGGCCCGCCTTATGACTTGCAGCCATGGATCTTGGATTGCAGGGCAAATCGGCGATCGTCTGCGGCGGCAGCCGCGGCATGGGTCGCGCCGCCGCGGAATTTCTGGCAGCCGAAGGGGTGGCGCTGACCATCCTGGCGCGCAATCCGCAGAGACTTGAGGCAGCAGCAGCCGCGATCCGCGCCCAGTTCGGCGTGCCGGTCACCGCCGTCTCGGGCGACGTGACCAGCGAGGCCGGGCGGGCCGCCCTGCTCGCCGCCTGCCCCGCCCCGGACATTCTGATCAACAATGCCGACGGCATGGCGCCGGGCGATTTCCGCGACTGGACCCGCGCCGACTGGATCGCGGCGATCGATTCGATGATGCTGGCGCCGATCGAGCTGATGAAGGCGACCGTCGACGGCATGATGGCGCGCGGCTTCGGCCGGGTGGTCAATATCGTGTCGCGCTCGGTCAAGATCCCACAGGCCGAGATGGGCCTGTCCAACGGCGCACGCTCGGGCCTGGTCGGTTTCTCCGCCGGTCTCGCCCGCCAGACGGTCGCCAGGGGCGTGACCATCAACAATGTCCTGCCAGGCATCATCGCGACCGATGCGCAGCGGCACCATGTCGAGAAGTTGACCGAGATGACCGGCCGCTCCTTCGACGACATCTGGGCCGAGCGCGGCGCGCAGAACCCGGCCGGACGCTATGGCGAAGCCGCCGAGATCGGCGCCACCATCGCCTTCCTCTGCTCCGCCCATGCCGGCTTCATCACCGGCCAGAGCCTTCTGGTCGATGGCGGGCAATATCCCGGGACCTACTGAATCGATTCCTGAAGGGCTGGCACCATGTCATTGCTGGATATCGACACGATCCGCGCCGATACGCCGGCCGCCAGCCGCCGGGTCTATTTCCACAATGCCGGTGCCGCCCTCATGCCGATCCCGGTGGTCGAGGCGCAGAAGCGCCATCTCGACCTGGAGGCCGAGATCGGCGGTTATGCCGCGGCCGACCGCGAAGCCGAGCGGCTCAACGCCGTCTATGGCTCGGTCGCACGCCTGCTGAACGCGTCGCCGGTCGAAATCGCCTTGATGGAAAATGCCACCGTCGCCTGGCAAATGGCCTTTTACGGCCTCAGCTTCCAGGCCGGCGACCGGATCCTGACGGCCGAAGCCGAATATGCCGCGAACTATGTCGCCTATCTGCAGGTCGCCCGCCGGACCGGCGCGGTCATCGACGTGGTGCCGAGCGATGCCAGCGGCGAGCTCGACGTCGCGGCACTCGAGCGGATGATCGACGACCGGGTCAAGCTGATCGCCATCACCTGGGTGCCGACCAATGGCGGCCTGACCAATCCGGCGGCCGCGGTCGGCCGCATCGCGCGAGCCCATGGCATCACCTATTTGCTCGACGCCTGCCAGGCGGTTGGCCAGATGCCCGTCGATGTCGAGGCCATCGGCTGCGACCTGCTCACCGCCACCGGCCGCAAGTTCCTGCGCGGCCCGCGCGGCACCGGCTTCCTTTATGTCCGCAAGAACCTGATCGAGCGCATCGAGCCGCCGATGATCGACCATTTCGCCGCGGTCTGGGTGGCGCGCGATCGTTATGAGCTGCGCCGCGACGCACGCCGCTTCGAGAACTGGGAAAACAATTACGCGGCGCGCATGGGCCTCGGCGTCGCCGTCGACTATGCGCTGGCGCTCGGTCTCGACCGGATCGAGGCGCGCACCCGGCTGCTGTCGGGGCGGCTGCGGGCGGGCCTGGCGGCGATCCCGGGCGTCATCATTCGCGACCTCGGCCGCAATCCCTCGGCCATTGTCAGCTTCACCATCGAGGGCCAGGACGCGGTCGCCGTCGTGCGGGCGGCCGACGCGGCCGGCATCACCATCGGCGTCTCCAACCCGTCCAGCACGCGGCTCGACGCCGAGGCGCGGCATCTGCCGCCGGTGGTGCGGGCCTCGCCCCACTATTACAACACCGAGGACGAGGTGGACCGGCTGATCGGGCTCTGCCAGCGCCTGGCGGCGTGACCCGGCTTTCCGTCAGTCCTTGCGCCTGAGCTTGAACACGCCCTGCTCGCCGAACAGGTTCCAGAACCACCAGGGCGCGTTCACCCTGACCTCGCGGCCATGCCAGTCGAGCGCCGTCGAGCGCTCGATCACCGCGTCGACTTCGCGCACCAGGTCGACGAAGTCGCGGATCGTGCAGAAATGGATATTGGGCGTGTCGTACCAGCGATAGGGCAGGTTCTCGCTCGCCGGCATGCGCCCGCGCGTCAGCAGCTGCAGGCGCAGCCGCCAATGGCCGAAATTCGGAAAGGAGATGATGACCCGCTTGCCGATGCGCAGCATGTGTTCGAGCACGACGCGCGGCGCCCGCGTCGCCTGGATGGTCTGCGACAGGATCACCACGTCGAAGGACGCATCGGGATAGAAGGCGAGATCCGTGTCGGCATCGCCCTGAATCACCGCGAGACCGGCCGCGACGCAATCATTGACGCCCTCGCGCGACAATTCGATGCCGCGGCCGTCGACACCCTTCTGGTCGCGCAGCAGCTTCAGCAGGCCACCGTCGCCGCAGCCGACATCCAGCACCTTCGAGCCCGGCTCGATCATGCTGGCGACATGCAGATAGTCCGGCCGAATGCCGTCGGCCCCGGCGGTCATGGTCAGATCGGCACTCATCGGCGGCTCGGATCCTCCAGGCCGCGGGCGCGCGCGGCGGCCTCCAGAAAGCCGCGGGTGATGGCGAACAGTTCCGGCTCGTCGAGCAGGAAGGCGTCATGGCCCTTGTCGGATGCGATCTCGGCAAACGAGACCGAGGCGCCGGCGGCGTTCAGGGCATGCACGACCTGGCGCGAATCGGCGGTCGGAAACAGCCAGTCGGAGGTGAACGACACGACGCAGAACCGCGTCTTCGTGCCGGCAAAGGCCTTGGCGAGCGAGCCGCCATGGTCCGCGGCGATGTCGAAATAGTCCATCGCCCGGGTCACGTAGAGATAGCTGTTGGCGTCGAAGCGCTCGACAAAGGCCTCGCCCTGGTAGCGCAGATAGCTTTCGACTTGGAAATCCGCGTCGAACGAAAAGGTCGGGGCGTCCCGGTCCTGGAACCGGCGGCCGAACTTCCGGTGCAAGGCCATGTCGGAGAGATAGGTGATATGGGCGGCCATGCGCGCCACCGCGAGGCCGGCCGCCGGCCGGGTCGCCTCGGCCAGATAGCGCCCGCCGCGCCATTGCGGGTCCGCCATGATGGCCTGCCGGCCGACCTCGTGAAACGCGATGTTCTGCGCCGAGTGCTTGGCCGAGGTGGCGATCGGCAGCGCCGAGAACACCATGTCCTTGTATTGGGCGGCCCATTGCAGCACCTGCATGCCGCCCATCGATCCACCCAGCACGCAGAACAGGTTGTCGACGCCGAGCCGCTTCACCAGCATGGCCTGGGCGCGCACCATGTCGGGAATGGTGATCAGCGGCAGGGTCAGGCCATAGGCCTCGCCGGTTGCCGGGTCGGTCGAAGCCGGCCCGGTCGTGCCCATGCAGCCGCCCAGCACATTGGAGCAGATGACGAAATAGCGATCGGTATCGATCGGCTTGCCCGGCCCGATCATGATTTCCCACCAGCCCGGCTTGCCGGTGACCGGATTGTCGCTCGCCACATGCTGGTCGCCGGTCAGGGCGTGGCAGACCAGCACCGCGTTCGACTTCTCGGCATTGAGCGTGCCGTAGGTCTGATAGGCGATCTGGAACGGGCTCAGCGCGACACCGGCATCGAGCACCAGCGGCTCGTCGGCCCCGAACAGGGCGCGCAGGCCCGCCGGTTCGTCCGCCTGGCGGCGGGCCGTGTCGTCAACGAGAGGGCGCGGGGCGGCACGGGCCATGGGTGTTTCGGCGAGCGTTTTGAAAGTCAGTCGTTTCGTTCGTTATTCCGAACAATAGCGAGGCGCCGCGACAATGACCAGAGGCCTGCGGATCGAATCTCATAACCGGCTCCGGCCTGCTCAGGCCTTCGTACCGCCATCACACGGCTGGCCCTGGCGGTGACGCGATCACGGCCGGTGGTCAATCCTCGCCATCCCTCAGCCGGTCGAGCGCCCGGCGCTCCGACTTGGTCGGCCGGCCGGCGCCGCTGTCGCGTTCGGCCACCGGAGAGGGCAGCTCGACGCGCGGCGGCGGTTCGGGCGACTGGTCCTCGTAGATATGCTGGGCTTCGCTATAGGGGCCGCGCCGCTCGGCGAGCGACACCACCTTCAGCACCTTGACCTGGCTGTGCAGCCCGATGGTCAGGACATCGCCGACCCGCACCGCCTTATGCGCCTGGTCGACCCGGACGCCGTTCAACCGGACCGATCCGTCCTCGCACAGCGCCGAGGCGGCCGCCCGGGTCTTCACGACCCGGGCGAACCACAACCACTTGTCGATGCGCAGCTTGTCTGTGTCGCTCAAGCAGGACGCCTTTGGTCAGGTCTTCTTCTGCATCGCCTCTTTCAGCGCCAGGAGCTTGGCAAAAGGCGAATTCGGATCGGGTTCACGCTCCTTGCGCGGCGCCTGCTCGGGACGCATGGCGCGATGATCCGGGCGGTCGTCGCGCTGGGGCCGGTCGCGACGCTCGCCGTCGCCACCCTTGCCGCGGAAGTCCTTGAACTTGGAGAAGTCGCGGCGCGGCGGACGTCCGCCTGCACGCTGCTCCCCCTCGGCGCCGCCGTCGCGCGGCGGGAACGGTCGGCGATGGCCGCCGCCCTCGCGCTTGTCGCCCCCCGCCGGCTGGCCCTCGCGCGGCTGACCGTCGCGGGGTTGGCCGTCACGGGCTTGACCATCCCTCGGCTGGCCATTGTGGCGCGGACGGAAATCCCGCCGCTGGCCCTGCTCGCCCGGCTTGTCGCCACCGCGCTCGCCACGCTCGCCGCCGCGTTCACCGCCCCTGCGGAAATCCCGCCGGGCCGGCCGCTCACCGTCCATGCGGCCACCCGGACGCCAGACATCGACCATGGCCGGTTCGGCCGGCTTGGCGTCGATCGCCACCGGCGCGGCGACATCCGCTTCGGCAACCGGCTCCGCCGCAGCGGCTTCGCCGGTCGCCTCGGAGACATAGGCCGCAGCCGCTTCCTCCAGGCCCGGCGCCTCGACGGCCGCCGGCTCCACGACTTCGGTCGTCGCTTCACCTGCCGGTTCGGCGGCGGTTTCCACCGCCGGCTCAAGCGTCGCTTCCTGGCTCGCGGCTTCCTCGCGCACCGCTTCCGGCGCGGCAACGACAGCCGCTTCGGTCTCTTCGGGTGAAACCGGCACGATGACGGCGGGAACCGCCTCGGTCACGCTTTCCTCAGCCGATACTTCGGCCGGAGCGTCCACCGGCGGGAGCGCCATGGCCTCATCCGGTTCGGCTGCGGCGACAACCGGCACGACGGCGGCGGGCGCCGCCTCGACCTTCGGCGCCGGTGCCGGGCGCTTGTCGACGCGATAGCCCAGTCCCTTCAGGATCGAGGCGAAATCCTCACCCGAGCAACCGACCAGCGAGGTCATCCCGACGGTCGCGGTAAAGCCGCCGCCCGGGAAGTGGCCGGCCGGCTCCGGCGTTGCCGTGCCCGGCCGCCAGGCCAGCGCCGGGCGGATCAGATCGGCCAGGCGCTCCAGGATGTCGACGCGCACGGCGCGGGGGCCGAGCGCCCGGAAGCCGACGAAGCGGTAGAGATCCTTGTCGATCTCCGGATCGACCGCGATCGACGTCCGGCCCGACGCGGCCAGCGCCGGCAATTCGGTCAGGCCCTTGGCTTCGAGCTTGTCGGCCTTCAGCATATAGAGCTGCAGCGCCAGCCCGCGCGGCGCCGGCTTCAAGGTCGCCGGCAGATAGATGTGATAGGCGCCGAAGCGGACGCCGAGCTTGCGCAGGGCGGCGCGTGCTTCCTGGTCGAGCTGCTTGACGTCCTCGGAGATCTTCGCGCGCTCGATGACGCCGAGCGCCTCGGCGAGCTGGAAGGCGACGCCACGGGCCAGACCCTGCAATTCCTCGGAGCGCTCGAGAGCGGTGACCGGGCCGAGCAGCTTCTCGATCTGGGCATGGACCCACAGGTCGAGCCGCGCCTGAACCTGGTCGCGCGGCGTTCCCGTCAGGTGCTCATCGGCCAGGATGCGGACGCGCGGCGCCAGAACCTTGTCGCCGCCGATCAGCTTGGCGACGGCCTCGCCATGCCAGCGCAGAGTGCCGTCATTGGACAGGATGAAGGCTTCGTCGCCCGAGCCGCTGAGCTTCTCGGCCCGCGCATCGATCTCGCCGCCGAGCGCCTTGGAGGCAGCCGCCCGCAATGCCTTGCCGGCCTCGCCGTCGCCGGCCGACGGATCCGGCGTGAAGCGGAAGCCGTCCAGCCGTCCGACATGTTGGCCTTCGACGGTGACGTCTCCGGTCCGGGTAATCTCGGCCTCAAGCATTGTGTTTTCCCTTAGGCGCCGCATGAGCACGCTCGTCCTGCGGTCGACGAAGCGCTGCGTCAAGCGTTCGTGCAGTGCATCTGATAATTTGTCTTCCACCCGTCGCGTCTCCGCTTCCCAATGGACGGGGTCGTCGACCCAGTCCGGACGGTTGGCGGCGAAGGTCCAGGTGCGAATATGGGCGATACGGTTGGACAGGGTATCGATATCCCCGTCGATCCGGTCGGCGAAGGCCACCTGCGATGCAATCCAATCGGACGGAATCCGCCCGGATCGCCCCGTCAGGAAGCCGAAAATGGTGGTTACGAGGTCCGCATGGCTCGCCAGCGATATCTTGCGATAATCCGGCATGAGGCAGGCGTCCCACAATTTCGACACCGCCGCCTTGCCCTTCGCCCGGCCGCGGACGTCGTCATCCCGCACCGCAAGTTCCAGCACGCGCTGGTCTTCGGCAATGGGCGAACGGGTCAGGCCGGGCTCGGTGGGCAACCGGTCAAGGCTGTCCCGCAGGGTTTCCAGCGATGAGAAATTGAGCTCGGTGTTGCGCCATTGCAGCACTTTCACGCCGTCGAAGGCATGCGCCTCCAGCGCCTGGACCAGTTCCGGCTCGAAGGGCGGGCAGCGGCCGGTGGTGCCGAACGTGCCGTCGCGGCTGGACCGGCCGGCGCGCCCGGCGACCTGGGCGAACTCGACCGGATTGAGCCGGCGGAACTGGTAACCGTCGAATTTGCGGTCGGCCGCAAAGGCGACGTGCTCGACGTCGAGATTGAGCCCCATGCCGATGGCGTCGGTGGCGATCAGATAGTCGACATCGCCCGACTGGTACATTTCGACCTGGGCGTTGCGGGTGCGCGGCGACAAGGCACCGAGCACCACGGCCGCCCCGCCGCGCTGGCGCCGGATCAATTCGGCGATGGCATAGACCTCGTCGGCCGAGAATGCGACGATCGCCGAGCGCCTGGGCAGGCGGGTGATCTTCTTTTCGCCGGCAAAGGTCAGATTGGAGAAGCGCGGGCGCGTCACGACATTGGTGCCGGGGATCAGCTTCTCGATCAGCCCGCGCATGGTGGCCGCGCCCAGCAGCATGGTCTCGTCGCGGCCCCGGCGGTTCAGCAGCCGGTCGGTAAAGATGTGGCCGCGGTCGAGATCCGAGGCGATCTGCACCTCGTCGATGGCCAGGAACGAGACGTCGAGGTCGAGCGGCATGGCTTCGACCGTCGAGACCCAGTAGCGCGCGCCCGCCGGCTTGATCTTTTCTTCGCCGGTGATGAGCGCGACCTGGTTCTCGCCGACGCGTGCGACGAGCTTGCCATAGACCTCGCGCGCGAGCAGCCGCAGCGGCAGCCCGATCATGCCCGAGGGATGGGCGATCATGCGCTCGATGGCGAGCGTGGTCTTGCCCGTATTGGTGGGCCCCAGGACTGCGGTGACCCCGCGCCCGCGTTGGGCAGGGGGCAGTGGCGGCAAAGATAACGTCATGCAGTGCTCGAAAGACGCCGCGCGGGTGGCCCCGGCGGCGCATGGTTGTAGCACGCCGGCCGGCGAAATGAGTGACATTTCGGTACCGCTCGCGTGCAGGATCCGCGGAAGAACGAGTCCGGAACGAATCGGGGCCGAATCGCTGACCTGCGATGAGTCATGATTCGTTCACGGCGAGATATGGTGTGCCCGAGTCTTGGTGACCACAAGCTGAATCACTTATTTAAAGAACTGATTCGAATTACCTCGAAGCGCCAGGCTGATCATTTATGAATGCTTAACGACACCTCGCATCTGCGGCGGCCGGGCGGCTTCCGAAGCCGGCAAGACTCGCGGCCAGCGCCCTTAAGATCACGCCATCGCGGCCAGAACGCGGCGAACATCGGCCAGACCGAAGGGCTTGTCGAGCATCGGGATTTCGCCGGTGCCGGCATGGCGCTGGATCGTCGCCGGTCCTTCCACGGCATCGCCGGTCATGATCACGACACGGCCGGCGAGCGCGGGATTGCGCACGACCAGCGCGTCACGCACGCTGAGGCCGTCCAAGCCGGGCATTCTGAGGTCGACAAAGGCGAGATTGGCGGCGCTTGCCGCCGGCCCCTCGAGGGCCTCGCCGACGGTCCGCGCCGGCAACACCCGATGGCCCAGAAGCTCCAGCATTTCCGCGAGGCTGTCGCGGACGTCGGTTTCGTCGTCGATCACCAGGATCGAGAACCCGCCGGTCGCTTCGGCTTCCGCCTGCGTCTCGACCAGGTCCTCGCTTGCCGCCACCGGCAGCGCGACCACGAAACGCGCCCCGCCGCCTTCGCGTGCCGTGAGCGTGATGGTGCCGCCATGGGCCTCGACCACCGTCTTGCAGATCGACAGCCCGATGCCGGTGCCGACGCCGGCCGGCTTGGTGGTGAAATAGGGCTCGAAAATCCGGGGCGACATGCCTGGCGACACGCCCGGACCATTGTCGGCCACCTCGAGCAGCACCTGCCCCGCCTCGAACCGTGTCGAGACGAAGATGCGCCGCGGCTCCGGCTGATCGGCCAGGGCCTGCTGGGCATTGATGACGAGATTGGCGATCACCTGGCCGAGGAAATCATGGTCGGCCAGGATGTCGGGCAGCGCGGCATCGAGGTCCAGGATGGGCTCGACGCCGTGCGAACGCAGGCCGTAGCCGAGCAGGTCGACGGCCGCCCGGGTGAGCAGATTGAGCTTGGCCGGCTCGCGCTTTTCCGGGCGCTGGCGGGCCATGGCAAGGAAGCTCTTGACGATCCGCCCGGCCCGTTCGGCCGCGGCATGGATCCGTTCGGCCCGGCGCTTCATCTCCGGGCTCGGCGAAGTTTCCACCAGCAAGGTCGACTGCGCCACCAGGATGGCCAGCGGATTGTTCAGCTCATGGGCGACGCCTGCCAGCAGCGACCCCATGGCGGAGAGCTTTTCGGCCTGATGCAGGCGCTCGCGCTGGCTTTCGAGCTGCATCTCGGTCCGGCGCGCCTGGGTCAGGTCACGGATATGGGCGGTGAACACACGCCGCTCGGGCAGCGCGATCTCCGAAATGGTCATCTCGACGGGAAAGACGCTGCCCTCGGCGGTCATCGCCTCGACCTGCATGCGCCGGTCGGCCGGCCGGCCGGCTCCGCTCTGCCGATAGCGCGCCATGCCGGCGGCCGCCTCGGTGGGCGCGGGCGACAGGATCAGGTCGGTAAAGGGCCGGCCGACGGCATCCGCCTTCCGATAGCCGAAGGTCGCCACCGCCGCCGGGTTGAAATCGATGACCTGGCCGGCTTCGTCGATCACCACGATCGGATCGATCGAGGTGGCGATGATCGCGCTGCTGATCGCCTCGCGCGCGTCCAGCGCCGCCAGGCGGGCCTCCAGCCCCTCCTCGCGCAGTTTCAGCTCGGTGATATCCCGGAGAAAGGCGAGGTAGCCGACAGGTTTGCCGTCGCTGCCCATGCAGGGCGAATAGGTCTGTTCGACATAGCGCCTCTGGCCGTCGGCATAGACGATCCAGTCGCTCAGGCTGCGCGCCAGGCCGCGCTCCAGATCGGCGAAGAGCGGCTCCGCCCGCGCGGCGAAAGCATCCCCCAGCAGATCGCGCATGGTCCGCCCGGTAATGTCCTCGAGCCGGAAGCCGAAAAGGCTGAGCGCCTGTCTGTTGGCATAGACATAGCGCCGATCGGCGTCGATCGCCGTCACCCGCGCCGGCAGCGCATCGAACAGCCGGGCGAGCGTCGAGGGATCGAGCCTGCCGCCCGGCGCGATCGCCGCCTCGTCGAACAGCCGGTCGATCTCGCGCCGCTGAGCCTCCGCCGGGGCGATGTCGACGGGCTGGGGCATGGTCAGGCCCCGCCCGGCACGAAGACATAGCCCTCGCCGCGCACGGTCTTGATGAAGCGCGGATGTTCGGCGTCCGGCTCGATCTTCTTGCGCAGGCGGGTGACCCGGATATCGATCGACCGGTCGCTTTCCTCGGCGCTGCGGCCATGGGCGAATTCCTGCAGCTGGCCGCGTGACAGCACCCGGTTGGGCCGGGTGGCGAGCGCCTGAAGCAGGTCGAACTCCATGGCGGTCAGGTCAATAGCGGCGCCCTCGGCATCGGCCAGGCGGCGCGCGTCGAGATCGAGCGTCATCGTGCCGAATTTCAGCTGGCGCCCCTCCGCGACCGCGGGCACTGCGGCCGGCGCCGAACCGCCGGGGGCCGCCTTCACGCGGCGCAGGACGCTCTTGATGCGCGCCAGCAGTTCCCTGAGCTCGTAGGGCTTGACCAGATAGTCGTCGGCGCCGATCTCGAGCCCGACGATCCGGTCGATCGGGCGGCCGGCCGCGGTCGCCATGATGATCCCGGTACTGCCGGACTTGCGGATGAAGCGGGCCAGCGACAGCCCGTCTTCGCCGGGCATCGCAATGTCGAGAATAGCGACATCGATGGCCTTGCCGACCGAATCCTGGCGGAAGGCCTGCGCGTTGCGGAAGCTCAGGACCTCGAAACCCTGCAGGTCGAGATATTCGGCGACGGCCTCACGCAGGTGCTCCTCGTCGTCGACGATGGCGACGGTCGTTTTCATTCGCTATGCCCTTGCTGTTTGAGCCATGATGACAGCGCATACCGCTCCGCATTAGGATGTAATGTCCCGCGGGTATGCAACCTTCGAGATCGACGCAAAGGGGTCCTGACATGGCGCGACGCGGACGCATCGCGATCCTCGACGACGAACCCGACTGGGTCGAGGCGGTGCACGAATACCTGGTCGACCTGGGTTACGAGGTCGACCGGCTGGGCGCCGCCTGGGAACTGGAGCCTTATCTGGCGCGCGAGCGGCCGGATTTGCTGATTCTCGATATCGGCCTGCCGGGCGAAAGCGGCATCGACATCTTGATCCGCACGGATCTGGCGAGCGACATCGCCGTGCTCGTGCTGACCGGCAATCCCGATCCGATCGATCGGGTTCTCGGCCTGGAACTCGGCGCCGACGACTATGTCCAGAAACCGGTCGAATTGCGTGAGCTGGCGGCCCGTGTCGCCGGCATCCTGCAGCGCCGCCTGGGACGGCGGCGCAATCTGGTGGTGTTCGAAACCGCGTCCGTCGATCTCGTCGCGGCCCGCGTGCTGAAGGCCGACGGTTCGACCGAGCGGCTGTCCGCCGGCGAGGTCGCGCTGATCCGCGCCTTCGCCGACAGCCCCGGCAAGGTGTTGACGCGCGAGGAGATCATGGAGCGCGCACCGGCCGAAGACGAGGAAGCCTTCGACCGCGCGATCGATTCGCGCATCGCGCGGCTCCGGCGCAAGCTCGATACCGATGCGATCCGCACCGTGCGCGGCCATGGCTATGTCTTCGATCTGCCGAGCCACGGCGGCGGCTCCCATGCCGCGACGCCCGAGGCGCACGACCCCCTGTGATGGCGCCCCGGCGCATCGCCGCCCATTGATCGCCTCTGCGCTTGACGGCGCCATCAGCCCATTCCCGCCCTGTTGACGCAAACAGCTTGCGCGCGCCCGCCGCATCGGACGATGTCGCGCCGGCGGCCCCTGTGTTTCAGCCCCATGGGCGCATGGATTCCGCTCCGCCGCACCGGAAATATTCGAAACAGCGGCAGGCCGGCTCCGGCACCGGCGTGAAGGACGCCGCATCCACACTGGCGCCATGACAACGAGCCCGCTCCCGGACGGTTCCATGACCCCCCAGCAGATCGCCCTCATCCGCTCGCAGTTCGGCATGATCGCGGAGCGCAAGGACGCCTTCGCCGCCGCCTTCTACGAAGCCCTGTTCGTCACCGATCCGACGCTCAGGCCGATGTTTCCCGCCGATATGCGGCCGCAGCGCGCCAAGCTCGTGCAGGCGCTCGCCCATGTGATCCTGTCGCTCGACGATCTCGGTGCCGTCCTCGACGATGTTCGCACCCTCGGCCTCAGGCATGTCGGCTACGGTGTCGAACCCGACCACTACAATACGGTGGGAGAGGCGCTGCTCGCAGCCCTTGCCGAAACGCTCGGCGAGACCTTCGATGCGGCGTCCGAGGCCGCCTGGGCGCTCGCCTATGGCACCATCGCCGATGCCATGATGGAAGCCGGGGCAGGCCAAGCCTATCTTCAGGCCGCCGAATAGCGCTCAGGCCTTCAGCCGATCCGCCAGGCCGTTGGTCGCGACCTTGGCCAGCACCACCCGGACGTCATCGAGGGTAAAGGGTTTTTCCAGGACCACGACCTCGCTGCCGCGGGCGCGCGCCAGCCGGTCCGGCCCGGCCACCGTGTCGCCGGTGACGATGATGGTGCGTTCCGCGAGCTTCGGGTTCCGGTCGTGGATGCGGTCGCGAAAGTCGATGCCGTCGAGCCCCGGCATGCGCAGGTCGGCGAAGACCACGTCGAACACCGTCTGATCGATCCGCTCCAGCGCCAGCAGCGAGCGATCGACGACGCTTGGGCGATGGCCGAGCCCCTCGATGATCTCGGCCAGGCTGCGCGCCACATCGGCCTCGTCGTCGACGATCAGCACCGCCAGCCCGCCCCGGCCGGCGCTACGGTCCTCGATGACCGGCACGGCGGCCGCCTGATTGCTGCGCGGCAGGGAGATGTCGAACCGGGCGCCGCCTTCAGGCCGGTTGGTCAAGGCGATCGTGCCGCCATGGGCCTCGACCACGTTGCGGCAGATCGACAGGCCGATGCCGGTCCCGACGCCCGCCGGCTTGGTGGTGAAATAGGGGTCGAAGACGCGCCGGACGAGATCGTCCGGCACGCCCGGCCCATTGTCGCTGACCGCCACCGTGACGCGGTCGCCGGAAAGCCCGGTCTCGACCCGGATCAGCCGTGGCGCCGGGCGGTCCATCAGGGCCTGCTGGGCGTTGATGATGAGATTGGCGATCACCTGCGACAGCAGATCCCGATCGCCCATGATCGCCGGCAAAGCGGGATCAAGCCCGGATTCGACGGCGATGTCCGAGCTCCGCAGGCCATAGGCCACCATGTCGAGCGCGCCGGAGACGACGCCGTTGATATCGACGGCCTCGCGCTGCGGCGGCTTCTGCCGCGCCATGGCGAGGAAGCTCTTGACGATGCGCCCGCAGCGTTCCGCGGCGGCATGAATGCGTTCGCCCCGGCGCTTGACCTCGTCGCTGCCCGCCTTCGCCACCAGCAGCGACGATTGCGCGATGACGATGGCCAGGGGATTGTTCAGTTCGTGGGCGACGCCGGCCAGGAGCGAGCCCATGGCCGACAGCTTCTCGACCTGATGCAGCCGCTCGCGGCTGGCCTGCGCCTCATTGGCCATGTGCTGGGCTTCGGTCAGGTCGCGCACATGGGCCATGAACAGCCGGTGATCGGCGAAACGCACGGTGTTGACCGAATATTCGACCGGAATGATCGAGCCGTCCTTGCGTTGCCCCTCGGTTTCGAAGCGCCGCGCCAGGCTGCCGACATCGGCCTTGGCCTTGTAGCGCTCCATCGTGCCGATCTGCAGCGCGCGCTGGGCGGTCGGAACCACCAGGTCCCAGGACATCTGGCCGATCGCCTCGGCCCGGCTGAAGCCGAACATCGCCTCCGCCGCCGGATTGAACTCGATCACCCGCCAGTCCTCGTCGGCGACGATGATGGCGTCGAGCGAGGATTGCACCACCGCCTTGTTCAGCGCCTCGCTGCGGGCGAGCGCGTCGATATTGCGGGCCAGCTCCTGCTCGCCGAGCTTCAATTCGGTGAGATCGCGGGTGAAGGTCAGGAAACCGACCTCGGTTTCACCCACCGGCACATAGGGGATCAGCGAGACCTGCAGGTAGCGCCCGCCCTTCTCGATGAAATCGATCCAGCCTTCCCAGCGCATGGTTTCGCCCGAGCGCACCCGGTCGCCCATGGCCTGGTATTGCAAGACGACGCTCGGACCGAGCACCTCGCCGACCGTGTGGCCGATGACGTCGGCCGAGGTCTTGCCGAGAAATTCGAGGAATTCCCGGTTGGCGTCGCGATAGACCAGATTGTGGTCGACATAGACGGTGCGCAGCGGAATGCCGTCGATCATGGCGCGCAGCTGATGGATCTGGGCGGTGCGTTCGCCGACCGCCGCCTCGATTTGCTGGCGCAGCGGCGCCCAGGGCGCGGGCACCTGCGGCGCCGGCAATTGGCCGCCCTTGGCAGCCTCGATGCCGTAGCGGGCGAGCGCCACGGCGGGCGCCACGAACTGCCGCCAGATCAGCACGGCCAGCACCGTGAAGGTCGCGACAATGCCGGTGACCAGCGTGACGTGCTCGACCACGTGCTCGCGCGCCTGGGCGGTGATTTCGGCACGGCCATAGGTCGACCAGCCGAGATAGAGCACCAGCAGCAGGAGCGGCAGGCCGCACAGGATCAGGAGCCCGGCGAAGCGCCGGGACATTTCCGATCGGCTCTGCGGCGCGGGACTGTTCCGTCCCCCGGACTGGACCATGGCTCATTCTCCGCTGCGCCGGCGGCAGGCATCGCCGCCTGGCGGCCGCAGCCTTGGACCCTTGGATCCAGGTTCGACGGGGATGGGGCTCAGCGCGGCGACATTGGTCGGCCCTTGACGCTTCGTCAAGCAGGGCCCGCCGGGATCCGGCCGGGCTGGAGATCAGCGATTGTCGATCGACGCGAAAATGCCGCCGATCCGGTTGAGCTCGGCGGTGGTCGCCCGCATCTTTTCGCGAAACTCGCCGTGAACCCGGCGCGCGGCTTGCGGAAACTCGGTGAGAATGCGCCTGAACAGGCTGCGCGGGACCCGCATGGCCGTCGACGGTTCGCGCGCGGTGGCGGTCGCCGGCCGCAGCGTCTCGACGATCAGAGCGATTTCGCCGAGCAGCGCTCCGGGGCCGACATGGCGCTCGGCGATGCCACTCGAACTGGTCAGCAGGAAGCCGCCCTCGACCACCACGAAGCCGGCATCGGCCGCCTGGCCTTCGCGGAACAGGATGTCTCCGCCGCGCATGAACCGCGTCTCCGCGGAGAAGGCGAGCAGCCGCAAGGGCTCCTGGCCAAGAGACGCAAAGAGCGGGACGCGCGCGAGCAGGGCGATATCATCGTCGAGAGCCATCGAATGCCGTTTTGCCCCTCAAGGGACGAGCTTGTACCCGCCGGCTTCGGTGACCAGCAATGCGGCATTGGCTGGATCCTTCTCGATCTTCTGCCGCAGCCGATAGATATGGGTTTCGAGCGTATGGGTGGTGACGCCCGAATTGTAGCCCCAGACTTCGGAGAGCAGCACCTCGCGGGAGACCGGCTTCAGCCCCTGACGATAGAGGTAGCGCAGGATCGCGGTTTCCTTTTCGGTGAGCCGGATCTTGCTGTTCTTCTCGGTGATCAGGAGCTTGGATGACGGGCGGAAGCTATAGAGCCCGATCTGGAAAACCGCGTCTTCGCTCGCCTCGTGCTGGCGCAGCTGGGCGCGGATGCGGGCCAGCAGCACCGCGAAGCGGAACGGCTTGACGACATAGTCGTTGGCGCCCGCCTCGAGGCCGAGGATCGTATCCGAATCGGTATCGTGGCCGGTGAGCATGATCACCGGGCTCTTGAAGCCGCCCTTGCGCATGATCTTGACCGCCTCGCGACCATCCATGTCGGGCAGCCCGACATCCATGATCAGCAGGTCGAGATGCTCGCCCTTGGTCGCCTGGATCGCCTTGGCGGCCGAATCGGCGGTGACCGTCTCGAACTCTTCGTGGAGCGCCAGTTGTTCCGCCAGCGCCTCGCGCATGTCGGCATCGTCGTCGCAGAGCAGAATCTTTCGCACTTGGCTCATCGAATCACCCAAAAAAGGGAAGGGGCGGCCGTGGTCGCGGCACTTTGACTAGGACACAGAACAGCATTAGGCGCAAACGCCGGTGGCGACATGCAAACCCATACACGCCTCCTAGCGATCTGGATGTCGATATAATGGCGAAACGTCTGGTTAGCCGTATTTTTGTCCACGCTTTGCCCGGCCGCCCGGCACGCGGCGTGCTTCATGTCGGGCTCTCCGCCTTTCCCTGCGCGCTCGGCCGCTCCGGCATTCGCAGCGCCAAGCGCGAAGGCGACGGCGCGACGCCACGCGCCGCCCTGCCCCTGCGGCGGCTGTTCTACCGCGGCGACCGGCTGGTCAAGCCCGGCAGCCTGCAGCCGGCACGGCCGATCCGGACTGACGATGCCTGGTGCGACGATGCCCATGACCGCCGCTACAACCGGCTGATCCGCCGCCCGCCCGGAACTGCCGAGGAATGCCTGACCCGGGCGGACCATCTCTACGACGTCATTGTCGAACTCGGCTGGAACGACCGCCCGGTGCGTCGCCACCGCGGCAGCGCGATCTTCTGGCACGGCGCGCGCGACGGCTTCACCCCGACCGCCGGCTGCGTGGCGATCCGGCGCGAGGCCTTCGCCAAGATCCTGCCGCGGCTCGCCCGCGACGCCGTGATGGTGATCCGCTGACGGCCGGCGCCGGCGCCCGGCAATGGCGCCGGTCATTCCTGGATGATCTTGACCAGCTCGCCGCCACGCGGCTGTTCGCCGGGGCCAAGCCCGTTCAGCACGCGGAAACGCTCGTCGGCACGATCGGCGACCTGCATGCGCGACACGAAAGAGTCGACCGTATCGCCCTCGCCGGCGCGCACCATGCGGATCCGCACCTGGCGCACCGCCGCTTCGGCCGGCGTCAGGCGGCGGAAGCTCTCCATCGAGCTGCGGAACATCTGGTCGACCTCGCCATTGAGGTCGCGCGCGGCATAGATCAGGCGATAGACCTCGCCGCCGAAGCGCACGACGAAAATGCGGAACGACCAGTCCGGCCCGCGGGCGAGCGCGGTCGCCGCCTGGAAGCCGTTGACCGTCACCGCTTCCACCGAACTCTCCGCCAGGCCATCGATCCAGCCCGAGGCCAGATAGGTCTGCAAGGTCTGGTTGGCCGGCACGCGCACCACGTCGAGCCGGATCGCCATGTCGTTGGGGCCGAGGCCGGTCACCGCCGAGCGCGAATTCTCCAGCGTGAAGCCCTCGGGCGCCGTCACCGTGAAGCCGAGGCGCGGATGGATGAAGCTGCGCCCGCGCACGAAGCCCTGCCGCGGGTCCTCGCCATAGGTCAGCCCTTCCAGCGCGCGCAGATAGCGTTCCTTGTCGCGCGGCACGCCGTCCGGCCCGGAATATTGCCGCGCCACCAGGATGGCCTGGCGGATCCGTTCCGGCGTCGAGGGATGCGAGGCGAGGAAGTCCGGCCCGCCGCTCGCCGCCTGGGCCTGGCTGCGCATGGCGGCATTGCGTTCCATCGATTGCAGGAAACGCGAGGCGCCATAGGGATCGAAACCCGCTTTGGCCAAGAGCTTGACGCCGATCGCATCGGCCTCGAGCTCCTGGCCGCGCGAGAAGCTCGCGAGCGACACCCGCGCGGCTTCCCGGCGCTGTTCGGCACCGGCCAGATCGTTCAGCAGGCGCGCGCGCATCACGGCCACCAGCTCGCTGGTGCGCACCTGGTCCTCGCGCTGATTGGCATGGCGCGCCGAGACATGCGCCATTTCATGGCCGAGCACGGCGGCGAATTCGCTGACGTCATTGATCAGCCCGAGCATGCCCCGGGTGATGTAGAGATGGCCCGAGGGCAGCGCGAAGGCGTTGACCGAGGGCGAATTGAGCACGGTGAGGCGGTAGCGCTGGTCGGGACGATCGGAGGCCGCGCCCAGCCGGTCGAGAATTTCGCTGGCCAGCCGCTCGATCGCGCCGGCGTCATATTCACCGCCGAAAGCGGCCAGGATGCGCGAATGATCGCGCGTCGTCAGCGGCGGCAACCGGGCTTCGGTCGGCGTCGGCACCGGTGTCGGCACGTTGGCCGAGGGGTCGGGCGTGGTCGCGCAACCCGCCAGCAAAAGGGCGAGCGCCAGCGTCGCCGGGTACACCGCCCGACGCAAATGCTCCTGTGCTCGTCCGAACCGAGTCACGGTCCGCCGCTACCTAGCACCGCCGGAAGGCGGCTCCGCGATGGTGATGGCCTCCGGTATCGCCGCCGCGATAAAGGGACCGCGCCGGATCGTCACGATCCCGCGCACGCGCAGCATTTGCCCACGGATTGCGGCAGGTTCAAGCCCACTTTCGCGGAAAGCCGCCATGTCGCGATCGGAAATGGTTACCGTGAGCGCACCGGAATTGGGCGGACCGAAGTTGATATAGGTGATCCGGCCCTGGCTCCGGGCGCTGCGGACCCGGCCTTCGGCGATGGCGAACCGGCCTGCGGCACGTGCCAGCGCGTCCGCATCCGCGGCCCCGATCGGCGCGCCCTCGCCGGCCCAAAGCCCGCGCCGGGCGCGGATCGCCTCGGTTTCGGCCCGTTCGAACAGCCGCCAGCAGTCGCGCGGAACAAGGCGTGTCGGGGTCAGGCGCACGCGGCCATCGCGCAAGAGCGCCACTTCGATCGGGCCGGCCGGGCCGAAGACCTGGGCGGGGACGCGGCCGTGGCGGTCGGTCACGCCGAGCGAGACGACACGCATCGGCCCTTCCGGCGCGACGACCGATTCGCCTGAAAGCGCCACCAGCCGGAAGCGCCGGCCGTCGGGGGCGGCCAGCACCAGCGGCGTGTCGGCGCGCAGGCCCGGCACCTCGAAAGCGGCATCCGAAACGCAAGCGGCGGCCGGAACGGCCGCCGCGAGGCTGATCGTCAAGGCAAGCGCGGGGCGCTGGCCGGCCATGCGCCTCAGGCGCCCTTGCGATTCTGCCTGTTATTGATGAGATCGTCGACCACGGCGGGATCGGCGAGCGTCGAGGTGTCGCCCAGCGCACCGAATTCGTCCTCGGCGATCTTGCGCAGGATGCGGCGCATGATCTTGCCGGAGCGGGTCTTCGGCAGGCCCGGGGCAAACTGGATCAGGTCGGGCGAGGCGATCGGCCCGATTTCCTTGCGCACCCAGGCGACCAGCTCCTTGCGCAGCTCCTCGCTCGGCTGCTCGCCGGTCATCAAGGTGACATAGGCATAGATGCCCTGGCCCTTGATGTCGTGGGGATAGCCGACGACAGCGGCCTCAGACACCTTCGCATGGGCGACCAGGGCACTTTCGACCTCGGCCGTGCCCATGCGGTGGCCGGAGACGTTGATGACGTCGTCGACGCGGCCGGTGATCCAGTAATAGCCGTCCGCATCGCGCCGGCAGCCGTCGCCGGTGAAATATTTGTTCTTGTAGGTCGAGAAATAGGTCTGCACGAAGCGCTCATGGTCGCCGAACACCGTGCGCATCTGGCCCGGCCAGGAATCGGCGATCACCAGATTGCCCTCGGCCGCGCCGTCGAGAACCTTGCCGTCGGCATCGACGATCTCCGGCCTGACGCCGAAGAACGGCCGGGTCGCCGAGCCGGGCTTCAGGTTGGTCGCGCCGGGCAGCGGCGTGATCAGGATGCCGCCGGTCTCGGTCTGCCACCAGGTGTCGACGATCGGGCAACGGCTTTCGCCGACCACGCGGTAATACCACTCCCAGGCTTCCGGATTGATCGGCTCGCCGACCGAACCGAGCAGGCGCAGTGAGGTGCGCTGGGTCCGCTTCACCGGATCCTCGCCGGCGCCCATCAGCGAGCGGATGGCGGTCGGCGCGGTGTAGAAGGTATTGACCTTGTGCTTGTCGACCACATCCCAGAACCTGGAGATCGACGGATAGGTCGGGATGCCCTCGAACATCAGCGTGGTCGCGCCGTTGGCGAGCGGTCCGTAGATGATATAGCTGTGGCCGGTGACCCAGCCGACATCCGCCGTGCACCAGTAGATGTCGCCGTCCTTGTAGTCGAAGACATATTGGTGGGTCATGGCGGCATAGACGAGATAGCCGCCGGTCGTGTGCAGCACGCCCTTCGGCTTGCCGGTCGAGCCCGAGGTATAGAGGATGAACAGCGGGTCCTCCGCGCTCATCTCCTCGGCCGGGCATTCATCCGGCACCTTGGCCGCCAGGTCGTCGAAATAGTGATCGCGGCCCTCGGTCATGGCCACGGCGCCGCCGGTGCGCTTCACCACGATGACGCTGCGCACCACGCCCGGCGCCTTGTCGCAGGCGGCATCGACATTGACCTTGAGCGGCACCTTGCGGCCGCCGCGCAGGCCTTCGTCCGCGGTGATCACCACGCTGGTCGAAGCGTCCTCAATCCGGCCGGCGAGGCTGTCCGGCGAGAAACCGCCGAAGACGATGGAATGAACCGCGCCGATCCGGGTGCAGGCGAGCATCGCATAGGCGGCTTCCGGAACCATCGGCAGGTAGAGGGTGACCCGGTCGCCCTTCTTGACGCCCTGCGACTTCAGCACATTCGCCCATTTCATCACGTGGCGATGCAGCTCGCGATAGGTGATGCGGGCGTCGTCCTTGGGATCGTCGCCTTCCCAGATGATCGCGACCTGGTCGCCGCGGGTGGCCAGATGCCGGTCGACGCAGTTGTGCGAGACGTTGGTGGTGCCGTCCTCGAACCATTTGATCGAGACGTTGTCGGGCGCAAACGAGGTGTTCTTGACCTTGCTATAAGGCTTGAACCAGTCGATCCGCTTGCCATGCTCGCCCCAGAAGGCCTCGGGCGCCTTCATCGACGCCTCGAACATCGCCTGGTATTTGGCGTCGTCGACATAGGCCCGCGCGGCCCAATCAGCGCTGACCGGATAGAGCTTTTCCGCCGACATCAGGTATTCCTTCCTCGATGGCAGCCGCCGCCGCGTCGATCGACGCGCTGTTTCGGCAGGCATGGTTTCCTCGTGGGCGATCTTGGAATGCGGATCGCCTCTCCGTTTCGCGCGGACAATACGTCGGCGGTGGCCCGCGGCTCAAGAGAGAGGGCGTCACACTTTGGTCGTTCGCCTTTCGGCTTAGCGTCTTTTCGAGCAGGCCTGCCTTGCGATCGAATTGACCTGGGCCCCCCGGACCCTAGACTTTCTCCCAAACGACAAGGCTGAACGCCACAGGGGAGGAAGACGATGACGGGCTTTGCGGCATTGGACGGGATTCTCGGCGGCGCGGTCGAGCGTGGCGAGGTGCCGGGCGTGATCGGCCTGGTCGGAGGGCCCGACGGCAGCCTCTATGAGGGTGCCTTCGGCAAGCGCGACATCGGCAAGCCGCAGGCCATGACCATCGACACCGTGGTCTGGATCGCCTCGATGACCAAGGCGGTGACCGGTGCGGCCGCCATGCAGCTGGTCGAACAGGGCCGGATCGACCTCGACGAGCCCGCCGCCCGCCATGTCGCGGAGATCGGCCGGGCCCAGGTGCTCGACGGCTTCGATGCCGACGGCAAGCCGCGCCTGCGCGCCCCGAAACGGGCGATCACGCTGCGCGACCTGCTGACCCATACCGCCGGCTACAGCTACGACATGTGGAACCCGGATATCGCCCGCTACATGGCGGCGACCGGCACGCCCGGCGTGACCGGCTGCCAGAACATCGCCCTGACCACGCCCTTGGTCGCCGATCCCGGCGAGGTCTTCGAATATGGCATTTCGATCGACTGGGCCGGCAAGATGGTGGAAGCGGTATCCGGCCAGCGGCTGGAAGCCTATTTCGCCGATAACCTTTTCGCGCCCCTGGGCATGACCGACACCATGTTCAGGATGGGCGCCGAGCAGCGCGCCAGGCATGCGCCGATCCACGCCCGCACGCCCGACGGGCTGGTGGCCACCGAGATGATGATCCCGCAGGAACCCGAATTCTTCATGGGCGGCGGTGGGCTTTATTCGACCGCCCGCGACTATCTCGCCTTCACCCGCATGGTTCTCAATGGCGGCACTGGCAACGGCAACCGCGTGCTGAAGGCCGAAACCATCGCCGAAATGTCCCGGGACCAGATCCCGGCCATCGAGATCGGCACCCTGGCGACCGCCATGCCGCCGGTGACCAACGACGCCAATTTCTTCCCCGAAGTCAGCCAGGGCTGGGGCCTGAGCTTCCTGATCAACCGGGACCGCTCGCCTCAGGGACGGCCCGCCGGCTCGCTCGCCTGGGCGGGCCTTGCCAATACTTTCTACTGGATCGACCCGAAGACCCGGGTCACCGGCATCCTCCTGACCCAGATCCTGCCCTTCTTCGACGTCGAGGCGATCAAGCTGTTCCGCGCCTTCGAAAGCGAGGTCTATCGGCAGGCCGCCTAGCCGATCGGCGGATCGCGCAACCGATTGACCTGCCCGGGGCGGCTGACCATGGTTCCGGTCGGCGCCGCTCCGGAGCCGGCGCATTGGGGGATGGTGTGAGCAAACTGGCTGGCCTGGACCGCATTTTCAAGGAATCGATCGACCGCGGCGACATGCCGGGCGTCGTCGCCGTCGTCGGCGGCAAGCAGGGCACGCTCTACCAGGGCGCTTTCGGCCGGCGCGATATCGGCAAGCCGGATCCGATGACGCCGGACACCGTCGTCTGGATCGCCTCGATGACCAAGGCGATCACCACGGTGGCCATCATGCAGCTGGTCGAGCAAGGCAGGCTCGACCTCGACGCGCCGGCGAGCCGCTATGCCCCGGCGATCGGCGAGGCCGGCGTGCTCGAGGGGTTCGACGAGGCCGGCAGTCCGCGGCTGCGCGCGCCGAAACAGGCCGTCACGGTCCGCCAGTTGCTCACCCATACCTCGGGTTTCGGCTACGATTTCGCCAGTTCCGCCATCCGGCAATATCTCAAGGCCACCGGCACGCCCTCGACCAGCAGCGGCAAGAAGGCGTCCCTGTCGGTGCCGCTGCTGTTCGATCCCGGCGAGGCCTTCGCCTATGGCATCAGCACCGACTGGGCCGGCCAGATCGTCGAGGCGATCAGCGGCCAGGACCTGCAGGCCTATTTCGCCGAGCACATCCTGGAGCCGCTCGGGATGACCGACACCATGTTCGTGCTCGGTCCGGACCAGCACGCGCGCCGCGCCACCGTTCACGCCATCAAGGAAGACGCCTCCCTGGTCGCGACCGACATGGTCGTGCAGCAGCAGCCGGAATTTTTCGGTGGCGGCGGCGGGCTCTATTCGACCGCCGGCGACTATCTCGCCTTCCTGACCATGCTGCTCAATGACGGGACCGGCAACGGCCGGCGCATCCTCGCGGCAGAAACCGTCGCGGCCATGGCCGTCGACCAGATCCCTCACCTCGCCATGCCCGAGATGAAGCTCGGCTCGCCAACCGGCATCCGCCACACCAATTTCTGGCCGGGCATGAGCCAGGGCTGGGGCCTCGGCTTCCTGATCAACCGCGAGACCTCGCCGGAAGGCCGGCCCGCCGGCTCGCTCGCCTGGGGCGGCTTCGCCAATACGCTCTACTGGATCGACCGCGAAAACGGCATTGCCGGCATTCTGCTGGCCCAGGTCGTGCCGTTCTTCGACCCGAAGGTCATCGCCTTGTTCAAGGCTTTCGAGACCGAGGTCTATCGCAGCCTCTGACCGGGCGGCGGCACCGCCGCCCGGCATTTGCCGGGCTCAGGACTTGCCGGACTCAGGACCTGCCGCCGGCCTGTTTCGGGTCGATCCCGCCCATGACGCAGATCAGGTCCCATTCGGCTTCCGTGACCGGCTGCACCGAAAGCCTGGAATATTTCATCAGCGCCATCTCGGACAGCCGCGGCTCGCCCTTGATGGTGGCGAGCGAGACCGGCGTCTTCAGCGGCATCACCGCCTTGATGTCGACGACCACCCAGGGTTCGCCGGGCTGAATGCCCGGGTCGGGATAGGATTCGCGGATCACCTCGACGACCCCGACGATCTCCTTGCCCTCGTTGGAATGGTAGAAGAAGCCGCGATCGCCGGCCTTCATCTTCATCAGGTTGAGCTTGGCGGTGTGATTGCGCACGCCGTCCCAGAACGTGCCCTTCGCTCCGGCCGCCACCTGGGCGTCCCACGACCATTTGAACGGCTCGGATTTGTACAGCCAATGCGCCACGTCAGCCCTCACCCTGGCTCTTCTGCCCGGCAACCGGGATGATCTTGCGGAACGCGTCCAGCTCGGTGACGAACCGGTCGAATTCGGCCAGCGTCATGGTGGTCTTGCCGTCGGACAGCTCGATCACCACGATCGGCTCGCCATTGCCGCGCCGCTTCATCAGCTTGGCGACCGGAAACACCACCGAATGGGTCAGGTCGAAGGGGTGGGTCTCGGCGACCAGTTCGGCGCCCATCGCCTTCTGAGCCGCTTCGACGCCGCGCGCCAGTTTATCGAAGAAGTTGGTCATGCCTCACTCCGCTCTCTGGGGCCGGGCCATCAATTGCGCGATCGCCTGGTTCACATCGATCAATCCGCCCAGCACCGCATCGATCGCCTCGGCGATCGGCATGTCGATGCTGCGCGCCCGTGCCGTCTCCACCAATATCTCGGCCGTCAGCGCGCCTTCGGCAAGCGCTCCCCGGCCGCTCACCAGGTCGAGCCCCTTGCCCTCGCCGAGCGCGAAACCCAGCGCGAAATTGCGCGATTGCGGTCCCGAACAGGTGAGGATCAGGTCGCCCAGCCCGGAAAGACCCATCAGGGTCTCCGGCCGGGCGTTGAAGGCGCGGCCGAACCGGCTCAATTCGGCGAAACCGCGCGCGGTGATCGCCGCCGCGGCACTGGCTCCGAGCTTGCGGCCCGCGACGATGCCGGCGGCGATCGCCAGCACGTTCTTGGCCGCGCCGCCGATCTCGACGCCGCGCACATCGCTGGTGTGATAGAGCCGGAACGACGGCGATCCCAAGGTATCGGCGATCCGTTTCGCCAGCGCCTCGTCCTTGGCCGCCACCGTCACCGCGGTGGGCAGGCCCTTTTCCACGTCGGATGCGAAACTCGGGCCTGACAGGATCGCCGGCACCGCATTCGGCGCGGCCTCCTCGACGACCTCGGTCATGAACCGCCCGGTTCCGCGCTCGATGCCCTTGGAACAGACGATCAGCGGCGTGCCCGGGCGGATCACCGTTTCAACCACCTCGCAGACCTGGCGCAGCGCCTGGGCCGGTACCACGGCCAGCACCATGTCCGCCCGGGCGGCCTCGGCGAGCGAGGCGGTGGCGCTGACCCGGTCCTGGATGCGTGCACCCGGCAGGCGGGTCTCGTTGGTGCGCCGCTCGTTGATTTCAGCTGCGATCGCCGGCTCGCGGGCCCAGATCACCGTGCTCCGGCCGGCCCTGGCCGCGGCATTGGCGAGCGCGGTCCCCCAGGCGCCCGCGCCGAGAACGGCGACGGACGGAATGTCGTTCGATGTCATGCCTTGGCTCCCAGTCGGCCCGATCCGACCGTAGCCGCCTCGGCGTCCAGGGGCCAGCGGGCGCGCGGCGCGATGTCGAGCGGATCGGTCAGCCCCAGCGCCAGCCGCTCGGCGCCGGCCCAGGCGATCATCGCGCCATTGTCCGTGCAGAGCCTGGGCGGCGGCACCACCAGCGTGAGCCCGACCGCTTCGGCGGTCGCGCCGAGCACGCGTTTCAAGGTCTGGTTGGCACCGACCCCGCCCGCCACCACCAGGGCCGAGGGCTCGCCGAAACGCGCCCGGAACAGCTTGATCGCCACCCGGCAGCGATCGGCCACCATATCGGCCACCGCCATCTGGAAGGAGGCGCAGAGATCCGCGATGTCGCGTTCGGACAGGCCTGCCTCGAGGCCGGCCAGGCGTTCCGCCTCCTGGCGCACCGCCGTCTTCAGGCCGGACAGCGAAAAATCCGGATTGGGCCGGCCGGCCAGCGGCCGCGGAAAAGCGAAACGCCTGGCGTCGCCGTCGAGCGCGCGTTTTTCCACCTCCGGGCCACCCGGATAGGGCAGGTCCAGGAGCTTGGCGACCTTGTCGAAGGCTTCCCCGATGGCATCGTCGATGGTCGTGCCAAGCTTGGTATAGGACCCGACCCCGGTGACCGCGAGCAGCTGGGTGTGGCCGCCCGAGGCGAGAAACAGCAAATAGGGAAAGGCCACCTGGTCGGTCAGCCGCGCGGTCAGCGCATGCGCCTCCAGGTGATTGACCGCGATCAGCGGCTTGCCGGCGACAAGCGCGACCGCCTTGGCCGTGGTCAGCCCGACGAGCACGCCGCCGACCAGGCCCGGACCGCCGGCGGCCGCCACCGCGTCGAGGTCGTCGACGGTGACATGGGCCTCGCGCAGCGCCTGGCCGATCACCAGGTCGACGAGATCGACATGGGCGCGCGCGGCGATCTCCGGCACGACGCCGCCATAGGGCGCATGCTCGTCGATCTGCGAACGCACCACATTGGCCAGGATCTCGCCTTTTCCGGCCGCATCGACGCGCACCACGGCGGCCGCCGTTTCGTCGCAGGTCGTTTCGATGCCGAGAACAAGCATTTGGTTCGTCTTCGCTTTGCGGCTACGGAGTTTTCCGTTTCGACGGATCGGTCGTTATGATCCGTTCCCGGCCCCGGCCTAACATCGGACCTTGATATGGTGCAATCGCCCTTCCTTCGCATCGGCACGCGCGGCTCGGCGCTTGCGCTCGCCCAGGCCCACGAAGTCCGGACACGGCTGGCCCATGCCCATGGCGTTGACGAGACGGCCATCGACATCGAGATCATCAAAACCAGCGGCGACATGATCCAGGACCGGCCGCTGTCGGAGGCCGGCGGCAAGGGCTTGTTCACCAAGGAGATCGAAGAGGCGCTGATCTCGGGCGCCATCGATCTGGCCGTGCATTCCTCCAAGGACATGCCGACCCAATTGCCCGACGGCCTCGGCTTGACCGCCTTCCTGGCGCGCGAGGATGTCCGCGACGCCTTTATCGGCCATGCCGTCGCCCGGCTGGTCGATTTGCCGCAGGGGGCGGTCATCGGCTCGGCCTCGCTGCGCCGCCAGGCCCAGATCCGGCGGGAGCGGCCCGATCTTTCGGCCGTGCTGTTCCGCGGCAATGTGCCGACCCGGCTCGACAAGGTGCGCCGGGGCGAGGTCGCCGGCACGCTGCTGGCGCTTGCCGGGCTGAAACGCCTGGGCCTTGCCGCGGCGGCGACCGAGATCATCGGCACCGACCGGTTCCTGCCGGCGGTCGGCCAGGGCGCGATCGGCATCGAGACGCGGCTGGACGATGTCAGGACCCGCGACCTGCTCGCCCCGCTCAACGACCTCGCGACCGAAATGGCGCTGCGCTGCGAGCGCGCCTTCCTGAAAGTGCTCGACGGCTCCTGCCGCACCCCCATTGCCGGCCTCGCGGTGGTGCGCGGCGGGACGCTGCATTTCGACGGCGAGATCCTGCGTCCCGACGGCGGCGAGAGCTTCGGAACGAGCCGCCAGGGCACCACCGCCGAAGCGGAAACGCTCGGCCGCGACGCCGGCGCCGAACTGAAGGCGCGGGCGCCGGCCGGTTTCTTCACGGGCTCATGATGCGCGTCCTGGTGACGCGGCCGGAACCGGAGGCCTCGCGCACGGCCGAAGAGCTGGCGAGGCGCGGCCACGATGCCGTTATCGCCCCCCTGCTGCTCGTCGACCCCCTGGTGGTGCCGGCCTCCGCCGCCATCCCGGCCGGCGCGATCGCGGCGCTCGCCGTCACCAGTCCACGCACCGCCGGTCTGATCGCACCGGAAAACCGCACGGCCTGGGCGCACCTGCCGGTCTTTTCCGTCGGCGACCGCACCGCCGCGGCGATGAGCGGCGCCGGCTTCCGCGATGTCCGCTCGGCGGCCGGCGACATCAGGGCCCTCGGCCGGCTGATCGTCGAGGCCGGCCTTGCCCCGGGGACCTGCATCCTGAGCCTTGGCGGCGAGGAACGGGCGGGCGACCTCGCCGGCCTCGTGGCCGCCGCCGGCCTCAATGTCGTCGAACAGGCGCTTTATCGCATGACCCCGGTGATCGCCCTGCCAGCTCCGCTGATCGATGCGCTGGCGGCGACGGATCCGCTGGCGGCGCTGCATTATTCGCCGCGCTCGGCTGCGACCTTCGCGCAGCTCGTCGCCACCGCCGGCCTCGGGGCCGGGGCCGGACACCTGACCCATCTTTGCCTGTCGGAAGCTGTCGCCGGGCCGCTGCGCGGGTCCGGCCATGCCGCCATCCGGGTCGCCGCGCGACCGGATGAAGCGGCGCTGCTCGCCCTCCTCGGCCACTGATTCGGTTGCGGGCCCTGGGCCCTGGGGATAGATCTTCATCTCATGCGGTGAAACGGAGACGCGACGCATGCCGAATGACGAGCGCCCGGAAAACGACGCCAAACTGAAGCGCCGCGCCAGGGCGCCGGTGATCACCTTGGAAGCGACCGAGGTCCCCCCGCCGGAAACCTCGGCGCCAGCCGCGGCCGAATCGGCGGCGGGTTCCGACACGGTCCAGGCATCGTCAGCGACCGAGCCGGCGTCCGAACCGGCAAACGGGCCCGCCGGCGAACCCGCACCGCAGACCGAAGCCGCGACCCCGGCCGAGGCGGCCAGCGAAACTCCGGACGCGATCGCCGCCGAAACACCGGCCGAGCCCACACCGCCGACGGAGCCGGCACCGGCCATCTCGCCCGCGGCCGCCCAGGAGCTCCCGCCCCCGCCCCTCGCCTCCCGGCCCGAAGCCGATCCGCCGCAGGCCCAGTCCGGTTTCGGCCGGCTGGCGGCCGCCGGCCTGATCGGCGCGCTGGTCACCGGCGGGCTCGGTTATGCCGGATCGCTCGCCGGCCTGTTGCCCGGCGCCAACCGCGCCGATGTCGCGCGCCTGGAAAGCCGGGTCGCGGATCTCGACCGGACGGTGCGCGAGGCCGGAACCCGCATTCAGCCGGCCCCCGACCTGTCGCCCCTGACCCGCCGCATCGAGGCGATCGATACGGCCCGCCTCGCGCTCGAAACCCGGCTCGCCGCGCTCGAGACCCGTCCGGCCGATGCGGCGGGCGGCCCCGCCGCCGGCGCCCTGCCGGTCGACCTGGCACCGCTGGCGCGGGAAATCGAGGCGCTGAAGACGGCGCTCGCGACCGTCGTCGCGGCGCAGAGCCGGATGGAACCGGGCCCAGCCGGCGCCGCGGCGCCGACCGTCGACCCTGCCGCCGTCGAGACCCGCATCCAGTCGCTGCTGGCGCCGCAGGCGCAGCGGATCGGCGCTGTCGAGACCCGCGTGCAGGGCCTCGGCGTCGAGATCAAGACCGCCGTCGAAACCGCCCAGGGCCTGGCGACGCGGGTCACCGCGCTCGACACGGCCCGCGCCCAGGCCAATGGCGCCGGCCAGCGCGCCGCCTTGCTGGTCGGCATCGAAATGCTCCGCTCGGCGGTCGAGCGCGGCACGCCCTATGCGACCGAACTGCGCGCCCTGAAGGCGCTGGGCGCCAATGCGGCCGGCCTGCAGCCGCTCGAAGCCAGTTCCGAACGCGGCCTCGCCGCCACGCCGGCGCTTGCCCGGCGGTTCACCGACATGGCCTCTGCCCTGGTCAAGGCCGCGCCGCGGCCGGCCGATGGCAGCCTGTTCGACCGGCTGGCCGCCAATGCCCAGGCGCTGATTCGGATCCGGCCGGTCGGCGAAGCCGCCGGTGACGACACGCCGATCGTCGTCGGCCGGATCGAGGCCAAGCTCAACCGCGGCGATCTTGCCGGGGCGCTGGCCGATTTCGACCGGCTTCCGGAGGCCGTCAAGGCCGCCGCCAAGGACTGGGAAAGGGATGCGCGCGCGCGTCTTGCCGGCGAAGCGGCGCTGAAGCGGATGGCGGACGAGGCCATCGGCGCACTCGCGACCCGTTGAGGAGAAGATCATGATCGGCGTCATCCTCTTCCTCCTGCTTCTCGCGGTGCTCGCCACCGGCGGCGCCTGGATCGCCGACCAGCCCGGCACCGTCACCGTGGTCTGGCTCGGGCGCCAGATCGAATTCGAGGTGCTGACCGGCCTGATCGCCGTGCTGGTCGCCGCCGCCGCGGCCATGGCCCTGATCGCGCTGGTCAAATGGCTGATCGCCAGCCCGCGCATCGCGGCCCGGGTGATGCATCGCCGCAAGCTCGACAAGGGCCACGAGGCGATTGCCCGTGGCATCGTCGCGATCGGCGCCGGCGATCGGCGGGCCGCCGAGAAACATGCCTATGACGCCGACCGGCTGGTTCCCGATGCGCCGCTGACCTTGCTCCTGAAGGCCCAGGCCGCGCAGCTCGCCGGCGATCGGCCCGGCGCCGAAAAGGCCTTCCGTGCCATGCTCGACCAGCCCGGCACCAAGGTGCTCGGCCTGCGCGGGCTCTATGTCGAAGCGCAGCGCCGCAGCGATGTCGTGGCGGCCCGCGCCATTGCCGAGGAGGCGGTGAAGGCCTCGCCTTCGGCGACCTGGGCGGCCCAGGCGGTGCTCGAGCAGCAAGGCAGTGCCGGCGACTGGGACGGCGCGCTGACCAGCATCGAACGGCAATATGCCGCGCGCGTGATCGACAAGGACAGCGCCAGGCGCCAGCGCGCCGTGCTGCTGACCGCCAAGGCGGCGGCGCTGGAGGAACGCGATCCGGCCGCCGCCAAGGCCCTGGCCGTCGAAGCCGTGGGACTGGCGCCGGACCTGGTGCCGGCCGCCGCCATTGTCGGTCGCCTCGCCGCCGCCGACGGCGATATCAAGAAGGCCTCTCGCGTGATCGAGGCCGCCTGGAAAACGACGCCGCATCCCGACCTCGCCGACGCCTATGCCCATGCCCGGCCGGGCGATTCGCGCGGCGACCAGCTGAGGCGGGTCGAGACGCTGGCGCGGCTCACGCCCTCCCACCCGGAGGCCCTGCTCGCGCTCGGCCGCGCCGCCATCGACGCCAGTGACTTCGCCGCCGCCCATCGCGCCCTCGACGAATTGGCGGCCAGCGCGCCGACCCAGCGCCTGTGCCTGCTGATGGCCGAGCTGAGCGCCAAGGAAAGCAACGACCAGGGCCGCGCCCGCGAATGGATGGCGCGGGCACTGCGCGCGCCGCGCGATCCCGCCTGGACCGCCGACGGCCAGGCCAGTGACGTCTGGCTGCCGGCTTCTCCGGTGACCGGCAGGCTCGACGCCTTTCAGTGGAAGGTCCCGGTGGCGGAGCTCGGCGGCCCCATGCTGCATGTCGACGACGTGCTGGCCGATATTTCCGAGCCGGAGGTTCCCGCCGCTCCGATCGTCGAGATCGTCGCGGTCGAGGCCAAACCGCTGCCGGAGCCCGAGCCCGCGCTCGAAACCAGCCCCGAGCCGGCCGGAAAGCCCGAGCTCAAGCCCGAGCTCAAGCCCGAGCCCAAACTCGCGCAGGAAGCCGAGGCGCCGCGCCCGATCGCGCTGCCGGTGGCGGCCGACACCACTCCCACGCCGGCCCCGGCACCCCTGGTCACGCCGGAACCCGCGCCAGAGAACGGCACGAAGCCCCGCGCGGTCCGTGGCGAGACGGTCTTCCCGATCGCCCGGGCTCCGGATGATCCGGGCCCCGACGGCAAGGCGGAACCGAAAAGGCGCATGTCGTTTTTCGGCGGTTGAGGCGAGCCGCCGATCGAATCGCACGACCCGGTGCGACGGTGACTTGCCGGGCCTGACCCGGCTGTGAGATAGAGAGCGCGTCGGTCCCGTAGCTCAGCAGGATAGAGCAGCGGTTTCCTAAACCGGAGGTCAGGGGTTCGAATCCCTTCGGGATCGCCATTTATTCTTTAATATCAATGACTTAAGTGAATTCGCCGGCCGGCCGCGAGGGCCCGCCGGCGAACGCTTTTCGGCGTGACCCGTCAGGCCGCTTCCGCGTGATGCTCGGCATGCGCCTTGGCGGCTTCCTCGTGATGGTCTTCGGCATGGGTATGGTGGGCATGGGCAAGGTGGGCATGATGCGCCGCCTTTTCATGCTCGCCGTCCTTGTGCGCCTCGGCGGCATGGCGGTGATGCTTCGCCGCTTCCTCATGGTGCTTGGCGGCGTTTTCGTGATGCTCGGCGGCTTTGTGGGCGTGTTCCATGACAAATCCCCGTCACTGCGCGGTCTTGCGCGAGGCGAAGGATCCGCCCGCCGCGCGACAGGCATGCGAAGGATCGGCATCGGTTTGATGACCGGATTTGTGGCCTTGCCGGGCGCCGACGCCGACGGCCGTCAGCGCGCGCCGAAAATCGCGCTGCCCACGCGCACATGGGTGGCCCCCATGGCGATGGCGGTGGGATAATCGGCGCTCATGCCCATGGAGACGACAGCGAGCCCGTTGCGCCGGGCGATCGTGGTGAGCAGCGCGAAATGCGGCGCCGGCGGTTCGTCGGCCGGCGGGATGGCCATCAGCCCGGCAATGGCAAGGCCGTGCACGTCGCGACATTCGGCCAGGAATGCGTCGACCGCCTCGGGCAGAACCCCGCCCTTTTGCGGTTCGGCGCCGGTATTGACCTGGATCAGCAGTTGCGGCCGGCGCCCCTGCTTCGCCATTTCCTTGGAAAGCTCCTTGGCCAGCGATGCCCGGTCGAGGCTCTCGATGACATCGAACAGCTGGACCGCGTCACGCGCCTTGTTGGATTGCAGCGGCCCGATCATGTGCAGCTCGGCATCGGGATAGCGGGCGCGCAGATCAGGCCATTTGTCCTTGGCCTCCTGCACGTAATTCTCGCCGAAGACGCGCTGGCCGGCCGCCAGAACCGGCTCGATCGCCTCGGCCGGAAAGGTCTTCGAGACGGCGACGAGGGTCACGGCGGCAGCCGGCCGCTCGGCCGATATCGCGGCGGCGGCGATGGCGGCCTGCACTTGGGCAAGGCGATCGACGATGTCAGACATGGAGGCACTCCGCAGGTTGGCCTTGCGCTAACCTGTAAACGGTTGACCGGTCCAGACCTTTCGTGTGTTGTCCGGCCTCGCTTATTCGCTCACTTTTTCGACTGCCGAACCGCCAATCATGTCCATTGAACGCTACAATGCCCGTGTCGCCGAGCCGAAATGGCGGGGCATCTGGGACCGGAACAAGATCTTCGAAACGAAGAACGCGGATCCGCGGCCGAAATATTACGTGCTCGAGATGTTCCCCTATCCGTCCGGGCGCATCCATATGGGCCATGTGCGCAACTACACCATGGGCGACGTGGTGGCCCGCTACAAGCGCGCCAAGGGCTTCAACGTGTTGCATCCGATGGGCTGGGACGCCTTCGGCCTGCCGGCCGAGAATGCCGCCATGGCCTCCAAGGTCCACCCGAAGGAATGGACCTACAAGAATATCGAGACCATGAAGGCCCAGCTGAAGAATATGGGCCTGTCGCTCGACTGGTCGCGCGAGCTGGCGACCTGCGACCCCAGCTATTACCGGCACCAGCAGAAGCTGTTCAACGACTTCATGCGCGCCGGCCTGGTCGAGCGCCGTTCGGCGCGGGTCAACTGGGATCCGGTCGACCAGACCGTGCTGGCCAACGAACAGGTCATCGACGGCCGCGGCTGGCGTTCGGGCGAATTGGTCGAGCAGCGCGAGCTGACCCAGTGGTTCCTCAAGATCACCGCCTATAATCAGGACCTGCTGGACGCGCTCGACGGGCTGGAGCGCTGGCCGGACAAGGTCCGGCTGATGCAGAAGAACTGGATCGGCCGCTCCGAGGGCCTGATGGTGCGCTGGGCCCTGAAGGACGGCACCGCGCCGGCCGGCGAGACCGAGCTCGAAATCTACACCACCCGCCCGGACACGCTGTTCGGCGCGAGCTTCATGGCGATCGCGCCGGATCATCCCCTGGCCAAGGCGGCCGCGGCGACCAATCCGGCACTTGCCGCCTTCTGCGACGAATGCCGGCGCATGGGCACCTCGGTCGCGGCCCTCGAGACCGCCGAGAAGCTCGGCTTCGACACCGGCATCAAGGCGCTGCATCCCTTCGATCCGAACTGGGACGTGCCGGTCTATGTCGCCAATTTCGTCCTGATGGACTATGGCACCGGCGCCATTTTCGGCTGTCCCTCGGGCGACCAGCGCGATCTCGACTTCGCGCGCAAATATCAGCTGCCGGTCGTCACCGTGGTGCGCCCGGCGGACGCGGGCGACGACTTCCAGGTGGCGGATACCTCGTTCGACGGCGATGGCGTGATGATCAATTCGCGCTTCCTGGACGGGCTGCCGAGCGGCGCCGCCTTCCAGGAGGTCGCCTCCCGGCTGGAGAGCGCCGCGCTCGGCAACAAGCCGGTCGCCGCGCGCAAGGTAAATTTCCGCCTGCGCGACTGGCTGATCTCGCGGCAGCGCTATTGGGGCTGTCCGATCCCGGTCGTGCATTGCGACGCCTGCGGCCCGGTCGCCGTGCCCGACCAGGATCTGCCGGTGCGGCTGCCCGACGATGCCGACTTCTCCAAGCCCGGCAATCCGCTCGACCGGCATCCGACCTGGAAACATGTCGCCTGCCCGAATTGCGGCAAGCCGGCGCGTCGCGAAACCGACACGATGGACACGTTTGTCGATAGTTCCTGGTATTTCGCCCGCTTCACCGACCCCTGGCGCACCGATACGCCGACCGATCCCGCCGTGGTCAATGACTGGCTGCCGGTCGACCAGTATATCGGCGGCATCGAGCACGCGATCCTGCATCTGCTCTACAGCCGCTTCTTCACCCGGGCGATGAAGGCCACCGGCCATGCCGGCCTTGAAGAGCCGTTCCGCGGCCTGTTCACCCAGGGCATGGTGGTGCACGAGACCTATCGTGGCCGCGACGGCGCCTATGTCACGCCGGCCGAGGTGACGATTTCCGGTGAAGGCGATCAGCGCCGGGCGGTGCTGACCGGCACCAACGATCCGGTCGAGATCGGCTCGATCGAAAAGATGTCGAAGTCGAAGAAGAATGTCGTCGACCCCGACGACATCATCGACACCTACGGCGCCGACACGGCGCGCTGGTTCATGCTGTCGGACTCGCCGCCCGAGCGCGACGTCATCTGGACCGAGGCCGGCGTCGAGGGCGCCAGCCGTTTCGTCCAGCGCGTCTGGCGCCTGGTCGGCGACATCACTGAGAAGACTGCCCGGGCCTCCGCCGACGGCCAGATCGGTGACGCCGCGACCGCCATACGCCGCGCCGCCCATACGGCGCTGGCGGCGGTCGAGACCGATGTCGAGCGGCTCGCCTTCAACCGCTGCGTGGCGCATATCTACACCCTCGCCAATGCGCTCGGGCGCGCCCTGGACGGCGTCCGCAACGACGAGCAGCCGCCGGCCGATCTCGCCGCGGCGCTGCGCGAGGCCGGCGACATCCTGGTGCAGCTGGTCGCCCCGATGATGCCGCACTTGGCTGAAGAATGCTGGACCGCGCTCGGTCATCAGGGCTTGGTCGCCGAAAAGGCGTGGCCGGCCATCGATCGCGCCGTGCTGGTGGTCGACACCGTCACATTGCCGGTGCAGGTCAATGGCAAGAAGCGAGCGGACTTGACGATCGCGCGCGACGCGGCCCAGAAAGACATCGAGGCCGCCGTGCTCGCGCTCGAGCAGGTCAGCAAGGCGCTGGAGGGCCGGCCGGTGAAAAAGATCATCGTTGTGCCGCAGAGGATCGTGAATGTCGTCGGCTAACATCTCGCGGCGCGCGATCATTCGCGCCCTTGCAGTCACCGCCGGCGCCGGAGCGCTCGCCGGCTGCTTCACGCCGCTCTACGGCGACCCGAACGTGGTTCCGGGCGCGCGGGGGGCGCAGGCTTATCTGCAGAACCTGGAGATCCCCGAAATCGGCGGACGTTCCGGCGTGGTTCTGCGCAACGAGCTGATCTATCTCACCCAGGGCGGCGGCGGCCGGGCACAGGCGCCCACCCATGTGCTCAGGATCGCGCTCGCCACCGACAGCGTTCCGCTGCTGCTCAACACCGCGGCGGGCCGCCCCTCGGCGCAGTCGATCTCGCTGATCGGCAATTATACGATCACCCCGGTCGGCAGCCAGCAGGTGCTGCACCGCGGCCAGGCGGTTGCCACCGCCTCGTTCGATCGCACCGCCCAGCGGCTTGCCTCCGACCGTGCCGTCATCGAGGCCCAGGAACGGGCCGCCAAGACGCTGGCCGAGACGATCGTCACGCAGGTGGCGGGATGGTTCGTCACCCAGCCCAGGTGATAGCGTGACCGTATTGAAGGGCGGCGAGATCGACCGGTTCCTGAAGAACCCCGAATCCCGCCGCGCCATTGCGCTCGTCTATGGGCCCGATTCCGGACTGGTCTCGGAACGGGCTCGCGCCATCGCCAAGACCACGGTTCCCGATCTCGACGATCCCTTCGCGGTCATCCGGCTGGACGGCGACGTCCTGGCCGGCGATCCCGTCCGGCTTTCCGACGAGGCCAATACCATGGCCCTGTTCGGCGGCAAGCGGCTGATCTGGGTGCGTGCGGGCGAAAAACCGATCGCCGCCGCCCTTACCCCGCTCCTCGCCGATCCGCCGACCGGCGCCTTCGTGCTGATCGAAGCCGGCGACCTCAAGAAGAACGCCGCGCTCAGAGTCGAGGCCGAGCGTTCGGGCCATGCGGCGGTCATCCCCTGCTATTCCGATGGCGAAGCTGACCTGAAGCGGCTGATCGCCGAGGAAACCGCCGCTGCCGGGCTGACCATGGAGCCGCCCGCCATTGCCGCGCTCCTGTCTTTTCTCGGCGGCGATCGCGCCGCATCGCGCGCCGAGATCCAGAAGATTTGCCTTTATGCCCACGGCCAGGGGCGCATCACGCTCGCCGATATCGAGGCGCTTGCCGGCGACAGCCTCGCATTGGGCGTCGATGAGATCGTCGATGCCGCGGCCTCGGGCGATCCCGCCGCGCTCGACCGCCTGCTGCTGCGCGCCGCGGCCTCCGGGGTCGCCGTGCCGCAGATCATGATCGCCATGGGCCGGCATCTGTCCTCGCTGCACAAGGCACGCACCGCGATCGAGAAGGGCGCCGCCATCAGCGCCGCCACCGATCGCTTCGAACCACCGGTCTTCTTTCGGCGCCGGCCCGTGGTCGAAAAGCAGCTCGGCCTGTGGAACAGCGTGCGCCTCGAACGGATGATGACGCGCGTGGCGGAAGCGACCTTCGAAACCCGCATCAAGACCGCGCTCGCCGAGGCGATCGTCAACCGGACGCTGATGGCCATCGCCATGACCGCCCGCGCCGGCCGGAACTGAACCGGCACGAGGAAAAGCGCCCCCGATCCGCGGATCGAAAGACGCGCTAGCCGCGCATTCTGGCCGATTTTTCCCGGCGGCCTCGTACAACCGGTCGGCTGATTGCGGTTAAGACAATTCGTGGATGCCCGGGACAAGCCCGGGCATGACGACGGTGTCTTCCTTGATGCGGGATCGCGCCGACGCGGTAGCCAAGCACGCCGCAAGGCGCACACATCGTCTTGGCCGGGCTTGTCCCGGCCATCCACGCATTCAGCCCGTTCACTCGAGCGAACGGTCCATCCGGGATGTGCTTTACGGCAATCGAAAAATCCCACCCCGATCCGCCAGGAAGCGCGGACCAGGCCCACCCGCGCGCTATCGCCGCAGGCGCTGGCAGATATCGTCGAGCTGTTCCAGCGACTTGTAGCGGATCTTCAATTCGCCGCCTGAACCGCGGTGATCGACCGTCACGATCATGCCGAGAGCATCCGACAGGGCCTTTTCGAGCGCCTTGGTGTCGGTATCTTTTTCCACCCGTTCGCGCTGTTTCGGCGCCCGTCCCGAGCGTTCGGCCTGTTCCTGCGCCAGGGCTTCGACCTGGCGCACATTCAGGCCCTGCTCGACGATATCGGCGGCGATCCGCTCGGGGTCATCATGGGCGAGCAAGGCGCGCGCATGGCCGGCGGTCAATTGGCCGTCCCTGAGATAGTTCTGCACCCGGTCCGACAGTTTCAGGAGCCTGAGCGTATTGGCGACGTGGCTGCGGCTCTTGCCGATCACCTTGGCCATGTCGGTCTGGCTGTAACCGAACTGCTCGATCAGCTCGTTGTAACCAAGCGCCTCTTCCAACGGATTGAGATCGGCGCGCTGGACGTTCTCGATGATCGCCAGTTCGAGCGCCTCGCGGTCGCCGACCTCGACGAGATGGATCGGCACCTCATGCAGGCCGGCCAGCTGCGACGCGCGCCAGCGACGTTCACCGGCGACGATCTCATAAGCGTCGACCGTGCCGGCGACCGACCGCACCACGATCGGCTGGATGATGCCGCGCTCGCGGATCGAATCCGCCAGCTCCTGCAGTTCCTCATCCTTGAACATCCGGCGCGGGTTGCGCGGATTGGCCCGGATGAATTCGATCGGAACCTTCCGGGTCGCCCTGACGCGGTCGATGGCGGCGGTTTCCTCGCCAACATCGCCGATCAGGGCCGCCAGGCCCCGGCCCAGACGCGATCTCGCCGCCTCTTCCGCCATGGTCATACTCTCCTTCAACTCGGCTTCGAAACGAAGCGCCACATATGAATCGATGCGGGTCCGAATCGATCTTGGATCAGGCTGCGCGCAGATGCTTTTCGCGCTGGATGATCTCGGAGGCGAGCCTGAGATAGGCCTGGCTTCCGACGCATTTCAGATCATAGAGCAGCACCGGCTTGCCATAGCTCGGGGCTTCCGACACGCGCACATTGCGCGGGATGATCGTCTGGTAAACCTTGTCGCCCATGAACTGGCGCACGTCGTCGACGACCTGGGCCGACAGGTTGTTGCGTGCGTCATACATGGTCAGCACGATGCCGTGGATGGTCAATCCGGGATTGAACATGGTCTTGACCTGCTCGACCGTCTTGATCAGCTGCGACAGCCCTTCAAGCGCAAAGAACTCGCATTGCAGCGGCACCAGGATGGCATTGGCCGCCGACATCGCATTGATGGTCAGGAGGTTGAGCGAAGGCGGGCAATCGATCAGCACATAGGAATATTCGTTGCCGAGGCTCTGGATGGCATGCCGCAGCCGGTAGGCGCGGTCCTTTTCCCGGGAAATCTCCAGCTCGACACCGGACAGGTCCATGGTCGAGGGCGCAATGGAAAGCCGCGGCACCGAGGTTTCCTGGGCGGCCTGCAGCAGGCTCAGTTCGCCGACCAGCACATGGTAGGTCGAGCGATTGCGTGCGCGCCGATCGATGCCGAGGCCGGTCGAGGCATTGCCCTGCGGGTCGAGATCGATGATCAGCACACGTTCGCCAATGGCGGCGAGCGCCGTGCCCAGATTGATCGCGGTGGTCGTCTTGCCCACCCCGCCCTTCTGATTGGCAAGTGCGAGGACCCTGGGGCCGGTCAACGGAAGAGACGAAGAAAGCGTCGCCATGACGAACCGTCCGACGTTGGAAGTGGTCAGGAAGAAACTGGAACCGCGCTTCGGAGCGTGACGATACGCGCCTGAGGATCCGTCGCGCTGGGCGTCAATACAGTATCGAGTTTCCAATATTTAGCGGCTTCCGTCAATTCTCGCTCTACATCTTGTCCCTTCAGGAAGAGTCCGATTGCTCCACTTTTCAACAGGTCATGGCTCATGCCGACGAGTTGCTGGAGCGATGCGAGCGCTCGCGCGGTCACCACATCCACAGGGCCGGACCAGTCGGCGACGACATCCTCGATGCGCTCGGCATGGACGGTGGCCGGAACCTTCATGATTCGCGCGGCTTCACGCAGGAAAGCCGCCTTGCCGAGCTTGCTCTCGACGCAATGGATGTGCGCGCCCGGCTGTTCAGCGAGCACAGCCGCGATCACCAGGCCCGGCAAGCCGGCGCCCGAGCCAAGATCGATCCAGATCCGCCCGGGCGGAACCAGCGTCGCCAGCTGCAGGCAATCGGCAATATGACGCGTCCAGACCTGCGCCAGCGTGGCCGGCGCGACCAGGTTCTTGCTGGGGTTCCACTTCCGCAACAGCGCGACATAGAGGACGAGCCGTTCCATCGTTTCACGTGAAACCGCGACGCCGGCAGCCGCGGCGGCGCGCTCCGCCTCTTTCAATTCATGCTGTTCAGCCATCACGCCGCGTCCAATGCCCGCACCCGGCGCGCCCAGACCGCGATCAGCGTCAGCGCCGCCGGCGTCATGCCGTCCATGCGGCTTGCCTGCCCCAATGTCCTCGGCCGGACCAGAGCCAGTTTGGTCCGCACTTCATTCGAAAGCCCGGGGATTGCATTGACGTCCCAGTCCTCCGGAAGCGCCAGGTCCTCGTCGCGCCGATAGATCTCCGCTTCCGCCGCTTGCCGGCCCAGATAGACCGCATAACGCGCGTCGGTCTCGACCTGTTCGCTTAACCGCGGATCGGCCGCCGCGAGCTCCGGCCAGACCTTGGCGAGATCGGCCCAGGCAATATCCGGCCGCGACAGCAATTCAAACCCACTGCGCCTGATTCCATCATGGTTGAGCGCAATGCCGTGCTTGGCCGCCTCGTTCGGTGTGAGGCTCAAGCCCTTCACCTGGTCGCGTAGCGCAGCAAGGTCGGCCTTTTTGGTCCGGAACCGAATCGACCTCTCCTGGCCGACGCAGCCGACCGCCAGACCCTTGTCAGTCAGCCTTTGATCGGCATTGTCGGCGCGCAAGGTCAACCGATATTCGGCGCGCGAGGTGAACATGCGGTAGGGCTCGCTCACGCCACGCGTCGTCAGGTCATCGATCATCACGCCGAGATAGGATTCCTCTCGCCCGAAGGTGATGGCCTTGCCGCCACCCGCGCGCCGCGCCGCATTGAGGCCCGCCACCAGCCCCTGCCCCGCAGCTTCCTCATATCCCGTCGTGCCGTTGATCTGGCCGGCGAGGAACAGTCCCGGCAGGCGCCGCGTCTCCAGTGTCGCCTGAAGCTCGCGCGGGTCGACGTGATCATATTCGATGGCATAACCGAACCGCTCGATCACCACCCGCTCGAGGCCCGGAAGCGTGCGCAGGAAGGCCTCCTGGACATCTTCCGGAAGCGAGGTCGAGAGGCCGTTCGGATAGACCGTGTGATCGTCGAGGCCTTCCGGCTCCAGGAAGATCTGGTGGCCATCCCGGTCGCCGAAACGAACGACCTTATCCTCGATCGATGGGCAATAGCGCGGCCCGACCCCTTCGATCCGTCCGCCATACATGGCTGAGCGGGACAGGTTATCGCGAATCAGCTGGTGCGTTGCTTCGGTGGTGCGGGTAATACCGCAGGCGATTTGCGGGTTGGTGATCCGGTCGGTCATCGCCGAAAACGGTTCCGGGTCCGAATCGGCTTCCTGGCGTTCCAAGCTCTGCCAGTCGATCGACCGGCCGTCGAGCCGCGCCGGTGTTCCCGTCTTGAGACGTCCGAGCGCGAAGCCGTGATGCAGCAGGCTCGCGGCGAGGCCGAGGCTCGGTGCCTCGCCAACGCGGCCCGCCGGGATCTGCTTTTCGCCGATATGGATCATGCCGCGCAGAAACGTGCCTGTCGTGATCACCAGTGCGCCACAGGCCAGGGACCGGCCGTCGGCGAGCTGCAGACCTGAGACGCGCCCGGCTTCGACATCGATAGCGCTGGCCTCGGCCTCGATCACCGTCAGTCCAGGCTGTTGGCGGATCGCGCTCTGCATGGCCGCAGCATAAAGCTTGCGATCGGCCTGGGTGCGCGGGCCGCGGACGGCCGGCCCTTTGCGCCGGTTCAGAAGTCGAAACTGAATGCCGCCGGCATCTGCCACGCGACCCATCAGCCCGTCCAATGCGTCGACCTCGCGCACCAGGTGGCCCTTGCCGAGCCCGCCAATCGCCGGATTGCACGACATGGCGCCAACCGTGTCGAAGCGATGGGTGACCAGCGCCGTGCGCGCGCCCATGCGCGCCGCCGCAGCAGCGGCTTCGCAGCCTGCATGTCCGCCGCCGATCACCACGACGTCAAATTCGGATCGACCGTCCACCATGACACTGGAACCCATTGATGTTTCCGTCTTCCTATCCGGACCGCCATGCCGGGTCAAAAGAGAAGGGCCGTTTCATCATCCGAGAGAGCAAAAGAAGTGAGCGAAAGACTGCGAAGCCGGGTTGGATCGGAGCCGAATCGAATCGCCAGTTTCACGTGAAACAGGTCCGAGTCATTTCATTTACCGATACAGAAGGATGAGAAGACCACATCCAGGACCGCTTCCACATCGACGCGACCCGTCGCCCGGCCCAAGGCGATCAGGCCCGTGCGCAGGTTTTCGGCGACCAGCTCGGTGTCCCGCGCCCAGTCACCGACGGCAAGGCTTTCCGTCAAGGCCTGGTGCAGATCATTAAACACCAGGCGATGCCGCTCGCGCACCAGAACCGCCGGCTCACCGCCGGCATGATCCCGGCCATACCGCGCGAGATCGGCCAGGAGATCCCGGATGCCGATCCCGTCGATGGCGGAAATGCGATGCCGAAAGAAGGTATCGGATGGCATGTCGGAGCCGAATCGATCGACCTGCGTCTGGACATGCCAGACCTTGACGGCCTGGCTTGCATCCCAATCCGGATCGATAACGGCCTCGGCTTCCGCCGATTGCAGGAACAGGACAAGGTCGGCTGCGCGGATATGCGAGCGCGCGCGCCGGATACCCTCACGCTCGATCGGGTCAGCACCGGCCCTGAGACCAGCTGTGTCGGTGAGGACAAAGGCGACACCGTCGAGATCGAGATGAACTTCGAGGGCATCCCTGGTCGTGCCGGCCAAGGGCGAAACGATCGCGACGTCACGCCCGGCCAGCGTATTCAAAAGCGTTGATTTTCCGGCATTGGGCGGACCAGCAATGGCGATGCGCAGGCCATCGCGAATGCGCTCTCCCCGGCCACTATCTGTCAGGAGTGCCAGGACCTGCCGGTCGAGGTCTTCGACCTGCCGCCGTGCGTCGGCGAGCGCGGAAGCACCGACATCGTCCTCATCCGGAAAATCGATCGTCGCCTCAACCAGCGCCAGGGCGTTGACCAGGCTGGCGCGCAGCCCTTCGCCGACAGCGGCGATCTTGCCGTCATAATGCGCATAGGCCTGCCGGCGCTGCGCCTCGGTCTCGGCTGCAATCAGGTCCGCCAGTCCCTCCACCGCGGCCAGGTCGAGCTTGCCGTTCTCGAAGGCCCGGCGCGTGAACTCGCCGGGTTCGGCCGGCCGCACCCCTTCAACATCAAGGACGGCACGGAGAACGGCGGCCGTCACGGCGCGACCACCATGAACCTGAAGCTCGGCGACATCCTCGCCGGTAAAGCTATGGGGGGCCGGAAACCACAGGATCAGGGCCGAATCGATCGGCTCGGTTGAAACGGGATGACGCAAAGTGGAAAGGGCTGCGAACCGTGGCTTGGGCAGCCTGCCGGAGAGCTTGCGCAGGACATCGCCGGCCGCCGGTCCGGAAATGCGCAGGACCGCGACGCCAGCCATACCCGGCGCGGTCGATATCGCCGCGATTGTCTTCACCGGAAGTCATCTCCCGTGGCAATCGCCCACGGCGTTAATCGCCGTGGAGTTCATTCCGTATGCGAATCGGTGGTCGCATGTGCCACATCCGACTCGCCCAGGTTGTTCCGTGGGCGAATCGATACGGCTTACGTGTTCATCGAGTCGAAGAAGTCGCCATTGGTCTTGGTCTGGCGCAGCTTGTCGAGCAGGAACTCGATCGCGTCCACCGTGCCCATCGGATTGAGGATCCGGCGCAGCACATACATCTTCTTGAGGATGTCGGGCGCGACCAGGAGCTCTTCCTTGCGGGTGCCGGAGCGGGTGATGTCGATCGAGGGGAAGGTGCGCTTGTCGGCGACCTTGCGGTCCAGGATGATTTCCGAATTGCCGGTGCCCTTGAACTCTTCGAAGATCACCTCGTCCATGCGGCTGCCGGTATCGATCAGCGCGGTCGCGATGATGGTGAGCGAGCCACCCTCTTCGATATTGCGCGCGGCACCGAAGAAGCGCTTCGGCCGCTGCAGCGCATTGGCGTCGACACCACCGGTCAGGACCTTGCCGGAGGACGGCACGACCGTGTTGTAGGCGCGGCCGAGGCGCGTGATCGAATCGAGCAGGATGACCACGTCACGGCCGTGTTCGACCAGGCGCTTGGCCTTCTCGATGACCATTTCGGCGACCTGCACGTGGCGCGTCGCCGGCTCGTCGAAGGTCGAGGAAATCACCTCGCCATTCACCGAGCGCTGCATGTCGGTCACTTCTTCCGGCCGCTCGTCGATGAGCAGGACGATCAGATAGCATTCCGGATGGTTGCGGGTGATCGACTGGGCGATGTTCTGCAGCAGCACGGTCTTACCCGTCCGCGGCGGTGCGACGATGAGCGCGCGCTGGCCCTTGCCGATCGGCACGACCACATCCATGACGCGGGCCGAGAAGTCCTTCTTGGTGACGTCTTCGTTTTCGAGCCTGATGCGCTGATTCGGATAGAGCGGCGTCAGGTTGTCGAAATTGACCTTGTGGCGCGCCTTTTCCGGCTCCTCGAAATTAATCAGATTGACCTTGAGGAGTGCGAAATAGCGCTCGCCTTCCTTCGGCGAACGGATCTGGCCTTCGATCGTGTCGCCGGTGCGCAGCCCGAAGCGGCGGATCTGCGAGGGCGAGACGTAGATGTCGTCGGGGCCGGCGAGATAATTGGCGTCAGGCGAGCGCAGGAAGCCGAAGCCGTCCTGCAGCACTTCGACGACGCCCTCGCCGATGATCTCGATGTCCTGCGCCGCCAGCTGCTTGAGGCAGGCGAACATCATCTCCTGCTTGCGGAGCGTCGAGGCGTTCTCGACCTGCAGCTCTTCGGCGAAAGCCAGGAGTTCGGTGGGTGATTTTGATTTGATGTCTTGGAGTTTGATCTGCTGCATCGGAACCGCAAAGGTGTGGGACGGCCGAGGGCGCGGAACAAAAATGAACCGGAACCGCACCGTAACAAGGGGGGAATGAAAATCGCAGATCGCGAGGGAATGCGGGGCCGGGGAGGCCTCTATCCGGATCAAGGAGCGGCACGCGACGGTGCTACTGCAGATGACCCTGTCTGCGTTTGGGGAGGCGCATTTGGAATAAGCGCTGCGCCCGGCAATTGCAAGCCCCGCCGGGGCCGGTTGGTAGCGCGTCGCGATGACGCGGCGGACAGCCTAGAAGGGCTTGACGATAACCAGAATCACCACCGCGATCATGATCAACGTCGGTGCCTCGTTCATCAGCCGCCAGTGCCGGGCGCTCCTGATGTTCCGATCCTCGGCAAAGGCCCTGGTCGCGCCGGCGAAATAACCGTGAACGCCGGAGAGCAGGAAGACCAGACCGATCTTGGCGTGCAGCCAGCCGCCCTGGAAGCGGAAGCTGGTCCAGGCGAGCCAGAGGCCGAGCGCCCAGGTCACGATCATCGCGGGATTGACGATATATTCGAGCAGCCGCGCTTCCATCGTCTTGAACGTCTCGGAGCTTTCCGAGCCCGGCGCCGCCGCGCAGTGATAGACGAACAGCCGCGGCAGATAGAGCATGCCGGCCATCCACGAGATCACCGCGATCACGTGAAACGCCTTGATCCAGAGAACGGCACTTGCCGGTGCGAACCAGCCGAGGGCCGCGACCAGGACGGCGGTGATCGCCAAGGCGGTGACCGCCCGCCTCAGCCGGTCCCTGCCGGTCAGGCGCGGACCCGCCATCACGGCCTCCAGCCGCGCACGCGCTCGATCATCCGTTCGACATGACCGATCGGCGTCGGCGGCAGGATGCCGTGGCCGAGATTGAACACATAGCGGCCGCCGGCGTAATCGCTCAGGGCCTGGTCGATCGCCCGGTCGAGCGCATCGCCACCGGCCAGCAGCGCCAAGGGGTCGATATTGCCCTGCACGGCGACCTTCGGCTGGATCTCACGCCGGACGAAATCGGCATCCGCCGTCCAGTCGAGGCCGACCGCATCGGCGCCGGCATGGTCGACCGTCATTTTCAGCCGGAACCCCGCCCCCTTTGGGAAGACGATGACCGGCACGCTGGGCGCAGCCTGTTTGACGCCGGCAATGATTCGCGCGACCGGTTCGACGCACCAGCGGCGGAATTCGGGCGCCGGCAGCACGCCCGCCCAGGTGTCGAAGATCTGGACGGCGTCGACGCCGGCGCGGATCTGCCCGAGCAGATAGGTCACGGAGGCCTCGACCAGCCGATCGATCAACTGCCCGAAACCTTGGCTGTCCCGGTAGGCGAAGAGCCGCGCCGCGGCCTGGTCCTCGCCGCCTCGCCCGGCGATCATATAGGTCGCCACGGTCCAGGGAGCCCCGCAGAAGCCCAACAAGGTGACATCGGCAGGCAGGCCCGCCTTGACCTGGCGGACGGTCTCGTAGACCGGCTCCACGATGGCCGGATCGAGATCGTCGCCGAGCCTCTTCAAGCCCTCGCGGTCGGCGATCGGGTCAAGTCTCGGGCCCTCGCCGGCTTCGAAAGTGACATGCTGGCCGAGCGCATGTGGCACGACCAGGATATCGGAGAACAGGATGGCCCCGTCGAAGCCGAATCGCTTGATCGGCTGCAAGGTGACCTCGGCAGCCTTGGCCGGATTGAAACAGAGATTGAGGAAGGATCCGGCCTCGGCCCTGACGGCGCGATATTCCGGCAGGTAGCGTCCGGCCTGACGCATCATCCAGATGGGCGGGGTCGGTTGCCGGTCGCCGTTCAGGACGGAGAGGAGGGACTTTGTCACCAGGGCGCCTGTCTTCCTTCTTTCCCTTCAAGACTATTCTTAAAGAGAGTCTTTTATGATTCCTTGGCCTTGGATTAGGGGAAGGCAAAGTCGTCCACAAGCTATCCAAAGGCTGTCCAGGCATGGCCGGGCCGGACCGAAGCCAGCCGGAGCGATCCCAGGTCACGATTTAAGCCTTTGGCATCGCAGCGATTCACGGAAGGCTCCCGGCTTGGTTTCGCTGCCCTTTGCCCGGCCATCCCGGAGCGGCCCAGATTCGATATCCGGTTTTGACAAGCTGGGGACGGCTCGAGCCCGTTTCACATGAAAAGTCTTGCCGTCCGTCTTTTGGCATGGCCTTGTCCGCAATCATCCACAGCCGCATACAACGCGGGTCCCCGGGCGAGGCTGATGACCCAGCGACACGAAAGCTACTTCCACCTGCATCTCGTCTCGGACGCCACCGGCGAAACGCTGATGACCGTCGGCCGGGCCGCCGCCGTGCAATATGCGACGGTTTCGGCGATCGAGCACGTCTATCCCCTGGTCCGCTCGCAGAAGCAGCTCGACCGGGTGATTTCCGAGATCGAGAACAATCCGGGCATCGTGCTCTACACTCTCGTCGATCGCGAATTGTCCGATCGGCTCGAGGATAAATGCCGCGAATTCGGCTGTCCCTGCATGTCGGTCCTGGCACCGGTGCTCGCCATGTTCCAGAACTATCTCGGTGCCGCGTCGACCCCCCGGGTGGGCGCCCAGCACGTGCTCAACGCGGAATATTTCCTGCGCATCGACGCGCTGAACTACACGATGATGCATGACGACGGCCAATTGCCGGAAAACTGGGAAGAGGCCGACGTGCTGCTGGTCGGGGTGTCCCGGACGTCGAAGACGCCGACCTCGATCTATCTCGCCAATCGCGGGGTCAAGACCGCCAATATCCCGATGGTTCCGGGCATTGCCCTGCCCCCCAATATCGAGGCGCTGAAAAAGCCGCTGGTCGTCGGGCTCTTCGCCAGCCCCGAGCGGATCGTGCAGATCCGCGAGAACCGGATTCTCAGCCTCAATGCGACCCAGGACAAATCGAGCTATGTCGATCGCGTCGCGGTCGCCGAGGAGATCACCTTGTCGCGCCGGCTGTTCGCGACCAGGAACTGGCCGATGATCGACGTCACGCGCCGTTCGATCGAAGAGACCGCGGCGGCCATCATCAACTATCTGAAGGACCATCGGCGCGCACTCGCCGACCGGAGCGACGGCTGACCATGCTGGTGCTCGCCTCCAAATCGAAGGCCCGGGGCGCCATGCTGGCGGGCGCCGGCATCGCGGTCGAGCTCATCCCCGCCGATATCGACGAACGCGCTCTCGACGACGGCTGGAGCGCGGCCGGACACGGGCCGGCCGAGGTCGCCCGGCTGCTCGCTGAAGCCAAAGCCAAGGCGGTCAGCCTGTCCATGCCTGGCCGGGTGGTGATCGGCGCCGACCAGACCCTGGCGCTCGGCAATCAGCGCTATTCCAAGCCCGAGACGATCGCCGCGGCCCGGGACCAGCTCGCCTCGTTTCGCGGGCGAATCCACCATCTTCATTCGGCCGTGGCGCTGGCGCGCGATGGTGAACTCATCTTCGCTACCGTTGCCTCGGCGGCGATGCATGTGCGCAATTTCTCCGACGCATTCCTCGACAGCTATCTCGACCGCATGGGCAACGAGGTCCTGAGCTCGGTCGGCTGCTATCAGTATGAGGGCCTCGGCATTCAGCTGTTCGATCGCGTCGAAGGCAATTATTTCACCATATTGGGCATGCCGCTCCTGCCGCTGCTGGCGGCGCTCAGGAAGCAAGGTCTCGTCGCATCATGAAACGCGCCTGCATCGTCGGGTGGCCGGTCAGGCACAGCCGATCGCCGATGATCCATCGTTATTGGCTGGCCGAGCACGGCATCACCGGTGATTATCTCCAGGAGGGCGTCGCGCCCGCCGATTTCGAGACATTCCTGCGCAGCCTCGCCGATCGCGGTTATGTCGGCTGCAATGTCACCTTGCCCCACAAGGAAATGGCCTTCGCGCTGCTCGACGAGATCGAACCGGCGGCGGCGGCTCTCGGCGCGGCCAATACGATCTGGCTCGACGGCGGCCGGCTCCACGGCACCAACAGCGATGTCGGCGGTTTTCTGGCGAGCCTTGATGCCGAACAGCCGGGCTGGGCCGGTGAAACCGGGCATTGCCTGGTGCTGGGCGCCGGGGGCGCGGCGCGTGGCATCGTGCACGGCCTGCTGTCACGCGGGGTACCAAGAGTTACGCTGGCGAATCGATCGCTCGCAAAGGCGGAGGCCATCGCCGCCGAGTTCGGCCCGCGCATTCGTCCGGCAGCTTTAAGCGAGATCGCCGCGGCGCTGCCCTCCGTCGATCTGCTCGTCAATACGACGGCGCTCGGCATGAAGGGACAGCCGCCGCTCGATCTCGACCTCGAGGGTCTCAAGGCCACCGCGATCGTCAGCGACATCGTTTACGTGCCGTTGGAAACCGCGCTGATCGTTCAGGCGGCCGCCCGCGGTCACCGTACCGTCGGGGGCCTCGGCATGCTGCTCTATCAGGCTGTCCCCGGGTTTTCGCGCTGGTTCGGTGTGACCCCGCAGGTGACGCCGGCTCTTTACGAGCTGGTCGCCGCCGATGTCAGAGGATCGTGACATGCTTGTGCTCGGACTGACCGGCTCGATCGGCATGGGCAAATCGACGACATCGGCTTTTTTTCGCGCGGCGGGCATTCCCGTGCATGACGCCGACGCGGTCGTCCACCGGCTCTATGGCGGCGAGGCAGCGCCCTTGATCGAGGCGGCCTTTCCCGGCGTCGTCGCCGATGGGGTCGTCGACCGTGCAAAACTTGGCCCGGCCGTGCTCGGCAAGCCCGAGGCCCTGGCGCGGCTCGAAGCGATCGTCCATCCCCTTGTGCAGCAGGCCAAGCAGCGTTTTCTCGAGCGCTGCCGGGCCAATGGCCGCTCGCTGGTCGTGCTCGATATTCCCTTGCTGCTCGAAACCGGCGGCGAGGCCCAGGTCGACGCGGTCATCGTCGTCTCGGCGCCGGCCGATATCCAGCGCGCGCGGGTGCTGGCGCGGCCAGGCATGACCGCCGACAAGTTCGATGCCATCCTGGCGCGCCAGTTGCCCAATGCCGAAAAGCGCCGGCGGGCCCATGTCGTCGTCGATACCGGCCTTGGTTTCGACGCGGCGCGCCGGCAGGTTCAGGCGATCATCCGGGCCTTTGCCGGCAGCCGTGGGAGGCTTTGATGCGCGAGATCATTCTCGATACCGAAACCACCGGGCTCGACCCGCTACGCGGTGACCGGCTGGTCGAGATCGGCGGCATCGAGCTCGTCAACCAATATCCGACCGGGCGGACCTTCCACGTCTATATCAATCCGGAACGCGACATGCCCGAGGAGGCCTTTCGCGTCCACGGCCTGTCGGCCGAGTTCCTGAGGGAAAAGCCGGTCTTCGCCCAGGTCGTCGAGGACTTCGTCTCGTTCGCCGAAGGGGCGAGGCTGGTCATTCACAACGCCTCCTTCGACATGGGCTTCATCAATGCCGAGCTGAAGCGGACCGGGCGCGAACCGATCAGCATGGACCGCGTGCTCGACACGCTGGCCATGGCGCGCCGCAAATTTCCCGGCGCGGCCGCGAGCCTCGATGCGCTTTGCTCCCGTTTCGGCATCGACAATTCCAAACGCACCAAGCATGGCGCGCTGCTCGACGCCGAATTGCTGGCCGAGGTCTATATCGAGCTGATCGGCGGGCGGCAGGGCTCGCTCGTGCTGGCCGATTCGCGCAGGTCCGCCACGCGCACGGCGACCGAACACGGCCCGATCCGGCAAAGGGAGCAGCCGCTGGCCTCCCGTCTCTCACCGGATGCCGTGGCGAGGCATGCCGCTTTCATCGCCGAAATGGGCGAAAAAGCGATCTGGTACGACACCTTGCCGAAGCCTGAACCAGGTTGATCGGCAAGGCGGGGCGGTTCTTGACCCCCCGGAGACATCCCGATACGAATGACCGAACCATGACAGGGTCCGCGACGGACCCTTTTTCGTCGGACCTTTCAATGGTCGATCGCACGCCCACGAGCCGGGCCGTCGTGCGCAACCGCTCCGAACAGCGGCACGATGACGAAGCTCGTTTTCTTCGAAACTGGCTCAAGAATCCGCTTCGGATGGGCGCAGTGACGCCTTCCGGCCCGGTTCTCGCGCGCCGGATGGCTGGTTATGTCGATCCGGCCGGCACTGGCCCGGTCATCGAGCTCGGCCCCGGCACGGGCCCGGTGACGGCTGCCCTGGTCGAGCGCGGCGTCAATCCGGCCCGGCTGGTCCTGGTCGAATATTCCGCCGAGTTCTGCCGCCTGCTGCGCGAGCGTTTCCCGCAGGCGACCGTCGTCCACGGCGATGCCTATGCGCTTGGCCGCACCCTTGCGGGCAAGCTCTCGGCACCGGCCGATGCGGTCGTTTCCGGCTTGCCCCTGGTCACCCGGCCCGAGCCGGTGCGGCTGAAGCTGCTGAACGAAGCCTTCGGGCTGATGAAGCCTTCGGCGCCGTTCATTCAGTTCACCTATGCCGTGGTGTCGCCGGTGCCGCTGAAGGGCGCCGATTTTGCCGCCGAGCCGTCCGATCGGGTCTGGCGCAATATCCCGCCTGCCCGCGTCTGGGTCTATCGGCGCGGCGGCTCGTGAATTGATTCACGTGAAACACTTCGGGGTTTGACCCGGCTTGCCGGCCAGCCGAGCCGGCTGCACGGGGGTTTCGATCGGTCGCGTTCAGGGCGAACAAGTCGTGGATATCAGGGACAAGCCCGGCCAAGACGAGAATTGTCCTTGGAGCGACGGGTGCTGGACCGACCAGGCGCAGAACCCACGCCGTGGCCCCGCGCGCAATGAGGTCAACACATCGTCCTGCCCGGGTTTGGACCGGGCATCCACGAATTGTTTGGACCAAAATGAGCCGGCCATGATCACCGTGCGCCGGCCGCGCTAATCCGGCAGGCAATGCGCCTGCGGGAAGGTGTAGATGCGCTCGTCGCCGAGCACGAAGGCCGAAAAGCCGCGCGGAAACAAGGCCTCGATCGCCGCATGCCGGACGTTCAGGCCGCCGGTATAGGCACCGAAGGCCGGCATCACCAGCCGCGACCCGTCGCCGGCGAAAGCGCGGCGCCTGATGCCCCGCCCGCGCCCGCGCACCTTGGCGCAAGGGTGGAAATGCCCGGCGATCTCGCCCGCCGCCGGTTTGGCGCCGGGCTCATGAATGAAGGTCAGCCCGGCCTCTTCGATCCTCGCCGCGTGTTCGCCCGGCAATATGCCGCTCAGCGCCTCGTCGTGATTGCCTTCGATCCAGATCCAGGAGAGCCCCCGCTGCATGGCGATCAGCGCCACGCGGTCGCTTTCGGCGATCCGCCCGAGCGCGCCGGCGTCGTGGAAACTGTCGCCGAGCGCGATGACCCGGCGCGGCCGGTAGCGGCGAAGAGCCTGGTCCAGCATGGCGAGGGTCGCAGCCGTGTCATAGGGCGGCAACAGGACCCCGCGGGCCGCGAAACTCGAGCCCTTCTCCAGATGTAGGTCGGAAACGACGAGGGTTTGGGCCTCGTCCCACCAGAGCGCGCCCGAGCGATCGGCGATCAAGGCCTGGCCGGCGACGCCGATAATGGTTTCCACGGTCACCCGGGCCTGCACGGCTGTCGTCATCTCATGCTCCGATGCCCGCTTCGGCCAGGATGCCGGCCTCCGCTTCGGCCAGAATCGCGTCGGCGGCCTCGCCATGCACCGGCTCGCGACCGATTTCCAGCATGACCGGCACGGCCAGCGGCGATATGCGGTCGAGGCGCTTGTGCACGATTCGCCCCTTGATGCGCGAGAGCATTTGGCCGAGACGGGCAATGTCGAGCAGCCCGGTCGCGGCATCGGCGCGCGCGGCCCGCAGCAGGATGTGGCCCGGTTCGTGCCGGCGCAGCACGTCATAGACGAGATCGGTCGACAAGGTGACCTGCCTGCCGGTCTTTTCCTTGCCCGGGTGGCGCCGCTCGATCAGGCCTGAAATCACCGCGCAGGCGCGAAACATCCGTTTCATCAGCTGGCTCTCGGCGAGCCAGGCTTCCAGGTCGTCGCCCAGCATGTCCTGGTCGAACAGGGCCGCCATCGACAATGTTCCCCGCTCGATCGCCCAGCCGAGATCCGCGAGGCCCCAGACCGACAGCGAATAGTCGGTGGCGACGAAACCCATCGGTTTCATGCCGGCCCGCTCGAGCCGGCGGGTCAGCAGCATACCAAGGGTCTGGTGGGCGAGCCGGCCTTCGAAGGGATAGGCGACGAGATAATATTTGCCGCCGCGCGGAAATGTCTCGACCAGCAATTCGTCCCTGGCGGGGATAACCGACACGCGGCGCTGCAACTCCAGCCAATCGGCGACCGGCCGCGGCAGATCCTTCCAGGCCGCACGGTCCGACAGCATGCGCCGGACGCTTTCGGCCAGGAAGGTCGAGAGCGGGAACTTGCCGCCGGAATAGGCTGGAATTTTCGGTTCGCGCGCCGCCGAACGCGACGCATAGACCTCGTCCTCGACCAGCGCGTCATATTGCAGGACCTCGCCGGCGAACAGGAAGGTGTCGCCCGGCACCAGGCCCTCGATGAAATATTCCTCGATCTCGCCCAGAACCCGGCCGCCGCGCGCGATCGGCCCGGCATAGCCGTGTTTTGGCTGGCGGGCCGCGCGCACCAGCCTGACCTTCAGCATGGTCGATTCGACGATCGTGCCGACATTCATGCGATATTGCGACGCGACCTTGGGGTGGGAGATCGCCCAGAGGCCGTTCCGGTTCAGCCGGATCTTGGCGAAGCGTTCATAGCTTTTCAGCGCGTAGCCGCCGGTGGCGACGAAGGCCAGAGCCTCGTCGAAATCGGCCGGGGCGAGATCGGCATAGGGCGCGGCCGCGCGAACCTCCTCATAAAGCGCCGCGGCCGCGAAGGGCCCGGCACAGGCGGTTCCCAGAATATGCTGGGCCAGCACGTCGAAGGCTCCGTTCCTGAGCGGCGGCGTATCCTGCGCGCCGTCGCGCACGGCTTCGAGCGCCGCCCGGCATTCCAGCACCTCGAAGCGGTTCGCCGGCACCAGCACGGCTCGCGAGGCTTCATCGAGCCGGTGATTGGCCCGGCCGATCCGCTGCATCAGCCGGCTCGCGCCCTTCGGCGCGCCGACATTCAGCACCAGGTCGACATCGCCCCAGTCGACGCCGAGATCGAGCGACGAGGTGCAGACCACCGCTTTCAGCCGGCCGGCCGCCATGGCGTCCTCGACGCGCCGGCGCTGGGCCACGTCGAGCGAGCCGTGATGCAGCGCGATGGCGAGGCCGTCCTCGTTGATCGCCCAGAGCGACTGGAACACCAGCTCCGCCTGGGAGCGCGTATTGACGAAGATGAGCGTCGTGCGATGCGTCTTGATCTCCTCGTAGATCTCCTCGATCGCATGTTTGGCCGAGTGACCGGACCAGGGCAGATGGGCGCGTGTTTCCAGCATCGAGACCTCGGCCCGCGCGCCGCCCTCCGCCACGACGATATCCGCCGGCGGACGGTCCCGATGCTGCGGCACCAGGAAGCGGGCGAGATCGCCGGGATCGGCGACGGTCGCCGACAGGCCGACGGTCTGCAGGCCGGGCGCCAGCGTGAACAGCCGGGCGAGTGCAAGCGACAGGAGATCGCCGCGCTTGGAGGTCACCAGGGCATGAAGTTCATCGAGAACGACCCGCCTGAGGCCGCCGAACAGGAACGGCGCGTCGGCGCTGGCGATCAGGAGCGCCAGCTGTTCGGGCGTGGTCAGCAGGATCTGCGGCGGATCCGCGCGCTGGCGCTGGCGCTTGGCTGCCGGCGTGTCGCCGGTGCGCGTCTCGATCCGCATCGCCAGGCCCATTTCGGCGACCGGCTTGTAGAGATTGCGCGCGACATCGACCGCCAGCGCTTTCAGCGGTGAAATATAGAGCGTGTGCAGGCCGACGCGCTCGCGCGGCTTGACCGCGCTCAGCTCGACGAGGCTCGGCAGGAAGCCGGCCAGGGTCTTGCCAGCGCCGGTGGGCGCGACCAGCAGCGCGGAGCGGCCGGTGCGGCTCAGCGCCAGAAGCTCAAGCTGATGCGCCCGTGGCGCCCACCCGCGACTGGCGAACCAGCCGCCGAAGCGCTCCGGCAGCACGGTGGCGTCCTTGAGGATCTCGGTCGAGCGCGCGGACATGACCAAGAACTAAACGCGAACAGCGCCGAGGTCGAGAGGCTCTGTGCGTGGCGATCGCGACAGGTGCCGCATGCGAGCCTTGATTTGCCTCCGCCCGTGCCAGGTGCTCTGAGGGCGGTCCAGGATCACGATCAAAGCCGTGCCTTGATGCATTCCGCACGATCCATTCCGCCGGAGCCATGCCATGACCGCCACCCGCCTGATCACCTGTCTCCCCGGCCTGATCGGCGCGGCCGGCGTGGTGCTCGCCGCGCTTTCGACCCATGCCTATGCCGGCACCAGCCTGAACGTCGCGGCCAGCATGCTGTCGCTGCATGCGCCGGCCATTCTCGCGATCGCCGCCGGCGGCCGGGCCGGTGTGCTCAACGAGCGCGGTGCGGGCCTCGCCGCCTGGGGCCTGATCGCCGGCATTCTGCTGTTTTCGGGTGACCTTGCCTGGCGCGCCTTTTTCGGCGCCGCGCTGTTTCCCATGGCAGCGCCGTCCGGCGGCGTGCTGCTGATCGCCGGCTGGCTCGTCGCGGCCCTGTCCGGGCTGATTGGGCAAACGGCGCGCGGCTGACCGGCCTAGCCGACCGGTTGCGGCCCGACATAGCGGGCACGCGGCCGGATCAGCGTGCCGTCCTGTTGCTGCTCCAGCGCATGAGCGATCCAGCCAACGGTGCGGCCGAGCGCGAACAGCGCGAAAGACGAGCCGGCGGCGAGCCGCAATGCCCGGCTGGTCGCGACCAGGGCGAAATCGATGTTCGGGTCGCGTTGCCCGATATCGTCCATCGCGGTGAGCAAGGCCTGGCGCACCGGATCTTCGGGCAGGAGTGCGAGCAGCGCCCGGGCGCGTGGGTCGCCGCCGGGATAGAGCTGATGCCCGAAGCCGGGCAGCCGGTCGCCGCGGCGCAGCCGCTCTTCGACCACGCGCACCGCGTCGCCGACCCGCTCGGTTTCCTCGAACAGGATCTCGACCAGGCTCGTCGTGCCGCCATGGAGCGGCCCGGACAAAGCGCCGAGGCCCCCGAGCAGGCAGGCGGCGAGCGAAGCGCCCGTGGAGGCGATGACCCGGACGGCGAAGGCCGAGGCATTGGATTCGTGGTCGGCCAGCAGCACCATGGCGGCCCGGATGATCGCGGCGCCCTCGGTGCCGAGCTGCCAGGCCGCCGCCACCTGCTCGTGAATGGGCTGCACGCTGGGGGCTGAGCCGGTAATGCCCGCCGCCATCAGTCGCAACAGCGTGGCGGCCTCGGGCCAGAGCCGCCTGACATCGCGCTGCCAGATCATGCGCGTATAGACGCCACGCTCGGCGAGCAAAGCGAGGCAGCGATCGATGGGCAAGGCGCCGGTCGCGCCGAGCGGTCCGGCGAATTCGAGCTGGCCTGAGAACGGGTCCTCGGCTTCGCATTGCCAGAGCAGGCGGGCGGTGTCCTCGACGGTCGCGGTCCTGGCGAGGTCCACCGCGTCCCGGCCGCGATAGAACAGGCGGTTGTCGTCGATGAGCGTGATGCCCGAGGCCAGTGCCGGCGGTCCCCAGTCGAGCGTCGCGCCGGCGATCTGCTCGGGCTTGCGGCCGCGCGCCTTGGTCTTGGCCAGGCGTTCGATATCGGCCGCCCGATAGACGCTGCGCCTGGGATCGGTGGCATCCGGGCGCGCCTGGATCAGCCCGCGGCTGACATAGGCGTAGAGGCTGGCGCGGGAAATCCCGAGCTGGGCGGCGGCGGTGCCGGTGTCGAGGAAGCGATCGTGGGTCACGGGTCCGGATCGGTGGCTCTGATATTGAATATATGAATCAATATTGACGACATTAAAATCAAGCGCAAGGTGGCGGTCGCAAAATGACGAGGTATTGCCATGTCTTCAGGTCTCGATGACGTCATCGCCGCTGAAACCGTTCTGAGCCATGTGGATGGCGCCGCCGGCCGCCTGATCGTTCGCGGCTTCGACCTGGACGAATTGGCCGGGCGGCGAAGCTTCGAAGCGGTCCTGGCGCTGCTTTGGGACGGTTTCGTGCCCGAATCGATGGATGAGGCGACGATCCGCGCCGCCCTCGGCCAAGCGCGCGTCGTAGCCTTCGAAACCGTCGGCACGCTGATCGGGGCGACCGACGGGCTTTCCGCCGTCGAAGCGCTTCGCCTGCTTCTGGCCGCCCTGCCCGACGCCGCAACAACCCCGCACCATCTGCTGGCGGTGGCCGCCGTGCCGGTCTTTGCCGCGGCGATCGCCCGCCGCAGGCGGGCCTTGGCACCGGTCGCTCCGGATCCGACCCGCGGCCAGGCCGAGGATTTCCTGCGCATGATGCGGGCGAGCGATATTCCCCCGGCCCATGCCCGGGCGCTCGAAACCTATCTCGTCACCGTCGCCGATCATGGCCTGAACGCGTCGACTTTCGCCGCGCGGGTCATCGGCTCGACACGCGCGGGGCTTCTCTCGGCGGTGGTCGGCGCGCTCTGCGCACTTAAGGGGCCGCTGCATGGCGGCGCGCCCGGCCCGGTCCTCGACATGCTCGATGCCATCGGCACGATCGACAATATCCGGCCTTGGATCGCCGCGGCCCTTGCCGATGGCGAGCGCCTGATGGGCTTCGGGCACCGCATCTACCGGGTGCGCGATCCCCGCGCCGACGTGCTGAAGGGGGTGGCGGCCGATCTCAGCCATGGCGACAACCGGATCGGTTTCGCCGAAGCCGTCGAAGCCGGCGCGCTGGCGCTGCTGCGCGAACACAAGACCGGCCGCTCGCTCGACACCAATGTGGAGTTCTATACCGCGCTGGTGCTCGAAGCCCTCGACCTGCCGCGCGACAGCTTCACCAATGTCTTCGCGGCCGGCCGCGTCGCCGGCTGGACCGCCCATGTCCTGGAGCAGGAACAGAGCGGCCGGATGATCCGGCCGCAATCGCGCTATACCGGACCCATGCCGGTTCGGCGCCACGCGGCCTGAGCCAGCCCGGGCGCCGCCGAGCCCGCCCGGCGGTGCACAGCCGTTGCGCGGCGCTGCCGCTGTTTTGTGCAGAGGGGGAGTGATAGTTTCTCCCATCCTGCCATCGGACGGTAACGCCGTGCTTCACATCACATCGCCTGCGCCCGACCGGGCCTCGTCGTCACAGATCGACGGCCCGGCCGCCTGGATTCGTCTTCTGGTGGCGCTGGCGCTCGGCACGATCGGCGGCGTCGGCATGTGGTCGGTCGTGGTGGTGCTGCCCGCGGTCCAGGCCGATTTCGGCATCGCGCGGGGCGAAGCGTCCCTGCCCTATACCTTCACCATGATCGGTTTCGCCCTCGGCGGCGTGCTCATGGGCCGGCTGACCGACCGTTTCGGCATCATGTTCCCGGTCATGGGCGGCGGCCTGGTGATGGGCCTCGGCTATGTGATTTCAGGGCTTGCGCCCAATGTCTGGGTTTTTGCCGCGGCCCATGGGCTGCTGATCGGCATGCTCGGCGCCGCGGCCGTTTTCGGGCCGCTGATGGCGCATGTCTCGCTGTGGTTCAACAAGCGCCGCGGCATCGCCGTGGCGGTTTGCGCCTGCGGCAACTATATCGCCGGCGCCGTCTGGCCGCAGATCGTTCGTTTCGCGCTCGAATCGGTCGGCTGGCGCATGACCCATATCGCCATCGGCATCTTTGTCGCCCTGACCATGGCGCCGCTCGCTTTGCTGCTGCGCCAGACCCCGCCGGCCGAGCCCGTCTCGTCGCTCGCCTCGCCGCATGGCCGCAAAGCCGCGGGCCTCGGCGTGCAGCCGAACACCTTGATGTGGTTGCTCGCCGTCGCCGGCGTCGCCTGCTGCGTCGCCATGGCCATGCCCCAGGTCCATATCGTCGCCTATTGCGCCGATCTCGGCTATGGCGTCGCGCGCGGCGCCGAGATGCTGTCGCTGATGCTCGCCTTCGGCATCGTCAGCCGGGTCGCCTCCGGCTTTGTCGCCGACCGTATCGGCGGGCTTGCGACGCTCCTCCTCAGCGCGGTTCTGCAAGGGGCGGCCCTGCTGCTGTTCCTGACCTCGGACGGCCTGACGCCGCTCTATATCTTTTCGATCCTGTTCGGCCTGTTCCAGGGCGGCATCGTGCCGAGCTATGCCATCATCGTCCGGGAATATTTCCCGGCGGGCGAAGCCGGCGTAAGGGTCGGCGTGGTGCTGATGTCGACCTTGCTCGGCATGGCGCTGGGCGGCTGGATGTCGGGCGTCATCTATGACCTGACGCAGTCCTATCAGGCCGCTTTCGTCAACGGCATCCTGTGGAACCTGCTCAATGTCGCGATCGTCGGATGGCTGCTGTTCCGGCGCGAACGGATCTCCAGGACCGCCTGACCCTCGATCGCCTGGCCTTCGACGCGCCGTCTCGACGCCGGGCCGCCGATATGGTCATCCTGATTCACGCGCGCAAGCCGGGAGACGGGCATGAAAGGCATCACCCGGATCGGGATCGACGTCCCCCATATCGAGCAGCTGTTCACCACTTTCGATCCCTCGCCGTTTCACGAGCACAATCTGAACCGGCCGATCGGCCAATATATCGTGTCGCAGGCATGGGATGCGCCGCGCCGCGACCGGTTCATCATCGACCTCTCGGAGAACGGGCAGCCGGCCGACCTGGCGGCAACCACGAAACTGGAAACCGTGATCGACGTCCATTTCGGGCGGCTCGCCACCACGGAACATCAGAATCTGCGCCGGTTGCTGCGCCGCGGCGTCATTTCGCTGATCATCGGGCTCTGCGTGCTTGCCGCCTGTACCGCGCTCGCCCAGGTGGTCGACGCCGCGCCGATCCGCGACGGCTGGCGCGAAGGCCTGCGCGACGGCCTCTCGGTGTTCGGCTGGGTGGCCAATTGGCGGCCAGCCGAGATCCTGTTCTACGACTGGTGGCCGGTGCGCCGGTCGCGCAATCTCTACCGCAGGCTGGCCGCTGCCGAAGTGGTGCCGGCCGGCGGGCCGCGGCTGCGGTCCGAAGCCTCGCTCAGTTCGACATGAGACGGATCGCGGCCGGGCCCATGATGACCACGAACAGGCAGGGCAGGAAGAACACGATCATCGGCACGGTCAGTTTCGGCGGCAGGGCCGCCGCCTTCTTCTCGGCCTCGGACATGCGCATGTCGCGGTTTTCCTGGGCCATGACGCGCAGCGTATTGGCCAGCGGCGTGCCGTAGCGCTCGGACTGGATCAGCGCCATGCAGACCGCCCGCACACCGTCGAGATCGGTCCGCTTGGCCAGGTTCTCATAGGCCAGGCGCCGATCCTGCAGATAGCTCAGCTCGGCCGTGGTCAAGGTCAGCTCTTCGGCCAGCGGCACGGACTGGGTGCCGATCTCGCCGCTGACGCGCTTGAAGGCCACTTCGATCGACATGCCGCTCTCGACGCAGATCAGCATCAGGTCGAGCGCGTCGGGAAAGGCCCGGCGAATCGAGGTCTGGCGCCGGTCGATCTGGTTTTTCAGGAACAGCATCGGCAGCTGCAGGCCGACATAGGCCGCAAACAGCGCGATCAGCAGGCGTACGATGGTCGGCTGACCCAGGTCGTTGATCACGAAAACGTAAACGAGCGCGGCGAGGAAGGTGATGATCGGCACCACCAGGCGGAAGAACAGGAAGGCGATATAGGGGCCCTGGCCGCGATGGCCGGCCTGCATGAGCTTTTCGCGCGCCTCGTCCTGGGCGAGATGCTTGGTCAGCTTCAAGGTATCGACGATCGACAGCATCCAGGCCTTCGGCGTCGGCCGGACATTGATCCGCTCGCCGCTGGCCAGCCGCGCGCGCTCACGCTCGCGCATCCGGCTGCGCTCGACCGAGACCGCCTTCATGCGGCGGCCGAGATCGTCGCCGGCCAGCAATGGCATGGCAAAGGTCAGCACGGTCGCCATCACCGCGATGGCGATGAGCAACTGGATCATGAAATCCCGGTCGTGCAGCTTGTCGATGAGGATGTCCAGCATCTCTGCCTGTCTCCTCAGAAGTCGAAATTGATGAGTTTGCGCATGACCAGGACGCCGATGAACATCCAGAGCAGGCAGCCGGCCAGCATCAGCCGGCCCATATCGGTCGTCCACAGCATCGAGATGTAGTGCGGCGTCGACATGTAGACGAAAATCATCACCGCCGGCGGCAGGCTGCCGATGATCGCGGCGGAGGATTTCGCCTCCTGCGACATGGCGACGATCTTGGCCTTCATCTTCTTGCGGTCGCGCAGGACCTTCGAAAGATTCCCAAGGCTTTCCGCCAGATTGCCGCCCGACTTCTGTTGAATCGACACCACGATGCAGAAGAAATTCGCTTCCGCGACCGGCATGCGTTCATAGAGCTTCAGGACGGCCTCGTAGAGCGGAATGCCCAGTGTCGTCTGTTCGATGATGTGGCGGAATTCGGTCCTGACCGGCTCCTGCGCCTCGGTCGCCACGATGCGCAGGCAATCGCCCAGCGGCAGACCCGCCTTGACGCCGCGAACGATGACATCGACCGCATTGGCGAGCTCGTTGAGGAAGGCGGCCAGCCGCCGCTTCTTCAGGAAGCCGAGGACCCAGCGCGGCAGGCCGAGGCCCAAGGCGAGCCCCGCGGCAAGCGCCCAGAGCGGTTCGACCCCGAGGATCATCACGCCGAGAAAGCCGACCACCCCGAGCGCGCCGGAAATCGCCAGGAACCTGTTCTTGGTCATGGTCAGCCCGGCCTGGGCGATCTGGACCGAGAGCGGCGGCCGGCTGGCATTTTGCCGCCTCCGGTCGATTTCCTTGAGCGTCTCCTCGATGCTCGGTCGCTTGGCGGACGCCTCCTCATTCTTGCGGATCGGCCGCGCCACCGTGCCGGCGACCGCCTGCCGCCGTTCGTCCGCTTTCACCTCGCCGGACAGGAAGGGATAGATCAGCGCATAGGCGAGCCCGCCGGCGCACAGGACAGCCAATCCGATGATCGCGAGGGTGTCGATCTCGAACATGGGCCTTACCTTATCGGTTCGTCGTAGTCGGACGCGTCGAGCGCCGCCGCCAGCCGCTTGTCCTCGCCATAGTAGCGGGCGCGGTCCCAGAACCGGGGCCGCCCGATGCCGGTCGACCGGTGCCGGCCGTTGATCCGGCCCTGCTCGTCTTCGCCCAGCATTTCATAGACGAACAGATCCTGGGTGATCGGCGTATCGCCTTCCAGCCCCATGACCTCGGTGATGTGGGTGATCCGGCGCGAGCCGTCGCGCAGGCGCGAGGCCTGGACGATGATGTCGACCGAGCCGACGATGATTTCGCGCACCGTCTTGGCCGGCAGCGAATAGCCGCCCATGGCGATCATCGATTCCATGCGGCTGAGGCATTCGCGCGGGCTGTTGGCGTGGATCGTGCCCATCGAGCCGTCATGGCCGGTATTCATCGCCTGCAGGAGATCGAAGACCTCGGGTCCGCGAACCTCGCCGACGATGATCCGCTCCGGCCGCATGCGCAGGCAGTTCTTGACCAGCTCGCGCATCGTCACCTGGCCTTCGCCTTCCAGGTTTGGCGGGCGGGTTTCCAGGCGCACCACATGCGGCTGCTGCAATTGCAGCTCGGCGGCGTCCTCGCAGGTGATGATCCTTTCGTCGGCGTCGATATAGCGCGTCAGGCAATTCAGCAGCGTCGTCTTGCCGGAGCCCGTGCCGCCGGAGACCACGATATTGCAGCGCACCCGGCCGATGATCTTGAGCACCTCGGCGCCTTCGGGCGAGATCGAGCCGAACTTGACCAGCTGCTCGAGCGTCAGCTTGTCCTTCTTGAACTTGCGGATCGTCAGGGCGGCGCCGTCAATGGCGAGCGGCGGCGCGATGACGTTGACGCGGGAGCCGTCGGGCAGGCGCGCGTCGCAGATCGGCGACGATTCATCGACGCGCCGGCCCACCTGGCTGACGATGCGCTGGCAGATATTCATCAGCTGCGAGGCGTCGCGAAACCGGATGCCGGTTCGCTGGATCTTGCCGGCGACCTCGATATAGACGGTGTTCGGGCCGTTCACCATGACGTCCGAAATGTCGTCGCGGGCCAGCAGCGGCTCGAGCGGGCCGTAGCCGAGCACGTCGTTGCAGATATCCTCGAGCAGGTCTTCCTGCTCGGCGATCGACATCACGACGTTCTTGATCGTGATGATCTCGTTGACGATATCGCGAATTTCCTCGCGGGCTGACTGGCCGTCCAGCTTGGCGAGCTGGGACAGGTCGATCGCCTCGATCAGCGCACCGAAGACCTGGCCCTTGGTCTCGTAGAAGCTCGCCGAGCGCTGGCGCTCTTCCGTCGGCGGCGCGGCCGGAGCGGGCGGAGCAAGCGGCGGCGAGGCGACGGTTGGCGCAAAGCGCGATGACGCGTCCGGCGCGCGGGAGGCGCCGGCCGACGGACGCTCGAGCGTGGCCGTGCCCTGCGAGGGGGGACGCCCGCTTCCAGATCCCGTCGTGCTGCGCTTTCCGAACATGATGCCTCAGGTCCCAGGCCGTCAGGCCTTCTTGCGTCGTTGCGTCAGTTTCTCGAGGAAGGGTGTCAGCGGGGCGAGCAGGCCCGGCCGTGCCTTGCGCGTGTCATGACGGCCGGTCATGGCGAGCGCGAGCTCGGTGAATTGACCCGAAACCTTGTGTCCGGGCTCCATTTCGGCGACCATCTGGCCATTGTTCGCGGCGGTGCCGAACAGCTGCGGCTCGAAGCCGATGACCGCGATCGGATCCGCTTCGAGCGCCTTGGCGAAATCACCGGGCTTGATCTCCGGGCGTTTGGCGACCCCGATCTGATTCAGGAGATAGCGCGGCGCCGAATCGTTCGGCCGCGAAGCGCGCAAGAGATCCATCATGTTCTTGGCATTGCGCAGATTGGCGAGATCCGGGGTTGCGACCACCAGGATCTCGTCGGCATTGGTCAGCGCACGCTTCGACCAGCCGGTCCAGCCATGCGGCAGATCGAAGATGATCGAGGGCACGGTGGCGCGCAGGACGTCGATCAGCGGATCGAAGGCGTCGGGGCCGAGGTCATAGACACGCTCCAGCGTCGCCGGCGCGGCGAGCAGCGAGAGATTGTCCGAGCAGCGCGACAGCAGCCGGTCGATGAAGGCGGTGTCGACCCGATCCGGCGAAAAGACCGCATCGGCGATGCCCTGCGGCGGATCCTGGTTGAAATCGAGGCCGCCGGTGCCGAACGGCAGGTCCATATCGGCGATGCAGGTATCGACGCCGATATCCCGCGAGATCGCCCAGCCGAGATTATGCGCGATCGTCGAGGCGCCGACGCCACCCTTGGCGCCGATGACCGCGATCACCCGGCCGACCGGCTTGGCGCCGGGCGCGCCATAGAGCGCGGAAACGGTGCGGATGACATCCAGCACGCCGATCGGGCCGATGAGATAGTCGCTGACCCCGCGCGCCACCAGCTCGCGATAGAGCACGATGTCGTTGACCTGGCCGATGACGATCACTTTGGTGGTGGCGTCGCACACCTCGGCCAGCTCATCGAGCTGGTCGAGAATTTCATTGCGCCGGCCGACCGTCTCGAGAATGACGACATTGGGGGTCGGCGAGGTGCGATAGGCCTCCAGCGCGGCCGGAGCCCCGCCCATCTGGACGCGCAGATGCGCCTTGTCCATGCGGCGGTCCTCGGCGGCTTCGGCGATCACCTCGGCGAGATCCGCGGTTTCGCAGAAAGCCTGCAGCGAGATGCGCGGCACCGGCGCGATCTGCTCGGTCGGATCCTGGTCTTGATGGGGCGTGTCTTCCACGGCTGTCATCTTCCCCCGCCGACGGCCGATTTGACGTCCGTGAGCGGCTGCATCGGCGAATGAACGGTGTGCGGTCCGGGCGAAGTACCGGCGCGATATCGGGTCAGGTTGGTCTGGCGCCGGGTCGCATCGATGGGCGTTTCGGCGCGCGGCCGCAGGAGGTCGCTCGGCTGGGCGACCATGGCGGCGAAATTCTGCTGGCTGGCGCAGCCATGATTCCAGTTCGGCCGGTTCATGTTGTCGAGCAGGCCGTCGCCGACGCCGATGTCGTGCGGCCACTGGCCGCATTGGGTCGCGACATAGGCACCCTGCGGGCTCACCATGATGGGATGGCGCTGGCGATAATCGCTGGGGAAGTGCTGTTCGATCTGGGCGATACGGGAACGCTCGCAGCCACCGAGCGCCATTGCCGCGAGGCCGAGGACGGCGAGGTGAATCAGACGGTTGCGACAGAACGCGCGATACATGGAACTGGTCCTTCCCCTTCAGGCGTCAGTCGCGGATGAACCCGACGGGTCCGTTGAAGCGGCCATTGGTGGCGGGCGCCGGGCCGGTGCCGTAGATGCGATTGAAGCGGCCGAGCAGGTAGCTCGCCGGGTCCGATGCATCCTGGTAGTTGTCATCGGGGCGGGCGAGGGCATTGGCCGGAACCGCCCGGGCGATATAGGGCGTAACCGAGATCACCAGTTCGGTCTGTCCGCGCCGATAGTCGCGCGAGCGGAACAGCGCGCCGAGAATCGGCATGTTGACCGCGCCGGGCACGCCGTTGATGTTCTGGGCGGTGGTCTCCTTCAACAGGCCGGCCATGACGATCGAGCCGCCCGAAGGCAGTTCGACGGTGGTATCGGCCCGCCGGGTCTGCAGACCGCGAATGGTCAGGCCGGTGATCTGGACCGTGAGCGTGTTGTCGACCTCGCTGACCTCGACACCAACGCGCAGGCTGATCCGGCCCTCCGACAGCACCACCGGGGTGAAGGCGAGCGCCACGCCGAAAGCCTTGAATTCGACGACGACGTTGCCGGTGAGATCGCGGCCTGTCGGCACCGGGAACTCGCCGCCGGCGAGAAAGCGGGCCTGCTCACCGGAAACCGCCGTCAAAGTCGGCTCGGCCAGGGTTCGCACGAGACCCTGTTCCTCATAGGCCTTGAACGTCGCGGACAGCGCGGCGGCGCCCATCTGCGTGCCGATCGTCAGCGTGTTCAGCGGGCTCGTGCCGGTGGCGTTGAAATTGCCCGAGGTGGAGACATTGCTGCCGCCGCCGAGACCGGTGCCCAAGAGGTTGACGCCGAGCTGCTTGACGATGGTCCGCTGCACCTCGGAAACCGTCACTTTCAGCAGCACCTGGTCGCGGCCGCGAATGGTGATGGCGTTGACCACCTTCTTCTCGTCGCCGACGAGCCGCGCGGCCACGTCGATAGCCTGCTGCGCCTCGAGCGCGTTGGCGACCTGGCCGGACACCACGACGGAATCGTTGACCGCGCGGACCTCCAGGGGCGAACCCGGCAGGAGGCTGCGCAGCGTCTGCCTGAGCCCGCCGAGATCGCGCCCGACCTCGATATCGTAGCTGGCGATCTGCCGCCCCTCGGCATCGAGAAAGAAGACATTGGTCTGCCCGACCGCGACGCCGATCAGGAAGGCCCGGCGCGCCGAGCGGACGACTGCATTGGCGATCGCCGGATTGGCGACGATGACGTCACGGGCATCCCGCGGCAGATCGACCGGCAGGGATTTGCCGACGCCCAGCTGGACCGCCCGGTTGGCGGTCTGTTCGGCCGGCTGGCGCGGCACCGTGCTCGTCTGCGCCGCAGCGGCGGACAGGCCGCTCGCGGCCACCAGCATGGCCAGCAGGATCGGCGGAAGCCGACGGCGGATCAGGGCCATTGTGCCGGCTGTGGCGCGCATCGGAAGCTCTTTCACGGATGGGCCGCGCAAGCGGCAACTGGCTTGCGCGTCGAATGGGGCTGGAAGGATCGGGCGCGCCATCACTCGGACCCCTGCGGACTGGTCGGCACCGACTGAACCGTGCCGTGCCGCACGATGGTCATGCGGCCACCATGGCGGGACGAGAACAGCGGGTCGCCGTCGTCGCCGGTATCGCCGGCGAGATTGGACGACATGGCATCGGCGAGGCTGCGCAGCGCCAGCGACAGGGTGCCGAGCTCGCGGGACAGCGCCAGCGTCTCGGCCTGGGCCGGGGTCAGCTCGAGCGTGGCGGTGCGGCCGACAATGGTCTTCTCGCCATTCTTTTCTTCGACCACCTGATCGACCGCCAGCACCCGGACATTGCGCAGCACGGTCGAGCTGGTATGGGTCATGCCGTCACCCAGGCCGGCGGCGTTGTTGGTGCGGCGGGCGAGAATGACGTCGACCCGGTCATTGGGCAGGATGAACGCGCCGGCGCCGCGCGAGGGGTCGTCGATCGGCGCGGCGATGGCGCGCATGCCGGGCGCGAGAATGGCCGACATGAAGCCGCGACCGCCCTTGATCAGCTTGGCCGGCCGGATCGGCTCGCCCTGGGCGAAAGAGGCGCGGGCGATCGAGCCGAGCGCCTCGTCCATCGCGGCCTGGCCGGTATCGCCGGCGCGCCTGATCACGAAATTGTCGGATCCGGCCTCTTCCGGCCAGCGGCGCCATTGGATGTCGGCGGGCGACAGCACCTTGCCCATGGGGATTTCGGCGCTGGCCACCAGCACGTCGACAGTGCGCATTTCGGGCGCCGGGGCGGGTGCCAGCTGCACCACCGGTTCCGGCGCCTTGCGGCCGCCCATCAGCATGGCGGCCAGCCCACCGGCACCGAGCGCCACTGCAATGACGACGATCTGGGCAGGCTTCAAACGCATCAGACGAACCCCCACGCTTGGCGAGGGACCCTGGAATCCCCGCTCAATCGCGGATTTCATCAGGCAAAGGTCAACTTATGGTTAACTCTGTATGAGCAATCTGCCCTAACAGAAGGTAATCGCGGCCGGCGCGAGCCTCAGCCTCAATGGATCGTTCCGCTCATCCAGATGCTTGTCGGATAGAGCAGCAGGCCGGCGGTGGCGAGCGCGATGCCATAGGGAATGCCGGTCTTCTCGTCGGTTATCTTGGCGTACCAGCCTTCGCGGATCAGGAAGGAAGGGTGCAGCGGCGCGCCGCGCAGCAGCAGCAGGCCGATCGTCAGGCTGCCTCCGAGCATCGAGGACAGAACCGCATATTCCATCAGCTGCGACCAGCCGAGCCAGAGCGCGGTGGCGGCGGCGAGTTTCGCGTCACCGCCGCCGATCCAGCCGAAAGCGAAGAAGGCGAAGGTAATGACCAGCACGGCGAGGCCGGCGAGCACGTGCATGCCGATGACCTCCCAGCTCATGCCGGTGACGAGGGCGAGAACGATGAAACCGGCGATCAGGATGAGTGACACCCGGTTGGAGATCGTCATGGTGAACAGATCGCTGGCGGCGGAAAAGGCCATCATCGCGGGAAAGACCAGCAGGATCGCGAGTTCGGTCATGATTCGCTCCACGCGCTCTTTCGCGCCGGTCGAGGGCGGATGAGATCTGGCACGGTGGCGGTTTCAGACCAGTGAACGCCAAATGACGAGCAGTCCGCAGATCAAGCCGGCGCTGAGCACGGCAACCACCAGAAGCACGGTCGCGGCGCTCTCGGCCGGCGCCCCGGCATTCGGCCAGCCAAGGCTTGCCAGCCCGGAGCGGCTCGGTCGCAGGTCGATCTTGCTGTGGGGCGCGGCCATCTGTCGACCTGTCCGGCAAGGCGAGCAACACATTCGGCCGGCGGCCAGTCGCGAGGGCACCGGGCGACGCGGTCGCCGCTATTTGTTAAGGCCGTTGACCTGGTTGAACTGGGCCAGGACCTTCGGTCCGATGGCATTGACGACGCCGATAATGGCGCCGGACAGGCCGGCGATGATCAGGCCATACTCGATCGCGGTCGCGCCCGACTCATCTCTTACGAAGCGAACGATCAACGTTTGCATGTAAGTCTCTTCCGCTATCGAGGGCGTCCCGCGATCCGCCAAGACGGGCGGATCGCAGAAGTCATTCCAGCAAATCGAGAGATTACTTGCCGAGGTTGGTATTGACGTTGGTGAAAGCCGTGGTGACTTTCGTGCCGATGCCGTTGACGACGCTGATGATGACAGCGGCGATGCCGGCGGCGATCAGGCCGTATTCGATAGCGGTCGCGCCGGACTGGTCCTTGGCGAAACGGGCGAGAAGGCTCTTCATGACTGACTCCTAGTGTCCACGTTTGGGCGCCGGTCGGGCGCTATTCGCAGGTCTTTTGCCGACCCGTTCGAATGATTGCGAACCTAGCAGTCAGGCCTTGCGGCTTAGTTAAAACAAACATCCGATTTCTGCCGATGAGCCAACGTTGATGGCTTGGTTAATCGTAGGTGGATAAGGATATTGTTGAGTTTATTGTCAGTAAATGGGGCGGTAATAATTCTTAATGTCCAATTTATTCAATCGGCAATACATGATTAGCGCGGCTTGATGTGGCATGAAAGGGCTGGTCTTGGCTGTCCAGTGGATCGGCCAAGCGGCAATCGGCCGGGTTTGTCCTCGGCGCGCCCGGGCATTGGCAAATCGTTCACCAATTTCTGGTTAGTTCTGTGGCGTGAATGATGTCGGCCCGCTGCCCGGAGCTTTGAACACCATGGCGGTCTCGCCCCAGCGCCATCTGTCGGCCGTCGCGTTTGTCCTGGCGATGGGCCTTGTCGTGGCTTTGCCGCGTGGCTCGTCCGGCAACGAGCGTGGTCCGGATCAGACCGAGCTCATGACCCATGGCCTCACCGTGACGATGGACCAGGCGCGTATCGTGCGCCTGCCGCCGCGCGTGTCGACGCTGGTCATCGGCAATCCGCTGATCGCCGATGCCACGGTTCAGACCGGCGGATTGATGGTGCTCACCGGCAAGGGTATCGGCTCGACCAATCTGATCGCGCTCGACGCCCGCGGCGAGCAGCTGATGGCGGTCCAGATCCGGGTCCGTCCGCAGAACGATGCGGTGGTGCAGGTCTATCGCGGCGTCGAGCGGGAGACCTATTCGTGCACGCCGACCTGCGAGCGCACGATGGCGGTCGGCGATTCCAAGGCCTTTTTCGATACGGCCCTGGGTCAGGCACGCAGCCGGGACGCGGCGGCCTCCGCGCGCGGCGGCGGTGCGGCCTCCGCGGCGCCACGCTGAGGCCGAAGCCCTTCGCTTTTGGGCATTCCGGGCAACGGTTCGTCAACAGGTTTACCTTTAGACAGGGCACATGTTTGCCCGAAGGCTTCCGCCCCGGGTCGGGAGGCGAGAGAAGCATGACTGTTTCGCGTGTGCGCCGCTTGGCCGCCTGGCTCTCACCCGGCGCGTTGCGCCGGCGTGCGGCCCGTCTTGGATTTGCGCGGCCGAGGATCGTTCGGCGCTTCAGGCGTGACGACAAGGGTGCGACCGCGATCGAGTTCGCTTTTGTCGTCGGTCCCTTCCTGTTCCTGATCTTCGCGACCATCGAAGTGGCGATGGTGTTTTTCGCAAGCCAATTGCTCGAGACGGCGACCGCGGATACCGCGCGCCTGATCCTGACCGGCCAGGCCCAGACGGCCAATTTCGACAAGACCGCCTTCAAGAACGCGGTCTGCGACAAGGTCAAGGTCCTGATGAGCTGCGCCAATATCAATATCGACGTGCAGACGGCCGCCAGTTTCAGCGCCGCCAATACCTCGTCTCCGGCACGCACCAGTACCGGCGCGGTCAATTATTCCAGCATGTCCTACAACCAGGGCGCCGGCGGAGACATCGTCGTCGTCAAGGTCTTCTACGAATGGCCGGTACTGATGCCGACCTTCGGGCTGTCGGTCGGCGACCTGCCCAATGGCAAGCGCCTGATCATGTCGACCGCCGCCTTCCGCAACGAGCCTTTCTCGACGTCGTCGGGGTCCTGACGGCTTTTCCCGAGTGGTGACCCGTATGACGCGCAAAGATCTGTTCGGCAGCATTCCGGCACTCGCGGCGGCCGGGCGGGCCTTCCTGTCGCGGGCCCGCAGGGACGAGCGGGGCGTCTCGGCGATCGAGTTCGGCATTGTCGTCACCTTGATGGTGCCGATGCTTTTCGCCCTCGCCGAGACCACGCAGGGCCTGCAGATCAATCGCAAGGTGTCGATCGCCGCGCGCGCCCTGGCCGATCTCGCATCCCAGACCGCGGCCATCGCCGATGCCGACATGAAGAACATCAAGGACGCGGCGAGCGACGTGCTCGCGCCGTTTCCGGTGGCCAATGCCCGGGTCACGCTGACCGGCATCAAGATCGACGACAAGGGCAAGGCGACGGTGGGCTGGAGCGATGCGCGCAACGGCACGTCCGATATTGCCGGTTATGCCTGCGGCGCGACGATGAGCGTGCCGGCCGATCTCATGCCGCCGCTCGGCAAGACCGGTTTCCTGGTGCTCGCCGAGGTGACCTACAACTACCGTCCGGCGGTGCCCTGGTTCATGCCGGCCAGCGTCACCCTGTCGGATCGGCTCTATGCCGGCCCGCGCATCGGCGCATCGGTCACCCGTACCGGCACGGGCGCGGTCTGCCCCTGATCACCAGCCGGGCGCGGGCGACGCGTTCGTCTCGACGCCCAGATGGGCCGCGATAGCCCTGGCCGCCGCCGCGGCGGTGGCGAATGTGGCCTGCAGCAGGTAGCCGCCGGTCGGCGCCTCCCAGTCGAGCATTTCACCAGCGACGAAGACACCGGGCAGCGCGGTCAACGCGCCGGCCGCGTCGATCGCATCGCGCCTGACCCCGCCGGCACTAGAAATCGCCCGGCCGATCGGCCGCGCCGCCAGGATATCGAGCGGAGCCGCCTTGATCAGGCGGGCGAGAGCCTCCGGTTCGCGCGGCAGCGGGCCGCCCGCGGCCTCATGCAGAAGGCCGATGGCCTGGGGTGTCAGTCCCAGCCGCTTCTTCAGCGTGCTGGAGAGCGAATCCTTGGCGCGCGCGCCGGCGACCCGCGCGGCGACGGCATCCGACGCGAGATCCGGCTTCAGGTCGATGGCTAGCCGCGCCACGCCGCCGGCGATCGCCTGGCGGATCGGTTGCGACAGGGCATAGATCGCGCCGCCTTCGAGCCCGGTGCCGGTAATCACCGCCTCGCCCTGGCTCGCGCGGCCGGCAATGGCGATCGCCATGCGTTTCAGCGGCTGACCGGCGAAGCGCGCGGCAAATCCGGGTGACCAGCCGATATCGACACCCATATTGGCGGGTTCGAGCGGGGCGACCGCCACGCCCTGCTGTTCCAGCAGCGCGACCCAGGCCCCGTCCGAACCCATGCGCGGCCAGCTGGCGCCGCCGAGCGCCAGGAGCGTCGCCTTGGCCTTGACCGTTTCAAGACCGTCCGGCCCGTCGAACAGCAATGTGCCGGCCGGGCCGAAGCCGGTGAACTGGCGACGGCTTATCAAGGTGACGCCCAGCGCCTCGAGCCGGCCGAGCCAGGCACGCACCAGCGGCGAGGCCTTGAAGCTCTCGGGAAACACCCGGCCGCTGGAGCCGACGAAGGTCTTCTGGCCGAGCCCTTCGGCCCAGGTGCGCAGCGCCGCGGGCGGGAAGGCATCGAGCGCCGGCGCGAGCCACGTGGCGGCGGCGCCATAGCGGCCAAGAAAGGCCTCGCGCGGTTCGGAATGGGTCAGGTTGAGGCCGCCCCGTCCCGCCAGCAGGAATTTTCGCGCCGGCGAGGCCATGCGCTCGAAGATGGTGACCGCGAGCCCGGCCCGGGCGAGCTGTTCGGCGGCGAACAGGCCAGCCGGGCCGGCGCCGACGATCGCGACCTGGCAGGACCGCGATATCATGCGCCGATATGGGTCTTGACGGCCTGCCGTTCGGCGGCGGTCATGTGCAGGCCCCGTTTGGAACGGCGCCACAGGATATCATCTGATGTCACGGCCCATTCCTCCGTCCTGAGATAGTCAATCTCGGCCTCCGTCAGGGTGGCGCCGAAATCGCGTCCGAGATCGGCGGCGCTGCGGGCATCCTTCAGGATACGGCGTGCGCGGGTGCCATAGCCATGGGCCAGGCGAAGCGCGTGCGCCTCGGTCAGGAAGGCATGGTCGTGCTTCAGCGCGGCGGCGAGCTCGGCCGCGCCGCCCATGGCGAAATCGCCGCCCGGCAGCGCCGCGCCGGCCGTCCAGCCGCTCTTGGCCGCGAGCGCCGGCAGGTCGCCGGCCAGCATTTCGAGCGCGCTCATGGCCAGCCGCCGATAGGTGGTGATCTTGCCGCCGAACACCGACAGGAGCGGCGGCTCGCCGGGCCGGCCGTCGCGCTGCAGCACATAGTCGCGCGTCGCCTCCTGCGCCGCCGAGGCGCCGTCGTCGAACAGCGGCCGGACGCCGGAATAGGTCCAGACCACGTCGTCCCGGCTGATCGGCGCGGCGAAATATTCGCTCGCGGCCGCGCAGAGATAGGCGATCTCGTCCTCGCTCGCGCCGACCGCGCCGGGATCGCCGTCATAATCGCGATCGGTCGTGCCGATCAGGGTGAAGTCGCCCTCATAGGGGATGGCGAAGATGATCCGGTTGTCGGCATTCTGGAAGATATAGGCCCGGTCATGCGCGTAGAGCCGGCGCACCACGATATGCGAGCCCTGGACCAGCCGCACCTTGGAGGCGGCGGGCATGTGCGCGGCATCGGTCAGGAACCGCTCGACCCAGGGTCCGGCTGCATTGACCAGCGCCCGTGCCGCCAGGCGCCGGCGGGCGCCGGTCCGGCGATCCTCGACATCGACCAGCCAGAGACCGCCGGCGCGCCGTGCCGCCACGGCCCGGCTGCGGGTCAGGATGGTGGCGCCGCGCTCGGCGGCGTCGCGGGCGTTCAGCACCACCAGCCGGCTGTCGTCGACCCGGCAGTCGGAATATTCGAAAGCCCGGGAATATCCAGGCTTCAGCGGTTGACCGGCCGGATCGGTTCTCAGGTCCAGCGTCCGGGTCGCCGGCAGTTGTTTCCGGCCCCCCAGATGGTCGTAGAGAAACAGCCCGAGCCGCAGCATCCAGGCCGGCCTCAGGCCCTGATGGTGGGGCAGCACGAAACGCAACGGCCCGATCACATGCGGCGCGATCGCCCAGAGCACTTCGCGCTCGATCAGCGCCTCGCGGACCAGCCGGAACTCGTAATGTTCCAGATAGCGCAGGCCGCCATGGATCAGCTTGGTCGACCAGGACGAGGTGCCGCTGGCGAGGTCGTCCTGCTCGACCAGGGTCACGCTCGCGCCGCGCCCGACGGCGTCGCGCGCGATGCCGGCGCCGTTGATGCCTCCGCCGACCACCAGAAGGTCGACCACGCGATCCGCCATGCCTTGCCCCGCCGACGTCAACAGTTTGATGTCCGTCTGACGCCTTTCGCCTTCCGCCGCAAGGGGTTCCGGTGCGAGGATGGCGGCCAGCCGCGGCAAGCGGACCATCAGGGAAGGAGAGGTTCATGGCGCCGGTCGTCATTGCCATCGACCAGGGAACCACATCGTCGCGGGCCATCGTGTTCGGCCAGGACCTGTCGATCCGCGCCGTGGCGCAGCGGGAATTCGCCCAGCACTATCCAGCCTCAGGCTGGGTCGAGCACGATGGCGAGGAGATCTGGACGACCGTGGTCGAGACCGTCAGGGCGGCCATGGCCAAGGCCGGCGTGGCGGCCGCCGACGTCGCCGGTCTCGGCATCACCAACCAGCGCGAGACCACCATCATCTGGGACCGGGCCAGCGGCCAGCCGATCCACCGGGCGATCGTCTGGCAGGACCGGCGCACCGCCGCCGAATGCGCCAGGCTCAAGGCCGAGGGGCACGAAGCGCTGGTCGCGGCCCGCTCCGGCCTGCTGCTCGACCCCTATTTCTCCGGCACCAAGATCGCCTGGATCCTCGACCATGTCGAAGGCGCGCGCGACCGTGCCGAGCGCGGCGAGCTCGCCTTCGGCACGGTCGACAGCTTCCTGCTCTGGCGGCTGACCGGCGGCAAGGTCCACGCGACGGATGCCACCAATGCCTCGCGCACCATGCTGTTCGACATTCATCAGGGCGATTGGAATCCCGATCTGCTGCATTTGCTCCGGGTGCCGCGCGCGCTGATGCCGGAGGTCCGGGACTGCGCGGCCGATTACGGCCTCACCGACCCCGCTCTGTTCGGCGGCCCGATCGCCATTGGCGGCATTGCCGGCGATCAGCAGGCGGCAACCGTCGGCCAGGCCTGTTTTGCGCCGGGCATGATGAAATCGACCTATGGCACCGGCTGTTTCGCGCTTCTCAATACCGGCGCGGAGGCGGTGGCGTCGCGTTCCCGGCTGCTCACCACCATTGCCTATCAGCTCGACGGCCGGCGCACCTATGCGCTGGAAGGCTCGATCTTCGTCGCCGGCGCGGCCGTGCAATGGCTGCGTGACGGGCTCGGCATCATCAAGACCGCGGGCGAGACCGGCGCGCTTGCCAAGGCCGCCGACCCGCAGCAGGACGTGGTCCTGGTGCCGGCCTTTGTCGGGCTCGGCGCGCCCTATTGGGACGCCGAATGCCGCGGCGCGCTGTTCGGCCTGACCCGCGCCACCGGCCCGCGCGAAATGGCCCAGGCGGCGCTCGAGAGCGTCTGTTTTCAGACCGCCGACTTGCTGCAGGCCATGCGGGCGGACTGGCCGGGCGCCGGCAGCGCCGGCACAGTGCTGCGTGTCGACGGCGGCATGGTCGCCTCGGACTGGACCATGCAGCGGCTCGCCGACCTGCTCGACGCGCCGGTCGACCGGCCGGAGGTGCTGGAGACGACGGCGCTGGGGGCGGCCTATCTCGCCGGCCTGTCCCGCAGCGTCTATCCCCAGCCGGACGAGTTCGCCGGCCGCTGGCGCCTGGAGCGGCGCTTCGAACCGGCCATGGACGAGGCGACGCGCGGGGCGAAGCTGGTGCGCTGGCGCGACGCCGTGGCGCGCACCCTGTCGCGTCCGCCGGGCTAACCGAGGTCGAACGGCACCACCTTGCGGCTGTCGGAAGGCACGCGGATCTCGCGATCGACCGGCGGCACGGCGCGCTGGTGGCAGGCCGTGCGCTCGCAGATGCGGCAGGACACACCGATCTTGGCGACATTGGCCTCGGCCTTCAGGTCGATGCCTTCGGAATAGATGATGTCGCCGGCGTAGGAGACCTCGCAGCCGAGGCCGAAGGCATAACGGCGCACCGGCGCGCGCCAATGCGCCGCGCCCTTGGTGACCGCGCGCGCCAGAGACAGGTAGCGGACGCCGTCGGGCATTTCGGCGACCTGGACGAAGGTCCGGCCGGTCTGTTCGAAGGCCTCGTGAACGTTCCACAGCGGGCAGGCACCGCCGAAACGGGCGAACTGGAACCGCGTGGCGGAATGCCGCTTGATGACATTGCCGGCCCGGTCGACCTTCAGGAAATAGAAGGGGATGCCCTTCTGGCCCGGCCGCTGCAGGGTCGAGAGTCGGTGGCAGACCTGTTCCAGGCTGGCGCCGAAGATGCGGCCGAGCAGGTCGACATCGTGGCGGGTCTCCTTGGCCGCGGCGAGGAAGCGCCGATAGGGCAACATCAGCGCGCCGGCGAAATAATTGGCGAGAGCCACGCGGGCGATGTCGCCGGCCGCGCGCGAGCGAAAGCGGCCGCCCTCGGCCAGCGCCGCCAGCGCGTCGGCCTGTTCGAGCCGGGCGATGCGGTTGGCGAGCAGGAAGCTGCGGGTGGCCGGGTCGAGCGCGCCGTCGAGCACCACGAGCCGCGGCCCGGCCTCGTAGCGCTCCATCAGGTCGTCGCCGAGATTGGCCGTCGCGTCGACGGTGACGCCGTGGCGGCTGGCGAGATAGCCGGTCAGCACCTGCAGCCGGTCGCTCGCCGCCGCTAGGCCGAGCCGCTCGGCCAGGTCTTCCGCGGCGCGGTCGAGATCGTCGACATAGTTGTCGACATAGTGGAAATAGTCGCGCACCTCCTCGTAGGGCAGCAACGCCGCCTCACCCTCTTCGCCCGAGGGCGGCAGGAGCGGCGCGTCGCCGGCGGCCTGCAGCCGCTCGCGCAGGCGCCTCGCCGTCTGGTGCATGCGCAGGAAAGCCCGGGCGAAGGCCGGGCTGTCGGAGGCGACCCGCTTCAGGTCCTGCAAACCCGGGGCGCCTTCCGCCAGCATCGGGTCGGCCGCGGCCTCGCGCAGATCGGTCACCAGGCGGTCGGTATCGTCCACCGCGAAGGTGGCGAGATCGACCCCGAAGGTCTGGCCGAGCGCCACCAGGACGCCCGCGGTGACCGGCCTCTGGTTGTTCTCGATCTGATTGAGATAGCTCACGGAAAGGCCGAGGCGCTGGGCAAAGGCGGTCTGGGTCAGGCGCGTGCCCTCACGCAGGCGGCGCAGCGCCGGACCGACGAAAACCTTGCGGGACATGGCGCGCCTCCTGGATCACTTCGCCGCCGATCCGTTCGGCCTAGATCGAAGCATATTGGCCGAAGGATAGAAAAGCAAAAATTTCGCAATTTTGCAGCATGATCTTTCGCATTTTGACGCCACCAAAGCCGGTGCTAGCCTTTGTCTCACGTGATGACAGCCAATCCGACACGAGGGATTTCACATGACGAACCTCGCTCAGTCCGCGCCTCGCGATACGCTCACCTTCGCGGTGCATCATCCTTTTCCCATTGTGGCTGAGACGCTTGACGCTCTCGTCCGCGCCAATCAGCCCGGCGCCAGCGCCGTCGATTACGCCAAGGCCGAGCTGGTCATCACCACGCTCGAAGCCCTCGACAGCCTCGAATTGACCCCCGGAACCCGGGTCGCGGTGCTGATCGACCATGCCGACCGCCGGCCGGTCCAGGATGCCCGCGGCCGCGGCGCCGTCGCCGCCTTGCCGCTCGACCTGCCCGCCGATCATCTGCGCGCCGCGCTCGGCGCCGTGCTCGCCGGCCGCAACTGGTGGCCGGTGGTCATCAATGTCGACCCGGAAGGCCAGGCGCCGGCCTCGCGCCGCCTCGACGCCCTGTCCGGCCAGCAGTTCAAGGTGCTCGACCTGATGAGCCGCGGCCGGCTCAACAAGCAGATCGCCTATGATCTCGGCATTTCCGAGGGAACGGTGAAGTCCCATGTCTCGTCGATCCTGCGCAAGCTCGGCGTCGAGCGGCGCACCCAGGCGATCGCCACTTTCATCACCGCCGGCGACGTGACCCGCGGCATCGGCCGCCCCGCCATCGGCCAGGGCGCGGCCCATCTGTCGCGGGCGACTCACGCCGCCCGCTGAGCGCCTGGCGCAAACCAGCCTGGATCTGCCCGCCGCGCCTGCCTTGCGCTAAGGTGTGGGCGCCGGCCGCGCGAGCGCTGCCGGCGTCTGCCAGAGGGAGGCGCGAATGACGCTGAAAATGGGCCGGATCATCGTCGCGGCGGCCGTGCTGACCGGCTCGGCCGGCGGCGCCATGGCGCAGGATTATCGCGGCTGGTCGTGCCGCGACCTGTGGGTCGAGCGCAACCAGATCTACAAGGATGCCGGCTTCTGCTTCAGGACGCCGCGGGCGATTTCCTATTTCGGCAATGGCGGCTGCATGTATGACCGCCAGGCCGATGTGCCGCTGTCGCAGAACCAGCGGCGCGTCATCGCCGAGGTCACCCGGGTCGAACGCTATATGGGCTGCACGGACTGAGCGGCGATGCGCTCGCTCGATCGCCGGGCGCTGCTGGCCGGCCTGGCGACCCTGCCGATGGCGGGCCCCGCCCGTGCGGCCTTGCCCGAGGGGCGGCTCGGCAAGCTGGTGGCGAGCTACCCCGATCATCTCGCTGATGTCATCGAGGACATGCTGGTCTGGCGTGACGGCGCCAGGATGGCCATCGGCGCGGATCGTCCGCCCCGCGGCTTCGAGGAGATGCTGCGCTCCGCGACCATTGCCGACCAGCTGCGCCAGACCTATGAGCGCGGCCCGCCCGCCGGTGCGCCGCCCCGAGACCAGAGCCCCGGGCGCCTGCGCAACACCGCCTTCTTTGTGAAGATGTATGGCGATTGCACCAAGGGGGCCGTGACCCCGCGCATGCGGCCGGTCGCCTGGCTGCCCAGGACGACGCGGCAGATGGTGCAGCTGACCGAGGTGAACGGCGTCGCGACCCGCATGGAAAGCATTGTCGGTCAGCTCGACCGGTTGCCGGACCGGCTGAAGGCCTTCCTGGTGCCCTCCGCCGGAACCTATAATTGCCGGGCGGTGGCCGATACCGGCGTCGCCAGCATGCATGGCTATGGCGCCGCCATCGACATCAATGTCGCGCATTCCGACTATTGGGCCTGGGCGAACCGGCGCGGCGCCATCGCCTATCGCAACCGGATCCCGTTCGAGATCGTCGAGATCTTCGAGGCCGCCGACTTCATCTGGGGCGGCAAATGGTATCATTTCGACACCATGCACTTCGAATATCGCCCGGAAATGTTCGCCTGACGAGCCATTGCCGGCCGCAGCGATTGTGTCGCCGCGTCGAAGGGACCGTTTGAGACCTCCATCCGGGCGGTTTGCCGCCGCTCGTCATCCCAGGGCTTGGTCCGGGGACCGACGCATTCAAAACCGAGAAGTCGTGGATATCAGGGACAAGCCCGGCCAAGACGACGTGAGACCTCGTCGGAACGAGGTCTCAAATGGCCTCCAAGGCCGTCGGTTTACAGGATGAACCGGCTGAGATCGGAATTCTTGGCGAGATCGCCCACCGTCTTCATCACATAGGCGCCGTCGATGGTGACGGTTTCGCCGGCACGATCCGGCGCGGTGAAGGAGATGTCGTCGAGCACCCGCTCCATGATCGTCTGCAGCCGCCGCGCGCCGATATTCTCCACCGAGGCGTTCACCGCCACGGCGAGATCGGCGATGGCGTCGATGGCGTCGTCGGTCAACACCAGCGTGATGCCCTCGGTGCCCATCATGGCGATCGACTGCTTGATCAGGCTCGCCTCGGTCTCGGTCAGGATGCGGCGCAGGTCCTCGCGGGTCAGCGCGCTGAGCTCGACCCGGATCGGCAGGCGGCCCTGCAGCTCGGGCAGGAGATCCGAAGGCTTGGCGATGTGGAAGGCGCCGGACGCGATGAACAGGATGTGGTCGGATTTCACCGGCCCGTGCTTGGTCGATACCGTCGTACCCTCGATCAGCGGCAGCAGATCGCGCTGCACACCCTCGCGCGACACGTCGCCGCCGACCCGCGCGCCGTCTCGCGCGCAGATCTTGTCGATCTCGTCGATGAACACGATGCCGTTGTTCTCGACCACCTTGATGGCGTCCTGCACCAGCGTGTCCTGGTCGACCAGCTTGTCGGCCTCCTCCTGGACCAGAGGCTGATAGGCCTCCTTGACGGTGGTGCGGCGCTGCTTGGTCTTGCCGCCCATCATCTTGCCGAGCATGTCCGAGAGGTTGGCGATGCCGATCTGGCCGCCCGGCATGCCGGGAATATCCATCATCGGCAGGTTGGACGGGGCGGCCGACACCTCGATGTCGATCTCCTTGTCGTCCATCTCGCCGTCGCGCAGCTTCTTGCGGAAGCTGTCGCGGGTCGCCGGCGACGCGGTCGCGCCGACCAGGGCGTCGAGCACGCGTTCTTCCGCCGCCAGATGAGCCTTGGCCTGGACCTCCTTGCGCTTGGTTTCGCGCACGATGGAGATGCCGACCTCGACGAGGTCGCGGATGATCTGCTCGACGTCGCGGCCGACATAACCGACCTCGGTGAACTTGGTCGCCTCGACCTTCAGGAAGGGCGCATTGGCGAGCCTGGCGAGCCGGCGCGAAATCTCGGTCTTGCCGACGCCGGTCGGTCCGATCATCAGGATGTTCTTCGGCAGGACCTCTTCGCGCAGGGTCCCGTCGAGCTGCAGCCGGCGCCAGCGGTTGCGCAGCGCGATCGCCACCGCGCGCTTGGCGTCGTTCTGGCCGATAATGTGACGATCGAGCTCGGAAACGATCTCGCGGGGGGAAAAATCGGTCATCCGATGGTCTCGATCACCACATTGTCGTTGGTATAGACGCAGATCTCGGCGGCGATCTTCATCGCCTTGCGCACGATCGCTTCCGCGTCCAGGTCGGTATCGGCCAGCGCGCGCGCCGCCGACAGAGCATAATTGCCGCCGGAGCCGATGGCCATCACACCGCCCTCGGGTTCCAGCACGTCGCCAGTGCCGGTGAGGATCAGCGAGACATCCTTGTCGGCGACGATCATCATCGCTTCCAGGCGCCGGAGATAGCGGTCGGTGCGCCAGTCCTTGGCGAGCTCGACCGCGGCGCGGGTCAACTGCCCGGGATATTGCTCGAGCTTGGCTTCCAGCCTTTCGAACAGCGTGAAGGCGTCGGCGGTCGCGCCGGCAAAGCCCGCGATGACATCGCCCTTGGCGAGCCGGCGCACCTTCCTGGCATTGGCTTTGATCACGGTCTGGCCGAGGCTCACCTGGCCATCGCCGCCGATCACCACCTTGCCGTCCTTGCGGACCGAACAGATGGTGGTGGCGTGCCAGCCGGGAAAGGCATTGTCATGGGTCGTCATGGGAACTCCGAGGCAAGTCCGTCATTTAGGCCGAATGCGCCGCGACGCAAGCCAGGCTAGGCACCGGCCCTGGCATGCAGCGACAGGAGCGTCTTCGGCGCGGCGTTGCGCCAGCCAGCCGTCAGGGCAGCCGCCACCGTGTCGCGATCGGCTTTGGCCAGGTCGACGGTCGTCCAGCCCTGCCGGCCCCAGGCGTTCGGGACCGGCGAAAAGATCTCGGGCGCGCTGTCGACATAGACGGGTTGCTGGTCGGGCGTCAGCTTGACGTTGAGGCTCGTCCCGTCGGGCCCGAGCGTCGCGAAGATCCGGCCCTTGGCGACCTTCACCGCGGTTCGCTCGAAATGCGGCGCGGCTTCGGTGCCGGGCAGGCTGAGCGCGAGAGCGAGCGTTTCGTCGCGGGTCATGGTCTGGCCTCCGTCATGGGGCACGGTCTTGGGACCAGGCTCCGGCGCGGTGGCTCATCCTAGCGCGTCCGACAACCATCCGGGAGTGTTTGGGTTTTCACGCGGGCCGCCCGCTGATAGAAGACCGGGCAATCCGCTTGGAGATCGCTATGCGCACGGCCTCGGTGACCCGCACCACCAAGGAGACGGATATTTCCGTCTCGGTCGACCTGGACGGCGCCGGCACGGCTGACGTCGCGACCGGTGTCGGCTTCTTCGACCACATGCTCGACCAGATCGCCCGCCACGGCATGATCGACCTGACCGTCAAGGCCAAGGGCGACCTGCATATCGACGACCATCACACCGTCGAGGATGTCGGCATCGCGCTCGGCCAGGCAGTGCGCAAGGCGCTAGGCGACATGAAGGGCATCACCCGCTACGCCGACGTCCACCTGGCGATGGACGAGACGCTGAGCCGTGTCGTGCTCGATATCTCGGGCCGGCCCTTCCTGGTGTTCCGCACGACCTTCCCGCGCGACAAGATCGGCACCTTCGATACCGAGCTGGTGCGCGAATTCTTCCAGGCCTTCGCCATGAATTCCGGCATCACCCTGCATGTCGAGACGCTTTACGGCGACAATGCCCACCATATCGCCGAGAGCTGCTTCAAAGGCCTGGCGCGCGCCCTGCGCGCGGCTTTCGCCATCGATCCGCGCCGGGCCCACGAGGTGCCCTCGACCAAGGGCGTGCTGTGATGGCGTCCCTGAAGAGCTTCACCGTTCATACAGCCCCCGAGCAGGCCGGGCGTGATCCCGACGGCGCGATCCGTTTCGTGCCGGACAGTTTTTCGATCGTCGCCTTCGTCGCCCCCTGGGCCTATTTCCTCTGGCACCGCATGTGGCTGGTGACGCTCGCCTATATCGTCCTGGCCGGGCTACTGATCGCCGCGCTCGTGCTGGCCGGCTTTTCCACGCCGGTGCGCATGGGCATCGGCTTCGTCTTCAACCTGCTGATCGGCCTGGAGGCGACCAATCTGAGGCGCTGGACGCTCGGCCGCCGCGGCTTCCGCGAGCAGGGCGTCGTTGTCGCGCCGACCCAGGACGATGCCGAGCGGCGCTATTTCTCCGAGCGCGCCTCGGCGCTCGCCCCATTGCCGTCAGCGCTCGGCGGTCCGCCCTCGGTCTATCCGGCGCCGAACCCGCCGGCCGGCCAGCACGTGATCGGGCTGTTCCCGGAGGCCGAGAGCCGCCCCGGAGGGGCCCGATGAGCGTCGCCATTGTCGACTATGGCTCGGGCAATCTGCATTCGGCGCAGAAGGCCTTCGAGCGGATGGCGCGTGAGCGCGGCCTGAACGTGCCGGTGCTGGTCACCGCCGATCCGGACCAGGTGCGCAAGGCCGACCGTATCGTGCTGCCCGGCGTCGGCGCCTTCGCCGACTGCAAGAAGGGCCTCATCGGCGTGCCCGGCATGGTCGAGGCCTTGACCGAAGCGGTGCGCGGCCGCGGGCGGCCGTTTCTCGGCATTTGCGTCGGCATGCAGCTGATGGCCGGGCGCGGGCTGGAAAAGGACATCACCGCCGGGCTCGGCTGGGTGCCCGGCGACATCGACCTGATCCGCCCGACCGGCGCCAATCTGAAGATCCCACATATGGGCTGGAACACCCTCGCGGTGAAACGCGACCACCCGGTTCTGGCGGGCATTCCGACCGGACCGGACGGCTTGCATGCCTATTTCGTCCATTCTTATCACCTGACCGCCACCGCCGACGACGTGGTGCTGGCGGAGGCCGATTATGGCGGGCCGGTCACCGCGATGATCGCGCGCGACACCATGGTCGGCACCCAGTTCCATCCGGAAAAGAGCCAGAAGCTCGGACTGACGCTGATCGGCAATTTCCTGGAGTGGCGGCCGTGAGACTGTTTCCCGCGATCGATCTGAAAGAAGGCCGCTGCGTCCGTCTGAAACAGGGCGACATGGCCCAGGCCACTGTCTATGCCGACGATCCCGCCGCTCAGGCGCGCGAATTCGAAATGCTCGGCTTCGATTATCTCCATGTCGTCGATCTCGACGGCGCCTTTGCCGGCAAGCCGGTCAATGCCGCCGCCGTCGAGGCGATCCGCGCCGCGACCAGCTTCCCGGTCCAGCTCGGCGGCGGCATTCGCGACATGAAGACGGTGGAGGGCTGGCTCGCCAAGGGCGTCACCCGGGTCATTATCGGCACGGCCGCGGTGCGCGATCCCGATTTCGTCCGGACGGCCGCCAAGGCCTTTCCCGGCCAGGTCGCCGTCGGTATCGACGCCCGCGACGGCTGGGTGGCGGTCGAAGGCTGGGCCGAAACCTCGACCTTGCACGCCCATGAACTCGCCCGGCGTTTCGAGGACGCGGGCGTCGCGGCCATCGTCTATACCAATATCGCGCGCGACGGCATGCTCGCCGGCATCGACTGGGACGGCACCATCGCGCTGGCCGACCAGGTCGCCATTCCCGTCGTCGCCTCCGGCGGTCTCGCCTCGATGGCCGATGTGCGCGAATTGATTTCGCCGCGCGCCGCCAAGCTCGAAGGCGCGATCACCGGCAAGGCGCTTTATGACGGCCGGCTGGATCCGCAGGAGGCGTTGGCCGCGCTGAAAGCCGCGAGGCGTTCATGAGCTTCAAGGTCCGCATCATCCCCTGCCTCGACGTCAAGGACGGCCGCGTCGTCAAAGGCGTGCAATTCGTCGATCTCATCGATGCCGGCGACCCGGTCGAGGCCGCCAAGGCCTATGACGCGGCCGGCGCCGACGAGCTGACCTTCCTCGACATCACAGCGAGCTCGGACAACCGCGCCACCATGTTCGATGTGGTCCGGCGCACGGCCGAGGCCTGTTTCATGCCGCTCACCGTCGGCGGCGGCGTCCGTACCGTCGACGACATCCGCGCACTCCTGGTGTCGGGCGCCGACAAGGTGGCGATCAACACCGCGGCCGTCACCGACCGCCCCTTCGTCGGCCGGGCCGCCGACAAATTCGGCAATCAATGCATCGTCGTGGCGATCGACGCCAAGAAGGTCTCAGGCGCGGGCGAAGCTGACCGCTGGGAGATCTTCACCCATGGCGGCCGCAAGCCGACCGGCATCGACGCGATCGACTATGCCCGCGAAGTGGTGGCGCTCGGCGCCGGCGAAATCCTGCTCACCTCGATGGATCGCGACGGCACCAAGGCCGGTTTCGACCTCACCTTGACCCGTGCGGTCTCCGATGCCGTGCCGGTGCCGGTGATCGCCTCGGGCGGGGTCGGCGCGCTCGACCATTTCGTCGACGGCGTGTCGAAAGGCGGCGCCACCGGCGTCCTCGCGGCCTCGGTTTTCCATTTCGGCGCCTTTACGGTGCCGCAGGTGAAGCGTCATATGAAGGCGGCCGGCCTGCCCGTGCGGATGGACGGCATCGCCGACGAGGCGCGGTAGCGGAACAAGGACAGGGCTGATGATCCCGGTCGACACGCTCTTGGTTCTGGCCGGCCTTTGGCTGATCGCGGTGATCACGCCCGGCCCGAACACCCTGCTATTCGTCGCGGTCGGCCTGTCCTCGCCGACCCGTTCCATGCTGGCGGTCGTCGCCGCCGTGCTGATCGGCACCTTGAGCTGGGGGCTTGCCGGGCTGTTCGGCCTGTTCTGGCTGTTCGAACTGTTTCCCGCCGCGGCCATCGCGGTAAAGCTGCTGGGCGGCGCCTATCTCGCCTGGATGGGCTTCCGGCTGATCCGGCGCAATCTGTGGGTGCCGGCCGAGACCGGCCGGTCGCGGGCACCCGCCCTCAACACCCGCAAGGCTTTCGCCACCGGCCTGGTGACCGCGCTCGGCAATCCCAAATCGCTGGTCTTCGTCTCGTCGCTGTTCGCGGTGACGCATCTCGCCGAACAGCCGCTGGCCATCGGCTTCCTGGGCGTCGCCATCATGGTGGCGATGTCGGCGACCTATTACCTGCTGTTCGCCCTGATCCTGCGCAAGCTTCCGGTGGCGCGCGGACCGAGCCGCATTGGCCGCGCCATCGGCGCCGGCGCCGGCCTCGTCATGGTCGCCTATGGCGGCAAGATGATCTGGGAGCGTTGAGGCGCTCCCAGGATGTCACCAGCGGCCGAGCCTCAGAGCGTGAAGCCGTTTTCGGCGGCGAGCGACTTCAGGTCGGCTTCCGGCCGGGCGCCCATATGGCTGATGATCTCGGCGGCGCAGAGCGCGCCGAGCCTGAGCGATGCCTCGTGGCCCATGTCGCGGGCAAAACCCGACAGGAAGCCGGCCGCGAACAGGTCACCGGCGCCCGTGGTGTCGACCACCCGGCTGACCGGAAAAGCCGGCACGGAGACGAGAGTGTTGCCTTCCGCCGCCAGGGCGCCCTCTTCGCCGCGGGTCACCACGGCGAGGCGGGCATCGGCGCGCAGGGCGTCGAGCGCGGTGGCGAAATCGCCGGTCTGGTAGAGCGACTTCAGCTCGCTCTCGTTGGCGAAGACGATATCGACCACCTTGTCGCGCAGGAGCTGCAGGAATTCGTCGCGATAGCGGTCGACGCAGAACGAATCCGACAGGGTCAGCGCCACCTGGCGGCCGGCGCCATGGGCGATCTTGGCGGCCTTCAGGAAGGCCTGCTTGGCGGCCGGCGGATCCCAGAGATAGCCTTCCAGATAGGTTACCCCGGCATTGGCGATGGTGTCCTCGTCGACATCATCAGGCGACAAGAGCTGGGCGGCGCCCAGATAGGTGTTCATGGTGCGCTCGCCGTCGGGCGTCACCAGGATGAAGCAGCGCGCGGTCGCCGGACCGTCGACGGCGAGCCGGGTCGGAAAGTGCACGCCGGCGGCGCGGATGCCGTGGCTGAAGCTGCGGCCGAGCGGATCGTCCTTGACCTTGCCGATGAAACCGGGATTGAGGCCGAGCATGCCGCAGCCGACAATGGTGTTGGCGGCGCTGCCGCCGGAGATTTCCACGGTCTGTGCCATGGCCCCGTAGATCGCCTCGGCGCGCGGCTCGTCGATCAGCATCATCGCGCCCTTCGGCACGTCGAGCTTGGTCAGCAGATCGTCCTGAATGCGGGCGAGCACATCGACGATGGCGTTGCCGATGCCGGCGACGTCGTAGCGGGCCTTGGACATGAAACGGATTCTCCGCGAAATCTCAGGAACGGTCGCGCGCCCTCTACACTTTGACGGCAGTTCCGGCAATGTCGCCGGCGCGGATGTGGTTGACATCGCCGGCCAGTCTTGGTGCTTCAGCATGGAAGGGCCGGACGACCGGAGGAGATGGTGATGCAGCTCGGTGTGGTGGGACTTGGCCGGATGGGGGCGAATATCGTCCGCCGCCTGATCCGGGCCGGACATTCCTGCGTCGTTCACGACGCCAATCCCGGGCCCGGCCAGGCCCTGGCGGCGGAAGGCGCCATCGACACGGCGAGCCTCGCCGCGCTGGTCCAGGCCCTGACGCCGCCGCGCGCCGTCTGGGTGATGCTGCCGGCCGGCGCCGTCACCGAAGGCGCCATCGCCGAACTGGCGGCGCTGCTTGCCCCCGGCGACACCATCATCGATGGCGGCAATACGTTCTGGAAGGACGATATCCGCCGCGCCGAGGTCCTGGCGAAACAGCAGCTCAGCTATCTCGATATCGGCACGTCAGGCGGCGTCTGGGGCCTGGAACGCGGCTATTGCCTGATGATCGGCGGCGACCAGGCCGCGGCGGCGCGGCTTGACCCGATCTTCCAGGCGCTGGCCCCCGGCCGCGGCGATATCCCCGAGACGCGCCATCGCGACGGCCGGGGCGGCACGGCGGAGCAAGGCTATCTCCATTGCGGGCCGAGCGGCGCCGGCCACTACGTCAAGATGATCCATAACGGCATCGAATACGGCATGATGCAGGCCTTCGCCGAAGGCTTCGACATCCTGAAGAATGCCGGCTCGGCCAGGCTTGCCGAAGGGCAGCGTTTCGATCTCGACCTCGCCGATATCGCCGAGGTCTGGCGGCGCGGCAGCGTGGTGACCTCCTGGCTGCTGGACCTCACCGCCGAGGCGCTCGCCGAGGACGGCGCGCTCGCGGACTTTTCCGGCCATGTCGACGATTCCGGCGAGGGCCGCTGGACCGTCGAGGCGGCCATCGAGCAGGCGACGCCGGCCGAGGTGCTGACCTCGGCGCTCTATACCCGCTTCCGTTCGCGCCAGGATCACACTTTCGCGGAAAAGGTCCTCTCCGCCATGCGAAAAGGCTTCGGCGGCCACCAGGAGCCGAAGAAACCGGCATGAGCAATCCAATCGGTGCGGACCGGGATCAGGCGGACCTGCCGACCGCCATCATCGTCATGGGCGTGTCCGGCAGCGGCAAATCGACGGTCGGCGCCCGCCTCGCCGGCGCGCTCGGCTGGGATTTTCGCGACGGCGACGCGTTCCATCCACCCGCCAATGTCGAGAAGATGCGCTCGGGCGCGCCGCTCACCGATGCCGACCGCTGGCCCTGGCTCGACGCCATTGCCCGGCACGTCGCAGCACTCGAGCGGACCGGCTGCCATGTGGTCATCGCCTGCTCGGCGCTGAAGCGGGTCTATCGCGACCGGCTGCGCGCCACCGGCTCGCGCCTGCGTTTCGTCTATCTCGCCGGCGACTTCCCGCTGATCGACGCGCGCATGGCCGCCCGCGTCGATCATTTCATGCCGCCGAGCCTGCTTCAGAGCCAGTTCGCGACCCTCGAGCCGCCGGCCGCCGACGAACATCCGATCACCGTGTCGATCGCCACCGAACCGGATGCGATCGTCCAGGCGATCATCAAGGCGATCCCGGCGCGGCGCGGCTGATCAGCGCTTGCGGCCGGGAAAGGCCTTGCGGTGGCGGGCGAGATCGGCGACCGCGCCTTCCTTGACCGTCCACATGTCGCATTCGCCGATGACGATGCCATAGCCCTCGGCCGCCAGCTGCGAGGCGTCGCGCCCGGGAATCGGGATGGTGCCCAGCACCTTGCCGGACGCCTTGGTCGCGCCGGCCGCCTGGTCGATGCTGGCGAGGACGTCCGGATCTGTCAGCTGGCCGAGCTTGCCGAGCGAGCCGGCGAGGTCGTTGGCACCGATGAACAGGCAGTCGGCGCCGTCGAGGGCGGCGATATCGCCGGCGATCGCCGCGCAGGCGGCGCTTTCCACCTGCAGCGCCAGGAAGGTTTCCTCATGCGCGGTGTCGGCATAGGTCGGGTCGAAGCCATAGAGCCCGGAGCGCGACACCGAGGCGGCATAACCGCGCCGGCCGCGCGGCGGATAGCGGCAGGCATCGATGATCGCCTTGGCCTGTTCCAGCGTATCGACCATCGGCACCATCAGGGAATGGATGCCGGCATCCAGCATGCGCTTGAAATGGCTCGCATCATGGCCGGGCACGCGCACCATGGCCTCGCCGCCGCCGGCTTCCACCGCGCGCACGCAGGCCAGCACGTCCGCGACGTCGATCGGCGTATGCTCGGTGTCGATCAGCACGATGTCGTAGCCGGCCAGCGCATAAAGCTCGCTGATCGCCGGCGAGCCGGAAAAGACCCAGGCGCCGAGGAGCTTTTCGCCGGCGAGCGCGCGGCGTTTCAGGCGGTTGCGGATCATCGAGGTCTCCTTGGGCCCGGTTCGGGCGGTTATTGCGAGGCGAGGGGAATGTCGCGGGTCGCGAGCAGGGCCGCGCCCTGTTCGATGGCGGCCCGCCCGGGCAGGCTCGGCTGCGCGCCGAACCGCGTGCAGGCGAGCGACCCGGCCGCCGAACCATATTCGACCGCGCTGGTCAGCCCGCGGCCTTGCGCGAGCGCCGCCGCGAAGGCGCCGCAAAAGGCATCGCCGGCCGCGGTGGTGTCGACGACGTCGACCTTCAGCGCCGGCACCGGACAGCGCACGCCGCCGCCCCAGGCGACCGCGCCTTCGGCGCCAAGCGTGACGATGGTGGTGACCTTCAGGCGCCGGTCGATCTCGGAAGCGATCGTTTCGACGTCGCGGCTGGCGAGATCGAGGTTTTCCGCGAGCGCCAGCACTTCGTGCTCATTGACGATGATCACGTCGACCAGCGCCAGCAGCGCCGCCGGCACGGGCCCCGCCGGGGCCCGGTTGAGCAGCACCTTGAGCCCGCGCGACCGGGCCCAGCGGGCGGCGGTGAGGATTTCCGCCTCCGGCACTTCCCATTGCAGCATCAGGATGTCGCCGTCGCCCGCCGGCAGGTCGTCGAGCGAGGCGGCCGATGCCTGGGCGTTGGCGCCGGCCGCCACGACGATCTGGTTGCGGCCGGCCGCGTCCACGGCAATGAAGGCGGCCCCCGTGGGGGCTTCGGCCCGCGCCACCCGCGTGATGTCGACACCGGCCTCGGCGAGGGCACCGAGCGCTGTTTCGGCGAAACCGTCGCGGCCGACGGCGCCGACCATCACGACCTCGGCGCCGGCGCGGCGGGCGGCGAGCGCCTGATTGGCACCCTTGCCGCCGGGCACCACGGCATAGCCGGGGCCGAGCACGGTCTCGCCCGCCGAAGGCAGAACCGGCACGCGCGCGACCAAGTCGATATTGAGGGAGCCGAACACGACGATCATCGGGGCAAGCTCGCTTGCCCGGCCGCTCGCGGTCAAGCCGCGCCGATGCAATCCTGGGCCTCGCTCTTTCCGAATTCGGCCGATCACGGATTTTGATTTGCCCTGGGGATCGCGACGCGCGATGCACAGAGCATGAGACAGCCTGCGATAGAGGCCGAGGCGCTGGTCAAGGATTACGGCACGGTGCGCGCCGTCGACCGCCTGTCCTTTGCGTTGGCGCCGGGCTCCACCACGGCCCTGCTGGGCGGCAACGGCGCCGGCAAGACCACCACTATCGGCATGATCATGGGCCTGACGCTGCCGACCTCCGGCGAGGTCCGGGTGCTCGGCACCGACATGGCGCGCCGCCGGCACGACGTGCTGCACCGGATGAATTTCGAGAGCCCCTATGTCGACATGCCGCACCGGTTGACCGTGCGGCAGAACCTGACCGTGTTCGGCAAGCTCTATGGCGTCGACGGGCTGAAGCAGCGGATCGCGGCGCTCGCCGCCGATCTCGACCTCGGCGATTTCCTCGACCGGGCCACCGGCAAGCTGTCGGCCGGTCAGAAGACCCGCGTGGCGCTGGCCAAGGCGCTGATCAACGATCCCGAAGTGCTGCTGCTGGACGAGCCGACCGCGTCGCTCGACCCGGATACCGCCGACTGGATCCGCGGCCATCTCGAGCAATATCGGGCACGGCGCGGCGCGACGATCCTGCTCGCTTCGCATAATATGGGCGAGGTCGAGCGGCTCTGCGACCGGGTCATCATGCTGAAGGGCGGGCGCATCGAGGACGAGGGCTCGCCGGCCGAGCTGATCCAGCGCTATGGGCGCTCGAACCTCGAGGAGGTCTTTCTCGACGTGGCTCGCGGACGCAAGGAGGCGGCCGAATGAACACCCGTATGAGCAATAGCCGGCCGCGCGTGAAGATCTGCTGCATCTCCTCGGTGGCCGAGGCCCGCATGGCGATCGCCGCCGGCGCCGATGCCCTGGGCTTCGTGGCGGCCATGCCGTCCGGCCCCGGCATCGTCGATGACGCCACGATCCGCGCCATAACCACCGACCTGCCGCCGCCGATTGCCAGCTTCCTTTTGACCTCCCGGGTCCGCGGCCTCGATATCGTCGACCATATCCGCGCCTGCGGCACCAATACTGTGCAGATCGTCGACCATATCGACCCGGCCGAACATGCGATCATCGCCGTGGCGCTGCCGATGGTGCGCCGCGTCCAGGTCATTCATGTCGAGGGCCCCGAGGCGCTCGCGCTGATCCCGGCCTATGAGCCCTATATCCATGCCTTCCTGCTCGATTCCGGCAAACCCGGCGGAACCATGCGCGAATTGGGCGGCACCGGGCGCACCCATGACTGGGCGGTCAGCCGCCAGTTCGTCGCCAGGACCGCCAAGCCGGTCTTCCTCGCCGGCGGCCTGAATGGCGACAATGCCGGGCAGGCGATCGCAGACGTCAGGCCGTTCGGGCTCGATCTCTGCTCGGGCGTGCGCACCGAGGGCCATCTCGACCAGGCCAAGCTGAGCGCCTTCATGCAGGCCGTGCGGGACGCGGCATGAGGGCGGCGGCATGAGCTTTTCCTTCGCCCGCGTCGGCGCGCTGTGCCTGCGCTACTTCTACCTCCTGGCATCGTCCTGGCCGCGGCTGATCGAACTGGTCTATTGGCCGGTCCTGAACCTCCTGACCTGGGGTTTCCTGCAGACCTACGCCATGAAAACCGCCAGCGGCACGCTGTTCGCCGCCGGCGCCCTGGTCTCGGGCCTCCTGCTCTGGGAGGTGCTGTTTCGTGGCCAGCTCGGCTTTTCGATCTCCTTTCTCGAGGAGATCTGGTCGCGCAATCTCGGCAATCTCTTGATGAGCCCGCTGCGCCCGGTCGAATTCGTCGTGGCGCTGATGGTCATGAGCCTGGTCCGGCTGATGGTCGGGCTCGTGCCGACGGTGATCCTGGCGATCGCTTTTTTCGGCTTCGACATGGCGCGCCTCGGCATCGGGCTGGTGGCCTTTTTCGCGCTCCTGATCATGACCGGCTGGGCCGTGGCGCTGCTGGTCGCCGGCCTCATCCTGCGCCATGGCCTGGGCGCCGAGAGCCTGGCCTGGACCATTCTGTTCGTGTTCTGGCCGCTGTGCTGCGTCTATTACCCGCTCGCCGTGCTGCCCTGGTGGCTGAAGCCGGTGGCTCTCGCGCTGCCGCCGACCTATGTCTTCGAGGGCATGCGCGGCGTGCTCGCTGATGGCGTCCTGAGGCTCGACTATCTCGCCGCCGCCACGCTCCTGAACATCGTCTGGGCGGTGGCCGCGGCCTGGGCCTTCGTCTTCCTTCTGAACCAGGCCAGGGCCGCCGGCTCGCTTCTGTCCGGCGGGGAATGACATTTTCCGGAAGCGGCGATCCAGGGAACGTTCTGTCCGTATAAGCACGGACAGACGAAAGTTAACAGTTTGTTAGCCGTGCTCTGATTGCCTCCATTGTGTCAGAGAGATTACAAACTACCGCAGCGCAGCAATAGAAGTTGGGTCAATCCGCGTGAAGCCGCCATCGTGGCGCCGTGCCGGCCGGTTCAATCCTTGAGCCGGATCGGGACCCTGCCCCTCTTTTCGGAGGCATATCGAGTGCCGCTTTATCATTGGTACGAAGCAACGCATGCCATGCTGTCGCCTTATCGCGCGATGGCCGATGCGACCAAGCTCGCCTTGTCGAACCCGATCAATCCCTGGTCGCATACGCCGTTCGGCAAGCAGCTGGCGGCGGCCTGCGAGGTGTTCGAGCGTACCACCCGCCGCTATGGCAAGCCGGCCTTCAACCTGCCGACCGCGCTGGTCGGCGGCGAGCGTGTCGCGGTCACCGAGAAGGTCGTGTGGTCCCGGCCCTTCTGCAACCTGATCCATTTCCAGCGGGCCATTCCGCGCAACCACCGGCCCGATCCGAAAGTCCTGATCGTCGCCCCGATGTCGGGCCATTACGCCACGCTGCTGCGCGGCACGGTCGATGAGTTCCTGCCGAGCCACGAGGTGTTCATCACCGACTGGATCGACGCGCGCATGGTGCCGATGAGCGATGGTCCGTTCGATCTCGACGACTATGTCGACTACATCATCTCCATGCTGCACGTGCTGGGTCCCGACACCCATGTGATCGGCGTCTGCCAGCCGGCCGTGCCGGTGTTCATGGCGGTGGCGCGCATGGAGGCCGAGGAAGACCCCTATGTGCCGACGACGCTCACCTTGATGGGCGGACCGATCGACACGCGTTCCAACCCGACCGCGGTCAACAAGCTCGCCCATGAGCGCGGCACCGACTGGTTCCGGCGCAACGTCATCACCACGGTGCCGTTTCCCCATGCCGGCATGATGCGGCCGGTCTATCCGGGCTTCCTGCAGCTGACCGGCTTCATGACGATGAATCTCGACCGGCATGTCGACGCCCATCGCGATCTCTTCCGCAACCTGGTCAAGGGCGATGGCGACGGTGCCCAGAAGCATCGCGAGTTCTACGACGAATATCTGTCGGTCATGGACCTGACCGCCGAATTCTACATGCAGACGATCGAGCGGGTGTTCGTCGAGCATCACCTGCCGCGCGGCATCATGATGCACCGCGACCAGCCGGTCGATCCCAAGGCGATCAAGCGGGTCGCGCTGATGACCGTCGAAGGCGAAAACGACGATATTACCGGCGGCGGCCAGACGCTTGCCGCCCATGGGCTCGCTACGTCCATTCCCGAGGACATGCGGGTCCATTACCTGCAGCCGGCGGTCGGCCATTACGGCGTGTTCAACGGCTCGCGCTTCCGCGCCGAGATCGCGCCGCGGGTAATGGATTTCATGCGCACCCATGCCTATCGCAAGGCCAAGGCCGCCGAACCCGCGCCGAGCGTGAAGCCGGTCGCCAAGCCCGGCGCGCTCAAGATGATCCGCGGCGGCCGCGCGGCCTCGGGCGCGGTCCATTCGGCCAAGAAGGATTGACCGGCACGCCTCGGCCGGCCCTCGGCCCTCGAGCAGCGGCGGGTGCGACGCCCCGGGCCGGCTGAATAATGCGGCCCGGCCGGCCTTCGGGCCGGGTCGTCCCATGTGGCGTTCGACCCACCGACTCAGCTAATCTCCCGGCCATGTCGATCATTCGCCGCCTGTTCCAGCGCGAACCCGAACCCGAGACGATCACCGTCCATCACGAGGGTGTCGCCTATCGGGTCGCGGTGCGGCGCATGGCGCAGGCGCGTCGTTTCACGCTCAGGGTGCGCGCGGCGAGCCGGGATGCCGTACTGACCATGCCGCCGCGCGCGCGCTTTGCCGATGCCTCGGCCTTCGCCGAGCGCCATGGCGGCTGGATCGCCGCCCGGCTCAGCCGCATTCCCGACGGGCTCGACTTCACGCCCGGCGCCGTCGTGCCGCTCCGGGGAGTCGCCCATGAAGTGGTTCATCGCGCCGACCGGCGCGGCACGGTCTGGGTCGAGAACGACGAGATCCATGTCGCCGGCGACGAGGCCTTCGTGGCGCGCCGGGTGCAGGACTACCTCAAGCGCGAGGCGAAGAAGGACCTGGAAACGGCCACCCGCCGTTATGCCGAGGCGCTCGGCGTCAAGGTGACGCGCATCACCATGCGCGACCAGTCGAGCCGCTGGGGCTCATGCTCGTCGACCGGGGCGATCAATTATTCCTGGCGGCTGATCCTCGCGCCGCCCTTCGTGCTCGACTATCTGGCGGCGCATGAAGTGGCGCATCTGCGCGAGATGAATCATTCGGCGCGCTTCTGGCGCATTGTCCGGGATCTCTGCCCGGGCCTGGAGGCGGCCAAGGCCTGGCTGCGTGCCAATGGCGCGCATCTGCATCGCTACGGCACGTCCTGAGCCTTCAGGACAGCCGCTTCTGCATGAACACCAGATCGAGCCGGCGGCCGAACTTGGTGCCGACCTCGTACATCCGGCCGACTTCGGTGAAGCCGGCGCGCCGGTGCAGCTTCAGCGAGGCGCGGTTCGAGCCCTCGATGCCGCCGATGATCATATGTTTGCCCTGGGCTTTCGCGCGCAGGATCAGGGCATCGACGATGGCGACCCCGACCCCGCCGCCGCGCCGGTCGGGGCTGACATAGATGGAATGTTCGACCGCGTCGCGATAACCCTCCCAGGCGCGGAACTGGATATAGGATCCGAACCCGACCACCTGCCCGCCATCGACCGCGACCAGCACCGGATGGCCGGCCTCCACCCGCTCGCGCCACCAGACGCGCCGGCTTTCGAGATCCACCGGGGCGTCGGTCCAGACCGCCGTGGTGTTGACGATGGCGTCGTTGAGAATGGCGAGGATCGCCGGAAGATCCTCCTCGCGGGCATCGCGAACGGTCACGCTGGAAGCCCGCGCCGGCCGCTCCGGTTCCAGCATCTTGACGAAGAAGGTGCTGTCGCAAAAACCGCCATCGGGCCACAGCGCATAGTCGGCGACGAAGCCGCAGCGCTGCCAGCCGGCGCGCTCATAGACCCGGATCGCCTGATCGTTTGACGTGTCGAGGATCAGGAGGCTGCGCCCGAGCGCGCGCGCCTCGTCCTCCAGCCGCTGCAGCATGGCGCCGGCAATGCCCTGGCGCCGGCCGTCGTGATGGACGAGCATCTTGCGCACCTCGGCGCGATGCGGCTGGTTCGGCGGCATGTCGAGGCCGAGCTGCGCCGTGCCGACGATGCGGTCGTCGAGAAAGGCCGCGATGAGCACCAGTTCGGCCTTGGCGACCTTGTCGGCTATGCCATGGAAAAAGGCTTCGGCATCGGCCTGGCCATAGGGGTTCATGAAGCTGACCGATGCGCCGCGGGCGACACAATCGACCAGGACCCCGGCCAGCGCCGGCACATTCCGTCGCGCCGCCTCAGCGTCGAGAACTTCGATGCGAATCATCGGCGACCTCCATCGGGGACCAGCACCACCGCATAACGCGCCGGCTGGTCACCGCGGTTTTCAAAAACGAGCGGTTCGTCGAGCCGCATGACCCGGCAGTCGCCGGAGCCGAGCTCGGTGGTCAGCCCGTCGGTCGTGAGCGTCAGGACGCCCTCGAACACCCAGACGAATTGCTCGGCCGGCACGGTGACGAGGTTGTCATAGGCAACCCTGGCGCCGGCCGGCAGCATGACCTCGACAATGTCCGTGCTGGACGCACCCCGCGGGGCGACGTTGCGCCGCGTATAACCCGTCTCGGGATCGACCCGCACCGGACTGTCGGCGGCGCGGCGCACCGCCTCCCGGCGTGGTTCGTCCTGTTCGAACAGGGCTGCGAGCGTCACGCCCAGGGCGCCGCCCAGCTTGACCAGCAGCACCGCGGTGGCGCTGGCCTCGGCGCGCTCGATCCTGGAGATCATGGCGCGCGACACACCGGATATGGTGGCGAGCTGGTCGAGAGTAAAGCCCTTGGCAGCCCGCAGCTCGCGAACCCGCTGGGCGACAACCTGGTCAAGGTCGCTGACATTGTCCATGATCAGAGAATACAATTCTCAGATCGTAGAATCAAGAGGCCGTCAGCCACCGGCCATGGCCGCGACCGCCTCGGTCAGGCGCGTGATGTCCTCGGGCCGGGACAGCCGGTGGTCGCCGTCCTTGACCAGGGTCACCACGACGTCATCGCGCGCGATTCGCGCCACCATGTCCATGGCATGCTGCCACGGCACGTCCTCATCCTGCATGCCCTGCAGCACATGCACCGGGCAGCCGGTCTCGATGAGGCCGCCCAGCACCAGGTTCTTGCGGCCGTCCTCGATCAGCGCGCGGGTGATCGGATAGCCGCCGGCATCATAGGGCGACGGCCGGACCCATTGTCCCTCGGTCTCGATCTGCCGCTTCACCGCTTCCGGAAAGGCCTTCCACATCAGCGCCTCGGTGAAATCGGGCGCCGGCGCGATCAGCACCATGCCGCCGGCCGGCCGGGCGAGTTGCCGGGTCACCAGCAGCGCGATCCAGCCGCCCATCGACGAACCCACAAGGATCGGCGCCTCGCCCGCCAGCGCGACGATCGCGGCGGCCTCCTCGGCCCAGCGGCTGATGGTGCCGTCCTCGAACAGGCCGGGTGATTCGCCGTGGCCGGAATAGTCGAAGCGCAGAAAGGCGCGGTCGGTCGCCGCGGCGAAGGCGGCCAGCGCCTCCGCCTTGGTGCCGCTCATGTCGGATTTGAACCCGCCGAGCCAGACAATGGTCGGCCCGGCGCCCTCGATCCGCCGATAGGCGATCTGGCGGGCTGCGTCCGCGTGGCCGACGCTGAGGAATTGCGGATCGGGTAAGCTCGGCATCACACTCGTCCTTTACGATTCGCTTGTGGTCCTACCTGTCCGGGCCGTGCTGGGAAAGAGCGATGCGCGACGCCAGTCCGCAAGAGCCGGGTCTCGAAGGCCGCACCGTGCTGCAGGTGCTGCCGGCGCTCGACGGCGGGCGCGTCTCGCGGCTGGTGCTGGCGATCGCCGCCGCGCTCGGCCGCGCCGGCGCGCGCGCGCTCGTCGCCGCGGAAAAGGGCCCGCTGATCGGCGAGTTGCAGGCCGCCGGCGGCGAATGGATCCCGCTTGACGCCAGGACGCGCAGTCCGGTCGGCCTGGTGCGCAATGCCGCGACGCTGTCGGGACTGATCGGCCGCGAGGCCGTCGATCTCGTTCACGCCCATGCCCGCGGCCCGGCCTGGAGCGCGCACGGGGCGACCCGGCTGGCACGCCGGCCGTTCATCACCAGCTTCCACACTTCGCCCGATGCCACCTCCCGGTTGCCGGCCATCGCCAGCTGGTCGCTCGCCCGCGGCGACGCCGTGCTCGCCGGCTCGTCCTATCTCGCCGGCCGCATCGGCGCCGCCCATGGCGTCGATGCCCAGCGCCTGGCTGCGGTCTCGCCCGGGCTCGACCTCTCCGGTTTCGAGCCGGCGCGGGTGCCGCGCGAGGCGAGCGTCGGCTTCCGGCTCGCCGCCGGGCTGACCGGCTCCGGCCGGGTGGTGGTCCATCAGGCCCGGCTCGATCCCGCCAAGGGCCAGATGGTGGTGATCGACGCGGTGCGCCTGCTGGTCAATGGCGGCCTCACCGAAACCGTCTTCGTGCTGGCCTGCGAGGGCATCGAGCGGGCCGATTATCGGGCCCGGCTGGAGCAGCGCATCCAGGCCCAGGGCCTGGACGGCATCGTCCGCCTGGTCGGTTCGGCCGATGCCGGGGCCTGTGCGCTGGTGGCGGCCGATCTCGCGGTGGTCGCCTCGACCGAGCCGGAAGCGGTCGGCCGCAACGCCATCGAGGCGATCGCCATGGGGCTGCCGGCGATCGTCTCGGATGACGGTGCCTTGCCGGAGGTGGTGCCGGCCCCGCCGGGCGTCGGCGCGGCCGATCGTGTCGGCTTCCGCGTCGCGCCCGGCGATCCCCTGGCGCTCGCCGAGGGCATCGGCGCCGGGCTGTCGCTCGGCCGCGGCGAGCACGCGGCGATGGCGCAGCGCGCACGCGCCCATGCGGTGCGGTTTTCGCGCGGGCGCATGCAGGAAGACCTGCTTGGCGTCTATCGCCGGCTGCTGATTGTCCGGGGCCGCGCTAAAATCGCCGGGAACCATTGACTTCCGCGGCAATTCTACCGATCTTCCCGTCCTTCCGGATGCTCCGTTGATCCTGCGTCGTTCCCGAACGGGAACCGCCGATCGACCCAGCGTCCGGCACCTTGCAACATCAGAGGAGATGTCCCCATTCGCAGACCAATGAGAGCCGCCGCCCCCGTCGAACGTGACGGCCCGCGCATCAACGACATGATTCGTGTCCGTGACGTCCAGTTGATCGACGCCGAAGGTGAAAACCGCGGTGTGGTCCCGACGCGCGATGCGGTCCAGATGGCTACAGAGGCGGGTCTTGACCTCGTCGAGGTCGCACCGAACGCCGTGCCGCCGGTCTGCAAGATCATGGACTACGGCAAGTTCAAGTTCCAGGAACAGAAAAAGGCCGCCGAGGCCCGCCGCAACCAGAAGACCGTCGAGGTCAAGGAAATCAAGCTGCGTCCCGGCATCGACGACCACGACTACGATACCAAGATGAAGGCGATGAAGCGCTTCTTCGAGGAAGGCGACAAGGTCAAGGTGACCCTGCGCTTCCGTGGTCGCGAAATGGCCCATGTCGATATCGGCGTGAAGGTCCTCGATCGCGTCAAGGCCGACACGCTGACCATTGCCAAGGTCGAGCAGGAAAGCCGGCTCGAGGGCAAGCAGATGATCATGATCCTGGCGCCCAAATGAGCGCCCGCGGTCGCGCTGGCCCGAGGTCGGAGATCCCGGGCGCCGCGCCGGACTGATTTGCGCGGCGAGCGCATCGACTGCACGGCGCCCGAGCGCCATAAAGACGCCTGCGGATATCCGCGGGCGTTTTTGTTTTGCAACAAGCCTCGAGCCTTCAGGGACCAGGAACGGGATCATGACCGCCGAATTGAAGACATTGCGCCGGGAACTCGCGGCGGCGCTGCGGCTCGCCGCCAAGTTCGAACTCAACGAAGGCGTCTGCAACCATTTCTCGGTGGTGGTTCCAGGTCCGCAAGAGCGCTTCCTGATCAACCCCTATGGCATCCACTGGGCCGAGATGCGCCCGGATGACCTGCTGCTGATCGACGGCGAGGGCACCATTCACGAGGGCTGGGGCGAGGTCGAGGCCTCGGCGCGCAACATTCACATTGCCGGCCATCGGGCCAATCCGCGCCACCAGGCGATCCTGCATGTGCATATGCCGCATGCCACCGCGCTCACCATGGTCGAGGACGGCAAGCTGGAAATGGCCCACCAGACCGCCTGCCGTTTCCTCGACCGCACCGCCTATCAGGGTTTCGGCGGCGTCGCGCTGACCGCCGAGGAGGGCGAGCGCATCGCCAGGGCGCAGAAGGACAATCCGCATGCCGACGTCATTTTCCTCGATCATCACGGGGTGAGCATCGGCGGGCCGTCCGTGGCTGTCGCCTTCGACGACCTCTATTATCTCGAGCGCGCCTGCCGGCAGCAGATCCTGGCGCTTTCCACCGGCAAGCCGCTGAAGATCATTCCAGAGGACCAGGCCCGGCAAACCGCGCGCGAATGGATGCAGGTGCTGGATTATCAGGCCAACAAGCATTTCGAGGCGCTGATGCGCCTGCACGGACTTTGAGGCGGGCTCCTGTGCATTTTGACGCATGGAACCCTAGATTAGAACCGTGCTAAGGCGCTATGGACCAGTTTGATCTTGATCAGGGCGGTCCGCCAATGGCCGCCCCATGGTCGTTGGGCCCCATTTTTGTCACCGGGGCCCGCGTGAGACCGGACGTGCCATGACCTATGCCAGATTTTTCGAGGATGCCGTCGCGCGGTTGAAGGACGAGCGGCGCTATCGTGTGTTCGCCGATCTTGAGCGCTCGGTCGGCGGCTTTCCGCGCGCCACCTGGCATGGCCCCGGCGGCGCGCGCGAGGTCGTCATCTGGTGCTCCAACGACTATCTCGGCATGGGCCACCACGCCGACGTGATCGAAGCGATGGCCGAATGCGCCCGGCGCATGGGCACCGGCGCCGGCGGCACCCGCAATATCTCCGGCACCTCCCATCCGATCGTCGAACTCGAGCGCGAGCTCGCGGATCTGCACGGCAAACAGGCGGCCCTGGTCTTCACCTCGGGTTATGTCTCGAACCAGACCGGCATTTCGACCATTGCCAAGCTGATCCCCGACTGCCTGATCCTGTCGGATGCGCAGAACCACAATTCGATGATCGAAGGCGTGCGCCAGGCCGGCTGCCAGAAGCAGGTGTTCCGCCACAACGATCTCGGCCATCTCGAGGAATTGCTGCGCGCCGCCGGCCATGAGCGCAACAAGCTGATCGTGTTCGAGAGCATCTATTCGATGGATGGCGATATCGGTCCGATCGAGGCCATTTGCGATCTCGCCGAGCGCTATCGCGCCATGACCTATATCGACGAGGTCCATGCCGTCGGCATGTATGGACCGCGCGGCGCCGGCATCGCCGAACGCGACGGCGTCATGAACCGGCTCGACGTGATCGAGGGCACGCTCGGCAAGGCCTTCGGCGTCATGGGCGGCTATATTGCCGGCGATGCCATGCTGATCGACGCGGTGCGCAGCCACGCCGCCGGCTTCATCTTCACCACCGCGCTGCCGCCGGCGATCGCCAGCGCCGCGGTCACCTCGATCCGCCATCTGAAGACCTCGTCGCGCGAGCGCGCGGGCCAGCAACGCCAGGCCGCCCGGACCAAGCGCGTGCTGGCGCTCGCCGGATTGCCGGTCATGGACAGCCAGACCCATATCCTGCCGGTGCTGGTGGGCGACGCCGAAAAATGCAAGGCGGCGAGCGACCGGCTGCTGACCCGTCACGGCATCTATATCCAGCCGATCAACTATCCGACCGTGCCGAGGGGCACCGAAAGGCTCAGGATCACGCCGGGACCGGCCCATTCCGACGCCATGATCGACGACCTCGCCGCGGCCCTTCTCGAGGTCTGGCTGGCGCTCGACCTGCCGCTCAAGGCCTGGACCGAGGCGGCCGAATAGCGCTCAGGCAATCGCGAGATCCGGAACCAGCCGGGCCCTGGCCATCGGCAGGCGCGACACGATGCGGTCGATTTCGGCGGGCCGCATCAGCCGGAACCGCACGGGCGCCTTGTGCACGTCGGTCAGCGGCTTGCCGGCGGCGATGCGCCAGCACTGCACCAGCTCCTCATAGGTATGCGCGTCGACGCCGGCGACGTGGCAGACCGCTCCGAGCGCCTTCTCGTCGTCGCGCTCGATGAGCTTGCGCCCGGCGTCCGGATCCCGCCCGATCGATCGCATGATCAGGTCGACCGCCGGCAGGATCTCGCGCTTCTCGGCGAGCTTGGCGAGGGCCTCGATCAGGGCGTCGCCGGTCAAGGCCTCGTCCTGGGAGATCTTGAATTTCATGGCGATGTCGGCCGGGCAATCGGCGCGTTGCCCGAGCAGCGCGCGGATCGCCGGATCCGCGCCGAGCCGCGCGACGATCTCGCCGAAACCGTCGGCCGACAGCCGGGCACCGGGATTGCGCACCAGCACCGCGATGGTCGTGCTTTCGCCGATCCGCGCGATGGTGTCGGCGAGCGGTTCGGACAAGGACTGGCGCTTGGCGATGATGCGCATATGGTCCTGCCGGTCGCTGGTGCAGACGCCGGCCAGCAAAGCGTCGCTCATGTCGGGCGACATCAGGATGACCTCGGCGACCGCGACCGTGTCGCAGGCCAGCGTCATGCTCGCTTCGGGCAGCGCCGCGACGCAGCGCGCGAGCTTCGGCGAGGCCCGCACCCGGCTCGGCAGCGGCGCTTCACGCAGGGCCTGGGCGACGATGAGGTCGAGAACGAGGGCCTTGCGGCTCTCGGCGCTGGGACGTTCGCGGGCGATCTCGTCGACCAGCTCCTCGACGAGCGCGCCGCGCAGCTTCGGTGCAAGCTCCCCGATCATCGCGTTGATCGGTTCCAATGCCGCGGTGATATTCGATGTCATTGGTCATGACCTTTTTTTGCACCATGACCTAAATGTCTTAACTGCTTCTGAAGGTTTTTCCCCTGCAAAGCCCCGCCATTTCGTATCGGCAAGCCGTCTATTTTCGCATTAAATCACGGATATCGGGTTTGGCTGAAATTCTATTTCTTAAATTGTGGTTCAATTCCAAGTCATACTAAGTCTTTTCGATAGATCTATGAGTATTAAACCCGCACCTTGCGTGCGAATTTGCGTGGCGGGCGCCGGCCGCTATTTCGCAGAACCTGCAACAGCCCGGCTGACGGGTGGTGTTGACCTGACGGCCGGGCATGGCGCCAGGCGGGACGGCGGTGGCTCGAAACCGGCCGGCCCGGTCTGGCCGCCGCCGCGCGGCCGTGCCCAGGGCCGGATTGGCCCCCGGCGGGCGGAAAGGGCCCAATATCAGATGTCGAGATCGGTGGCGCGGGCGCGCAGGACGCTGATGCCGCGCCGGCCGATCGAACGGGCGAAGGCGCGCTCGCTGCTCCGGCCGGGGCGGTGGCCGCCGCGCGAGCGGTAATGGGCGGTGTTGATCAGCAGGCCCTGGCTCGCGGCCGGGCCGAAGCCGAGCGCGAAGCCAAGCCGCGCCTTGAAGCTGGTCAGCCGCGGCGCCATGCCGAAGCCGTCGACGCCGTGGGTGAAGACGGCGGCGCGCCGCTTGGCTTCGCCATGCCGCGACACCGCTTCCAGGAAGCTGCGGACCTCGCGGATCCAGCCTTCGTCGAGGACGACGCCCGGGGCCATGAACAAGAGCCAGGGCGCCTTGGCCGCGGCGGCGGCGCTGGCGAGCCGGGCGCCCCGGTCGGCCGGGCCCTTCATCAGACGGCAGCCGGCGATATCGGCGACCGCTTCGGTCTCGTCGGTGGAGCCGCCATCGACCAGGATCGCCTCGACGATCAGGCCGTCGGCCGCGCCGGCCACCAGCGAAGCCAGCGTCGGGACGAGCCGCCGCTCGTCGTTCAGGGTCGGGATCACCACGCTCAACACGATAGCCGGTCCTTTTGCAGCGCAGTATAACGATGTCGCACTGCGTTCATCCAGCCTTCATTCGAAGGCCGGCAAAAGCCTTGGCCGGTGCCGGCCTCAACCGGCCGAGGTTGAAATGCGCCATGGAAAGCGCCTAAACAAGCGCGCCGTGGCGGCGAGCATGCGGCGCAGGATCGGAACTGGGATGCCGACAATGACGACATGGGTCTACACCTTTGGCGACGGCAAGGCCGAAGGCCAGTCGAGCATGCGCAACCTGCTTGGCGGCAAGGGCGCGAATCTCGCGGAAATGTCCAATATGGGGCTGCCGGTTCCGCCCGGTTTCACCATCACGACCGAGCTCTGCACCTGGTACTACGCCAATGGGCGCGGCTATCCCGCCGAGCTGAAGGTTCAGGTCGAGGCCGGCCTCGACCATGTCGGCAAGCTGACCGGCAAGGTCTTCGGCGACGCCCAGAACCCCTTGCTCGTCTCGGTGCGTTCGGGCGCGCGCGCCTCCATGCCCGGCATGATGGACACGATCCTCAATCTCGGCCTGAACGATGCGACGGTCGAGGCGGTGGCGGCCGGCGCCGGCGACGAGCGCTTCGCCTATGACAGCTATCGCCGCTTCATCCAGATGTATTCCAACGTCGTTCTCGACGTCGATCACCACAATTTCGAAGAGATCCTCGAGCACTACAAGGAGCGCAAGGGTTATGCGCTCGACACCGAGCTGACGGCGGCCGACTGGAAGCACCTGATCGGCGAATACAAGGCCAAGGTCGAGCAGGAAACCGGTAAGCCGTTCCCACAGGACCCGCACGAACAGCTGTGGGGCGCGATCGGCGCGGTGTTCTCGTCCTGGATGAACCAGCGCGCCATCACCTATCGCCGCCTTCACGCCATTCCGGAAAACTGGGGCACCGCGGTCAATGTCCAGGCCATGGTGTTCGGCAATATGGGCGAGACCTCGGCGACCGGCGTCGCCTTCACCCGCAACCCCTCGACCGGCGCCAAGGAGCTCTATGGCGAGTTCCTGATCAATGCCCAGGGCGAGGACGTGGTGGCCGGCATCCGCACGCCGCAGAACATCACCGAGGCCGCCCGTATCGGCGCAAAATCCGACAAGCCCTCGATGGAAACCGCTTTGCCGGAGGTCTATCGCCAGTTCATCGCGGTCGCCGACACGCTGGAGCGGCATTATCGCGACATGCAGGACCTGGAATTCACGGTCGAGCGCGGCAAGCTCTGGATGTTGCAGACCCGCAACGGCAAGCGCACCGGCAAGGCGAGCCTGCGGATCGCGGTCGAGCTCGCGGCCGAGGGCCTGATCAGCCAGGACGAGGCGGTCTCGCGGGTCGATCCCGCCTCACTCGATCAATTGCTGCACCCGACCATCGATCCGAAGGCCGAGCGGCGCATTCTCGCCTCCGGCCTGCCGGCATCGCCCGGCGCCGCCCAGGGCGAGATCGTGTTCAACTCGGACGAAGCCGAGGCGATGAAGGCCAATGGCCACAAGGTCATCCTGGTGCGCGTCGAGACGAGCCCCGAGGACATTCACGGCATGCATGCCGCCGAGGGCATTCTCACCACCCGCGGCGGCATGACCTCGCATGCCGCGGTGGTCGCCCGCGGCATGGGCAAGCCCTGCGTCTCCGGCGCCGGCTCGCTGCGTGTCGACTATGCCGCGCAGACCATGACGGTGGCCGGCACGACCCTGAAAAAGGGCGACGTGATCACCATCGACGGTTCGACCGGCCAGGTCCTGCTCGGCCAGGTCGCCATGCTGCAGCCCGAACTGTCGGGCGAATTCGCCACCTTGATGAGCTGGGCCGACGCCGCGCGCCGGCTGAAGGTGCGCACCAATGCCGACACGCCGGCCGATGCCCGCGTCGCGGTCAAGTTCGGCGCCGAGGGCATTGGCCTCTGCCGGACCGAGCACATGTTCTTCGACGAGGCGCGCATCGTCGCGGTACGCGAGATGATCCTCGCCGATGACGAGAAGGGCCGCCGCCAGGCGCTGGCCAAGCTCTTGCCGATGCAGCGCTCCGATTTCGTCGAGCTGTTCGAGATCATGGCCGGCCTGCCGGTGACGATCCGCCTGCTCGATCCGCCGCTGCACGAATTCCTGCCGCATACCGAGGCAGAGATCGCCGAGGTCGCGGCCGCCATGGGCGCCGACCCGAAAAAGCTGAAGGCGCGGGCCGAGGAACTGCATGAGGTCAATCCGATGCTCGGCTTCCGCGGCTGCCGCCTGGCGGTCGCCTATCCCGAGATCGCCGAGATGCAGGCGCGCGCCATTTTCGAGGCGGCGGTCGAGGCGGCCCGGCGCAGCGGCTCCGCCATCGTGCCCGAGGTCATGGTGCCGCTGGTCGCCACGACAGCCGAGTTCGACCTAGTCAAGGCGCGCATCGTCGCCATGGCCGATGCGGTGATCAAGGAGACCGGCGCGAAACTCGACTATATCGTCGGCACCATGATCGAACTGCCGCGCGCCGCGCTGCAGGCCGGCAAGATCGCCGAAACGGCCGAGTTCTTCTCGTTCGGCACCAATGATCTCACCCAGACCACGTTCGGCATTTCGCGCGACGACGCGGCGAGCTTCCTCAATCCCTATCTCGCCAAGGGCATTATCGAGGTCGACCCGTTCATTTCGCTCGACCAGGACGGTGTCGGCGAGCTCGTCAAGATCGCCGCCGAGCGTGGCCGCAAGACGCGGCCCGAGATCAAGCTCGGCATTTGCGGCGAGCATGGCGGCGACCCGGCCTCGATCCATTTCTGCGAGACGGTCGGGCTCGACTATGTCTCCTGCTCGCCGTTCCGGGTGCCGATCGCGCGCCTCGCCGCCGCCCAGGCGGCGCTCGGCAAGGCGGCCGCCAGCCAGGCCTGACCGGCCGGCATAGGCTGACCGGCATGGCTGGCTCCGGCCGGCGTTCCGTGGCAGGGTCGGCCGTCGCCGATCCTGAACGCAGAGCACCGACGTGACCGACGCCACCAGCCGCCCGCTGCCGATCACCGGCCTCGCCTTCGCCGCCGTCATGCTGGTGGCGGGGCTGGCCCTCGCCGTGCTGTTCAAGGCCTATCCGGGCCTCGCCGAGACGGTGCCCGGCCTGATGTGGCTGCTTTTCGTGGCGCTCGCCTTCGACGTCATCGTCAACGGGCTGGTCAGCCGCGGCATGGCCCAGGCCCTGACCATGCCCTGGCGCGTCGGCGGCTATTGCGCCGGCGCCGTGGTGCAGCACGTCACCTCGACCTATGTCGTCTGACGGCCGGAGCGCCGCGACCCGCCCAAGGGGACGTTCCACGTGAAACCGGCCAGTCTCGAAGCGCTGCGCGAGGGCGGCAAGCGGGCGCTGGCCCAGGCGCTCGCCGCGATCGAAACGCATGCCGGCCAGGCCGAGCTCGCGGCCTTTCTCGACCAGGCCTGCCGTGACGCCAGGGGTGCGACGCTTGGCCTCACCGGCCCGCCCGGTGTCGGCAAGTCGACGCTCACCCATGTCCTGGTCCAGCGCTGGCGCGCGCGCGGCGAGACCGTCGGCGTCGTGGCCGTCGATCCGTCCTCGCGCCGGACCGGCGGCGCCCTGCTCGGCGACCGCGCGCGGATCTCGACCGACCCGGCCGACCGCGGTGTCTTCGTGCGCTCCATGGCGGCGCGCGACCGGCTCGGCGGCCTGTCCGACCAGACGGTCGCGGCTATGGTCGTCATGCGCGCCGTGTTCGACCGGGTGCTGATCGAAAGCGTCGGCATCGGCCAGTCCGAGGCCGATGTCGCCATGGTTGCCGACACGGTCGTGCTGTGCATCCAGCCGGGCTCGGGCGACAGCCTGCAATTCATGAAGGCCGGCGTCATGGAACTGCCGGACGTGATCGTCGTCACCAAGGCCGACATGGGCACGGCGGCGCGGCGCGCCAAGGCCGATGTCGAGGGCGCACTGACGCTGGTCGCGCGCGAGCCGGACGCCTGGGTCGCGCCGGTCGTACTGATCTCGGCTGCCACCGGCGACGGCCTGGACGGCCTCACCGAGGCCATTGCGGGCCATCGCCGCTGGCTCGGCGCCGAGCGCCTGGCTGAGCGCCGCCACGCCCAGGAGGCGCAGTGGATCGAAGAGGCGGTGCGCACCCGTTTCGGCACGGCGGGGCTCGCCGCCGCGCGCGCCATCGCACCGGAGGCGGCCGGGCCCTTTGCCCGCGAGCAGGCCATGACCGCCGCGCTGGACCGGCTTTTGGCGCAGGCCGAGCCGCATTAACGCGCCCTCAACCTTACCCAGGCGATAAGGTTGATATCCGGTCACCATGTTTTGGCGGCCGCTCCGTTGGGTCGCGTGTTTCGCGTGGAGTGCGTTGCGTATGCGTGCGTTGCGTCGGCGTTCTGCGTCCGAATTCCGTCCGGCTGCCCTGATCCCGGGCCTGGCCGCGTCCTTTCTGGTCCTGTCCTGCCAATCGGTCGCCTATCAGGACCTGGTCAGCTATCTCGCCCAGCGCTCGGGCGTCGATCAGACGTGGCGCCGCCATGTGGCAAGCCTCGTCCGCCCGCAAATGACCATGGCGAGCTTTGCGCTGGCGCGCCCCATGCCGCGCGAGGAGGCCGAGCCGCAGCGCGTCCTGGCGCGTTTCGAAGCCGGCGCGGCCACCGCCGCCAATCTGCGTGCCGGTGACCGGCTCGTCGGCCCGGCGGTCGGCGCCGGACCCGGCCGGGCGATCGTCTATCCCGAGGCCAATCGCGACGCCAAGAGCGACCTGCTGGTCGAGCGGGCGCGGCTCAGGCCGAGCCTGACCGCCGCGCGGCCGACCACGTCGCTGCTTGAGGCGCCCACCGACCTGACCACGGTCGCGCGCCTCACCCAGGATCCGGCGGTCGAGCGCGTCGACACCGAACATTCGCCGCTGGCGCTGGGCGGCGTGCAGTTCGCGGCGGTGGCGCCCGGCGCCTTGCGCGATGACCGCTCGCCGGCGGCCCGCCTCGGACTTGGCGCCCCGGCGATCGCGCCGGCCGATGCCCTGTCCGGCGATCCGGCCTTGGCCGACGGCGCGCGGGAGGATGCGCAGCCGGGCGACGGCCAGGCCAGCGACGAGCCGGGCGAGGAACGCCGTTTCGCCACCGAACTCGCCGAGGATCGCGCCGGCATCGCCATTTCCGGCGAGGGGCCGCTCGCCCGTGCCGGGGTCGGCTTCGGCGCCCCGGCCATGCCGCTCGAAAACGAGCCGTTCCGCACCACCGCGACCCGTGCGCCGGTCGCCGGTTTCGACCCGATCCTCGGCGCCTTCGCCACCGACCGGCGCGGCGAGCGCCCCGGCCCGGCGCTGGCCCGCGCTTTCCGCACCCCCGCCCCGCTGGCGCTCGACGAGGCCGCTCCGGAGCGCCTGACCCGCACCGGCCATCCCGTGCTGGGACTGGAACTGTCGGGCGCGGCCCTCGCCCGCGCCCAGAAATGCCTCGCCGAGGCCGTCTATTGGGAGGCACGCAGCGAGCCGGAGCGCGGCCAGATGGCGGTGGCTCAGGTGGTGGTCAACCGCGCCGTCTCGGGCTTCTATCCGCGCGACATCTGCGGCGTCGTCTACCAGAACGCCCATCGCTATCTCGCCTGCCAGTTCACCTTCGCCTGCGAAGGCCGGCGCAGCCTGGTGCCGACGGAGCCGGAACCGTGGACGCTGGCGAGCCGGATCGCCCGCGACATGCTGGCCGGCCGGACCTGGCTCGCCGAGGTGGGTCACGCCACCCACTACCACGCGACCTATGTCAGGCCCTGGTGGGCGCGCTCGATGAACCGGCTGCAGCAGATCGGCGTGCACGTGTTCTACCGGCCGCGGCAATGGGGCCCGCTGCCGCCGCAGGTCCAGCTGGCGCCGCAGCCCGACCATCAGAGCTGACGCTCGCCGCGGCCATGGCGCTGCGCGAGGACGGTCGCGTCTCGGCGGGCTTGTCCCGCCCCCCCATCCATTGATCCCTGGCCGGCCGCTGACGTCATGGTCATGGCGCGGGGCCGATCACGGCCGGTCACGATCCGATCAATCGGCCGTGACGGCGTAACCAATTGCCGTTTCCGCGGGTACTGGCAGCAAGAGGCGCATCAGGCGCTTCCGCACAGTCGAAAACCAGAACCCTCGGAAATGGAGAACGACCATGAAGAAGCTCATCCTCGCCGCCGCTCTCGCCGCCGCTTCCTGCGCGCCTGCCTTCGCACAGAGCACCAGCTCCAGCTTTTACGGCACGCCCGAGCGCCAGGTGATGAACAGCACCACCTTCGGCAGCTTGCGCGAGTTCAGCCAGCGCCGCGCGGTGCCGATGTCGATGACCGCGACCCCGGGCCATGGCTGGCAGGCCGACACCCTGGCCTATCCCATGTCGGCCTCGCCGCAGCAGTAAGACGCTCCGACTCATGACGGAACGCGCCGGGGCCCTCTCCGGCGCGTTCGGCTTAGGCCGCGCCATCGCGCCGCCGCATGGGTGTCATCACGGCTTTTCGTTTTGCTCCGGCGGTGTCCGCTCCTAACGTGGCGCCGCGGCGTGTATCAGCACGACGGCGAGCCCGGAGACACCCATGGCCAGCATGACCTCGTCCGAGCCGCAGAATGGCTGGCGGACACCTTTCGCCATCGTTCTCTGCGGCTGCCTGATCGGCCTCCTGTCCTTCGGGCCGCGTTCGGTGGTCGGCATGTTCCTGATGCCGATCTCGACCGAGAACGGCTGGACGCGCGACGTGCTGTCCCTGACCATCGCCGTTCAGAACCTGATGTGGGGCGTCGGCCAGCCCTTTGTCGGCGCCATAGCCGACCGCTTCGGCACGCTGAAGGTCTTCTGGGCCGGCACCATCATGTATGGCGCGGGCCTCGCCTGCATGACCCTGCCGCTGCCGCCGCTCGCCATGCATGTCCTGTCCGGCTCGCTGGTCGGCCTCGGCCTCGCCGGCGTGTCGTTCAACCTGGTGCTGGCCTGTTTCACCAAGCTCCTGCCGGAAGCCAGGCGCCCGATGGCGCTTGGCCTCGGCACCGCGGCCTCCTCGTTCGGCCAGTTCGTCTTCGCGCCGCTGACCCCCTTCCTGATCGATCTTCTGGGCTGGAAGGGCGCGCTCCTGGTGTTCTCCTCGGTGGTCGGCCTGATCATCCCGCTGGCCCTGGCGCTCGCCACCAACCCGAAGGCGGGCATCGGCACCGGCACCGGCGCCGAGAAGAGCGTGGCGGCGACCATGAAGGAGGCGCTCGGTCATCGCAGCTATGTCTATCTGGTGCTGGGCTTCTTCACCTGCGGCTTCCAGCTCGCCTTCATCACCACCCACTACCCGCCTTATCTCGCCGATCTGAAGATGCCGGCCTGGGTCGCCGGCCTGGCACTCGCCTTTATCGGCCTGTTCAACATCGTGGGGTCGCTCACCGCCGGCTGGCTGTCCGGCTGGGTGTCGAAGCGCTGGCTGCTGGTCTGGATCTATTTCGCCCGCGGCGCGGTGGTGGTCATGCTGCTGGTGCTGCCGCCGAGCCCGGCCGTGGCGCTCGCCTTCGCGGCGATGATGGGGCTCCTGTGGCTCTCCACCGTGCCGCCGACCTCCGGCCTGGTCGCCCTGATGTTCGGCACCCGCTACATGGCCATGCTTTACGGCTTCGTCTTCTTCTCCCACCAGGTCGGTGGCTTCCTCGGCGTCTGGCTCGGCGGCGTGCTCTATGAACGCACCGGCTCCTATGACGTGGTCTGGTGGCTGAGCGTCTTGTTCTGCATCGGCTCGGCGCTGATCAACATCCCGATCAAGGAAGAGCCGGTGCAGCGTCCGGGCCTGGTTCCGGCCGAATAAGGCGACGGCCGCGGCTTTAGCGCGCCACCACCACCTGCCGGCAGCCGTCCGGCAGGCCGGCCATGGTGATCGGCGGCGGCGGCCGCCAGTTCGGGTTCGGCCTGGGGTGCAGCACCTCGTCGGAGAACCACCAGTCGAGCTCGGCGCCGCAGCCCTCCGCCGCCGGCGGCGGGTCCTGCGGCCGGCAGCTGGCCGAGCCGGCCGGGCAGGTGATGCGCACATGCATGTGGTAATTGTGCCCGGGCACCGGCCGGACCTTGGACAGCCAGGAGCGGTTGCCGGTCGCCTCGCGGCAGAGCGCCTTCTTGATCGCGGCATTGACCAGCACGCGCTCGACCCGCGGATCGGTGGCGGCCGCACGGATCACCTTGAGATGCTCGCCGGTCCAGGTCGCGGGATCGATGTCGCGCCGGTCGGCGCGCACAATATTGATCGCCGAGGTCATTTCGCGCTCTTCGCGGCTCAATTCGCGGCGCGGCATGGGGGTCAGCCAGATATCGGCGTCGAGCCCGATCTGATGCGAGGCATGGCCTGTGATCATCGGGCCGCCGCGCGGCTGCGAGATGTCGCCGACCAGGATGCCGGGCCAGTTGGACACGCGCGGCACCTGCCGCGCGAAGCGCTCCAGGAAGCTGATCATTTCCGGATGGCCCCACATGCGGTTGCGCGACAGCCGCATCACCTGCCAGGCATCGCCATTGACCGACAGCGCGGTGGCGCCGGCGAGGCAGCCACGCGAATAGAAGCCGAGCGAACGCGCCTCCATGGGCGCCGCCGCCGTGGCGCGGCCGAAGATCTCCTTGGCCGGCACGTTGGGATCGTTCGGATTGGCGAGCGGCGCCAGCGGCCGCGGATTGACCGTGCCGCGATCCTGGGCGGAGGCGGGCGAAGCCAGGGCGAAAAGCAGGGCCGCGACGGCGGCAGCGGAGCGGGTCATGGATATTCCGGCGCGACGGACAGGCGGATCGCCCGAGTGTAGCCAAGAGGTCGTTAACCATTCATGTCGAGCCGCCGGCACGCTTTGTTGCGTCGCCGCCGGCTTGATGAGGCCAAGATGTCGCGATCCCGCCAGCCGGCAATGCGGGCGCCGCGCCGCGCGGGCTTTGTCTAAATGCTTAAGGTGAATCCCCGAGTCATCTTTACAGCTGGATGAAGACAAGGAATCACTTGAATTCGACAGAGGTGGAGGGATCCCGGCTGTGGATCCGACCGGAAGGGACATTCCATGCGCTCTCGTGGATTCGCGCGATTTCTTGCATCTGCCGTTGCGTTGGCCGCCGGCCTGATCTTGACGGTCGGCCGGGCCGATGCGGCGATCGTGGTCCGGGTCGACAAGTCGAGCCAGACCATGCGCGTCATCGTCGACGGCGAGCAGCGCCATGTCTGGAACGTCTCGACCGGCCGGATCGGCTATGCCACGCCGGTCGGCACCTATAGCCCGCAGCGGCTGGAGCGGAACTGGCGCTCGCGCAAATACGGCATGGCGCCCATGCCCTATTCGATCTTCTTCCGCGGCGGCTATGCCATTCACGGCACCAATATGGTCGGCCGGCTCGGCCGGACCGACAGCCATGGCTGTATCCGCCTGGCGCCGGGCAATGCCCGCACCCTGTTCGAAATGGTCGCGGCGCGGCGCGGCCAGACCCGCATCGTCATCGAGGGCACGTCGCGGCCGGAGCCGGCGGTCATGGCCACGCGCCGTGCCGGCACGCGGGTCGCCTCTGCTGCACGTCCGCACACCGCCCAGATGCGGCTCGCCCAGCCGAGCCGCAGCGAGGTGGTGCGTCCGGCCGGCCAGGTTCGCGCAGCCGTTCCAGTCGCCTCCCAGCGCGCGGTCCGGGCCCCGGGCCAGCACAACCTGACCCAGGTCGCCGCGCAGCCGCGCACCGCCCAGCCGGTCGCTTATGGCGCCGCCCACCAGCGTCCCCATGTCGCCATGCCGGCACCGCCGGCCAATCCCTTCCTGAACTGGTTCATGCTCCGATAGGGCCGGCGCCCAGCCCGGCTCTCCCCGGATTCGGCCTGGTTGCCGCGTCTGTCTGAGGCTTTCGGCGCCGCATCCGGGGCTTATGCCGAGGCCTTGGCCGATATGCAGGGATTGCCTGCCGTGGCGTCCTTGCAAATTGCCGCGCGGGCCTTTATCAGCGCCCTCCACGGACAGGTGGCCGAGTGGTTGAAGGCGCACGCCTGGAAAGTGTGTATACGGGGAACCGTATCGCGGGTTCGAATCCCGCCCTGTCCGCCACTAAAGTTCGCCTCTGGGCACGCTCGCCACCGGCGATTGCCGCACTTGGCCCGCAACCAGCATCCTTGGCGTCTCCGTCTTCGATCCGTTGATGCGAATTGCGTCGTCCGCGACCTCGACGCGCTGTGCCAGCGGGCGCAGATGATCCCACCGATGACCGCCCTCCTTGCCCGGCTGCGCTCGCATGCGCCACGCGAAGCCTCGGGTCATGGCGAGGCTGATGGCGCTGTGGCCTCGGTGGGCCGCCGCGGGATTCCGAGCGCTTTCTGAACGTGCATTTGGTGTGTTGACTTAGAGCGCGCTCTAACCGGTAGGTTCTCCAGCGTCGTGACGAAAGAAGGGCGTTCATGAAGATTGGCGAGCTGGCGAAGCGTTCGGGATTGTCGGTCCACACCATCCGCTACTACGAGCGGATCGGGCTGCTTCCCCATGCCGACAGGAACCAATCGGGCCAACGTGACTACGACGCATCGATCCTCACCTGGATGGAATTTCTCGACCGCCTCAAGACGACCGGGATGCCTATCCGGGAAATGCTGCGCTACGCGTCCGCGCGGGAGCGTGGCGTCGGCACGGAAGCGGAGCGCGGTGCGCTGCTTGAACAGCACCGCGAGCGTGTCCGCGCGCATGTGGCCAAACTGCAAGCCTGCCTTCTCGTCCTCGACACCAAGATTGCCGGCTATGCCGGCATGGAACAGAGGATGAAAGACTATGACGCAGCAATCCCCGAGCGCCGGCGAAAGCCGGCTGGAACGCGGCAAGCGGGCGCTCGCTGACATCGATGGCGAAGCCGGCCACAAAGTCATCGCCGCTCTGGCGGACATTGCCCCCGACTTTGCGAACTACGTGTTCGAGTTCTCGTTCGGCGACATTTACAGCCGCCCCGGCCTGGATCTGCGCGCTCGCGAAATCGCCACTGTCGCGGCGCTGACAGCGATGGGCACAGCGACTCCGCAATTGAAGGTTCACATCGAGGCGGGCCTGAATGTCGGGCTGACCAAGGACGAAATCACCGAGATCATCATTCAGATGGCGGTCTATGCGGGCTTTCCAGCGGCGCTCAACGGCCTCTTCGCCGCCAAGGAAGTCTTCGCCGCCCGGTTTCCGGTCCAGCAGGAGGGCGTGGCATGATGAACGCTCTCCGTTCCCTAACGACCGCCGCCGCTCTGGCCTTTGCTGTGGCTCCGGCGCCCCCGATCATGGGGTCGGCCAGCGGATAGGCGAACCCGGCCACGCCGGAAAGGCCCAGGGACGGCTCCAGCGCGCCGGCAGGTATGGCGTTCAACGGCTTCAGCAGCGCTGGATGATGCGGCCGGTGCGCGCGATATGGGCGCGCATCCGCGCCTCGGCGGCGGCCGCGTCCTTTGCGGTGAGCGCTTCGAGGATCAGGGCGTGGTCGGCATTGCCCTGCGCCATCTGTTCGGCGGATGACAGCCGCACGATGTCGCCGTTGAAATAGAACAGGCCGGTGGCATCGATCGCGTCCGTCAGTTTCGGATTGCGGGCGGCGGCGATGATGGCGTCGTGGAATGCGCGGTTCGTCCTGATGCGGGCCTTCTCGTCGTCCGGATCCAGCGCCAGGCGCTCGGCATGGATGGCCGACAGCCGGGCGATGTCGTCCGGCGTCGCCCTTTGTGCCGCGAGCCCGGCGGCGCAGCCCTCCAGCGCGGACCGCACCTCGGCATTCATCGCGATGTCCTCGAGCGAGAATTCCCGCACCGCCCAGCCGCGCTTGCGCGGCACGACCAGGCCGGCCGCGGACAGCTTCTGCATGCTCTCGCGCACCGGTGTCCGGCTGACCTGCAGGCGCGCCGCGATATCCGCTTCGATCAAGGGTTCGTTCGGCCGCAATTCGCCGGTGACGATGGCCTGCCGCAGCCGGGAGAAGACCTCCTGCGACCGGCGCTGCGGAGGAAGGGAGCCGCCGACCGCCGGCGTGATCCGTTGCAAGTCCATGACACGCCTCATCGATTGACAGCTGGTTAGCACGCATGCGAGTTTGCATGCAAATAAGAATACGATCGGAGCCGGCGAGATCCGGCACCTGCGAGGCGGGAGGATGCCGATGCAGATTCACGATGCCGGCCGGTTCGCGGCGCGGGGCGGCGGCCCGCAGGCGCTTCTCGCAGAGCTCGTCGGCCAGATCGGCCACAGCCATTTCGACACGGGCCTGCTCGATCTTTCGCGCAGCGCCGTCGGCGCCGATCACGTGACGGCCTTCGCGACGACCGCCGGCGGCGGCATCCGGACCGTCGCCGCCGAGAATGGCGGCCCGCGCAGCGTCGCCCGGGCGGTTGCCGGCCGTTACGTGCAGCACCATTGGCGCGGTGATCCGGTGGCGCGGCTCCTGTCCGAGCGCGCGGGCGAGGACCGCAGGGTCGTCGTCGACATGGACGCGGACGATGTCGAGAAGGGCGACTACCGCCGCGAGTGTTATGCGGCCATCCACCTCGACCACCGGCTGACCGTCGCGGAATGCCGCAATGGCCGCACCATGCGCCTCAACTTCTACCGGGGGCGTGGCGCGGATTTCCGCGACGAGGATATCGGCTGCGTCGGCGGCATGGCCGACATGCTGCTCGCCATGCTGTGGCGCCACGACGAGGCGATGGCGGTTCAGCCGGCTGATGATGTCGAAGCCTGTTTCAAGGCGCGCCTGGCGCGGCTGGAGCCGGCCTTGAGCGAGCGCGAGCGGCAGGTCTGCGCGCTGATCGGCCTTGGCGTGACCTCGGAAGGCATCGGCCTGCGCCTCGATATCGGCCTGAACACGGTTTTGACCTATCGCAAGCGCGCCTATGCGCGGCTCGGCATCAGCTCGCAGAACGAACTCATGCGCCGCCTGATGATGTGAGCGCCGTTGGGGCGGCCTTCGCCGGGCATCGAATCCGACGCTGGCACGGCGGCGGGCCGGGGTCTGTCCCCGGAGGCTGTGACAGGAGCGCGGCCGGCGGCATGCGAGATTGGCGCGCCCGCCACCTTCCAGCTGATGTCCGGGGTTCTCGGTGACCGACAGCCAGATCGACGAAACCCATGCGCCCGACCGCCTGAGCTGGATCGGCGCGGCGAACGATCCGCAAACCGACTTTCCGATACAGAACCTGCCCTTCGGCGTGTTCCGCCGGAAGGGCGGCGATACGGCGCGCATAGGCGTGGCGATCGGCGACCACATTCTCGATCTCGCGGGCATCGCCGATCGGCTGGCGGCCGAGGTGGACGATGCCGCGGCGCTGCTCAAGGCGCCGTCGCTTGGCCCCCTGATGGGCCGGGAACCGCAGCTCTGGCGCACCCTGCGCAAGGTTCTGGTCCGCTGGCTGGAGGCCGGCTCATCGGCGCAAGGCATGGTGGCGCCGCATCTCGTCGCCATGGGCGAGGCGGAAATGCTGCTGCCCGCCCGGCCCGGCGGCTTCGTCGATTTCTTCGCTTCCATCCAGCATGCCACCAATGCCGGAAGCCTGTTCCGGCCGACCGCGCCGCTGCTGCCGAACTACAAATATGTGCCCATCGGGTACAATGGCCGGGCCTCGACCATCCGGGTCGACGGCGCCGCGATCCGTCGGCCCAACGGCCAGCGCCTGCCGCCGGGCGACAGCGTGCCGGTCTTCGGGCCGAGCCTGCGGCTCGACTACGAGATGGAACTCGGCATTGTCCTCGGCGGCGCGAGCGCGGTGGGCGAACCCGTCGCCATCGCCGAAGCCTGGCGGCACATTTTCGGCTTCTGCCTTTTGAACGACTGGTCGGCCCGCGACATCCAGGCCTGGGAATATCAGCCGCTCGGTCCGTTCCTCGGCAAGAGCTTCGCCACCACCATCTCGCCCTGGATCGTCACGGCGGAGGCGCTCAAGCCGTTCCGGGCGGCGGCCTTTGCGCGACCCGAGGGCGATCCAGCTCCGCTCCCCCATCTCGCCGATGCCGCCGATCAGCGCGCCGGCGGCGTGGACATCCAGGTCTCCGCGTGGTTGCGGACGGCCGCGATGAGGGCGGCTGGGGCCCCGGCTCACCGGCTGGGCACGGCCTCGTCGGCCGGCCTCTACTGGACCCCCGCGCAAATGGTCGCCCACCAGACCAGCAATGGCTGCAACCTCGAAGCCGGCGATCTCTACGGGACCGGCACCATTTCCGGCGACGGGCCGGACGCGCTCGGCAGCCTCCTGGAGATCACCCGTGGCGGCAGCGCCCCGATCCGCCTGCCTGATGGGACGAGCCGCGCTTTCCTTGAGGACGGCGACGAACTGTCGATGACCGCCCGCTGCGCGCGGGCGGGCTTCGCCTCCATCGGCTTCGGCCTTTGTCGCGGCACGATCCTGCCGGCCCCGGCCGGCTGAGCGGCCCCCGTGTCGCTCCTGTCGCCGTCGCTCCTGTCACCCTTGCTTGGGACAGACGGATCCGGTCCGGGGCGCTAGCATGACGTCGAAAAAGGGCCGCGCAGCCGCGCCGGCCCGCAAACCTTTGCAGGAGTGGAAGACGTGAGCGATGTGCGGCAGGGCGGACAGGGCGAATATGCGCTGGCGGGGCGCGTTGCCGTCGTCACCGGCGGCAGCAACGGCATCGGAGCCGCCACCGTCAGACGCCTCGCCCAGGCCGGGGCAGCCGTCGTCGTCGGCTACAATGCGGGCAAGGACCGCGCCGATGCCCTGATCGCGGGGCTTCCGGGCCAAGGCCATGTCGCCCTGCACCTGCCGATGGAGGACACGGCCGCCATCGCGGCCGCGGCGGCGGTGGTGCGCGAGCGTTTCGGCAAGGTCGACGTGCTGGTCAATTCCGCCGGCGTCACGCGTGCCGTGCCCCATGCCGATCTCGACGGTCTCGACGATGCGACCTTCGATCGGATCCTCATCACCAATGTGCGCGGTCCCTTCGCCACTGTCCGTGCCTTCGCGCCGCTGCTGCGGGCGAGCGGCGATTCCATCGTCGTGAATGTCTCGTCGCTCTCCGGCACCACCGGGCTCGGCAGTTCCATCGCCTATTGCGCCTCGAAGGGGGCGCTCGACACGATGAGCCTGTCCCTGGCGCGTGTGCTCGCGCCGGCAACACGCGTTATTTCGGTCGCCCCGGCGGCGGTCGCCACCGACTTCGTTCCCGGCCGCGGGCGTGAGGGCGTCGAGAAACAGGCGGCCTCCACACCGCTCAAGACCGTCGCCGAGCCCGACGACGTCGCCCTCGCCATCGTGTCGGCCATCACGCATCTGCGCCTGACGACCGGCAGCACGATCGTCGTCGACGGCGGCCGGCACCTCTGAGCCTCCTGTTTCCTGCAAGGGAGAACCGAGCCATGAACGCCCACACCGCGATCGCCCATGGCGAAGCCGTGCTGTCGCCGCGCGACGGATCCGTCGCCTATATGACGGGTTTCGAGAATTCCTTCGCGACGGAGGCCGTCCCCGGCGCGCTGCCGATCATGCGCAACTCGCCGCAGAAGGCGCCGCAGGGGCTTTATGCCGAGCAGCTCTCCGGCTCCGCCTTCACCGCGCCGCGCCACGCCAACAAGCGCACCTGGTTCTACCGGATCAGGCCCTCGGTGAAGCACGGCCGCGGCTTCCGCCAGGTCGACCACGGACTGATCCGCACCGCCCCGTGCCGCGACGAGAGCACCTTGCCGATCGCCCAGATGCGCTGGCACCCGGTGGCGATCCCCTCCGAGCCCTGCACCTTTCTCTCCGGCCTGCGCACCATCTGCATGGGCGGGGACGTCTATATGCAGGCCGGCATGGCGAGCCACGTCTATGTCGCCAACCGGTCCATGGCCGACGACTATGTCTACAATGCCGATGGCGAGATGCTGCTGGTGCCGCAGGAGAACCTGATCCGCGTCTTCACCGAATGCGGCGTTCTCGATGCCGGGCCGGGCGAGATCGTGATCGTGCCCAAGGGCATGAAATTCAAGGTCGACCTGCCCAACGGCCCGGCGCGCGGCTATGTCTGCGAGAATTACGGCTCCTACCTCACTTTGCCCGAACGCGGCCCCATCGGCGCCAATTGCCTGGCCAATCCGCGTGATTTCCTCGCGCCCGTCGCCGCCTTTGAGGAGAAGGAGACGCCCTGCCGGCTGTTCGTGAAGTCGCTCGGCAAGCTCTACGTGACGGACCTGCCGCAATCGCCGCTCGACGTGGTCGCCTGGCACGGCAATTTCGCGCCGGTGAAATACGACCTCAGGCGCTTCTCGCCGGTCGGGTCGATCCTGTTCGACCATCCCGATCCCTCGATCTACACGGTGCTGACCTCGGCCTCCGACACGCCGGGCACGGCCAATGTCGACTTCGTCATCTTCCCCGAGCGCTGGATCGTGATGGAGAACTCGTTCCGGCCGCCCTGGTACCACATGAACGTCATGAGCGAGTTCATGGGCCTCATTTACGGCATCTATGACGCCAAGCCCGGCGGCTTCGTGCCCGGCGGCATGAGCCTGCACAATGCGCTGATCGCCCATGGGCCCGACGCCGAGGCGTTCGAGAAGGCGTCGAACAAGCCGCTGCATCCGGAAAAGCTGTCCGGCACCATGGCCTTCATGTTCGAAACGCGCTTTCCCCTCAGCCCGACGGCCTATGCCTCCAGCCTCGACCTGATGGACGGCGCCTATCCGGACTGCTGGGATACGATCGACCGGAAATTCGCGCCGGCCTGATCCCCGGCCGGCAGGGCCGATCCAAACCGATGGGGGCGCCCGACGCGTCGCCGCCAACCATGCCGAACAGCCTCCGCGACACCTGAGAAGCCAAGGAATCCACAATGCCCACCCGTCGCCTGGCCGTTGCCGCCATCCTCTCCTCCGCCCTTGCGCCGCGCACCGCCGCGGCTCAGGCGTGGCCCTCCCGGCCGCTCATGCTGGTCCACGGCTTCGGCGCCGGCGGCAATGCCGATTCCATTTCCCGCGTGATGGCCAACGCCCTGACGGGAGAACTCGGCGAACAGGTCGTGGTCGAGGCGAAGCCCGGCGCCGGCGGCAATCTCGCCTCCGAGCAGGTGACGCGCGCCCAGCCCGACGGCCATACGATCATCCTGTTGACCGGCGGCCATGCCGTCTCGGCGGCGCTGTACAAGACCCTGCGCTTCAAGCCGGTCGACGATTTCGCCTTCGCCTCGCTGGTGGCGACCTTTCCCTTCCTCATCGCGACACGCGCCGAAAGCCCTCTCAAATCCATCGCCGACGTCGTCGCGGCCGCCCGCCAGGAGCCCGGCAAGCTCACCTTTTCCTCGGTCGGCTTCGGCTCGACGCAGCACCTCACCGGCGAGCTCTTCGCAGGCACCGCCGGCGTCAAGCTGACGCATGTGCCCTATCGCGGCGGCATGCAGCCGCTCTCCGACCTGATTTCGGGCCGGATCGACCTCGTCGTCGATACGATCACCGTGACCGGCGCGGCCATTCGCGCCGGGACCATTCGCGGGCTCGGCGTGACGAGCCCGCAAGCCTGGCCGGCCTTGCCCGAAGTGCCGCCGGTCGCCGGCACGCTGCCCGGCTTCCAGGTGCCGTCGTGGATCGGAATCGCCGCGCCCGCCGCAACGCCGCCGGCCGTCATCGCCAAGCTCAACGCGGCGATCGGCGCGGCCCTTCAGTCCGACAAGGTCAAGGAGCAGCTCGGCTTCCTCGGCGTGAAACCGGAAGGCTCGACGCCTGACGGCATGAAAGCCTTCGTCGCGGCCGAAATCGCGCGGTGGCAGGGTGTCGTCGAGAAGGCCGGGCTTGAGCGGATCTGAGGGCGGTGGCGCCGGGAACGGGCCCGTCGCCCCGGTACCGGCCGCCATGACGATCGATCGCCGCGCTCAAGCGGACGCGGCCGTCAGGAATTGCTCGATCCGCGTGACCAGATAGACCGGGATCTCATCCATCGGATAATGCCCGGCATTGGCGAGAATCTCGACCGTCAGCCGGGCGTTCGGGAACAGTTGCGGGAAGACCTCCGCGACCATCTCCTTGCGCACGCCGTTGTCGTGCTCGCCCGCCAGCACGAGCATGGGACAGGTGACGCCCGCCGATCCCGCCGACAGATCGTCGCGGATGAAGGACCGCATATAGGCCTCGAAGGCCTCGGGCCGCGCCGTCTCGCGGGCGCCGGCGAGCAGGCGCTTCATCCAGGTCGCGGTGAGCCGCTGCCCCACGGAGTCCCCGATCAGCGCCAGCGCCGTCTCGTCGCTGCGGCAGACGCCCGAGAAGAAGCCGAATGTGGCCTCATCGACCGGCATGGCCGGCGCCGGCACCGGCGTCAGCGCGACGGCCGATTTGATGCGCCCGCCGCCGTCGATGGCGACCTTCTGCGCGGCTTTCCCGCCCATCGAATGGCCGATGATATGGAACGCGTCCCAGCCGAGATGATCCGCCAGCGCCAGGGCGTCGCGCGCGACCTCGCCGATCGCGTAGTCGCCGGCGATGTCGCGTGACCGGCCGTAGCCGCGGATATCGGGGAAAACGTAGGTGAACCGGTCGGTGTCGAGGATGTCGAACAGCGACTCATAGGCGCGGTGATCGCCGAACCAGCCGTGCAGCGCCATGACATGATCGGACCCCGCGCCGATCGTTTTGCACCAGGGGATTTCCTTCGGCATGTGTCGCATCACCTCTGATCGGCGGCCTCGATGATCAATCGCCATTTTTCGGTATCGGAAACGATGAAGGCGCGAAATTCCGCCGGACCCGCGCCCACCGCGTCCATTCCCTGTATCGCCATCGCCGCCTTCACGGCGTCCGACTGGAGCGCGTCGTTCGCCGCGCGCGCCAGCCGCTCGACGGCCGCCGGCGGCGTTCCGGCCGGGGCGAACAGCCCGACCCAGACGCCGACATCGAAACCGGAAACGCCCTGCTCGTCCATGGTCGGCACCTGCGGCATGATGGCCGTGCGCCGCGGCTGGCCCACGGCCAGGGGGGCGAGCTGCCCCGCATTGGCATAAGGCGCGAGCACGACCGCGACATTGAACATCGCGGTGATGCGGCCGGTCAGCAGGTCGGTGACGCCCTGGCTGGCGCCGCCCTGGTACTGCACGGTGAGGACCTTGGTCCCGGCCTTGGTGTTGAACAATTGCGCGGCGAGATCGCTGGCGGTGCCGAGGCCGGACGTGCCGAATGTCAGCGTCTCGGGTTTTGCCCGCGCCAGCGCCATCAGTTCCTGCACGGTCCTCGCCGGCACCGAGGGATGGACGACCAGCACCTGCGGGCTGACGCCCAGCAGCGCGATCGGCTCCATGTCCTTCACCAGATTGAACGGCGAGCGCATGCGCAACGGGTTGAGAACATTGGCGACCGTCCCCATGAACAGGGTCTGCCCGTCCTTCGGCGCACGGGCGACTGCCTCGGCGGCCAGCATGCTGCTATTGCCCGGGCGGTTTTCCACCACCACCGGCTGGCCGAGTTGGGTCGCCATATGCGCGCCCACCAGCCGCGCCAGAATGTCGGCGGTCGAACCGGGGCCGAAGCCGACGCTCATCCGGATCGGGCCCGTCGGAGAGCCTTGCGCGGATGCGTGCGAGGGCGACAGGCAGGGCAGAAGCCCGGCGAGAGCAAGCGCCGCCAGGACGGGAAGGCGGCCGAAACGCTTGGCGGGGGCCATGGGCATGTCCTCCATCGACGATTTCCTCCGCGGCGACTTCTTCTTGCCCGCGAGACGATCGAGGATCTCACGACACGGTTCGCCACTTCGTCCCATCCTATCCGGCGGCCGGGGCGCGTCTGTCACACGGCGCTGTGACATCGGCCTTGCCGGGGCTTGCCTATAGAAGGTGTGACGCGCCCCTCGAGCAGGACCGATCCCATGGACACCGACACTCATCGCCGTGAGCGTGGCGCACGGAAGATCGGCGAGATCCTCGGGCAAAGCCCTGAGCAGGTCGAACAGTCCCTGGGCGATATCGCGCCGCAGCTCGCGACCTATGTGCTCGAGACGATCTACGGGGAGATCTATCAATCGCCCGTGCTCGATTCCCGGACCCGGCAGATCGTCGCCGTCGCGGCGCTGGCGACGCTCGGCACGGCGGCTCCGCAGCTGCGCACCCATATCGGCGGCGCGCTCCGATGCGGCGTCACGCGCGAAGAGCTCGTCGAGATCATGATGCAGCTCGTCCCCTATGTCGGGGTCGCCGCGGCCATCAACGGCGTCGCCGCGTGCCGCGACGTGTTCGCGGCGAACGACAAAAAATAATCCTGATCGGAGCAAGAAGGTGGCCATCTGCAAAGGCGTGCGCGAGATCGCGCATCTCGACTGCCCCGGCGGCGGTCAGATCGTCGTCGACGGATCGTTCGGTTATATCGGGCATATGCGTGCCCCGAGCGGCACATCGATCATCGACCTGAGCGATCCCGCCCGCCCCAGGAAGATCGCCCATTTGGAGGTGCCGAAAGGGCTGCATTCGCACAAGGTGCAGGCGGCGAACGGCATCATGCTGGTCAATCACGAGATCGTCTCGCGCGAGATCGCGGCGGCGGAGGGTCTGCGCGGCGGGCTCGGCATCTATGACATCAGCAATCCGGGGAACCCGAAGGAGATCACGCGCTGGACCTGCGAGGGCAGCGGCGTGCACCGCTTCACCTTCGACGGGCGCTACGCCTTCATCTCGCCGGAGATCGAGGGCTATCTCGGCAATATCGTGATGATCCTCGACCTGGCCGACCCGGCCAGGCCCCGCGAGGTCGGCCGCTGGTGGATGCCGGGCCAGTGGACCGCCGGTGGCGAGCAGCCGTCATGGCCGGGCCGCCAGCATCGCTGCCACCATGCCATCCGCAGCGGCGACCGGCTCTATGTCAGCTACTGGCATGGCGGCGGCGTCATTCTCGATATTGGCGACATGAGCCGGCCGCGCCAGATTTCCGGCTTCGACTGGAGCCCGCCTTTCCCATGGCCGACCCATTCCATCGTTCCGGTGCCCTTCGCGATCAACGGGCGGCGCTATCTCATCGTCGCGGATGAGGACGTGAACCCGATCGACCCCGAAATGGCGCCCGAACTCGCCGCCTTCATCTGGATCCTCGACGCGACCGACGAAACCCGCCCGGTTCCCGTCGCGACGTTCCAGGTCGAAGGCGTTCACGGCAGGCGCAATCCGGAAATGACCGGCTGCCACCAGCCGGTCGAAGTCATCCGCGGCACCGAGGTTCCCGTTGCATGGTTCGCGCAGGGCCTCCGGTTCATGGATTTCTCCGATCCCATGCGGCCGCGCGAGACCGCGCATTACATTCCCGACCCCGCCGCCGGCGAGAGCCGCGTCTCCAGCAATGACGTGTTCCAGGATGATCGCGGGCTGGTCTATCTGATCGATCGCGTCGCGGGCCTGTCCATCGTCGAGCGGACGTGACGGGGAGTGCTCCGGCCCGGCGCCCGCTGGCTCCGCGTTCGATTCGGTCGGCGCGGCGTCCCGGACGCCCCCCGTCATTTTTCCTTTGAAGACGCGGCTTGCCGCATGCTCGCGACCAGCATGGCGACGAAGGCGGTGACCTTGGGCGGGCGGAAGCGCGCGGTCGGGTAGACGACGTGAATGCCGCCTGCCGGCAATGACCAGTCGGGCAGGATCGTCACGAGCCGGCCGGCCTCGATGAGTTCGGTGGCCAGGTAGCTCGGCAAGACCGAGAGGCCGCCACCGGCAAGCGTCGCCGCCAGCACGGCGGGCGTCGTATTGATGGCCAGCGCCTGGCGCATGCGGACCGTGCGGCGGTCGAAGTCGCCCCTGGCGAAGTTCCAGATAAGCGGCTCGCGGAGCGCCCCATTGGCGATGAACGGCAGTTCGGCCAGATCCTCGGGTTCGCGGACGGCCAGCGTCATGGCGAATTCCGGGCTCGCTACGAGAAATTGCCGGAACGTCCCGATGCGCCGCGCCTGAAGACTGGAATCATCGAGCCAGCCGACCCGGATGGACAGGTCGATATGGTCGGCGACGAGATCGGTCCGCGCGTCGGACAGGATGAGGTCGACCTGGCACGCCGGGTAGCGCCGCGCGAACGCGGTCGCCAGCGGCGCGACGGTCGAAGCGCCGTGGTCGTTGGTCGCCGCGATCCGCAGCAGGCCCCGCGGCTCGGCATTGGAACGCGCGATCTCGGCAAAGGCGTCTTCGGCCTCGCGGAGGATCGTCACCGTGCGTGCGTGGAGCAGTCGCCCGGCCTCGGTGGGTTCGACCCGCCGCGTCGTTCGCGTCAGCAGTGTCGTCTTCAGTTCGGCCTCCAGCCGCGCCACCTGCTGGCTGACGACGGTCTTGGTGATGCCGAGCCGTTCGGCGGCGCGCGTGAAGGAGCCGGCATCGACCACCGCCGCGAAATAGGCGAGCCGGTTGAGATTGACCGGTTCCATGGTCAGGCTCTCCTATTGTAAGCCAACACAATACAGATTGTCACATTGCAGGCGATTTATCCATCAATCCCTGTGGATCATGCTGACCGCCAGATCATCAGGAGATCGCGGCCATGCGGATGACTTATCTTTTCGATCCCTTGTGCGGCTGGTGCTACGGAGCCGGCCCCGCGCTGGAACGGCTCGCCCGGACCGACGGCATCACCCTGCAGCTCGCCCCGACCGGCCTGTTTGCCGGCGAGAATGCGCGAAGCCTCGATGCGTCCTTCGCCGCCTATGCGTGGCAGAACGACCAGCGCATCGCCCGTCTGACCGGACAGCCCTTCTCGGAGGCCTATCGCAGCCGCGTTCTCGGGGCCGTCGGCGGGATGTTCGATTCCGCCCCGGCGACGCTGGGGATCGTGGCGGTGGCCCTGACCGAACCGGCCGGCGAACTGGCGGCGCTGAAGGCGCTGCAACACGCCCGCTATGTCGAGGGCCGCGACAATGCCGAGCGCGCGGTGGTCTGCGAGATCCTGTCGGAAGCAGGTTTTGCAGCGGCGTCTCTGCGCGTCCGCTCGCCCGACGCCGATCTGCTCGGCGCCTATCGCCGCCGGATCGACGCGGCGCGGTCCGACATGTCCGGCCTGGGGGCCAGCGGCGTCCCGGCCCTCGTGGTCGGCGAAGGCGCGGCCCGCCGGCTGCTGCCCGGCAGCGTCCTGTTCGCCGGGCCGGAGGCGCTGGCGCGCGAGCTTCGGGCCGCCTGAGCGGTCCGTTCAATGCCCCGAGCCGCTTCGGGGCCAATGACATCACACCGATGGAGACAGCCATGATCACGAGGAGAGACATCATGAAGACCACGATCGCCGGCGGCGCCGCTGCCGTGTTCGCACCTGCCGGGCTCGGCCATGCCGCCGGCGCGAAACTCACCTGGAAGCATTTTCCGGCCGGCCCGAACGGCTTCTTCCGCGCGCCGGTCCTGGTCGAGGGACCGACCGAGGCCCTGCTGATCGATGGCGGCTTCACTTTTCCGGACGGTCGGGCGCTCGTCGAGGCGATCAGGGCGAGCGGCAAGAAACTCGCCGCCATCTATATCAGCCAGTCCGATCCGGACTATTATTTCAGCCTGAAGCCGGTCCTGAACGCCTTTCCGGGCACCCGGATCATCGCCGCATCGGAAACGCTGGCCGCCATCAAGGGCAATGTCGAAAAGAAGCTCGCGACCTGGGGCCCGCAGCTCAAGGAGAACGGCCCGCAGACGCTGGCCGACATCGCCTTGCCGGAAGCCTTCGACGGGCCCTCGCTGACGGTCGACGGCGAAACCGTCGAGATCGTCGCCGCGCAGGGTCTCGCCAACCGCCGCTATCTCTGGGTGCCCTCGCTGGGCGCCGTCTTCGGCGGCGTCATGATCTTTTCCGGCGTGCATGTCTGGGTGGCCGACACGCCGACCAAGGACGAGCGCGCCGCCTGGATCGCCAATCTCGACCGGATCGCCGCGCGCAAGCCGGCCGTTATCGTGCCGGGTCATATGACGCCGGACGCCGCCACCGACATCTCGGCCATCACGCATACCAAGACCTACCTGCTGGCCTTTGAGGAAGAACTGGCCAAGGCGGCCAATGCGGCCGCGCTCAAGGCCGCCATGGAAGCCCGCTTCCCCAATCTCGGCATGGGGGTCGCCCTCGACATCGGGTCCAAGGTCGCGACCGGCGAGATGAAGTGGGGCTGACTGGAGCGCCAATCTCGAACGCATCAGGAGGGCCTATGAAGGGCCCTCCGCCGAAACCGGCCCGTGCCGCCTGACCCGCGCAAGTGGCGCCGGCCGATGTCGCGCTGGGGCCACGGATGCGCGATCGCCATCCACGGCGGCACCTCGGCTCTGTGACCTTACGGCAACTGTCGGCGGGAGAATGATTCCGCCGCGTTGTGCCGTTGCGAAACTATGATATCCGGGCGCCATCTCCTCAACGTCCAAGCCTCTGTCAATGTCTTCGTCTCCGGGATCGATCATCATGAAGAAGTTCCTGCTTGCCGGCGCCGCTCTCGTCGCTCTGGCCTCCGGCGCCCAGGCAGCCGATCTCGGTGTTCAGCGCGTTGCCGTGCCGGCCGCGATCCTGGCGCCTTCGTTCAACTGGACGGGCTTCTATGTCGGTCTCAATGCCGGTGTCGGCATTGCCAACACCAATTTCCGCAGCCTCTCAGCCGGCACCGTGCCCGGCAGCAACACCGGCTTCGTCGGTGGCGCCCAGATCGGCTACAACTACCAGATCAACAATTTCGTGCTCGGCGGCGAGGCGGACTTCGGTTATTTCGGAGTGTCGCGCTCCGGCCTCGTCGGTGGCGGCTCCACGGTCACGTGGCGGACACGCTGGGACGGCTCGTTGCGTGCCCGCGCTGGCGTCGCCATCGATCGCACCCTGCTCTACGTCACCGGCGGTCTTGCTTTCGCGGATTTCGGCGTGCGCCAGACGGCTGCTCTTGTGCCCGACATTTCGGCGAACCAGACGCGCGTTGGCTGGACGCTCGGCGCGGGTGTCGAATATGCGATCACCCCGAACTGGACCGTTCGCGGCGAGTACCTCTATGCCAATTACGGCAGCAAGACATTCTCCACGCCGACTGGCGTGACGCCCCCGGTCAGCCTGCAGACGCATAAGTTCCGCCTCGGCGTGAACTATCTGTTCTCGACCGGCCCCTCGGCCGTCGTCGCCCGCTACTGATCCAAGACATCCGTCCGATGAATCAGGGCCGCCCCATGGGCGGCCCTTTTTGTTGATGGCAGGGACAACCCACGGTCCCGGTGCGAGCGCCGATCGAGCGGCAGCGCCAAGTCTCATCTCGCCGAGTCTCATCTCGCCATGTCTCTATCGCCGCGCGACCGCCGGGAAGCCGTGATCCCGCGCCCGCCAGGCGACGGCGAAGGTCGGGATCAGCAGGAGGACCAGCGTCCAAGGGAAGGCCGCGGCACCGAGCGTATCGAGAAGAACGCCGCCGGCCAGTCCGCCGCCCGCGATGGCGATGTTCCACACCGTGACGATCATCGACTGCGCGACATCGGCCGCCTCGCCCGCGGTCTTGGCCGAGGCCGTCTGGAACAGGGTCGCCACGCCGCCATAGGCCAGCCCCCAGAGCCCGATCGCCGCATAGATCACGGCCGGGGAGCCGCCGCCGAGGCCGAGGGCAATGGCGGCCACGGCGAAGAGCGCCGTGCTGGCGAGCACCAGTTCGCGCAGGAAGCGGTCGATCAGCACGCCGGTGATCCAGATGCTGGCGAGAGCCGACAGGCCGAAGATGAGCAGGATGACGTCGATCTTGGCGGCGAGGCCCGCCGGCACGATGAAGGGCGCGATATAGGTGTAGAGAACATTGTGCGCGAGCACGAAGACGAGGGTGACGAACAGGACCGGCCGAATGCCGGGCAGCATGAACACGCCGCCGATCGACAGGCGCCTGTCGGCTGCCTGCCCCGGAAAGTCCGGCACTGCGACAAGAACCCAGCCGATCAGGATGACGGTCAGGACGCTCATGATGGCGAAGGCGACGCGCCAGCCGACGGCGGTGCCGAGAAAGGTCCCGACGGGGATGCCGAGCGACAGGGCGAGCGGAATGCCGACCATGACCAGGGCCATCGCACGCCCCTTCAGGTGCTCCGGCACCATGCGGCCGGCATAACCGGCGACCAGCGCCCATAGAAGCCCGGCGAATATGCCGGCGAAGAACCGGGCACCGAGCGTCAGGACATAGTGAGTCGATACCGCCGTGACCGTGTTGACGATGGCGAAGCCGCCGATCGCGACGAGCAGCAGGGGCCGCCGCCGCCAGCCCTGCGTCGCCGCCGTCAGCGGGATCGCGGTCACCAGCGTGCCGATGGCATAGAGGGTGACGAGCTGGCCGACCAGCGATTCCGAGACGCCGAGATCGGCGCTCATCTGCGGCAGCAGGCCGGCCGGCAGCGCCTCGGTGAGAACGGTGATGAAGGCGGCCATGGCAAGGGCCAGCAGCCCGGCGACCGGCAGCCGGTCGGGTGGCGACAGAGCCGCGTCGGTCCGTTGATGGCCGCGGGCTTGCGCGGTGCCGTCGCCTGTCGTTGTCGTCGAGGTCATGGGGTCGCCTGTCAAGGGAGGTGAACGTGACGGGCCGGCGACGGGGAGCCATGTCGGACAAGGCGGGGACTTTCCGGCCAGCGCGTTGACCGAGACGATAGATTCGCGTGATACCTGAGAGAATTGTGCTGGAGTTCCCAACACATCGGACGAATATGTCCGAAATGGAGAGGCGGCGGATGGACAGTCTCGGTTCGCTCAACGCTTTCGTTCAGGCGGCCGAGGCGCGCAGTTTCACCGCCGCGGGGCGGCAGCTGGGCGTGTCCTCCTCGGCGATCGGCAAGGCTGTCGCGCGGCTCGAGGAGCGGCTGGGCGTGCGGCTTTTCCATCGCTCGACGCGCACCATCACGCTGACCCCGGAGGGCGCCTGTTTCCTGGAGCGCTGCCGGCGCATCATCGGCGAGATCGAGGCGGCCGAGCTGGAGATCGCGCAGAGCCAGGGCGCACCGCGCGGCAAGCTGCGCGTCAGCATGCCGATCGTCGGCATGTTGATGATGCCGGCGGTGAGCGCCTTCATGCGCACCTATCCCGAGATCGAACTCGATCTCGACTTTACCGACCGGCTGGTCGATGTCATCGATGAGGGCCTCGATGCCGTGGTGCGCGCCGGCGAGGTCAGCGATTCACGGCTGATGACCCGCGTCCTCGGCACCTTCCGGCTCATGCTGGTCGGCGCCCCCGGCTATTTCGCGTCGCGCGGCGTGCCGCAGAAGCCCGCCGATCTCGGCTCCCACGCCTGTCTCCACCACCGCTTCGCCACCACCGGCACGCTCGAGCGCTGGCCCTTGCGCCGCGGCGGCAGGGACATGGAGATCGATCTGCCGACCACGGCCGTGGCCAATACGATCGAGCCGCTGATCTATATGGCCGAGCAGGGCCTCGGCATCGCCTGCCTGCCGGATTTCGCCATTCGCCGTCAGCTCGGCGCGGGCACGCTCGTCGTCGTGCTCGACGGCCATACCCAGCACGCGGGCACGTTCCGGATGCTCTGGCCGTCGAGCCGATACCTGTCGCCCAAGCTCCGGGTCTTCGTCGACTTCATGGCGCAGAATCTCTTCGCCGCCTGAGGTCGCCGTGGTGGCGGTCACTCTCCGCCGACGCCCGGCACCGTGGCCGGACGAAGGGGGCGGGGTGACGATATCAGCCGGTTGCCGCGGCATGGGCCGCGGCAGCTCGCACCGTCAGTTCGCCGGCATCGGGTGATGAATGCAGATATTCTTGGTCTGCTGATAGGCGCTAAGCGCCTCCATGCCCTTTTCGCGGCCGAAACCGGAGAGTTTGTAGCCGCCGAAGGGAAATTCGACGTCCAGGCCGATGCCGAAAGCGTTGATCCAGATCTGGCCGGCCCTGAGCCTCTCGCCGACGCTCAGCGCGGTGCTGACATTGGTCGTGTGAATGCCGGCGACCAGGCCGAAGGGCGAATCATTGGCGATCCGCACAGCCTCCTCGGCCGTGTCGAAGCGGATGACCGTCAGCACGGGACCGAAGATCTCCTCGCGGGCGATGCGCGCCTGGTTGCTCGCGCCGACCACCAAGGCGGGACGCACGAAAGCCCCCTTGGCGAGCCCGGCCGCGGTCGGGGTCTGCGCGCCCAGCAGCAATTCGCCTTCCTGGCGCGCGACGTCGAAATATCGTTCGACGTCGCTCTGGTGGCCTTTGCTGATCAGCGGCCCCATATCGGGATCGTCGATCCCGGCGCCGAGCGTCATCGCCTCGATCTTCTCATGCAGCCGCTCGACCACCTTGTCGTGGATGGAGCGGTGCACCAGCAGGCGCGTGCCGGCATTGCAGACCTGGCCGCAATGGGTCAGGAAGCCGCCCGCGATGATCGGCAGCGACCGGTCGAGATCGGCATCGGCGAACAGGATCTGCGGGGATTTTCCGCCGAGTTCCATATTGCAGGGAATGGCGTGCGAGGCGGCGGCGACCAGCACGCGCTGGCCTGTCTCGACCGAGCCGGTAAAGGTGATCTGGTCGACGCCGGGATGGCGCGCCAGGAGGTCGCCGGCAAGCGAGCCGCGGCCATTGACCAGGTTGACCAGGCCGTCGGGCAGGCCCGCCTCCTGGCAGATCTTCATGAATTCATAGGCCGTCACCGGGGTTTCCGCCGAGGGCTTGATGATCACGGCGCAACCGGCGGCCAAAGCCGGCGCCACGCCGCGGGCGATCAGCTGGAACGGATAGTTCCAGGGAATGATGTGCAGGCTGACGCCGATGGCGTCCTTCACCGTCCAGTCCGACCAGTCCGGCCCGAGCGGGATCGAGCTGCCATGCAGCTTGTCGACCGCGCCGCCGTAAAATTCGAAGAAGCGCGCCGAGCAGTCGACCTCCCAATAGGCGTCGCGCAGCGGCTTGCCGCTATCGGTGCTCTCGAGCCTGGCGATCGCGTCGCGCTTGCCGAGGATCAGCTCGCCGATGCGCTGCAGCACCCGGCCGCGCTCGAACGGGCGCATCTTGCGCCAGGGGCCGTTGTCGAAGGCATTGCGCGCGGCGGCGACCGCCAGGTCCACCTCGCGTGCGCCGGCGCGGGCGAATTCGGCGATGACCGCGCCGGTCGCGGGATCGGTGCTCTGGCCGACGCCGTCCGATCCCTCGCTGAGAACCTGACTGCCATAGATGCTGGGAATGAAGAGCGGGCGCTCGGTCACGACGGTCTCCTGGGACAAGAGGATAGGCGCCGGGCTGCATTCTTGCGCATGGGGTCCGGCACAATGACTGGCCATGATGTATACAACAGCCAGATTATTGTCCACATCATTTGACATTGTGTGTGCCGACTGGTACCCGTCCTGGCACAGCTTGATTTGCATAGTGGGGCGTCCATGGACCTCGGTCTGAACGGGAAGAGAGCGCTGGTGACCGCCGCGTCACGCGGCCTGGGGCGCGCTTCGGCGCTCGCCCTGGCGGCCGAGGGCGCGCGTGTCGCGGTCGCCGGCCGCCGGGTCGAGGCCATGGCGGAGCTGCTCGACGAGCTGCGCGCCGCGGGCGCCCCGGAAGCCATCGCGGTGCCCATGGACCTGGCGCGCCCCGAGACGCTGCGCGCTTCCGTCGACCAGGTGGCCACGGCCTTTGGCGGCCTCGACATCTTCGTCGGCAATACCGGCGGACCGGCCTCCGGCCCCTTCCTCAGCGTGCCCCGCGCGGGCTGGGAAACGGCGCTCAACGAGACCCTGCTGCCGCTGGTCGAGCTGTCCCACGCCGTGCTGCCGAAAATGCAGGCCGGCGGCTGGGGCCGCATCATCTTCATCACCACGGTGGGGGTGAAGGTGGTTCAGCCCAACATGGTCCTGTCGGATTCCCTGCGGCTCGCCGTGGTCGGCCTCGCCAAGTCGCTGTCGATCGAGTTCGCCCATGAAGGCATCATGGTCAATTGCCTGTGCCCGGGGCCCTTCGCCACCGACCGCATGGAAGACCTCATCCGCGCCAGTATGGACCGCGACGGCCTGAGCCGGGCGGCGGCCGAGACGCTGTGGCTCGACGAGGTGCCGGTCGGCAAGTTCGGCGATCCACGAGATTTCGGCGCCGTCGTCGCGACGCTCGCCTCCGAACGCGCCGGTTTCATCACCGGCACGGCGATCGCCCTCGATGGCGGCAAGTCGCGCGCCTACTGACCTCGAAAGACAAGTGGATCCGGACATGGCACAGCAAATCGACGGCGGCGCCGCCATCATCGCCTGGCTCAAGGCGGCGGGCGTGGCAAACGTCTTCTCCGTCTCGGGCGGTCCGATCAATGCGATCTACCGCGCCTGCGCGCATCAGGGCCTGCCGCTGGTCCATGCCCGGCACGAGGCCGCCGCCTGTTTCATGGCGGAGTCCTTCTCGCGCGTCACCGGCAAGGCCGGCGCGGCGGTGGTCACCCTCGGGCCGGGCGTCACCAATGCGGTCACGCCGGCGCTGGTCTCGATGCTGGCGGGAACGCCGATGATCATCATCGGCGCGCAGTCCGGCACCAGGACGATGGAGCGCGGCGCCGGCATGTCCTATGACGTGCTGCCGGTGCTGAAGGGCGTCACCAAATGGGCGGCGCGCTGCACCGATGCCAATCGCCTCGCCGAATATCTCGACATCGCCTGGCGCAAAATGTGGGCCGGCCGTCCCGGCCCGGTCTTCCTGGAGGTGCCGACCGACATCCTGTCGAGCCCGGTGACCACGCCGCTGCGCGACGCCGCGGCCGGCGCGCCACCCATGCCCGGCCGGCCTGGCGTCTCGGCCGCGGCCGCCGCGGCGATCGGCGAGGCTTGCCGCATGGCGGCCCGGCCGCTGCTGCTGCTCGGCGACGAAACCTTCTGGGACCGCTCGGACCGGATCCAGGCGGTGGTGGACAAGCACGGCCTGCCCTTCTCGACCCTGCGCCTGGCGCGCGGCATCGTCGACGAGACCCATCCCCGCTTCGCCGGACCCGGTTATACCGCCTGCAACGGCGCGCTGCGTCGCGCGCTCGCCGAAGCCGACTGCATCATCCTGGCCGGCCATCACTTCGAATTCGATCTCGAATTCGGCGACAGTGTCGGCGCCGGCGCCAAGGTGATCCAGGTCTGTTCCGACCCGGAACTCATGCATCGCAACCGGCGTGCCGATCTCGCCGTTGCCGCCTCGCCGGCCGCCTTCTTCGATCTCCTGGCCGATCTTCCCGCGATGAAGGCCGACCAGGCCTGGGTCGGGTCGGTCATCGCCGATTGGACCAAGGAATGGCAGGCCCAGCGCGGCGAGGATGCCAATGACGGGCTGCACCCGGTCAACGCCATCGACGCGGTCAGCGCCGCGGCTCCAGCCGAGACGATCTTCGTGTCGTCGCATGGCAATGTCGACTTCTGGGCCGATGCCCGCCTGCGCATATCCCAGCCCGGGCGCTATCTCAGGGCCGGCCAGTCCGGCACGCTCGGCGCGGAAGTGCCCTATGGCGCCGGCGCCAATTTCGCCGATCCGCAAGCGCCGGTCATCGTTTTCGTCGGCGATGGCGGCGTCGGTTTCCACGTCACCGAGCTCGACACGGCCGAGCGTTATGGCCGCGCCTTCATCATCGTCGTTCTCGACGACGAGAAATGGGGCGCGATCTCGCTGCCGCAGCAGCAGAGCTTCGGCGAGACCTATGAAATGGACCTGCCCCGGCGCGACTGGGCCAAGGTCGCCGAGGGCCTCGGCTGCGGCGGCTATGTCTGCCGCGACGCCGAGGCGATCAAGGCGGCCATCACCGATGCCATCGCCAGCAAGAAGCCGGCGATCGTCCAGGTGCCGGTGCGCAGCGTCATCAGCCCCTACATGGCCTATATTTCCTGAAGCCGCCCGTCCCCAAATCCCGCGGAAAAGACCCCATGAACATCTGGAAAAACGGCGACGCCACCGGCGTGACGCCCCCCAATCATTTCGGCGGCCTGAACGTGCTCGATATCGTGCCCTTCGCCGGCAGCAATTTCTCGGTCCAGCTGTCCAAGGCGCCGAACGGCGCCGGCGGCGAGCTGCATCACCACGACGACTGGTCGCAGGTCTTTTATGTCGTGAAGGGCCAAATGACCTTCGACACCGGCAGCCAGAAGTTTACCCTCACCGCGGGGCAAGCCGTACTGTTTGAGCCGGGCGATCCGCATTATACGATCAACCAGGGCACGGAAGAGAGCGCCTGTCTGGTGATCACCGTGAAGCAGTGAATCGTCCCTGGTCGAACGGGGACAGCCGGCGAGGCGCGTGCAGTTTGAAGCCTGCATGATTATGTGTCGCTGGTCTCGAATCGGAGTCTGCCGTGACTGCAGCGTTTGAAGCTGAGAATGAAGCGAAGCTGTCATCCGACAGCCTGATCAGGATTCTCGAAGACGACATCCTGAGCAGCACGCTCAAGCCCGGCGATCGCCTTGACGAGCAGTCGCTGGCCCGGCGGTTCGAGGTGTCGCGCACGCCGGTGCGCGAGGCGCTGCGCCATCTCGCCTCCAGCGGCCTGGTCGAAATCCGCAAGAACCAAGGCGCCACGGTCCGGCGGCTGACCACCAGCGAATTGATCGAGATGTTCCAGGTCGTGGCCGAGCTCGAAGGCCTTTCGGCCCGGCTTTGCGCGCGGCGCATGTCGCCGGACGAGGTGGCCGAGCTGCGCCACTGGCACGACCAATGCGCGGCCTTTGCCCAGAAGGTCGATCGCGACGGCTTTTTCGCGGCCAACAACACCTTTCACGAGGTGATCTCGAAGGGCGCGCATAACGAGTTTCTCAATTCGGAAACCCGCAAGCTGCGTAACCGGGTCAATGTCTACCGGCGGCACATCACCTTCCAGCCCCGGCGCATGCAGAAGTCCATCACGGAGCACCAGAAGATCGTCGAGGCCATCGAGGCCGGCGACGAGGAAGGGGCGCACCGGCTGATGCGCGAGCATGTCGATCTCCTGGCCGGCTCGGCGGCCGACGTGGTTCTGGCGCTGGAAGCCGAGAACGGCGCGTAGCGCCGGACCGGGCGGACAGGCGTTCCGCCGCCGATCGCATTCAAGACCTGAAGCCAATGCCGACCGGTCTCGCCGCCGGACAGCGTGGCTTTGCTTGGCCGCGCCGCATCAGGTGGCCCGACAACCAGGACGAAACCGGGGGAGCGAAACGGTGAGCGATCTTTTCAGCACAGTGGTGACGAACCAGGACCTGCACGCCAGAACCCTGGCGCGTTTCCGACAAGCCGGCATCCGTTTGCCGAAACTGTCGGAGCTCGCCGCGCCGAGGCTCATCGACAGCGCCATCCTGGCGGCCCTCGAAAAGGTCGATCCGGATGCGCCCGATCCGCTCAACCTCTACCGGGTCCATTGGTATAACGGCCCGGATCGCCGGCGGCAGGCAGCCGTCCCCGGCCATATCGTCCTCCCCTCCGCGCTGACCGGCGTCGCCGCCAAGATCATCGTGGCGCTCGGCGATCGCTTCCCGATAATCGCGGCCCACAAGGTGCTGGCCGCCTACGGCTGCCTGGTGCCGCGGCTGGTCACCGGCCAGTTCGACCTGGACCGGCAACGCGCCGTCTGGCCGTCCACCGGCAATTATTGTCGCGGCGGCGTCGCCATTTCCCGCATCCTGCAATGCCGCAGCGTCGCGGTCCTGCCCGAAGGCATGAGCCGGGAACGGTTCAGCTGGCTGGAAAAATGGACCACCGATCCCGCCGACATCGTGCGGACGCCGGGCAGCGAGAGCAATCTTAAGGAGATCTACGACGCCTGCCACCTGCTGGCGCAGGATCCCCAGAACGTCATTCTCAACCAGTTCAGCGAGTTCGGGAACTATATCGTCCACCGGGCCGTCACCGGGCCGGCGCTGGAAGCCGTCTTCCGGGCGGTGAAGGGCGACAGCCGGCTCAAGGCCCGTGCCTTCGTCTGCGCCTCGGGCTCGGGCGGCACGCTGGCCGCCGGCGACCATCTGAAGGCGAGCCTCGGCCTCGACATCGCCGCGGTCGAGGCAACCGAATGCCCGACCTTGCTGCGCAACGGTTATGGCGAGCACAATATCCAGGGCATCGGCGACAAGCACGTGCCGCTGATCCACAATGTCTTCAACACCGATTACGTCATCGGCATATCCGAACGCACCCCGGACAGCCTGCTGGTTCTGTTCAACAGCGAAGCCGGCCGGACCTATCTGCGCGAGCGCAAGGGGCTGCCGGCCGATCTGATCGATCAGCTGGCCCATCTCGGCCTCTCCGCCATCGCCAATATCGCGGCGGCGATCAAGCTCGCGAGATATCAGGGCCTCGGCGGCGACGACGCGGTTCTCACCGTCGCGACCGATGGTGCCGCCATGTATGGCTCGCAGCTCGGGGAGACCATCGACACCGCTTTCGCCGGCCGCTTCGACGCCCTGGCGGCGGCCGAAGTGTTCGGCCAGCATCTCCTGGGCATCGCTCCCGATGCGCTGATCGAGCTGACCCGTCCCGAACGCGAGCGCATCTTCAACCTCGGCTATTACACCTGGGTCGAGCAGCAGGGCGTCTCGCTGGAGGATTTCGACCGCCGGCGCCACCAGGCCTTCTGGGACGGGCTGATGGAGATGGTGCCGGTCTGGGATCGCCTGATCGAAGAGTTCGGCACCGTACGGGCCTGAAGCGCCCGCGACACTGGCACGAATGAAAACGGCGGCCGCAGGGCCGCCGTTTTGGCTTTGAAAGGGCCACGCGACCGCGCGCCGGCTCCGGCCGTGCTCAGCTTTCCCCGCGCAGCCTTGCCGACAGTTTCCAGATGGCATTGGCGTTCAGCGGCGTCGCGGTGACGCTGACATCGAGTGCGTTCGACACCGCATTGGCGATCGCCGCGGCCGGGCCGATGGCACCGCCCTCGCCCAGGCCCTTGGCGCCGAGCGGCGTCAGCGGCGTCTGGGTCTCGATATGGTGGACCTCGATAGTGGGAATTTCCGGCGCGAGCGGCATCAGATAGTCGGCGAAGCTGGTGGTCAGCGGCTGGCATTCGGCGTCATAGACGAAATGTTCGAGCATGGCCGAGCCGATGCCCTGCACCACGCCGCCGCGCACCTGGCCGTCGGCGATCATCGGATTGAGGATCGTGCCGCAATCCTCGACCACCACGAAGCGGCGCAGCTTCATCTTGCCGGTCGGCACGTCGATTTCCACGACGGCGGCATGCACCGCGTTGGAATAGGTGCCGTCGGCCGGACCGTCCAGGCTGCAGACGGCTTCCAGGCCCGGCCCCATGCCTTGCGGCATCTGGTCGACATTGCGTAGCGCGATGCGCGCCAGCTTGCGGATCTCGATGAAGCGGCCTTCGTCGTCGCCGACATGGGCCTTGCCGTTGCGCAGCCGGATCGTGCCCGCCTCGGCCTGCAGCAGATGGGCGGCGATCGCCTTGAGCTTGTCGGCGAGTTCGGTCGCGGCCTTGTGCACGGCGCCGCCGCCGAGCGGCGCGCCGCGGCTGCCCCAGGTGCCGACCGAATAGGGTGTCGTCAGCGTATCGCCGTGGCGGACATAGACATTGTGGGGCGCGATGCCGAGCGCGTCCGCCGCGACCTGCGCCATGACGGTCTCATGGCCCTGGCCATGGCTCTGCAGGCCGAGATCGATGGTCACCTCGCCGTCCGGCGCCATCTCGACGCGGGCGGCGATATAGCCGGTTTCGATCGGCACGCGCCGGCGGATGAAATCCGGCGTGCCATGGGCGGTCTGCTCGATGAAACAGGCAATGCCGACGCCGACGCGCCGGGTCGTCGAGCTTTTCGACGCCTCGGCCTCGGCGCGGTCGGCGGCGATGAGATCCCTCATCTGCTCCAGCGACTGGGCATAGGAGCCCTCGTCATAATGGAAGCCGAGGGCATTCTTGTAGGGGAAGGTGCGAATGATGTTGTTCAGCCGGAAGGCGATCGGGTCGAGGCCGAGCTCGCCGGCGATGTCGTCCATCAGCCGCTCCTGCGAAAACACAGCCGAGGGCCGGGCGACGCCGCGATAGGTGCCGATCGGGCATTTATTGGTCGCCACCGCCCGGAAGGTCGCCTCATAGGCCTGGAAATCATAGGGGCCCGGCATGACCTTGCCGGCCATGCCGGGATCGCCGGCGGCGGTGAAGGGGAAGGTCGAATAGGCGCCGTTGTCGACGGTGATATCGGCCTTCAGGCCGAGCAGCTTGCCCTCGGCCGAGACATAGGCCTCGAGGATATGGACGTGGTCGCGGGCATGGATGCTCGCCATCAGGTGCTCGCGGCGATCCTCGATCCACTTGACCGGCCGGCCGGTCTTCAGCGCCAGCCAGGGCACCAGCACCTCCTCGGCGAAGACCTGGCCCTTCACGCCGAAACCGCCGCCGACATCGGGAGCGATGACGCGCAGCCGCGATTCCGGCCAGTCGAGCACCTCGCAGAGATAGGTGCGCACGAGATGCGGGATCTGGGTCGACGACCACACGGTCAGCACGCGGTCGGCGGGATTGTATTCGGCGACCACGCCACGGCCTTCCATGGGCACGCCGGCCTGGCGCTGGTTGCTATAGGTGCGCCGGATGACATGGGCGGCCTCGGCGCGCGCCTTGTCGAGATCGCCGCCCTTCATCTGCCGCTCGACGAAGACATTGTTCTTCCAGCCGTCGAACAGGGTCGGCAGGGACGGGTCGCGCGCCTGGTCCATGGTGCCGATGACAGGCAGGGCCTCATAGTCGATCAGCACCTGCTCGGTCGCGTCCTCGGCGAGATAGGGATCGTCGGCGAGCACCGCGACGACCGGTTCGCCGACGAAGCGCATCCGGCCCTCGGCCAGGATCGGCTGCTCGGAATATTGCATTTCCGGATAGTCCTGGTGGGCCTTGATCGCCAGGCCCTTGGTATCCGCGCCGGTGAAGACCTGGGTCGGGAAACCGATATCGGCGAGCGCCGAACTGTCGATGCCGAGGATCCGGGCATGGGCGATCTGCGCGCGCAGCAGCGACAGGTGCAGCATGTTCGGCCGGCGGATGTCGTCGATATAGCGCGCCTCGCCCGACAGGAGCCGGATATCCTCGAAGCGCTGGACGCGTGCGCCGATATATTTGGGGCGGTCGGCCTGTTTCGTCGTCATGACCCGGCGCCTTCCAGCTGGTCGGAGATCGCCTTGCGCACCGCGGCCACGATGCCCTGATAGCCGGTGCAACGGCAGATATTGCCGCTCATCGCCTCGCGGATCTCGTCGTCGTCGGGCATGCGCCGCTCGGCCGCCATGGCCGCGACGAAGGGAATGAGCGTCATGATGAAGCCGGGCGTGCAGTAGCCGCATTGCAGGCCGTGCTCGCTCTTGAAGGCCTTTTGCAGGGCATGTTCGGCGGTCGGGCCGCCGACGCTCTCGACCGTTGCGATCGACCGGCCCTCGCATTGCACGGCGAAGGTCAGGCAGGACAGGCGCGGCACGCCGTCGACATGCACCGTGCAGCAGCCGCAGGCGCCGTGCGCGCAGCCGATATGGACGCCTGAAAGGTTGAAATCCTGGCGCAGGACATCGGCGAGCAGGCGGCGCGGCTCCACGGAAAGCGCCTTCCTGGTGCCGTTGACCTCGAGAGTGATGTCGCTCATCAGTTCCCCAATGCTCTGTGGCAGGCCGTCACGATGGCGCGCCGCGTCAATTCGCCGATCAGGCCTTTCTTGTACGCGGCGCCGGCAATGTGATCGCCCGACGGGTCGACCTCGGCGGCGAACCGTCGGCCGGCTTCCGTGGCCTCAGGTGCATTCAATGGCTGTCCCGGCAGAAAGGCTTCGATCGACCGCGCCCGCACGGGCACGAGATCGGCGCCGCAGCACACAATGGCCGCCTTGGTGATCGTGCCGCGCTCGAAGGTGATGCTGACGCCGATCGAGGCGGTGGCGAAATCGCCGCGCCGCTCGCCGAGCTCGATGAAACTGCCGGCGGAGGCCGCGGGCGGGATGGCGAATTCCACTGATGTGACCATCTCGCCCGGTTCGAGCGCGGTGACATAGGCGCTCTGGAAGAAATCGGCCGCCGCGATCCGACGTTCGCCGGCCTGCGAGGTGGCGACGATGGCCGCGTCGTAGAGCAGGGCCACGGCCGGCAGCTCGGCGGTCGGATCGGCATGGGAAATGCTGCCGCCGATCGAGCCGTGGCGCCGGATGGTCGGATGGCCGATCCAGTGCACCGCGTCGAGGAAGGCCGGGAAATGGGCCTTGATCCGCGGTTCGCTGAAATAGCGCTCATGCCGCACCAGGGCGCCGATGCGCATGATCCCGTCATCGAATTCGATCCGGTCCAGCGGCAGGGCGTTGATGTCGACGAGATGGGCGGGCCGCGCCAGCCGGAGATTCATCATCGGTACCAGGCTCTGCCCGCCAGCCACCGGGCGCCCGTCCTCGCCGAAGCGGGCGAGCAGCTCCAGCGCGTGGCCGAGGCTTTCGGCCCGGTGATAGTCGAACGAAGACGGCCTCATGGCGGCTCCCTCAAAAGCGATTGCCGGCGGCCGGGCAACGCTCCGCTGGCGCGCCGCGGCTGGCCGCGGACTGCGCGGATCGTACCGACCGGCCAAACCTAGGTGATCTCAATCTTGCATGCAATCACAAAAAGATTGTAGACAAGAATGACGCTTTCGCATTATGACCGGATCGTCTTCGGATCTGAAGCGAATTCCCGCGCTGGGGATCTGGGTTGTCCAAATGATCGCGCCGGAGTGAGCCGGCACGGCTGACGCCGTGGGCTGCCGGAACGTCCGTGCCGACATCCTGTCCCCGCCGGGCGGCAGCGCCTGTCCGATCTCGTTCCCGCCGGCCGGACAGGATGGGTTCGGTCGGCAAAGCAGGGCCGGGCGCCGTTCCGGCCTCTCCCGCGATGGCCTCATCGCGCCGATGCAAGACTCTGGAGCCTCATCATGAGCAGTGGCAGCCGCCAGGCCGTTCTCGACACGATCGACAGGAACCGGGACAAGGCCATCGCCTTCCTGCAGAAAATGGTCACCATCCCCAGCGTCACCGGTGACGAGGCGGCGATCCAGGCCTTCGTCGCGGATTATATGAAAGGCATAGGCCTGGAGGTCGACATCTGGGAGACCGACTGGGAGGAGCTGAAGAAACATCCCGGCTACCGCCCGGTCGACCGCGGCTATGAGGGCCGGCCCAATATCGTCGGCACGCGCAAGGGCAGCGGCGGCGGCCGTTCGCTGCTGCTCAACGGCCATACCGACGTGATCCCGGTGGGCAATGGCGAAGGCTGGAGCGACAATCCCTGGTCGGCCGCGATCAAGGACGGCCGCATCTATGGCCGTGGCTCCTGCGACATGAAGAGCGGCGTTGCCAGCCACATCCTCGCGGTCGAATTCCTCAGGGAGGCCGGCGTCAGGCTGAAGGGCGACGTCTTCATCAATGTCGTCATCGACGAGGAGGTCAGCGGCCACGGCACGCTCGACACGGTGATCCGCGGCTACAAGGCCGATGCCGGCATTTCCGGCGAGACCAGCGATCTCGCCGTCCAGCCGGCCTGTATCGGCCGCATCTGGTTCGAGATCAGCGTCGAGGGCAAGCCCGCCGGCATCCAGAAGCGCTATCAGGGCATCAGCGGCATCGCGCTCGGCAACAAGATCGTCCAGGCGGTGCAGGAGCTGGAAGACCACCGGGTCGCCACGGTGAAACATCCGCTTTATCCCAATGCGCTGGATTCGCTGCCCTGCATGATCGGCAGCTTCCAGGCCGGCAATTATCCGAGCGCCTTTCCGGCCACCGCCTTGCTCAAGGGCAGCATCGGCACCGTGCCGGGCGAGGACCACGAGGGCGTCAAGCAGAGCCTGGTCGACAAGATCGCGGCGCTGGCGGCGAGCGACGACTGGATGAAGGACCATCCCCCTGTCGTCCGTTTCGTCGGCTACGACGCCCAGGCCTCCGAGATCCCGCGCGACCACCCGATCGTCGACCTGGTGTCGAAGACCTTCACCGAACTGACCGGCCGTCTTCCGGAAATCAGCGGCCGGCAGGGCGCCGCCGACACGCGCTTCCTCAATGAATATGCCGCGACGCCGACGGTGATCTTCGGCCCGGGCTCGACCGCCGTCATGCATGCCAATGACGAATATGTCTCGATCGAGGACTACATGACCGCGATCAAGGTGATGGCGCTGTGCATCCACGACTGGTGCGGCGCCGAGGACTGACCGTGCGCGAACCGATCGGCCCGGCCCCATCCGCCGCGGTGGGGCCGGGCTCACCTGAGCCCAGCGATCCGAGAGTTTCCCATGCCGCAGATCAAACAGGTCTTCACCGTCCGCCACCCGCGCCCGGTCGTCTGGGCGCAGTTCCAGGACCTGCCGAAGGTCGTGCAATGCCTGCCCGGCGCCTCGCTGACCGAACTGACATCGCCCGAGCACGCCAAGGGCCGGATGACCGTCAAGCTCGGCCCGGTCAAGGCCGATTTCGATGGCGAGATGGATATCGCCGCCGACGAGGCGACCTATACCGGCACGATCGTCGGCACGGGAACCGCCAAGAGCCACGGCTCGCGCGCCAAGGGTGACGTCCGCTACGGTCTCGAACCGACCGCCGACGGCGCCGGCACGACGGTCTCGGTGCTGGTCGACTACACCTTGTCCGGCTCGCTCGCCCAATTTGCCCGTGGCGGCATTGTCGACGCCGTCGCCGACCAGATCTGCAAGGCTTTCGCGGCCAATCTGGAACAGCAGCTGAACGCCGCCAGTGCGGCGGCCGCACCGCCGGCGGCGACCGAGCGTTCCGCCGCACCCGGCCCGGCGATCGAAAGGCCGGCTGCTCCGGTGGCGCCGGCCGGGCCGAGCGAGCTGAACGTGATCGCGCTGCTGTTCGCGATCCTGCGCAAGAAGCTGAGCGGGCTGTTTAGCCGAGCCTGAGGCTGGGCTGAAAGGGCGAGGCGGGGCTGGCGCCTCGCCGGCTCGGTGCTTCCCATGGCAGGTCACGGTGGCCTTCGACGGAAGCGCGGGCCACCTGCGCATCGCGTGGTCGTTCTTGCAAGGCTCGCATCGCTCGGAGCTTTGGATTGGGGATTGGCTGGATTCGCACCACGCGGCGCACGCGCACCGTACGTCACCCCCGGCGAGCCAGAGCAGAAGCTCTTGCTTCTGCGGAGGCGAGGGAAGGGGGTCCAGGGCCGCTTCACCGCGCCTTCAGCGCATGTGTCCAGGTGATTTCGCCACGTTGGCGGAGAAGCCCTGCAACCCCTGGACCCCCTTCCCTCGCTTCGCTCGCCGGGGGTGACGTCGAGAATGTCGACGACCGGACGGGTCGCGTCGGTCGTGCTCGCTCGCGTCCTGCGCCTTGTGTGAGTGTCGAAGGGATATTGCCGAGCCCATTCGCGCTTCGGCCTGAGCCCTTCCCGCCTCAGTATCCCCGCTGCGGGTCCACCCGATGGAGCGGTTCGCCGCCGGCGCTGACGCGCCGGATGCTCTCGGCGACATCCCGGGCGGCTGCTTCCGGAACGGTGATGCTGGCCAGGTGCGGCGTGATCAGCACGTTTTCCATGGTCCAGAACGGATGCTCCGCCGGCAGCGGCTCGACCCAGAAGACATCGAGCGTGGCGCCGCCGATCTGGCCCGACTGCAGGGCCGCGACCAGAGCCGGCTCGTCGACCACCGGCCCGCGCGAGGCGTTGACGAATTTGGCGCCGCGCGGCAGGGCGTCGAACACCGACCGGTCGATCAGGCCTTTGGTCTTGGCCGTCAGGGGCATCATGTTGACGAGGATCTCGACCTCGGACAGGAACGCTGCCCGGTCGGTCGTGGCATCGTGGCAGGTGACGCCGTGGATCGCCTTGGGCGCGTGATCGTAACCCCGGACGTCGAAGCCGGCGTCGGCGAGGCCCGTCGCGACGGCCGCGCCGAGATGGCCGAGGCCGAGCACGCCGACCTTGATCCGGTTGAGCGGGCGAGGATGGATATAACGCCATTCGCCACGGCGCTGCGCCTGCTCGAAGCTCGGGATGTCGCGGGCATAGCGGATCACCGCGAACAGCACATAGCTGCGCATCAGGGCGACCATGCCGGGATCGGAGAGCCTGGAGATCGGAACCTCGGGCAGGTCGGTCCGGCCGACCAGCGAATCTATGCCGGCGCCCAGATTGACCACCTGGGCGAGGTTGCGGAACGGCGCGAAAAAGCCCGGAAAGGGTTTCCAGGCCAGGACGTGCCGGATGTCCTCGGGATTGCCGACATCCGGATAGACCCGGAAATCGAGCCCGGGAAGATTGGCGCGCAGCGCCTCGCCCCAGGTCTCGGGATCGTCGAATTCGCTGTAGAACAGCACGGCGCCATGGTTCGACCGGGCGGCGCCCGCTTCTGTCAATTCGGTCATGTCGCAACCTGTCGGCACGGCTTGAAGGAGGAGATCGGCTGCAAGGGGCGGAGGCGGGGCGTTACGCGGTGACGTCGCGCATCAGCCGGCCAAAGCCGGGCCTTGCGCCCTTCACGCCGGTGAGCTTCAGGCTGTGCCAGAAGGAAGCCTGGATCGCCGAGACGACCGGCTTGCCGAGCGCGGTCTCCAAAGCCTCGATGGCGCCGGCGGTGCGGAAATTCGTGCAGCTGACGAAGACGGCGCTGGCATCGGCATGATCGACCGATTTGACGAGGTCATAGACCTGTTCGAGCGAGACCTCGGCGAGCGCCGTGTCCTTGTCGATGCCGAGATTGCGGTGGCGCAGCACCTTGTGGCCGTTCTCTTCCAGGAAGCGAATGGCGCGCTGATGGATTTCGTCGACATAGGGGGTCGCCAGCACCACCGGCCCGGCCTTGATCTCGGCGAGCGCGGCAAGGCTCGCGGTGGAGGCGGTGTTGATCTTCTTGCCCGGCGCCCAGGTCTTCAGCTTCGCGGTCAGCGCATGGTCATAGGCCGTGCCGTGCAGGAACGACGCGCTGGTTCCGCCGAAGCACAGGAGGTCGATCGGCGCCGAGCCGAGCAGGCGGGCGGCCTCCTCGAGCTGCGGCGCGTTCATCATCTCCTCGATGCCCTCGACGGTGACCTTGGGCAGCTTGATGCGGGTGGTGTGGATCGACACGCCTTCGGCCGCCATGGCCCACATCTCGGATTCCATCACCACGCTCGAGGCCATGAAGATCAATCCGATACGGGCGAGCGATCCATTGCCGTCATAGCGAAACCGCGGCCGGTCCTCGTGCTGTGCGGTTGCTTGTGCATGGGGCGTCATGAGCGAGAATTCCCTGTCGTTTTCGGTCGGCGACTGAGGTGTGACGAAAAATATATGCAACTAGTGGTGGGCAATCCGGAGCGTGCGCGTTCCGGAGCTTCGAGAGCCTGTTTCAACCCCGATATTGATCCGGCCGCTTGCATCGGTAAAATAATTTTATCTGCTGAACTAAATAGGAAAAACCGATGCAGATCTCGCTGCGCATGCTCCACTATGTCGTCACGACAGCCGAGGCGGGCAGCATCAGCGGCGGCGCCAAGCTGCTGAACATTTCCCAGCCATCGATTTCCGCCGCGATCGCCCAGGTCGAGGCGCGGCTGGGTGTGCCGCTCTTCGTCCGGCACCACGCCCGCGGCATGACCACGACGGCGGCGGGGCGGCATTTCGTCAACGAGGCGCGGCTCCTGCTCAGCCATGCGCGCGATTTCACCAAGAGCGCGGAATCGCTCGGCGCAGACCTCTCGGGCGACATCGCGATCGGCAGTTTCGTCACGCTGGCCGCGCGCTTCATGCCGGGCCTCCTGGCCGAATTCGCGCGCCGGATGCCGGGGATCTCGGTCAGCCTGGAGGAGGGCAACCAGCAGGAGATCATGGACGGCCTGACCAGCGGGCGGCTGGAGCTGGCGCTCGCCTATGCCTATGCGGTGCCTGATGAAATCCTCGGCGAGCGGCTGGCGGAATTGCCGCCGCATATTCTCGTTTCGGCGGATCACCGGCTGGCCGACCGCGCCGAGATCAGCCTCAAGGAGATCGCCGGCGAGCCGTTCATCCTGCTCGACCTGCCGTTTTCGCGGGACTATTTCTTCAATCTGTTCCTGGCCTGCGGCGCCGAGCCGCGGGTGGCCTATCGCTCGCGCTCGCCCGAACTGATCCGCGGCCTGGTCGCCCATGGCCAGGGCTACACCATCCACAATGCGCTGCCCGGCAGGGACCTCAGCTATGACGGCAAGCGTATTTCGGCGCTGGCCATAGCCGAGCGCCCGGCGCCGGTCCATGTGGTCGCCTTGCGCCTGCGCCGGCAAAACATGCGGCCGGCCGTCCGGCTGTTCGCCGATTTCATGGCCGAGGCTTTCGCGCCGGGAGGGCTTTTCGGCTTCCGGTCCGGCGGGCCCGTGCCGCCAGCCTAGGCTATCCTGCCGTCATCGCATGCCGCGTTCGACGCCCGGCAGCCACGATTGCCGCCTTCATCAGCAGTCGAAAGCAGTGCGCGCAGAAATTGTGTGCAATCGTAATTCTATTGTAGACATTCAAAATCTCATGGTATACGCTCCTGGCAAATGACGATGCCGCGACCTTGGGCGAGCTTCAGTGAGCAAGCCAGGTGAGACGGTGTCGCGGGGCCAGAGGGCCGTGCATCCCGGACCGGTTTCCGGACGCAGGGTGCCACCAACTGACGATGTCGCATCAAAGGCCGGCGAGGCCCGAAAGAGCTGCTCCACGAGCGGCCCGGGGTCGGTCGCGCGTTTTTTCGGACGGAGGGAGGGAAAAAGATGATCCAGGGCGTTCGGGGATTTCTGCGGGGGCTGGCTGTCGCCGCGCTCGTCACCGGCATGAGCGGGTCCGCTTCGGCGGAAAAGCTGGTGCTCGGCAATGAAGGCAGCTACCCGCCCTTCAGCATGGTCGATCCCAGCGGGCGATTAACCGGGCTCGAGCCGGAACTGGCGCGCGAAATGTGCCGCCGGATGAATGTCGAATGCGAAATCGTCGTGATGGATTTCAAGGCGCTCATCCCGGCGCTGCTGCAGAGCAAGCTCGACGCCGTCGTCAGCCAGACCAAGCCGCTGCCCGAGCGGCTCGCCCGGGTGCTGTTCGGCCGGCCGGTGCTGTTCAATCCGGATTCCTATGTGGTGCGATCCGGCCGGACCTATTCCTTCACCAGGGAAGGCCTGAAGGGCCTGCGCATGGGCCTGCAGCGCGGCTCGGCCCAGGCGAAATATGTCATCGAGCAGTTCGGTAATGCCGTCGAGATCGTCTATTACGACAATCCCGATCAGATCCGCCTCGACCTGCAGGCCGGCCGCCTCGATCTGACGCTCGGCCCGAAGATCAGCTGGACCAACGAATTCCTGTCGAAGCCCGCCGGCCAGGGCTGGGAATTCGCCGGCGGCGATCTGTGGACCGGCGGCGGCGAGCAGGGGTCGAGCTGGCTCGCGCGCAAGGAAAGCACCGCCCTGATGGAGCGGATGAATACGACGCTCGGCACGATCATCGCAGACTGCACCTTCACCCGCCTGCGCCGGCAATTCATGACGGTGGAATTGCTGCCGGAAGAAGCCGCCTGCAGGTGACGCGCCGGCGGCCGCGGCGTCCGTCGCCTCGGCCGCCGACCGGCAACGGCCGGCGCGCGCCACATTTCAAGTCCTTATCCATACGGTGATCCCGATGCCTTTGATGGGCTTCGTGCAGCAGCTCGGCCTCGGCGCTCTGGTGACCATCCAGGTCGCGGTGCTGGCCTATCTGCTCGCTTTGCTGGTCGGCACTCTCTTCGCGCTCGCCACGCTCAAGCGCAGGCTGGTGCTCGGAACGATCTGGCAGATCTATGCCTCGATCTTCACCGGCGTGCCGTCATTGCTGGTCGCCTTCCTGTTCTATTACGCGGGCTCGGGCATGATCGGCAGCCTTGCCGGGCTCGCCGGCCTTCAGGTCAAGGTCGAGGTCAGCCCGTTCATGGCCGCGGTTGCGGCACTCGGCCTGGTCTATGGCGCCTATCTCGCCGACCTCATCAGAAGCGCCATCCTGAATGTCCCACCGGGGCAGTTCGAGGCGGCCAAGGTCCTGCGCGTCCCGCTTCTCTCGACCTGGCTGCGGGTGATCCTGCCGCAGGTCCTGCGGCTCGCCTTGCCGGGCATGACCAATATGTGGATCGTCGTCCTGAAGGATACCGCCCTGATCTCGCTGATCGGCCTGAAGGAGATCATGGCCTATGCGCGGCTCGCCTCCGGCGTCACCAAGGAGCCCTTCATCTACTACATGCTGGCCTCGGCCTTTTTCCTGGCTATGACCGCGCTGACCTATTTCACCGCGCAGCGCGTCGAAAAATGGGCGAACCGCGGCGTGCGGCCTGCCGCAGTTTCGGGGGCAGCCCGTGCATTATGATGTAGCGCTTGCCTGGCAAAGCCTGCCGACCCTGCTCGCGGGGACCGCGACGACCTTCATCGTCCTGCTGCCGGTCCTGGTGCTCGGCCTTGCTCTGTCGATCCCGATCGCGCTGGCGCGCCTGAAACCCGGCGCCGGCGGCATCGCGGCGGCCGCCTATATCGGCTTCTTCCGTGGCGTGCCGAGCCTCGTCCTGCTCTATCTCATCTATAGCGGCCTGCCGCAGTTCTCGGTGATCCGCGACACGGTCCTCTGGGCCCTGTTCTCCAATGCCTATGTCTGCGCCTGGCTCGGCCTGACCCTGACCCATTCGGGCTATATGGCGGAAATCGTCCGCGGCGGGCTCGCCGCCGTGCCGGCCGGCACCATCGAGGCGGCCAGCGCGCTCGGCCTCACCCCGCGCCAGACGCTCTGGCGGCTGCGCCTGCCGATGGCCGCCCGCTACGTGCTGCGCGCCTATCAGAACGAGCTGCTCATCATGATCAAGAGCACCTCGGCGGTCAGCGCCATCACCATTGTCGACCTCACCGCCGCCGCCAATACCGTGTTCGACTACACCTACGACCCTTTCACGCCCCTGGTCACGGCGGCCGCGATCTATTGGTCGATCATCAATGTCATGCGGCTGGCCTTCAACATGGCCGACCGGCGGCTCAACCGTCATCTCGTCAGGCACTGACCGGCCCGCATCCGGACCGGTCAGGCCGTGGAAAGTCGTCTTCCCATGGATACAGGCATGTTGATGAAGTCCGCCACGACCGACCCGGCCGCCGCGCCGATGGCCATTTCGGTCAGGGCGCTGAACAAATATTACGGGCCGTTCCATGCCCTGCGCGACATCAGCTTCGATGTCGCCAATGGCGAGATCCTGGTCCTTTGCGGCCCATCGGGCTCCGGCAAATCGAGCCTCATTCGCTGCCTCAATCACCTCGAGCAGCACAGTTCCGGCACGATCCACGTCAACGGCATCGCGCTCGTCGACAAGCCGGCCAGCATCGCGCAGGTCCGGCGCGAACTCGGCATGGTGTTCCAGAGCTTCAACCTGTTTCCGCACATGACCGTGCTGGCCAATTGCACCTTCGCGCTCAAGCTGGCGCTGCGCATGGCCGGCGCCGAGGCCGAAGCGGTCGCGCGCGACTATCTCCAGAAGGTCAATGTGCTCGATCAGGCCGGGAAATATCCCGGCGAACTCTCCGGTGGCCAGCAGCAGCGCGTGGCGATCGCGCGTGCGCTGTGCCTCAAGCCGCGCATCATGCTGTTCGACGAACCGACCTCGGCGCTCGACCCTGAATCGGTCGGCTCGGTGCTGCGCATCATGGAGGACCTGGCCTCGACCGGCATCACCATGGTCTGCGTCACCCATGAACTGGGCTTCGCGCGCCGCGTCGCGCATCGCTGCATCTTCATGGAGAAGGGCGAAATCGTCGAGGAGGCGCCGACCAGCCGGTTCTTCACCAGTCCGGCGAGCCCCCGCCTGCAGGCCTTCCTGGCGCAGGTGCTGTAACCGGCCGATCCCGGCGGTCCTGGCTGATGCGTGCCGCCGCCGGCTTCGGCCTGAGCGCCTCATTGTCGGCAAATCCCTCCCCCGCTGAGCGCGCGGGCGTGCGCGCCTGCGCGCCGCCCAAGCCCGGTCGGATCCGGGTACCAGCCATTCGGCCCTGCTTGCTGGCCCGTCGGGCGCGGCGGGGCTTAGTCTGCGAAGCCGCGAGCGATCTCGACTGACGCCGCGCGAGGCTGCCGTCGCCGGCATGGCGCGGCCATTTCGACACGCGCAAACCCGCATGAGCACTGGCCGCGACCGGGGTCCGGGCGGAACGCTCATGCCGTGCGCATTGGGCGGCGAGTATGCAACAAATTCGATCAAGAATACATATTTGACGATGTTGCATACAACTACGGCATCATGTTACGGTTTCACCCGAAGGCGGACCTGCCGCCGAAAATGCTGCCGCCGGTCAATGCGCGGTAGCGACCGAAAAACATGCGGAGGCCGACGCAGGGAGGGAAAACCCGTGACCTTGCGCGGAACGAACACCAGGGGATGACGATGCCGACACGCAGACATTGTTTGATGGCCGCCGCGGCCGTGCTGGCCAGCCCGAATATCGCGACGGCCCAGGCGCGCCGGATCGTCGTCAGCATCTGGGGCGGCAATTGGCGCGACGGCGCCAAGGAAGCCATCGCCACCGAATTCACCAAGCGCGCCGGCCTGCAGGTCGATTTCATCACCGGCGGAACCATGGACCGGCTGACCAAGGCCAAGGTCTCGGCCGGCCGGCCGGAGGCCGACCTGACGCTCACCACCAGCCACGTCGCCCATCTCTACGTCGCCGACAAGCTGTTCCAGAATCTCGACACCCAGAAGATTCCCAATCTCAAGGACGCCTATGGCTCGGCCTTGCGCAGCCCCTTCCATATCGGGCTCTATTCCTATGTCTTCACCCCGGCCTTCCGCACCGACCTGATGCCGGCGGGCTTCTCGCTCGCCAGCTGGAGCGACCTCTGGGGCGATCCGGTCAAGGGCAAGCTCGGCCTGCCCGATTTCGACCCGAGCCACATCATCATCGTGGCGGCGCTGCTGTCGGGCGGCGATGCCAGGACCTGGCAGAAGGGCGTGCCGCTCCTGGAAAAGCTGAAGCCCAGCATCAAGGCCTTCTACCAGTCGGATGCGACCTCGCAGGAGCTGATGAAGACCGGTGAGACTCCGGTCCAGGTCATCCTGTCGATCAACGCCTATCACCAGATGAAGCTCGGCATTCCCATCAAGCTGGTGGTGCCCAGGGAAGGCGGCGTCGTCGGCATCGACGCGATCGGCATCAATGCCGGCACGCGCATGGCGGATGCCGCGCATGAATTCATCAATACCGCGCTCGATCCGGATGTTCAGTCCAAGCTCTGCGACATCTACCGGTGCTCGCCGATGACCGGCAAGGCGCATATCAGCGCCGAGCTCGCGGCCCTGCCCGGCATCGTCACGACGGAGGATCAGCTGAAGAAGCACATTCTGGTCGACGACGAGATCCGCGCCAAGCTGCTGCCGGAATGGAAGACCTGGTTCACCGAGAACATGACCCGCTGACGGGCCTCGCCGGCCAGAACGCAGATCCGCTTCGCCCGTCCGGGGGTGGAGCGGCAGACAAGGCGTCGTTCGATGACAGATCGTCAAATCTGGTGGTTCTTCGTAACCCCGTGCATTCTCGTCGGCCTGGCGGTGATCGCTTCGCTCGCCAGCGTGTTCCAGTACAGCTTCCGAGAATTCGTTCCGGGCTCGCTCGAGACCGGCGGCTTCACCCTCGACAATTTCGCCCGCATCGGCCGCCCGCTCTATTTCTGGGTGATCCTCGACACCTTCCTGATCAGCTTCCTGACCGCGGTGTTCTGCCTGCTGCTGAGCTATCCGGTCGCCTATGCGCTGGTCCGCACGCAGCAGGAATGGCTCCGCACCTTGCTGGTCATCCTGGCGATCACGCCGCTGTTCACCGGCGAGATCGTGCGCACCTATGCCTGGATGCTGGTGCTCGGCACCGAGGGTTTCATCAATTCCGGCCTCTTGGCGCTCGGGCTGATCTCGAAGCCGTTCCAGTTCATGTACACCAAGCTCGGCGTCGTCGTCGCGCTGGTGCATTTCTCCATGCCGGTGATGATCATCCTGCTCGCCACCGCCATCGGTCATGTCAACCGGGACTATGAGAAGGCTGCGGCCAATCTCGGCGCGCCGCCGCTCACCGTGTTCTGGCACGTCACGGTGCCGCTCACCATGCCCGGCATCGTCGCGGGCACGGTGGTGATCTTCGCCTGGACGATGAGCGCCTTCGCGACGCCCCAGCTGATCGGCGGCGGCAAGGTCCTGATGATCTCCAACCTGGTCTATCTGCAGGGCCTGTCGTCATTCAATTTCCCGCTCGCCGCCGTGCTGAGCGTGGTTGCCTTCATCGCCGCGGTCGGCAGCCTGGCCGTCATCCAGCCCTTCGTGTCGCGCCTCGAGCGCCGCGTGGCCCAGCAATAGGGAGGCATGGACCATGCAGAAGACACTGTTCTGGATCCTCGTCACCGCCATCCTGGTCTTTCTGACCATGCCGGCCGTGGTCGTCATCATGACCTCGGTCAATCCGACCGAAGTGCTGAAATTCCCGCCGCAGGGCTTCTCCCTGCGCTGGTATGAACGCGCCTTCTCCTACGAGGATTTCCAGACCTCCTTCTACAACGGCCTCATCGTCACGGTCTGCGCCTCGACGGTTGCCTCGCTGGTCGGCATCGCGGCGGCTTATGTGACCAACCGCTTCGTCTTCATCGGCCGCAACCTGCTGGATTTCATCCTGTCCTCGCCGCTGATCATTCCGCGCTTCACCACCGGTTTCGGTTTCCTCCTGCTCGGCTCGATGCTCGACCTGACCAATGGCTATGCCATCGTCATCCTGACCCATGCCGTGCTGGTGCTGCCCTTCGTCACCCGCAGCGTCTATGTGAGCCTGGCCAATATCGATACGTCGCTGGAACGCGCCGCCGCCAATCTGGGCGCCTCGCCGGTCAATGTCCTGCGGAAGATTACCTTGCCGCTGCTCGTGCCCGGCATTGTCGGCGGCTGGATCGTCGCGTCGATTCTGTCGTTCACCGAATTCACCGCATCGCTCTACGTCACCAGCTACGCGACCCAGACGCTGCCGGTGGCGATGTACACCTATGTTCGCGAATATACCGACCCGACCATCGCGGCGATTTCGTCGATCCTGATCATTTCGACGACGCTCGGCATGTTCTTCGTCGACAAGGTTCTGGGGTTGAAGCGCGTCCTTGCGATCGAGTCGCACTGAAGAAGACGGGAGAAACAAAGTGACCGATCAGGCCGCCCTGGCGAAAAAACAGCCCGAAAACGCCGTCGAGATCAACGATGTGGCCAAGCGCTACGGTTCGGTGACCGCCGTCAAGCAGGTGACCCTGTCGATCCGGCGCGGCGAGTTCCTCACCCTGCTCGGACCGAGCGGCTGCGGCAAGACCACGCTGCTCAACATGATCGCCGGCTTCGAGGCGGCCTCCTCCGGACAGATCAATATCGACGGCCGCGACGTCACCAATGTGCCGCCCTATCTGCGCGACACCGGCATGGTCTTCCAGAACTATGCGCTGTTTCCGCATATGAGCGTGTTCGACAACGTCGCCTTCGGCCTGCGCATGCGCAAGCGCGACCGGCAGACCATCACCCGCGACGTCGAGCGTGCGCTGGACATGGTCAAGCTGTCGGGCATGGGCGAGCGCCGCGTCAAGCAATTGTCCGGCGGCCAGCAGCAGCGCATCGCGCTGGCCCGTGCCATTGCCTTCGGCCCGCGGGTTCTCCTGCTCGACGAGCCCTTGTCGGCGCTCGACAAGAACCTGCGCACCCAGATGCAGTTCGAGTTGAAGGAACTGCACGAGAAGACCGGCCTGACGACGATTTTCGTCACCCATGACCAGGGCGAGGCGCTCAGCATGTCGGACCGCATCGTGGTCATGAGCCGCGGCGAGATCCAGCAGATCTCGGCGCCGCTGGAACTCTATAGCCGGCCGGCCAACGGCTTCGTCGCCTCGTTCATCGGCGAGATCAACCGCCTGCCGGTCGCCCGGCTCAGCCGCCGGGGCACATCGATGTCCTTTGCCTTCCCGGGCGCGCTGACGCTGACGGCGGAAGGGCTCGCCGGCGTGCTGCCCCAGGATAACGAGGATGTCCGCGTCTTCGTCCGGCCGGAAAAGATCGCGATCGCCGATCCGGCCAAGCCCGAGGCCAATGTCGTTTCGGCCAAGGTGATCTCGCATATCTACCAGGGCACGCACACCATTACCCGGGTCGAGGCCGATGGCCTCGGGCCGATCGAAATGCGTGTCGCCGGCGGCCGGATCATCGACGAGCAGCCGGCGGGATCGACGGTCCGGATCACGCTGTCGCTCGATCACGCGGTGGTGCTCAGGGCGAGCGAGGCCGGCCTCGAAGCCGCCTGATCCGCCGCGGCGGGCGCGGATCAGCGCGCGGTGAAATATTCGACGCCGCCGCGCCGGCCGTCACGCACCAGCTCACCCTGTTTGAGGGTGTAATTGACGTGCGCGAGCACCTCGCTGAAGGCGAAGCTCGTCTGGTGTGCGTCGAGTTTGCGCGGAAAGATGATCGGGATCAGGTCGGCGGCCGAGCGCGGCGCCTGGCGGCAGGCCTCCAGCAGCGCCGAACAGCGCGATTCGTGATGCGCGATGAGCTGCGTGCTGCGCACGTGAATGCCGTAGAACGGCAGCTGGTGGCCCGGCAGCACCAGCGTGTCCTCGGGGATCTCGGACCGCAGCCGCCGCAACGACCGGATGAACAACCCGAGCGGATCGCCGTTCGGATCGACCGCCCAGACGCTGACATTGGGCGAGATCTTGGCGAGCACCTGGTCGGCGACGAACAGGATCTTGTCGGCGGCCGAATGCAGCATGATCTGCTCGGCGGCATGGCCGTCGCCGACCAGCACCGAGAATGTCCGGCCGCCAATGGCGATGGTGTCGCCGCCGACGATGCGCAGGAAGGTGCCGGGCAGGTTGGCGACCATGTGCAGATATTCGTTGCCCTGGGTGCTGACCAGTTCGGTCAGTTCGGCGCCGAGCCCGTGGCTCAGATAGAAATCCCGGTAGAGCTTGGCATCCAGCGCATTGGGGCTGAGCGATATGTTGAGGCAGCTGAGATAGGAGGTCTGGCTGGTGACGAGCGGGATCTGGAAGCGCTCGGCGAGCCAGCCCGCCAGGCCGATATGGTCGGGATGGAAATGCGTGACGATCAGGCGCGTCAGGCGCCGGCCCTTCAGCGGGCCCGCGACCAGCGCTTCCCAGGCCGCCCGCGTCACCGCGTCGTCGATGCCGGTGTCCAGCACCGCCCAGCCGTCGCCATCCTCGATCAGATAGATGTTCACGTGGTCGAGCCGGAACGGCAGCGGCAGCCGCGTCCAGAGAATGCCCGGCGCGACCGCGATGACCTCACCCGATTGAGGCGGGGTCAGGATCGGATAGATCATGTCGCTATCGGTCGGCGCGGCGGACATTCGGGACGTTCTCACTCTGACGATGGGCTGAAACAGCGGATCAATTGAAAAATCGACGGCTCGGGGGTCTTCCGTAAGCGGCTGGGGCGGCGATGTCCACGCGGCCGGAATTTCGCATTCCCGTCGCGCACCGTCCGGTCGCATCGCGGCGCGCCGACGGCCCGGTTCCCGCAGAATAGGTCATTGGCACATATCTGCCAGACCCCCATCCGACGGGCATGGCCGGGCACCGCCGGTCGGCATGCATCGCTCAAGGGGGCGCCGGGGAGCGGGGCTCGACCGCGGCGATGCCGGCACTGGCTTCGGGCTGTGGCTGCCGGCCTTGCCCGTGGGCACGCCGAGGCCGCGCGCGGCGGCCCCGGTCTTTGTGCGAAACGTCAGAAGCGTGCTTCGATGCCCGCCTTGACCGTGCGCCCCGGCGACGGGACGGACGAGATCGTCAGGGGTTCCAGGTAATAGCGGTCGAAAATATTCGACGCGCTGACGTTCAGCTTGAGATTCTCGCTGATCTTGTAGCTGCCGAAGAGGTCGACGACCGTGCTGGCGGGCCAGATCGTGGCCGGGATGAACGAACCCGGCGCCGAATTGGCCCGTTCGCCGGCGAAGGTGACCCGCGTGCCCAGGACCAGCGCCTCGTCGAACAGGCGCGCGCCCAGCGTGATGCTGCCGCTATATTTCGGCGGGATGTAATTGGCGCCATAGTCGGTGCCGATGCCCAGGCCGCTGCAGGCCTGGTTGGCGGGACAATATTTGATATTGGTATAGAGGTTGAAGGCGGCTTGCACGAAGATCAGGCCGGCATCGTAGCTGCCGGAGATCTCGTAGCCCTCGAATTTCGCCTTTTCGATATTGTCCCAGATATAGCTGAAGCGGAATTGCGGGTCGCGCAGCCGGACGATGTAATTGTCGTAATTGTTGTTGAAATAGGCGATCTTCAGGCGCAGGCGGTCATTCTCGGTCAAGACCCCGTTGCGCGAGACATTGGCGCCGAACTCGATGTTGCGCGCCTCCTCCGGCTTGAGGTGGGGATTGGGGCCGAGAATGGCGCCCGGGCCGCCCAGCAGGAAGGTGGTCTCGCGCAGGCTCGGCGGTCGCCAGCCCTGGCTGTACTGGCCGAAGACCTGCAGGCCCTGCCAGGGCTCGATGGTGATGCTGGCGGTCGGATTGAGGCGCCCGGCGCTCTGATGCGCGGTTTCGATCTGCGACAGCGGCCGGTCCTTGCCGTCGAGGGCGTAATAGTCGTAGCGCAGCCCGCCGGCCAGGATCAGCCAGTCGGTCACCTTGAGGCTCGCCCGGCTGAACGGACCGCCGGTGAAACGCGTGCCGGCCGGGTCGGCGCCGTTATAGAGCCAGCCGACGCCCGGGTAATTGCGCAGGCCGAAATCGAGGCCATAGGCGGCTTCCCGCGTCAACTGGACACCATAGTCCAGGTCGAGCCGGCCGAACGGTGTGCGGAATTGCGAGCGGTTCCAGATCTCGCTGCCGAGCGTCTGGATCGGCAGGATGCCGGCCAGGTCGTTCAGCACGGTTCCGGCGGAATAGCGGTCGCTCTTGTAATCGGTGAACCAGAGATTGGCGCGCAGGTTCAGATAGGGATTGTCGCCGGGATCATAGGCGTAGCGTAGCGTGAACGTGTTGGTCGCGGTCTTGCTGAGATTATATTGCCGCGCGACGAACCAGTTGCTGTAGACGAGATCGATGTCGTTGATCTCGCCGCGCCGGTTTTCGTAATGGGTGAAGCCGAATTCCAGGGATTGGCCCTCGCCGAAGATGAGCTTGGCCTTGGTCAGGATCGACAGCGAATCCTCCGAGGTGTTGAACACCTCCTGCCCCGGCCGGATCGGCGAGAGCGGTGCCTGGGTCGGCGGTGAGAATGGCGGATAGCTCATATAGGTCGAGGCTCCCGTCGTGCCGGCGAAATAATTGCCGGACCTGCGGCGGGAGATGGCGGTCAGCAATTCGTAGCGGTCGGTGACGACGGCGGCGGCCAGGCTGCCATTGAAGGAATCGCCGTTGAAAAAGCCGTCGCGATCGGTCCGCACCGAGGTCGAGCCGATCGCCGGCGCCACCGTATTGGTGCCGAGCCCGGCAATCAGCCGGGCGCCATAGGTCTGGCCGGGACGGACGATGTCGCGCGCGTCCAGCGTGCGCATATTGACCACGCCGCCCATGGCGCCGGAGCCGTAGGGACCGTCGCTCGGCCCCTTGACGATGTCGATCCCGGCGATCAGGTCGGGATCGATATAGACGCTGCTGGTCTGCCCGCGATAGCCGATATATTGCGAGCCGCTCTGCTGCGTGCCGTCGACCAGCGTCGCCACCCGGTTCATGCCCTGCAGGCCGCGAATGTTCAGGTTGAGGCCCGAGCCGGTCCGGCCGCCGGCCGAGATGACGCCGGGCGTCTCGCGGAACATGTCGCCGAGCGAGATGGGCGGCACGCGCTGGATCTGCTCGCGCGAGATATGAGCCGAGGATCCCGGCGTCTGGAACGGCTCGTCCGCGGCGGATGGACCGCGGCCGCCCGAAACGTCGATCGTGTCGAGGGCGATAGCTCCATCGGGGCTGCCACCGCCGCCGGCGGCGGCGCCGACAATGGTCACCGCATTGGCCCCGGTCGGCCGCGCCGCGAGGCCGGTGCCGGCCAGCAGCGCGGAGAGCGCCTGCGCCGCCGTGAGATTGCCCTGGGCGCCGCGGGTCGCCTTGCCGGTCGCCAGGCGCGCATCGAACAGGATCTGCAATCCTGTCTGGGCGGCCAGGCGGTTGAGCGCCGGCGTCAGCGGGCCGGCGGGCACGGCGATCGCGCGGGCCGCCGCCGGGGCCGCTGGTCGCGCCTGCCCGGCGGCCGGCGCCACGCCACCGATCGCCAGCATCGTGCCGGTCAGCAGCGCGAGCCGCAGCCGCCGCGCCGGAAGCGCGTGGCCGCGCATCGATCCTTCATTCGTCACCATCAAGGCCCCCAAACGGCGACGTTCAAGGCGTCGCGTCTTTGTCCGCGATGCGGCCCGCAATGGCCGCTCACAGGGGTGACGAACAGGGATCCGGCCCGAGGACTCCCGCCGGCCGAAAAATTCCCATGGGTCGGCCGGTGGTCAGCCGCGCAGCACGATCAGCGGGCCGAGCCGGATCGCCGATATGCCGAGGCTCCGCTCCAGAAAGGACAACGCGGCGTCGGTATCGGCGATCGCGAAGCTGCCGCTGACGCGCCGCTCGGCCAGCGCCGTGCCGGCGATCAGGATACGGCCGCGGAAATGCCGGCCGATCTCGGCGACCACCTCGGCGACCGTCGCATTGTCGACGACCAGCTGGCCGTGGCGCCAGGCGAGCGCGGCGAGCATGTCGGCGGGCTGGATCTCGCCGATCGTCCCGTCCGGCCGGAAGGCTGCCCGCTGGCCCTCTTCCAGCCGCACCGCCGGGCCGGATGCGGCAAGCGAGACGGCATGTTCGGTGACGGTGACATCGGTCGCCTCGGCGCCTAGGCGCACGTCGAAGGCTGTGCCGAGCGCGGTGATGCGGCCGCCCTGGGCGGTGACGACGAAGGGCCGTCCGATATCCCGGGCGACCTGGAAAAAGGCCTGGCCGCGCAGCAGCGTCACGGTCCGCGTGGCGCCGGTGAAATCATAAGCGACCGCCGACGAGGCGTTGAGCTGCAGGGTCGACCCGTCGGCCAAGGTGATGACCGGCATTTCGCCGGGGCCCGACATGGCATCGGCCTTGAGCCGCATGGGCCCGTCGGCGAGCAGGAACAGGCCGCCGGCAAGCCCGATCGCCAGCATGGATAGGATGACCGGACGGGCTTTCGCACCACCGGGCTCCATCGCGAAATCCCTCAAGCCCGGATCGGCCAGGATGGCGCCGCGCGCCTCGCCCATCATGCGCTCGGCCGCCTGATAGGCGGTCCTGTTGGCGGGATCGCCGTCCAGCCAGGCCTGGAATGCGGTGGCATCGGCCTTCCCGCCCGGCTCCTGGTTGCGCAGGAACCAGTCGGCGGCCTGCCTGTGGCGCCGCTGCCGCGTCCGCGTCGTTTCTCTGGCCGTCATCGCGGCTCCCGGCCGTCATGTCTCTTCCCAGGGGAGACGAACGGGCCCTCCGCCGGAGGACCCCCATGGGGATTGGACCCTAGTCCATCTGGAACAGGCGATCGAGGCAATGGGCCAGCGCCCGCCGCAAATGGCGATCGACCATGTTGCGGGAAATGCGGAGCCGCGCGGCGATCTCGTCGGGCGGCAGGCGATGCAGGCGGTGCAGGATGAAGACGGCGCGCCGGCGGGCGGGCAGCGCGCCAATGGCCTCGCGCAGGACGGTCAGGCGCGCCTCGACCATGAGGCCGTGGTCCGGCGCGGCCGTCTCGGCGGCGATCACCAGCGCTTCGGTCTGGGTGCCGGAAAAAAGCCGCTCCTCGAAACGGCTGCGGCGCAGCCGGTCGACCGCCAGATTGATCGCCGCGCGGCACAGAAAGGCGCCGATCGATCGCTTGCCTCTCAGCACGCCGGGCTGCTCGGCGAGCTTGATATAGAGGTCGTGGACCACGTCGGAGGCGGTCGCCCTGGAATGGCCGCGCCGGCGCACCGCGGCTTTGATCTCGGCGTAATGCGCCTCGATCGCGCGGTTCAGCAGGTCGTCGACGGCAAGACTGACGGAATCGGCCACTGTCGGGAGCTCATGAGCCAGGATGACGGCGGCATTTACACCGGAGAAGATTATGGATGCAACATCAATAGCTTAGAGGATTTCTAGAGTATCGCCGCACGACCCCGGCCGAGCCCCTCTGGCGCCGTGCGGCGCGCGCCTCTCAGGACATCCCCTGCCATCCGCTCAGGAATATTCTCACCCCCTTTCGGGTATCGCCTGATCGAAGTCGGCCGGTTTCGGAGTTTCATTGGTCGTGCCGGCCCGAAAAGGAGGAGCCTATGGACCGTCTCGCTCTCAGGTCGCTCGCCTTGCGCGGATCCGCGGGCGCCGGGAGCCGCGTCCGGCCGTGCCGGTCCCATGCCGCCAAGGGTGGAACGATCCCTGGTCGGCGCTGACCCATTCTTGCGGGAACCGCGCCTGGATGTCTCCCGGCGGGAGGCCGCGACGCGGCGGCGTCCTCTCGTTCGCCCGAACCGGCGGCTTTGGGCTCGGACGGCCCGGGCCGTTCGCCTGCATGTCCGCAAGGGCGGCGAAACGGTCGATCGCAGCGCCGTCGAACCCGATGCCGCCATGGGGGTTGCTTGATCGAGAAGTACGCGCGGCTCTCGCGGCCTGTCCGGAGCGGCGCGGGCTGCCCGGTCCCGATACCGGTCGAGGCAGGCACGGTCCGGCATAGCACGGCCGGGCCGGCAATGACGAGGCATGTGCGTCGCGGGTAGGAGCATCGTCATGGCGCGGGTACTCTTGGCCGAAGACCACGAGATCGTTCGTCGCGGCATCCGCAGCCTGCTGGAATCGCGCGGCAATTGGGAAATCTGCGCGGAGGCGGCGGATGGGCTCGAAGCCGTGCGCCTGGCGATCCAGGAAAAGCCCGATATCGCGATTCTCGACTATTCCCTGCCGGGACTGAACGGCCTGGAAGTGGTGAAACAGGTCCGCAAGGCCCTGCCGCGGCTCCAGATCCTGATGTTCACCCAGCATGACAGCGAAGACCTCATGCGCGACGTCCTGCGCGCCGGGGTCCGCAGCTTCCTGCTGAAAAGCGAGGCCGACGAGCATTTGCTTCAGGCGGTCAGCGCGCTTGCGATGTCGCGTCCCTATTTCACCGACCGCGTCTCGGAAACCATGCTGGCAAGCTTCATCGGCGGTTCCGCATCGGCGGTCCATCTGACCAGCCGCGAACGCGAGACCGTGCAGCTCATCGCCGAGGGCGCCAGCAACAAGCGCATCGCCGCCCAGCTCGGCGTCAGCGTCAAGACGGTGGAGACCCATCGGGCGACCGCCATGCGCAAGCTCGGCGCCAAGTCCATGGCGGATCTCATCCGTTATGCCGTGCGCAACAAGCTGGTCGAGTCCTGACCGCCAACGTTCCGAAGCCCATCGTCGCGCCGTCCGGCCATCCGCCGGTGCGGCCGCGCGGCGCCGTCCGGGCATGGCCCGAGCGGCGAGGCGTGACCCGGGCGCCCGGACAATGCCCGGCATCGCCCCTCAGGTCATTCCCTGAGATCGCCTGGGCATTTATTGCCAGCCGACCCGAGACATTGCCTGATCGAACTGCGTCCGGTTCCAGCGCTTGATGAGGTCGCCATGCCAAGAGGAGGACCAAATGGCTCGCCCAACCTTCAAGTCCCTGATGACCATCGCAGCCCTGTCGACCGGCGCCGTCCTGATCTTCGTCAGCACCGCCGACGCTCAGTCACGCTCGGCAAGGCAGCGGAATAACCCGCAGGTGATTTCCAAGTGCATGCATGACGTCATCGACGCGGTTCCCGGCGATCGCAACGACCAGGGCATCTCGCGCACCCGTGCCGCGATGTACCAGTCCTGCGTGCGTAATGGCGGCTCGATTCCGGGCCGGCGCTGATCGATCCTCTCCGAGGGTCGGGGTGGCGAGTTTCGCACCTCCCTTCACCTGTTCCGTGCAAAGCCTAGCGAAGGCCGCCGAAAGGCGGCCTTCCTGCTGTCGGGGAGCCGTTCGGGCCGCCGCTCGTTCGGCCACCGGCGCCGGCAGGCTTGACAAACGCGGCCGACACGCCAGATTCAGCGTCATGAAACGCTTCTTCGCCGCTGACCGAAACGCTTCCCTCCGGGTGAAGCTCATGCTGGGCGCCTAGCCCCGGCTCGGCGTGCGTGCGCCCCGAGACGGGGCGCGGTTTCATATCCCGCACGACAATTCCGCCTGGATTCCGCCCTGTGGCGTGGATCGGGCCGAGGTCGACTGCCGCCGGCGCTCCTGCCGCGGCACCCTCAACCATTTCCCCAAGGTTTTGACCATGAATACCCCCACCCAGACCCCCCATAGCCAGGCCCTGCCGCCCATCGTCGTCAGCGAATTCGACCATCAACGGCTGTCGGCTCTCGCCAATGATGCGCTGGCCCGCTCGCCCGCGGTCGCCGAAGCGCTGCTGACCGAGCTCGACCGCGCCCGGATCGTCGCCTCGGATGCCTTGCCGCGCGATGCCATCGGCATGCACTCGACCGTCGAGTTCACCTCGCACGGCGGCCAGCAGCGCCGTGTCCAGCTCGTCTTCCCGGCCGAGGCCGATATTGCCGAGGGCAAGATTTCGGTCATGACGCCGCTGGGCGCCGCCCTGATCGGTCTGTCGCCCGGCCAGTCCTTCGAATGGGTCGGGCCTGGCGGCCATCCCAACCGGCTGACGGTGATCAGCGTCGCACATCCGTCCGATCGGCCGGCTTCCGCCTGACCGATTGCCGGTGCGGGCGCCAGAGGTCCGTGCGGGCAGTCGCCGGCACGGACCGGGATGGACTTGGTGGCGACGAGTCATCGTCGGAAATAGCCAGAATAGTATCGTTCCAGAGTAGTATCGTTGTCGTTTTGAATTGAAATCATTCCAGAAGATAGTCGTTGAATAGGGATTTTGACTTCGTTATGCGCGTCGATGACGGCGGCCGAATTGCCTGACGGGCAAGATGCCGGTCGCCACATCGGAGTGCATCATGGCCATTCTCATTTCGGAAGCCCGGATCAGGACGCGCGCGGCCGAGGCCCATATCGCCGCGCTTTGCGCCGACATCGCCAAGTTCGACCTGTTCACGGCGACCTGCGACGCAGGAACCGGCCGGGCCGAATTGCCCTGGGGCCTGGCCACCATGCGGGCCGAGGCCGAGGCCCTGCTGATGCGCGCCGAGGCGCGCGACGAGGAAGCGCTGTCCACGCTGAAATTCGTGCTGGCCGAGCGGCTGACCGAGCTCGCCGCCGACGAGAAGCCGGACATCGTCTGGACCGGCGATGGTTGCGGCGGCACGGTGCTGCCGAGCTTTCGCGAAATGCGGGTCAAGGGCTGGGCCGACGTGACGCCGCATGTCAGGCGCATCACCTTTTTCGGCGAGGACCTCGGACGTTATGATTCGCCGAGCCTGCACATTCGCCTGCTGATCCCGCCGGCCGGGCTGGATGTTCCGGAATGGCCGGTGCCCGGCCGCGACGGCCGGCCCGCCTGGCCGCCCGAGGGTCGCCGGCCAAGCTCGCGGACCTATACCGTGCGCCGCGTCGATGCCGCCGCGGGCGAGCTCGATGTCGACTTCGTCATGCATGGCGACGAGGGCGTGGCCTCGGCCTGGGCGGCGCGCGTGCAGGCGGGTCAGGTGGTCGGCATGCTCGGACCGGGCGGCAGCCGCTTGCCATCAGCCGACTGGCACCTGTTCGCCGGCGACGAGACCGCGCTTCCCGCCATGGCGCGGCTGCTCGAAGGCCTGCCCGAGACGGCGCGCGGCGTCGCCTTCATTGAGGTCGAGGACGGCGACGACGAACAGCCGATCGCCTGCAGGGCGGCGATCAACATCGTCTGGCTGCACCGCAACGGCGTGGCGCCGGGTCGCTCACCGGCGCTCGAACAGCACATCAAAGCGGTCGAATGGCCGAAGCAGGGCACGTATTTCGGCTGGCTCGGCGCCGAGGCCGCGACCGTCAAGGCGATCAGGCGCCATTGGCGCCAGGATCTCGGCCTCGAGCGCGGCCAGCACCTTGCGGTGGCCTATTGGCGCCTGGGCAAGAGCGAGGCCGAGGCGCGCGCCGAACGCGCCGCCGACGAAACCTGAAGGCGATGGGCGCGGCAGGTCATGCCGCGCCCATGGCCGGGACGGCTACTCCGCGGCCTGGGTCAGCGCGGGATAGTCGGTATAACCCTTGGCGTCGCCGCCATAGAGGGTCGCGCGCTCGAGCTCGTTCAGCGGCGCGCCGACGCGCAGCCGCTCCGGCAGGTCGGGATTGGCGATGAAGGCCTTGCCGAAAGCGACGGCATCGGCCCGGCCCTCGGCAATCGCTTCGATGGCGAGGTCGCGGGTATAGCCGTTATTGGCGATATAGGCGCCCGGGAAAGCCTTGCGCAGCGCGGCATAATCGAAGGGCGCATTGTCGCGCGGGCCACCCGTGGCGCCTTCGACCACATGGATGAAGCCGATGCCACGCTTGCCGAGCTCCTGGACGAGATGGCCGTAGACTTCGGCGGCATCGCTGGTCGAGGCATCATTGGCCGGGCTCACCGGCGACAGGCGAATGCCGACCCGCTCCCTGGGGAAGACCTTCAGCACGGCGTCGACCACTTCGAGCGGGAAGCGCACGCGGTTCTCGATCGATCCGCCATATTGGTCGGTGCGCTTGTTGGTGCCGTCCTTGATGAACTGTTCGATCAGATAGCCGTTGGCGCCATGCAGTTCGATGCCGTCGAAACCGGCGCGCTTGGCGTTTTCGGCCGCCTTGGCGAAGTCGGCGACGACCCCGGCGATCTCGGCGGTTTCGAGAGCGCGCGGTGCCGAGGTTTCGGCAAAGCCGGACGCGACATAGGTCTTGGACTTGGCGGTGATGGCCGAGGGCGCCACGGGGGCTGCCTCATCGGCCTGCAGCGAAATGTGCGAGACGCGGCCGACATGCCAGAGCTGGGCGAAGATCCGGCCGCCGGCGGCATGGACGGCGTCGGTGATCGCGCGCCAGCCCTTGACCTGTTCGTCATTATACATGCCGGGGGTCCAGATATAACCCTGGCCCTGGCGGGAGACCTGGGTGCCCTCGCTGATGATCAGGCCGGCCGAGGCGCGCTGTACGTAATATTCGACATTCAGCTGGTTCGGCGCATCGGTGCCGGGGGTTGCCCGGTTACGCGTCAGGGGCGCCATGACCAGGCGGTTCGGCAGGGTCAGGTCGCCGATCTTGAACGGCGTGAACAGGGCGCTGGCATCGTCAGTCATCGGGAAACCTGTCGGGGGTTGGCGAGGGGCTTCGGCCAGGGCGGCCGGGCGGTATCGGGAGAAGGGGAGATAGGGGGCGCCATTGCACCGCACCAATGCGGAGCGCGCAGGTCAGCCCCGATGGATCGGGTCGATCCACAGCACGGTCTCGGGCTTCTCGACCGGCTCGATGTCGAGATTGACCGCGATCGCCTCGCCGTCGGAACGCACCAGCACGCATTCGAGCTGCTCGTCCGGGCTGGCATTGATTTCCTGGTGCGGCACATAGGGCGGCACAAAAATGAAATCGCCCGGTCCGGCTTCGGCGACGAATTGCAGATTTTCGCCCCAGCGCATGCGGGCGCGGCCGCGCACCACATAGATCACGCTCTCCAGGTGGCCATGATGATGGGCGCCGGTCTTGGCATCCGGCCTGATGGTCACCGTGCCGGCCCACAGCTTCTGCGCGCCGACCCGTGCGAAATTGATCGCCGCCGCCCGGTTCATGCCGGGCGTCGACGGCACATTGGTATCGAGCTGGTCGCCCGGAATGACCCGGATGCCATCATGTTTCCAGCGGTCGTCAAGGTCATGGTCGTGCGAATGGCCATGACCATGGTCGTGCGCAGGCTCGTGATCGTGCGAATGGCCGTGATCGTGACCGGCGTGGCTATGCTTGGAGTCCTGGCCGCTCATCGGCGAATGATCCCTGATCGTGTCCAATGGCCAAGCCGCCGCGCATGGCGCGGGTTCGCGGGCCCAGGTCCGGCGGTGTCCGTCAGATCACATAGACGAAGGATTCATAGGCCTCGCGGCTGAGGATCTGATCCATCGAGCGCGCCGGCTCGGCACATCCGGCCGATCCGACCGGCTTGGCCGGCACGCCCGCCACCGTCGTATTCGGCGCCACCGCATGCAGCACCACAGACCCCGCGGCAACCCGCGCGCAACGGCCGATCTCGATATTGCCGAGGATCTTGGCGCCGGCGCCGATGAGGACGCCGCGACGGACCTTCGGATGCCGGTCACCGGTCTCCTTGCCGGTGCCGCCGAGCGTCACGTCCTGCAGGATCGAGACATCGTCCTCGATGACCGCCGTCTCGCCGACCACCAGGCCGGTGGCGTGATCGAGGAAGATGCCGCGGCCGATCGGCACCGCCGGATTGATGTCAACCTGGAACACTTCCGACGACCGGCTCTGCAGGTAGAGCGCGAAATCGCGTCGGCCCTGGCCGAACAGCCAATGTGCCAGGCGATGCGTCTGGAGGGCGTGGAAACCTTTGAAGAACAGCACGGGATCGGCCAGCCGGCTCGCCGCCGGGTCGCGATCGATCACCGCCGCGGCATCCGCGCGCATGGCGATGCCGATCGCATGGGAGTGCTTGAAGGCCTCTGTAAAGGCATCGAGCAGGATGTCGGCGGGAATATCGGCATTGGCCAGCCGCGTCGAAATGCGCCGGGCGACCGCATCCTCGAAGGACTTCGCGTGGCCGATGGTGCGAAGCATCAAGGTGGCGAGCTCGGGATTGCCGGCGGCGATCTGATCGGCCTCGGCGCGCAGCCGATGCCATGCCGCATCCGCCGTGTCGCTCGGCAGCCTGATGACGGAACCCGATCCGGATTGTGTTTTGGCCATGAGCGAAGCGCTGCCTGTTGCCGTGATCACTGCGCCCAAGGGAACACCCTTGCAACCCGCGAGATCAAGTCAAATCCCGGTGGCAAAACAATCGTCTCATCCGGCGTAGGAAAATAGAAGAAAGCAGTCGTCGTCATCTCAGGAAACAGAAAATTCATCCCGCGAGAAAATGGCCCGGAATTGTTGCTCCATCAACGCCGGGTCATTGCGCAATGTCGTTCTCTCATCCGGCGAACATTCGGAACATGGTTCCAATTGACTGAAAGGCGGGGCGCATCGAGCATCGGCGACGCAATTTCCCCGGTTCCCGCAATCTCGAGGAGAGCGACCTCCATGGCCTGGATCAGAAAAGCCCTCGATCACTATTACGGCCGGCTGACGGACCTCGACCAGGTGTCGCCCCCTTTTCCCTGGGGCTGGTATTGATCGGCGCTGCCCGACCGCCGGCGCCTGGCGCAGGGGCGGATCCCGACCTGCTTGAGGACGCGGCGCGCGATGACGGCAGGCCCGAGGCGATGAGCGCGCAGGATATCGGCGCGCGGCCCGACCTGCCGCTGTTGCTGCTTCGCCATGACCGCGACGAGGTCCTGTCGATCGCTTCGGTTTGAGCGGGCTGCCGCCGTCGAACCGTCGGCCACGATGGCAGGCGTCTTTCCGTCGAATGCGTCACGACAGATCGTCATTTCCCGGCGCGGCGACGTTGTAGCGTTGTAAGCGCACCTTCGTCGTCAATAGAGAACAATAAATCTCGCAAAAGAAATAATTGCGGCGAAGGCGGTAGGCCAAAGATAGACGTTCTCGCAGTCGTCGAAAAATGAGAAAACCACACGAATTGACTTATATCTCCGGTCGTTCCCATCGTAATCGCGGATCTATTGGCTCGACGGGACCGCGATCATGCACCGCAGGACATTTCTGGCGACGACCGCGTCGGCACTTCTCGCCACGCCGGCCCTGGCCCAGCCGGGACCGGCGGCGCTGCCGCGGGAATTGCGCATCGGCTTCCAGAAGAGCGGCGTGCTGTTGATCGCCAAGCACCAGGGATTGTTCGAGCAGCGTTTCAAGCCGCTGGGCGTCGAGGTGAAATGGACCGAATTCCAGTTCGGCCCGCCGCTGCTGGAGGCCCTGAATGTCGGCTCGATCGATTACGGCCCGACCGGCGACGCGCCGCCGATCTTCGCCCAGGCCGCCCGGGCCAATCTCTATTACGCCGCCGCCAATGAATCGGCCGGCAATGGCGCGGCGATCCTGCTGCCGGCCGGCTCGCCGATCCGCTCACTCGGCGATCTCAAGGGCAAGCGCATCGGTTTCGCCCGCGCCTCCAGCTCGCACAACCTGACCATTGCGGCGATCGAAAAGGCCGACATCGCCTATGCCGATTTCACCCCGGTCTATCTGGCGCCGGCCGACGCGCGCGCGGCTTTCGAGCGTGGCGCGATCGATGCCTGGACGATCTGGGACCCCTATTTCGCCATTGCCGAGAAGATCCCGGGAACACGTATCCTGTCGCTGTCCAAGGGCATCGTCGCGCAGAACTCCTATTTCCTGTCCAATCGCGGCTTCACCGACCGCTATCCGGCCGTCGTCGCCCTCATCAACGAGGAGCTCGCCAAGGTCGCCGTCTGGGCCGACGCGCATCGCGGCGAGGTCGCGGGCCTGCTTGCCCAGGCCACCGGGCTCGACCGGGAGTCCTGGCAGCGCGCCATCGACCGGACCGAATTCGGCATCGGGCCGGTGACCGAGGCGGCCATAGCCGAGCAGCAGCGTGTCGCCGACCGGTTTCACCGCCTCGGGCTGATCCCGCGGCCAGTCAATGTGCGCGACATCGTCTGGACCTGGACGCCCAAGGCCTGACCCGCCCAAGGCCTGACCCGCCCAAGGCCTGACCCGCCGAAGTCCGGCGCCTGCGGGCGTCGCCTTGCCGCCAACCCCGTTTCGAGGACAAGCCCGATGACCCTTCACGCCGCAACGCCCGCGCCGAAGCCGCTCGACCTGTTCTGGTTCATCCCGGTCAGCGGCGACGGGTCCTATCTCGGCACCGCGGCAGGCCATCGGCCCGCTGATTTCCGCTATCTCAAGGAAATCGCCCAGGCCGCCGACCGGCTGGGGTTCAAGGGCGCGCTGATCCCGACCGGCAAGGCCTGCGACGACCCGCTGATCACGGCGGCGGCGCTCGCCGCCCATACCGAGCGCCTGAAATTCCTGGTGGCGCTGAGACCGGCCGTCGCCTCGCCGACCTTCGCCGCGCGCCAGGCCGCCGCCATCGACCGGATCAGCCAGGGCCGCTTCATCGTCAATATCGTCTCGGGCGGCAATCCGGCCGAGCTTGCCGCCGACGGCGTCCATCTCTCCCATGACGAGCGTTATGCCCATACGAGCGAATTCCTGTCGGTCTATCGCCGCTTGCTCGCGGGTGAAAAAGTCGATCTCGACGGGCGGTATGTCCAGGTAAAGGGCGCCAAGCTCGAATTTCCGCCGGTCCAGAAGCCGGCACCGCCGGTCTGGTTCGGCGGCTCCTCAGATCCGGCGCTCGATGTCGCCGCCGAACATGCCGATGTCTACCTGACCTGGGGCGAGACACCGGATCAGGTCCGGCTGAAGCTCGACGCAGTCCGGGCGCGCGCGGCGCGTCATGGCCGCTCGGTCAAATTCGGGCTGCGCATCCATCTGATCGTGCGCGAGACCGATGCCGAGGCCTGGGCGGCGGCGGACAAGCTGATCTCGAAGCTGCCGGACGAAGCCATCGCGGCGGCCCAGAAGAAATTCGCCGAGGAATCCGATTCGGTCGGCCAGAAGCGCCAGAGCGCGCTGATCCGCGGCCGCGCCGATCTCGAGATCGCGCCCAATCTGTGGGCCGGCATCGGGCTGGTGCGCGGCGGCGCCGGCACGGCGCTGGTCGGCAGCCCGGAGACGGTGGCGGCCAGGCTGCGCGAGTACCAGGCGCTCGGCATCGAGACCATCATCGCCTCGGGTTATCCGCATCTGGAAGAGGCCTATCAGGTCGCGGAGCTGCTGTTTCCCGTGCTGGGCATCGGCGCCGCGCCGCAGGGCCTGCACAACACCAAGGTCGGCGAGTTCGGCGTCAGCGGCACAGGCGTGCGTGTCGCCGTGGCGGCGTCGTGAGGCCGGCCGTGATGGATATTGCTCAGACGGCGGCCGGATCGCCGGGCCGTGCCCTGCCGCGTGTCGACGGTGCGCGCCTGCGCGACGTGGTGCTCGCCTCCCCGGTGACGCCCTGGGTCCTGCCGCTGGTCATCCTGGCGGCCTGGCAGCTCGGCTCGCTGGCCGGCGCCATTCCCGCCAATGTCCTGCCTGCGCCGAGCGAGGTGCTCGATGCCGCCATCCGGCTGACGCTCAACGGCGAGCTCGCCGCCAATATCGCCGTCAGCTTTCGCCGCGCGGCCTCGGGCTTCCTCGTCGGCGGCGCGCTCGCCTTCGCGCTCGGCCTGTTGAACGGCCTGTCGGCCCTGTCGGAAAAGCTCACCGACACGACGGTCCAGATGCTGCGCAACATCCCCAATCTGGCGCTGATCCCCCTGGTCATCCTGTGGTTCGGCATCGAGGAGGAAGCAAAGCTCTTCCTGACCGCGCTTGGGGTCTTTTTCCCGATCTATATCAACACCTTTCACGGCGTGCGCACGGTCGATCCGCAATTGGTCGAGATGGGCCGTTCCTATGGCATGTCGCGCTGGCAATTGTTCCGCCGCGTGGTTCTGCCGGGCGCCTTGCCGTCGATCTTCGTCGGCCTGCGCTACGGGCTCGGCATCATGTGGCTGACCCTGATCGTGGCGGAGACCATCGCCGCCAGTTCCGGCATCGGTTACATGGCCATGAACGCCCGCGAATTCATGCTGGTCGACGTGGTCGTGCTGGCCATCGTCATCTATGCGGCGCTCGGCAAGCTCGCCGACGCCACGGTCCGCATGCTCGAGCGGCGCTGCCTGTCCTGGCATCCGGCCTTCCGCCGGCAGCAGGGGCGGGCGCCATGAGCGGTCTTTCCGATCCGGTCCAGGCCCATGCCCGGCGCTTCGACGGGCTGTTCGCCGATCCGGCGGCGCTCGCCCGGCGTGCACGCGGCATCGCCATCGACCTGCGCGGCCTGGCCAAGAGCTTCGGGCCTGCCAAGGTTCTGCAGGGCCTCGATCTCGAGATCCCCGCCGGCCAGTTCCTCGCCATTGTCGGCCGGAGCGGTTGCGGCAAGAGCACGCTGCTGCGCATTCTCGCCGGCCTCGACGCGCCGAGCGCCGGCCGGCTGAGGTTCGGCGACCAGGAGGCCGGCAGCTCGGCCCCGCCCGCCGGCTCGTCCCTGGCGCGGCTGATGTTCCAGGAGCCCCGGCTTTTGCCCTGGGCGCGCGTGCTGGCCAATGTCGAGGTCGGGCTCGCTGACGAGCGCAGCCATGCCGACGGGCGCCGGCGCGCGCTCGAGACCCTCTCCGCCGTCGGCCTCGAAGAGCGTGCCGGGGACTGGCCGGCGGTGCTGTCGGGCGGCCAGAAGCAACGGGTGGCGCTGGCGCGCGCCCTCGTCTGTCGGCCGCGCTTCCTGGCACTCGACGAACCGCTCGGCGCGCTCGACGCGCTGACCCGTATCGAAATGCAGCAATTGCTCGAACGGGTCTGGCTCCGCCAGGGCTTCACCGCGGTTCTCGTCACCCATGACGTGGCGGAGGCACTGACGCTCGCCGATCGCGTCGTGCTGATCGAGGATGGCGCCATTGCTCTCGACATCGCCGTCGATCTGCCCCGGCCGCGACGGCGCGGCTCGGTCGGGCTCGCCCGGCTCGAAGAGCAGATCCTGAAAAAGCTGATCCGCGAAGAAACGTTTGCCCCCGAATATACGATCTAATCGGACGAGGTCCGCCATGAATGCCTTTTCGCCCCTGCCCAATGCCTTTGCACCCCTGCCATTGGCCGCCAGGCCGCTCGAAACCGATGTGGCGGGGTTCCGCGACGCCATGCGCCAGCTCGCCGGCGGCGTCACGGTCATCACCGCCGGCATCGGCGAGGACCGCACCGGCCTGACCGCGACGTCGCCGACCTCGCTGTCGATGGATCCGCCGACGATCCTGGTCTGTATCAACCGGACCTCGTCGGCCTTTCCGGTCATCGCCAGCTACCGCCATTTCGCGGTCAATCTGCTGGCGGCCGACCAGCAGGCGGTGGCCGAGAACTTCACCGGCAAGGGCGGCCTGCGCGGTGCCGAGCGCTATCGCGGCGCGGAATGGACGACGTTGCAGAGTGCGGCGCCGATTCTCGAAGGCGCGCTCGCCGCCGTCGATTGCGAGGTCGAGGAACTGATCGAGCGGCATTCCCATGTCATCGTGCTCGGCCGCGTGGTCGCGGTCCGCAACAGCGCCAAGGCGGCCGCCCTGGTCTATTGGCGCGGCGGCTACGACGCGCTGGACGCAGCGCCTGCGAGCATCTCGCTCGCCGCCGGCCTCGCCGCCTATTGAGGCGGATCAGGGCAGGGTGATATCGACCTTCAGGCCGCCGAGCGGCGAGCGGCCGAGCGTCAGGTCGCCGCCATAGGCCTCGACCAGGTCCTTGACGATGGCGAGGCCGAAGCCCGAGCCCTCGACCTGTTCGTCGAGCCGGCGGCCGCGCTCGATCTCGAAACTATGGTCGTCGGCCGGCAATCCCGGCCCGTCGTCCTCGACGCTGATGCGGATGCCACCGCCGGGCACCTCGTCGGCCGAGATCCGGACATGGCCGCGGGCCCATTTGCGGGCATTGTCGATGATATTGCCGAGCACCTCGGTCAGGTCGGTCTCGTCCATCGGCGCCGTCGCGCGTGGCGAGATCTTGACCTCGAATGTGATGGGATTGGCGCTCGGCAACGCGCCAAGCGCCTTGGTGAGCGTGCGGGCCATCGGCTCGACGAGTGTCGGATGGGTGCGGCGGAAGGCGCGCACGCCGGCCCGCGCGCGCACCAGCTCGCGCGTGACATGCCGGCTCATGCGCTGGATCTCGCCGTCGATCTCGGCCGCCGCCTCGGCCTGGCCCGTCTCGCGCAGGTGCCGGGCGGTCGAGCTGAGCACGGCGAGCGGGGTCTTCAGGCCATGGGCGAGATCGCCGGCGCGTGCGCGTGCCGTGACCAGATCGGCATTGCGCGCCTGAAGCAGCGCATTGAGGTCGTCGACCAGCGGCCGGACCTCGTCGGGAAAGGTGCCCTCGACGGTCGTCCGGCGGCCGTGATGGACCTCGATCAGCGACGCGCGCAGGGCCCTGAGCGGCGCCAGGCCTGTTTGCGTGGCGAACCACAGGCCGGCGACGAGCGCGATGCCGAGCGCGGCGAGCGAGGAGGCGGCAAATTGGATGAAGGCGGTGCGCGCCTCGTCGAGCTCGCCTTGGTCGAGACCGACGGCGATGCGGGCGATGGTCGGCGTCGTGCCGCCCGGCACCACCACGCGCCGTTCCAGCACGAACATCCGCCGCCCCTCGGGGGCAGCCCGCTCGTAGAGCGCGACATCGTTGCCGGTCGGCGACTGCGGCCGCCAGTCGATGGTGAAATCGAGCAGCGAACGCGACTTCAGCTCGACGGTTTGGCCGCGGCCGGCTTGCCAGTAATAGCCGCCATAAGGCGTGCGGAACCGTGGATCGCCGAGTTCGATATCGATGACCAGGCGGCCGTCCTGGGCGATCCGGGCATGGGCGGCGAGCGTTCTCAGGTCGTCGCCCACCTCGGCCACGGCCCGGGCGCGGATATTGCCGTCGAAAATGAAGGTCAGCGCGAAGCCGGCGAGCACCAGGGCGACCAGGATCGCGCAAGCCGCGATGATGGTGAAGCGCGCGCGCAGCGAGCTCGGGATCACGAGGTGGCGCCCTCGCTCGGCGTGACGCAATAGCCATGGCCGCGCCGGGTCTCGATGACAGGCGTCCCGAGCTTCTTGCGAAGCCTGGCGATCAGCACCTCGATGGCGTTGGAGTCATGCTCCTTGTCCTGGTCGTAGATATGGGCGCCGAGCTCGCTCTGCGAGACGACGCGGCCGTTCTGCAGGATCAGATAGGTCAGAAGCCGATATTCCAGCGGCGTCAGGCCGACGGCACGGCCGTCCACGGTGACGCCCTTCTTGCGGGTGTCGACCTCGACCAGGCCGACCGCCAGCACCGAGGAGGCATGGCCGCTGGCGCGCCGCGTCAGCGCCCGCACCCGCGCCACCAGTTCTTCCATGTGGAACGGCTTGGTCAGGTAGTCGTCGGCGCCTGAATCGATGCCTTCGACCTTTTCGCGCCAGCCGTCGCGCGCGGTCAGCAGCAGCACCGGCATGCGCCGCCCGGCGGCGCGCCATTTGCGCAGCACGGTCAGCCCGTCCATGACCGGCAGGCCGAGATCCAGCACGACGATGTCGAAATCCTCGCTGTCGGCGCGGAACCAGCCGTCCTCGCCGTCGCTGCTGGTTTCGACCACGAAGCCGGCGGCCGACAGGGCTTCGGTCACGTCGGCCGCGATCCGTCGTTCATCTTCGATCACGAGTACGCGCAATTCCGAGGCCCTTCACGCTTGCCGGCAAGCCGGATCCGACACGTCTGCGGCGCGCCGGCGCAAACCCATAGACGCCCCGCCTCATGGCTGATCGATGGCGACACTTTCACCTGCCTTGCGAGCGCGTGCAACCATGTGGTGCGGATCGTCGCCGGCAAGTGCCGGCAAGGGACCGATATCGCGGATTCAAGCCGCGCGCCATCGCCGTCACCGGTCCCGGCGGCCTCGCCAAGATGAGGTCGGCCGGCGTCGGCGGGGGCGATCGTTCATGCCGGACGGAGCCTCTCGTGATGGCGCAGGCATCGTTCCGCCGGACGGCTCATCACGGCGAAAATCTTGAGATAGCTCGAGAGATATCGATATAGTTTGATTTATACTTGAGAAATAGTTGTTCCAGCGCCTCCGAAAGCGTGGTTTGGATTTGAGTGCAAAGATGAAAGCGTTGCGTCGGATTTCGCGAAAGAGGAGAGAATTTTTCCCTCCACGACGTCAAATTCGAGAGCCGCTAAAAAAATATTCTTAGTCGGCCAAAAGGCGCCGGGACCGGGCGCGGCGCCTCGAGGGCTTCGCCGACCGCCATGCGCCGAGTAAAAAGACCTCCCGGGATGCGTTCGTGATATAATGAATTTCTCCGGACCTGTTGTCCTGCAATAGCGGCCTTCTTTTCTGCGTTCACGGCCTTGAATCAATAGTCGTCTTCGTTCTTTCTCTTCGTCGAGACGGGCCCGGCCGGCCGGGCCGCCGGCTGCATTCGACATCGGAGACTGACATGCTCTTGAGCTTGCGATCGACGCGTATCCGCGACCTCGCCGGCGTCGCCATGGCCTTTGGCTTCGTGCTGGCGACCACGCTCTACGTGCGCGCGCAGACCCCGGCGCCCGCTCCGGTCACCCTGGTCAATGTCTCCTACGATCCGACCCGCGAGCTCTACCGCGCCATCAACGAGGCCTTCGCCAAGGATTGGCAGGCCAGGACCGGCCAGCGCGTCACCATCCGCACCTCGCATGGCGGCTCCGGACGGCAGGCGCGCTCGGTCATCGACGGCCTCGACGCCGATGTGGTGACGCTGGCGCTGGCCGGCGACATCGACGCGATCGCCCGCGAGTCGCGCCGCCTGCCCGACAATTGGCAGTCGCGCCTGCCCAACAATGCCTCGCCCTACACCTCCACCATCGTTTTCCTGGTGCGCAAGGGCAATCCGAAAGGCATTCGCGACTGGGACGACCTGGCCAAGCCGGGCGTCTCGGTGATCACGCCCAATCCGAAGACCTCGGGCGGCGCGCGCTGGAACTATCTGGCGGCCTGGGCCTATGAGCTCGCCCGCAGCAATGGCGACCAGGCCGCGGCCAAGCGTTTCGTCGAAGCGATCTTCCGCAACGTGCCGGTGCTCGACACCGGGGCGCGCGGCTCGACCACCACCTTCGTCCAGCGCGGCCTCGGCGACGTGCTGATCGCCTGGGAGAACGAGGCCTATCTGTCGCTGCAGGAATTCGGCGCCGACAAGTTCGACATCGTCAATCCGACCCTGTCGATCCTGGCCGAGCCGCCGGTTTCGCTGGTCGATCACGTCGTCGACCGCCGCGGCACGCGGGCCGTGGCCCAGGCCTATCTCGACTTCCTCTATACGCCGGCGGCGCAGGCCATCATCGCGCATAATTTCTACCGCCCGGTCCATCCCCAGCACGCCAGCCAGGCCGATATCGCCCGCTTCCCCCAGATCAAGCTGGTGACCATCGACCAGGTCTTCGGCGGCTGGACCAAGGCCCATGCCGACCATTTCGCCGACGGCGCCAGCTTCGACCAGATCTACCGGCCGGGAGCCGCGACCAGATGACGGCGACCGCCCTTCCAGCGGGAGCGTTCCAGCTGCGAAAGCCGAGCGCCTTGCCGGGCTTCGGCCTGACGCTCGGCTTCACGCTCACCTATCTCTCGCTGATCGTCCTCATTCCGCTCGGCGTGCTGGTCTGGCGCGCCAGCGGGCTGGGGCTCGGCGGCATCTGGGCGGTGGCCACCGCGCCGCGGGTGCTGGCGGCGCTCGAGACGAGCTTCGTCATTGCGCTTGCCGCCGCCTCGCTCAATGCGGTGTTCGGCCTGATCGTCGCCTGGGTGCTGACGCGTTACACCTTTCCCGGCCGGGCCGTGCTCGACGCCATTGTCGATCTGCCCTTCGCGCTGCCCACCGCGGTCGCCGGCATCGCGCTCGCCGCGCTCTACGCCCCCAATGGCTGGGTCGGCGCCTGGCTCGCGCCCTTCGGCATCAAGGTCGCCTATACGCCGCTCGGCATTTTCGTCGCGCTGGTCTTCATCGGCCTGCCCTTCGTGGTCCGCACCGTCCAGCCGGTGCTCGCCGATCTCGACCGCGAGATCGAGGAGGCCTCGGCGACGCTCGGCGCCAGCCGCCGGCAGACCGTGCTCAGGGTGATCCTGCCGCCGCTGCTGCCATCCGTGCTGACCGGCTTCGCGCTCGCCTTCGCCCGGGCCGTCGGTGAATACGGCTCGGTCATCTTCATCGCCGGCAACATGCCGTTCCGCTCGGAAATCGCGCCGCTGCTGATCGTCGTCCAGCTCGAAGAGTTCAACTATTCCGGCGCCACCGCCATCGCGACCATCATGCTGGCCATTTCCTTCGTGGCCCTGCTGGCGATCAACCTGCTGCAGTCGTTCAGCCGGCGGAGATATGGTCATGTCTGAGGCGGCGAACCCCCGGCCCGCGGTGGCGACCGGCGAGGGCCTGGCGACCCGGATCGTGCTGATCGCGCTTGCCGTCGCCTTCCTGGCGCTGTTCGTCGTGCTGCCGCTGCTGGCGGTCTTCGCGGAGGCGTTCCGGCGCGGCGCCGGAGCCTTTTTCGAATCCTTCGCCGACGAGGACACGCTCTCGGCCATCCAGCTCACCCTGACGGTCGCGGCGATCGCCGTGCCGGCCAATCTGATCTTCGGCATCGCCGCCGCCTGGGCGGTGGCCAAGTTCGAATTTCCCGGCAAGAGCCTGCTGGTGACCCTGATCGACCTGCCCTTTTCGGTCTCGCCCGTCGTCTCCGGCCTGATCTACGTGCTGCTGTTCGGCGCCCAGGGCCTGCTCGGCAAGACCCTCGACGCCCACGACTTCAAGATCATCTTCGCCGTGCCCGGCATTGTGCTGGCGACCATTTTCGTCACCTTCCCGTTCATCGCCCGCGAACTCATCCCACTGATGCAGGAACAGGGCACGAGCGAGGAGGAGGCCGCGCTGACGCTTGGCGCGTCAGGCCTCAGGACCTTCCTCACCATCACCTTGCCGAACGTCAAATGGGCCCTGCTCTACGGCGTGCTGCTCTGCAATGCCCGCGCCATGGGCGAGTTCGGCGCTGTCTCGGTCGTGTCGGGCCATATCCGTGGCCTTACCAACACAATGCCTCTCCACGTGGAGATACTCTACAATGAGTACAATTTTGTCGCTGCCTTCGCAGTCGCTTCGCTACTCGCGGGACTTGCCCTTGTCACGCTTCTCGCCAAATCGATCCTCGAATGGCGGTACGGCGACGCTCTCGCCGGCACGCGAGGGCACTGAAGCGAGTCATGCGGTCGCGATCCGCGCGCAAGGCCTGGTCAAGGCCTTCGGCGGCGGCGCGGCGGCGCTCGGCGGCATCGATCTCGACGTCCGGCCCGGCGAATTGCTGGCGCTGCTCGGGCCGTCCGGCTCGGGCAAGACCACGCTCCTGCGCGTGGTGGCCGGGCTCGAACACGCCAGTGCCGGCCGTATCCTGTTCGACGAGGAAGATGCGACCGCCCTGCCGGTCCAGGCGCGCAATGTCGGTTTCGTGTTCCAGCATTATGCGCTGTTCCGCCACCTGAACGTCGCCGACAACATTGCCTATGGGCTCAAGGTGCGGCCGCGGGCGACCCGGCCGAGCCGGGCCGAGATCGTCAGGCGCGTCGGCGAGCTGCTCGACCTCGTTCAGCTCTCCGGCCTCGAAAAACGCTTCCCCAAGCAGTTGTCCGGCGGCCAGCGGCAACGCGTGGCGCTGGCCCGCGCGCTCGCCGTCGACCCGAAAGTGCTGCTGCTGGACGAGCCCTTCGGCGCGCTCGACGCCCAGGTCCGCCGGGATCTCCGCCGCTGGCTGCGCGAGATCCACGATCGCACCGGCCATACCACCCTGTTCGTCACCCATGATCAGGACGAGGCGCTGGAGCTCGCCGACCGGGTCGCCATTCTCAACAAGGGCAAGCTCGAGCAGATCGGCACGCCCGACGAGATCTACGACCATCCAGCGACCGCTTTCGTCGCCGGCTTCATCGGCGAGGCGGTCAGGCTCGCCGTCGAGGTGCGCGACGGCGCGGTGCGCATCGGCGAGATCGGCCTGGTCTCGGCGCAGATCGGCACAGCCTCCGGCCCGGCCGAGCTGTTCGTCCGGCCGGACGACCTGGCGATCGCGGCGCCCGGTGTCCCGGCGATCAAGGCGCGGGTCGTCGGCATCCGGCGCACCGGCCCGGTGCGCCGCATCGATGTTCATCTTGCCGAGGGCCAGCCGCCGGTCGAGATCGAGGTGGCAGCCGAGACGCGCGTCGAAAAAGGCGACTGGATCTCGGTCACGCTGAAGACGGTGCGTCTCTTTCCTGTCGCCGGCGTGTGAGGTCGTCTCGTGTCGCGTTTCAAGTTCTTCCCGATTTCCTATGACGTCGCCGGGCGTTTCGTCGTCGTCGCCGGCGATGGCGAGCAGGCGCTGCAGAAGCTGCGGCTGCTGGTGCGCACCGAGGCGCGCCTGGTTCTTTGCGCGCCGGCGCCCTCGCCCGAGCTTCTGGCCTTCGCCTCGGCCCACGCCGTCGAGCATGTCGCCGCCGAACCGGATGCGCGCCCGCTCGCCAGCGCCGCGCTCCTGTTCATCGCGACCGGCGATGCCGGCGACGACGCGCGCCTGGCCATGATCGGGCGCGCCGCCGGCGTGCCGGTCAATGTGGTCGACCGGCCGCTGATTTCCGATTTCGCCGTGCCGGCGATCGTCGACCGCGCGCCGGTCGCCATTGCCATTTCGACCGATGGCCATGCCCCCGTGCTGGCGCAGAAGGTGCGCGCCGCCATCGAGGCGCTGCTGCCGCCGGGTTTCGGCCGGCTCGGCGAACTCGCCGCCGCCATTCGCGACACGGTCAATGCCCGGCTCCACGATGCCGGCCGGCGGCGGAGCTTCTGGACCCGCCTGTTCGACGGCCGCGCCGCCGAGGTCGCGCTGGCGGGCGAGGTCGAGCGCGCCGCCATCATCGCCATGAATGCGCTGGACGCCGCCCGCAGCGAAACCGCGCCGGCAGGCAAGGTGTTCCTGGTCGGTGCCGGTCCGGGCGCCGAGGATCTCCTGACCCTGCGCGCCCACCGGCTGCTGCAGACCGCCGATGTCATCGTCCATGACGCCCTGGTGCCCGAGGCGGTCATCGCCATGGGCCGGCGCGACGCCGAGCGCATTTCGGTCGGCAAGCGCAAGGGCCGCCATTCGGTCGCGCAGGCCGAGATCGACGCCCTGCTGGTCGAGCTCGGCGCACAGGGCCGGCAAGTGGTGCGCCTGAAGGCCGGCGATCCCATGGTGTTCGGCCGCGCCGGCGAGGAAATCGCCGCGCTGCGCGCCGCCGGCATCGCCTATGAGGTGGTGCCAGGCATCACCGCCTCGCTCGCCGCGGCGGCCGATGCCGCCATCCCGTTGACGCTACGCGGCACCGCCTCGCAACTGATCATCGCCACCGGTCATGGCGCCGAGGGCGCCGAGCCTGATGGCTGGGAAAGACTTGCCGCTGATGGCGCGACGGTCGCCGTCTATATGGGCAAATCGGTTGCCGACCGCATCGTCGCGCGCCTCGCCGCGGCGGGCCTCGCCGGCGCGACACCGGTGGTGGCGGTCGAGAATGCCGGCCGTGCCGGCCGCCGCCTGTTTGCCGGCACGCTCGCCGAACTCGCCTTGTTCGCCGCCCGCGAGGATCTCGCCGGCCCGGTGCTCATCCTCATCGGCCAGGCGGTCGCCCATGGCGATCTCGCCGCCGCCGAACCCTTCGTCCTGCCGCTCGCCGCGGCCGCCTGAGAGCTGATCATGTCGCAACCCGTCAAGGCACCGAAAGTCTTCAAGCCGGTCGTCGTCACGGCCAATGAACTGGCCTCGGGCGCTGTGGTGTTCCGCCATGCCGACGGCCTCTGGTCGATCGATGTCGGCAAGGCCGAGATCGCCGAGAGCCGGGAAGCCGGTGACGCGCTTCTCGCGCTGGCCTTGGCCGATCAGGAGGGCTGCCTCGTGGTCGATCCAGCCCTGATCGAGATCGTTCGCGAGGGCGGCTTTGTCCGGCCGGCCAGCCTGCGCGAGCTGATCCGCGCCAGCGGGCCGACGGTGGCTCTGCCCGCCGACGCCTACGCCCATCTCTGACGCCGAGGCCGCCATGTACCGCTACGATGAATTCGACCAGGCCTTTGTCGACGAACGTGTCGCCGAGTTCAGCGACCAGGTGGCGCGCCGGCTGTCGGGCGAGCTGACCGAGGACCAGTTCAAGCCGCTCCGGCTGATGAACGGCGTCTATTTGCAGCTGCACGCCTATATGCTCAGGATCGCCATTCCCTATGGCACGCTGTCGTCGCGCCAGATGCGCAAACTCGCCCATATCGGCCGCACCTATGACCGCGACTACGGCCATTTCACCACCCGGCAGAACCTCCAGTTCAACTGGATCCGGCTCGCCGACGTGCCGGCCATCCTGAAGGAGCTCGCCGAGGTCGAGATGCACGCCATCCAGACCTCGGGCAATTGCATCCGCAATGTCACCGCCGATCACTTCGCCGGCGCCGCGGCCGACGAGATCGCCGATCCCCGGCCCTATGCCGAAGTGCTCCGGCAATGGTCGTCGCTGCACCCGGAATTCACCTTCCTGCCGCGCAAGTTCAAGCTCGCCGTGACCGGCGCGCCGAACGACCGCGCCGCCATCCAGGTTCACGACATCGGGCTCGAGGTGAAGCGCAACGACCAGGGCGAGATCGGTTTCGCCGTCTGGGTCGGCGGCGGCCAGGGCCGCACGCCGATGATCGCCAAGAAGGTGCGTGATTTCCTCCCCGAGGCCGACCTCCTGGCCTATTGCGAGGCGATCCTGCGCGTCTACAACCTGGAGGGCCGGCGCGACAACAAATACAAGGCGCGCATCAAGATCCTCGTGCACGAGATGGGCGAGGCCGAGATCACCCGCGCGGTCGAAGCCGAATTCGCGGCGATCGGGCAGAAGACGCTGGCCCTGCCGGCCGAGGAGGTCGCGCGTATCGGCGCCTATTTCGCGCCGCCGACGCTGGCCCGGCTGCCGGCGGGATCCGAGGTGCTGGACAAAGCCAAGGCCGGCGATGCCGCGCTCGCCCGCTTCGTCGCGCGCAATGTCTCGGCCCACAAGGTGCCCGGCTACGGCATCGTCACCGTGTCGCTGAAGCCGGTCGGCCTGCCGCCTGGAGATGCGACCTCGGGCCAGATGGATGCCATTGCCGACATTGCCGAGCGTTATTCGGCCGACGAGATCCGGGTCAGCCATGAGCAGAACCTAGTCCTGCCGCATGTCCGGCTCGACGACCTGCCGGCGGTCTTCGCGGCGCTCAAGCGGGCCGGCCTTGCCACCCCCAATGCCGGCCTCGTCACCGACATCATCGCCTGCCCCGGCCTCGACTATTGCGCGCTCGCCAATGCCCGCTCGATCCCGGTGGCCCAGCGCATTTCCGAGCGCTTCCAGGCGATCGAGCTGCAGGAGGAGATCGGCGAGCTGAAACTGAAGATCTCCGGCTGCATCAATGCCTGCGGCCACCACCATGTCGGCCATATCGGCATTCTCGGCGTCGACCGGAAGGGCGAGGAATTCTACCAGATCACGCTTGGCGGCTCGGCGGATGAAAGCTGCTCGATCGGCGAGATCGTCGGCCGGGGCTTCTCGTCGGACCAGGTCGTCGATGCCATCGAGAACATTATCGGCACCTATCTGAAGATCCGCACCGAACCGTCGGAGAATTTCCTGGCGACCTATCGGCGTGTCGGCGAAGCGCCGTTCCGCGAGGCACTTTATGCCGATGCTTGATCTTGCGCGGGGCCACCTGGAGACGGATGAGGCCTTGGTGGCGAAAGCCGCCGGGCTCGACCGTGCCTATGGCGCAAGGCACCCCGCGGAGATCCTGGCCGCAACGCTCGTCGACCTGTTTCCCGGCCAGGTCGCGCTCGTCACCTCGTTCGGCGCCGATTCCGCGGTGCTGCTGCATCTGGCGGCTGCCGTCGATCCGGCCGTGCCGGTGATCTTCGTCGATACATCGCGGCATTTTTCCCAGACGCTCGCCTATCGCGACAGGCTGGTCGCCCATCTCGGCCTGACCGATATCCGCAATGTCGGTCCGACCGGCGACGAGATCGCCGCCAACGACCCGGTTCTGGCGCTGGCCGAACGGGACCCCGACGCCTGCTGCGGCTTTCGCAAGGTCGGCCCGCTGGCGCGCGCGCTGCAGCCCTTCGCCGCGTCGATTTCCGGCCGCAAGCGCCATCAGGCCGCGACCCGCGCCGGGCTTTCGGTGTTCGAGGCGGAGGGCGGGCTGATCAAGGTCAATCCGCTGGCCGCCTGGGCGGCCGCCGATCTCGCGGCCTATGCCCGGGCGCATGACCTGCCCGCCCATCCCCTGGTCGCCGAGGGTTATCCCTCCATCGGCTGCGCGCCCTGCACCTCGCCAGTCGCGGCCGGGGAAGACGCGCGCGCCGGTCGCTGGCGCAATTTCAGCAAGATCGAATGCGGCATCCACCGGCCGGCCGAGGCGCCGGCCGCGGCAAGAACAGGAACCTGAGACCATGGCCTTGTATCGGGACGGCGGCTTCGTCGCCGACGACTGGATTTTCCCCGACGACGCCGATCCCGTGCCGGGCGCCGGCAAGGTCGCGCTGCCGAAGGAGCGCCTGATCGCCGCCTGGGCTGAGCTCGCCGGCCGGGCTGACCCGGTCGGCCTGGTGCTCAAATCGGGCGAAAACCTCGACGGCCTGGCCGATATCATCCCGCGGCTGGCTTTGGTCCGGCTGGTCATTCCCCGCTACGCCGACGGCCGGCTCTATTCCATCGCCCGCCTGCTGCGCGACCGCTTTGGCTTCACAGGTGAGATCCGGGCCGCCGGGGACGTGCTGCGCGACCAGATTGTCCTGCTCGCCCGGTCCGGCTTCAATGGGTTCGAAGTGACCCATGAGGGTACGATTCGTGCGCTCCGTGACGGCACCATCGTTGCCGTCCATCATCACTACCAGCCGGCCTCTCACGAGGTCGGCGAAACCAGACCGGGGCCGCGGCCCTGGCTGCGCCTGTCGTCCGTGCCCGGAGTTGCCCAGTGACCGCGTCCGCAGTTCGTGCATTGAAATCCGACGATACGAGCGACACGCGGGACGTCAGGAGCCCGTTGTCGCCGCATCTGCAGCGCCTCGAGGACGAGGCGATCTTCATCATGCGCGAGGTCGTCGCCGAATTCCGCAACCCGGTCATGCTCTATTCGGTCGGCAAGGATTCGAGCGTGATGCTGCATATCGCGCGCAAGGCCTTCTTTCCCGCGAACCCGCCTTTTCCGTTCCTGCACATCGCGTCGGGCTGGGATTTCCAGGCGCTGCTCGATCACCGCGACCGCATGGCGCGCGACTATGGCCTGAACTTGCTGGTCCATTCCAACGAGGCGGCCGCCGCCGCAGGCGTGAACCCGTTCGATACCGAGACCGGCGAATATTCGCGCCTGATGCTGACCGAGGTGCTGAAGAGCGCGCTCGACCAGCACGGTTTCGACGCCGCCTTCGGCGGGGGCCGCCGCGACGAGGAAAAGGCGCGCGCCAAGGAGCGGATCTTCTCGCATCGCTCCGCCGGCCATGTCTGGGATCCGCGCAACCAGCGCCCGGAGCTCTGGCGGCTGTTCAACACGCGGCTGAGCGCCGGCGACACCATGCGGGTGTTTCCCCTGTCCAATTGGACCGAGCTCGACGTCTGGGACTATATCCGCGCCGAACGGATCCCGATCGTGCCGATCTATCTCGCCGCCGACCGCCAGGTGGTCGAGCGTGACGGCGCGCTGATCATGGTCGACGACCAGCGCATGCGCTTTCGCCCGGGCGAGCAGGTCGTGACGCGCCGCGTCCGCTTCCGCACGCTCGGCTGCTGGCCGCTGACCGGGGCGGTGGCGTCCGAGGCGACCACCGTCGAGGACATCGTCTCCGAGATCGTCGCCTCGCGCACCTCGGAACGCGAGGGGCGCCTGGTCGACGGCGCCCTGCAGGCCTCGATGGAACGCAAGAAGCGCGAGGGCTATTTCTGATGACCACATCGCTCGCCACGCGGCCCGCCGGCCTCGACCCGGCCAATGACACGCTGCCGGTGCGCGACCGCGGCGCGCTGCGCTTCATCACCTGCGGCTCGGTGGACGACGGCAAGTCGACCCTGATCGGCCGCCTTCTGCATGATTCCATCGGCCTTCTGGAAGATCAGATCGCCGGCCTGAAGGATGACAGCCGGCGTTTCGGCACGACCGGCGAGGAGCTCGACCTCGCCTTGCTGCTCGACGGCCTGGAGGCCGAGCGCGAACAGGGCATCACCATCGACGTCGCCTATCGGTTCTTCTCGACCGCCAGGCGGGCCTTCATCGTCGCCGACACGCCCGGCCATGCCCAATATACCCGCAACATGGCGACCGGCGCCTCGACCGCCGAGCTCGCGGTGCTGCTGGTCGATGCCCGCAAGGGATTGCTGGAACAGACCCGCCGCCATGCCGCGATCGTCTCGCTGCTCGGAATTCGGCACGTCGTGCTGGCGGTCAACAAGATCGACCTGGTCGATTTCTCGCAAGACCGCTTCGACGCCATCGTCGCCGATTTCGATGTCTTCGCCGCACCGCTGAAGTTCCGCTCGGTCGCGGCGATCCCGCTGTCGGCGCGCTTCGGCGACAATGTCACGACGCGCAGCCGCCACACGCCCTGGTATGACGGGCCGACGCTCATTCGCCACCTCGAGGCGGTCGAGACGGTCGAGGATGTCGACCAGGCGGCCTTCCGCATGGCAGTCCAATGGGTCAACCGCGCCAATATCGATTTCCGCGGCGTCGCGGGCACCGTCGCGAGCGGCCGCGTCTCGGTCGGCGATAGCGTGGTCATCGCCTCCTCGGGCCAGGCCACCCGGGTCAGGCGCATCGTCACCCAGGACGGCGATCTCGGTTCGGCCGAAGCCGGCCGCGCCGTCACGCTCACCTTCACCGACGAGATCGACATCTCGCGCGGCGACCTGATCGCCGATCCGCGCCAGCGGCCGGCGACTGCCCGGCGGATCGCCGCCGATCTCGTCTGGATGGGCGAGGCGCCTGGAGCCGCCGGCGACCGCTATCTCCTCAAGCTCGGCAGCGCCACGGTTCCGGCGACCATCACGCGGCTGGTCGATACGCTCGAGGTCGCGACGCTCGCCCGCCGAGCCGATCCGCTCGCCTTCGCGCTCAACACCATCGGCCGCGTCGAGATCGAGGCGGCGAGCCGGCTTGCCTTCGATCCCTATGCCGACAATCGCGAGACGGGTGCCTTCATCCTGATCGACCGGGCGACCCATCTGACGGTTGCCGCCGGCCTGGTGGTTGAAAGCCTCGACCGGGCACGCGAGGTGCATCGTCATCCCGGCGACGTCACCACGCCGGTGCGCGCTGCGCTGAAGAGCCAGGCGCCGCTCACGGTCTGGCTGACCGGTCTGCCCGGTTCGGGCAAGTCGACCATCGCCAATCTGGTCGAGCGGCGCCTCGTCGCGCTCGGCCGCCACACCATGCTGCTCGACGGCGACAATCTGCGCCAGGGCCTCAATGCCGATCTCGGCTTCGACGCCGCCGCGCGCGCGGAAAATGTCCGGCGCGTCGGCGAGGTGGCCAAGCTGATGACGGAGGCCGGCCTGATCACCGTGGTGGCGCTGGTCTCGCCGTTCCGCGCCGACCGCGAGCGGGTCGCATCGCTGTTCCCCGCGGATCAGTTCGTCGAGGTTTTTGTCGATGCCTCGCCGGAAACCTGCCGGGCGCGCGACCCCAAGGGCCTCTACGCCAAGGCCGAGGCCGGCCGGATCGTCAATTTCACCGGCCGCGACCAGGCCTATGAGCCGCCGCTTTCGCCCGCCCTCGTCGTGCGCAGCGAGGATGTGAGCGCCGAGGACGCGGCCGAGCGGGTGGTCGAGCTGATCCTCGCGCGCATCGCGCCGCCGCTCAGCGGGCTCGACGCGGCCCAGCTCTGACGGATCGGCGCGGCGCCGTCAGGCCGGTGGCGTCTCGATCATTGCTTCGAAGGCCAGCGAGGCCTTGGTCCGGTGCCGCTCCCGGTGCCGGACCAGGCTGAAGGCGCGGGGCGGCAAGGCGAAGGCGATATGCCTGAGCCGGCCGGCGGCGAGCCGTGGCGCGGCGACCAGTTCCGAGACGACGGCGACCAGGGTGCCGGCCTCGACCGCCGAGCACAGGGCCTCGTTCGACGGCAGTTCCAGCGCCACGTTCAGCCCGGCCGGGGCGATGCCATGGGCGGCCAGCGCCGTTTCGAGCGCCGAGCGCGTGCCGGAACCGGCCTCGCGCATGACCCAGCGCGCCGCCGAGAGCTGGTCCGGCCGGACCGGCGCACCGCTGCTCCAGGCATGCCCGGGTGCCGCCACCAGGATCAGGTGATCCATGGCGACGACCTTGGTCGACAGGGCAGGCTCGTCGACCGCGCCCTCGATGAAACCGAGCTCGGCGCCGCCGTTCAGCACCGCCTCGGCGACGCTGCGGGTATTGCCCGGTGTCAGGTGCAGCGCGATGGCCGGGTGGGCGTCGTGGAAACGGGCGATGAGCGGCGGCAGCCAATAGCTGCCGATGGTCTGGCTCGCTTCGATATGGATCGCGCCGCGTTTCAGCCCGCCGAGCTCGGACAGGGTCAGCTCGGCGGCGCGCGCCCGCGCCAAGGTCGCGCGCGCCTCGCCCAGGAAGATCGTACCCGCCTCGGTCAGCTCGATCCGGCGGCCGACGCGGTGGAACAAGGTGGTGCCGTGGCGATCCTCGAGCGCGCGCACCGCCGAGCTGACCGCCGACGGCGTCAGATGAAGCGCGGCGGCGGCCTGGGTCAGGTGTTCGCGCTCGGCCACCGCGACGAAAATGCGAAGCTGTTCCAGGGTCATGATATCCGTTCGATCCAATCGAACATAATATGCATTACTTCGCGATGGATTGAACAGTCATGCAGGCGCATGCCTTCGGCTGCCAATGCCGGAGTGATCGCCATGCCCGCAGCCGCCATCGTCAGACGCCATGCCATCCTGCCGGGCCTCGGCCTCAGCGTCGCCATAGCCGGGCTCGCCGTCCTGCTCGAACAGGTGCAGGTCTGGCTGTTCGGGCGGCCCTGGCTCGAAGCCCTGGTGCTGGCCATTCTGGCCGGAATGGCGCTGCGGACCGTGCTCCGGTTCGGCCCACGCTACGACAGCGGCATCGAATTCGCCGCCAAGACCGTGCTGGAATGGGCGGTGGTGCTGCTCGGCGCCACGGTCTCGGCGGCGGCGCTGGCGGCCGCCGGCCCGCTGCTCATCGCGGGCATCGCCGCCGTCGTGGTGACGGCCATCCTGGCGAGCTACGGCATCGGCCGGGCCTTCGGCTTGTCGCACCGGTTGGCCCTCCTGGTCGCCTGCGGCAATTCGATTTGCGGCAATTCGGCCATTGCCGCGACCGCGCCGGTCATCGGCGCCGACGGCAATGACGTCGCCGCCTCGATCGCCTTCACCGCCGCGCTGGGCGTGGTCGTGGTGCTCTGCCTGCCGTTGCTGGCCCCCGTCCTCGGGCTCTCGCCCCTGCAATATGGCGTCTTCGCGGGGCTCACCGTCTATGCCGTGCCGCAGGTGCTGGCAGCCACCGCGCCGGTCGGACTCATCAGCGTCCAGGTCGGCACGCTGGTCAAGCTCGTGCGGGTGCTCATGCTCGGCCCGGTCATCCTGACGCTGGCGCTCCGCGCCGGCGGCGACCGACCTCAGCCGGCGCACCGGCTGGTGCCCTGGTTCATCCTGGGCTTTCTCGCGCTGATGGCGCTGCGCTCCTTCGACCTGGTGCCGGATGTGGCGGTCGCTTCCCTCGGCCGGATCTCCACCGCGCTGACGATCATCGCCATGGCCGCGCTCGGCCTCGGCGTCGATGCCCGCGTCCTGGGCGCGGCCGGCGGCCGGGTCACGGCCGCGGCGGTCATGTCGCTTGCGGTGCTCGGCGGCATCAGCCTTCTGCTGATCCGGTCCCTCGGCCTCGCCTGACGCTAGACCCAGGCCGGCATCGGGTTCAGCTTGACGCGCGACACGTCGCCCGCGCCGCCGAGCCGGGCGGCCAGCGCCTGCTCGAGCGCGGCGGGTTCCCGCACAGGGCCGTCGAAATCGGCGAGGCGCGGATCGGCGCCGTCGAACAATGCGAGTTCCAGCCGGTCGCCTTCGCGAAACAGTGCGCCGGCCACCGCGCCGTCGACCGTGAGGGTCCACAGGCGGCAATGATCCTCGGCGGCGAATGACCGGCGGATCGTCGCGACCATGCGCCCGAAAGCGTTGCCGCTCGTCCCGCCTGTTTCGCCGCCAACGCTCGCCATGGCCCGACATCCCCAAGAAAGATGAGGAATTGTAAAGGCTTGGGTCTCAGGGCGGAAGGGAATGGCCTTGCCTTTTCAGGCGCTTGCGCAGAACAAACCATCTCCGGCCTGCCGGCGCGGCAGGGCGAATGCCCTAATGCCGGGCGAACAGCCGCACGCCCGCCGCGTCGGTCTCGACATCGACCAGCCCGTCGCCGCGCAGCCGATGCAGATGGGCCAGCGTCTCCGAGATGGCCAGATAGGCATGGCCGTCGCCCATGGCCCGGGGAAACAGCACGACCGCCGCCTCATAGGCCGACATGGGACGGTCGAGCGCCTGGTGCAGCCGGTCGAGCCGCTTGACGTGGTGGTCGCGCAGGGCCTTCAGCCTGAGATGCAGGCCATGGAACGGCAGGCCGTGCGAGGGCAGCACCAGCGTGTCTTCCGGCAAGGCGGTAAAACGGTCGAGCGAGGCGAGATATTCGGCCAGCGGGTCGGCATCCGGCTCGCCCGGAAAGACGCCGATGACCGGCGTGATATGCGACAGAACCTGGTCGCCGGCGATCAGGATATGATCGGCCGCGCTGTAGAACGAGGCATGTTCCTCGGTATGGCCGCCGGCCGTCATGACCTGCCAGTCGCGGCCGCCCATCGCCAGTATCGCGCCGTCATGCAGCCGCTCGATCTGGCGCGGCGGCGGTCCGAGCGCCGTCGCGAAGGTCGAGCGGTCGGTGGCGAAGCGCTTGACCAGCGCGGCGTCGCAGCCGTTGCGCGCCATATATTGGGCGACATGCGGCTTGGGCGGCTCGTGGCTGTCGGCATGGCGGATGCGCGCCCATAGCCATTCGATCAAGGTCGAGGCGAACGGAATGCCGTGGCGCTCGACCAGGTGGCCGGCAAGCCCGACATGATCGGTATGGCCGTGGGTCGCCACTAGCCTGGCGAGTGGCCGGCCGCCGAGGGGCCCGGCCAGCATGGCCTCCCAGAGCGCGCGCATTTCCGGCGATTCAATGCCGGCATCGACCGCCGTCCAGGCCTGCCCTTCGTCGAGAAACCAGACATTGACGTGGTTGAGGATGAAGGGCAGCGGCAGCCGCGCCCATGCGAGGCCGGGCGCGAGTTCGGCGACCTCGCCCGGCTGCGGCGTCGGGACGGCGGTGAAGTGCAGGGGGCTGGGCGGGCGCGAAGCGTCGTGGTCCCGGGCGCGGGTCTCGGCCATTACTCTTCCGCTTCTTCGTCTTCCATGTCGCTCTGGCGGACCGCCCGCTGGCGTGCCCACATGGAGGCGTAGAGGCCGCCGAGCGCCACCAGGTCGTGATGCGTGCCGGTCTCGGCGATCCGGCCATGTTCCAGCACGATGATGCGGTCGGCGGTGGTGACGCTGCCGAGCCGGTGGGTGACGCTGACGACGGTCCGGGTTTGCGCGATCCGGCGCAGCGTATCGTTGAGCTTGGATTCGGTCCCGGCATCGAGCGCGCTGGTGGCCTCGTCGAGGATCAGCAGGGCGGGATTGCGCACCAGCGCCCGGGCGATGGCGACGCGCTGGCGCTGGCCGCCGGACAATTGGCCGCCGCGCTCGCCGACCGGCGTGTCATAACCGTCGGGCAGCGACAGGATGAAGTCGTGCACCTCGGCCTGGCGTGCCGCCTCATGGATGTCCTCCATGGTCGCCTGCGGATTGCCCATGCGGATATTGTCGGCGATCGAGGTGTTGAACAGGAAGCTTTCCTGGAACACCACCGCCATCTGGGCGCGCAGCGATTCCTGCGCGACGGTGCGGATGTCGACGCCGTCGATCAGCACCGCTCCCTCGACCGGGTCGTAGAACCGCATCAGCAGGTTGAGAAAGGTGCTCTTGCCCGAGCCGCTCGGCCCGACAATGCCGAGGAAGGATCCCTTCGGCAGGGTCACCGCCAGGCCCTCGGTGCGGAAGCTGGAGCCGGGATAGTTGAACGCCACATTGTCGAACACGATTTCGCGCTCGAACGGCTTCAGCGGCGGCGCGCCGGGCGGGTCGACCATGGTCGGCTTGATCGCCAGGAGGTCGTTGAGATGGCGGATCGAGCCGGCCGCCTGGGCCATGGTCGGCACATATTGCGTGACATTGGTCAGCGCATAACCCATCGACAGGAAGACACCTTCGAAGGCGATGATGGTGCCGACCGTGATCCGCTCGGTATAGGCCCAGTAGGCGCCGAGCGCGAAGACGCCGATATGGATGACATAGAGGCCGGTCTGCGCGGTGCGCTCGACCAGCGCGCTGGTGAAATTGGTGCGCCGGGCAATGGTCTGCCAGGACGTGTTCAGGATGCCGAAATCGGACCGGGCGCGGCCGGCGAGTCCGAAGGCCTTGATGACCGGCTGGGCCGCGACGTTTTCCTGGACGGCGCCGAGCAGTTTTCCCTCGGTCAGCCGCTTGTCATAGGAATAGGTGAAGGCACGCCGGGCGAAGATGCGTGGCCACCACAGGATCAGCGGGAAGATCAGCGAGCCGATCATGCCGAGCCAGACGTCGAACATGAACATCAGGATCGACGCGTAGATCACCTCCAGGAACGGCATGATGAACAGCGGCACGACGCCGACAATGCCGGTTTCGATGGCCACCAGGTCGCCGGAAAAGCGCGACAGCACGGTGCCGGTCGGGGTGGTGTGGAAGAACGGCATGGACATGGTCTGCACATGGCCGAACAGGTGCTGACGAATGTCCCGGACGATGTCGGAAAAGACCCGGGTGTAGATATAGTCGGCGAGCAGGGCGACCATGGAGACGGTCACCGCGGCAATGCCCATGAAGACGAGCGATTTGACCAGGGCCTCCCACTCTTTCTTGATGAGGCCTTCGTCGATCAGATATTGGGTGACCAGCGGAAACGAGAAGTTGAGCGCGGCTTCCACCAGCACCAGGAGCCCGAGCAGGACGAACAGCGCCTTGTAGGGTTTGCCGAAGGGCGCGAGGAAGGCGATGATCGCCTTGACGTCGTCGGCACTGACGTCCTCCTCTTCCTCGTCCAGCTCGTCGTCCGGATCGGCCATCGTCTTTTCGCTGATCATGGCTTCAGCAACGGTCGGCTCGAGACGCGTCGATATCGTGGTTTCACTGAACGCCTCGCGGCAGACTGTTGTTCACCCAAGGCGCGCCCGGCGCCGGCCGCCCGCCTTAACTCAAGCGAATGGCCGGGAGGCGATACCGTCCCGGCCATGGTAACGCAATCGTTAGAATAGGCGAGCCACCGATCGGCCCTCGCAAGGGCCTTCCGGTCAGCGCGCCGCCGCCGCCGTCCGGATCTTGCTGGTCGGGCCCTTTTCGCGGCCGGCCATCAGCTTGGCGACCCACTGGGCCGCATCCGGCTTGGCGTAGAAGCAGTAGCGCATGGTCTCCATGTCCGGATACCACGGGAAGTCGCCCTCATTGGCGTCGCATTCGATCTTCCAGGCCTTCTTGAGGATCTTCTGGTCGTGCACCGCCGGGCGCCAGCCGTGGCGCTGGAAGCGCTCCGACCACTGCCAGGTCGTCTCCAGCGTCAGCACGCCGTCGAAGACGTCATGATATTCGATCACTTCGCGGGTCATGTCGGCGGTGATGCCGCCGAAGAAGATGCCGATGCGGGTGACCCGGTAGAGCTCCTTGATCGCCGCGTCGATCAGGTCCTCGGGCACGTAGCACAGGCACGTGTCGTAGATGACGTCGAAGGACTGGTCCTCGAAGGGCAGCTTGGTGACGTCGCCGAGCAGGTTGCGATGCAGCCAGTTCTTCGGGGTCTGGGCGTGAACGTGGCGATTGTTCTCGATGCCCCAGGCGTCGATGCCGATATTGGCGAAACATTCGAGCGTCAGGCCGCTGGCCGAGCCGACATCGAGCAGGTTATAGGGCGCCTTGATGCCGAAAATGCACTCGTAGAGGTCGGCATTGTACTGTTCGTCGAAATATTCGCGGAACGATTCCTCGTAGGACAGCCCGACCGCATATTCGTCGTGATAGTCGTTGGTCAACGTCGATTCGACGAAGCCCTCTTCGACCACGCCCTTGAGCTTGCTGGCGTCGCCCTTCTTCTGGGCGCCCGAATAGGCGGCTCCGCGCAATTTGCCCATCATCATGTCGACGACGAAATTGGCCGAATCATAGGCGCCATTGACGGTCGAATCGAACAGGTAGTCGCCGACCAGATAGAGGTTCGGCAGCACCTTGCCGTCAGGCTGGTGACGGTCGCGCAGTTCCGGCGCCGGATTGCCGCCGGGCAGTCCCGAGATCGTGCCGACCCAGCGCTGTACCTTGGCCTCGACGAATTGCTTCTTGGCCAGCGGCAGGAGTTCGGTGGGCAGCGAATCCAGCGCCCGCTGGATCAGCGTCTCGTCGTCGAGATTGGACAAGGCGAGCGCTTCGGTCGCGGTGATCAGCCAGCCGAGCACGCCGTGCTTGGAAGGATGGCGCGCGCTTTCGTCATAGATGCAGCAGCCGCCGAACGCGTCCGACATGATGTAGCTGCCCTGGAAATGCTCGTTCCAGAACGGCTTCTTGAAGAGCGCGGTGACGCGCAGGTAATGGGCGGGATTGTCGTAGCGCGACTGATGCTTCTGGATCGCCATGCGGGCCTCGCGGCCCTCGAACTCGATCTGGCTGACCCAATAGTTCGGCAGCGCCACCACGACATGGTCGAATTCGTGGATCTCGGTCTTGCCGTTGCGGCGGACCGAGAGCTTGTAGGTGCCGTCCTCGTTGCGGGCGATCTTGGCGACCCGGCTCTGCAGCATCACCTTGGCCGAGATGCGCTTCTTCAGGCCCTCGATCAGCTGGTCATTGCCGCCGACGATCGAATAGAGCCGGAGATATTTCGGATCATCCATCAGGATGTTCTTCAGGCCGTTCAGCGCATTGGTCAGCTGCGCCTCGGTGGCGACGTCGGACCGCGCGGCGACCTCGATATAGCGCCGGGCGGTCTCGTCCGGGATCGCGTCGAGCACGTCGCGGAAGCTCTTGCCGGCCCAGGGGTGCTTGTTGTCGTCGCCGGAATAGCCCTCGTAATATTCATCGGGCGTGCACAGCTGGCGGCATTCCGCGATGAAGGCGTCGAGCGCCTTCACGGTGGCGTCGCCGAAATGCTTCTTGATGTCGCGCTTGGTGTTGAGGATCGCGTCGCCCAGGATGACGCCCTTGCCATCCATCGGCACGACATCGAGCTCCATCACCTCGGTGATGATGCGCTTCAGCGGGTCCGGGCCGAAATGCGAATAGTCGTAATATTCGGCCACGCCGCGCTCGAACAGCGAATTGCCCTTTTCGAAGCGGTCGGTGACGATCTTGCCGCCGAGGCGGTCGGATGCTTCGAACAGCGTCGCGGTGAACAGGCCATCGCAGAACCGGTCGAGGAGATAATTGGTGAACAGGCCGCCCGGCCCGCCACCCACGATCGCGACACGCGTCATATCCGAGCTTTCGTCTCTAGGCCGGAACCATCGGCGACAGGCGCCGCGATCCCCGGCAATCATCGGGTGAGCTTTGGGTTGGTGCTATAGCGAGGCCACGGCGGTTAATAAAGACACACCCGCCGGAAAACTGGCGAAACAATTGCCCCGCGGCCCCGCTCGCACCACCCCGAAGGGAGTGTAGCTTCCTCCATGAATGGCATCATCTGAACGCAATGTGAACCGCTTGGCCACGCTCGGCTTTTCGCCCCGGCGAGCTGACGCGGAGCGTCAGCCCGGGCGATGCGGCGGTGAGCGATGATTGCGAGCCGGCTTACTTCATCACGCCCGGCAGCCAGAGCGCGATGCCGGGCCATGCCATCAGGATGGCGATGGCCAGGATATAGACCCCCATGAACGGCATCACCCCGGAGAAAACATCCGATATCGGGCCGCCATCCCTGCGCATGCCCTGCAGCACATAGAGCACGGTGCCGTCGGGCGGCGAGATCAGCGCGATCTCGACCAGCATGACCACGATCACGCCGAACCAGATCGGGTCGTAGCCGAGGGCGGTGACGACGGGAAAGATCACGGGAATCGTGGTGACGATCATCGAGAAGCCTTCCATGAAGGTCCCCAGCGCCAGGTAGAAGCCGATGATCATCATCATGATCGCCCAGGGCGGCAGCGGCATTTCGGAAACGAGCTTGGCCAGCGCCTGGGGCACGCCGAGCGCGGTGAACACGAAGTTCAGGACATAGGCGCCGAACAGGATGAGGCCGATCATCGCGGTGTTGCGGGCGGTCGCTTCCGCCGAGTCGTTGAGCATTTTCCAGCTGAGCTTGCCGCCGATCGCCGCGAAGACGATGGCGGCGATCACGCCGAGCGCCGCCGATTCCGTCGGCGTCGCCAGCCCGCCATAGATGGTGCCGAGCACGATCAGAATCAGCGCCGCGGTCGGCGTCAGGTCGACGAGGCTCGCCAGCTTCTCGCGCATCGGGATGCGCGGCGCGTTGGGGTCGCGCGGCGCGGCCTTCTTGGCGCTCAAGAGGATCACCAGGGTGAACAGCACGACCACCAGGATGCTCGGGCCGACCGCGGCGATATAGAGCGCGCCGACCGAGGTTTCGGTGATCAGCCCGTAGATGATGAAGGTGATGCCCGGCGGGATGAGATTGCCGAGCGCGCCGCCGGCGGCGAGCGAGCCGAGCACCATGCGCGGGTCATAGGGCCGGCCCTTGAAGAAGGGCAGGGCCACCGAGCCCATGGTGGCAGCGGTGGCGACCGACGAGCCCGAGATCGCCGAGAAGATCGCCGAGGACGCGATATTGGTATGCAGGAGCCCACCGGGCATGCGATTCAGCCAGATGTTCAAGGTGCGGTAGAGCCGGTCGGACAGGCCGGCGCGCAACAGGATCTCGCCCATCAGCAGGAACAAGGGCACCGCGACCAGCACGAAGCTGGAGGACGGGTTCCAGATCGTCTGGCCGAGGAACAGCCAGAACGGCCTGTCGGAAAAGGCATAACCGACGATCAGGCCGAGGACGCCCAGCGCCGCGCCGACATAGATGCCCATGCCGAAAAACACCGCGAACAGGCCGACCAGCAGCAGGATCTCGCCGACCAGGCCGCTGGCCGGCCCGGATCCGGTGAAGCTGAGGCCGAGCATGGTGCCGGCGAGGATCAGCAGGAAGACGATCGCGATCATGGCCGGGACTCCGTGGCGGGCGTGTCGCCGACGGCCTCGAGCGCCTCGGCCGCTTCTTCTTCATAGGTGCGGGTGTGCAGCATGGCCTCGGCCTCGGCGCCGCGGCCGGCCAGCACCAGGCAGGTCGTTTCCAGGAGCATGGCGACGATCAAGAGCAGCATGACGCCGATGCCGAAGGCCCAGAGCCCCTGGGGAATGGCCAGCGGCGTGCGCAGGATCGAGATGTCGGTCGCGCCGAACAGCACGGATTCGTCGACCAGCAGCCAGGCGCCGTAGAACATGTAGCCGACGAACACGCAGAGAAAAGCGAGGCTCGCCACGTGCAGCCAGTAGCGGATGGCGTCGGGAAACCGGTTGACCAAGAGGTCGATGCGCACATGGGCGCGCATCGACAGGGTATGGGCCAGACCCCAGGCAATGCCGAAGGCCAGGGCATAACCCGACAATTCGGTGGTCGCCTGGGACGAGAAGCCGAGAAAGCGCCGGGCCAGCACGTCGAAGGTGATCAGCGCCGAAATCGCGATGAAGCCCCAGCCGGCGATATAACCCATCCACCGGCCGATCGCGGCCAGGCTGCGGCGGCAGGTCGCCGCCGCCAAGATGATCCCGTTGAGCATGGCCGGTCCTCGATCCGAAATGGCGGCGGCGGTCAGTTGGTGGCGAGCTGCACGCCGGTGATCGGCGCGACCACGCGGTTGTAGATCTCGCCGCAACGCGCGCCGCAGCGCTTGACCCAGGCCGGCAGGACCGTCGAGGTCAGCACGGTGCGCAAGGCCTCGCTATCGGCGGGCGTCGGCTCGAAGGCGGTCATCGGCTTGTTGTCGACCAGCCGGCCGAGATTGCAGCCCTCGCGCTTGCCGGTATTGCAGGCGATGCCGTCCTCGGTCGCCACGCGGCCGAGCTGCCATTGCGCCTCTTCGACCTCGGTCAAGGTGGTTTCGAGCATGGTGCGAACCGCCGGATCGAGCCGGTTCCACCAGGCGATGTTCACCACATAGGCCGAGATCGACCAGAAAAGCGGCAGCGTGTAGAGGCTTTGCGTCACTTCGAACCAGCGCGCGCCATTGCCCGAAGCCGTGCCGGTAATGGCGCAATCGACCACGCCGCGCTCGAGCGCCGCATAGACCTCGGGAAAGCCGATGGCCGTAGGCTGGCCGCCAATGGTCGAGACGAAGTCGTTGGACGAGCCGCCGCCGGTGCGGATGCGCTTGCCGCGCAGGTCGGCGAGGCTGGTGATGCGGTCGCGGCAGAAGAAGACCTGCGCCGGGAACGGATACATCGCCACGATCTTGACGCCGAAACGCTCGAGCTCCTTGTTCAGCTCGGGCAGCATGGCCTGGGCGACCCGGCGCGACTGGCGCAGCGTCGGATTGAGGCCGGCGAGATCGACGACATCAGCGAGCGGCACGTCGCCTGAGGCGGTGTTGAGCGGCACGGCGCCGATATCGACCTGTCCGGAGCGGACCAGCCGCAGGATTTCCGGCCCGTTGAGATTGCGCTCCGGCCAGCTCGCCAGGGTCACCGAAATGCGGCCGCCCGAGCGTTGCGGCAGGCCGTCGCGCAGCATGGGGATGTCGACGCGCGAATATTGCGGCAGAGCAGGGCCCGGCTGGGTCACCATCTGGACGGTCACCGGCGGTCCCGGCGGCAGGGCCTGGGCAAGGGCCGGCGCGGCACCACCGAGGCAAAGCGCGATGACCGTCGCGGCGGCGGATCGGAACAGGGTCATGCGGGCCCTCCTTGGGCGGTCAAAGCGGTGGCGGGTAATACATGAACTCGATCAGGAGGCAGCCCGCCTCGCTGAAGAACGGGCCGTGCACGACATCGGCTGGCCGGCAGGCATAGGTGCCCGCCGGCAGCACGACGGCGTTCTGCTTTGCATCCGGCGTGCCAATCGACAGCGAGCCCGAGATGATGAACACCTCTTCGCACCAGTCATGCCTGACGGGATGGGCGACGGTCGCACCGGCGGCCCAGCGGGCGAGCCGGGTGACCGCGCCGGTCCCCGCGGCCTGGTCGAGCCGGCCGGACAGGATCTTCTCCTCGACCCCGGCATAACCGGCGACCGCGGTCCAGCCCGTCTCGTCCAGTGCGTCGAAGAATTCCCGGTGCCGCTTGGCGAAAGCGCCGAAACCCGGATCGGCAACACGCTCTGTCCCGGTCACAGCGCGGCGAGCCGGCTGTTCCTGAGATCGGTCACCAGCATGGCGCCGGGCGCGTGGGTGATGGCGAATTCCGGCCGGCTGGCGGCGATCACCGCCTGGGGGGTGACGCCGCAGGCCCAGAACACCGGCAATTCGTCGGCCTTGACCTCGACGGCGTCGCCATAATCCGGCCGGCCGATATCCCGGATGCCGATCGCCTCGGGCAGCCCGATATGAACCGGCGCGCCATGCACGGAGGGAAAGCGCGAGGTGATCTGCACGGCGCGGATCGCGTCGGCCGGCTTGAACGACCGCATCGAGACGACTAGCGGCCCGGCGAAGGGCCCGGCCGGGGCGCAGGCGATCGAGGTGCGGTAGACCGGCACGCCGAGATTGCAGCTGATGTGGCGCAGCGGCAGGCCGTCGTCGAGCAGGGCCTCCTCGAAGGAGAACGAGCAGCCGAGCACGAAGGCGACGAGATCGTCGCGCCAGATCGAGCGGATGTCGGTCGGCTCGTCGATGAGTTCGCCCCGGCGCCAGACCCGGTAGCGTGGAAGATCGGTGCGGATGTCGAGATCGGCACCGAGCGCCGGAATGGCAGGATTGCCCGGCTCGGACATGCCGATGACCGGGCAGGGCTTCGGATTGAGCGTGCAGAAGCGCAGGAAGTCGGCGGCGAGATCGCGCGGCAGGATGGCCAGATTGCCCTGGACATGGCCGCGCGCCAGCCCCGCAGTCTGGCCGGTCAGGCGGCCGTCCCTGGCGGCGTGCCTCACCGCCACCGGATCGGCCGGACCAGCGGCATCGAACGCCTTCATCGCAGCGACAGCCATCGAGCTCCCCCAAGCACGAATTCCCGAAAGTCAGCCAAGTGCAACATTCCTCTTGCATTGGGTCCAATACGAAGTTTGGATCGGGAGTGATAAATTCTACTTATTGAAGCGATGGGAGAATGATTGATTTCAAAGCGCTCGAAACCCTGGTCTGGGTGGCGACGCTCCGGAGCTTCCACCGGGCCGCGGTGAAACTGAACACCACCCAGCCGGCGGTGTCGCAGCGCATTGCCCAGCTCGAGACCGAAATCGGCGCGCGCCTGCTCGAACGCGAGAAGCGCAACGTCATTCCCACCGAGGCCGGCCGTCACGTGCTCGACTATGCCGATCGCCTGCTCCGGCTGCGCGCCGAGATGCTGCACGGCATTGCCGATCGCTCGGCCATTCGCGGCACGCTGCGGCTGGGTGTGGCCGAGACCATCGTCCACACTTGGCTGTCGCGCTTCGTCGAGCGCATGGCCAAGGCCTATCCGAGGCTCGCCCTGGAGATCGAGGTCGACATTTCACCGAGCCTGCGCGACCGGCTGGTGGCCCAGGAGATCGACCTGGCCTTCATGCTCGGCCCGCTGGCCGCGCCGGGCCTGAAGAGCCGGCCGCTCTGCACCTATCCACTCGGGTTCTTCGCCAGCGATGCCCTCGGCCTGCCGGCGGCGGGCGTGACGCTCGAGGCGCTCGCCGCCCATCCGGTGGTCACCTTTTCCCGCGATACCCGGCCCTATCTGGCGATTCGCGAATTGTTTTCGCGGCCGGGCCTGCCGCCGATCCATATTCACGCCTCGGCCTCGCTCGCCACCATTCTGCGCATGGCGGAGGACGGATTGGGGGTTGCTGCCATTCCGAGCCCGATCGCCGCCGACCGGCTCACCGCCGGCCAGCTCAAGCGCGTCGACACCATGGTGTCCCTGCCCGATCTCGACTTCGTCGCGGCCTGGCGGTCGACGCCCGACACCGCCACCATCGAGGCGGTCGCCGATCTCGCCGGCACGGTCGCGGCCGGCTGCTGAGGCGGGAAGCTCAGCCGTGATCAGGCTTCTGCTCGGTCGCCCACATCGGTCCGAGATCGTCCATGGCGGCTTCGATGCATTCCACCGTCAGCTTCATGCCGGCGCCGCCGGCAAAGACCAGCTCGATGGTGCCGGCCGGCTCGTCGCTCGGCTGGAAGCGCAGCGCCAGCAGGTTCAGCACCGTATCGGCGCCCTTCGGCACGCCCTTGGCGCTGACCGCGCTGACCCGCTCGAATCGGACGCCGGTGCGCCGCCGCTGGCGCGCGCCGTCTTCCGCGGCCGACCAGTCGAAGCGGTTGCAGATGAAGGCGAATTGCCGGGTCCTGGCGATGAAGGCCAGATCCGAGGCCTTGACGACGGCATCCTGCAGATGGGCGGAGACGATGCCGAGATCGTCGGCATCGAAGGCGAAGAGTTTGAGCGGTGTCGCGGTCATTGGATTTCTCATGCGTTGGTCCTATAGGACGGGAGAACCGCCGCGTCGTCCATATCTGCGTCGGGGCACCCGTCCAGATTTCGAGATCCGAAGCCGATGACCATCCGTTCGCATGTGGGCGACCTGCCCGATCTCGACCGCTATCGCGTCGGTGTGGTGGCGATCGACACCGAGACGCTCGGGCTGATTCCGCAGCGTGACCGGCTCTGCGTGGTGCAGCTGTCGCCGGGCGACGGCAGCGCCGATGTCGTGCAGATCCGGCCCGGCCAGCCGAAGCCGGCCAATCTCATGGCGCTGCTCACCGATCCCGGCATCGTCAAGCTGTTCCACTTCGCCCGCTTCGACATCGCCGTGATGAAACATGCCTTCGGCGTGACGACGGCGCCGGTCTATTGCACCAAGATCGCCTCCAAGCTGGTGCGAACCTATACCGACCGGCATGGCCTGAAGGACCTGTCCAAGGATCTCCTCGGCCTGGATATGTCCAAGGCCCAGCAGAGTTCCGACTGGGCGGCCGAGACGCTGAGCCCGGCGCAACTCGAATATGCCGCTTCCGACGTGCTGCATCTGCACGCCCTCAAGGAGCGGCTGGATGTGATGTTGGCCCGGGAAGGCCGCACCGCGCTGGCCGAAGCCTGTTTCCAGTTTCTTCCCGTTCGTGCCGATCTCGACCTTGCCGGCTGGCCGGAAACCGATATTTTTGCGCATTCATAAACCCTGGCAGGAAATAGGTGGGGTTCATACATGCGGGTGGGCTGGTCCTCCGGTCCGCGCCATGCTGGGGCCATAGAATAAGGTAGAGTGCGCCCGCATCGATGGTCGACCCGTCCGGTCGGCGCCGCTCTCCCGTGAAGGAACGACAATGGCCGCACGTCCCCTCGACGATTTCGGAAGCGCCGCCGGCGGCGCATTCGGCGTCGTCGCGCGCGACGAGGCGTTCAAGGCGGCCTTCCGGCATTCCCGGCGGGTGCGTCGCCTGCGCGTCGCCGTGCCGCTCGCCGCCGGCCTGCTGGTCGCCGCGGTCGGCTTCATCAGCTGGTGGGACCCGCTGAAAGTGCTCAATCTGCCGGTCTCCATCGGCGCCCTCTCGCTGTCCGGCTCGAAGGTCACCATGGAGGCGCCGCGCCTCACCGGCTATACCAATGACAACCGGTTCTACCGTGTCGCCGCGACGCGCGCCGAACATGACATCGCCCATTCCAATGTCGTCGGCCTGTCCGCCATCGATGCGGAGATGGAGCTGGAAGGCGGCGGCACCGCCCGGGTGATCTCGTCGAGCGGCGTCCTCGATACCAAGAGCGGCGTGGTCCAATTGACCTCCGCGGTCTCGATCACGACCTCCAACGGCCAGGCTGGCCGGCTCGGCAGCGCCGTGGTCGACACCCGCACGGGCAAGATCACCGCCCAGGGCCCGGTCGAGCTGTCGTCGCCGCGCGGTCAGATCGCCGGCGACCGGATGGAAATCCAGGACAACGGCAAAGTCATCCTGCTCGAAGGCTCGGTTCGTGGTAATTTCATGCCCGAGCCGCCCGATCCCTCGGCGACCGGCTCGACCCCAGACGCCTCATCCCCGCCCGCGGCCCCCCGCACCGACCCCACACCACGCTGATCCGGAGATCGACTTTCATGACGCTGGCCGGCCTTGTCCTGCCCCCGCGCCGCCTGGCGGTGCTTCTCCAGGCTGCGTTCGTCGTCAGCCTCACGGGCGTTCCCGCACTGGCCCAGCAGGCCGGCAGCCCCTTTGTCGGCTTTTCGCAGAACCGCGACCAGCCGATCAATTTCGAGGCGGATCGGGCGGAGGTCTTCGACAACGAGAAGAAGGCCGTGCTGACCGGCAATGTGCGCATTCGCCAGGGCGAGTCGCGGCTCGCCACCGGCCGCCTGGTCATCCTGTATGAGGACAATTCGGCCGCCGGCCGGCCGGCGCAGGGGCGCCCCGCCTCGGTGCCCGGGGCCTCGGGCCAGCCCGGCCAGCAGAATGTCCGCCGGTTCGAGATGCAGGGCGGCGTCACGGTTCAGTCCAAGAACCAGAACGCCACCGCCGAGCGCGGCTCCTTCGACGCCCGTCGCAACGAGGCGATCCTGGAGGGCAATGTCGTGCTCACCCAGTGCGACAACGTGCTGCGCGGCAGCCGGCTGCAGGCCGACCTGACCGCCAATCGCGTGCGCCTCGACGGCGGTCCTTCGACGGCCGGCCGGGTTTCCGGCGTCTTGTCCAGTTCCAGCGGCGGCGCCCAGGGCGGCAGCGGCGTCAGCAATCCCGACTGCGCGCCGGCGACCCCGGCGCGCGCCGCTCCGCCGCGCGCGCCGCGTGGCTGACGCGCTGGCCGCAGGACGAGGCATGACGGTGCTCGATCGCATGGCAGGACTTTTCGGGCGCCGCGCCCCGGCTCAGCCGGCGCCGGTGATCGACACCGATTGGCTGGTGCGGCAGATGGCCGACGAGGTGGCGGCGCTCGAGCCGCCGCCGCCCGAGCCGGTGGTGCAGGACCAGCACGAGCCGCGCTCCGGCGACGGCGTTCTCGGCGTCCATGGCGTCTGGAAGAGCTATAAGGGCCGCGCCGTGGTGCGCGGCGTCAGCCTCGACGTACGCCGCGGCGAGGCCGTCGGCCTGCTCGGCCCGAACGGCGCGGGCAAGACCACGGTCTTCTATATGATCACCGGCCTGGTGGAGGCCGACAAGGGCCGCACCGAGCTGGACGGCCACGACATCACCTCGCTGCCGATGTATCGCCGCGCGCGCCTGGGCATCGGCTATCTGCCGCAGGAGGCGTCGATCTTTCGCGGCCTCAATGTCGAGGACAATATCCGCGCCGTGCTCGAAGTGACCGAGCGCGACAAGAAGAAGCGCGAATACGAACTCGACGAGCTGCTCGACGAGTTCAACATCACCCGGCTGCGCAAGAGCCCGGCGATCGCGTTGTCGGGCGGCGAGCGCCGCCGCCTCGAAATCGCCCGCGCGCTGGCGACCCGGCCCTCCTTCATGCTGCTGGACGAACCCTTTGCCGGCATCGATCCGATCGCGGTCGGCGATATCCAGAATCTCGTGCGCCATCTGAAGGAACGCGGCATCGGCGTGCTGATCACCGATCACAACGTGCGCGAGACGCTCGGCCTGATCGACCGCGCCTATATCATCCATTCCGGCCAGGTCCTGATGGAGGGCACGCCGGACGAGATCGTGTCCAATCCGGATGTCCGCCGGCTCTATCTCGGCGAGGAGTTCCGGCTCTGATCGTCGCCTGACGCTGCGGAATGGCTTTAACGGATCGGTCATCCAAGTCATGGCATGAACCTTGCTAACCGCCGCACCCCGCTCTATTGAACAGGGTGGTTCAACCCTGCGGCGCCAAGGATCCCGATGGCCCTGTCTGCACGATTAGAGCTTCGCGTCGGCCAGTCGCTGGTCATGACGCCCCAGCTCATGCAGGCCATCAAGCTCCTGCAATTGTCCAATCTCGACCTGGTCGCCTATGTCGAGGCCGAACTTGAGAAGAATCCGCTGCTGGAGCGGGCCGAGCCGGCGGCGGAATCGGTCTCCGATGGCGAAGCGCCGCCCCAGGCGGCGCCGACCGACGGCGATGCCCAGGCCGGCGACTGGCTCGGCGACAATCTCGACAGCAGCCGCACCGCCATCGAGGAGCGGCTCGGCACCGACATGGAAAATGTCTTTCCGGACGACAAGGGTCCGGAGATCAAACACGCCGACGCGGCCTCCGACCCGATGACCTCGTCCTGGTCGAATGTCGGCTCCGGCGGGCGCGACGAGGACGATTACAATCTCGAGGCCTTCGTTTCGGCCGACCTGTCGCTCGCCGACCACCTGTCGAACCAGCTGGCGCTGGCGGTCGAAACGCCGCAGGAGCGGCTGATCGGCCAGATGCTGATCGATTCGGTCGATGATGCCGGCTACCTGACGATTTCCGCCGAGGAGGTCGCCGACCGCCTGGACGCCGAGCTTGCCGAGGTGGAGCGGATCCTCGGCCTGATCCAGGGCTTCGAACCGTCAGGGGTGGCGGCGCGCAATCTCGCCGAATGCCTGGCGATCCAGCTCACAGACAAGAACCGCTACGACCCGGCGATGCAGGTCCTGGTCGCCCATCTCGACCTGCTCGCCAAGCGCGACTTCCAGGCGCTGAAACGGCTTTGCGCGATCGACGACGAGGATCTCGCCGACATGGTCGCCGAGATCCGCCGGCTCAATCCGAAGCCGGGCCTCGCCTTCGGTTTCGCGCCGGTCCAGGCGCTGGTTCCCGATGTCATGGTGCGCGCCGGCCCGGATGGCGGCTGGCTGGTCGAGCTCAACACCGAGACGCTGCCCAAGGTGCTGGTCAACCAGACCTATTACGCGCGCATCTCGAAGACCGCGAAGTCGGACACCGACAAGACCTTCCTGGCCGATGCCATGCAGACGGCGACCTGGCTGACCCGCGCGCTCGACCAGCGCGCCCGCACCATCCTGAAGGTCGCGACCGAAATCGTCCGCCAGCAGGACGCCTTCTTCGCGCTCGGCGTGCAATATCTCCGGCCGCTGAACCTGAAGACCATTGCCGACGCCATCAGCATGCACGAATCGACCGTGTCGCGCGTCACCTCGAACAAGTCGATCGCCACCAGCCGCGGCATTTTCGAGATGAAATATTTCTTCACCTCGGCAATCGCCAGCTCCGAGGGCGGCGAGAGCCATTCGGCCGAGGCCGTGCGCTTCCGCATCAAGCAGATGATCGACCAGGAAGACGTTGCCGACGTGCTGTCCGACGACGCCATCATGGACAAGCTGCGCGAATCCGGCATCGACATCGCCCGCCGCACCGTCGCCAAATACCGCGAGGCCCTGCGCATCCCATCCTCGGTGCAGCGCCGCCGCGAGAAACAGGCCATGGCGAGCTAGCGCCGCGGTTAGGGATTGTGACCAGCTGATATTGGGTGGGGGCAAGTCGTGGATATCAGGGGCAAGCCCGGGCAAGACGAGGAGTGCCTTCGAAGGGTGGCGCCGGATCGACTGTCGCACAACGCGCGTCGTGGCTCAGGACGGCGAGAGGCTCACACATCGTCTTGCCCGGGCTTGGCCCTGATATCCACGACTTCCGCGCACCAATGTCAGAACCTCCGAGCCGCGGCGCTGGACTCCCTCCCGCCGCGTCGCCTTGCGTCAGCCCTCCCGACAGCGCTTATTTCGGCGCCATGCGGATGGCGCCGTCGAGGCGGATGGTCTCGCCGTTCAGCATCGGATTGGTAACGATCGATTCGACCATCTGGGCATATTCGTCGGGATGGCCGAGGCGTGCCGGGAACGGCACCTGCCGGCCGAGCGAATCCTGCGCCTCCGGCGGCAGGGACGCCAGCAGCGGCGTGAGGAACAGGCCGGGGGCGATGGTGACCACGCGAATGCCGTAGCGGGCCAGTTCCCGTGCGATCGGCAGCGTCATGCCGACGATCCCGCCCTTGGAGGCGGCATAGGCGGCCTGGCCGATCTGGCCGTCGAAGGCCGCCACGCTCGCTGTGTTGACGATCACGCCGCGTTCCTCGCCCACCGGCTCGGCGGTCGCCAGGCGCGCGGCGAACTTGGACAGCACGTTGAACGTGCCGGACAGGTTGATCGTGACGATCTTGGTGAAATCGCCGAGCGGCAGCGCCGAGCCGTCGCGGTTGATGACCTTGGCCGGCGGCCCGATGCCGGCGCAATTGACCAGGATGCGCGCCTTGCCGTGCAGCCCCTCGGCCTCGGCGAGGCCTGCCTCGACGGCGGCCTCGTCGACCACGTTGACCTTGACGAAATGGCCGCCGATCTCGCGTGCCTTGTCGAGGCCGAGGGCCTCGTTCAGGTCGAAGATCGTTACCTTGGCGCCGGCCTTGGCCAGCCGCGCGGCGGTGGCGCCGCCCAGGCCCGAAGCGCCGCCCGTAACGATCGCGGCCATACCTTTTGCGTCCATCGTTCCTGTCCTCGCATGCGCCGGCCGCATCGAGAGGGACGACGACAAAACCATTCCTGAAAAAGTCTACCGCCGGGTAGGGTGCCTGTCGTCCGGGCCGGTGGTCAATCCCACCGAGCGGCGGATGGCCGTGGCTCCGGGCTCCGCCTATTCGGCACCGAGCACCAGGTCGTCCCGGTGCACCATGGCGGCACGGCCCTTATAGCCGAGGATCGCCTCGATCGCCTGCGAGTTGCGGCCGATGATCTGGGCCGCCTCGATGCCGTCGAAGGCGACCAGGCCGCGGCCGATCTCGACCCCGTCGGCGCCGCGGATGACCACCGCGTCGCCGCGCTCGAAAGTCCCCTCGACCTTGCGCACGCCGGCCGGCAACAGGCTTTTTCCCGCCCGCAGCGCCTCCACCGCGCCGGCATCGAGCCACAGCACGCCGCGCGGCTCGAGCGAGCCGGCGATCCATTTCTTGCGGCTGGTGATCGGCTGGGTCGGCGTCAGGAACCAGGTGCAGGGGCCGCCGGCTTCGATCCGCCCGAGCGGATTGTCGTGTTTGCCAGAGGCGATCACCATGGTCGTGCCGGCGGTGGTGGCGATCTTGCCGGCCTCGACCTTGGTCGTCATGCCGCCGCGCGACAGCTCCGAGGCCGCTCCCCCCGCCACGCTTTCGATCTCGGGCGTGATGCGCGGCACGACCGGGATCAGGGTCGCCTTGGGGTCGAGATGCGGCGGGGCGGTGTAGAGCCCGTCGATATCGGAGAGCAGCACCAGGCAATCGGCGCCGATCATGGTGGCGACGCGGGCGGCGAGCCGGTCATTGTCGCCGTAGCGGATCTCGTCGGTTGCCACCGTGTCGTTTTCGTTGACCACCGGCACGGCCTTGAAGCCGAGCAGGGTCTGAATGGTATTGCGGGCGTTGAGGTAGCGGCGGCGCTCCTCGGTATCGTGCAGGGTCAGCAGGATCTGGCCGGCGATGATCGCATGGGCGCCGAGCACCTCCGACCAGGCCCGCGCCAGCGCGATCTGGCCGACGGAAGCGGCCGCCTGGCTCTGCTCCAGCTCGAGCGGCCCTTTCGGCAGTTTCAGGATGGTGCGTCCGAGCGCGATCGAGCCCGACGAGACGATCAGCATGTCGGCGCCGCGCGCGGCATGGCGGGCGACGTCGGCGGCGAGCGTCTCCAGCCAGGCGCGCTTCAACTCGCCCCTCGCCCCGTCGACCAGGAGCGATGAGCCGATCTTCACGACGATGCGGCGAAAGCCGGAAAGGATGGGCGTTGCGGTCACGGCCTGAATCACGACATCCGCGGCGCGGTGGCGCGGCGGCGGAACAAGGGATGCCGCCAACGCGGCCCGGTGGTCTTAGCCCGGATTTCTCGAAGCGGCCATGGCCATGCGCGGTCGCGGCGGTCCGCCGCCGCGACCCCGTATCGGCGCGCCCGGCTCAGTTGGCGGCGGGCATCCGCTCGTCGATGCCGCGGACGTAGAAATTCATGCCGAGGATCTGTTCGTCCGACAGCACGCCATTGCCCTTGCATTCGACCGTCTGGCCGTCGGCCCGGACCACCGGGCAGCGGAACGGATGCAGCGTGCCGGCCTTGATCGCGGCTTCGGTGGCTTCCGCCTGCGCCTTCACCTCGGCCGGCATGTTGGTATAGGGCGCCATGTGCACGAGGCCGGTATTCAGTCCGCCCCAGACGTCGCCCGAGGTCCAGGTGCCGTCGAGCATCGCCTTCACGCGGGCGGTGTAATAGGGCACCCAGTCATTGACGATCGAGGTCAGCTGCGCCTTGGGGCCGAAGCGGATCATGTCGGAATCCTGGCCGAAGGCGAAGATGCCGCGCTGCTCGGCGATCTGGATCGCGGCGGGCGAATCGGTGTGCTGCGAAATGATGTCGGCGCCCTGGTCGGCCAGCGCCTTGGCGGCATCGGCTTCCTTGCCCGGATCGTACCAGGAATTGACCCAGACGATCTTGATCTTCAGGTCGGGCCGCACCGACTGGGCGCCGAGCATGAAGGCATTGATGCCGGAGACCACTTCGGGAATGGCGAAGGAGCCGATATAGCCGACCGTGCCGGTCTTCGACATGCGCGCGGCGATCTGGCCGAGAATGTAGCGGCCCTCGTAGAACCGGCCGGCATAGGTGGCGAGATTGGCCGAGCGCTTGAAGCCGGTGGCATGCTCGAACCGCACATTGGGATGGCGCTGGGCGACCCGGGCGGTCGGGTCCATGAAGCCGAAGGACGTGGTGAAGATGAGCCGGTGGCCGGTGCGGGCGAGCTGTTCGATGACCCGCTCGGCATCCGGTCCCTCGGCAACCTTTTCGACGAAAGTCGTCTCGATCCGGTTGCCATAGGTCTGTTCGAGCTGGCGGCGGGCGACGTCGTGCTGGTAGGTCCAGCCATGGTCGCCGACCGGACCGACATAGACGAAGCCGATCTTGAGCTTGTCCTGGGCGTAAGCCGCGGCAAGGCCGACGGTGACGCCGACCGCGGCGACGGCGGCTGCGAGAAGTGTCCTGAGCTTCATGGGTCCTGTCCCGTCTGGTGCGGCCGGTTGCGGCCCGGCCGTCGGCCGGGATCGTGGCGCGGCCGGGCCGGATGATCAAGCGCCATCGGCCGCATCAGGTGTCGCGGGGCCGGCGTCAGTCCTTGGCGACGCTGATATCGGGCGCGCTCGGATTCTTCATGCCGACCACGTGATAGCCGGCATCGACATGGTGGATCTCGCCGGTGACGCCGCGCGACAGGTTCGACAGGAAATACATGCCGGCATCGCCGACCTCGTCGATGGTGACGGTGCGGCGCAGCGGCGAATTGTACTCGTTCCACTTCAGGATGTAGCGGAAGTCGCCGATGCCGGAGGCGGCCAGGGTCTTGATCGGGCCGGCCGAGATGGCGTTGACGCGGATGTTCTTCTCGCCGAGATCGGCGGCCAGATAGCGCACGCTCGCCTCCAGCGCCGCCTTGGCGACGCCCATGACATTGTAATGCGGCATCCATTTCTCGGCGCCGTAATAGGTCAGCGTCAGCAGCGAGCCGCCATTGGTCATCAGCTTCTCGGCGCGCTGGGCGATCGCCGTGAACGAATAGCAGGAGATCAGCAGCGACTTGGTGAAATTGCCTTCGGTCGTGTCGACATAGCGGCCGGTGAGCTCGTCCTTGTCGGAAAAGGCGATGGCGTGCAGCACGAAGTCGAGGCCGCCGAGCACTCTCTCGGTTTCCGCGAAGACCGCGTCCACCGTCGCCGTGTCGGTGACGTCGCAATGACCGACCACATGGCCGCCCAGTTCGGCCGCCAGCGGCCTGACCCGCTTCTCCAGCGCTTCGCCCTGATAGGTGAAGGCGAGCTCGGCGCCCTGGGCGCGGCAGGCCTTGGCGATGCCCCAGGCAATAGATCGGTTGTTCGCCACCCCGAGAATGAGGCCGCGCTTGCCCTGCATGATGCCCGCCATGTGATCCTCGCCCGGCATTTCCAGAAAATGAGCCGGGAGCTATGCCATTGCCAGCGGGGCGGTGCAAGGCGCGGCCCTTTGCGCCAGCGCATCGGCTTGAAATTAGCGCAGCCGGTGGGCCATGAGCCGCGACCCGCGCCGGACCGCTTGCGGCCGCCGTTTCGTCGGATAGAGTCCGGTGCGGGGGCCCGCATGGAGTTCGAGCCGGCGATCGTCGCAATCGAACGCGCCAGGACGTTTGCGCAGCTGTCGGCGATCCTCGCCGAATGGCGCGACGCGAGCGGGCTGGCGCATATCGTCTATCACGCCACCCATGTCCCGGCCGTCGACCGGCCCAACCCGGTGCTGCTGCTCACCTATGACGAGGCCTGGGTCAAACGCTACATCGCGCAGGACTATTTCCTGATCGATCCGGTGGTCATTGCCGGCCGCGCCGGTTTCCTGCCGATCGACTGGCTGAACGTCGATCACCAGACGCCGGCCGCGCGGCATTTCTTCGCCGAGGCGGAGAGCCATGGCGTCGGCCGGCACGGTTTCACCTCGCCGATCCGCGGGCCGCGCGGCGAGCGCGCGCTGTTCACCGTCACGTCGAACGAGACGGATCGTCATTGGCACCGGTGGCGGCACAGCTATCTCAGCGATTTCCATCTCATCGCGCATTATCTGCACGACCGGGCCATGGAGATCGCCGGCCTGCGCGCCGACCCGGCGATGCGTCCGCTGTCGCGCCGCGAGCGCCAATGCCTGCGCCAGGTCGCGCTGGGCCGGACGCCGGGCGAAATCGCCCATGATCTGAAGCTGTCGGCGAGCGCCATCCGGCTCTATCTGAGGTCGGCCTGCCGCAAATTGGGTTGCGCTACCGTCGAGCAAGGCGCCGTCACGGCCACGGTGCTCGAGTTGATCGGGCCTGACGCGATTAACTGAGCGTTAAGGAAAATCCTCCGTAACATTTCGTTTCGCCAGATTGCCGGAATCGCGGGCGGTCCGGCATGATCGCGGCTGGCGTTTTCGGCAAGGAGCGGGCAGCTCATGGGTACGATCGCGGCGAATACGACGACGGGTGACACTCCGGCCTGGCTACGCTCCGGTTCGGCCGCCAATCCCGCGGCCCCGGCCGGCAAGTCCGGCGCGAACCCGTCCACGGCCGGCGGAAGCGCCGGCGAACCCGCCGTCAGCGTGGTTCTGTCCGATCAGGCGAAGGCGCGGCTCAAGCAGCTGCAAGCCGGCCTGCCGATGACGCAGGACCAGTCCGCCTCGCTCGACGCGATGGTGCAGAAGCGCACCGAGGCCTTCGCGGCCACGCTGAGCAAGGCCTTCGCCGCCCTGCAGATCCCGCTCGACGACGCCATCTCGCTGCAGGTCGACAAGTCAGGCCAAATCACCACGGACAGTCCCTACAAGAAGGCGATCGCCAAATATTTCGAGGCCAATCCGGAGGCCGCCAAGGAGTTCAAGGCGATCGCATCGCTGAACGCCCTGCGCGCGACGCAGAAGGCGCTGGAACTCTATAACGAGGAGCAGAAGGCGGCGCGCAACAAGGATGAGCAAGGTGCGGCCTGGGACCGCTACGCGACACGCTCGATGGCGATCCAGAAACTGTCGGGCAGCTTCAGCCTGAAACAGGGCAAGCTGTCCTCCGCCGCGATGGACTATGTGATTGCCTCCGATCCGCGCAGCGATCGCGCCGCGCAGGCGGAAGCCGTCAAGGCCCAGGCCAATCGGGCGGTTCCGCCGGCCGCTGCCGGCAAGGCCGCCGCCGATCCGGGCGCGGAGATCATGCGCAAATATGGCAACCTGCCTCTGGCCGAGACTTGGGCCGCTCAGGCGCGCGCCGACAATATCGGGCTGCTGCAATCGGGCTTCGGCGACATCGACAAATGGGTCGGTTTCGCCCGGGAGATGAAAGCCGGCCAGGAGGTCTATCTGACACCGGGCCGGGTGCCGAGCGACGACGAAAGCTTTCAGCAGGCGGTGAACCTGCAGATCGCCGGCCAGGTCATCAGCCTCGAGGACAGCGGCCGGACCGCGGACGCGCAGGCGCTGCGCGCGGCCTTCAATGGCGGCACCATCAATCTCCGCAAGTCCACCGAAGTCGCCGATCTCAACCTGAACTACCAGACCGTCCATTTCGCCGATGCCGGCGGCGGCGGCACGACCGGCTCGTGGGACATGCGGCCGACCGGTGCGGTCAAGGCCGCCCTCGACAGCGGCAATGCCCTCGTCTTCGGCGGCGGCGACCGCGGGGCCTTCTACCTGACCTGGTGATGTCAGGGCGCGCCGTCTGGCGAACCCGCCGGCGTTACCGGCGGGTGCCCGTGCTTACAGTCCCTCGCGGGGGTCGGCCTTGCGCCGTTCCTTCAGGATGCGCGCGAAGCCCTCGAGATCGGCGCTCGGTTCCGGCAGCACGATGCGTGTGGTGACATAGAGATCGCCCGGCCCGTCGGTGCTGGCCAAGCCCTTGCCGCGCAGCCGGAAGCTCTTGCCCGACGCGGTCATGGCCGGCAGCGTCAGCTCGACTTCGCCGTCGAGCGTCGGCGCGCGCACCTTGCCGCCCAGGATCGCCTCGTCGAGCGCGATCGGCAGCTCCAGGCGAACATCCTTGCCCTCGGCGCGGAAGGCCGGATGCGGCTCCACCGTCACCACCACATAGGCATCGCCGGCGGGCCGGCCGGCACCGCCCGGCTTGCCCTTGCCGCGCAGCCGCATGCGGTGGCCTTCACGCGTCCCGGGCGGGATCTTGACGTCGACCGCCTCGCCCGAAGGCAGCAGCACGCGCTGGGTCGCGCCGCGCGCGGCGTCCAGGAACGGCACGCGCACGGTCAATGTCAGGTCCTCGCCGGCCGGCTGCGGTTCCGAACCGAAGGGGTCGGCGCCGCGCTGCTGGCGGCCGCGGCCGGTCATGCCGGAGAGAATGTCGAAGAAATCGTCCGAGCTCGGTCCGCCGCCGGCCTTGCGGCCGCCGGAGCGCCGGAAACCCTCCTGGCCGAAGCTGAAGGTCTCGAAGATCGTGTCGCCGCCGGGCGCACCGCCGCCGGGCCGGCCGCCGAAGCCCTCGAAACCGGTGAAGCGCTGCTTGCCTTCGGCGTCGATTTCGCCGCGGTCGAAGGATTTGCGCTTGGCGTCGTCCGACAGCAGCTCATAGGCATTGTTCAGCTCGGCGAAGCGGTCCTGCGCCTTGGGGTCGTTGGGATTGGCGTCCGGATGCAGGGCCTTGGCCTTCTTGCGGAAGGCTTTCTTGATGTCGTCGGCGCCCGCGGTGCGCGCGACGCCGATCACGTCATAGGGATCGCGTGCCATGATGGTCCTTGAAGATCGCCATGCCGGTCAGGCGATGCGATCCGTCGATGGTTTCAGTTGGCTTCAATGTGGGGATTGTGGCGGATAATGACAATGTGCGCCGGGGCCATGCCGGCTCAGCTTCGCCGCCAGGGCCGGAGTTCGAGCACGGCCCAGGCTCCCGTCGTGCGGCAGGCGCGCCCGTCGAACCAGACTTCCTTGCCGTCCTTGATGGCGCTGCCGAGGAAGTCGCGGCAGGTCTGGCCCGAGGTTCCGGTCGCGCGCTGCAGCGCCGTGACCGTGCCGCGCATGCCGCTCTGGCCGTTTTCCCAGGGAATGCTCGGGGTGTCGGCGCGGTCGGCGAGGGCCTCCAGCAGCACGCGCTTGGCGGCCTGCCAGTCGGCCTCGGGGATCGGCAGCGCGCCCGCGGCGGCACTCGCCGGTGCGGGTTCGGTAGCGCGGCGGATCGAGCCGGTGGTGAGCGGGTCGCTCGCCTGGGCGGCCGCGGTCTGGGCCGCCGTGGCCTGGCTCTGCGTGGATGGGGTCGCGGAACCTTGGGCAGCGGAAACTTGGATCGGCGCGGCGCCTTGCGCCGTGGCATGGGCGCCGGCGGCCTGATTCGGTTCGGGCGCCTGGGCGGCTGCCGGCGGCGGGGTCTGCGTGCGCTCCCACAGCGAGGGCAAGGTCATCGCGCAGCCGGGCAAGGTCATCAGCGCAACGGCGATCGCGGCGAGGCGCGCACGGCGGCTTTCGCATAGGAGGAAGCGCGTGCCGGGGCTTGGGCAAGCCCCTTCCCTGACGCTATATGCTTGGCGAACGCCAAACGTCTCGCCCATACGCTTTCGACTCCGGAGCCCCATACCGCTCTGGGCGGAGTGAACAACGGAGTTGGTTAATGTCAGGTTCGGATCAAGCGGAATTCAGCGAGGCCGATGAACCCTTCGACCTGTTCGCCCGATGGATGGCCGACGCTGTCAGGTCCGAGCCCAACGATCCCAATGCCATGGCCTTGTCGACCGTCGATGCCGACGGCCTGCCCAATGTTCGCATGGTGTTGCTGAAGGGCGTCGATGCCAGCGGCTTCGTCTTCTACACCAATACGGAAAGCCAGAAGGGCGTCGAGCTGCTCGGCGCCGGCAAGGCGGCGGCGGTGTTCCACTGGAAGTCGCTGCACCGCCAGGTCAGGGTGCGCGGCCCGGTCGAACGGGTGAGCGATGCCGAGGCCGACGCCTATTTCGCCTCGCGGGCGCGTGCCAGCCGGATCGGCGCCTGGGCGAGCCAGCAGTCGCGGCCGCTGGAAACCCGCTTCGCCCTGGAAAAGGCGGTGGCGCTCTACACCGCCAAATATGCCATTGGCGAAGTGCCGCGCCCGCCGCACTGGACCGGCTTCCGCATCCTGCCGACCTATCTGGAATTCTGGCACGACCGGCCGTTCCGCCTGCACGACCGCGTGGTGTTCCGCCGCGCCCAGCCGGCCGGTCCCTGGACGACCAAGGAACGGCTCTATCCCTGACGAGGCGGTTCAGCCGACGAGCGCCGGCGGGGTGCCGCCGGGCGAGAGCAGGAGGTCGCTCTCGTCCTTCAGGCCGATGCCGGTGAGTTTCCGCCGGAACGCCTCGGTGACCAGCCAGGCGAGCTTGAAGGCGGCGTTCTCCACCGGCAATCCGCCGGCGCGGATGTTGGACACGCAATTGCGCTCGGCATCGTGGCGGCCGGCCTTGCCGTCGAAGGTCAGATAGGCCCCGAGACTGTCCGGCGCCGACAATCCCGGCCGTTCGCCGATCAGCACGAGCACGGCGCGCGCGTGCAGCCGGGCGGCGATGACGTCGCCGAGCGCCACCCGCGCGCCGGTCGCGACCACCACCGGCGCCAGGCCGATGCCGGTCGCTGCCAGGCGCGGCATGAGCGCCTTGACCAGCGCCAGCGCATTCGTGTCGACCGCGGTCGCCGACAGCCCGTCGGCGATGACGACGGCGAGATCGGCGGGTGCCGCGCGCGCGGCATCGAGTGCGAGCTCCGATGCCCCGGCAAGCTGCCGGCCCCAATCCGGGCGCCGCAGATAGGCCGCGCGGTCGCGCGCCAGGCTCTCCACCGCGACGACCGCCAGGCCGAGATCGCCAAGCCCGGCCGCCATTCGCTGCGCGTCGAACGGCGCGTGCACGGCATCGCGCGCCTTGGCATGGGCGAGCGCGAAGGCCAGCACCTCGCTCGTCGGCAGCGAACCGCCGGCGCGGCCGATGGCGATGCGGGCCGGCGTGCGTGCGGACAGATGCGACCAGGGATCGCGTGTCATGCCGGTTACTCCGCCGCGATCAGCCGGTGGCCTGCCCGCGCCGGCAGCAGATGGCCGGCCGCGTCGGTCAGTTCGAGCGATTGCAGCCAGGCCTCGAATTCGGGCGCGCGTTTCAGGCCGAACACCTCGCGGACATAGAGCGCGTCGTGGAACGAGGTCGACTGGTAGTTCAGCATCACGTCGTCGGCGCCCGGAACGCCCATGATATAGGAGACGCCGGCGGCCGCGAGACAGGTCAAGAGCGTGTCCATGTCGTCCTGGTCGGCCTCGGCATGGTTGGTGTAGCAAATGTCGCAGCCGGTCGGCACGCCCATCAGCTTGCCGCAGAAATGGTCTTCGAGCCCGGCCCGCAGGATCTGCTTGCCGTCATAGAGATATTCCGGGCCGATGAAGCCGACCACGGTATTGACCAGCAGGGGCGAGAAAGCCCGCGCCACCGCCTGCGCCCGGGCCTCCAGGGTCTGCTGGTCGACGCCGTGATGGGCGCCCGCCGACAGGGCGCTGCCCTGGCCGGTCTCGAAATACATGACATTGTCGCCGATCGTGCCGCGCTTCAGCGAACGCGCCGCATCCAGTCCCTCCTTCAGCATGGCGAGGCCGACGCCGAAGGTCGTGTTGGCGCGCTCGGTGCCGGCGACCGACTGGAACACCAGGTCGACGGGCACGCCGCGATTGATCAATTCGATCGACGAGGTGACATGGGTCAGGACGCAGCCCTGGGTCGGGATGGCGTGGCGCTGGATGATCTCGTCGAGGAGCTTCAGGAGATCCCCGATGACCGGCAGCGAATCGGAGGCCGGATTGATGCCGATCGTCGCGTCCCCCGCGCCATACATCAGGCCGTCGACGATCGAGGCGGCGATGCCGCCGGCATCGTCTGAGGGATGGTTCGGCTGCAGGCGCACCGCCATGGTGCCGGCAAGCCCGATCGTGTTGCGGAAGCGGGTCACCACCCGGCATTTCCGCGCCGCCAGGATCAGGTCCTGGTTGCGCATCAGCTTGGATACGGCCGCGGCCACCTCCGGCGTGATGCCGGGGGCAAGTGCCGCCAGCGCCGCGGGCGTCGCCTGTTCGGACAGGAGCCAGTCGCGGAAGGCGCCGACGGTCAGGCTGGCGACGGCTGCGAAAGCGCGGCCGTCATGGCCGTCGAGGATCAGCCGCGTCACCTCGTCGTCGTCATAGGGGATCAGCGGTTCAGCCAGGATCGCCTTCAGCGGCAGGTCGGCGAGCGCGAGCTTGGCCGCGACGCATTCTTCCTGGCTCGCCGCGGCGATCCCGGCGAGCTGGTCGCCGGAGCGGATCGGCGTCGCCTTGGCCATGAGATCCCGGAGGTCGGCGAAGACATGGCTGGTGCCGCCGATGGTCGCGCGAAACGCCATTGCATCTCCTGATCGTGTATCCACCGGCCGCGAATATGCTCTATGGAGTGTAGCCGACCGATCGCCTCGGTCCATTCCAGAATGCTTGGGGTAAGCGACCTTGAACCAGCCTCGTCGAACCCTTCTCCTGACCGGCGCCAGCCGCGGCATCGGCCACGCCACCGTCAAGCGCTTTTCCTCGGCGGGATGGCGGGTGATCACCTGCTCGCGCCAGCCTTTCCCGGAAAACTGTCCCTGGGAAATGGGCCCGGAGGATCACATCCAGGTCGATCTCGCCGATCCCGCCGATACCGAGCGGGCCATCGACGACATCAGGGCGCGCCTCACCGGCGGCCGGCTGGAGGCGCTGGTCAACAATGCCGGCATTTCGCCGAAGGGCGAGGCCGGCGGCCGGCTCGATTCGCTGCACACGCCGCTGACCGTCTGGCAGCAGGTGTTCCAGGTCAATTTCTTCTCGTCGATCCTTCTGGCGCGCGGCCTGCTGGCCGAGCTGAAGGAAGCCAAGGGCTCGATCGTCAACGTCACCTCGATCGCCGGTTCCAGGGTGCATCCCTTCGCCGGTGCGGCCTATGCCACCTCGAAAGCGGCCCTGGCCGGCCTGACCCGTGAAATGGCGGCCGATTTCGCGCCGCACGGCATCCGGGTCAATGCCATCGCGCCGGGCGAGATCGACACCTCCATCCTGTCGCCGGGCACCGACAAGATCGTCGAGCAGATCCCGATGCGCCGGCTCGGCACGCCCGACGAGGTGGCCAAGATCATCTATGTCCTGTGCACCGAGACCTCGAGCTATCTCAACGGCGCCGAGATCCACATCAATGGCGGCCAGCACGTCTGACCGGGGCGGCGCGGTCTAGGCGGCCTCCTCGGCGAGCCGGCGCAAGGCCTCGCCGGTGGCGGCATCGGCCGGCAGGAAGGCCTCGATCGCCAGTTCCGCCAGCGTCACGTCGATCGGCGTGCCGAACACCGTTGTGGTGCTGACGAAGCTGAGCGTGCCGGCCGAGGTCTTCAGCCGGAGCGGCACGAACAGCTCGTGCGCCTCCTGGCCGCGGCCCGGCCGCGGCGGCGCGAGCGGCACCGGATAGGCCGAGGCCTCGCGGTTCAGCTCCTCCAGCACCGGATCGGCGGTGATCTCGATCTGGCGCCTGAGGCGCGCCAGGAGATGGGCCCGCCATTCCGCGAAATTCTCGATGCGGGGCGCCAGCCCGCCTGGATGCAGGCCGAGCCGCAGGACGTTGATCGGCGGCTTGATCAGGGCCTCGTCGCAGCCTTCGAGAAAGGGCCCGATGGCATTGTTGCTGGCCACCAGGGTCCAGTGCCGGTCGATGGCGACCGCCGGATAGGGCTCATGGCCGGCCAGCACGATATCGATCGCGCGGCGCGCCGTGGCGATGGCGGGATCGTCGAGCTTGCGCTCCGGGAAGATCGGCGCGAAGCCCGCCGCGACCAGCAGCACGTTGCGCTCGCGCAAGGGGATCTCCAGCTGCTCGGCGAGATGCAGGATCATCTCGCGGCTCGGCGCGGCGCGGCCGGTTTCGACGAAACTGAGGTGGCGGGTGGAAATATCGGCCTCCGAGGCGAGATCGAGCTGGCTCAGGCGACGACGCTGGCGCCATTCGCGCAGGTGGTCACCGATGGGGCGGGCGGCGGAGCTTTGCATGTTCATGGCGCCACCATAGCCACGCCGGTCCGGCCGAACCAATGACCTTGGAGGTAATCGACCCGCCGCGGCTTTGTCGCGAGGATGGCCTGGTCAACGGATCGGCAGGCCGGTCCGCAACCCGGAACACGAAGCCTTCAGGAGACCATCATGTCGTCCATCGCCAATGCCTCGGTCCTCAATTCGCTCTTCCGCACCAGCAATCCGGTGACCCTGCTGCGCCGGGTGCTCGCGGTCGACGCCGTCAGCAGCGGCGCCATGGGCCTCCTGCTGATCGCCGGTGCCGGCCTGCTCGAGCCCTTGCTGGCCATTCCGAAGCTGCACCTGATGGTGGCGGGCGCGATCCTGGTGCCCTTCGCGCTGGGTGTCGGTTTCGTCGCGGCGCGTGCCGAACTCAGCCGCAAGGCGGTCTGGGCGATCGTCGCGATCAATGCCTTGTGGGTGATCGAGAGCTTCGCGCTGATGTTTGCCGGCGCCATCAGCCCGAATCTCCTGGGCATGGCTTTCGTCGCGGCCCAGGCGGTGTTCGTCGCCGTCATGGCGGAGCTGCAGGTCATGGGCCTGAAGCTGCAGGCCCGGGGCTGATGCGGGCCGATAGTCCGGAGCCGGCGCCGCGCCGGCTCCAGGATGGCGCCCGGTTCAGAGCCAGCCCTTCTTGCGGAACCACATATAGGGCAGCACGCCCGAGACCACCATCAGCACCATGGCCATGGGATAGCCCAGGTCCCAGCCGAGTTCGGGCATCTGCTTGAAGTTCATGCCGTAGATCGTGCCGACCAGCGTCGGCGGCATGAACACCACCGACAATACGGCGAAGATCTTGACGATATTGTTCTGCTCGATGCCGATCAGGCCGAGCACCGCGTCGAGCAGGAAGGTGATCTTGTTGGCCAGCGAATCGCAATGCTGGGTCAGCGATTCGACGTCGCGGCTCTGGCTCTTCAACAGCGCCCGCACATCCTTCGAGACCTTGTTGCCTTCGATCTCGGTCGCCAGGAACAGCAGCAGCCGGTTGATCGAGACCAGGCTTTCACGGGCCTTCGAGACCAGTTCTCCCTTGGTGCCCAATGTCTGCAGCACGTCCTGAAAGGTTTCGGAAGCCGCGCGCGTGCCGGCCTGGCGGCCGGTGAAGATCCGCCCAGAGGCCTGTTCGATCTCCTCGCCGACCCGCTCCAGGATATCGGCGATGCGGTCGACGATGGTGTCGAGCAGGCCGGTCATGATCGCTTCGGGGCTGGCCTGCACCGCGCCCTGTTTCTGCGCCCGGTTGAGGAACAGGTTGATCGGCTTGGGCGTGTCGTAGCGCACCGTGATCAGCCGCGTCGGCGACAGCACGAACGAGATCTGGGTCAGCTTGGGCGCGCCGAGCTCGGTGTTGCACAACAGCGTCGCGGTCATGTAGCGCACGCCGTGGTCGACATAGAGCCGGCTCGACGGCTCGATCTCGAGCATTTCCTCGCGGGTCGGGATTTCGATGCCCAGGCACTTTTCCAGGAGCTTGTCTTCGCCCTGGACCGGCTGCAGCAGGTCGACCCATTTGACGTTGGCGGGCACCGCGTCGGCGGTCGTCTCGATCCGGACGAGAGCCTCGTTCTCCACTCCGTAGGCATTCAACATGGCTCAAGCTCCGAAGGCGTCGGCTGGGCCTGCCTAGCGCACTTCGCGCCGGCCTGGGAACCCGCGCCGGACAAGAAAGCGTGACGATGACGCCACCATGACAATCGCGCCGGCAAATCGATCCGGCGCGCGCCGGGTTGCAAGCGGGGCCCGCCGCCCGTAATCGGGGCGCATCATGCAGGCCTATCCTCTTTTCGAAGCAGCCCTGACCGGCTTCCTGATCGGCTTCGGCCTGATCGTCGCCATCGGCGCCCAGAACGCCTTCGTCCTGCGCCAGGGGCTGTTGCGCCGGCATGTCCTGGCGGCGACGACGGTCTGCGCGCTGTCGGATGCGCTGTTGATCCTGGCGGGCGTCGCCGGCCTCGGCACGCTGGTGCAATCCTCGCCGCGGCTCCTGACGGTCGCGACGCTCGGTGGCGCCGCCTTCCTCGCCGCCTATGGCCTGCTGGCCGCGCGCCGGGCGCTGCATCCGGGCGTCCTGGTCGCCGCCGGCGACGGATCGGCCAGGGGCTTGAAGGCGACGCTGGCCGCGGCGCTCGCCTTCACCTTCCTCAATCCGCATGTCTATCTCGACACGGTGGTGCTGGTCGGCAGCCTGTCCGGCCAGTTTTCCGGCGCGGCGAAATGGGTCTTTGCCGCGGGCGCCATGACGGCATCGGCGCTGTGGTTCTACGGCCTCGGCTTCGGCGCCCGCCTGCTCGCGCCGGTCTTCGCCCGGCCCGCCGCCTGGCGGGTGCTGGACGGACTGATCGCGCTGGTGATGTGGGCCATTGCCGCGAGCCTGGTCGCGAGCTGGCTCCGGGCTTGAGCGAAAAAAAAGGCCGGTCTTGCGACCGGCCTTGAGTGGTTCAGGAGAGATATGGGAGGTAGGCACTGCGGCCGGCCGAAACCGGGTCTTCGAAGATCGGTCCCAATCAGTCGACGAAGTCCTCGAATGTGCGCCGGGCCGGTGTCGCCGGCGCGGCAGGTTTCGAAGATTTCGCCGAAGAAGTGGCGGCGGAAACGGCTGATATGCCGATCCGACGGTAGTGCGCGGCGAGCTTGTCGCCAGAGGCCTCGGCAGCGGCGGCAATGGCCGTCGGGGCGGAAGTCATGGGGTTCCAATCTCCAGTTGCGCGGCACGTGCTTGCATGGGGCAGTGCCGACGGGTCGAGTTCTAGGCGGGCGATGAGGCGGCCATTGGTTCCGATCGTGGAGGGATCGTGGCGGGGCAAGGCTCTCTTCGCGGCAACCGAAGCGTGCTTGACGTGGCGCGGCATGGCAGAAATGCAACAGAGCCGGGCATTAGCCGGCCTTTCGCCATCTGGCGCATTGACCAAAAGTCACGCCTTCGCCACAAGAATTACAGACTGCACACCATGAATTCGCGCGCTGGCACGGGTGCCGCCTCGCGTCCTGTGGCATTGGAAAGGACATCGGCATGCGCTGGGGCTTCCTCGCATTGGCTGCGTTGGCGTTGGCGGGCTGCAACAACCAGACGGTCAATTCCGTTCGTCCGATCTCCGAGCGCGACGCCACCTTGATGGCGCAAGGGCCTCAGGTCGAGATGGACTACTGGCGCATGCCGCTCCGGGTGCCCTATCGCACCACGGAAGCGCCGGGCACGATCATCGTCGAGACCGCGTCCAAGCATCTTTTCCTGGTCGAAGAAGGCGGTTCCGCCATTCGTTATCAGGTCGCGGTCGGCAACGAGGCCTTCGGCTGGACAGGCACGGCGACCATTCAGCGCAAGGCCGAGTGGCCGAGCTGGACGCCGCCGGCCGAGATGCGCCGCCGCTGGCCGCAACTGCCGGCCTTCATGGAAGGTGGCCCGCAGAACCCGATGGGTTCGCGCGCGCTCTACCTCTACCAGAACGGCCGCGACACGCTTTATCGCATTCACGGCACCAATTCGCCGCTGCAGATCGGCGAGGCCGTGTCGTCGGGCTGCATCCGCATGCACAACGAACATGCGGTCGACCTGTTCAACCGCGTGCCGGTGGGAACCAAGGTGATCGTGCGCTGACACGAAGCCCAGGCCGGCGTGATCGAAGGATCGCGAACGGCCTGACATGACGAAGGCGGCCTTGGGCCGCCTTTTTCTTTGTCCGCCTGCCGGGCTTTGCTTGTTTGCCGGGCTCTACTTGCCGGGCTCTACTTGCCGGTTTTGGGCGCTTTCGGCGTGCCGAGCGCGCCGGCCACCGCCTTGATGGCAACCTTGCCGTATCGGTCTTCCAGTCGGACGCTGCCATTCGGCTGTGCCCGCGGGGTCTTCGAAACCATCGCTTCCTCCTGAACGGGTTTTCCCGTCCTCGTGTTTGTGCGGCCAATGTAACACGTTCGTGCCGCCGAGCCGAAGGGGGCAGTCGTGCGACGCAACATTCGACGCGTGCGGCGCGATGGCGGAGAGCGCCGTCAGCCAAGCGTCAGGCCTTCGGGCGCTCCAACATGTTGAGGGGTCCACAGGATTGTCACGCTAGATATGGCCTTGGCCGGCAATTCGTGGCAGTTTGAAGTCCTCGCAAAACCCGACTGAAGCGAAGCCCTGGGGCCATGAAGTTCTCCCGCCTGCGCATTCTCGGCTTCAAGACCTTCGTGGAGCCGATGGAGTTCCTGATCGAGCCGGGCCTGACCGGCGTGGTCGGGCCGAATGGCTGCGGCAAATCGAACCTCGTCGAAGCGCTGCGCTGGGTGATGGGCGAGAACTCGTTCAAGAACATGCGCGCCTCGGGCATGGACGACGTCATCTTTTCCGGCTCGGGCGGCCGGCCGGCGCGCAACACCGCCGAGGTGACGCTCACCGTCGACAACAGCCAGCGCCTGGCGCCGGCCCAGTTCAACGATCACGACGTGCTCGAGGTTTCGCGCCGGATCGAGCGCGAGGCCGGCTCGGTCTACAAGATCAACGGCCGGGAGGTGCGCGCCCGCGACGTGCAGATCCTGTTCGCCGACGCCTCCACCGGCGCCCGTTCGCCGGCGCTGGTGCGCCAGGGCCAGATCAGCGAGATCATCAACGCCAAGCCGCAGGCCCGCCGCCGCATCCTGGAAGAGGCGGCCGGCATTGCCGGCCTGTACGCGCGCCGGCACGAAGCCGAGACGCGGCTCAGGGCGGCCGAGACCAATCTCGAACGGCTCGAAGTGGTGCTCGCCCAGATCGAGGGCCAGCTCGACAACCTGAAGCGCCAGGCGCGCCAGGCGGTGCGTTATCGCGGCCTCTCCGCGGATATCCGCAAGGCCGAGGCGACGCTGGTCTACCTGAAGTTCCGCGAGGCCGGCGAGGCCGTGCGCGAGGCCGAACGGCAGGTCGAGCTGGAAACCCGGGTGGTCGCCGAGCGCACGACCGGCCAGGCCGAAGCCGCCAAGAACCAGGCGATCGCCGCGCATCACCTGCCGGCGCTGCGCGACGCGGCGGCCAAGGCCGGCGCCGTGCTGCAGCGCCTGGTGGTCGCCCGCGAGCAGCTCGACGGCGAGGAGCGGCGCGCCCGCGAGCGGATCGCTGAGCTCACCCGGCGGGTCGCCCAGCTCGACGGCGACGTCGCGCGCGAAAAGGCGCTCGGCGCCGATGCCGAGGGCGTGCTCGAGCGTCTCGGCGCCGAGGAGTATGAGCTGCGCGAGGCCATCGACGGCGCCAAGGGTACCGAAGTCGAGGCCGGCGCCAAGGTGACAGCGGCGGAGGCGACGCTGGCCGGCAGCGAAAAAGCCTTTTCGGAGGCGACCTCGGCGCTGGCCGAAGCGGTCGCCCGGCGCAATCAGCTCGATCGTGCGATCCGCGACGTCTCCGAGCGGCTGGTCCGGCTCGAAGGCCAATTGGCCGAAATCGTCGCCGAGACGGCGAAGCTGGAGGCAAGCTCCGATCACGCCGCCCGTCTCGAAAGCCTGAAGCAGCAGCTGGAAGAGGCATCCGCGGCTCTCGAAGAGGCGGAGATCGAAGCGGTCACCGCCGAAGAGGCCCATGCCAATGCCCGCGACCAGGAGGCGGAAGCGCGCCGGCCGCTCGCCGATGCCGAACGCCAGGTGCAGCATCTCGACACCGAAGCACGCACCTTGGCCAAGGTGCTCAACGTCTCGCACAAATCGGCATGGCCGCCGGTGGTCGAGGCGATCCGGGTCGGCAAGGGTTACGAGACCGCGCTCGGGGCGGCCCTGGGCGACGATCTCGACGTCCCGACCGCCACCGCCTCGCCGCAGCATTGGGGCGGCGCCGACGCCAGCGGCGACGCGGCTCTGCCTGACGGCGCCGAGCCGCTGTCGGAGCATGTGACGGCGCCGGCCGAACTCAGCCGGCGCCTCGCCCAGATCGGCATCGTGGCGCGCGGCGATGGCGCACGCCTGGCCGCCGGCCTGAAGCCGGGCCAGCGGCTGGTGTCCAAGCAGGGCGACCTGTGGCGCTGGGACGGCTTCGTGGTGGCCGCCAATGCACCGACCGCCGCCGCCCGCCGGCTGGCCGAGCGCAACCGGCTCGGCGACATCGAAAAGGATCTGGTCGTCGCTCAGGCCAAGGTCGTCGCGCTGAAGACCGCGGCGGAGGCGGCGACCGCCGCGGTTCGCCTGGCGGCGGCCCGGGAGCAGACTGCCCGTGACGGCTGGCGCGCCGCCCAGCGTGCCGGCGACGGCCTGCGCGACCAGCTGGCGAACGCCGAACGGGCCGCGGCCAGCGTCATCACCCGGCTCGCCGCGCTGGTCGAGGCGCGCTCGCGCCTGACCGCCAGCATCGAGGAAGCCGCCGGGGTCAAGGCCGACGCCCTGCGCGCGCTGGACAATATGGGCAAGACGGCCCAGCTCGAGGCGGTTCTGGCCGAAAGCCGCATGGAGGTCGCCCAGCATCGTGCGGTGCTGGCCGAGGCGCGCGCCAATGCCCAGGGGCTCGCCCGCGAGGCCGAGATGCGCGGCCGCCGGGTCGCCGAGATCGGCAATGACCGCCGGGCCTGGCTGACCCGCCAGGCCAATGCCGGTCGGCAGATCGCCGACCTCGAGCGGCGCCTGGCGGAAGCGCGGACCGAAGCCCAGGGCCTGGCCGACGCGCCGGACACCCTCATCGAGCAGCGCCGCGCGCTGATCAGCCGGATCCACGACGCGGAGATCGCCCAGAAAGAAGCCGCCGATATGCTGTCGGTCGGCGAGACGGCGCTGGCCGATGCCGACCGCTCGGCCCGTTCTGCGCTCGAGGCCATGTCGGGTGCGCGCGAAGCCCTGGTCCGGGCCGAGGCGAAGCTCGAGGCGACCCAGGGGCGCAAGCGCGAGATCGAGCAGGAGATCACCGAGAAATTCGAGGTGCAGCCGCTGGCGCTGCTCAAGATCGCCGGGATCGCGCCGGATGCCGAAATGCCGGCCGCCCGCGACCTCGAAGAGGCGCTGGACCGGCTGAAGCGTGAGCGCGAAAAGCTCGGCGGCGTCAATCTGCGCGCCGACGACGAACTGACCGAGGTCCAGGCCCAGTTCGACGGCATGATCGCCGAGCGCGACGACCTGGTCGAAGCGATCAAGAAGCTGCGCGCCGGCATCGGCTCGCTCAACCGCGAGGGCCGCGAGCGCCTGCTCGCCTCCTTCGCCATCGTCAACGACAATTTCCAGCGGCTGTTCTCCACCCTGTTCGGTGGCGGCACCGCCGAGCTGCAGCTGGTCGAATCGGACGATCCGCTGGAAGCCGGCCTCGATATCCTGGCCAAGCCCCCGGGCAAGAAGCCGCAGACCCTGTCGCTCCTGTCGGGCGGCGAGCAGGCGCTGACCGCGATCGCGCTGATCTTCGCCGTGTTCCTGACCAATCCGGCGCCGATCTGCGTGCTCGACGAGGTCGACGCGCCGCTCGACGACGCCAATGTCGAGCGCTATTGCGACCTGCTCCAGGATATGACGCGCACCACCCAGACCCGCTTCGTGGTGATCACCCACAATCCGATCACCATGAGCCGGATGAACCGGCTGTTCGGCGTCACCATGGCCGAGCGCGGCATCTCGACTTTGGTCAGCGTTGATCTCGACCGCGCCGAGCACCTGATCGCGGCGGAGTGAGCCGCGCACGAAGCGCCAAGGCTTCCGCCAAGACCCGTCCGGCGCGGCGGAAATCCGTGCCGAAATCCGCGGCCGAATAGGTGCGTTGCCTGCGTCGCGGAGGCGCCCCTGGCCTCCGTGGTGCTCCAGCCGTTGCCGCCGGGCGGCCGATCCGTGGCCGAAGCCATGCGGCCGACTGTCGCTCGACCGCGCAGGGGTGATAGGACAATCGGATTATCTTTTGAAAATCCCCCAGAAAATCAGCAAGTTAAACTAAAATCGGGCGTCCTTGACACAGTTTCGCCCCGTCACTATAGGTGTGCCCGGCTTACGGGGGGTGGCAGACCGGCGTCCTTCCGTGGTTTCGCAAGATCTGACCGGGCCGGCCGAAGAGGCTGGTCATGGCGAAAGACAAGCGGAACGACGGGACGGAAGGCGGGCGGTCGTCCGAAGAAGCCGACCTCGACGCGCGTCGTCGCGCTCTCGGATCGAAGCTCGAGGCTCTCGAGCAAAAACGAACCGAGACGCGCGGTTCTGCCAATCAGTCGGGCGACAAGTCGGGCATGGGGAGCGGCTTCCGCTACTCGGCCGATTTCGTCTCGGCGGTTCTTGTCGGTTGCGGCATCGGATGGTTGTTCGATCGCCTGCTCGGCACGCGGCCCTGGGGTCTGATGATTTTCGTCGTGCTCGGCTTCGTCGCGGGGGTTTTCAATCTCCTCAGGCTCGCCGAACGCGAACGCCGGCAGCGCGACCAATAGGACGCGATGGCGGTTCGCCGCGAGGCCTTAGGCCTCGCGACTGTGGCATAAAGAGAACTGGAGCAGCCGTCCGATGGCGAGCCCGATCGCACAATTCGAGATCAAGCCGCTCATTGCACTCGGCAAGATCGGTCAGTCGCCGATCGCATTCACCAATTCTGCCGCCTTCATGTTCGTCGCGGTGGCGATCATCATCGGCTTCCTGCTGCTGTCGACGCGCGGTCGCGCGCTGGTGCCGTCCAGGTGGCAGTCGCTGGCGGAGATGTCCTACGAATTTGTCGCCAATACGGTGCGACAATCGGCCGGCCACGAAGGCATGAAGTTCTTCCCGCTGGTGTTCTCGCTGTTCATGTTCGTGCTGATCGCCAACCTGGTTGGCTTGATTCCCTACACGTTCACCGTCACCAGCCACATCATCGTCACCTTCCTGCTGGCGATGCTGGTGTTCCTCACCGTGGTGGTCTACGGCTTCGCCGCCCACGGCATGCATTTCTTCCGCCTCTTCGTGCCGTCGGGCGTGCCGGGCTACGTGCTGCCGCTGGTCGTCGTCATCGAGGTCATCTCGTTCCTGTCGCGGCCGATTTCGCTCTCGGTGCGTCTGTTCGCCAACATGCTGGCCGGACACATCGCGCTGAAGATCTTCGCCGGCTTCGTCGCCTCCATGCTGGGTGCCGGCATCTGGGCGATCTTCGCGCCGCTGCCGCTGGCGCTGGCCGTCGGCCTGACCGCGCTGGAGCTGCTGGTCGCTTTCCTGCAGGCCTATGTCTTCACCATCCTGACCTGCATCTACCTCAACGACGCGCTGCACCCGGGTCACTGATCCGGCCGGCGCGTCCCCCTTCCAAACCATCCTCCCTCATCACACGACACCTCCAAGGAGTTCATCATGGATCCGGTTGCAGCGAAGTATCTCGGCGCGGGCCTGGCCTGCATCGGCATGGCCGGCGCCGCCATTGGCGTGGGCAACATCTTCGGTCAGTTCCTCTCGGGCGCCCTGCGCAATCCGAGCGCCGCTGACGGCCAGTTCCCGCGTCTGATTTTCGGCTTCGCCGTGACCGAAGCGCTCGGGATCTTCTCGCTCCTGATCGCGCTCCTGCTGCTCTTCGCGGTCTGATACGAGCCGGCCGGGCGGCCATTGCGCCGCCCCCGATATCCCGGGGCTTCGGCGCCAATGGCGCCGGGCCCTTCTCGGCTTGCTTAAGGATCCTGAGGATCGGTCATGGCTTCTCCCACGACAACCGGCGCACATTCCGCCGGAACCTCCGTGCCGCACGACGCACACGGTAGCGGAGGGTTCCCGCCCTTCCAGGGCGATACCTTCCTGTCGCAGATCCTGTGGCTGGTGATCGCGTTCGGCCTGCTCTACTGGCTGCTGTCCAAGGTGGCCCTGCCGCGCATCGCCGGAATCCTGGAGGTCCGCGGCCAGAAGATCGCCCGCGATCTCGAGGAAGCCCAGCGGCTCAAGGCCGAGTCGGAGGCCGCCGGTGCGGCCTACGAGAAGTCCCTGGCCGATGCGCGCGGCAATGCCCAGGCGATCGCCGCCGAAACCCACGCCAAGGTCGCGGCCGAGGCGGAGACGACCCGCAAGGCCCTGGAGGCCGATCTGACCGCCAAGCTGCAGAAGGCCGAAGCGCAGATCACCGCCGCCAAGACCCAGGCGATGACCAATGTCCGCGGCATCGCCATCGAGACGGCCCCGAGCATCGTGCTGCAGCTGACCGGCAAGGCCCCGGCTGCCGAGGATGTCGAGAAGGCCGTCGATGCGGCCCTGAAGAGCTGAGGAAACCACCATGTTTTTCGAAGCTGAAACCTGGGTCGCCGTCGCCTTCCTGATCTTTGTCGGAATTCTCGGCTATTTCGGCGTCCACAAGCTGGTGCTGAACGCCATTGACGATCGCGGTCGCAAGATCGAGGGCGAACTCGCCGAGGCCAAGCGCCTGCGCGAGGAAGCCCAGGCCATCGTCGCCGACTACAAGGCCAGGCAGGTCGCGGCCGAGAAGGAAGCGGTCGCCATCGTCACCGCCGCCAAGGCCGATGCCGAGCGGCTGGCCGCCGAAGCCAAGACCAAGGTCGAGGACTTCGTCGCCCGCCGCACCAAGATGGCGGAAGCCAAGATCGCCCAGGCCGAGGCCCAGGCGGTTGCCGATGTGCGTGCTGCCGCGGCCGATGTCGCGACCGCCGCGGCCGGCGCCGTGCTCGCCGACATCGCCCGGGGCGCGGGTGGCAACGACCTGATCCAGGCTGGCATCGCCGAGGTCAAGGCGAAGCTGAACTGATCGGCGAAAAGCCTTTCAAGACAATCGAAAAAGGCCGCCGGGAGCGATCCCGGCGGCCTTTTTCTTGATGTGTGTCGCCCTGGTGGAAGGACGCCGTCGGCTCAGGCCGGCGGCAGCAGCGGCAGGATCACCTTCTCGAACTCTTCCAGCGGCTGGGCGCCGAGCACGCGGCGGCCGTTGACGAAGAAGGTCGGGGTCGAATCGACGCCGAACACGCTGGTGGCGCGATCGCGCACCGCGTTCAGCGCATCCAGGATCGCCTGGTTGTTCAGGCAGGCCTCGAAGGCCGCCTGAGTGATGCCGGCCTGGCGGGTGATGCCGGTCACCGCGGTCAGCGGATCATTGGTGAAGGCCCAGTTGCGCTGTTCCTTGAAGAACACGTTGATCATCGCGAAATAACGCGACTGGTCGCCGCTCGCTTGGCCGTCGGCGCCGAGCGTGCAGCGCGTCAGCATATAGACCGCGGTGTCGAGCTGGTTGAGCGGGAACTCGCGGAACACCAGCTTCACCTTGCCGGTGTCGATATATTTCTCTTTCAGCCCCGGCAGGATGGTGGTGTGGAAATGCGCGCAGTGGCCGCAGGTGAGCGAAGCATATTCGACCAGCGTCACCGGAGCCTCGGCATTGCCGAGCACGCAATCGCCGAGCGGGCCGGGCGTCATCAGCTCCTTGACGTCGACCGTTTCGGCCGCGCTGCGGCGCGGGCCCTGGGCGAGCGCGGGACCGGAGAGAGCCAGCGCCGCCGCGCCGGTCAGTGCCAGGCCGGCCGACCCCTCGAGAAGTTCTCTACGCGACAATGACATGTCGATCTTTCCTTGTGCCCAGTCAAAGCATGTCAACGCCAATACCCGTCGCATTCCGGCATGGCAACATGGCGACGATCACTTGAGCCGGCCGCGATAGTCACGGTTGCGCGAGAAACCCGTGCGCCGGCTGGCTTCACAGCAAGGTCCCGATCAGCCCTTCCAGGTCGGCGTCGCTGCCGGTCGCCCTGCGGCCGTTGACGAAGAAGGTCGGCGTCGAGTTGACGCCGAACCGGCCCGCCGCCCGGTCGCGGCTGTGCAGCACGGCGTCGAGGATCGCCTGGTCGCGCAGGCAGCGCTCGAGGTCCTCCTGGGCATAACCGACGCCCTGGGCAATCCTGGCGAGCGCCACGATCGGGTTGTCGGCACCCATCCATTCGCGCTGCCGCCGGAACAGGGCGTCCAGATAGACGAAATAGCGATCCTGGTCGCCGAGCGCCCGGCCCTGCGAACCGAGCGTGCAGCGGGCGAAGATATAGGCGGCGAGGTCCAGCTGGTTCAGCGGGTATTCGCGGAAGACCAGGCGCATATGGCCCCGGTCGATGAATTTCTGCTTCAGTCCCGGCAATGTCTCGATGTGGAAATGGGCGCAGTGCGGGCAGGTGGCGGAGGCATATTCCACCAGGGTCACGGCGGCATCGGAGGCGCCGAGCGCGCAATCGCCGAGCGGTCCGGGCAGCATCAGCTGGGCGACGTCGACGCTCGACGGAGCGGTCTCGGGCGCTTGCGCCCGCAACGGGGCCTGCGCATCCGCGAAGCCGGCCGATGCGGCCAGCACCGCGCCCGCGAGGATGCCTCGTCGCGATATCGGCATGACATTGCACTCCAGGGCCGCGATCCGTGCCGCGGGGCTGACCGGATCCTGCGCCAGGCCTTGCCGTGGATGCAATGCGTCAGTCCGCCATATGGGGTGCGGCGGCGGTCACGACCGCGCGATGATTTCCCGTTCCCGATGAACCGCCCGCCCGGTCACCGCGCCACCGGCCTTGCGCCGCATCAGCGCCATCGGGCGGCGGCTGCGCAGGGCGGAATGACGCCGCCGGCGCGGGCCGGGCCGGCCGAGGATGACTTGTCCCAGCCGGTCGAAAGCCTCGCGCATCGTGCCGTCCTGCTCGATGACCAGCAACGGCAAGGCGAAGATGCGCGCCCAGAGCTGCCATTCCGCCACCACCTCGTCGCCGTCGGCGGCGACGAACAGCGGCACGTTGAGATCGGGATCGGCGTGAACGAGCACGACCTCGACGCGGTCGGTGCCGTGCACGGCGCCGTCGCCGACCCGCACTGCGACACCGCGATAGGCCGCGATCGGCAATTGCAGCTTCATCCGGGCGCCGCCGGCGGTCCTGCGGATGACCAGACGATCATCGAAGAGGTCGATCGACCGGGCACCGCCATCCGCCCCGGCATCGGGGACGGAGAAGCGGGCCGGAAGGCTGGTGGGATCGAGGCGCAGAGCCTCGATCCCGGCGGTGGCTCCGCCGGATTCCGTTTGACGCGACACTTGCATGCTCCCTGGGGTCTTCGGCCGCTTCATGAGCAGCTCTCGCCCCGTCGTTATCCCGACTGTCGCAGCATTTCTTGTCTGCGAGCTTAAGCGGAACGGTTAAGCGGAACTCAATCCAATCCGAACATATGCGCTTGTCTGCCTATGCTTGAGAAAGCCTTCGCGCACTTGCTTTCGGAATGCTTGGGAGATGTGCTTTCGCAAAGCTTCAGAGGCAGCATGAATCAATCATTACGGAGCTCGCCGCAATTCGAACGAAGCACTGCTCGCGCGATCGTGCGGCGGCGCGCCGGCCGATTCCGCCATCGCGCCTTGAAACCGGCGGTTCCGGCCCCTACACCGGGTCGACCCTTCCGATGGCCACAGGCATATTCATGTCCGATCTTCTCGACACCGAGGTTCTCATCGACCGGGCCCGCCGCCTGATGGCGGCCGCGCGCAAGGCCGGTGCCGATGCCGCCGACGTGGTCGCGGTGCGCGGCATGTCGGTCGGCATCCAGCTGCGCGAGGGCAAGGTCGAAGCGACCGACCGGGCTGAGGGCGACGATGTCGGCCTGCGCGTCTTCGTCGGCCGACGCAGCGCTTCGGTCTCCTCCAACGACCCGCGCGAGGATGTCGCGGCATTGGCCGAGCGCGCCATCGCGATCGCCCGCGTCGCCCCGGAGGATCCGGTCGCCGGCCTTGCCGACCCCGCCGAGCTCGCCACAAGCTGGCCCGATCTCGACCTGCTCGATCCGGGACTTGCAAGCGTCGCCGAACTCGAGGACCTGGCCCGCCGCTCGGAGGCCTCGGCGCTGGCCGTGGCCGGCGTCAGCAAGTCGGGCGGGGCTGGCGCCAGCGCCGGCCTCGGCGGCTTCGCATTGGTCACCTCGACCGGTTTCGAGGGCGCCTCGCTCGGCTCCTGGACCTCGTTGCAGGTGACCGCGATCGCCGGCGAGGGCACCGGCATGGAACGTGACTACGACTATTCCTCGGTGCGCCACCGCGCCGACCTGGCCTCGCCCGAGGCCATCGGCATCAGTGCCGGCGAGCGGGCAGTCAGGCGGCTGAGCCCACGCAAGGTCGATACGCGCAAGGTGCCGGTCATCTTCGATCCGCGCACGGCGGCAAGCTTCCCGGGTCATCTGGCCGGCGCCGTCAATGGCCAGGCCGTGGCGCGCAAGACCTCGTTCCTGCGCGACAAGCTCGGCCAGCGCATCTTCAAGCCGGGCGTTGCCATCATCGACGATCCCTTGCGGCCGCGCGGCCTCGGCTCGCGGCCGTTCGACGGCGAGGGCGTCGCCGGCCGCCGCCTGGCCGTCATCGAGGACGGCATCCTGACCAGTTGGTTCCTCGATACGACGACCGCGCGCGAACTCGGCCTGAAGACTACCGGCCATGCCAGCCGCGGCGTCGGCGGGCCGCCGGCTCCCGGCAGCACCAATCTGCACCTTGCCGCCGGCACCGAGACGCCGGAGGCGATGATCGGCGCGATCAAGGACGGGCTCTATGTCACCGACATGATCGGCAGCGGCGTCAACATGGTCACCGGCGACTATTCGCGCGGCTGTTCCGGTTTCTGGATCGAGAATGGCGAGCTGGCCTTTCCGGTGGCCGAGATCACCATTGCCGGCAACCTGGTCGACATGTTCCTGAACCTGACGCCGGCCAACGATCTCACTTTCAAATACGGCACCAATGCGCCGACCGTGCTCGTCGAAGGCCTGACCATTGCAGGACGCTGACGACCTGGTGCTGCGCGATCTCCTCGTCGCGCTCGCAGGCGAGGCGGGCGCGATCGCGCTCGACTTCGCGCGGCGCGGCATGAAGACCTGGACCAAGGAGCATTCCTCGCCGGTCACCGAGGCCGACATCGCCATCGACACCTTCCTGAAGGAACGGCTCGGAGCGGCCCGGCCCGAATTCGGCTGGCTGTCGGAGGAGACCGCAGACGATCCGGCACGGCTCGGCAAGCGGCATGTGTTCATCGTCGACCCGATCGACGGCACCCGCGCCTTTGCCGGAGGCCTGCCGGACTGGACGGTGTCGCTGGCGGTCGTGCGCGACGGCCGGCCGGTGGCCGCGGCCCTGGCCGAGCCCGAGGCCAAGCGCATCTTTGCCGCCGCTCTCGGCCATGGTGCGACCGTCGGCGGCCGGCGGATCGCGGCCGGCGCACGCGAAAGCCTTAGCGGCGCCCGCCTCGCCGGGCCGAAGCCGATGCTGGAGAAGGCTCAGACGCAAGGCGCCATCCTGCTGCCGAAGATCCATTCGCTGGCCTTGCGCTTCGCCAAGGTCGCCGCCGGCGAGATCGATGCCGGCTTCGCCGGCGGCCGCAGCCATGACTGGGACCTTGCGGCGGCCGATCTTTTGGTGCACGAAGCAGGCGCATCATTGACCGGCTTCGATGGCGCCGTGCCGATCTACAACAGGCCTGCTCCCGTGCATGTTCCGCTCGTTTGCGCCGGTTTTCCGCTGCACGGGCTGTTGACCAGCACGATCCGGTAGCATGCTCGATCGGCCGCCGCGAACGGTCAGGAATTGACGGAGTGACTGCCGCCATGTCCGGCACCAGCGAAACCAAGCAGCTTCTGCATCTCGTCTTCGGCGGCGAACTGACGCGCCTCGACGGCACCGAGTTCAAGGATCTGTCCAAGCTCGAAGTCGTCGGCATCTACCCGAATTACGCCACCGCGCATGCCGCCTGGAAGGGCAAGGCCCAGCAGACCGTGGACAATGCGCATATGCGCTTCTTCATCGTTCATCTGCACCGCCTGCTCGATCCGGACGCGGCCTGACGCCGGCGCGCGCCCCTCCATGTCCTTCCTGAAACGCCTCGGCCGGTCGGCGCGTATACGCTCGGCCGCAGGCTCCTTCCTGGCCGGTTATCTCAAGCTGGTCTGGAATACCGGCCGGTTCGCCTTCGACCCGCCCAATCTCTACGACTATGCCGACGCCAATCTGCCGGTGATCTTCGCCATGTGGCACGGCCAGCACTTCCTGACGCCCTTCGTGCGCAAGCCGGAGATCGAGGCGGCGGTGCTGATCTCGCGTTCGGCCGACGGCGAAATGAACGCCATCGCCGCCGAGAAACTCGGCATCCGGACGATCCGCGGCTCCGGTGACCATCGCGGCCAGTTCGCCCGCAAGGGTGGTGTCGGCGCCTTCTTCGAAATGCTCGAGACGCTGAAGGCCGGCACCACGGTCGCGGTCACCGCCGATGTGCCGAAGGTCGCCCGGAAGGCGGGGCTCGGCATCGTCATGCTTGCCAAACATTCGGGCCGGCCGATCCTGCCCATCGCCATTGCGACGGCTCGGCGCATCGATTTGAAATCCTGGGACAAGGCGAGCATCAATCTGCCATTGTCCCGGGGTGCAGTGGTTGCCGGCAAACCGATATGGGTGCCCGCCGATGTCGACGACGCGGCGCTCGAAACCTGGCGGCAAGCGGTGGAAGACGAGATGAACCGGGCAACCGCCAGGGCCTATGAGATCGCCGAAGGGCGCGCCGCGCCGGTGCTCTGGTCCGAGGCCGATGTCGCCGCCCTGGTCGATGCCCGCGACCGGTCGGATGCCTCGCGGCAAGGCGCCGAAACCGGGTCGACGGGCCGACCACAGAGCCGCGCCGGGGCCGGCCATGGCTGAGTGGCAGCGCTATCGCACGACCGCCTTGCTGCGCAGCTACGCACGCGCCACCGCGCTGCTGGCGCCGGCGGCGGACCTCCTGGCGCGCCGGCGTCTCAGCCAGGGCAAGGAGGACCCCGCGCGGGTCCAGGAACGCCGCGGCACGGCCACCGTGGCCCGGCCGGCCGGCCGGCTCGTCTGGCTGCACGGGGCAAGCGTCGGCGAATTCCTGTCGATCGTGCCTTTGGTTCAGCGCCTGCAGGCGCGCGGCGTCACGGTGCTGGTCACCACGGTGACACGGACCGCGGCAGCCCTGGCTGCCAAGCGCCTGCCGCCCGGTGCCATTCACCAGTTCATGCCCTGGGACGTGCCGTCCTTCGTCGACCGCTTCCTCAACCATTGGCAGCCGGACCTCGCGATCTTCGCCGAATCCGAACTCTGGCCGAACCTGATCATGCGGACGACCGGGCGCGGCACGCCGCTGATCCAGGTCAATGGCCGCATGTCCGAGCGGTCGTTCAAGGGCTGGATGCGTGTGCCGCGCTCGATCGGATCGCTGCTGTCGCGGTTCGAGCTGTGCCTGATGCAGACGGTCGACGACGCCCGGCGCGTCGAGGCGCTGGGCGCGCCGCGCGTGTCGACCACCGGCAATCTGAAATTCGACGTGCCGGCGCCGGGCGTCGAGCCGGCGGCGGCCGCCGCCCTGACCCAGGCGATCGGCAGCCGGCCGGTCTTCCTGGCGGCCTCCACCCATGACGGCGAGGACGAGATCGTGCTTGCGGCTCACCGCCTGATGGCGCCGCAGTTGCCCAACCTCCTGACCGTCATCGCTCCGCGCCATCCCGAGCGCGGCGCCGCCATCACCCGGCTCGCGGAGAGCAATGGGCTGGCCGCGGTGCAGCGTTCGGCCGGCGGGCTTCCCGATGCCCGCACAGCCGTCTATGTCGCCGATACGCTGGGCGAGATGGGGCTGTTCTACCGCCTGGCGCCGGTGGCTCTGCTCGGCGGCTCGTTGATCCGGCACGGCGGTCAGAACCCGATCGAGCCGGCCAAGCTCGGCGCTGCCATCCTGCACGGGCCGCATGTGCACAATTTCGCCGCGGTCTATGCCGCGCTGACCGAGAAGAACGGCGTGCGGCAGGTCGACACCGCCGAGAGCCTGGCCGCGGCCGCGACCCTGCTGCTAACCGATCCGGCCCAGCGAACGGCCCAGCGGGATGCCGCGAGCGAGACCGTGACATCGCTCGGCGGCGCGCTGGAGCGGACGCTGGCCGCGATCGAGCCCTATTTCCTGGTGCTGGCCATGAGAAGTGCGTCATGAGAAGTGCGTCATGAGCAGCGCGTCATGAGGGCTTGCGTGTGAAGGCCCCGGGCTTCTGGTCCGATCCGGCCGCTATCGCCGGCTATCTTCTTTCGCCGCTGGGATCGATCGTCGGAGCGGTGACGCTCAGGCGCATGGCAAGGCCGGGGGCGCGCGCCGCCCTGCCGGTCATCTGCATCGGCAATCCCACCGTCGGCGGTTCGGGCAAGAGCCCGGCGACCTTGATGGTCGCGAGCCGGCTTGCCGCGCTCGGCCATCGGCCGGCGATCCTGACCCGCGGTTATGGCGGCAGGCTTGCCGGCCCGCTCAGCGTCGACCCCATCAGGCACGACGCCGGCGCGGTCGGCGACGAGGCGCTGGTCCATGCCCGAAGCTTCATCACCATTGTCGCGCGCGACCGGGTCGCCGGCGCCGCCCTGGCGGCGAACCAGGGCGCCACCATCGTGGTCATGGATGACGGTTTTCAAAATCCGTCCCTGATCAAGGATCTCGCCATCCTCGTCGTCGATGCCGCTGCCGGCCTCGGCAATGGCCGGATCATCCCGGCGGGCCCGCTCAGGGCTCCCTTCGCCCCGCAGCTCGACCGTGCCCAGGCGCTGCTGGTCGTCGGTTCAGGCCAGGCCGGCGCTGACCTCGCGGCCCGCGCGGCCGGGCGGGCGCGCGCGGTCGTCACGGCCCGGCTGGTGCCATCGCCCGGCATCGCCGCCTGGCTCACGGGGCGCGACGTCCTGGCCTTCTGCGGCATCGGGCGGCCGGCGAAATTCATCGAGACGCTCGGCCAGGCGGGCGCGCGCAATGCCGTGCTGCGGCCCTTTCCGGATCATCACGCCTATGGCGATGCCGACGCGCGGCGGCTGTTGGACGAAGCCGCGCTGACCGGCTTGCCGCTGGTCACCACCGAAAAGGATGCGGTCAAGTTGCATGGTTCGACGGCACTTGCCGCGCTCGGCGCGGCGGCCACCGTCGTTCCGGTCCGGCTGACGCCGGACGAGCCGGCCGCGCTCGATCGGTTGCTTCTGCCGTTCAGCCGCCCTGCAGCATCTTGAAGCGGCCGGGATGCTGCCGCGCGAGCACCGCTTCCGGGCTCGCATAGGCTTCCTGGAGCTGCACGCTCCAATATTTCAGGTCGTCGAGCACGATCGCCTGGCCGGTCACGGCACAGCGCACGAAGGCGCCGGGCCTGACGATGCGATAATCGCCGTCGAGATAGCGAAGCTCGGCTTCGCCATCGGCTGGACGACCCGGGGTCAGGCGATTGAGCATGGCCGGTTCACACCTTGGAAGGTTACTGCGAGCCGCCGGTGCGGGCCGGGTCCTGGCCGCTCGATTGGCGGTTATAAGCCGCGGTCGGATCCTCCGGCCGCCGTCCGACCGGCCCATAGGGGGCGTCCGGCGAGGCGGTGCGATAGCCCGGCGGCGGCTCGACCAGGCGGCGCCGGGTCGGTTCGCCGGGGAACGGCACGACGGCGTCCTGCTGGGACGGCCCGAACAGCGAGCCGACCTGCTGCCAGATCGGCCGAACGCCCATGGCGGCGGCGCCGGCGGGGCCGGAGATCTCCTGCTGCGACTGCTGGCGCGTGGTGTCCACCGGACCGCCGCCGAACCAGCCGCCGCCCTGGCGCGCTCTGAGCTCGCCATTGGTCAGGGTGCGGCCGAGGTCGTCGCGCACGATCGGGGTGTTGTCGGACAGGCCGAGGGCCCGGGCGCGGGCGACATCGGGGTCGTTCGGCCAGGCGGGATTGCGCGAGGCAGCCGAATCCTGCGGCGCCGGCAAGGCGCTGTTGCGCGGCAGCACCAGGGGCGCGCGCTCGCGATAATCGATGACCGGGCGCTCGCCGTCGACAATGCCGAGGCCGCTCAGCAGCCCCTGGAACATGTTGCGTTCGAGCGCGCCTTCGCCTTGTGCGGGCGGCGGAGCCTGTTGCGCCAGGGCGGCCGAAGCGGAGAGGCCGAACGCCGTGGCGAGGAGCGCGACATGGAAGCGCGTCATGATCGTCACCTTGTGTTGTCGGCGACACCCGTGGGCATCGTCGTTGCGGCCATATTCAGCCCAATCACGCCGATTTCGAGGCGTGCGGCCGGCCGCCGAAGAGGGACTCATACAGAAGCAGGCCAACCCCCGCAACGATGGCGACATCGGCCAGGTTGAAGATGTACCAGCGGAACTGCCAGGTCGGCGTGATGATGTGAAAGGCGAAGAAGTCGGCGACCGCGCCGTAGAGAATGCGGTCGAGGCCGTTGCCGAGCGCGCCGCCGGCGATCAGGCCGAGAGACAGCGCCGTCATGCGGCTTTCGGCGCGGTAGAGCCACCAGCCGATCAGCGCGACGGCACCGATCTTGAACGCGACGAGAGCCCATTGGCCCCAGGCGCTTTCCTGCTGGAACAGCCCGAACGAGACGCCGTAGTTCCAGGCCATGACCAGGTCGAGCACCGGCGCGATGGTGATCGACTGGCGGGCTTCGATATCGACGACCTGCAGCATGAAGACCTTGAAGGCCTGGTCGATGGCAAGTGTCGCGACGACGGCGATGAGGCCGAGCCGAAGGTAGGGCGATGCGGTCACGGGCGAGGCTCCAGTCCAGCTCAGGCGCAGTTGGCGTGCCGCGCCGTCCGGGTCAAGCCCTTTTCATTTCGGCGGCCGCCGGGATTTCGCCTCGACAAGCCATGCGCGACCCGTCATATCCGCGGGCGACAGGCCAGCCGAAATGCCCGACATGACACCCGTTATCTACTTCATTCGCCATGGCGAAACCGATTGGAACGCCGAGGGTCGCCTGCAAGGCCAGCGCGACATTCCGCTGAACGATCTCGGCCGCGTGCAGGCCGAGGAGGTCGCCGGCGTGCTGGCCAGGCTCGACGCCCGTTTCGAGGATCTGGCCTATTGGGCGAGCCCCCTGTCACGGGCGCGTGAGACCATGGAGCTGATGCGCATCAAGCTCGGCCTCGCCGCGGGCGCCTATCGCACCGACGACCGGCTGAAGGAAATTGCCTTCGGCCAATGGGAAGGCCTGACCTGGTCCAATGTGGAACAGGCGAACCCCGAGCTCGCCGCGGCGCGGGTCGCCGACAAATGGCATGTGACGCCGCCGTCGGGCGAGAATTACGAGGCGGTCGCCGCCCGGCTGAAGGCGTTTCTGCAACTGATCGAGCGCGACAGCGTGGTGGTTGCCCATGGCGGTGTCGGGCGCGCCCTGATGGCCATTGCCGGCGGTCTCGCCAAGCCCGAGGCGGCCGAGACCTTCGTCCGCCAGGGCGTGATCTATGTCTTCGAGGCCGGCGGCTTCCGGCTGGAAGCCCCGTAGGAAACGCCGCGTCCGGCCGTCTCAGTAATTGCCGACCAGGCCCCAGAAGCTGCGGGCGGTGGGCAGGTTGGGCTGGCCGTTCGGCCGGCCCCAGGGGCATTGGAACTGCGCCGAGGCGACGGTCTCGTCCATGCGTGCCGGGAAGCATTTCGGCCGGGTGCCGGGCGCCAGCGTGCCGCGGCTCTGGTGAATGAGCAGGACGCGGTCGCGGGTTTCGTCATCCAGGCCCGATTGCGCATGGGCCGGCATGGCCGCGGCCAAGGCGAGCAAGGTGGCGAAGGCGGTCGAGCGGATCACGGTCGAGCGGATCATGGCACTTCCTGAATGACAGCATTTCCAGGCGACGTGGAAAGCGGTTCGCGGGGCGAAATGCAACTGCGAGACGAGCCATGTTCCGCGCCACGTGAGGCGGAAATATGCCCGAGCTTGATTCATGTGAAACTATCAGCAATCGCCGCTGTCGTCATCGCGTGCCGGCGAAGAGGGTTATCGTGACGCTAGCGTCTCATCGCGCGGCGGTCTTGCGCCCGACAGCCCGGCCGAAACGGGCGACCGCCTCGCGCAGCTTGTCATCCTCGAAGCCGGCCAGCGCCGCGGCAAGCCGCCGCTCGTCGGCGGGCGCGGGCTTCGGTGCCGCCGGCTTCTTCTTCAGCGCCATGGGCACCTGGGTCAGCCGCATCGCCGCGACGCATCGCCAGCCGAAAAAGGCATTGACCCGCTCGATCACGACGGGGGCCATGTGCTGAATTTCCAGCGCGAACGGCGCTTCCACCCGGACATGCAGGGTTCCCGGCTCGGGCTCGGCGCTGGCCTGGGTTCGCTTCGGCCAGGCGATCTTGATCGGTGAACAGCGCCTGGCCAGATCCTCGCCGACGATCTCGTCCCAGCGGGTGACCACCTCGGTCGCGGCAAAGCCCGCCTTCTGAAGGGTTTCGGCGATCTGGGCGGAGACCAGGTCGGCCAGGGGGCGGGGCCCCCTGCGGCGGGCCGGCTGTGTGTTCATGATCGCTGACCGTTGAAAGCGCGCTCGCCTCGCGTCAGGGTCGATCCATGCGAGTCGCACCATGACATCAGGAACTCTAGCACGCCCTGCCCGCCGGCGTGAGACCGATCCGCCGCTCGGCCAGGCCGTCGAACTGCTCGCCTGGTACGACCGGCATCGCCGGCGCCTGGCCTGGCGCGCCTTGCCCGGCGCGGCCGTCGACCCCTATCGGGTCTGGCTGTCGGAAATCATGCTGCAGCAGACGACCGTCAAGGCCGTCGGCCCCTATTTCGCGCGCTTCATCGAGCGCTGGCCAACCGTCGAGGATTTGGCCAGGAGCCCGATCGAGGAGGTGATGAAGGCCTGGGCGGGGCTCGGCTATTATTCCCGGGCGCGCAACCTGCATGCCTGCGCGCTCGCGGTCGCGGAACGCCATGGCGGCCGCTTTCCGGCGACCCTCGAGGGCCTGCGCGGCCTGCCCGGCATCGGCGACTATACCGCCGCGGCCATTGCCGCCATCGCCTTCGACCAGCCGGCGGCCGTGGTTGACGGCAATGTCGAGCGGGTGGTGACACGGCTCGATGCCATGGAGGCCACGCTTCCCGGCGCCAAGCCGGCGATCAAGGCGCGGGTCGCCGCCCTGCTCGATCCGGACCGGCCGGGCGATTTCGCCCAGGCTATGATGGATCTCGGCGCGACCATCTGCACGCCGAAGCGGCCGGCCTGTTCGCTCTGTCCGTGGGAGCGGTTCTGCCTCGCCCGCAAGGCCGGCACGCAGGAGAGCTATCCGCGCAAGGTCCCCAAGGCGACCGGCAAGCTGCGCCGCGGCGCGGCCTTCGTGGTGGTCAGGGCCGACGGCCATCTCCTGGTCAGAACCCGGCCGCCCAGAGGCCTGCTCGGCGGCATGACCGAGATTCCCGGTGGGGCCTGGAGCGCCGATTTCGCCGTCGCGACGGCCAAGGCGGATGCTCCCATGGCGCTCGATTTCACCCGCGTGCCCGGGGTGGTGACCCATGTCTTCACCCATTTCCCGCTGGAGCTCGCGGTCTTTCGCGGGACGGCGCCGGCCGGTACGCCGCCGCCCGCCGGCATGCGCTGGATCGGCAGCGAGGAAATCGCCGGGGAAGCCTTTCCAACCGTCATGCGCAAGGTGATCGACCACGCCTTGTGACGGATGGTCGCGCCGCGGGCTCGACATGGGCCGCGGCCGGATGTTTCATGGCCGGCCCCTTGCGCAAGGATCACGCCCATGGATCTCTCCGGCTTCCTGCTGTTCTGCGGCGTCTATGCCATGGCGACGTTTTCGCCGGGTCCGGCGGTCGCCGCCGTCGTCGCGCGCGTGCTCGGCAGCGGCCTGAGGCGCACGGCGCCGTTCATCTGGGGCATCGTCGCCGGCGATCTCGTCTGGTTCACGCTGGTGGCGCTCGGCCTTGCGGCGCTGGCGCAGAATTTCCACACGCTGTTCCTGATCATCAAATATGCGGGCGCGGCCTACCTACTCTATCTCGCCTACAAGCTGTGGACCGCTCCGGCGGACGCGCCGCAGGCGGCCGAACAGGCCAATGGCGAAGGCTTCCGGCTGTTTCTCGGCGGCCTGGCGCTGACCATGGGCAATGCCAAGGTCATGGTCTTCTTCGTTTCCATCCTGCCGCTGGTGGTCGATCTGGCGAGCCTCGGCCCCGTCATGGCGGTCGAGCTCGGCCTGGTGATGATGACGATCCTGTCGGTGGCGATGTGGACCTATGCGCTCGCCGCCGCCCGGGCGCGCCGGTTCATCACCAGCCCCAGGGCCATGAAGCTGGTCAATCGCGGCACCGGTGCGGTGATGGCCGGCGCGGCGCTGGCGGTCGCCGCGCGCGGCTGATCGGACGGCTGCGTCAGATCTCGAAGAACACCGTCTCGTCGTCGCCCTGCAGACGGATGTCGAGCCGATAGGTCACGCCGTCCCGGCTGGCGATCAGGGTTTGCCGGCGCTCCGCCGGCACCAGGTTGAGGATGGCGTCGGTCGCGTTCGACGCCTCGCCGTCGAAATAGATCCGCGTATAGAGGTGCTTCAGCATGCCGCGCCCGAACACCGCGACCAGCAGGTGTGGTGCCTGTTCGGCGCCGTTCAGGCCCGGCGAGCGCCCCGGCTTGACCGTTTCGAACCGGTAGGTGCCGTCGGCCAGCGTGTCGGAGCGGCCAAAACCCATGAAGGTGTTGCTGGCGCGCGCCCGGCCATCGGCCGGATGGGCGTAGCGGCCTTCGGCATCGGCCTGCCAGATCTCGATCATGGCATCGGGCACCGGCGCGCCCTCGCCGTCGAAGACCCGGCCGGTGACGACGATGCGCTCGCCCGGCGTGCCGGGTGCGGCGACCTGGCCGTCGACCGTGACGGGCACCTGCGCATAGGCGCTGCCGGGCGTCAGGCCGTAATGGAAAAACGGCCCGACCGTCTGCGAGGGTGAAATGCCGTCCGGACGATCCGTGGTCAGACGATCAATGGTCATGGGGCTCTTCCATGGGAGTGGCCTCGCGGCCGCGCAGGACGATGTCGAACTGATAACCGAGCGCCCATTCGGGCACCGTCGTGTCGAGGTCGAAGCGCGAGATCAGCCGCTCGCGCGCCTTGGCATCGTGAATGCCGTTGAAGATCGGGTCGAACGGGAACAGCGGATCGCCCGGAAAATACATCTGGGTGACCAGGCGCGACAGGAAGGACGGGCCGAACACCGAGAAATGGATATGCGCGGGCCGCCAGGCATTGTGGTGGTTGCGCCAGGGATAGGCGCCCGGCTTCACGGTGGTGAAGCGGTAGCGGCCGTCCTCGCCGGTGACATAGCGGCCCGCGCCCGTGAAGTTCGGATCGAGCGGTGCCGGATGCTGGTCGCGGGTATGGACATAGCGGCCGGCGGCATTGGCCTGCCAGAGCTCGACCAGGGCATTGGGCACCGGCCGGCCGTCCTCGTCGAGCACCCGGCCGGTGACGATGATGCGTTCGCCCTGCGGCTCGCCGTCATGCTGGCGGGTCAGGTCGCTGTCGGCCTCCGACACCTTGTCATGGCCATAGACCGGCCCTGTCAGTTCGGACAGCGTATGCGGCACGATGATCAGCGGCTTCTTCGGCGCGCGCAGCACGGTGCTGGTATAGGCCGGATGCAGGCTCGGCGGATGCGCCAGCGTCGACTTGCGCGGAAACTCCAACGTCATCGGCTCGCTCCCTTGGTCCCCTGAAGCTTCGAGGCTTCTTGTCGGTGTGCCGGGCTTTTGGCCCGGCCGGTTTGATGTCGATCAAGTCCCGCCGGCTCAGCCGACCCGTTCGACCGCCAGCGCGACGCCCTGGCCGACGCCGACGCACATGGTGGCGAGGCCGTAGCGGCCGCCGGTCTTTTCCAGCTGATGCACGGCGGTCGCCGCGATCCGCGCGCCCGACATGCCGAGCGGATGGCCGAGCGCGATGGCGCCGCCATTCGGGTTCACGTGGTCGGCATCCTCGGGCACGCCGATGCCGCGCAGCACCGCGATGCCCTGGCTGGCAAAGGCCTCGTTGAGCTCGATCACGTCGAAATCCGAAACCTTGATGCCGAGCCGCTCGACCAGTTTTTTCACCGCCGGGATCGGGCCGATGCCCATGATCCTGGGCGGCACCCCGGCGGAGGCGAGGCCGAGGATCCGGGCACGCGGCGTCAGGCCATATTTCTTCACCGCCGCTGCCGAGGCGATGATCATGGCGGCCGCGCCGTCATTGACGCCCGAGGCATTGCCGGCGGTCACGGTGCCCGGCTGGCGCACGAAGGCCTTCAGCTTGGCGAGGCCCTCGGCGGTGGTCTCGGGGCGAGGATGCTCGTCCTTGTCGACGACGGTAGGGCCGGCCTTGCCGCCGGCGATCTCGACCGGCACGATCTCCTCGGCGAAATAGCCGGACGCGATCGCCTTGCCGGCCCGGTGCTGCGAGCGCAATGCGAAGGCATCCTGCGCGTCGCGCGACACCTGGAACTCGTCGGCGACGTTCTCGCCGGTCTCCGGCATGGAATCGACGCCATATTGCGCCTTCATCAGCGGATTGATGAAGCGCCAGCCGATCGTCGTGTCGAAGATATCAGAGGTGCGCTGGAACGGCTCGGCCGATTTGCCCATCACGAAGGGCGCGCGCGTCATGCTCTCGACGCCGCCGGCGATCGCCAGGTCGATATCGCCGGCCTTGACCGCTCGGGCGGCGGCGCCGACCGCGTCGAGGCCGGAAGCGCAGAGCCGGTTGACCGTCAGCGCCGGGGTCGCCTCGGGCAGGCCGGCGAGCAGGCTCGCCATACGCGCCACGTTGCGATTGTCCTCGCCGGCCTGGTTGGCGCAGCCGAAGATCACCTCGTCGATGGCGTCCCGGATGGCCGGGTGGCGGGCCAGCAGCGCCCTCAGCGGCACCGCCGCCAGGTCGTCGGCGCGGACCTTGGCGAGCGCGCCGCCATAGCGACCGATCGGGGTGCGCACGGCGTCGCAGATGAACACATCAGCCATGGTCGTTTCCTCGTCACAAACCAGATGTCGTCGGCCGGTCGCAGCCTCAGGCCGCATGCGCCGCCTTGGTGCGGGCATGCAGGTCGCGCAGCACTGCGAGCTCTGTGGCCGTCGGCGCCGGCGTCTCGCCGACTTTATCAGCATATTTCACCGGCCAGCCACAATTGGCCTGGATCTGCTCGCGGGTGACGCCCGGATGGATCGAGGTGACGGTCAGCTCGCTGGTCGCTTCATCGGGTTCGAAGATGCAGAGATCGGTGATCAGTTGGGTCGGACCGCGGGTCTTGACGCCGAGCGCCTCGCGCGAGCCCTTGCCGGTGCCGTGGCCGAACGAGGTGATGAAGGGCAGCTTGTCCATGAAGGCGCGCTGGCCCATGGCCATGATGATGAAGATCTGGCCGCAATGAATGGCGATTTCCGGGGCGCCGCCGCCGCCCGGCAGGCGCACCTTCGGATCGTCATAGGCGCCGACCACCGTGGTGTTCAGATTGGCGAAGCGGTCGATCTGCGCGCCGCCCAGAAACCCGACGGTGATCCGGCCGCCCTGCAGCCAGTAGCGGAACATTTCCGGCACCGGCACCGTGGTCAGCGCCGTGTCGCACAATTCGCCGTCGCCGATCGACAGAGGCAGCACGGTCGGCCGGGTCGATAGCGTGCCGGATTCATAGATCAGGGTGATCTTGGGTGCATGGGTGAGGCGGGCGAGATTGCAGGCGGCCGACGGGGCGCCGATGCCGACGAAGCAGACATCGTCATTGCCGAGCAGCCGCGCGGCGCCGATCGTCATGATCTCGGAAGGGGTATAGTCGGTCATGATCGGCTCCTTCACTCGGCCGCGATCGCGAAACGCTGGGCATGGGCGGCGAAGGCCTCCGGGCCTTTCGACAGGACGTGCTCCTCCATCCATTTGAGGAAGGTCGCGCGGTCGCGGGCAATGGCGTCCCAGGCGATGTAGAAGGCGTTGTCGCGCTTGTAATAGCCCTGGGCATAGGAGGGATGAGCGCCACCCGGCACCTTGACCACGGCGCCGACCGCCCAGGATGGCAGGATCACCGCATTGGCGTTGCGCGGCCCGAAATCGTCGACGATCTCTTCGACCGTGATCACCGAGCGTTTGGCGGCGAGCACCGCCTCCTTCTGGACGCCGACAATGCCTTCCAGCAGCACATTGCCCTCGCGATCGGCCCTGAGCGCGTGAATGATCGACACGTCGGGCCTGACCGCCGGCACGGTCGCCAGCACTTCGCCGGTATAGGGGCAGGTCACCGATTTGATGCGCGGATTGACCTTGGGCAGGTCGACGCCCTTATAGCCGCGAAACACCGCGAAGGGCAGGTTGGCAGCCCCGGCCTCGAAGGCATTGGCCATCGCGGCATGCGAATGTTCCTCGATCTCGAGCCGGCGCGGCCAGCCGCTTTCGACCGCCTCGCGCATCCGGTGCAGCGAGCCGACGCCCGGATTGCCGGCCCAGGAAAAGATCAGCTTCTTCACCTGGCCCATGCCGATCAGCTGATCGTAGAGAATGTCGGGCGTCATGCGGATCAAGGTGAGATCCTGGCGCTTCTGGCGGATCACCTCATGGCCCGCGGCATAGGGGATGAGATGGGTAAAGCCTTCCATGGCAATGGTGTCGCCGTCGCGGACATTGGCTGCGATGGCATCGGACAGGGACATGAATGTCGCCATGGTCGATCCTTCCCGGGGGAGTTTGCGCTTCCGTATGACCACTTTCCTCGCGCCACCCGCCGACCCTGTCAAGGGCGATATTCTGACATCAGGGCGATAAGCGCACTAAATGCCATGACATAGCTCCCTTGCCGCCGGCGCGACCAGCTTGCCGGCCGGAGCCGGCTGTGAACGCCGGCGCGACAGGCGAGGCGAAGCCCCGCCCAAATTGCAGGCACGGCGCGCCGTTGATCATTCTTCCGCCGGCGGCTTTCGCAGCCATTTGTTGCTGCCTTTCGCGCCACGGAAGGACCAATGGCCTCGCCATTGCCCTCATATCCGGAAAACCCCTTATGGCACGGCCCTTGCCAAGCGTTACCGTGTGCCGTCCGGCGAAGGCCGGATCGGTCCGAAAGGCCTGTTCAAAGGGCGGCAACAGCCCAGGCTTTAGGCAGAGTGGGACGTCGACGGCGCGCAGTTCCAGGGGAGAATTGAATATGGATCGCAGAGACTTCATCAAGGCCGGTGCCGGCATGGGCGCGCTTGCCGCGAGCGGCGGCCTGTCGGCGCCGGCGCTCGGCCAGGGCGCCGCCGCCAAGACGCTCCGTTTCGTGCCGCAGGCGAACCTCGCCAATTTCGACCCGATCTGGGGTACCCAATATGTGGTCCGCAATGCCGCGGCCATGGTCTGGGACACACTTTACGGCGTCGACGACAAGCTCGTGCCGCAACGCCAGATGGCCGAGTCCGAGGAGGTGTCCTCCGACGGCCTGACCTGGACGTTCAAGCTGCGCTCCGGACTGAAATTCCATGACGGCACGCCGGTGCTCGCCCGCGACTGCGTGGCGAGCCTCGCACGCTGGTCGGCGCGCGACCCGATGGGCCTGATGATCAAGGCGATCCAGGAGGAGCTGGTCGCGGTCGACGACACGACGTTCCGCTGGAAGCTGAAGAAACCCTATCCGAAAATGCTGCTGGCGCTGGGCAAGAACAATGCGCCTTGCACCTTCATCATGCCCGAGCGCATCGCCAAGACCGATCCGTTCACCCAGATCACCGAATATATCGGCTCCGGCCCGATGAAATTCGTCCGCGGCGACTGGGTTCCCGGCGCCAAGGCGGTGTTCGAGCGCTTCGCCGACTATGTGCCGCGCGCCGAGCCGGCCTCCTGGCTCGCCGGCGGCAAGAAGATGCTGGTCGACCGCATCGAATGGCTGATCATGCCGGATCCGGCCACCGCGTCCGCCGCGCTGCAGAACGGCGAGGTCGACTGGTGGGAAAACCCGATCGCCGACCTCGTGCCGGTGCTCAAGCGCAACCGCAATATCCGGGTCGATATCGGTGATCCCCTGGGCAATATCGGCGCCTTCCGCCTGAACCACCTGCATCCGCCGTTCAACGATGTCCGGGCGCGCCGCGCGCTGCTGATGGCGCTGAACCAGGAAGATTTCATGCGGGCGATCGTCGGCTCGGACGACAATCTGTGGAAGGCGCTGCCCGGCTACTTCACCCCGGGCACGCCGCTCTACAACGAAGAGGGCGGCGAGATCCTGAAAGGTCCACGCGACATCGAGGGCGCCAAGAAGCTGCTGGCCGAGAGCGGTTATGCGGGCCAGCCGGTCACCATGGTGGTGGCGCAGGACCAGCCGATCACCAAGGCGCTGGGCGACGTCGCCGCCGATCTCCTGAAGAAGCTCGGCATGAATGTCGACTTCGTCGCGACCGACTGGGGCACCACCGGCCAGCGCCGCGCGGTGAAGGCGCCGCCCGCCCAGGGCGGCTGGAACATCTTCTTCTCCTGGCATGCCGGCGCCGATTGCATCAATCCGGCGAGCTACACCGCGATCCGCGCCAATGGCGACGGCGCCTGGTTCGGCTGGCCCAACATACCCGCGGTCGAGCAGCAGGTGACGAACTGGTTCGACGCCAAGAATCTCGACGAGGAAAAGGTGGCCATGCGCGCCCTCAACAAGGCCGCGCTGGACAACGTCGTTTTCGTCCCGCCCGGCTTCTTTCTCGGCTACACCGCCTGGCGGAGCAATGTCAGCGGCATCGTCAAAGGTCCGCTGCCGTTCTTTTGGGGTGTTTCCAAAAGCTGACCGGCATAGAGTTGATCGCCATCAGCCCGGGTGCGGCGGATTTTGATCCGTCGCGCTCCGGGCGCTTCATGAAAAGACGGTCCTGATGTTTGTCTACGTCACCCGGCGCATCCTCGCGACCATCCCCGTGATGGCGGTGGTCGCCCTGTTCGTGTTTTCGCTGCTTTACATCGCGCCGGGAGATCCAGCTGCGGTGATCGCGGGCGACCAGGCGTCTCCCGCCGATGTCGAGAAGATCCGCCAGAGCCTGGGGCTGGACCGGCCGTTCCTGGTCCAGTTCGGCGAATGGGTCTGGCGGCTGGTTCATTTCGATCTCGGCACGTCGATCTTCACCGGCCTGCCGGTGACCCAGCTGATCGCCCAGCGGATCGAGCCGACTTTGTCCCTGATGATCGTCACGCTGATCCTGGCGGTGTCGATCGCGGTGCCGCTCGGCGTGGTCGCGGCCTGGAAGTCCGGCACGCTGGTCGACCGGGCGATCATGGCCTTTGCGGTGTTCGGTTTCTCGGTGCCGGTCTTCGTGGTCGGTTATCTCCTGGCCTATTTCTTCGCGCTCGAGCTCGAATGGCTGCCCGTCCAGGGCTATACGCCGATCGCCCAGGGGCTGTGGCCTTGGTTTGAGAACCTGATCCTGCCCTCGATCGCGCTCGGCTGCGTCTATATCGCGCTGATCGCCCGCATCACCCGGGCGACCATGCTGGAAGTGCTGCAGCAGGATTATGTCCGCACGGCGCGCGCCAAGGGCGTCAGCCAGGGCGGCATCCTGTTCCTGCACGCCCTGAAGAATGCCGCCGTGCCGATCGTCACCGTCATCGGCATCGGCATCGCGCTGTTGATCGGCGGCGCGGTGGTCACCGAGAGCGTCTTCGCCATTCCAGGCCTCGGCCGGCTCACCGTCGACGCCATTCTCAGGCGTGACTATCCGGTCATCCAGGGCCTCGTCCTGTTGTTTTCCTTCGTCTACGTGCTGGTCAATCTCGCGATCGACCTCGTTTACACGCTTGTCGATCCGAGGATCCGCTATTGACCATGCAGAGCCCCGATATTCCCGCCGGAACCGCGGTCGCGCCGCGTCTCCCGGACGTGCTGCCCGACGTCAAGCCGCGGCGCGGCTTCATCGGCTTCCTCAGGCGCTATCCGACGATCGCGCTCGGTGGAGCGCTGCTCCTCATCATGCTGATCGCGGCGGTCTTCGCGCCCTATCTCGGCACGGTCGATCCGACCGCGATCGCCACCTCCAGGCGCACCCGTGAGCCCTCCGCGCTCTACTGGTTCGGCACCGACATGCTCGGCCGCGACATCTATTCGCGCGTGCTCTACGGCGCCCGCGTGTCGCTGATCGTCGGCTTCTCGGTCGCCCTGCTCGCCTCCGTCGGCGGCCTGATGATCGGCCTCGTCGCCGGTTTCGTGCGCACCGTCGACAGCATCTTCATGCGGGTGATGGACGGCATCATGTCGATCCCGCCGATCCTGCTGGCGGTGGCGCTGATGGCGCTCACCCGCGGCTCGGTCGGCAATGTCATCATCGCCATCACCATCGCCGAGATCCCGCGCGTCTCGCGGCTGGTGCGCGGCGTCGTGCTATCCTTGCGCGAACAGCCCTATGTCGACGCCGCGGTCGCCGCCGGCACCCGCGCGCCGATGATCATCCTGCGCCACATCCTGCCCAATACGCTGGCGCCCCTGATCGTCCAGGCGACCTATATCTGCGCCAGCGCCATGATCACCGAGGCGATCCTGTCGTTCATCGGCGCCGGCACCCCGCCGATCACCCCGTCCTGGGGCAATATCATGGCCGAGGGCCGGGCGCTCTGGCAGGTCAAATTCTACATCGTCCTGTTCCCGGCGATCTTCCTGTCGCTGACGGTGCTGGCGGTGAATCTTCTCGGCGATGGTCTGCGCGACGCGCTCGATCCCCGCATGGCCAAGGGGGACTGATCGCCAATGACCACTGCTACCACCACGGCGACCATGACTGCCAAGACGACCCAGACGGCGAACAGCGCCGAACCGCTGCTGGAGGTCACCAACCTCCAGACCCATTTCCGCACGCCCGACGGCATCAACCGGGCGGTCGACGGCGTCTCCTTCCACGTCAAGGCCGGCGAGACGCTGGCCGTGGTCGGCGAGAGCGGCTGCGGCAAGTCGGTCACCGCCATGTCGCTCCTGCGCCTGATCCCGGATCCGCCCGGCCGCATCGCCGGCTCGATCCGCTTCCAGGGCACCGACCTCCTGGCGCTCAGCGAGAAGGAGATGCGGGCGATCCGCGGCAACGACATCTCGATGATCTTCCAGGAGCCGATGACCAGCCTCAACCCGGTGCTCACCGTCGGCCGCCAGATCGGCGAGACGCTGCGGCTGCACCAGGGCCTCAGCAAGGCCGAGGCCGAGACGCGCGCCATCGAGATGCTGACCCTGGTCGGCATCCCCGAGCCGGCGCGGCGCGTGCGCGAATATCCCCACCAGCTCTCGGGCGGCATGCGCCAGCGCGTGATGATCGCCATCGCGCTCGCCTGCAATCCCAAGCTCCTGATCGCCGACGAGCCGACCACCGCCCTCGACGTGACGATCCAGGCGCAGATCCTCGACCTGATGCGCGACCTCAAGCACCGGGTCGGTGCTGCCATCGTGCTGATCACCCATGATCTCGGCGTGGTCGCCGAGGTCGCCGAGCGGGTCATGGTCATGTATGCCGGCCGCAAGGTCGAGGAGGCCACGGTGAAGGACCTGTTCCGCAATCCGCGCCATCCCTATACGCAAGGGCTGCTCGGCGCGGTGCCGAAGCTCGGCTCTTCGCTCGAGGGCACCGCCACCCGGCTGGCCGAAATCCCCGGCCTGGTGCCGAGCCTGAAGAAGCGCATCGAGGGCTGCGTCTTCGCCGGCCGCTGCCCGAAGGTCACCGATCTCTGCCGGGCGGTTGCGCCCGGCCTCGAGGCCAAGGCCGCGCATCACATCGTCGCCTGCCACCACACGCCGAAAGAGGCAGTCGCCGCATGAGCCAGCCCCTGCTCGAGGTCAACGATCTCAAAAAACACTTCCCCATCACCGGCGGCTTCTTCGGCGGGGTGACCGCCAAGGTCTATGCGGTCGACGGCATTTCCTTCGCCATCGCCAAGGGCGAGACGTTGTCGCTGGTGGGCGAGTCCGGTTGCGGCAAGTCGACCGTCGGCAAGGCCATTCTCAGGCTGTTCCCGATCACCTCGGGCCAGGTCGTGCTGGACGGCCAGCGCATCGACGACATGTCCTCGGGCACGCTCAGGCCGCTGCGCCGGCGGGTCCAGGTGGTGTTCCAGGACCCGTTCTCCTCGCTCAATCCGCGCCTCAAGGTGCGCGACATCCTGGCCGAGCCGATCACCAATTTCGGGCTCGCCAAGAACCGCGCCGAGGTCGACGCCCGCATCGCCGACCTGATGGACACGGTCCGGCTGCCGCGCGACGCGGTCAATCGCTGGCCGCATGAATTCTCCGGCGGCCAGCGCCAGCGCATCGGCATTGCCCGGGCGCTCGCCGCCGAACCCGACCTGATCATCTGCGACGAGGCGGTCTCCGCCCTCGACGTCTCGGTCAAGGCGCAGATCGTCAACCTGCTGCAGGACCTGCAGAAGGAGCTCGGCCTGGCGCTCCTGTTCATCAGCCACGACCTCGCCGTGGTCGAGCACATGACCCACCGGGTGGCGGTGATGTATCTCGGCAAGATCGTCGAGCTCGCGCCGCGCCGCGAGATCTTCGCCGATCCCAAGCACCCCTATACCCAGGCTCTCCTCTCCGCCGTGCCGGTGCCGGACCCAGGCGCCGCGCGCGACCGGATCATCCTCAAAGGCGACGTGCCGAGCCCGATCAACCCGCCCAAGGGTTGCCGCTTCCACACCCGCTGCCCCTATGTCTTCGACCGCTGCAAGCAGGAGGAGCCCCAGCTCAAGGCCACCGGCGAAGGGCATTTCGCCGCATGCCATCTGCACGACGAAACGCGCCAAACCGCTGCGGCCGCGTCAAATTGAAACACGCTTGCGTTATGGGGTTTGGCGGCGAAACACGGCGAGCCATCTGGCGATCCGTGAAAAATGCCTTATTTGTGCAGTCGAGTGCGAGTTGTGCGATGGTCGGTGATCTGGCCGGTGCGTCGCGCCTCGTTTCCGCCCCCGAAAGTCGGCGACCATGAACAACGCATTCGACATTTACACGATCATCTTCCTCGCCCTGGCGGTGTTCATCTTCTTCCGCTTGCGCAGCGTGTTGGGGACGAAGACCGGCCAGGAACGCGATCCGTTCCAGCCCGGCGACAAGAATCGTGAGGCGCAGCGCGGCCCGGGCCAGGGGCCGGCGGAAGTCGTGCCCCTGCCGAATCGCAACGGCCAGCCGCCGGCGCCGGTGGCCCAGGTCGATCCTTCCGAGCCGCGCTGGGGCAATGTCGCCAGCGTCGGTTCGCCGGTGGCCCGCGGGCTCGACGCGATCGCCGCGCGCGATCCCTCCTTCGATGCGGTCGGTTTCGTCGGCGGCGCCAAATCGGCCTATGAGATGATCGTGCTGGCCTTTGCCGGCGGCGACCGGCGCACTTTGCGCGATCTGCTCGCCAAGGACGTCTTCGAAGGCTTCGAGGCGGCGATCAAGGACCGCGAAAGCCGCGGCGAGACCGTCGAGACCCGTTTCGTCGGCATCGAGAAGGCTGACGTCACCGATGCCCAGATGCGTGGCGACCAGGCCCAGGTGACGCTGAAATTCGTTTCGCAGCTGGTCACCGCGACGCGCGACCGCGCCGGTGCCGTGGTCGATGGCTCGCCCGACCGGGTCACCGATGTCACCGACATCTGGACTTTCGCGCGCAATGTCACCGATCGCGATCCCAACTGGCGCCTGATCGCCACCGAAGCCGGCAGCTGAACCCGCCCGTCTGAACGGAGGTTGTCGATGACGAGCCGCAGGGTCCACGCCGGAGGCCTCGCGGTCCTGGCGATGGCTGGGCTCCTCTTATGGGCGAGGCCCGCCGGAGCCTCGTCGGAACTGCTGCTTCTGCTGCAGCCGCGCATGCCGGCCGAGGCCGTGCCGGCCCTGCCCGCCACGCCCGCCGTGCCGGCACCGCCGGCGCCTGCCGCCGAGACGCCGGCACCGCCGCCTGACGCGACCGCGGCCGAGCTGCCGCTGGTGCCGCCGGCGCTTGAAACCCAGGCCTCGGGTTTTCCCTTCGTGTTTCCTGATGCCCGGCTGGAAGCGGTGAAATTCGCCGACATCCCCGGCTGGGACGAGGATCGCCAGGACCTCGCCTTCAAGACCTTCGTCATCTCCTGCCGGCAGATCATGCAGGCGCGCAGCGCCCCGCGTGTCGCCCAGCCGATCTGGTTTGCGCTGCGCGACATCTGCCCGCGCGCCCTCGAATTGCCGGGCCCGGTCAGCCGGGTCGCGGCGAAAGCCTTTTTCGAGACCGAGTTTCGGCCCGCCCGGATCGCCAAGATGACCGATCCCGCGGGTTTCCTCACCGGCTATTACGAGCCGGAGGTCGAGGCCGCGCGTGAGCGTTCGGATGAATTCGGCGTCGCTTTCCTGTCGCGGCCCGACGATCTCACCAATGGCCGCGGTGCGACCTCGGGTGGTTTCGATGCCCGTGGCGGCGCCGGACGCTGGGTCGCCGGCCGTCTCCTGCCCTATTTCGACCGCGGCGAGATCGAGGCCGGCGCGCTCGACGGCCGCGGGCTGGAAATCGCCTGGGTGCGCAGCCCGACCGACGTCCTGTTCACCCAGATCCAGGGGTCGGCACGCCTGCGTTTTGCCGACGGATCGACATTGCGTATCGGCTACGCGGCGCATAACGGTCACCGCTATGTGCCGGTCGGCCGTGTTCTGGTCGAGCGCGGCATCGCCACCCGCGAGCAGATGTCGATGGATTTCATCAGAACCTGGATGGGCCAGAACCCGGAAGCCGCGCGCGACGTGCGCTGGCAGAACCGGTCCTATGTGTTCTTCCGCGTCAAATCCGAGCTCGCCACCGAGGACGGCCCGATCGGCGGCCAGGGCGTGTCGATCACCGCCTGGCGCTCGATCGCCGTCGACCGCAACGTCCATGCCTATGGCACGCCGGTCTTCATCGATTCCAACCTGCCGACCGGGCCCTCGGAATCGGGCGAGCCCTATCGCCGCCTGATGATCGCCCAGGACACCGGCTCGGCCATTGTCGGCCCGGCCCGCGGCGACCTGTTCCTCGGCACCGGGCCGGAAGCCGGCTCGACCGCCGGCCGTATCCGCCACCGGGCCGACTGGTATGTGCTCCTCCCGGCGCCGCTGTCGCCCGAGGCGGCCAACGTCCCGGTGCCGCTGCCGCGGCCGGCGCAATGACCGGCCGGCGCCGCAAGACACTCTCGGCCGAGGACCGGACGCTGTGGACCCATGTGGCGCGCAGCGTCACGCCGCTCGATCCGGCACGCGCCGTCGATCTCCTGGCCGAACCGGCCGAAGAGCCCGCGCCGCCCGCGCCGAAACCCGCGGGCAAGCCGGCCGCCGCCGCCGGGGTGGCCAAGGCGGTCGCCCCGCCGCCGCCGCCGCTTGCCCCGCTGGAGAAACGGCTGCGCCAGCGGCTGAGCCGCGGCAAGGCCGAGGTCGATGCCAGGCTCGACCTGCACGGCCTGACCCAGGACGCGGCGCACCGGCGCCTGCTCGGCTTCCTCCGCCAGGCCCAGTTCGACGGTCTGCGCGTGGTGATCGTCATCACCGGCAAGGGCGCGCCGAAACAGGCGGCCGCCTTCGACGACGGTCACTGGAGCGCCGATCCCTTCGCCGGGCGCGGCGTGCTGCGGCGCATGGTGCCGCAATGGCTCACCCTGCCCGAGATGCGCCCGCTGGTCATCGGTTTCGAGGAGGCGGCGATCGGCCATGGCGGTGCCGGCGCGCTCTATGTCCGCATCCGCCGGCCGGCCGGCTGACCGGTGGCGATTTCGTTTCCGCTGTGGCCGCCCGGCTCTTGACCTGACGAGGCGGCCGATCAATCGTCCAGCGACCTTATTCGGAGTGCCAAGCCATGCGGATTCCCGCTCTTCTCGCTTCCGCCACCGGACTGATGATCGCGCTCCAGGGCGCCGCCCTCGGACAGGACAGGCCGCGCGGGCTCGGCGGCTCGACGCTGACCACCAGCCGCATCGACCCGTCGACCAATCCGATCGCCGCCGCGCCGGGCTTCAGCGATCCGCGGCGCATGACCATCTTCAAGGATCCGCGCTTCCAGAACGTGCTGCTGCCCTGCGACGATCCGCAAGCGCTCGATACGGTCAGGCAGCGTTTCGCCGAGAAGGAAGGCCAGTTCTGGAACTCCTCGCTCGCCATCGGCGGCTTCGACCGCATCCGCCAGGTGTCGATCAACCCCTGGGGCCGCAACAATATTCCGCGGATCTATTGCTCGGCGCGCGCCCATATGTCGGACGGCCATATCCGCACCGTCGACTACGCGATCATGGAAGACCAGAGCATCATCGGTTACACCTGGGGCGTCGAATGGTGCGTGCGCGGCCTCGACCGCGGCTGGAGCTTCGCTCCCAATTGCCGCATGGCGCGTCCCTGATGGCGCGTCCCTGATCGCCGCGCCGGCGGCGGTCATCCGCTAAAATACGTTCTTTCTTTGTTCTCGTATGCTGACTAGCCTTCCGGCCAGTTCAACGGGAGGTTGATCATGTTGCTTGCGATTTCAGCGCGCTTGCGCGCGCTTGTTCTGGGCAGTGCCTTGCTGGTCACGGCGGGTGCCGGCGCCGCCCTGGGCCAGGCGCGCCACGGCGCGACGCCGGGCGAATTCGATTTCTACGTCCTGGCGCTGTCCTGGTCGCCCTCCTTCTGCGAGGCCCAGGGCGAGCGCTCCAGCCGGTCCATGCAATGCGCCGGTGACCGGCCGTTCAGCTTCGTCGTGCACGGGCTCTGGCCGCAATTCACCCGCGGCTTCCCGGAATATTGCCAGGTTCCGGCGCCCGAACTCGATCGGCGCGTGGTCAACGGCATGCTCGACATCATGCCGGCGCCGGGCCTGGTGCGGCAGCAATGGGCCAAGCACGGCACCTGTTCGGGCGCACGCTCGGCCGGCGCCTATTTCGAGACCGTGCGGCAGGCCCGGGCCAAGATCCGCATACCCCAGGAATTCGAGAATCTCAGCGAGATCAAGATGGTCTCCCCCGACGAGGTCGAGGATGCCTTCGTCCGCGTCAATCCCGGTCTCGCCCGGGACATGATCAGCGTGCAATGCGACGCGCAGCGGCTGCGCGAGGTGCGCATCTGCATTGGCCGCGACATGAATTTCACCGCTTGCGAGGAGGCCGAGCGGCGGGCCTGCCGGCGTGATCGCCTGGCATTGCCGCCGGTCCGGGCAGGACGAAGCTGAAGCCGCCCAACCTGAGATAGGGCGCCGCCGGGGTCAGCCGGCGGCGTTGCGGCGGGCGTCTGGCGGCGGCTCAGGGCAGCGCCGCCAGATAGCGCACCGGCCGGCCGGAAATCACCGCCTGCGCGGCATGCAGGATGGCGTTGGTATCGATGCCGAAATGCCGGTAGAGGTCGCCGATCGTGCCAGTCTGGCCGAAATGCTCGACACCGAGCGATTTCAAGCGGTGGCCATGCACCGAGCCGATCCAGGCGAGTGTCGCCGGATGGCCGTCGATGACGGTGACGAAACCGCATTCGCGCGACAGGGGCGCGATCAGCCTTTCGATATGGCTCATGGCATTGCCGACGCCGCGCTGGCGGGCGCGTTCGGCGGCGGTCCAGCCGGCATTCAACCGGTCGGCCGAGGTGATCGCCAGCACGCCGACATCGCGGTGGCTTTCGGCGAGCAGCCCGGCGGCGGCGATCGCCTCGGGCGCCACCGTGCCGGTATAGGCGATGACCACCTGGCAGTTCGGCCCGGGCCGCCGCATCCAATAGGCGCCGTTGACGATGTCGCGCTGCAATTCGGCCGTCATCGCCCGCTGCGGCTGGTCGATCGTGCGGGTCGACAGCCTCAGATAAAGCGAGCCGCCGGTCTCGTCGCGCAGCCAGTTGGCCTCGTCCGGGTCGTCGCCGCCGTCGCGCTGCATATAGTCGAAGCCGAAGCGCATGATGGTGGCGAGTTCGTCGACGAAGGCCGGCTCGAAGGCGGCAAGGCCGTCCTGGGCAATGCCGATCAGGGGCGTGGCAATCGACTGGTGGGCGCCGCCTTCGGGCGCCAGCGTCACCCCCGAGGGGGTCGCCACCAGCATGAAGCGGGCGTCCTGGTAGCAGGCATAGTTGAGCGCATCGAGGCCGCGCTGGATGAACGGGTCATAGAGCGTGCCGACCGGCAGCAGCCTTTCGCCATGGATCGAATGCGACAGGCCGAGCGCCGAGAGCATGATGAACAGGTTCATCTCGGCGATGCCCAGCTCGATATGCTGGCCTTTCGGCGAAAAGTCCCAGTTGAAGGTCGAGGGAATGCGCTCCTGCTTGAACGTGTCGGCAAGCGATTCGCGGGCGAACAGGCCGCGCCGGTTGACGAAGGCGCCGAGATTGGTCGACACGGTGACATCGGGCGAGGTGGTGACGATCCGGTCGGCCAGCGCCGTGTCCGAGCGGGCGATCTCGTTGAGGATCAGGCCGAAACCCTGCTGGGTCGACATGGCAGCCTGGGCCGGCAAGGCGAGGCTGTCCGGGACCGGGATCTTCGGCGCGCTGAGCCGCCGCGGGCCTTTGCGCGCGAAGGGCACCTTGCCGAGAAAGGCCTCGAGCTCGGCGGGCGCCAGCGGCAGCCCCTCGAACCTGTCCCATTCATGGCCGGCGCGGACATTCATCGCGCCGCGCAGCTTGTCCATCTGGGTCGGCGTCATCAGGCCGGCATGGTTGTCCTTGTGGCCCTGCAGCGGCAGGCCGAACCCCTTGATCGTATAGGCGATGAAACAGACCGGCCGGTCGTGGTCGATCCGCTCGAAGGCCTCGACCAGGCTCGGCAGGTCATGGCCGCCGAGATTGGTCATGAGCCGGGCGAGTTCGTCATCCGAGCGCTTGTCGATCAGCCGGCTGACCGGGCCCTGGTCGCCGATATCGTCGGTCAGCCGCTTGCGCCAGGCAGCCCCGCCCTGGAAACACAAAGCCGAGAACAGCTGGTTCGGGCAGGTATCGATCCAGGTCCTCAGGCGCTCGCCGCCGGGTTCGGCAAAGGCGGCCTCCTGCAGCTTGCCATATTTCAGGATGACCACATCCCAGCCGAAATTGCGGAACATCGCCTCGAAACGTTCCCACAGGCCCTCGCGGATCACCGCATCCAGGCTCTGCCTGTTATAGTCGACCACCCACCAGGTGTTGCGCAGGCCGTGCTTCCAGCCCTCGATCAGCGCCTCGTAGATATTGCCCTCGTCCATCTCGGCATCGCCGATGAGCGCGATCATCCGGCCTTCGGGCTGGTTCGGGGCCCAGCCATGGGCCTTCACATAGTCCTGCACCAGCGACGAAAACAGCGTCTGCGCCACGCCGAGGCCCACCGATCCGGTCGAGAAATCGACGTCGTCGCCGTCCTTGGTGCGCGAGGGATAGCTCTGGGCGCCCTTGTAGCCGCGGAAATTCTCCAGCTTGGCGCGGCTCTGATTGCCGAACAGATATTGGATGGCGTGGAAGTTCGGGCTGGCATGCGGCTTCACCGCCACCCGGTCCTCCGGCCGGAGCACGGCGAAATAGAGCGCCGTCATGATGGTCGCGAGCGAGGCGGACGAAGCCTGGTGGCCGCCGACTTTCAGTCCATCGGCACTGTCGCGCAGATGATTGGCGTTGTGGATGGTCCAGGACGCAAGCCACAGCACCTTCTGTTCGAGGGCGGACAAGGCGGTCAGGCGGCGATCGGTCATGGCGTTCCTCAGTCGCGCTCTGTCCCGGCGGCGCGCATAAGATCAGATCTTGCCAAAGGAGCCGGCGTCATGCCTGCCAAATTTGGCCATGGACGCGGGCTCGTTTGGCAACTAACGCTAAGATTACCCATCATCCAAGTCGAATCTTCCAATATGCCCCTCGACCACATCGATCGGCGCATCCTTGCCGAGCTGCAGCGCGACGGCCGCATCACCAACCAGGCGCTGGCCGAGCGGGTCGGGTTGTCGCCCACGCCATGCCTGCGCCGCGTCAAGCTCCTGGAGGCGGCGGGCGTGATCAGGGGCTATGTCGCCATGGTCGAGCAGAAGGCGGTCGACCTGCCGGTCAGCGTGTTCATTTCGATCAAGCTCGAGCGCCAGCGCGAGGAGGAGCTCGACCGTTTCGCCGCCGCCGTCTCGCGCTGGCCCGAAGTGATGGAATGCTATCTGATGACCGGCCAGCGCGACTATCTCATGCGCGTCGTCTGTGCCGACCTGCCGGCCTATGAGAATTTCCTGAAGGAGAAGCTCACGCGCCTCGACGGCGTCGCCTCGATCGAATCGAGCTTCGCGCTGTCCCAGGTCAAGCACACCAATGTGTTGCCCATCGCCTGACCCGCCCCGCGCTGATTTGCCTGATTTTCCCGTCTTTGCCGCAATGCTCTGTTGGACTATCTCCTGATCAGTCCCATCCGGAAGGTTCGCCATGTTTCGCCCGTCCCGCCGAACTGTCCTGACCCTGGCCGCGGCCAGCGCCGGCACCGGTCTCCTGTCCCCGGTCGCACTGGCCCAGGGAGAGCGCGAGACCCATGGCATCTCGTCTTTCGGTGATCTGAAATACGGCCCGGACTTCAAGCATTTCGACTTCGTCAATCCGCAGGCGCCGAAAGGCGGCAGCTTCATTCACAGCCCGGCGAGCTGGGGTTTCAACCAGAACCCGACCACCTTCAACACGATGAACACCTTCGTGCTGCGCGGCGACGCGCCGCCCCAGCTCGACGGCATTTTCGCCAGCCTGATGACCGGCGGCGGCGACGAGCCGGATTCGCTCTACGGCCTCGCCGCCGAGCGGGTTCGCATCTCGGCCGATGGCCAGACCTATCGCTTCGTGCTGCGCGACATCGCCAAATTCCACGACGGCACGCCGATCACCGCCGCCGATGTCGCCTGGTCGATGATGACGCTGAAGGAAAAGGGCCACCCGCTGCTGCGGGTGATCCTGCGCGATCTCGCCGACGCCGAGGCCGAGGGCGAGAAGCTGGTCAAGCTGACCTTCGCCGAGGGTCGCTCGCGCGACCTGCCGCTGACGGTTGCCGGCATGCCGATCCTGTCGAAGGCCTGGTACGCCAACCGCGACTTCGAGGCCTCCACCATGGACCTGCCGCTCGGTTCGTCGGCCTACAAGGTCGGCCGCTTCGAGCCCGGCCGCTTCATCGAATATGAGCGGGTCAAGGACTGGTGGGGCGAGAAACTGCCGGTTTCCGTCGGCCTGAACAATTTCGACATCGTCCGGCTGGAATTCTTCCGCGACCGCGACGTCGCTTTCGAGGCCTTCAAGAGCCGGACCTATACGTTCCGCGAGGAGTTCACCTCGCGCGCCTGGGCCACCCAATATGATTTCCCGGCGGTGCGCGAAGGCCGCGTGCTGCGCAAGGAATTGCCGGACGAGACGCCGTCCGGTGCCCAGGGCTGGTTCATCAACACGCGGCGCGAGAAGTTCCGCGATCCCCGGGTGCGCGAGGCGATCGGGCTCGCCTTCGATTTCGAATGGACCAACAAGAACGTCATGTTCGACGCCTATAAGCGCACCCATTCGTTTTTCCAGAATTCGCCGATGATGGCCTCGGGGCCGCCCTCGCCCGAGGAACTGGCTCTGCTCGAGCCGTTCCGCGACAAGCTGCCGGCGGAGGTGTTCGGCGAGCCCTATTCGCCGCCGGTCTCCGATGGCTCGGGCCAGGACCGCAACCTGTTGCGCCGCGCCACCGCGCTGCTGCGCGAGGCTGGCTTCACCTTGCGCGACAACAAGCTGGTCGATCCCCGCGGCCAGCCGATGACGATCGAATTCGTCGATTTCGACAATTCGCTGGAGCGCCACACCCAGCCCTTCGTCGCCAATCTGCGGCGCCTCGGCATCGAGGCCAACATCCGGCGGGTCGATTCCGCGCAATATCAGACGCGCCTGAAGGACTACGATTTCGACCTGACCATCCGGCGCTATTCGCTGTCGCTGACGCCTGGCGAATCCATGCGTACCTTCTTCGGCTCGGCGAGCGGCCGGCAGCCTGGCTCGAACAACCTCGCCGGCATCGCCGACCCGGTGCTCGACGCGCTGATCGAGAAGGCCCTGGTGGCGAAGAGCCGGCCCGAGCTGACGACGACCTGCAAGGCCATGGACCGGGTGCTGCGCGCCGGCCGCTACTGGGTGCCGAACTGGTACCAGGGCGCCCACAAGATCGCCTATTGGGACATGTTCGGCTTTCCCGAGACCAAGCCGCGCTACAGCCGCGGCGCGCCGGCCACCTGGTGGTTCGATCCGGTCAAGGCCGCGCGTATCGGCCAGGGGTGATTGCCGGGCTCAAAGCCCCATCTGGCGGCCGGCGAGATCCTTCATGATCTCTTCCGTGCCGCCGCCGATGGCGTTGACCTTGACCTCCCGATAGATCCGCTCGACCTTGCCGCCGCGCATGAAGCCGGCGCCGCCGAAGATCTGCACCGCCTCGGAGGCGCAGAAGGCCATGGTCTGGGTCGCCTGGTTCTTCAGCATGCAGATCTCGGCGACCGGGTTTTCGCCCTGCTCCAGCCGCCAGGTCAGCATTTCCAGCCAGGCCTGGCTCGCCGCCACCCGCTGCGCCATGTCGACCAGCTTGTGCCGGATCACCTGGTGCTGGGTCAGCGGCTTGCCGAAGGTCTGCCTCTCCTTGGCGTAAGCCGTCGCCTCGTCGAGGCAGACGGCGGCGAAGGCGGTGCAGCCGGCCGCCATGGTCAGGCGCTCGTGGTTGAAATTGCGCATGACGATCTTGAAGCCCTGGCCCTCCTCGCCGATCAGGTTTTCGGCGGGCACCCGGACGTCGTCGAAATGCAGCGTCGCGGTATCCGAGGCCCACCAGCCCATTTTCTTCAGCGGCGTGCGCGAGAAGCCGGGGCTGTCGCGCTCGATCAGGATGAGGCTGACGCCGCCGGCGCCGGGCCCGCCCGTGCGCACCGCGACGGTATAATAGTCGGCGCGCATGCCGGAGGTGATGAAGGTCTTTTCGCCTCTGACGACATAGTGGTCGCCCTGGCGTCGCGCCGTGGTCCGGAGACTGGCGACATCCGAGCCGCCGCTCGGCTCGGTGATCGCCAGCGCTGAGATCTTCTCACCGCTCAGGATCTCCGGCAGCACCCGTGCCTTGACCTCGGGCCGGGCGGCGAGCGCGATCGGCGGCGCGCCGATGGCGTGGCTCATCAGGCTGGCGCTGACGCCGCCCGATCCCGGCCGCGCCAGTTCCTGCACGGCGACGAGCCACATGAAGCGGTCGGCGGCGACCCCGCCATAGGCTTCCGGGAAACCGAGGCCGATCAGGCCGATCTCGGCGGCCTTGCGGTAGAGCGCGCGCGGAAACTCCTCCTGCTCGTCCCAGGCCTGCGCATGGGGTTCGATCTCGCGTGCGACGAACCGGCGGACCACGTCGCGAAAGGCCTCGTGGTCGGCCGTGTAGAACGGACTGGCCATGGCGCGGTCCTCATGGGCGGAGACGGCGGGGTCCGCGCCGCCGGTGTCCCGGCGGCGCGGTCGTCATGGGTTCAGTTCGTCGGGATGGCGCCGTGCACCCAGTCGCGGGTCACCACCCAGCGGCCGTTCCTCACCTGCGACAGGCGCGCGGCATTGTTGCAGAGCCGGTTCTGCGCGGTGATGGCGCAGCCCTGGCTGCCGAACAGGTCGGTGCCGTAGGGCGTCTCCATGGCGCGCAGGAAGCTTTCGACCGTCAGGTCCTGGCCGGCCTTCAGCGCCGCCTCGTAGAACAGATTGCCGATCTGCCAGCCATAGGCCGAGAACACGGTGGGATCCTCGCCGAATTTCGCCTTATAGCGGGTGACCCATTCGCGGATCGCCGGGTTCGGATCGTCGGGATAGGGATGGGCCGTGGTGGTCACGGCGTAAAAGCCCTCGGCGACCGGTCCGCCCAGCTGCGGGATGAGATGGGTATAGGCCGCGCTGGTGGCGACGAACACCGCGTCGAGACCCACCTTCTTGGCTTCCGCCAGCACGCCGACCGTCTCGCGGATGATCGTGCCCATCACCACGAGGTCGCAATTGGCCGCCTTGAGACGGGCCACCTGCGAGGAGAATTCGGTCGCGCCGCGCTTGTAGGAGGCGCGCTCGACGAAGGTCTGGCTGAGCGTCGCGAGAGCGGCTTCGCCGCCGCGCATCACCTCCAGGCCGAATTCGTCGTCCTGATAGACCACGCAGGCCCGCTTCAGGCTGCGCTCCTTGACGATCTCGGGCAACATGGTGCGCAACTGGTCGTAATAGGCGGTGGCGAAGGCCATCTTCAGCGGCTGCGCCGGCAGGTACATTTCGCGCGCGGCGGTCACCGGCATGAAGTTCGGCACGTTGCGCTCGAACTGCACCGGCATCGCCGCCATGTTCTGCGCCGTGCCGATATGGCCGACCATCATGAAGATGCGGTCGCTATTGACCAGTTTCTGCGCCGCCAGCAGGGCCTTGCGCGGGTCATAGGCGCTGTCCTCGACGAGGAGGCGCACCTGCCGGCCATGGATGCCGCCGCGGGCGTTCAACTCGTCGAAATACATCTGCAGGCCGTTGCGGGTCTGCTTGCCGTAAGCCGCGATCGGACCGGACAGGTCCTGGATCGTGCCGAGCGTGATCTGGGTGGGCGTGATCCCCTGCGTCTGCGCCCATGCGGTGCCGGCGGTGAGGCAGAGTGCCAGCGCCAGGCCGGTCGAAAGTCGTGCCGTCATTGGTTCCTCCATCTGGGTCACCCGCAGTTGCCCTGCGGCGATCTTCTTGACGATTGGCGGTGAATGCGTCGTGGGTCCGAGATTAGTCCAATCCGTGATCTTGGCCCAGTGGCGTGTCAGGCCGCCGAACTCCGGTACATGCTGTCGATCAGTTCGGCATATTTCTTCTGCACGAAGCCGCGCTTGAGTTTCATGGTGGGTGTCAGCTCCTCGTCTTCCGCGGTCAGCTGCTGCTCGATCAGCCGGAAGCTCTTGACCTGCTCGACCCGGGCGAATTTCTTGTTGACCCGCTCGACCTCGGTCTCGATCAGCGCCTGCACGGCGGGTGCGCGGCAGAGGCTGGCATAGTTGGAGAAGGGAATGTCGCGGTCCTGGGCGAATTTCTCGACATTTTCCTGGTCGATCATCACGAGCGCGGTCAGATAGGGCCGCCGGTCGCCGATCACCACGGCATCGGTGACATAGGGCGAGAATTTCAGCTCGTTCTCGATCTCGCTCGGCGTGACGTTCTTGCCGCCGGCGGTGATGATGATGTCCTTCATCCGGTCGGTGATCCTGAAGAACCCCTCATTGTCGACCAGGCCGACATCGCCGGTATGCAGCCAGCCCTCGCGAATGGCCTCCGCCGTCTTTTCCGGCTGGTTGAGATAGCCGGCAATGATGGTCGGCCCGCGCGCCAGGATCTCGCCTTCGGGCGAGATCTTCATTTCGATGGCGCTGGTCGGCCGGCCGATCGTGCCCGGCTTGACCTTTTCGAACGGCACGACGCTGCCGGCGCCCGACGTCTCGGTCATGCCCCAGAGCTCGAGCAGCGGCACGCCGAGCGCGAAATACCAGCGGATCAGCTCGGGTGAGATGGGCGCCGCCCCGGTCGCCAGGAAGCGGCAGCGATGGATGCCGATCGCCTTGCGCACATTGTTGAGCGCCAGCCAGCGGCCGGCATGCACCTTGAGGCGCAGGGCCAGCGGGATCGGCTTGCCCTCGATATAGAGATCGGCGGCCTTGCGGCCCTGCGCGATCGACCAGCCATAGACGAAGCGCTGCAGCGCGGTCGCCTCGGCCAGCCGGATCATCACGCCGGAATAGAATTTCTCCCAGATCCGCGGCACGGCGAAAAAGATGGTCGGCGAGATCTCCCGGACATTTTCCGGGACGGTTTCCGGGTTCTCGACGAAATTCAGCGTGGCGCCGGAATAGAGCGCCAGGAATTGCCCGCCGACCCGTTCGGCGACGTGGCAGAGCGGCAGGAAGGCCATGCGCTGGTCGTCTTCGTTCTGGCGCAGCGTCTCGTTCGTGATCACCGAAATGGCGGCGAGAATGTTGCGATGGGTGATCATCGCGCCTTTCGGCTTGCCCGTCGTGCCCGAGGTATAGACGAGAATGGCGAGGTCGTCGGGGCGCCGGCTGGCGAGCCGCCGCGCCCAGAGCCCGGGATCCCCCGCATCGGCCTCGCGGCCGAGCGCGCGCAGCGCCGTGAGGCTCATCACCTGCGGGTCGGAAAAGCGCGTCAGGCCTTCGGTGTCGAACACGATGATCTTGGCGAGATCAGGCGTGCGGGCGCGGATTTCCAGGATCTTGTCGAGCTGTTCCTCGTCCTCGACGAAAACGAAACGCGTCGCGGAATCGGTCATCAGATATTCGCACTGTTCCGGCGCGTCGGTCGGATAGATGCCGTTGGACACGCCGCCGGCGCACAACACCGCATAGTCGGCGAAAGACCATTCCTGCCGGGTATTGGACAGGATCGACACGACGTGGCCGGGTTCGAGCCCGAGGGCCGCGAGGCCGAGCGCGATCTCGCGCACGATGACGCCCATCGCGGTCCAGCTGGTCGATTGCCACAGCCCCAGGGCCTTCTGGCGCACGGCGATCCGGTCGCTGCGCAGCGCGATCGCCGATGTCAGGATAGCGGCGACGGTTTCGCCCTCGGGGATCGCCGGGCGGCGGATGTCCTGGAACGGCCAGATGTCCAACATCTCGGGCTACCTCCACATCTTCTTTTTCTTCCAGCGCCGGTGGCCGCGCACGCCGACATCCTTCATGCCGAGATAGAATTCCTTGACGTCGTCCTTTTCGCGCAGCCTGGCGCAGCTATCCTCCATGACGATCCGACCATGTTCCAGGATGTAGCCGAAATCGGCGGTTTCCAGCGCCATGGCGGCGTTCTGCTCGACCAGCAGGATGGTCACGCCGCGCTCCCGGTTGACCCGTTTGACGATCGAGAAAATGTCCTGGGTCAGCTTGGGCGAGAGCCCGAGCGAGGGTTCGTCGAGCAGCAGGAGGTCCGGCTTGGACATCAGCGCCCGCGAGATCGCCAGCATCTGCTGCTGGCCACCGGACAGGAGTCCCGCCTCCTGGTCGGCACGCTCCCTGAGGATCGGGAAATAGCTCTCGACCAGTTCGAGGTCGCGCGCGATCTCGTCGCGGTCCGAGCGGGTGAAGGCGCCCATCAGCAGGTTGTTGCGCACCGACAGGAGCGGGAAGACCTCCCGGCCCTCGGGCGAATGGCTCAGGCCCCGGCGCACGATCTCGGCCGGGTCGCGCCGGTCGATCGGCTCGCCCTTGAAGGTGATCGAGCCCTTCTGCGGGTCAAGAATGCCGGAAATCGTCTTCAGGATGGTGGTCTTGCCGGCGCCATTGGCGCCGAGGACCGTGACGATGGCGCCCTTCGGCACCGACAGCGAGACGCCGCGAATGGCTTTCACCGCGCCATAGGCCGCCTCGACATTGGCAAGGGTGAGGATCGCTTCGCTCATGCCGGTACCGCCTCCAGGGCGGGACGGCCGAGATAGGCCTCGATCACGGCGGGATGGCGCTGCACCTCCTCCGGCTTGCCGAGCGCCAGGAGGCGGCCCTGGTTCATCGCCAGCACCCGGTCGGAGACGCGCGACACCAGCGTCATGTCGTGCTCGACCATGATCACGGTGATGCCGAGATCCTTGGTGATGTCCTCGATCCAGAAGGCCATGTCCTCGGTCTCCTCGACATTGAGGCCGGAGGAGGGCTCGTCGAGCAGCAGGAGTTTCGGCCGGGTGGCGAGCGCGCGGCCGAGCTCGACCACCTTGCGCGCGCCATAGGGCAGGCCGGCGACCATGCTGTCGCGATGCACGGCGAGATCGAGCAGGTCGATGATCTCCTCGACATGGGTGCGCAAGGCGACCTCCGCCCGCCTGACCGAGGGCAGGAACAGCGCCTCGCTCAGCGGATTGGTGATGCGGTGGATATGGGCGCCGATCAGCAGGTTCTGCAGCACGGTGGCATGTTCGAACAGCTCGATGTTCTGGAAGGTGCGGGCAATGCCGAGCCCGGCCACCCGGTGCGGCGCGACCGCGGTGAAGGGCCGGCCCTCGAGCAGGATCTGGCCGCTGGTCGGGTCGTAGATCCGGCTGATGATGTTGAAGACGGTGGTCTTGCCGGCGCCGTTCGGCCCGATAATGGTGAAGACCTCGCCCTTGTCGACGGCGAAGCTGACATCGTCGACGGCGCGCAGGCCCCCGAACTGGACCGAAATGCCCTTGGCCTCGAACAGGGGAGCGCTCATTTCAGCCGGTCCGATTTCTGGAAGGCCTTCTGCCGGCGGAACATGCCCTTTCGGTAGAACGGGAATAGGTCGAAATAGGCCTTCAGCTTGAGCCAGGCGCCGTAGATGCCGAGCGGCTCGAACAGCACGGTGAGGATCAGCACCAGGCCGAAAATGGTCGGCTGCAATCCGGTGGCTTCCGACAGCGCCTGCGGCAGCAGCGGCTTGATGGCGCTGACCACCTGCGGCAGTGCGATCAGGAACACCGCGCCATAGACCGCGCCATGCACCGAGCCGAGACCGCCGATCACCACCATCATCAGGAGTTCGATCGACTGGACGACGGTGAACTGGTCGGGCGACAGGAAGCGGATATTGTGGGCATAGAGCCCGCCGGCGACGCCGGCAAAGGCCGCGCTGATCGAGAATGACAGCGTCTTGTAGGTGGCCAGATGCACCCCCATGCTCTGTGCCGAAATCTCGGAATCGCGGATCGCCACGAAGGCGCGCCCGGTCGGCGAGCGCAGCAGGTTGATCAAGACCAGTGCGCCGCCCACCGCGAAGGCGAGGCAGAGGTAATAGAATGGCGGCCCATCGGCGAAGCGCAGCCCGAACAGCTGGATCGGCGGCACCACCAGCCCGGCATTGCCACCGGTGACATGTTCGGCCCGCGCGATGATCTCCTCGACGATGGTGCCGAAGGCGAGCGTCGCGATGCCGAGATAGAGGCCTTTGACCCGGAGCGCCGGCAGGCCGATGACCACGCCGACCAGTGCCGCCAGCAGGCCGGCGGCGCCGATCGACAGAAAGAACGGCCAGCCGGCAATGGCGAGCACGGCTTCCGTATAGGCGCCGACCGCCATGAAGGCGGCATGGCCGAGCGACATCTGGCCGGTGAAGCCTGCGAGCAGCATCAGGCCGAAGGCGATGATCGTGTAGATCAGCATCTGCGACATCTGGGTCAGCAGATAGGGCGAGGCCGCCGCCGGGATGGCCAGCAGAGCCAGGATCAGAAGGCCGTACCAGAACAGCTGGCCGCCATGCTTGACCAGGTTGATGTCCTGCTCGTAGCGGGTCTTGAAGATGTATCGCATGGCGTCACACCTTCTTTCGGGCGGTTTCGCCGAACAGGCCGGTGGGCTTGAACACCAGCATGAGCAGCACGACGACGAAGGCGGCGACGTCCTTGAACCCCTCCATCAGGTAGAAGCCGGCAAGCGACTCGACGACCCCGATGATCAGGCCGCCGACGATCGCGCCGGGCAGGCTGGTGAAGCCGCCGATGACGGCCGCCGGAAAGGCCTTGATGCCGATCAGGCCCATATTGGCGTGAATGAAGGTGAGCGGCGCCAGAAGGATGCCGGCGATCGCCGCGACGCCTGCGCTGATCGCCCAGATCAGCCCGGACAGGCGCTTGACCGGGATGCCCATGTAATAGGCGGCGAGTTGGTTCTGCGACATGGCCTGCATGGCGATGCCGACCTTGGTGTAGCGGAACAGGGCGGCGAGCAGGCCGCACAGCGCGACGGTGGCGGCGATGATGACGATGTGCTCGGCGCTGATGACGAGCGTGCCCAGGCGGAACACCTCGCCGCGGAACGGCGCCGGCAGCGCGTGGGTGTCGGTGCCGATCACCGGGATCATGGTGACCAGGCCGCGCGCCATATAGCTCAGCCCGATGGTCACCATGACGATCGAGAAGGCGGGGTGGCCGAGGATCGGCCTGAGCACCACCCGTTCGATGGCGAGCCCGACGAGCGCGGTCGCCGCCATGGCCGCCAGGATCACCAGCCAATAGGGCAGGCCGAGCGTGGTGGCGGCGAACAGGCCGGCAAAGGCGCCGATCATCATCAATTCGCCCTGGGCGAAATTGACGGTTTCGGTGGCCTTGTAGATGAGCACGAAGCCGAGCGCGATCAGGCCATAGATACAGCCCTGCGCAAGCCCGCTGATCACCAGCTGAACGATCTGCAAACGGTTCTCCCCCTTGGGCTGCCGGCGTTCCCCATGCACTGCTGGTCGCGAGGCCGGTTGATCCGGCCTTCGGCGAAGGTCGTCACGAAAGCTTCAGGATGGCGCGGGCCTCGTCCGGGCTGGCGACCTGGCGACCGGCCTCACGGACATAGGCGGCGAGCCGGTCGATCAGCGGGCCGTTCGAGCTCACCTTGGCGCCGTCGTCGCTGTAGAACGTGTCCTCCAGGCCGCTGCGCAAATGGCCGCCGAGTTCGGCGCAGGCCCGGTGCAGCGGCCAGATGCCGGCCCGCCCGATGGCGGTGACCTGCCAGTTCGCCGCCGGCGCCTTCAGCCGGATCAGGATCGGCAGGAGGTCGGGATCGGCGGGCATGCCGGATTCGACGCCCATGACGAAATTGTACTGCAGCGGTCCCTTGACCATGCCGGCCTGCGCGAACATCGCCACGCAGCGGGCGATGCCGACATCGAAACATTCGAATTCCGGCAAGGTGCCGGCGGCCGCCATCACGTCGAGATAGGCCTGGATCTTCTCGACGGGATTGTCGAACAGCATGGGTTTCCAGGCCCAGGAGCCATCGGCCTTGACCTTGAGATAATTCAGTGAGCCGGCATTGCAGGCGGCCATTTCCGGCCTCGTCTCGCGGATACAGGCGAGCGCGCCGGCATAGTCGGGGCCGACGACCCCTGACGTGTGGTTGATGACCACGCCGGGACAGGCGGCCCGGATCGCCGCCTGGACCTCGGCCGAGAGCGCGATGTCCCAGGACGGCAGGTGCCCCTGGCCCTCGCCCTGCCGGCGCAGGTGGATATGCATGACGGAAGCGCCGGCGTCATAGGCGCGCCGCGCCTCGGCCGCCATCTCCGCCGGCGTCACGGGAACGCTGTGCTGCCGGGGATCGGTCAGCACGCCGTTCAGGGCGCAGGTGATGATCGCCTTGTCGCTCATGTCGGGCGGGGCTCCATGACGTTGGACGTCATGGTTTCAGCCGCGCCGTGCGGCGTCTTGTGTAAAGCAGCTAGCCGGCGCCGGGATCGTGCCATCACCGCCCGGTCCAGACCGGCTTGCGTTTCTCGGCGAAGGCGGCGATGCCCTCCTTGGCATCTTCGGTTGCGGCGGTCAGCGCGATCTGGGCTTCCGTGTAGGCAATGGCCTGGTCGAACGACATGGCGGCAATGGCGCGCATGGCATATTTGCCGCGCCGGATGGCGGTCGGCGATTTGTCGACCACGCGGCCGACCAGCCAGTCGACCTTGGCGTCGAGCTCGGCCGCCGGCGCGACATGGTTGACCAGGCCGGCGGCCTTGGCCTCCTGGGCATTGAAGGGCTCGCCGGTCAGGCACCATTCATGCACCAGCCGGCGCGGCACGATCGCCTGCAACAGGCTCAGCACCTGCATCGGAAACACCCCGACCTTCACCTCCGGCAGGCCGAAGATCGCGCTCTCGGCGGCCACCGCCATGTCGGTCATGCACAAAAGCCCCATGCCGCCGGCCATGCAGACGCCGTTGACCCGGGCGATCGATGGTTTGGTGGCGTTCTGGGACAGCCGGAGCAGGTCGGCATAGTCGCCGTTCGGCTTGGCGAGATCCTGGAAGAAGCCCTTGCCGAGCTGCAGGTCGGCGCCGGCGCAGAACGCCTTGTCGCCGGCCCCGGTCAGCACGATGACCCGGATCTCCGAGTCGGCATGGGCTTCGGCATAACCCTGCGCGATGCCGGCGACGACGTCGCCGTTCATGGCATTGCGCTTGTCCGGCCGGTTGATGGTGATCCACAGCGCCCGGTCGCGCTTGTCGATCAGCACGGCGTCGGATGGCGATTGTGCGGGCGTCTGCGCTTCAGTCATGGGCGGATCCTTATCCAGCGGCGGCCGTTTCGATCCGGGCGATGAGGCGATGGGTGGTCACCTGCTCGCCGGCGGCAACGCCGATATCGGCGATGATGCCCGAGATCGGCGCGGTATGGACATGCTCCATCTTCATCGCTTCCAGCGTGACGACGGCCTGGCCGGCCTCGACCCGGTCGCCGGCGGCGACATGGACGGCGACGATCCGGCCGTTCATCGCTGCCAGCAGGCGGCCGTCGCCGCCATCGGCGCCGGCGATTTCGGCGGGCGCCCGGGTGAGGTCGCGGACATGGATGGCGTCGGCGCCCTGCTGGATGAACAGATCGGCGCCGATACGGGCGAAAACCAGGGTGTCGGTGACGCCGGCATGGCGGAACCGCAGGGCATGAGCGGCGATTTCCTCGACGGCGAGGCATCGGTCTTCATCGCCGAACTGGATGCGATAGCTGCCGTCGCGGTCGCGGTAGATGCCGATCTCGGCCTTCGCGCCGTCGACCTCGACGCGCATCGGGACCGGCAGCGGCGGCCCGAGATGGCGGGCCGTGCCGCGATGGGCCGGCGCGGTGTCGGTGACGTAGAGCAGCAGGGCCGCGAGCACCGGCGGCGGCAGGTCGCGCGCGGGCCGGCGCTTCAGGGCCTCGCCATGGGCGGCGACGAAAGCGGTGGTCGCGCCGCCGGCGGCGAAAACCGGATGGTCGAGCGCGCGCGCCAGGAAGCCCTGATTGGTCGCGATGCCCAGCACGGCCGATCGCGCGAGCCCGCCGGTGAGCCTGCGCCGCGCCTCGTCGCGCGTCGCGCCATGGGCGATCACCTTGGCGATCATCGAATCGTAAAAGGGCGGCACCTCGGTTCCCGCGCCGACCGCCGTCTCGACGCGCAGGTCTTCCGGCATGGCCCAATAAGCGATCCGGCCGGATTGCGGCATGAAGTCATGGGCCGGATCCTCGGCGCAGAGCCTGACCTCGATGGCATGGCCGGCAAAGCCGATCGCCTCCTGGCCGAGCGGCAGATTTTCGCCGGCCGCCACCCGCAACTGCCACTCGACCAGGTCGAGGCCGGTGACCAGTTCGGTGACGGGATGCTCCACCTGCAGGCGCGTGTTCATCTCCATGAAATAGAAGCCGCCGCCAGGCTCGAGCAGGAATTCGAGCGTGCCGGCCCCCTCATAGCCGAGCGCCTTCACCGCCCTGACCGCGGTTGCCCCCATCTCGGCACGCAGCGCCGCCGAGACGGCCGGCGAGGGCGCCTCCTCGATCAGCTTCTGGTGGCGCCGCTGCACCGAGCAGTCGCGTTCGCCGAGATGGACGGCCCCGCCATGGCGGTCGCCGAACACCTGGATCTCGATATGGCGCGGATCGGCGATCGCCCGTTCCAGGATCACGGTGGCATCGCCGAAGGCGTTCTGCGCTTCCGAGCGGGCGCTGGCGAGCAGCTCGGCAAAGCCCGCGGCATCCGGCACCACGCGCATGCCGCGGCCGCCGCCGCCGGCCACCGCCTTGATCATCACGGGATAGCCGATCCGCTCGGCTTCCGCCGCGAGGCGTGCTTCGCTCTGGTCGTCGCCCTGATAGCCCGGCACCACCGGCACGCCGGCCCGTGCCATCAACGTCTTGGCGCCGGCCTTGTTGCCCATGGCGTCGATGGCTTCCGGCGACGGGCCGATGAAGATCAGGCCGGCATCGCGGCAGGCGCGGGCGAAATCGGCATTCTCCGCCAGGAAGCCATAACCCGGGTGCACGGCTTCGGCGCCCGTGACCTTCGCCGCGGCAATGATCCGGTCGATCGCCAGATAGGACTGGCGCGGCAGGGCCTCGCCGATATGCACGGCGCGATCGGCTTCCAGCACATGGCGGGCGCCGGCATCGGCGCTGGAATAGACCGCCACCACGCCGTGGCCCAGGCGGCGCGCCGTGCGCATGACACGCAGCGCGATCTCGCCCCGGTTGGCGATCAGGATCGACTTGAACGGGGTTGCCGCGGGGCTCTGCGGGGTCATGGCTTGCTTGGTCATGGCCGGGCCACCGCGAATTGCATGGCCGCGGGCTTTCGGCGCTCCGCCTCGCGGCAGATGGCCAGCACCTCGGCGAGCACGGCGCGGGTATCGCGCGGGTCGATCACGCCGTCGTCGAGCAGTTTGGCGCTGGTGGTGAAGACATCGGTCTGGCGCTCGAACAGGTCGATGATATCGCCCTTGAGCTTGGCCAGCTGCTCTTCGTCCGCCGGCTTGCCGCGCCTGAGCGCGGCGGCCTTGGTGACGATCGCCATGGTCTCGGCGGCCTGTTCGCCGCCCATCACCGCGGTGCGGGCATTGGGCCAGGAGAAGCAGAAGCGCGGGTGGAAGCCGCGCCCGCACATGCCGTAATTGCCGGCGCCGTAGGAGGCGCCGCAATAGAGCGTGATCTGCGGCACGGTGGCGCTGGTCACCGCCTGGATCATCTTCGAGCCGTGCTTGATCATGCCCGCCTCTTCATAGGCGCGCCCGACCATGAAACCGGTGGTGTTGTTGAGATAGAGGATCGGCGTGCCGGACTGGCAGCAGGCCTGGATGAAATGGGTCGCCTTGTTGGCGCCGGCCGGGTCGAGCGGCGCATTGTTGGTGATGATGCCGACCGGATGGCCCTCGATCGCGGCATGGCCGCAGATCGTGGCCGGCCCGTAATTCTCGCCGAAGGCCAGGAAGTCGGAGCCGTCGACGACACGCGCGATCACCTCGCGCATGTCGACCGGCCGCTTGCCGTCCATCGGCATGATGCCGATCAGCTCCTCGGCATCGTAGCGCGGCGGTTCGAAGGACGGCTGCGCCGGCGGCGCGAGGCCCTTGTCCCAGCCGAGCCCCGCCATGATGCCGCGGGCGAGCCTGAGCGCGTCGCGATCGTCCTCGGCGAGATAGTCGCCGAGGCCGGAAATGGCGGTATGCATCTCGGCGCCGCCGAGTTCCTCTTCGGTCGCCACTTCGCCAGTCGCGGCCTTCAACAGCGGCGGCCCGGCCAGGAAGGCCCGGGTGCGGCCGCGCACCATGACGATATAGTCCGACAGGCCGGTTTGATAGGCGCCGCCCGCGGTCGAGGAACCATGGGTGACGGTGACGACGGGCAGGCCCGCCGCCGACAGCCGCGCGAGGTTGCGGAAGATATTGCCGCCGCGAATGAAGTCCTCGACCCGGTAGCGCATCAGATTGGCGCCGGCGCTTTCGACCAGCTGCAGGAAGGGCAGCTTGTTTTCGAGCGCCAGTTCCTGCACGCGCAATTGCTTGTCGAGGCCCATGGGCTGCAAGGCGCCCGCATCGATGCCGGAATCGCTGGCGCTGACCATGCAGCGCACGCCCGAGACGAAGCCGATGCCGGAAATGACGCCGCCGCCCGGCACGCTCTTCTGCGGGTCCGGCACGTCCATCATGTAACCGGCAAGGGTCGACAGTTCGAGAAACGGCGAACCCGGGTCGAGCACCAGCGCGATGCGCTCACGCGGCAGGAGCTGGCCGCGCTCGTGGAAACGCGCCTTGGCCGCGGCCGAGGCGGCGCGCGTGCGCTCTTCCAGGAGCCGCACCCGCTCGATCAGCGCCAGCATGCCCGCGCGATTGGCGGCAAAGGCCTCGCCGCCTGACGACAGCATGGTTTCGATGACGGCCATCGGCACGCAATCCCTTGAAGACGGGCCGGGAAAGGGCCCGCGATCGAGACTGCCGGCCACCCGCTCCGGCGTCTTGTGTCGAGTGGCTGTTCCGGTCGGTGCTTGATCGCTTCAGGTTGAGGCGCTCCGCACAAAGGTTTGCCGTCCTTCGAGGCTCGCTTTGCTCGCGCCTCAGGATGAGGAATGTAGGGCGTTGCAGCAATGATGGTGCTGGGTTCTCGAAAAGCGTCGAGCTTCATCGTCGACGTTGATGCAATTCATCTACGATCCTCATCCTGAGGTGCGAGCGAAGCGAGCCTCGAAGGACGGCAAACCTCTGTGCAAAGCCCCGGATGGGCAATTTCAAAGTAACAAGACTCAATCCGCCTGCTTGGTCGGGTCTGGCCCGATATCCCGGCCGGCCTCGTCTTGCGCGGCCAGCGCCCGGCGAAAGGCCGGCCGTTCGGACAGGCGCTGCCAATAGGCCGATGTCGCCGGCACGAATTCCCTGGACAGCCCGAGATTGGTGGCGAGCATCAGGGCATAACCGACCGATACGTCGGCCGCGGTGAATCGTCCGGCGCAGAGCATGTCGCTCGTGGCGACGACCCTGTCGACGGCGCGCAGCCGGCCGAGGAACCAGCGCGAATAGTCTTCCACCACCTGGGGGCTGCGCCGCTCCGGCGACTCGAGCCTGGAATAGCGCAGCACCAGGGCCTGGGGGAAAGTCAGCGTCGCCTCGCCGAAATGCAGCCAGTTCAGATAGGCGCCGTAGTCCGGCTCGCCGGGGCCGACCGCCAGCGGTGTCGGGCCATATTTGACGCCGAGATAGTGGCAGATGCCCGACGACTCGGTCATCCGCGTCTCGCCATCGATCAGATAGGGGATGGTGCCGAGTGGATTGATCGCCAGATAGTCCTTGGCAAAGACGCGCGGCGGAAACGGCAGCATCTTCAGGTCATAGGCCAGCCCGAGCTCTTCCAGCATCCATAAGGGCCGGAACGAGCGGGCGCTGGCGCAGTGATAGAGCGTGATCATGGCGACGCGGTTTCTCAGGGTTTGTTGGTCTGGCCCGGCAAGGTGCCCATCATCTTGCACAGCACGGAAAGCATGACCTCGTCGGCGCCGCCGCCGATCGAGGTGAGCCGGGAATCGCGATAGGCACGGCTGACCGGGGTCTCGTTCATGAAGCCCATGCCGCCCCAATATTGCAGCAGCGCGTCGGTGAGCTCGCGGTTGAGCCGGCCGGCCTTCAGCTTGGCCATGGTGGCGAGCCGGGTGACGTCTTCACCTTTCACGTAGAGCGAGGCGGCGCGATAGACCAGCGAGCGCAGGAGCTCGACTTCGGTGGCGAGCTCGGCGATCCGGAAATGCACCACCTGATTGTCCAGGATCGACTGGCCGAAGGCCTTGCGCTGGCGGGTATAGTCGATGGTCGCCTCGATCAGGAATTCGTTCGACTTGAGGCCGGCGGCGGCGCCCCACAGCCGCTCCTCCTGGAACTGCAGCATCTGATAGGTGAAGCCCTGGCCCTCCTCGCCGATGCGGTTGCGTTTCGGCACCCGCACATTGTCGAAGAAGATCTGCGCGGTGTCGGAGGAATGCATGCCCATCTTGTCGAGCTTGCGGGCGATCTCCACGCCTTTCGATTTCATCGGCACGCAGATCAGCGACTTGTTGCGATGCACCGGGCCGTCGCCGGTATTGGCCAGCAGGCAGATCCAGTCGGCCTGGGTGCCGTTGGTGATCCACATCTTGCCGCCGCTGATGACATAGTCGTCGCCATCGGAGCGGGCCTGGGTCCTGATCGAGGCGACGTCCGAGCCGGCGCCGGGTTCCGACACGCCGAGGCAGGCGACATAGTCGCCGCTGATCGAGGGCGCCAGGAATTCCCGGCGCACCGCGTCCGAGCCGAAGCGCGCCAGCGCCGGGGTCGCCATGTCGGTCTGCACGCCGATCGCCATCGGCACACCGCCGCAGCGGATGGCGCCCAGTTCCTCGGCCATCAGCAGGGCAAAGGAATAGTCGAGGCCCTGGCCGCCATATTCGACCGGCTTGTTGAGGCCGAGAAAACCGAGATCGCCGAGCTTCTTGAACAGCTCATGGGCGGGGAAGATGCCGGCCTTCTCCCACGCGTCGACAAAGGGATTGATCTCGCTGGCGATGAATTTCTGCAGGCTGCGCCGGACCTCTTCGTGTTCGGGTGTATCGAGCATGGCCGGTTCCGTATCCCGTGGAGCGTCTGGGCGTGATGGGTGGTGATCCAGGCGAGCTTGCCGCCGACCTCGGCCGCCGGCTTGCGTCCAGTGGTTACGCCTGCTCGCCGCTCCGGGCCGCCGCGGGGCTCCTGAAAATGTCCAGCTCGCGCGATCCGGAAAAGATGGCGCGCGGTTTCAACCCGTAGAAGCGCCGGATCGAATGGCTGAAATGGCTGGAATCGGGATAGCCGATATCCAGCGCCAGATGCGCCATGTTGATCGCCTCATTGGCGAAATTGAGCAGATGGCGGGCGCGCTTCCAGGCCCTGAGCGCCCGGAACGGCACGTCGGTCTCTTCCTTGAACAGATGCAGGAAGCGCGACACCGAGAGATTGGCGGCCGACGCGCAGGTGCTCGCCGGCAGGATGCTGCCCGGCTGGGCGCGCATCTCGTCGAGCACGCGGGCGATCCGAGGGTCGAGCCGGCGCTGCGCGAGCGGCGCGCCGAACACCTGCGCGTCGAATTCGGCCGTTGTGATCTCGTGCTTGCGGGCGGTTTCGAAGAAGACCCGATAGGCGCTGCGGATGCGCTCGGCGAGAACCAGCTGGCACATGGCGTCGCCGGTCCTGGCGAGATGGTCGAGCGCCGCCCGGTCCACCGTTTCCGGCTCGACCAGCACACAGGCGACCGCCGGATATTCGCTGGTCATGCTGTGCACCGTGTCGGGCGGCACCAAGGCCGCCTCGACCGTGCGGGCCGCCTGGCCGTCGACGGTCAGCTCCAGGCTGCCGCGCATCGAGGCATAGAACATGAGCGCCCCGGAGGTCCGCTTGCGCGGCCGGCCGAGCAGTCCGGCATAAAACACCCGGTCCGGGCCGTAGAGCATGAACCGCTCCGAACACGGCTTGCCGTCATTCATGCCTGTTCCTCCCATCCGCCGTTTTCTTGTTATGCGGCGACTATAGGCTTTCCGCGCCAGCCTTCCACCCTGGCAAACGGACGCGGGGCTCGCCCCGGATGGCGCCCGGCGATGTCACGCAAGATCATCCAGTTCCAGATAGGTTTCGCGTGCATAGGTAATTTTATCGAATCACCGGCCGGAACCGCGGGCAGGGCCTTGATTTGCGTCGGGATCGAATGATCTATGGCGCAACCGGCGTAAGCCCCGCGGCCCGCCGACAAATATCCCAGGAGGAATGCCGATGAAACGCCGCCACTTTATCGCCGCTACCGGGGTCGGCCTCGCCGCCAGCGCGGTCGCCGCTCCCGCGATCGCCCAGTCCGCCCCCGAAGTGAAGTGGCGCCTGACCTCGAGCTTCCCGAAATCGCTCGACACCATCTACGGCGCCGCGGAGACGGTCTCCAAGCAGGTCGCCGAGATGACCGACAACAAGTTCCAGATCCAGGTCTTCGCCGCCGGCGAAATCGCCCCGGCCCTGGCCGCCGCCGACGCCGCGTCGAACGGCTCGGTCGAAATGTGCCACACCGTGTCCTATTATTATGTCGGCAAAGATCCGACCTTCGCGGTTGCCTCGTCGGTGCCCTTCGGCATGAACGCCCGTCAGCAGAATGCCTGGCTCCAGAGCGGCGGCGGCAACGAGCTGTTCAACGAATTCTACAAGAAATTCAATCTCCACGGCATTCAGACCGGCAATACGGGCGCCCAGATGGGTGGCTGGTTCCGCAAGGAAATCAAGACGGTGGCCGATCTCAACGGCCTGAAGATGCGCATCGGCGGCATTGCTGGCCAGGTCCTGCAGAAGCTCGGCGTGGTGCCCCAGCAGATCGGCGGCGGCGACATCTATCCGGCGCTCGAGCGCGGCACCATCGACGGCGCCGAGTGGGTCGGGCCCTATGACGACGAGAAGCTCGGCTTCAACAAGGTCGCGCCCTTCTATTACTATCCGGGCTGGTGGGAAGGCGGACCGGCGGTCCATTCCTTCATCAATCTCGACAAGTGGAACTCCCTGCCCAAGGCCTACCAGGCCGTGCTGACCAATGCCTGCGCCAACGCCACCACCATCATGACCGCGAAATACGACCTGCAGAACCCGCCGGCCCTGCGCCGGCTGGTGGCGGCCGGCACGCAGCTGAGGCCGTTCCCGCAGGAGGTGATGGAAGCCTGCTACAACGCCACCAACGAATTGTGGGCCGAGATCAGCGCCAAGAACGCCGACTTCAAGAAGGCGATCGAGGCCATGCAGGCGTCCCGCAACGACCAGTATCTCTGGTGGCAGGTGGCCGAGTTCACCTATGACGCCTTCATGATCCGCCAGCGCGCGCGGCGCTGAGCACCGGCGCCGCCCGCGGGCGGCGCTCCGGTCATCATCTCGACGGGCCGTATCCCCAGGGGGATGCGGCCCGTTTTCGTCCGGCGGCATGGCAGCCGGCCCGACCATACAAAGATGCGGACCGCCGCGCCCACCGGCCGTTTCGGCCATGGCGCGGCATGCGATCATTGACTAAAAATGACCCTGGTGATTCTCAGCCGGGGGGCAAAGCGCCGTTTGATGACCAGTGCCGGGGATCAGATCAGGCGGCCGCGGGCTCTTCGGCCCGTTCTGGCGCGCGCCGTCCCGGCGATCCTCGCGACGGTGGTCCTGGCGGGTTGCGAGCGCAGCCCGGCCGCGCCGACCTTCAGCTTCTTCGGCTCCTACTTTCCGGCCTGGATCATCTGCACCGGCCTCGGCGTCGTCGCGGCGGTCGCCATGCGCAAGGTCTTCATCGTGGCCGGGCTCGACGAGGCCCTGCCGGTGAAGCTGCTCGTCTATGCCAGCCTGGCGCTGATCGCGGCGGTCGGGCTGTGGTTCTTCTGGTTCGGCGGAGGGCCGCGCTGATGGCCGCCTCCCCGGCCCGCCGGTTCGCCGCCAAGGCCATCGGCTGGGCAATCGTCGCCGGCGGCCTTTTCGCCGGCTATGTCGTGCTCGACGACATGGACCGGCGGCCGCGCACCGATGCCGCCGAGATCGAAGCCCCGGTCATCCATGTCTCGTCCAATGTTCCCGGCCGGATCATCGCCTTCAAGGTCGACAACAATGCCGCGGTGAAGCGCGGCGACGTCCTGTTCGAGATCGACCCCGAGCCCTTTCAACTGCGCCTCGACCAGGCGCGCGCCGAAGTCCGCGCGGCCGAATCGGAGGTCGCCCAGGGCGGCCGCAACATCGCCACCCAGAAGACCAATGCCGAGATCGCGGAAGAGCAGATCCGGCGCGCCCGGGCCAATCTCGCGCTGGCCGAGCAGACCCTCGGCCGGCTCGAGCCGCTCCTGCCGCGCGGCTTCGTGTCGGCCCAGCAGGTCGATCAGGCGCGCACCGCCCGGCGCGACGCGGATGTCAGCCTGCAGCAGGCGCTGCAGCAGTCCAAGGCGGCGACCCAGATCATCGGCACGCTGGAGACCCGCCAGGCCCAGCTCGCCACCGCCACCGCTGTCGCCGCCATCGCCGAGCGCGACCTGCGCAATACCGTCATCCGTGCACCCTTCGACGGCAAGGTGGTCGGCCTGACCCGCTCGGCCGGCGAATATGTGCTGACCGGCCAGGCGGTGTTCACCCTGATCAATACCGAGCATTGGGAGGCGGTGGCCAATTTCCGCGAGACCGATCTCGGCAATATCCGCCCCGGCACCGAGGCTGAGGTCTTCGTCATGGCCGACCGCAAGCGGCTGATCCGCGGCACGGTCCGGGCCATCGGCTGGGGCGTGCGGTCCGATGAGGCGATCACGCTGCTCGGCCTGCCGGTCATTTCGCGCTCGCTCAACTGGGTCCGGGTCGCCCGGCGTTATCCCGTCTATATCCACCTGCACGAGCCGCCCGACGCGCTGATGCGCATCGGGGCCTCGGCGGTCGTCATCCTGACCAGCGGGCAGGCGGGCCATGGCTCCGAAGCAAGCCGCCACTGACGCGCCGCTGCTGGGCGCGCTCGGCGACGCGCTGAAGCCCTATCCTGGCCGGCTCGGGCTGTCGTTGCGCATGGCGCTGATGTGCATGGCCGTGGTGATCGTCTCCATGGCCTTCCAGGTGCCGGAGGCGGCGCTGTCCTGCTACCTCATCTTCTTCGCCTCCAAGGTCGATGCCGGAACCAGCACGGCCATGGGCGTCGCGCTGATCGTGGGTGCCGCGCTCGGCATCGCCATCGGCGTCGTCTTCGTCATGATCTCCGCCGACGAGCCGGCCGTGCGCCTGGCCTTCATGGCCCTGTTCACCTTTGCCGGCATGTTCTTCTCGCGTGCCACCCGGCTCGGGCCGGTGGCGAGCACGGTCGGCTTCGCGCTGGCCTTCGTGATGACGCTGTTCGACGACGTGCCGGTCCCCGAACTGCTGGTGCGCGCGCTGATGTGGATGTGGATCGTCGTGCTGGTGCCGATGGCCATGCTGATCCTGGTCAACCTGATCGGTGGCCGCAGCCCCGCCGAATTGCTGAAGGAGACGGTGGCCGAGCGGCTCGACGCCCTGGCCGCGCTGTTCCGCGCGGACACGCCCGTCGCGCGCGAGCGGCTGCTCCGGCTGCTGGGCCAGGGCAATGGCGATGCCCGTAAGCTGCAGAAGATGGCGGGACTGGTCACTGCGCTGCCGTCCGTCGAGATCGCCCGGCTCGGCGAATTGCTCGGGCTGACCTATCGGCTGATGGTGGCGGCCGAGGTTCTGGCCGGCGAGGCAGGGCCTGCTTCGCCATTGCCGCCGGTGCTGACCATGCTCGCCGGCCCTTGCACGGCCGCCGCTTCCGCGGTGCGCGCCGGCACCACATCTGGCGCACCGGCCGCGGTGGCGCCGGAGGATCCGTTTTTCGGCTTCCATGCCGGCGCCCGGCCGCCGGTCCTCGCCGATATCGCGGCGGTCGTGCGCGATATCGGCCGCGCCTTGTCGACCGAGCGCGCGCCTGTCGATGCCGGCGCGGAGGCCGGCGAGCCGCTGCTCGCAGCCGACGCCTTCAGCAATCCGGCCTATACGCGTTTCGCGCTGAAGACGACGCTCGCCGTGGTGATCTGCTACCTGATCTATACCTCGCTCGACTGGTTCAGCGTCCATACCGCACTGATCACCTGTTTCTACGTGGCGCTGTCGAGCCTCGGCGAGACCATTCACAAGCTGACGCTGAGGATCGCCGGCGCCCTGGTCGGCGGGGCGCTCGGCATCGGCTCGATCGTGTTCCTGATGCCGCATATGCAGGATGTCGGCGAACTGGCCCTGCTGATCGGCGTGGTCGCCTTCCTGGCCGCCTGGATCTCGGTCGGCAGCGAACGGATCTCCTATATGGGCTGGCAGATCGCGCTCGCCTATTTTCTCTGCACCTTGCATGGCTTCGGGCCGAGCTTCGACCTCGCCACCGCGCGCGACCGTGTCATCGGCATTCTCATCGGCAATGTCGTGATGACCCTGGTCTTCGCCAATATCTGGCCGGAAAGCATCGGGCCGGCGATCCGTTCGGGACTTGCCGGCTGCCTCGATGCCCTGGCCAGCCTGGTCCGGCCGGTCTCGGTGGCCCCCGCCGCGCTGGCGGCGACCGCCGAGCGCTTCCATACCGGCCTCGCCAAGGCCCGGTCGAACCGCGACTATCTCGCCTTCGAACCGCGCGCGGTGCGGATGGACGAGGCCGCTCTGGCCGCGACCGATTCGGCGCTCTCCGAGATTCTCGCGCTCTCTGCGCCGTTTTTCGTGCTCGCCGGCCAGCCGCCATCGCTGACCTGGCAGGCTCATGCACCGAAACCTGTGCAAGACGCGGCTCTTGCCTACCAGAAGGCGGTGACAAACTGGCTCTCGGCCTATGCCACGGCTATCAAGGATGGGCGCCCTGTGGCTGACCGCCCACGCTGGTCCGGTTCGACGGAGGGTGTCGAGGCCGCCTTCGCCAAGGCAAAGGGCCTGTCGGCAGACACCGGCGCCGAGATTGCCAGGCGCCTGGCCCTTTACCGCAGCCTGGACGGCCAGCTGAGACGGTTTGGCGCAGAGAAGGCCGGATAGCCGGCCGGTTGCGGTGAGTGGCTGATGCGTTCGCATGGACAGTCGACGGAGCGGAGGGCACGGGCGGGCGCCTGCGATGTTCGCCGGCTCGCGACCGCCATCGGCCTCGCCCTCCTGCTCGCGGGCTGTGCCGCGTCCTCGATCGCCCTGGCGCCGGAAAGCCCACAGACGCCCTGGCACGGCGATCAGCCGGCGGCCCTGGCGGATACGCCGGCGGTGATCCCCGCCCGTCCCGGCGCGCCGCCCGAGGCGGGACCTGTGCCGCCCGCCGGGCGCGGGCCCGATTTCGCGCTGCCGCCCAATCCGGCCTTGCCGATCGGCATCGCGCGGCCCGATATCGATCCGCGCCACGTCCATACGCTGCCCGAACTGATCGATATCGCGCAGATGGCCAATCCGGTCACCCGCGGCGCCTGGGAGCGGGCGCGCGAGGCGGCGCTGACGGTCGGCGCCGCCAGGGCGACCTATCTGCCGATCCTGACCGCCGACGTGATTGCCGGCTATCAGCGCGCCACCCAGGCGGTTCCCGGCCTCGAGGTCAATTCCCAGACCCGCCCCGGCATCGACGTCACCTCGGGCGGCGTCGCGACCTCGCTCATCGTGCCCGGCGGCACCGTGACGGCGCAGGGACGCGAGGTCATTCCCTCGCTCACCGTCAAATGGCTGCTGTTCGATTTCGGCCGCCGCGACGCCGTGGTCGAAAGCGCGCGCCAGCTGTCGACCGCCGCCAATGTCAGCTTCAACGGTACCCACCAGAAGCTGATCTTCGATGTCAGCCGGGCCTTCTTCGCGCTGACCGCGACACGCGTCCAGCTGCGCGTCGGCCGGGACAGCGCCCAGGCCGCGCGGCTCGTCCATGAGGCGGCCAAGGCGCGCCTCGGCCGTGGCATCGGCACCACCATCGAGGTGGCCCAGGCGCGCCAGCAGGTGGCCCAGGCCGACCTGGCGCTGACCCAGGCCGAGGGCCAGGCGCGCGACACCTATCATTCCCTGCTCGAGGCGATGGGTGTGTCGCCGACACTGACCATCCAGATCCAGGACATCAGCGGGCGGCCGCTGCCGCGGGTCTTTCCCGCGGATCTCAACCGGTTGATCGAGGCTTCGCTGCAGCGCCGGCCGGATGTCCAGGTCGCCTTCGCCCGGCTGGCCGCGAGCCGCCAGGGCATTGCGCGCGCACGCGCCGATTTCATGCCGCAGGTGGCCCTGCTCGGCACCGCCAACCAGAATATCAGCTCGCTCACCGTGACCGACAGCCGGCTGCGCTCGAGCGCCACCGTCGGCGTCAACTCGCCCAATCTGTCGCTGCTGCTCGGCGTCAGCATGCCGCTTTACGACGGCGGCCTGCGCGACGCCCAGCTGAAAGCCGCCGAGGCCCAGGCCGCGGCCTCCGAGCAGGACCTGCGCCAAGTCGAGAACATGGCGGCGCGCCAGATCGTGGTCGCCTATGACGTGCTGCGCACCAGCCTTGCCGCTCATGCCGCCGCCACCGAACTGACCAGCGCGGCGCAGACCACCAGCACGGCGACGCTCGAATATTATCGAACCGGGCTCGGCACCCTGACCGATGCCACCATTGCGCAGACGGCGCTGTTCCAGGCCCGTCTCGCCAGGGCGAAGGCGCATAGCGATGCGCTGGTCGCCGCCGCAACCATCGCCTTCGCCACGGGAACACTGACCAACCGCCTGTCGCCGTCCCGCTTGTGACGATCGCTTTCGCGGTAAGGAGCCTGAACAATGCCGGTCATCACGCTGCTACAGTTCGGCCGCCACTGTCTGCGACGCGGCATAGGCGGGGATTCGCCAGGCACGGCCGGGGATCCGCATCCGGGCTCTTGCCGCCGCTCGCGAGCGCGTCTGGGAGGGGCTCCATGACGGATCCGTTATCGGCTGCAGCGGCCCGGGCGGCGAATCGCAGCAGCGCTTCCGGCGCCGCTGCGGGCGGCTCCGCGAGCCCGGGCGTCGGGGCGACCCCGGCCCCGGCGCCGGCTTCATCCGCTCCGGATGCGGCGGCCCGGACGACCGAAAGGCCATCCTTTCCTGGTCACCTGAGGCCCGGCGGCGGCCCCGTCGAAACTCCCGGCGCCGGTGCCGGCACGTCCGAAGCGCGGCGTCAGGCCGATGGGCAGGTCGCCGCCGGCCGGTCGGCCGGCCAGGCCGCGGCCTTGCAGGACGGCACCGGCCGCGGTGCGCAAGGCATGGCTTCGGCGGACTATGCGCGCTACCACGAAATGCTTCAGGGCGCCGCGGAACGGCCGCCGGGAGCCGATGCGGCAACGGTGGAACGCGCGCGGCGTGCTTATCTGAAGGACGGCGCGAAAGAGGCTTCTTCGGTCGCGCCGGCCCCGCTCGCCGCCGGTACGGGCGTCGCCGCGCGCCGGCTCGCCGATCCCGGGCCCTATGCCGGTCAGCCGCGCCTTTTCATCGACGGGGCCTGGGGCGGCGTGCCATTGCGGCAGGAGGCGGCCCCGCGCTTTGCCGCGGAAGCCACGCCCGTACCGACCACCATCGAGCCCAAGATCGAGGCGCAGATGGGCCAGCGCGGCTGGACCAGGCAGGCGATCGAGGACCTGATCGCGCGTCCCGACCGGACGGTGCCGGTGCGCCATTCCCGGTTCGACGAAATACAGGGAAAACGCCTGGATGAGCCCGCCATGGGTTATGCCGCGTGGGACGGCTCCTATGTCGTCCGCAACGAGCGGACGGGGGCGGTCGTGCAGGTTTCGGACAAGCGGCAGCCGGGATGGAAGGCCCCGTGGTGACCCCTGCGGGATCGGTCGAAGCCGGCGGCGGGGCGGATGATCCGCTCGGCCGGCCGACCATTCGCCTGCATGGCGTGGCGCTGTTCAACAAGGCCGACAGCTACCAGTTGCTGGCGCGGTGCCGCACCCGCGGCATCGCCGTGCTCGGCATCGAAGGGTTCCGCCTTGATGGCGTCGAGCGCATTCCCGAGATGAATTATATCGCCGACTTTTCCTCGGTCCTGGCGGTCGCGGATCGTGCCGAGCGGGTGGTCAGGTCGATCCGCTACGGCGAAGCCTTCCTCGCGCTCGTGCCGAAGGAGGGGGTGCTGCTCGAATTCGTCCTGGCCGAGGCCTGACGGGTACCGAAAGGCCGCCGGCGTCGTGGCCGTGCTCAAATGCGCTTTGGCTGTCGGGAGATTTGGTACAGCCGGCTGGTTTCGAACCAGCTACCTCCAGAGCCACAATCTGGCGCTCTACCAAGTGAGCTACGGCTGCACATGCGATCGCGGCGGAACGCCCGATCGACGCGGACCCTAGTAGTCTGAAGGGCCGGGCTTTGCAAGACGGCCGAGCGTGACGAAAATCACGGATTCTCGTTTTTCCGCCGTCAGGTCGAAAAAAAGCCCGGGCCGAAACCCGGGCTTGGAGGCTTGGCCGCGTGCTGCATGACGCGGCCTTGGGAGGTAGCGGTGGCGGCCGGATGGCTGGCCGGGCCCATGGCCCGGCACCGGATCATCCGGCCCGCGAGCTCACTTGGAAGCGGTCTTGAAGGCCTTCTCGACCTTTTCCTTGACCGGCTCGACCGTGTCGGTGGCGACCTTCTGAGCGATCGCCGAGAGATCCTTGGCCTGGCCCTGGAACGTCTCGAACTGCTTGCGCAGATAGGCCGACTGGAGTTCGACGACCTCGGCGAGCGTCTTCACGCCCATCAGGTCGCGCACGTGATCGAAGCCGGCATTGAGATTGACGCGGGTCGCTTCCAGGGCCTTCAGGTTGAAGTCCTTCACGCCGGTCGAAGCGGTGGCATAGGTGTCTTCGAGAAGGTCGGTGGTCTCTTCGGCCGCGGCCTTCAGCTTGGCATAGCCGTCCTTCAGCTGGACGACGACCTTGTCGGCGGTCTCGCGCAGCGCGGCCGGAACCTCGACCTTGGACAGGTCGAAAGCGGCGGCGTCGAACTTCGGCAGTTCGAACTTGGTCAGGTCGAAGGCCGGGAACGGCGAAGCGGCGGCGGCGGTGGTGGTTTCGGTCTTGGCCGGTTTGGCAACTTGGCTCATGTCGCATTTCCTCGCGGGGAATCGAACATAGAGGTCCCGTGAAGCCTTCCCCCTAGATGAGGCGTCCTCGGGCGGACCGATCCGCAGTTCGACTGCTTGGAGACCGGCGTTGACCAAGGCCATAGCGCATTTCATTGTGCGTCGCAACATTTTACTGCAATGCACAAGGCGCAGATGTTCATTCGGGCCCTGAGCCCGCCGCTGCCATGCCTGTCGGGACGATTCAGGCCTTGCCGTTGCGCGGCGTCCGCACGCCGCCGCCGGCTAGCGTGGCGCCGAGTTCCTTCGCCTGGGCCTGCATGGCCTGCATCTGGCTCTTCAGAAATTCCGCCTGGAGCTGCATCACCTCGACCATGTCGGTGGCCCGCACCAGCTTCTGGGCGAAAGCGAAACTGGCCGCGACGTTGATCTCGGCGATCTCGATGGCCTTGCGGCCGACATCGCGGGCGCCGGTCTGGACGGTCTCACCCGAGCCTTCCATGGCGGTCACGGTGCGGTGGGCCGCGCCCACGAAGCCGTCGAAGGCCTTGCGCGCCTGCTCCACGCTTTTGTCCGCGAATTCGCGCATCTCGAGCGGAATCTCATAGGCAACGGGTGCTTTTGCGACCATGCGGTCCTCCCCGACTCAGTGTGCGAACCGACGCCTCGACGCGAATCATTGCCCAGATTGGCGCAAAGCGGAAGCGCTCCTCGATGCGCGTACACAGGGGGGCCGATTGCGGATGCGCCGGTGGCGCCTACATTAACCCTAATAAAGGGTTGAGCGTTCGCAGTTGCGAGCCGGCGTGGACGGGCGGCGTTGGTTCCGACACTATCCGTCAAGACTTCGTTCATCATGTGGGCGGTGCGACCGCGCGCCGCCGTTAGGGGATCGCCCGGATGACATCCCTGCCTCCCGACCTGTCGACGGTGCTTGCAGAGCCGGCGATCGCCGGTCTTGTCGCCGAAGCCGCGCCCTGGTGGCTGTGGTCGGCCGATGCGACGCGGCTTGTCGCCACCAATGCCGCCGGCGCGCGCGCCATGGGCCTGGCCGACGCCGCGGCGGCGACCGGGCGCAGCTATGCGGCAAGCCATCCGCTGGCCGGGCAGATCGCCCGGCTCGCCCCGAACCTGCTGGGGAACGGAGCGCCGCGGCTCGAGCGGTTGCGCCTGTTCGGCCGTTTCGGCTCGGAGAACGCGCTGGCCCAGGCGCGCCTGGTGCGCATCGGCGCGGCGGACCTGGTCGTGGTGACGCTGGCCGCCGCGGCCAAGGGATCGCCGCGCGCCGCCGCCCTGTCCTTCGTCCAGGATCTCCAGGTGCCAGCCGCCTTGTTCGACGACCAGGGTGCACCGCTCGGCGTCAGCGCCGTCGGCGAGGTTTTCGCCGGTGTCGATCTCTCAGCCCTGATCGGCGCCGCGGCGCCGCAGGTGACTTCGGCCTTGGCCGATCGTGGCCTGGCCCGGCTCGATCTGGCGACCGGCTCGCTGGTGGTGCTCGCCCTGCCGGCGGCAGGCGCGCTCGTCGCTTTCCTCGGCGCCCGCGAACGCCAGGAGCCGGAGCCCGGCCTCAGGCTGGTCGCGTCGTCGGAACGACCGGCAAACCCGGAGCCGGCGCCTGCGCCGCCGGCCGACGAGATCATCGAGGACGCGGCGGCGCCGATCGGCGCCGGGGCCGAAACCGCCGTCGCCGCGCCCGTCGAGACGCCGGCCGTCCAGACGTCCGCCGTTCAGGCGCCGGCGGTTGAAACGCCGAGCGCCCAAGAACCCGTCGCCCAAGAACCTGTCGCCCAAGAGCCTGTCGCCCAAGAGCCTGTCGTCGAAGAGCCCGCCGACCTGCGGGCTGCCGCGCCGATCGAGCCGACCGGATCGATCGCGGCCGCCGACGCGGCGCTCGAAACGCCGGCCCGCTTCTCCTGGCGGCTCGACGCCGGCAGCCGCTTCACCGCGATCGATCCGGCCGTGGTCGCCGGGCCCGACGGCCTGACCATCAGCGAGGCGGCGGATCGCTTCGGCCTCGACCCCGAAGGCCGGCTGGCCGCCGCTTTTGGCGCAGCCAAGCCGTTCAGCGGCCTTGCCACCGTCTGGCCGCTCGGCGAGACGCGCCGGCTGTCGGTGACGCTGGCCGCCTTTCCGAGCCTGCGCGACGGCGCCGTCCAGGGTTATTCCGGTTTCGGCCTGGTGACCGGTGAGCTGGCGCCCGTCGCCGTGCCGGCGCCCGCCGGCGCGCTTGCCCAGGACGAGCCGGCCTCGAGCGAGGCTGCGAAAGACGCGCCTGCTCAAGACGTGCCTGTCCAAGACACGCCTGTCCAAGACGAACCTGCCCAGGGCGAACCTGTCCAAGGCGAACCTGTCCAGGACGACGCTGTCCGTGACGCGCCGGCGGAAGCCGTGAGCCTCGCGACCGCGGCGATGGAAGTACGGTCCGGAGAAGACAGCTCCGAGCTGCCGGCCCAGGTCGCGGCGGATCTTTCCGTGGCCGATCCATCCGAGGCCGTCGCGGCGGCGGCCGAGCCGAGCCTTCCGGTCGATGATTCCGTCCAGGTCTCGTTAACCGAGCCGACGGTTGAGACTGTCGCCGGCCCGCCGGGGGCTGCTACCCAGCCGGCCCCTGAAATCGCCGCCCCGGCGATCGAATCGCCGCGAGACGATGCCACCGATGCCGGACCTGGCGACGCCAAGCACGACGAGCCCAAGCAGACCGAGGCGAAACAGATCGGAACGCCTGCGGCAGCTCCGTTCGAGGAGCAGCGCCCGGTGCTGACGGTGCATACCAATCCGCCGAATGTCGTGGCGCTGCGCAGCACCGCCGGGCAGGACATGAAGCGCGCCGCCTCGCTGTCGCCGGGCGAACGCAACGCCTTCCGCGAGATCGCCAAGGCGTTGGGCGCCAAGACCGATATCGACGATGCGCCAGCCTCGCCCAAGGCGCCCGCCGCGGCGGACCCCGCCGTGCCGGCGGCGCCGGTGGCCAAGCTGGTGACGTCGGCCGAACCGGCGGAGAAGCCCATCGAGGCGGCCGCTGCCGTCGAACCCGCCGCACCCGCGGCGGTCGAGGCCAGGGGCGCCGAACCTGCTGCCGAACCGGAGAGCGCGGAGGGCTCCGAGCCGGCCGTACCCACCGAAGCTGACACGGCCGAAGCCGAACTGGCCGAAGCCGACGTGGCCGAAGCCGACTTGGCCGGCTCCGACGCACCTGTCGCGCCCGCCCATGCCGAACTGGTGACGCCGGTGACCCCGGAGGCCGAAGCCGCCCCCGATGCTGAAGCGGTCCCAGATGCGCAAGCGATCCCGGACGCGCAAGCGATCCCCGATGCCGAAGCCATCCCGGACGCGCCGTCGATCGCGCCGCCGCGGAATTTCGTCGATTCCGGAACGCCATTCGGCCCGCTGCCCAGCGCCTTCGGCCCGACCGCGGGCGAGGGACCTGCGCCCGCGGCGCCCGTGATCCGGCCGCTGGTCCCGCCGGCCGTGACCATCGGGGCCGATGCGGACAGCCGCGCGCTGCTCGACCGCATGCCGCTCGGCCTGCTGGTCCATCGCGGCAATTCGGTGCTCCTGGCCAATCGGACGCTGCTCGACTGGATCGGTTATCCCGACGAGGCTTCGCTGGAAGCCGCGGGCGGCGTGGCGCGCGTCTTCGCCACCGAGACGAGCGGCGACCCGCTCGGCTCCGACGCGGCGCTGGCGATTACCGCTGCCGACGGTTCGGTCGTGCCGGTCGAGGCGCGGCTGTCGAAATTCGCCTGGGCCGGTGAACAGGCCTTCCTGTTCACCCTCACCCGTATCGCAGCGGCCCCGGAAGGCGAGGCCGAGACCGCGACGCTGACCGAATTGCGCGGCCGCCTCGAAGAGGTCGAGCAGATCCTCGACACCGCCACCGACGGCATCGTCATCCTGGCGCCGGACGGCGCCATCGAGAGCATGAATCGCTCGGCCGAGGCCCTGTTCGGTTATGAATCGGCCGACGTGAAGGGGCGCAGCTTCACTATCTTGTTCGCGCCCGAGAGCCATCGTTCGGCGATCGACTATTGCGACGGCCTGATGGCCAATGGCGTGGCCAGCGTGCTCAACGACGGCCGCCAGATCATCGGCCGGTTCAAGCAGGGCGGCCTGATCCCGCTCTACATGACCATGGGACGTACCGGGCCGCGCGCCCGGCCGAAGCTTGCCGCTGTTTTCCGCGACATGACCCAGTGGAAGAAGGCGGAAGAGGACCTGGTCGCCGCCAAGCGCCAGGCCGAACAGGCCTCGTCGCAGAAATCCGACTTCCTGGCCAAGATCAGCCACGAGATCCGCACGCCGCTCAATGCCATTATCGGCTTTTCCGAAGTGATGATGGAGGAGCGTTTCGGTCCAATCGGCAATGAGCGCTACCGCGACTACCTGAAGGACATCCATTCCTCCGGCGGCCACGTCCTGTCGCTGATCAACGATCTCCTGGATCTGTCTAAGATCGAGGCCGGCAAGCTCGAACTGTCCTTCACCAGCGTCGATCTCAACGACGTCGTCCAGTCGACGGTCGCGATCATGCAGCCGCAGGCCAATCGCGAACGGGTGATCATCCGCTCGTCCCTGATGGGCAAGCTGCCGAATGTCGTCGCCGATGTCCGTTCGCTGCGCCAGATCGCGCTGAACCTCCTGTCGAATTCGGTCAAGTTCACCCCGGCCGGCGGCCAGATCATCGTCTCGACCGCCCTGTCGGATGCCGGCGAGGCGGTGCTGCGGGTGCGCGATACCGGCGTCGGCATGACCGATATCGAATTGCAGGCCGCCATGGAGCCGTTCCGCCAGGTCGCGACCTCCAATCCGCAGAGCGTCAAGGGCACCGGTCTCGGCCTGCCCCTGACCAAGGCGCTGGTGGAAGCGAACCGCGCGAGTTTCGGCATTTCCTCCACGCCCAATCAGGGCACCCTGGTGGAAGTGGTGTTCCCGGCGACACGGGTGCTGGCGGAATAACGGCCCGAACCACGCGAAACCTTGAAACGGCGCGCCTCCCATGCGAGGAAGCGCGCCTCCTTATCGGTGCATTTTCGCGCCGTCCTTCAAGGGAATCCGCGTCCATGGCGACCTTCAAGCCACTCGTCTTCTCCGGCATGCAACCATCCGGCGACCTGCACCTCGGCAATTACCTGGGCGCGCTGGTCAATTGGGTGCGCATGCAGGAGACGCACGATTGCATCTATTGTGTCGTCGACATGCACGCGATCACCGTGTGGCAGGACCCGGCCCAGCTGCAGAAGGCGATCCGCGAGGTGACCGCGGCCTATATCGCCGCCGGCATCGACCCGAAGCGCTCGATCCTGTTCAACCAGAGCCAGGTGCACGAGCACGCCGAGCTGGCCTGGGTGTTCAACTGCATCGCGCGCATGGGCTGGATGAGCCGCATGACCCAGTTCAAGGAAAAGGCCGGCAAGGACCGCGAGAACGTCTCGCTCGGCCTGTTCGCTTATCCGAGCCTGATGGCGGCCGACATCCTGGTCTATCGCGCGACCCATGTGCCCGTCGGCGAGGACCAGAAGCAGCATCTGGAACTGACCCGCGACATCGCCATCAAGTTCAACAATGATTTCGGCCCGCGCATCGCCGAACTCGGCCATGGCGACGGCTTCTTCCCGGTCACCGAGCCGGTGATCATGGGGCCGGCGACACGCGTCATGAGCCTGCGCGACGGCACCAAGAAAATGTCGAAGTCGGATCCTTCCGACTATTCGCGCATCAATCTGACCGACGACGCCGACACGATCTCGCAGAAGATCCGCAAGGCGCGCACCGATCCCGAGGCGCTGCCCTCGGAGGAGAAGGGCCTGGAGGGCCGCGCCGAGGCCGACAACCTGGTCGGCATTTTCGCCGCCCTGTCCGGCCGGACCAAGGCCGACGTGCTGGCCGAATTCGGCGGCGGCCAGTTCTCCGGCTTCAAGGCGGCGCTGGCCGACGTGGCGGTGGCCAAGCTCGCGCCGATCTCCGGCGAGATGAAGCGGCTGGTCGCCGACCCCGCCGAGATCGACCGGATCCTGGCCGAGGGCTCGCAGCGCGCCCGGGCCATCGCTGCCCCGGTCATGAGTGCGGTCAAGGACATCGTCGGCTTCGTCCGGTCCTGATCGACCGCCGGTTGCAGCGAACGGGCGGGGCTTGTCCCCGCCTGTCTCCGTCTTGCCTGTTGACTCCGCGCTCGCCGCTCGGAACTGTGGCCGCCAAGAACATCCGCGCGGATTTTCCGGCGCGGGGGAATGGGAGCCTAACCATGAAGAGTCTGTTCCGTGGCGCGCTGGTTGCCGCCATCCTGGGCGGAGCCGGCGCTGCGAGCGCCCAGCAGCTCGCCCCGAGCCCGACGCTCGACGCCATCCGCGCCCGCGGCCATCTCGAATGCGGCGTGCATCTTGGCCTGCCGGGTTTCTCCTTCGCCAATGACAAGGGCGAGTGGTCCGGCCTCGACGTCGACTATTGCCGCGCCTTGGCCGCCGCCGTCCTCGGCGACGCCACCAAGGTCCGCTTCACGCCGACCTCGGTGCAGCAGCGCTGGCCGGTGCTGCAGTCCGGCCAGGTCGACGTGCTCTCGCGCAACACCACCATCACCTATTCGCGCAACGTCACGCTCGGGGTGAACTTCCAGGGCATCAATTTCTACGAGGGCCAGACCTTCATCGTGCGCACCGCCTCGGGCGCCAAGAAGCCCTCGGATCTCGAGAACGCTTCGATCTGCGTCGCCGCCGGCTCCACCGAGGAGCGCATGGCGGCCGACTATTTCCGCGAGCGCAATCTCAAGGTCTCGATCATCAACTTCCAGAAGAACGACGACGCGATCGCCGCCTATGATGCCGGCCGCTGCGACAGCTATACCGCCGGCCTCGGCGCGCTTGCCGGCCAGCGCATCAAGCTGAAGAACCCGGCCGAACACACCATCATGACCGAGACCATTTCCAACGACCCGCAGGGGCCGGTCACCCGCTGGGGCGACGAGCGCTGGCAGGCCATCGTCCGCTGGGTGCTGAACGGCGTGATCGCGGCCGAATATCTCGGCGTCACCTCGAAGAATGTCGACGACATGCGCGCCAATTCGAAGAATGCCGAGATCCGCCGCCTGCTCGGCGCGGACGGCGGCTTCGGCGCCATGCTGGGCCTGCCCAACGACTGGATGTTCAACGCCATCAAGCAGGTCGGCAATTACGCCGAAAGCTATGAGCGCACCGTCGGCAAGGGCTCGCCGCTTGGCCTCGAGCGCGGCCAGAACCAGCTGTGGACCCGTGGCGGCCTGCTGTTCACGCCGCCCTTCCAGTGACATGACGGCCGGCGGCCGCGCCCGTCCCGGGCGCGCGCCGGCCTGACCGCCTCATCGCCATCGCGGCCTTTCCCGGCTCTTGCGGGAGAGGCCCACCGTCCTCCTGACGTCGTGTGCCATGGCTGAACTGACCCGGCTCATCTACGACAAGCGTGTCCGCGAGATCTTCTGGCAGGTCGTGATCCTGCTGGCCCTGGTCATCGTCACCGTGTTCATCGTGCGTAACGCGTCGCAGAACATGGTCAATGCCGGCATCGCCTCCGGCTTTGATTTCCTGTGGCGCACCTCGGGCATCGACGTGCCCTTCGTGCTGACCAGCTATACCAGCAGCTCCAATATTCTGGGCCTGCTCTGGGTCGGCGTGGTCAACACCCTGGTGGTCACCATCGTGTCGATCATCGCGGCCACCTTGCTCGGCTTCGTGATCGGCGTGGCCCGGCTCTCGAAGAACAAGCTGCTGTCCGGCATGGCGGGCGCCTTCATCGAGATCGTGCGCAACATCCCGCTCCTGTTCTTCGTCATGTTCTGGTACTCGCTGGTCATCAACGCCTTGCCGGCGCCGCGCCAGTCGATCGGCATTTTCAGCGTCGCCTTCCTGAACAATCGCGGCCTGACCATTCCGGTGCCGACGGAAACCTCGAGCTTCAAGATCGCGGCGCTGGTGGTCATTGCCGGCATCATCGCCCAGGCGGCGATCGCGCTGTGGGCGAAGCGCCGGCGCGACGAGACCGGCCAGATCTTCCCGGCCTGGGCGACCGGCCTCGGCTTGCTCATCGGCCTGCCGGTGGTCGCCTTTTGCACCGCCGGTTTCCTCACCGCCTGGGACGTGCCGGCCTTCCGCGGCTTCAATTTCCGCGGCGGCTTCGTGCTGGTGCCGGAATTCGTCGCGCTGTTCCTGGCGCTGACCGTCTATACGGCGGGCTTCATCGCCGAGGTCGTGCGCGGCGGCATCCAGGCGGTCGTCAAGGGCCAATGGGAAGCGGCTTACGCACTCGGCCTGAGATCGAACCGTGCGCTGAACCTCGTCGTCATCCCGCAGGCCATGCGGGTGATGATCCCGCCGATGACCAGCCAATATCTCAACGTGCTGAAGAACTCGTCCTTCGGCGCGGCGATCGCCTATCCCGATCTGGTCAGCGTCTTCGTCGGTTCGGCGCTCAACAATACCGGCCAGGCGATCGAAATCATCGCCATCACGCTCGCCATCTACCTGGTGATCGGGCTCGCCGTGTCCGGCTTCATGAACTGGTACAACGCCAAGACAGCGCTGGTGACCCGATGACGCAAGTGGCCACCTCCGATCTCGCCCGGCCGCGAAGCCCGTCCATTTTCAGGCGGCTGCGCGGCGATTATTTCGCGACCCCGCTGGACGCCGTCGTCTCGGCGCTCTGTGTCGTCGCCCTTGTGGCGATCCTCGTGCCGGTCGTCCGCTGGGCCCTGATCGACGCCAATTTCGTCGGCACCACGCGCAATGACTGCACCAGCGGCGGCGCCTGCTGGGTGTTCATCCGGGCTCGCTTCGGCCAGTTCATGTACGGGCTCTACCCGGGCGAAGAGCGCTGGCGCATCAATCTGGCCGGCCTGCTGCTGCTGGCCACCGTCGCCCTGTCGTTCTGGCGGGCCATGCCGCAGCGCGGCCGCGTCGTGCCGCTCATGTGGCTGGTCGTCATGGTGGCCGGCGTCTGGCTGCTCAGGGGCGGCTTCGGCCTGGCGGTGGTCGAAACCCGCCAATGGGGCGGGCTGATGCTGACCGTCTTCCTGTCGGTCTATGCCGGCGTGCTGGCGGTGCCGCTCGGCATCGTCATGGCGCTCGGCCGGCGGTCGGAATTGCCTGTCATCCGGACGCTCTCGGTCATCTTCATCGAGTTCTGGCGGGGCGTGCCGATCATCACGGTGATCTTCCTGGCCTCCCTGCTGCTGCCGCTGATCATGCCGGTCGGCTGGGACATCGACCGGCTGGTGCGCGCGGTCGTCGGCCTCGCCTTCGTCATCGCCGCCTATATGGCGGAGGCGGTCCGGGGCGGTCTGCAGGCCATCCCCAAGGGCCAATGGGAGGCCGCCGCGGCGTCCAGCCTGGGCTATTGGACCACCACCCGGCTGATCGTGCTGCCGCAGGCGCTGCGCATCGCCATGCCGGCCATGACCAACGAATTCATCGCGCTGGTGAAGAACACCTCGCTCGTGTCGATCGTCTCGATCTTCGATCTGCTCGGCATCGCGCAAGCCTCGCTCGCCGATCCCAACTGGGTCGGCATGAACAACGAGGCCTATGTCTTCGCCGGTTCGGTCTACTGGATCATCTGCTTCGGCCTGTCGCGCTGGGCCCGCCGGCTGGAAGGCAAGAAGACCACCTATTAGCGGGCGAGGCCGGCATCGGGGCCTGGCCATTGCCGGGCCGGAACCGGGCGGCTAGTTCTCGCCCGTCTCTTGCCGCGGGAAGTCGCCATGTCCGAATCGTCAGCCGGTCCGCTCGCCGATATCAGGGTGATCGAGCTCGGCTCGTTCATCGCCGGGCCCTATTGTGGCCAGCTGCTGGCCGATATGGGCGCCGACCTGATCAAGTTCGAAGACCCCGGCAAGGGCGATGCCATGCGCCAATGGGGCTATGCCAAGAAGGACGGCGCCTCGGTCTGGTGGCCGGTGATCGGCCGCAACAAGCGCAGCATCACCGTCGACCTCCGCAAGGAAAAGGGCCAGGAGGTGCTGCGCCGGCTGATCGCCGAGGCCGACGTGCTGCTGGAAAATTTCCGTCCTGGTACGCTGGAAAAATGGGGCCTGACGGTTGCGGCCCTGCAGGCGATGAACCCCCGGCTGATCGTCGCGCGGGTCTCCGGCTACGGCCAGTACGGCCCCTATTCCGAGAAGGCAGGTTTCGCCGCCGTGGCGGAAGCGATCGGCGGCATGCGCGTCATCAACGGCTATCCCGACCGGCTGCCGACCCGCACCGGCCTGTCGATCGGCGATACGCTGGCCGGCATCTACACCGCCTTCGGCATCCTGGCCGCGCTGCACCAGCGCGGCCGCGACGGCCAGGGCCAGGTCATCGATGTCGGCTTGACCGATGCGATCCTGGCGGCGAGCGAGGGTATCGTCGCCGAATATTCGGTCACCGGCCATGTCCGTGGCCGCACCGGCCTGACCGCGCCGGGATTTGCGCCGTCCAACATCTATCCGACGCTGGATGGCCATCACATCGTCATCGGCGCCAATGCCGACACGATCTTCGCCCGGCTCGCCGAGGTCATGGGCATGGCGGACCTCAAACATGATCCGCGTTTCGCCACCCATGGCGCGCGCGGCCAGCCGGAAAACCAGGACGAAATCGACCGCATCATCGCCGACTGGACGGTGACCCGCCGGCGCGACGAACTCTTGAAACTGCTGGACGCGGCTTCCGTCCCGGCCGGCGGGGTCAATGACGCCGCCGCGGTCGCCGCCGATCCGCATTTCCGGGCGCGCGACATGGTGGTCGAGGTCGCCACCGCCGAATTCGGTCGGATGGCCATGCAGGGCGTGGTGCCGAAACTGATGCGCACGCCGGGCAAGATCCGCTGGCCCGGCGCGCGGCTTGGCGAACATACCGACGCGGTGCTGGCGGCGGCCGGCTATTCGGCCGGCGAGATCGCGGCGCTGCATGACGCCGGCGTGCTGTGACGGCGGCATGTCGGGCACGGCGGGGGTTCGTGATGAGGCCTGTGGAACCGGCTTCGGAATTGACTTGGGCGTCGCGTCCGCGTGTGATCGGCGAATGACCGCTCCTGCCGCCGCCACCCTCGATTCCCTGTTCATGGCCCGTGCCGTGGCGCTGTCGCGCGAGCATATGGAAAAGGGCGAAGGCGGGCCTTTCGGCGCGGTGGTGACGATCGGCGACAGGGTCGTCGCCGAGGGCTGGAACCAGGTCACCTCGACCAATGACCCGACCGCCCATGCCGAGGTCGTGGCGATCCGGCGGGCCTGCGCCGCGCTCGGCCGCTTCGACCTGAAGGGCGCGACACTCTATACCAGCTGCGAACCCTGTCCGATGTGCCTGGCCTCGGCGCTCTGGGCGCGGCTCGACCGCATCGTCTATGCCAATACCCGCGACGATGCCGCCGCCATCGATTTCGACGATGCGCCCTTTTACGGCGAGGTGGCCCGGGCGCCGTCGACCACCATGGTCACGATGGAGCATCAGCCCGGCGCCGAGGCGCTGGCGGTGTTCCGGGACTGGGCCGCCAAATCCGACAAGGTCGCCTATTGATGGCCGCCCTGATCGAGGCGCGCGGCATCGTCAAGCGGTTCGGCGCGCTCACCGCCAATGATCATGTCGACCTGACCGTCCAGCCGGCCGAGATCCATGCCCTGCTCGGCGAGAACGGAGCCGGCAAATCGACCCTGGTCAAGATCCTCTACGGCCTGCTGCAGCCGGCCGAGGGCAGCATTGCCTGGGCCGGCCGCAATGTCCGACTGGCCAATCCGGCGGAGGCGCGGGCGCTCGGCATCGGTATGGTGTTTCAGCATTTCTCGCTGTTCGAGGCGCTCACGGTTGCCGAAAACGTCGCGCTGTCGCTGCCACGTGCCACCACCATGCCCCGTATCGAGGCCGCGGTCGCCGAATTGTCGCGCGCCTATGGCCTGCCGCTCGAGCCCAGGCGCGAGGTCTGGTCGCTGTCGGTCGGCGAGCGCCAGCGCATCGAGATCGTCCGCGCGCTCATTCAGAACCCCCGGCTGTTGATTCTCGACGAGCCGACCTCGGTGCTGACCCCGCAGGAGGTCGACCAGCTCTTCACCACGCTGGAGGCCTTGAAGGCCGAGGGCCGCAGCGTGCTCTATATCTCGCACAAGCTCGACGAGGTGCGCCGGCTCTGCGACCGCGCCACCATCCTGCGCGGCGGCAAGGTGGTGGCGGCCTGCGATCCGCGCGCCGAGACCGCGGCAAGCCTCGCCCGCCTGATGGTCGGCACCGACGTGGCCCCGCTTAAAGCCGTGACCCATGCGGTGGGGGCGGTCCGCCTGGAGGTGCGGGAGCTGTCGCTCGCCGCCGCCGACAGCCATGGCGTGACGCTGGAGCGGATCTCGCTTGCCGTCCGGGCCGGCGAAATCCTCGGGATCGCCGGGGTCGCCGGCAATGGCCAGGACGAGCTGTTCCAGGCGCTGTCGGGCGAACGGCCGAGCCCGCCGGAAACGATCCTGATCGACGGCAAGGCGTCCGGCCGCGACGGCATCACCACGCGGCGCCGGCATGGCGCGGCCTTCGTTCCGGAGGAGCGGCTCGGCCATGCCGCCGCGCCGGATTTTTCGCTGACCGACAATGCGCTTCTGTCGGGCCATGCGACCAATGGCTTCGTCGCGCGCGGCCTGATCGATCGCGCCGCCATCGGCCGCTGGGTGGCGCGGGTGGTCAAGGCCTTCGACGTCCGTGCCGGCGGCGGCGATCCCATGGCCAAGTCTCTCTCCGGCGGCAACCTGCAGAAATTCGTGGTCGGCCGCGAGATCCTGCGCGAGCCGATGCTGCTGGTCGTGGCCCAGCCGACCTGGGGCGTCGATGCCGCCGCCGCCGCCGCCATTCGCCAGGCCCTGATCGATCTTGCGGTGCGTGGCGCCGCCGTCGTCGTCATCAGCCAGGATCTCGACGAGCTCTATGAGCTGGCCGACCGGCTCGCCGTCATGTCCGCCGGGACCCTGTCGGAAGCCCGTCCGGCCGCCGATTTTTCCCGCGAACAGGTCGGCCTCCTGATGGGCGGCATTCACGGAGCCCCGTCATGAGGCTGCAGCTTGAACGCCGCGACCGGTCCGCCGCCTGGCTGTCGCTGGCTTCCCCGCTTGCGGCCGTGCTGCTGACGCTCGCCGCCGGCGCCATCCTGTTCTCGCTGATGGGCAAGAACCCCCTGGCCGCTCTGAAGGTCTATTTCCTGGATCCCCTGTCGGACGGCTGGGCGCTGCAGGAACTGGCCGTCAAGGCGACGCCGCTCGCGCTGATCGCGGTGGGCTTGAGCCTCTGCTACCGCTCCAACAACTGGAATATCGGCGCCGAGGGCCAATTGGTGGCCGGTGCCATTTTCGGCTCCTGGGTGGCGCTCTCGACCCATGGCGTCGCCAACGGTCCCTGGGTGCTGCCCGCCATGCTGGCCATGGGCGCGCTCGGCGGCATGCTGCTTGCCTTGATCCCGGCGCTGTTGAAGACCCGCTTCGGCGCCAACGAGATCCTGACCAGCCTGATGCTGGTCTATGTCGCGGAACTCGCGCTCGACTATCTCGTGCGCGGGCCCTGGCGCGACCCGAAAGGGTTCAATTTCCCGCAATCGGTCAATTTCGAGCCGGAAGCGGTGATGCCGCTGATCTTCGGCGGCGGCCGTCTGCATATCGGTTTCATCATCGCGGTGGTCGTAGCAGTCGCGGCAAGCTTCCTGGTCGGCCGCACGCTGAAGGGCTTCGAGATCCGCCTGGTCGGCTCGGCGCCGCGCGCCGCGCGTTTCGCCGGCTTCGACGACCGGCGCACCACCCTGTTCGTCTTTGCGGTCTCGGGCGCGCTGGCAGGCCTTGCCGGCATTATCGAGGTGGCCGGCCCGATCGGCCAGCTGCAGCCCTCGATCTCGCCCGGCTACGGCTTCACCGCCATCATCGTCGCCTTTCTCGGCCGGCTCAATCCGGTCGGCGCGCTGGTCGCCGCCCTGTTCCTGGCGCTGACCTTCATCGGCGGCGAGAACGCCCAGATCGCGCTGCGCATCCCGCTCGATCTCACCCGCGTGTTCCAGGGGCTGCTGCTGTTCTTCGTGCTCGGCTGCGACACCTTCATTCTCTATCGCCTGCGCCTGGTCGGTCGCGAAAGGGTCGCCTGATGGGGATCGTCGAAGCCATCCTTCTGACCGTCGTCACCGCCGCGACGCCCCTGTTCATCGCCGCCCTCGGCGAACTGGTGACCGAGCGCGCGGGCGTGCTCAATCTCGGCGTCGAGGGCATGATGATCATCGGCGCGGCGACCGGCTTTGCCGCTGCTATCCTGTCCGGCTCGACGTTGGTCGGCTGCCTCGCGGCGATCGCCGCCGGCATGGTCATGGCCGGACTGTTCGCGGCACTTGCCCTGGGCCTCGCCACCAACCAGGTGGCGACCGGCCTGGCGCTGACCATTCTCGGTCTCGGCCTGTCCGGGCTGATCGGCGCCGATTTCATCGGCGCCCGGCGCGATCCCATGCAGAAGCTGAGCCTGCCCTGGCTGAGCGATCTGCCTGTGGTCGGCAAGCTGCTGTTTCAACAGGATCCGGTGGTCTATCTGTCGCTCCTGCTCGGCGGCGGGGTCTGGTGGTTCCTCTATCGCTCGCGCGCCGGCCTCGTCCTGCGCGCCGTCGGCGAGAGCCATGGCTCGGCCCATGCGCTCGGCTATTCGGTGTTGAAGATCCGCTTCCTGGCGGTGCTGTTCGGCGGCGGCTGCGCCGGGCTCGCCGGTGCCTATCTGTCGCTGGCCTATACGCCGTTCTGGTCGCCCGGCATGACCGCCGGACGCGGCTGGATCGCGCTCGCCATCGTCGTCTTCGCCAGCTGGCGGCCGGGGCGCGCCATGATCGGGGCCTATCTGTTCGGTGGCATCACCATCCTGCAGCTGCATGCGCAGGCCCGGGGCCTGGGCATCCCGAGCCAGCTCATGTCGGCCTTGCCCTATCTCGCCACCATCCTGGTCCTGGTGCTGATCAGCCGGACCGGCCGCGTGGCGAGCCAGGCGCCGGCGGCGCTCGGCACGCCCTTCGTGCCCGATCGCTAGAATACTGCGCCGGGCGGCCCGCTGGGAAACCCGGTTCGGCTGAGCCCGCCGCTTTCCGGCGCAGAAGAAAAGTCCACGGAACCGTCGTTTGCGCCCGACCACGTCATGTCCGCGCAATCGGGGCCTGTTCGAAGGAGCGGCGACAGGACCGGATCATCGCCGCATGACCAACGGAACTCCCTCGATACCGGTCTCGCCGCTGCCACTCGACATGGCGGAACGCGATGCCGAGCGCCGGCTCGCGGTTGCGGCCGAGCAGGAGGATTTCGTCGCCAGCAATGCCGCTTCGATCGACGAGTGCCCCTGCTGCGTGCCGCTCGCCATCCATGCGCCACGACATCACCCGCGCGACGATCTGATGCGCGCGCCAGGGCGCCTGCCGGACGAAACCGGATGGGCGCCTGGGACGCCCGGAAGCGCGGCAGGGGCCGATGCCGGCGCCATCCGCCGTGATCGCGGCCGGTCTGGCCGCCAGTTCGATCGAAGGATTTCATCATGACCGATCACCCTCCATCCGCCGTCGAGGTCGCGTTCCGGCGCATTTCGGCCGCCACCGTCACCGACGTCTGCGACCTCAGCGACACCCTGTCGGATGAACAGAGAGCCATGGTGGCCGATAACGGGCAGTCGATCGCCGAGGCTCATTTCTCCGAGAACGCCTGGTTCCGGGCGATCTATGCCGATGATGCCCTGGCAGGCTTCGTCATGCTCCATATCGGCGCCGACCATGACGACGGCATCGATTGCCCCGGTGTCTTCCTGTGGCGGCTGATGATCGCCGGTCCGTTCCAGGGCAAGGGCATCGGCCGGCAGGCCATCGCCCTGTTGGTCCGCGACCTCAGCGCCCGCGGCATCACGGAACTCTATACGAGCTATGGCCGGGGCGCGGGCAGTCCCGAGGCCTTCTATCGGCGCCTGGGGTTCGAACCCACCGGCGACACCTATGACGACGAGGTCGAAGCCGTCCTGACATTCGCACGCTGATCGGCGGCCGGGCCCTCATGGCCGGACGCGGTTTGGCGCGCCAGGACAGCCGCCCGACCAATCGCCGTTTTGGTGACGGCGGTCACATCGTCCGGCGCTGCTTCCGGGCACCTTGGTTTCACCGACAGCAATCAGGCTTCGGCCAAGCCCAGGAGGGTTTCATGACCAGCAAGACGATCAAATTTCTCGCGATCGCCGCTCTGGCTCTCGCCGGTTCGGTCGCCATTGCCACGTCCGATGCCGAGGCGCGCGGCGGCCACGGTGGCGGCCGGGGCGGCGGGTTCCATGGTGGTCACGGCGGTCATGGCGGGTTCCACCGTCACGGCGGGTTCCATCGCCACGGCGGGTTCCACCGCCATGGTCATTACCATCGCTACGGTCATTGGCACCGTGGGGGCTACCGCTTCGGCTACTATGGCGGTCCGTCCTGCGAATGGGATTACTACCGCCAGATGCGCGTCTGCTTCTGAGCCCGGCCGATCGTCCAGGACCAATCCGCGGGGGTGGCGAAAGCCGCCCCCGTTGCCTTGTGCTCCGGCCGCCGGGATGCCAGCTTCATGCGTCATGCCGAAGGTCGCGCCCCGCCCCGACGATTTCGCCAATGCCGCGCCGGCGGGCCAACCGCATTTTTTCGCCGCCATGCCGTCCGACATGACGTCGCGCCTTCTGGAGCGCGCCGTCACCGTGAAGCTCGATCCGGGTCAGGTCCTGTTTCTGGCCGGCGATCCCGGCGACGGCTGCTACCTGATCGACGACGGACTTCTGAAGGTCGAGCTCGCCTCCGAGAGCGGTATCCAGCGTATCCTTGCGCTGCTGCGGCCGGGCTCGGTGGTCGGCGAATTGTCGCTGCTCGACGGCCAGCCGCGTTCGGCCTCGGTCTCGGCGCTGCGGGCGGCGCGGCTGCGTTTCATCCCGCGGCTCGCCTTCGACGAACTGGTGGCGCGCGATGCCGGTATCTACCGGGGCATGGCGGTGCTGCTGGCGACGCGTCTGCGCGACACCAATCTGGCGCTGGCGACCGCCAATTTCATGGCGGTCAAAGGCCGTGTGGCGGTCGCCTTGGTGGCGCTTGCCGAGGGTTTCGGCCAGGACGTCGGGTCCGGCCGGATCCTGATCAAGGTCAGGCTCGGCCAGGCCGACATCGCCGCCATGGCCGGGGTGTCCAGGGAAACCGCCAGCCGCATGCTGAACGACTGGCTGCGCAAGGGCGATATCAGCCGGCTCGCCGGCTATTATTGCCTCGAGCGGCCGCAGGTGATCAGCCGCGCGGCTGGCTGATCACCCGGTCGGCACCGGCTTTTCGCCGATGAGGAAAAAGGTTTCGGCCTCGCCGATGCCCTTCAGCGCGACCGTGCCGCGCGCCTCGAACAGGAACGCGGCGGCGGTCGCGTCGCGGAACGCCCGGCTGACATGGATGCGCCCGGGCGCGCCGGTGCTCTCCATCCGCGAGGCGGTGTTCACCGCATCTCCCCAGAGGTCGTAACCCATGCGGGTCCGGCCGATGATGCCGGCGGTGGCAATGCCGCGATGAATGCCGACGCGCAGGTCCAGCCGGTGCCCGGCAAGCGTCGGCCGGGCCTTCTGCGTCTCGATCATGGCCAGCGCGAACCGGCCCATGCGAACCGCGCCGTCCTGGCCGGGCTCGCCGATGCCGGCGGCCACCATGTAGCTGTCGCCGATGCTCTTGATCTTCTGGACGCGGTGATCGGCGCAATCGTCATCCCAGGCACGCGCCAGGTCGTCGAGATAGGCGACGATCACGTCGGGTGGCAGCCGGTGCGAGGCCGCGCTGAAGCCGACCAGATCGGCGAACAGGATGGTCGCATCGTCGAGGCGGTCGGCGATCGGTTTCGACGGATTGGCTTTGAGCCGCTCGGCGATCAATGTCGGCAACAGGATGTCGAGCAGCGAATCGGAGCGGGCGAGCGCGGTCTCGACCTCGCCTTGGGCCCGGCGCAGCGCCGTCAGCGCGTAGAAGATCATCACCGCATTGATCAGGATGGCGTTGAGCATGCCCTGGATCGCCAGCGACCGGCGGATCTCGGCGTCCTCGGGCACGATCAGGCCATGCGGCGAAACCAGGAACAGGGCGGCGATCAGGGCGGCGAAGGTGGCACCCAGGAACGGCAGCCAGAGGCGCCAGTTGTCGATGCCGATCAGGAACAGGATGCCGCCGGCAAGGGTGAAATAGACCTGCAGGCCGCTGTCGCGGCCGAGCATGGCGACGACGAAGCAATTGCCGGCGATGACCAAGCCGAGCAGCACCACCGCGCCGGCATTGGGGCCGCGCCGGTGCAGCCGGTGGATGAACAGTTCGGCGAGCACCATCAAGGCGTTGTAGAGGTGGATCACCATCATGCCGTCGAGGTCGTGCAGCGCATTGGAGATCAGGTGCGACCCGGCATTCGCCATGGCGGCGAAAGTCGCGACATTGGTCAGCCGCTGGCGCCGCGCGACCTCCCCGTCGGGGCTGACGATGCCGATCGAAATCGCCCGCTCGACCCAGGCCGGCAGCGCGATGGCCCGTCTCCCGGGCTTTGGGAACAGCTCAGCATCGGGCCTCACGAGCGCTCCATTCCTGGGTAATCCATCAGTCTTATCAGATATTAAGCCGCATGTTCCGGAGGCCTGCGCCGGAGCGCGCCGGTGCATCCGTGCCGATGTCGCATTGACTTGTCATTTCGTAATCCGTAACCGTCACCTACATAAGAAGATGGAAGCGGGCCGGCCCACCGGCCCGCCTTCCGAACAGACGATCGGGGGAGCCTTATGGCTCTGCGCATTTCTGGCAAGAACCTCGATATCGGTGAAGCGCTTCGTGAACGAATCGCGACGCGCGTGGGAGATGCCACTGGGCGATATGCCGATGGCCGCTATACAGGACATGTGACCGTCGACAAGGAAGCCCATGGCTTCCGTGCCGTCTACGCCTTGCACCTCGCGAGCGGCACGACGCTGCAGGCCGAGGCCTTCGCGGCCGATGCCTATGCCGCCTGCGACCTCGCGGCCGAGCGCATCGAAAAGCGGCTCAGGCGCTATGCGCGGCGGCTGAAGGACCGGGGCGGCGGCAATCATGTCCAGTCGGCGACCGTCGAGGCGCGGTCCTATGTGATCGAGTCGCCCTTGGACGAGGTGGACGAGGACGGCGGCGGCACGGGTGAATTCGAGCCGGTGATCATCGCGGAACAGACCGCCAGCCTGAAACGCATGACGGTGGCCGATGCGGTGATGGAGCTAGACGTCACCGGCGCGCGAACCATCGTGTTTCATCACGCAGTCCACGGAAGGGTCAATGTCGTGTACCGGAGGGCCGACGGACATGTCGGTTGGGTGGATCCTCCGGCGGCGGCGCTGGGCGGACCTACCTGATCCGTCATGGCACCGTCATTGCATGGGCTGAGATAGAGGCCCGCGTCCAACACGCTATCCCAAGAAGGCAGCCAATGCCGATCCATGACATCATCGCCGAAGGCGCGATCATCCCCTTCCTCCACGTGGACTCGAAGAAGCAGCTGCTCCAGGAGATTGCCGCGAAGGCCGCGGAATTGACCGGCCGTTCGGCGCGCGAGATCTACGACACCCTGAACGAGCGCGAGCGCCTGGGGTCGACTGGCGCCGGCAGCGGTATTGCCATACCCCATGGCAAGCTGCCGAAGCTCGAGCGCGTCACCGGCCTGTTCGCGCGGCTCGACCGTCCCGTGGATTTCGACGCCATTGACGGCCAGCCGGTCGACCTGGTCTTCGCCTTGCTGGCGCCTGAAGGCGCCGGTGCCGATCATCTGAAAGCCCTGTCGCGGATCGCCCGGCTGACCCGCGATCCCGGCAATGTCCAGAAGCTGCGCTCGGCCCGGGACGAGGCGTCGCTGCGTCTGCTGCTCGCCCAGCCGGTCACCTCGAACGCCGCATGAGGCGTGTCTGGGCCGCGGCGTTCACGCTGCTGGTTCTGGCGCCGGCGGTGGCCGCGGCGCCCCGACGGGTGGTTTCCTTCAATCTCTGCGCCGATCAGCTGGTCCTGGCGCTGGCCGATCCCGGCCAGATCGCGGCGCTTTCGCCCTATGCCCGCAATCCCGCCATTTCGGCAGCGGCCGACGCGGCGCGCGCTTTTCCGATCACTGCCGGATCGGCCGAAGAGGCCCTGGCGCTGGGCGCCGACCTGGTCTTTCTCGGCCCGCGGGACCGGCTCGCCACCGGCCAGCTGCTGGGCGGACGCGGCATTCGCGTCGAGCGCATGCCGCTCGCGACCTCGCTCGACGATGCCAAGGCGATCATTCGCCGCACCGCCGCGATCCTCGGCCACGCCGAGCGCGGCGAGGCGCTCGCCGCGCGCCTCGATGCCGCGCGGGCGGGGCCAGGGTCGTCGCCGACCGCGCTGCCCTATGAGCGGCGCGGCTACGCCGCCGGGCCGACGACCATGCTGGGCGATGCCCTGGCCCGGGCCGGCTTCCGTCATGCCAGGCCGGAGATCGGTTTTGGCGGTTTCGTCGGCCTCGAGACCATCGTGCGGCTGCGGCCTGACGCGCTGGTGCTGAACGACGCGCCGGGCCGCGCCGACGATCAGGGCACGGCGCTTCTGACCCATCCGGCCCTTGCCCGGCTCTATCCGCCCGCCCGGCGGATCGTCGTGCCGGATGTGCTGACGGTCTGTCCCGGGCCGGGACTGGTCGAGGCGATCGCCCGCCTGGCCGCGGCGCGGGCGGCAGCCACCCGCTGACGCCGGATCGTCGGCGCAATTCCACCATGGTTGTTGGGTCAGCTATGGTTGTCGCTTCAGCTCTTGGCCCGAGCCGGGCGAGTGCTTAGCTATCCTCCAGTTCGCCGGTCAATTGCGCGGAGACGTCGTGTCGGACCCGATCGCCTTCGAGGACTGCCTCAAACTTGTGCTGTCGCTGGATGGAGCCGTACCGGCATCCGGCCAGCCGAAACGGCTGGACAGCCTGTTTCGCGATCTCTCGCGCTTTCAGCCGCGCCGTCCGGCCTATGAGCTGCAGGACCTGATCTGGGCGATCTGGACCAATCATCGCGACCCCCATGCCGACGAGGCGATGGAACAGGCGATCAATGCCATGGCGGTCAAGCACTACGACATGGCGCATCTGGTGCTCGATGCGCTGGTCGACGCCCGGCCCGACTGGTCGGAGGCCTGGAACAAGCGGGCCACCCTGCATTTCATCCGGGGCGACGACGCCCATGCGGTCGCCGACGTGATGGAGACGCTGAAGCGCGAGCCCAGGCATTTCGGAGCGATCTCGGGTTTTGCCCAGATCTGCCTGCGTCACGGCCGCGACGCCGATGCACTGGCCGCCTTCGAGGTTGCGCTCGGCATCAATCCGCATCTCGAAGGCGTCGCGGCGCTGGTCGCCGAGATGCACGCCAAGGGCGGGCGGGTCCTGCACTGACCGGGCTGCCTCGGCGGGCGCGAAGCGGCTAAACGGAACCTCCCGCATCCGCATCGGCTCACCTCCTTGTCCCTGCTTCCCCTCGCGCTGAAGGCCCTGTCGACGGCCGCAATCGTCGTCTCGGCCGCGGTCGTCGCCGAGCGGACCCGGCCGTTCCTGGCGGCCATGGTGCTGTCCCTGCCGGTCTCCACCGGCCCGGCCTATGTCCTGCTGGCGCTCGACCACGATGCCGCCTTCATCGCCTCGGCAAGCCTGTCCAGCCTCGCGGCCAATGTCTCGATCGTGCCGGCGGCCATCGCCTATGCGCTGTTCGCCCGGCGCGGTTTCGGCCTGGCGGCGTCCTACAGCGCCATGCTGTCGGCCTGGCTCGTCACTGCCCTGCTCGTCCGCATGGTCGACTGGACCCTGGTCCCGGCGCTGCTGCTGAACCTCGTGGCCTTCGGCATCGCCATTCCCGCCACATGGGCCTGGCGCAAGGCCAAGATGGGGCCGCCGCCGCGCCGCAGCTGGTACGACATCCCGTTGCGCGCGGCGCTGGTGGTCACGCTGGTGGTGCTGGTGGTCACCGTGTCGGAATGGATCGGCCCGGCGGTGACCGGCATCGCCGTCCTGTTTCCGGCAAGCTATTCCAGCTTCATCCTGCTGATGCATGGCCGGCTCGGCGGCCCGGTGGTCGCTTCCGCGGTCATCAACGGGCTGGTCATGCTGATCGGCTTTGTCGGCTTCCTGCTGGCGATCCACCTGTTCGCCCTGGCGGGCGAGGTCTGGGCCGGCCTGCTGGCCGGCTTCGTGGTTCCGGTGCTGTGGTCGGTTGCGCTGCTCGCGGTGAACCGGATCAGGGCTTCCCGGAGCTCGCCCGCTTCGCTTTGAGCGCGTAGAGCGCCTCATGGGCCTGGCGCGGCGTCATGTCGTCGGGATCAATGGTGTCGAGCAGGTCCAGCGCCGGGTTGGGCTTCGCCGGTTCCGCCTGCGGGCGCGGCGCCGCCGCGAACAGCGGCAGGTCGTCGACCAGGCGACGGACCGGCGCGGCCCGGTCGGTCGCCTCCAGTTCGCCGAGCACATGTTTGGCCCGTTCGATCACCGAAGGCGGCAGGCCGGCGAGCTTGGCCACCTGAATGCCGTAGGAGCGGTCGGCCGCGCCCTCGGTCACCTCGTGCAGGAAGATCACGTCGCCCTGCCATTCCTTCACGCGCATGGTGGCGTTGTGCAGCCGCTTGAGCCGCTTCGACAGCACGGTCAGCTCATGGAAATGGGTGGCGAACAGGGACCGGCAGCGATTGGTCTCATGCAGATGCTCGACCGCGGCCCAGGCGATCGACAGGCCGTCGAAAGTGGCGGTGCCGCGGCCGATTTCGTCGAGGATGACCAGCGCCCGCGAGCCCGCCTGATTGAGGATCGCCGCGGTCTCCACCATTTCGACCATGAAGGTCGAACGCCCGCGCGCCAGGTCGTCGGCGGCGCCGACGCGTGAAAACAGGCGGTCGACGACGCCGATATGGGCGGAGGCCGCGGGCACGAAGCCGCCCATCTGGGCAAGCACCGCGACCAGCGCGTTCTGCCTGAGGAAGGTCGATTTACCCGCCATGTTCGGACCGGTGATCAGCCAGATCCGGCCCTTGCCGTCATGGCCCGACAATTCGCAGTCATTGGCGACGAAGGCCGCGCTGCGGGCGATCGCCTGTTCGACCACCGGATGGCGGCCGCCTTTGACCGCGAAGGCGAGCGACATGTCGACCAGCGGGCGGATATAGGACTGCTCGACGGCGAGCGTCGCATTGGCGCTCGCCACATCCAGCGTGGCGATGGCCTCGGCCGCCTGCTTGATCGGCTCGGCATGGCCGAGCACCGCCTCGCTCAGGCGCTCGAACAGGTCGAGCTCCAGCCCGAGCGCGCGATCGGCGGCACCGGCGATCTTGGCCTCCAGCGCGCCGAGCTCGGTGGTGGTGAAGCGCATGACGCCGGCCAGCGTCTGCCGGTGGATATAGGTCGCGTTCAGCGGCGGCTTCAGGAAGGCGTCGCCGTGCTGCTGCGCCACTTCGACGAAATAGCCGAGCACATTGTTGTGCTTGATCTTCAGCGCCCGGATGCCGGTCTCCTCGGCATAACGCGTCTGCAATCCCGCGATGATGCGCCGGCTCTCGTCGCGCAGGCCCCGGGCCTCGTCGAGATCGGCGAGATGGCCGGCGCGCACGAAACCGCCGTCGCGCTTCAGCAGCGGCAACTCGTCGTCGAGCGCCGCGGCGAGCATGCCGGCAAGTGCCGGGTCCGGCTGCGACAAGCCATGGGCGACCGCGACCAGTTCGCCCGACGTCTCGCCGGCGATCAGATCGGCGAGGCCGCCGGCGGCCACCAGGCCTTGGCCGATCGCGGCGAGATCGCGCGGTCCGCCCCGGCCCATGGCGATGCGGGTCAGTGCGCGTGCCATGTCGGGCGCGCTCTGCAGCCGCGCCCGGATCTCGGCCCTGAGCGCGGTCGCGCCGACAAGTGCCTCGACCGCGTCGTGACGGGCGGCGATCGCGTCCGGATCGGTCAGCGGATTGGCGAGCCGGCTGGCCAGGAGGCGCGCGCCGGCGGCCACCACGGTGCGGTCGATGGCGGCGAGCAGCGAGCCCGTCCGCTCGCCGCCGAGGGTGCGCACCAGTTCCAGATTGGCGCGCGTCGCCGCGTCGATCAGCATGGTCGCGCCCTGCGCCTCGCGCACCGGCGGCGACAGCGGCGGCCGGGAGGCGAGCTGCGTGCGCTCGATATAGGTGACGGCGGCGGCCGCGGCGGTCAGCTCGAGGCGCGAGAAGGTGCCGAAGCCGTCGAGCGTCTTGACGCCGAAATAGCCGGCGAGGCGCCGCTCGGCGCTGGCGCCGTCGAAAACGTCGCGCGGCGCCGGCGACACCGCCTTGAACGAGCGCCAGAACGGCGCGATCTCGGCATCGGCGAACAGTGCGTCGGACACCACGATCTCGCCGGGATCGATCCTGGCGATATCGGCCGACAGCCGGCCGCCATCGGTTTCGGCGACCCGGAATTCGCCGGTCGAAATGTCGAGCCAGGCCAGCCCGAAGGCATCGACCGAGGTGACGGAGGAGGTTTTCGCCCGCGCCACCGCCAAAAGGTAATTGTTGCGCCGTGCCTCCAGCAGCGAATCCTCGGTCAGCGTTCCCGGCGTGACCAGCCGGATCACGTCGCGATTGACCACCGATTTCGCGCCGCGCTTGCGCGCCTCCGCGGGATCTTCGGTCTGCTCGCAGACCGCGACCCGGAAACCCTGCTGGATCAGCCGGTGCAGATAGTCCTCGGCCGCGTGGACCGGCACGCCGGCCATCGGAATGTCCTGGCCGAGATGCTTGCCGCGCTTGGTCAGGGTGATGCCGAGCGCCCGCGAGGCGGCGACGGCATCGTCGAAGAACATCTCGTAGAAATCGCCCATCCGGTAGAACAGCAGACTGTCCGGATTGGCGGCCTTGATCTCGATATATTGCTCCATCATCGGCGTCACGCGGGTGTCCGCGGGCACGTCGGGAGCGGGGTCGGAATCATCGGAAACGCGGGTCAGCATGGCGACGGACGCTGGCAGGTGGCAGCCGCGATTTCAACCGCCGGCTCCCATCCGCCCACAGGCGATCAGCCGATGATGCGCGACATCTCGGCCTGCACGGCCTTCAGCCTGGGCAAGAGGTCGCGCACCAGCATGTCGGGGGAGAAGCGGCTCGCATGGGTGCCGACATTGACGGCGGCGAGCGTGCGGCCGCGCATGTCGATCACCGGCACGGCGATCGAGGTCAGGCCGATCTCCAGTTCCTGGTCGATAATGGCGAAGCCGTCGGCGCGCGCCGAGGCGATCGCCGCCATGATCGCGGCGACCTCGGTGCGGGTTTTCGGGGTCAGCGGCCGGCGGGCCGAGGTCTCGACATGCCGCCGGGCCTCGTCCTCGGGCAAGGTGGCGAGCAAGACCCGGCCCATGGAGGTGCAGAAGGCCGGCAGCCGGGCGCCGACCGACAGGCCGACCGACATGATTCGCTTGGTCGCCGCGCGCGCCACATAGACGATCTCGTTGCCGTCGAGGATGGAGGCCGAACAGCTCTCGCCGATCACTTCGCTCAGCCGCTCCAAGGCGCTCTGCAGGATGGCGGTGAGCGGGGTCGAGGACAGATAGGCATAACCGAGCTTCAGCACGCGCGGCGTCAGCCGGAAGAACTTGCCGTCGGTCTCGGCATAACCGATGCGGGCGAGCGTGATCAGGCAGCGCCGGGCGGTCGCGCGCGTCAGCCCGGTCATGCGCGCGACATCGGCAATGGTCAGGCGCTGGTGGTCGGCATCGAAACAGGCGATCACCGCCAGGCCTTTTTCCAGGCCCAGCATGTGGTCGCGGTCGATTTGCCGGAAGCTGTCGGCGGTCAGGTCCAAGGAAACCTCTTCGGGCCGCGTGCGGTCATCGCACGTGATGCCGCCTTTCCGGCCTGAGAGCAACAGCCCGCGAAGGGATCGCGGCCGCTCGCCCGCGACGGTCGGCACGCGTCCGGGCACGAGACGGAAACAAAGCCGTGATATCCGGTCACAGGAAGGTCGGGTCTGTAACGCGTACCGGCCTCTTTTCGCGGCTTGCCTGGCGCGCTACATCCCGATGTCCCGCCTGGAAGTTCGTCCCATGACCCTCCGCCTGCTCGTCGTCGAAGGCAACAATGCCGCCGACCGCGCCCGCCATGCCAATTCGCGCGGCGCCATCCCGTCCGAAGCCTATGCCGAGGTGCTGCGCGAACTGGCGCCCGATGCCGTGATCGACCTGTGCTTTCCAGCCGACCGCCAGGCCAACCTGCCCGATGCCGCGGGCCTGGAGGGTTATGACGGGGTGGCGCTGACCGGCTCCTCGCTGAATCTCTACGACATGACGCCGGAGATCACCGCGCAGATCGACCTGGCGCGGGCGGTCTTCGCCGCGGGAACGCCGGTTTTCGGCTCGTGCTGGGGCCTGCAGGTGCTGACGGCCGCCGCCGGCGGCGTCGTGCGCAGGAACCCCAGGGGCCGCGAAATGGGCATTGCCCGCAAGATCACGCCCAATGACACCGGCAAGGCGCATCCGCTGCTGGCCGGCCGGCCGGCGGCCTTCGACGCGCTGGCCGTGCACCAGGACGAGGTCGAGACCATGGCGCCGGGCACCACGCTGCTCGCCTCCAACGGCATGAGCGAGGTTCAGGCGGTCGAGATCAAGGTCGGCGGCGGCACCGCCTGGGCGGTGCAATATCATCCCGAATTCTCCTTCGGCGAAGTCTCGGCCATTGGCGGCGCGCTCGGCCCGCGCCTGGTCGACGAAGGCTTCTTCGAGGATCTGGAGGCGCTCGGGCGCTGGCGCGCCGATCTCGACCGGCTGGAGGCCGATCCGGCCGACAAGGCGGTCGCCTGGCGTCATGGCCTGGATGCCGAAATCCTCGACACGTCCCGGCGCCGCAGCGAGATCGGCCAGTGGCTCGACGTCATGGTCCGGCCGACCAGGGCGCGCCGCGGCCGGGCCTGATCCCGCGCGCGCGTCCGTCGAAGGGCGGCATGGCTGCCTTACGCGCCGTCCCGGTGGACGGGATGGATCGCCGTGTTAGCGTCCCCATATTGTGAACAGGAGGAGCTCGTCATGGCCCCTGTTGAACAGGTGGGTGCCGCGCCGCGGCTGGCTGTGCCGCCGACGGCCTGGCCCATGCGTTTGCTGCGCGCGGTTTCCGACGGGCTGACTTACGGGCCGCCCTCGGCGGCGGTGAATTTCTTCACCGGCGCGCAGCGGCCGGTCGATCCGGAGACGGTCTGGCGCTTCTTCACCCGGCTCTATCCGCCTGCCATCCAATATGTCGTCGACAATTATCCGCCGGCGGCCCGGCGCCGGCGGCTGGTCGCCCGCATGCTCGCGCAGTCCCATGCCGGCGGCATCGAATATCACTACGACCTGTCGAACGATTTCTACCGGCTGTTCCTCGACAAGACCTTCATGTTCTACAGCTGCGCCGATTTCAGGTCGCCCAGCGATACGCTCGAACAGGCGCAGCTGAACAAGGCCGACCATCTCCTGTCCCTGATCGATCCGAAACCGGGCGAGGCGATCCTGGAGCTCGGCTGCGGCTGGGGGTCCATGCTGCGCCACATCCAGGCCCATACCGGCGACATCAAGAACCTCTCGGGTTACACGCTGTCGCGCGAGCAGAAGCGCTATATCGAGGAGAATTTCGGCTTCAACGTCATGCTCGAAGATTTCGTCAGCACCGATCTCGGCCAGGAGCGCTACGACAAGATCTACTCGATCGGCGCCGTCGAGCATGTCCGTCCCGACGAGATCCTGCCGCTGGCCAGGAAGATCCATGCGGCGCTGAAACCCGGCGGCCGCGCGGTGCACCACTTCTTCTCGCTGAACGGCGACGATCCGACCGCCACCTCCATGGTGACGGCGCAATTGTTCTTTCCGGGTTCGATCCTGTCGCTGCACGGCCACCACCTGGCCGCCGCGCGCGAGGCCGGCTTCACCCTGACCCATGATTCCGAACACGACTACCGGCCGACGCTGCGCGCCTGGTTCGACAACCTGGTGGCCAATCGCGACCGGGCGCATGAATTGGTCGGCATCCAGCAGACCAATAAATATCTGGCCTTCTTCGCCTCCTCCTGGGCCTTCTTCAACCTGAAGCAGGCGACCTTGCACCGGCTTGTGCTGGTCAAGGGGTAGGCGGAAGGAGCTCGGCTCGAGGTGATCGAGTGATTTCGCGGATCCGCGGCGCCGCGCATGTCGATGCGCGGCGATCAGCCTCTGGACGCCATCCGGACGACGGCCTGCCCTTGCTTAGACATCCACCTTCAGCGCGGCGATGAAGGCCTCCTGCGGGATGTCGACCTTGCCGAACTGGCGCATCCGCTTCTTGCCCTCTTTCTGCTTGTCGAGCAGCTTGCGCTTGCGCGAGATGTCGCCGCCATAGCACTTGGCGGTGACGTCCTTGCGCAGCGCCGAGATGGTTTCGCGGGCGATCACCTTGGCGCCGATCGAGGCCTGGATCGGGATCTTGAACAGGTGCTGCGGGATCAGGTCCTTCAGCTTTTCGCACATGGCGCGGCCGCGGCTTTCGGCGCGCGCCCGGTGCACCAGCATGGACAAGGCATCGACCGGCTCGGCATTGACCAGGATCGACATTTTCACCAGGTCGCCCTCGCGATAGTCGGTGATCTGGTAGTCGAACGAGGCATAACCCTTGGAGATCGATTTCAGCCGGTCGTAGAAGTCGAACACCACCTCGTTGAGCGGCAGGTCATAGGTGACCATGGCGCGGCTGCCGACATAATTGAGGTCGATCTGGACGCCGCGGCGGTCCTGGCAGAGCTTCAGCACGGCGCCGAGATAGTCGTCGGGCGTCATGATCTTGGCGCGGATCCACGGCTCCGAAATCGTCTCGATCTTCATCGGATCCGGCATGTCGGCCGGATTGTGCAGCTCGAGCAGCTCGCCGTTCCTGAGCAGGATCTGGTAGACGACCGAGGGCGCGGTGGCGATCAGGTCGAGATTGAACTCGCGCTCCAGCCGCTCCTGGATGATCTCCAGGTGCAACAGGCCGAGGAAGCCGCAGCGGAAGCCGAAGCCGAGGGCCGCCGAACTTTCCATCTCGAAGGAGAAGCTCGCGTCGTTGAGCCGCAGCCGGCCCATGGCCGCGCGCAGATCCTCGAAATCGGCGGCGTCCTGCGGGAACAGGCCGCAGAACACCACCGGCTGGGCCGGCTTGAAGCCGGGCAAAGCCTGGGCGGTCGGCTTCCGGTCGTCGGTAATGGTGTCGCCGACGCGGGTATCGGCCACTTCCTTGATCGAGGCGGTGATGAAACCGACCTCGCCCGGGCCGAGATCGCCGATATCGGCCATTTTCGGCGTGAACACGCCGATCTTGTCGATGTCATAGACGGCGCCGGTGCCCATCATCTTGATCCGGCTGCCCTTCTTCATGCTGCCGTCGATGACCCGCACCAGCACGATGACGCCGAGATAGGCGTCGTACCAGCTGTCGACCAGCATGGCCTTCAGGGGCGCATTGCGGTCGCCCTTGGGCGGCGGCAGGCGGGTGACGATGGCTTCCAGCACGGCTTCGATGTTCAGGCCGGTCTTGGCCGAGATCGGCACCGCCTCGGAGGCGTCGAGACCGATCACCTCCTCGATCTGCTGCTTCACCCGGTCGGGTTCGGCGGCCGGCAGGTCGACCTTGTTGAGAACGGGCACGATCTCGTGGCCGGCATCCAGCGCCTGATAGACATTGGCGAGCGTCTGCGCCTCGACCCCTTGCGAGGCGTCGACGACCAGGAGCGATCCCTCGCAGGCCGCCAGCGACCGCGACACCTCATAGGCGAAGTCGACGTGGCCGGGCGTGTCCATGAGGTTCATGACATAGGTCTTGCCGTCATGCGCCGTATAGCTGAGCCGGACTGTCTGGGCCTTGATGGTGATCCCGCGCTCTTTTTCGATATCCATGTTGTCGAGGACCTGTTCGGTCATCTCGCGCGCGGTCAGGCCGCCGGTGGTCTGGATCAGACGGTCGGCGAGCGTCGACTTGCCATGGTCGATATGGGCGACGATGGAGAAATTGCGGATCAGTTCGAGCGGCGTGTCGGTCATGGGGCCGCACATAGCAGCGCTGGACCGAAGTTTAAAGGTTTGCCGCGCGTTGCCGGTCGATTGTATCTCGCTCAGCCGCCGATGGTCCGGGCGATGCTCGCCGTCGAGCCGAGCTCGTAGCGGATCTGGCGGGCGATCGGGCGGGTGCCGCGCAGCGCGCCGGTGACGACGCCGAGCGCCAGCAGGGCGGCGCCGAAGGACAGGATCCAGGCCGACATCTTCATGGCATCCTCCTCGTCACGGCATGGGAGGAGGATGGCGGTTCTGGCCTTCGGCAGCTGTGCGCGCGGTCACAGGATCGGCGAATGGCCAGGCGGCGGCCGGCCGGGTTGCCCCTCCTTGCAGCGTTTCGACGCAGGTGCGAGATTGATGGTTTGCGGATCGATGGAGGCTGAATGACCCGCAAGCGCACTAGCTACCAGTCCGGTCATGCGCCGAAATTCCTGGTGGTCGTCGACGACAGCCCGGAATGCGATCGTGCGGTGGTCTTCGCCGCGCGGCGCGCCTCGCGCACCGGCCACGGGCTGCAGATGCTGGCAGTGGTCGACCCGCAGCTGGGCGACGGTCAGGGCCTGTTCGGCGTCGCCGAGGTGATGCGCGCGGAAGCCCATGCCGAGGCGCGCGCCAAGCTCGATGCCGCCGCCGACCGCGCCATGAAACTGGTCGGTGTCGAACCCGAACTGGTGGTGCGCGACGGCGCCATGGCGGAAGCCATCCTCGCCCAGATCGAGGAGGATCCCGATGTGGCCATCCTCATCCTGGCCGCCGGCACCGGCAAGGACGGTCCGGGCCCGCTGGTGGCGAGCCTCGCCCGCTCGGCCGGCACCTTCCCGATCCCCGTCGCGCTGGTGCCGGGACAATTGACCGATGAGGAAATCGAGGCGCTGGCCTGACCGCCGCGCCTGCCGAAGGCGGCCCTGCGCGGCATTTCAGGCCGGGCCTTTTCGCCGGTTGACGGGCGGGCCCGCCGACGCCACATCAGGCGGATGGATTTTTTGGAACGGTTCTGCTTGAATCATTCCAATCCGGCGCCGGCCTTGACCCGGTCGCCCGAGGAGACCTTGACCATGTTCATTCAGACCGAAGCCACGCCGAACCCGGCGACCTTGAAGTTCCTGCCCGGCCGCACCGTGCTGGAAGAGGGCACGCTGCACATGCCCAATGCCGATGCCGCGCGGCAATCGCCGCTGGCCGAAAAACTGTTCGGCATCGAAGGCGTCGCCGGCGTGTTCTTCGGTAACGACTTCATCACCGTGACCAAGGGGCCGGCCGAATGGCAGCACCTGAAGCCGGCGATCCTCGGCGCGATCATGGAACATTACATGTCGGGCCTGCCGCTGCTGCGCAGCGAGAGCCCGATCGCGCCCGACGGCGACGAAGAGTTTTTCGATCCCTCCGACGCCGAGACCGTCGACACGATCAAGGAATTGCTGGAGACGCGGGTTCGCCCGGCGGTCGCGGCCGATGGCGGCGACATCACCTTCCGCGGCTTCAAGGACGGCGTGGTCTATCTGAACATGCAGGGCTCCTGCGCCGGCTGCCCGTCCTCGACGGCGACGCTGAAGCACGGCATCCAGAACCTGATGCGGCATTTCCTGCCCGACGTCCGCGAGGTCCAGTCGGTCTGACCGGCTGCCCCGCCAGGCGCCGAGCCGCCTCAGGGGTGGAGCGTCAGGCCCTTGACGATCCGGTCGATCTGCCGCCGATCGTCATGCAGGCCGAGCCCGACCAGATCGAGCGCGTCTGTCGGCACGGCCGCGACCGCGGCGCGGTTGTCGATGTCATTGCCGGTCGAAAACAGATCGCGGGTGTAGAGCGACGGCGTCAGGCCGCGCTCGGCCGCCCGCCTGAGCGTTCGGGAAAGTTCGTCGGCGGAAGCCGCGAAGATCAGCACCGGCTGGCGGATCAACGGTCCATAGGAGCGGCCGGATCCGTCGACATAGCGCTCACCCGGCAATTCCGGATAGGCTCCGACCAGGCCGCCCGACAGGAAGGCGGTGACATTGAGTTTCTGCCAGGTGGCGAGATCTTCGCGCACCACGATGGCGACCTTGGTTTCATAACGCATCGGCGATAACGGCCTCATGAAGCATGAGCGACAGCGTGGATGAAACAGCCGGCCCGGGTCTTGAACGATCCTGCGTCCCCTCGCCGGGCGACTGGATCAGGCTCGCCCCCGCCGATGCCGGCCTGGAGCGGCTCGAGGCCTTCTTTTCCGGCCATGCCTATGACCCGCATCGGCACGACACCTATGCCATCGGCTACACGCTGGCCGGCGTGCAGTCCTTCACCTATCGCGGCGCCCACACCGCCAGCGCCACCGGCCAGGTCATGGTGCTGCATCCCGACGAGCGGCATGACGGGCGTGCCGGCGTCGAGGCGGGTTTTCACTACCGGATGGTCTATGTCGAGCCGCGCCTGATCCGCGACGCGCTCGCCGGCCGGGCCCATAGCCTGCCTTTCGTGCAGGCAGCGGTTTCGGCCGATGCCCGCCTGCTCGACGCCTTGCGCCCGGCCTTCGACAGCCTCGACCGGCCGCTCGAGCAATTGGAGGCCGATCAGATCGTGCTCGGCATCGCCGATGCCCTGCTGGCCCGCGACACCTCGGCCGGCGGCGCCCGGCGCGTGACCGCCTCGGCGCTCGCGGTCGAGCGCGCCAGGCAGTTCCTCGATGCGCATTTTGCCCGGATGGTCGGTTCCGACGAGCTCGAGACGGCATCCGGCCTCGACCGTTTCGCCTTGGCCCGGCATTTCCGGGCGCTGCTCGGCACCAGTCCCTATCGTTATCTCACCATGCGCCGGCTCGACCATGCGCGCGCCGGCATCCGGTCCGGGCTGCCGCTGGCTGAAGCCGCCTTTGCCGCGGGTTTCGCCGATCAGAGCCACATGACCCGCCAGTTCAAGCAGGCTTTCGGCCTGTCGCCCGGCCGCTGGCGGGACATGCGCATCGCCGGCTGAGCCGTGCACGCATGCGGCCGGCCCCCTTCGCGCCGGGCCCGGGCCGGTATAGATGTCGTGCATGCTTGTTCTCGCCTTGGATACGGCGCTCGGCGCCTCGTCAGCCGCCATTCTCGACACCGCCGCCGGCCGCCTCGTGGCAAGCATGTCCGAGCCGATGGATCGCGGCCATGCCGAACGGCTGCTGCCGATGGTGGCCGAGCTGTTCGCCGGAACCGGGCTCGCGCCGCGCGACTGCCGCCGTTTCGTCGCGACCACCGGGCCCGGCAGTTTCACCGGCCTGCGGGTGGCCATCGCGGCGGCCCGCGGCATGGCGCTGGCCGCCCGTGGCGAAACGGTCGGCATCTCGACGCTCACCGCCCTGGCCGCGCCCCTGCTTGCCGCCGCCGATCCCTCGCCCGTGCTCGCGGTCATCGACGCCCGCCACGGCCATGTCTATGCGGCGCTGACCGGTGCCGACGGCCAGGCCATTCTGGCGCCGGCCTATCGGCCGGCGGCTGCCGCCGCCGCTGCCGCCGTGGCTCATGGCGCTGTCGTCGTCGGCCCCGGCCAGGCGGCCTTGCTGGCGGCCTGGCCGGACGGTGCGGCGCCACCCCGGCTGGCCGCCGCGACGGCCTTTCCCGATATCGCCTGGATTGCCAGGCTCGGCGCCGAGGCCGATCCGCGCGAAGCGCCGTGCCGGCCGCTCTATCTGAAAGAGGCCGACGCCAAGCCGCAGAGCCGGTCGCTGCTTCGGCCGGCGAGGCCATGATGATGACGCTTTATGATTTCTGGGCCTGGTGGCCCGCCGCCGAACCGGTGCAGGCGCGGGCCGAAATGGCCGATGCGCGCGAGCTCGCCGCGATCCACGGCGCGTCGTTCCATCGCGGCTGGGACGTTCACGAATTCGAGGCCATGCTGGCCGACAAGGCTATTCTCGCCCATGTCATCCGGCGCCGTCCGTCGGCGCCGGTCGGCGGCTTCGTGCTCAGCCGCGTCGTCGCCGGCGAGGCCGAGATCCTCACCATCGCCGTTTCGCCGCGCCTGCGCGGTCGCGGTTTTGCCGGCCGGCTGCTGGCCGATCACGTCAAGGATCTGATGCGGGCCGGCGTCGGGCCGCTGTTCCTCGAGGTCGAGGCGGAGAACGAGCCGGCGCTGAAACTCTATCAGCGCCATGGCTTCGCCGTCATCGGCCGGCGCAAGGGCTATTACAAGACCGCATCGGGCACGGCCGACGCCGTGATGATGCGCAAGCTGCTGCCGCCGATCTGAGCCTGCGCCGGCGCCGGATCGGCGCGCGGGCAACACCGAAATTTTCGTGACACCGTTCTCGTTTCGGACTCTTAAACCGCGAGTCGCGCCGAGAGTAGAGTGGCACTGATTCGTGGCGCGGAGCGGCGCCGCCGCGAAGCCGCGAGCGCGGAGATTGACGACGGTCGGCCGGACGAAGGATAGGCGATGCCGGACCTGAAAAAGGTCGACGACGCATCCGGCCACGGCGATTCGCGGGTGGGTGCGCGGCCAGGACGCGCAGGAGCTGCCCTTTCGGGAGCGGTCTCGGCTCTGCTCGCGACCACCTCGCTGGTTTCGGCCGCCGAGGCCGTCGCGCAGACGTCGGGCCTGGCGCATGCGCTGGCGCCCCATGAATGGGCGGTGCTCGGGCTGAATGTCGGCGTCGTCGTTTTCGGCGTCGTCACCGGCATCGGGTTGTTGCGCACCCGGGCACGCGCGGCCGCCAAGGAGCTCAGGGCGCGCCAGGAAATCAATGCGCTCAAGCTGTCGCTCGACCGGGCCAACGAGCTGCTGACGCTTGATCCCCATGTCGTCGTGGTCTGGGGCGGCCAGGACGAGGAGCCGGACATCGCCGGCGACGTCTCGCTTCTGATCGATCTGCCGGCACCGCGCCGGATCCTGGCCTTCGGCGCCTGGCTGCCGGCCGACCGGGCCGCCATGCTCGACCGCGCGGTCGAGCAGCTGCGCCGCGCCGGCACGCCGTTCAAGCAAGAGCTGCTCACCGCTGAGGGCCGCCCGATCGAGGCCGAGGGCCGTCCGATCGGCGGCCGCGCCGTGCTGCGCCTGCGCCTGATGGCGGGCCTCCGCGAGGATCTCGCCAAATTGCGCGAGCAGCACAGCGAATTCGTCCGCGAGACCGAGACGGTGCGCGCCTTCCTCAGCGGCCTGCCCATGCCGGTCTGGATCCGTGACGCCGAGGGCCGGCTGACCTGGGTCAATGAGGCCTATGCCAGCGCCACCGACAGCGAAAGCGGGCCGCAGGCCGTGGCCGGCGCCATCGAGCTGCTGGAACCGGCCGACCGGGCCGAGGCCGCGCGCTGCCGCACGGCCCGCGAACCCTTCGCCAAGCGGGTGACCGCGGTATCGGCCGGGGCCCGGCGCGTCTTCGACGCGGTCGAGCGGCCGGCCGCCCGCGGCGCCGCCGGCCTGGCGGTCGACGTGACCGAACTGGAAGCCGTGCGCGCCCAGTTCGCCGTCGAGATGGAGACCCACAAGCGGACGCTGGACCAGCTGGCCACCGCCGTCGCCATCTACGATGCCGGCAAGCGGCTGGTCTTCCACAACGAGGCGTTCCGCCTGCTCTGGGACCTCGACGCGGCGTTCCTGCACCAGGTGCCGACCGACGGCGACGTGCTCGACAAGCTGCGCGAGCAGCGCAAGATTCCCGAGCAGTCGAATTTCCGCGAATGGAAGAAGTCGCTGCACACCGTCTACGAGGCGATCGACACCGAGCCGCGCAGCCACGAATGGGTGCTGCCCGGCGGGCGGTTCCTGCGCGTCGTGCAGAACCCCGATCCCGCCGGCGGCGTCACCTATGTCTTCGAGGACCAGACCCGGCGCCTGCAGCTCGAGACCCAGGTCGCCGCCTTCGGCAAGGTCCAGCGCGAGACGCTCGACCACCTGGACGAGGCGGTCGCGGTGTTCGGCTCGGACGGCCGGCTGTCGCTGCACAACCGTGCCTTCGAGACGCTGTGGGATATCGCGCAGGCGGTGCTCGAGGCCCGCCCGCATATCGACCACGTCGCCAGCCTGTGCATTCCCTATGTCAAGGATGCCAGCGCCTGGCCCGAGATCAAGACGGCGGTGGCCGCGCTCGACGATCAGCGCCGGTCGCGCAGCTTCCGCATCGACCGCAATGACGGCGCGGTGCTCGACGCGGTCACAGCGCCCCTGCCCGACGGCGCGACGCTGGTAACGTTCCGCAATGTCACCAACATGGTGATGGTCGAGCGTGCGTTGACCGAGCGCAACGAGGCGCTGGAGACGGCGGAGCGGATCCGCAACGACTTCGTCCACCACGTGTCCTACCAGCTGCGCACGCCGCTCACGACCATTATCGGCTTCGCCCAGGTGCTCGACGACGCCGCCGTCGGTCCGCTCAACGACAAGCAGCGCGAATATCTCGGCTATATCGGCGTGTCCTCCTCGGCGCTGCTGTCGATCATCAACGACGTGCTCGACCTCGCCACCATCGATGCCGGGGTCATGCGGCTCGAACTGTCCGACATCGACATCCGCGCTGCCATGCAGACCGCCGCCGATGCGGTCACCGACCGGCTGGCGGAGGGCCAGGTGCGCCTGGAGCTGCGCTCGGCCAAGGACATCGGTTCGTTCCGCGCCGACGGCCAGCGCGTCCGCCAGGTCCTGTTCAATCTCCTGTCCAATGCCATCGGCTTCTCCGAGCGCGGCGGCCTGGTCGTGCTCGACGCGACGCGCGAGGACGACGAGATCGTCTTCAAGGTGCGCGACCAGGGCGCCGGCATCGCGCCCGAGATGATCGGCCGGATCTTCGACCGCTTCGAGACCCGGACCACCGGCACCCGCCATCGCGGCGCGGGACTTGGCCTCTCCATTGTCCAATCCTTCGTCGCCCTGCATAAGGGGCACGTTTCCGTCGAAAGCACGCCCGGCCAGGGCACTCAGGTGAAGGTGACCTTCCCGGCGCATCTCGGCGATTATTCAAAGGCCGCCGAATGACCGAACCGCTGCGTCACTCCATCCTGCTCGCCAACGAGGCGGCGACGCGCCAGCTCGCCATGGACCTCGCCATGGCGGTGCAGGTCAACGACATCGTCACGCTGAGCGGCGAGCTCGGCTCCGGCAAGTCGACGCTGGCCCGTGCGCTCGTCCGTGCGCTCGCCGAGGACGACAAGCTGGAGGTGCCGAGCCCGACCTTCGCGATCATCCAGCCCTATGATCTCGCCCGCTTCCCGGTGATCCATGCCGATCTCTACCGGGTGGTCTCGCCCGACGAGATCACCGAGCTCGGCTGGGACGACGTCTCGGAAAACGCCCTGCTGCTGGTCGAATGGCCGGACCGCCTCGGCGGCGCCCTGTCCGGTGACCGGCTGGAGGTCGAGCTGGCGCTGAGCCCGGCCCATGGCCAGACGGCCCGCGCCGCGACCCTTGTCGGCCACGGCGCCTGGGCCGAGCGCCTGGCCCGGCTGGTGGCGCTGCGCGGCTTCATCGACAATGCCGGCTGGGCCGCCGCGACGCGCCGGCACCTGCAGGGCGATGCCTCGACCCGCTCCTATGAAAGGCTCGTCGACGGCCAGCGCCGGGCCGTGCTCATGAACGCGCCGCGCCGGCCCGACGGGCCGCCGGTCAAGAACGGCCTGCCCTATAGCCGCATTGCCCATCTCGCCGAGGACATGGTGCCCTTCGTGGCGCTGGCCGAAGGCCTGCGCGATGCCGGCCTGTCCTCGCCGGAAATCGAGGCGGTCGATCTCGACCAGGGTTTCCTGGTGCTCGAGGATCTCGGCGAGGCTGGCGTCGTGGCCGACGGCGCGCCCATCGCGGAGCGCTACATGGCCGCCGTCGACGTGCTGGCCCATCTGCATTCGCGGCCGCGGCCGGACACGCTCGGCACGCCCAAGGGCCCCTATACGCTGCCGCCCTATGATCGCGACGCCCTGACCGCGGAGGTCGAGCTGCTGCTCGACTGGTACATTCCGATGACCCAGGCGCGCATCCCGGCGAGCGAGAAATATGTCTTCCTCAGGCACTGGGCCGACCTGTTCGCCGAGGTCGAGAAGGCGCCGAAGACCTGGACCCTGCGCGACTATCATTCGCCCAACCTGATCTGGCTGGCTGGCCGCGACGGCATCGAGAAGGTCGGCCTGATCGACTTCCAGGACGCCGTGCTGGGGCCGGCGGCCTATGACGTCGCCTCGCTCCTGCAGGATGCCCGGGTCACCGTGCCCGAGAGCCTGGAACTGCAGCTGCTGTCGCGCTACGCGACCGCCCGCAAGGCCGCCGATCCGTCCTTCGACATGCCGGCCTTCGCCCGCCTCTACGCCATCATGGGCGCGCAGCGCGCCACCAAGATCCTCGGCATCTTCGCCCGCCTGGACAAGCGCGACGGCAAGCCGCAATACCTGAAGCATATCCCGCGCATCTGGGCCTATCTGCACCGCTGCCTCGCCCATCCCGCGCTCGCCCAGGTCAAGCGCTGGGTCGACGATCGCGTGCCCAAGCCGTGAGCGAGGCCGCGCACGCCGTCAGGACCGCCATGGTGCTGGCCGCCGGCCTCGGCTCGCGCATGCGCCCGATCACCGACCGCATCCCCAAGCCGCTGGTCGCGGTCGCCGGCAAGACCATGCTCGACCACGTGCTGGATCCGCTCGCCGATGCCGGCATCGAGACCGCCGTGGTCAATGTCCATCATCTCGCCGATCAGATCGAGGCGGCGGTCGGCCAGCGGCGCAAGCCGTCGATCGTCATCTCCGACGAGCGCGCCATGCTGCTCGATTCCGGCGGCGGCGTCGCCAAGGCCCTGCCGCGGCTCGGCGAAAGCTTCGTCATCCGCAATGCCGACAGTTTCTGGACCGACCGGGCGACCCCCAATGTCGTCAGGCTGATCGAGGCCTTCGACCCCGCCCGGATGGACACCCTCCTGCTGCTGGCGCCGCTCGCCGGCAGCGTCGGCTTCGACGGGCCGGGTGATTTCTTCCGCGATGACGAGGGGCGGCTGACGCGCCGCGGCAAGCGCCCGGCGGCGCCCTATGCCTATGCGGGCGCGGCGATCATGCAGGCCGCCGATTTCGCCGGCCGCCAGCCGGGCGAGATCTTTTCGCTCAACGCGCTCTGGGACGCCTCGATCGCCCGGGGCCGGCTGTTCGGCCTGCCGCTCGACGGGCTCTGGCTGCATGTCGGCACGCCCGCGGCGATCGGCCAGGCCGAGGCGGCGCTCGCAGCGGCAAACTGACGCCGACGGCGAAGAGGCTTCCCTTCGGCCGCCGCCGGGTGTATTCGGCCGCCTCCTTTTTTTCATTCCCCGGTCCGAGCCCGGGAGAAGGATCATTCATGGCGAAACGTTTCGAAACGGGCTCCGGCCCGTCGCAAAGGCAATTGCGCGTCGGCGAGCTGATGCGCCATGCGTTGGCCGAGGTGCTGTCGCGCGGCGAAATCCACGATCCCGTTCTGGCCAAGCATGTCGTCACCGTGCCCGAGGTGAAGATGTCGCCGGACCTGAAGATCGCCACCTGCTTCATCATGCCGCTCGGCGGCAAGGACAAGGAAGCGGTGATCCAGGCGCTGGCCCAGAACAAGCGCTATCTGCGCGGCGAGCTCGCCCATCGCACCAATCTGAAATACGCACCCGACCTGCGCTTCCGCATCGACGAATCCTTCGACGAAGGCTCGCGCATCGACCGCCTGCTCGACAGCGAGGCGGTGCGCCGCGATCTCGACGGCCGGGATCCGGACGGTCAGGATGGCGCAGCCGACGAGGAGGGCGAACGATGAACCAGCCCCGTTCGAAGAAGATCGACGTGCACGGCTGGATCGTGCTCGACAAGGATCTCGGCCAGACCTCGACCCATGCGGTCTCGGCCGTGCGGCGCCTGTTCAACGCCAAGAAGGGCGGCCATGCCGGCACGCTCGATCCGCTCGCCTCGGGCCTGCTGCCGATCGCGCTGGGCGAAGCCACCAAGACCGTGCCCTTCGTCATGGACGGCCGCAAGACCTATCGCTTCACGGTGACCTGGGGCTCTGAGACCGCCACCGACGACACCGAGGGCGAGGTGACGGCGCGCTCGGACCTGCGCCCCAGCCGCGAGGCCGTGGAGGCGCTGCTGCCGCGCTATACCGGCACGATCATGCAGGTGCCGCCGAAATTCTCGGCGATCAAGGTCGATGGCGAGCGGGCCTATGATCTCGCCCGCGACGGCGAGGAGGTGAACCTTGCGGCCCGGCCGATCAGCATCGACAGCCTGACCCTGGTGTCGTTTTCCGAGACCGCGGCCGAATTCGAGGCCGAATGCGGCAAGGGCACCTATGTCCGGGCGATCGCGCGCGATATCGGCCGCGACCTGCAATGCCTCGGCCATGTCACGGCGCTGCGCCGCACCCGCGTCGGCCCCTTCGGTGAGAACGACACGGTGACGCTCGAAGAGCTGCGCGAATTGCTGGACGGCAAGATCGCCAGCCAGACGCTCGACGATGCCCTGCTGCCGGTCGAGGCGGCGCTCGCCGAGGTTCCGGAGGTGCAGGTCACCCGTGACGTCGCGGCACGCCTGGTGCGCGGCCAGAGCGCCATCGTGCGTGGCCGCGACGCGCCGGTCGGCGGCACCGTATGGGTTTCGGCCGGCGGCGACCCGATCGCCGTCTGCGAAGTCGAGCGCGGCGAACTCGTGCCGAAGCGGGTCTTTGTTTTCCAGGCGTGAATAACTTTCACGCGTGCGTTGACGTGCCGCCCTGGCGTCGCTATGACACGCGCCTCGCCCAGATGGCGGAATTGGTAGACGCGCACGGTTCAGGTCCGTGTACCGCAAGGTGTGAAGGTTCGAGTCCTTTTCTGGGCACCAATTCTCAAGCGCCCGTCCCTTGGATCCAAGGGGCGGGCGTTTTCTTTTTCGGGCAGCCAAACCGCGCGAAAAAGGCCCGCGCCGAGGGCTCGACGCGGGCCTGATATCGTCAAGGCGGGCCGGGAGACGAATCGCCCGGCGCGAATCGTCAGGTTCGCGGCTCGACGAAATTCGGCATGGCGTTCAGCTGTTCCTTGGTGCGCATCACGATCGCCGACATCTTGCCGTTCGAATCGCGAATCAGCCTGAGGTCATGCCAGTCGATGGCGACCGACTTCTCGCCGATGCCGAGGAAGCCGCCGACGCCCAGCACTACCTGCTTGACGCGGCCGTCGCTGGTCAGCACCAGCGAATTGACCTCGCCGATATTGTCATGGCGTTCGCGCATGACACGCCACTGGGCGTCGTCCATCGCTGCCGGCGCCGCCGACGGTGCCGGCATGGTGCTGGCCGTGGTCGCCGGATCGGCGCTTCTGGTGGCCGCATTGGCCGGCTTTGGCGCATAGACGGTCATGCCGACCAGGCTGCGGGTGGTGAACTCGTTGGGCGCCAGCGAGCTTGGCGCCTGACGCATCGCCGGGGCGGTCTGCGCGGGGGCCTGGGGCGCCGTCTGCGGCGCGGTCTGGGCCATGGCCGCGCCGGTCAGCGCGGCAACGACCGAGGCGATAGCCAAACTGTTCCTGATCATTGTGATCTCCTTGATCGTCGAAAAACGAGACCCGTGCGCGCAGGCGCCTGGACAGGGCGCCGGCCCGAAAGCCTGTCTGCACGTCGGGATAGAGATGAAACGGGGGGTGGCCGGGTCAGTTCCGGCAGCGGGGCGATTTCCGGACGCTTCAGTCCTGCGTCGGCTGAGGCGCGCGGCGTGCCAGTCCTGCGCTGCCCGGTCCTGCGCTGCTCTCGGCGATCAGTCGATAAAGGCCACGCCGAGGGCCGGGCCGTCGCGCCAGACCAGCCGGCACAGCCGGCTCTGTGGCCGGTTCTCGGCGAGCCGCAGCAGAAACCGCTCGGGCAGCGCCACGTCGTCGTCCAGCCGGAGCCGGGCGCCGGTTTCCGAGATGTCCTGGATCAGGCAGGGGCTGCGTTGGCCGTCCTCGATCGTCTCGATCGCGACGCGATAGCGCAGATCCTTGCGCCGGGCCTGGCGCGGCTCATGCTCGCCGGCGCGCGGCCGTGAACGCTCGGCTCGGGCTGGACCCGCTTTGGGCAAGCAACCTCTCCTGCCTTCGGCCGGCCGAAATGCCGACCGGCATCGGCCCGTCTAGCAGCAAATGCTTTCCCAATCGTGCCGTAGCCCCGGCGAATCCGCCGGGTCCGCTGCTCAGCCGGAAATGCGCTCGATCTGGGCGCCGCAGGCGGCGAGCTTGGTTTCCAGCCGTTCGAAGCCGCGATCGAGATGATAGACCCGGTTGACCATGGTCTCGCCCTGGGCGGCCAGCGCCGCGATCACCAGCGAGACGGAGGCGCGCAGGTCAGTCGCCATGACCGGGGCGCCCTTCAGCGTGTCGACGCCCTCGATGGTGGCGGTCTGCCCGTCCAGGTGGATATGGGCGCCGAGGCGCGCGAGCTCCTGCACATGCATGAAGCGGTTCTCGAAGATCGTCTCGGTGATCTTCGAGGTGCCCTTGGCGCGCGTCATCAGGCCCATCAGCTGGGCCTGCAGGTCGGTCGGGAAACCCGGGAAGGGGTCTGTCGTCACCGAGACCGGCGCCAGGCCGTGGCCGTTGCGCTTGACCCGGATGCCTTCATTGGTGGCGTTGATCTCGACGCCGGCCTCGACCAGCACGTCGAGGGCCGATTGCAGGAGCTCCGGCCGGGCGCCTTCCAGCAGGATGTCGCCGCCGGTCATCGCCACGCACATGGCATAGGTGCCGGTCTCGATGCGGTCGGCGACCACGGCGTGGTGAGTGCCCTTCAGCCGGGTCACGCCGGTGATCTCCAGCGTGTCGGTGCCCACTCCCTTGATCTTGGCGCCCATCTTGATCAGGCATTCCGCGAGATCGACGATCTCGGGCTCGCGCGCGGCATTGTGGATGACCGTGGTGCCGTCGGCGAGCGAGGCCGCCATCAGGGCGACATGGGTGCCGCCGACGGTGACCTTGCCGAAATCGATCTCGGCGCCCTTCAGGCCCTTGGGCGCCTTGACCACCGCATAGCCGGCATCGATCTCGATCTGCGCGCCGAGCTGTTCCAGCGCCTGCAGCAGGAGGTCGACCGGCCGGGTGCCGATGGCGCAGCCGCCCGGCAGCGATACCTTGGCGACGCCCATGCGGGCGACCAGCGGCGCGATCACCCAGAAGCTGGCGCGCATGGTGGAGACGAGTTCATAGGGCGCTGTGGTGTCGACGATGGAGCGGGCATTGAGCCGGACCGTCTGGCCCATCAGCACGTCGTCGCCCGAGCGCTTGCCGGCAATGGTCACGTCGACGCCGTGATTGCCCAGGATACGCGCCAGGTTCGAGACGTCCGAGAGCCTGGGCACATTGGTCAGCGTCAGCTCGTCCTCGGTCAGGAGCGAGGCGATCATCAGCGGCAGCGCGGCGTTCTTGGCGCCGGAGATCGGGATCGTCCCGTGAAGGGGGCGGCCGCCGGTGATGCGGATGCGATCCATGCCGAACTCCTCGAGGGCTTTAAGGGAATGCCGATGCGGCTGAGCGGCGCGGGATGGGCCGGTCAGCAGAGCGCCCGCGCGAATCCCTGGAATCGTGATCCAGGAGGTCGCCGCCGTCTGGCACCGGTCTAGCCGACCAAACAGGGCGAAACAAGGAAGGGAACCCGGCGGCCGCGTGGCGGCACCGGTTGTGGCCCCGCTTGGCTGCCCGCCATGCACGGCCGCATGCGCGCCATGCGGCGAATCAGTCCTGGTCGTCGGCCGGCTCTGCCTTCGCGCCAGCCTCCGCCCGGCCACGGGCCTGCGCCTTGCGCCGCTTCAGATTGGCTTTCAGCTGCGCCGCCAGCCTTTCCGCGCGCGGATCGCGGCCGGCCGGCTGGGCCGGCTTGGTTGGGGCGGGCGGCTGTTCGCCCGGTTTCAGGATCTCGTCGGTCATCGTGCCGGCGATTATCTCCACAGCGTCGCGCGCTGCCAACCGCTAAAGACGCGCCGAGCCTCTTGCATCCCCCGTTGCCCTGTGGCAGGGAAGCGTCCCGATCGTCGGGGGCCGCTTTTGAGCGACCCGGGCGCCTGGTTCGGCTGCGGTAGCTCAGTGGTAGAGCACTCCCTTGGTAAGGGAGAGGTCGAGAGTTCAATCCTCTCTCGCAGCACCAGTTTTCCTGCTTTGAAGATCAGAGACTTGAGCGGCATCAGCGGGTTGCGCGTGTCATGGCCGAGATGCATGGCCTCCGATCGCCTCAAATGGTTTGACCGGGAAATCAGCCGCCGGGCTATGAGGGCAGCCCCCACGATCCCTGCCAGCGACACTGTCCAGGAGGCAATCGCCCAAGGGGCCTCGAGCGATCGGACTTCGGCCTCGGCGGGAGCCCCGCGACGATCATCCTCAGGCGCATTGCGGCCAGCACCTGGGACGACGCCGAACTGATCGGCTACAACGGCACGCCGGAGACCGAAGCGCTTCGGGCGGAAATGGCCCGGTGAAGAGGGCGGGGAGCCAGGACATGAGCCTGCGGGGTTTGTTGGTCGCTGCGTTGATTGCCTGGGCGCCCTGCGCCTGGGGCCAGACACCCCCTGAACAGGAGCGGCCGATGCTGGGCCCCGCCTCGATCCCCGAGGCGGCGAAATTCGCGGCGCAGAGGGCGCATTACGTGGCCATCTGCAAACGCACCCTCAGCTGGCAACCCGTGGCCGAGGGGATTTCACGTTTGCAGTTCGCGTCGCTGACGGAGGAGGAACAGCTGGAATATTGGCGGTTGTTCTATCAGATCGCGGGCGGCGCGGCCGAGATGTGGCAGCAGCTGGGCGCGCAAGAGCGGGCGCGGCTTTGCGAGGAAACCCAGCTTGCGCTGTTTACCTATGGCGATCGTTTCAGGCGGCGACATCCCGAACTCATATCGCCGATGGTTCGGTAGGGTTTAGCCGGGGCAGAACCTGTTCCCCTTTTTCTCGTCACTTGGAGCCAACCGCTTTGCGGGGGCAATGCACCACAGGCGAAAAGGAGGAATAGGGACGTGTCGACGTAATTCTCGGAGCAGGTTGAGGGGGCGTATGCGCTCAAGGGACGGAATCGCTCGGTTCGTCGTCCCGCCTGCAGGATGCCTGCATCCAGCTTTGGCAACCCCGATGACGGCATTTCCTTGTCGGGTTTGCGCGGCTCCAGCTAGACCATGCGGCATGCGCCCGTTGATCAGGTCACCCCTCATCAAGATTTACGTCGTCGTGATGATGGCGCCGCTGGTCTTGGCTCTCTTCTCGGCGCCGCTGGGTTTGGTTGGGGAACCGCATCCGGCCATGGCTCTGCTGGTGCTGGTGCTCGCATTCGGAACGCTGGCATGGACGTTGCGGGTCTGGCTCCGGAGCGAGCAGATCGATCGCCTCTCCTATGATGAGCGTTTCGGCCGACGCTGGTGGCATTTGCGCGGGTGAGGCGCTTGCCTGGATGGGCCCGCCCATGCTTCCAGGCCCCCTGGCGTGCAAGGTTTTTCCGGTTGCCGAGGGGCGGGCGTTAGGCCTGAGGTTTGACGCCGTAGTCTCGTGGGGCCGGAAAAGCGCACGGTCCCCCGTCGTCCGGCAGCGATCGCCGGGTTAATCCGGCGCCGCCATCGTGATGCCGAACCGCTTTTCAAGGTGTTTGTGAATCTGAGCCAAAGCGGCGTGATCCGTTTGGAGATGCCGGAAGACTTCGGCCATCCGGGGGAAGGGGATCGTAAAGGCGATGCGGAATTCTCGCGTCAGCCGATGATCTGCCGGAATCCCCTCCCGCCATGTCTCTTGAATGGGGTCGCCCAGACGGCCGTCCTGGCTCAGGCGAATGCCGGCAGGCGAAAGGCTTATGATCCACGCGAGTTCGTCGACCTTGCGGGACATCGTCCCATAGTCGAGGGTCGGATAGCCACTTAGCTCGTCCATGGTTCCCATGCCGTCGCCCTGGAAGGTGAACATCATGGTTTCGGATGACCAGATGGCATCCCAAATCAGGGCTTCGGGCAGCAGGATCTGGAAGCGGGCGCCGTCCCAGGTCGTGCCGTGGAAATCGGGGTCTTCCGGCTCTCGAGCGATCCAAAGTCTTGATCGGGAGATGAGAATGCTGCTGCGTTGATGGGAGAGATCAGGTCGGCCTGCGACGTTCACGATCCCACCCGTCGCTCTTTCGATGATCATTGGCTGTCTCGCCGTATTGGCCGGGATCCGGTTGCCATCGCCGCGCCGGTCCACCCTCATCCGGCGCGTACGGCAAGTTTACAGGCCATCGGTAAGCGCAAGGTGCATATGGCCGACCGTCCGCGCGGGAGCTTTGGCTGCGAGTTTCGATCTTTACTCGCGATCCCAATTCTTCTCCCAATGCGGCAGCCGCTCGCGGGCGATGGCGATCAGGCGCTCGATGAGTTCGGCGGCAACGGGCGGATGCGCCGCCACCATCAGCTGGCTCGACCTCTCGAAGCAACGGACATTCGCCACGATATCGGGTGGATCGGCCGTGAGGTCGGTGAGTTCGATCGCATAGGCGCCGAGGTCGAGGCGATAGATCTCGCTGATCTCGTAGCGCCGTCCCGCGTGATCGAAGCTGGTCATCCATGTCTCCCGGTTCTCGCCGATCCTGCCGCACCGGCTGGAAAAGTCGAGCGCCCGGCTGCGACATCCGTCGCGGTGGAACCGAAGCGCGTCCGCCGTGTTGAGCCGTCAATGGAGGGACCCATGGCGCGCATCGACCCCGCATTCATCGCCTTCATCATGCTGGCCGCCTTCGTGGCCGCCTATGTCGTGCCGCTGCATCCCTGAGGCCGGTGGCCGGACGGCAGGACCTCAGTCCTGATCCAGGCGCGTATCCGGCGGCATGCGCAGCCGCCCGGCCCAGACATGGTCGTGGTGATGGCCCCAGCTCGCATAGAGCAACAGGTCGATGCCCGCGGGACCGTCATGGAAGACGGCCCAGCCGCCTTCGTCGCCTTCCAGGCTGCTCGTCATGCAGACGAAGGGACCTTCGCGCTCGACTCCGCGGTCGCGCAACAGCAGGCAGTCCCAGAAACCGGCCGGAAGCGGCATATCCGTCACCGGCCCGTCCAGGAGGTCGCGAACGGTCGTCACAGCCTCCACGGCGACGGTCGCAACCCCCTGCCGGTCGTTCAGCAGCGCGCCGTCGACCAGGCGGCAGCGCACCAGGGTGATCGCGTGGATATCGGCGTCGATACCCTCATAGATGCCGTTCAATGCGATCAGCGGCGGTTCGTAGAGGCAATGGAAGGTCTCGCCGATGCGGGCGGCGAAGGGCTGGCCGACCTTGAGGTAATAGGGTTCGCCGGCCGTGGGCGGCTGCTCCAGCAGCGCGACCGGCAGGCCGGGCCCGAGGCTGGCCGAGGCCTGCGAGGCATGCCACTGCGTCGCCAAGTCGGAATAGCCGGCAAGCCTTGCCCATGGCTGTTCCTCCAGCACCGGAGGATGCCCGGGCTCACCGCAAACGCATCGAAACGCGAATTCAGCCATGGTGCCGATATCCTTGCTGTTGCCCGGGACTGCTCCAGGATCGGGACCTCACATCCTCGCCAGCACCATCACCGTCGTGCCCGCCGCACCGCTGAGGATCAGCTTCTGGCGCAGCGGGTCGATGCGCCAGCTGCGTGCCGCCTCGAGCGCGGTGAGGAATTTATGTTCCTGGTTCATCGCCGCCGGCGTGCAGGCCATCTGGGTCGAGATGAGGCGGCCGAAGGAAATGGCCGTGCCGGTCACGGTGGCCCGGCCGCCGATGCGGTTGCAGCCGCCGGTGCCGGAGACCCGGCCGTCGGCGCCGATCTCCAGGACAGATTGCAGCCGGTCGATGACGCCGCCGCCGCCGATATCCTCGGCGAGCCAGCGGCCGGCGAGGCCCGGCTGCTGTGGTGCCTCGCCTTGCCCGCTCACGCGCTCGACGCGGATATCGGTGCGGTTCGGGCCGCCGGCAAAGACCGTATGGCGGGTCGTGGTGATGAACAGCAGCCGGTCGCCGTCGCTGATCCGGGCCTGCAGCGCGTAGCTGCGGCGCGGCTGGATCTCAGCGCGGTCGAAGCGCAGCGTGTAGCGGACCGGGTTGCGCGGGCCGGCGGCGATACGGGTTTCGGCGATGGTGCGCGCCGGCGCGTCCGCCAGCGACACGTCGACCAGCTTGACCTCGACCACGGCGCTGCGCGGCAAGGCGATGCGCTCGCGATAGGCGACCGTGCCGCGCAGCGTCAGCGTCGCCGCGGCGGCTTCGCCCGATGGCGCCAGCAGTGCCAGGCCGACGAGCCCGGTAAGGCTGCGCCGGGACATTCCAGGCTTGTCCGTCTCGTGTCTCACAGGCAGGGCTCCCTTTCGAACGATGGCGGCATAGAGTGATAGTAGCCGCCGAAACCGGCCCGCCTCAATCGCTCCCTGCGATGACGCCGCGCCCGCATGAAAACGGGCCGTCCGGATGCGACGGGACATGCCGGGGCGATGGCGAGATCGGCCGGCTGGGCGCCGAGGCCGAAATGCGCGGGTATCGCATGCGTGAACACCGGTATTCCGGCACTGCGTCACGCCCAGATTCGAGAGAATGCCGTCGATCCAGAAGATCTTATTCCGTGATCCAAGAAGCAGATATGACGTGGCACGTCATATCTACCTTTGTTGACCTAGGGTAAATACGATCTTTTCACGCGGATCGACGCGCTGCATGCTGCCACGGCGTCGCGAAGAGCGGCAAAAACCGGTCGGCGGCGTGGCGGAAGGGGCGTCGGCAGGGCTCAGCTTGCCGGCGCGCGCGCGATGCTCTCGGCGATCGTCACCAGCGACCGGCGCACCGCCGGGTCCTCGATCAGTGCATAGGCCTGCAGAAGCTGGATGGCGCCCGGCACGATCAGCAGCGCGCCCGGTGCCGGCAGCAGGTCCTCGGCGATCTCCGTTTCGTTCGGCGCATCCTCGAAGAAGAAGGATACGGGCACCCCGAGAATGCCCGACATCTGCATCAGGCGGCTCGCGCCGATGCGGTTGACGCCTTTTTCGTATTTCTGCACCTGCTGGAAGGTCAGGCCCAGACGCTCGCCGAGCTTCTCCTGGCTGATTCCGAGCATCATGCGCCGCATGCGTACGCGCATCCCGACGTGCCGGTCGATCGGGTTGGGATTCTTGACCGACATTATGCCTCCTAGGCCCTTTCGCCGGCGTGCATTCGATGGCGCCACCGCGCGAAGGCGCCTGCGCGCCCGAAAAGCATCGATACCGGCTTCTTTAGAATGGAACTCAAGCTATGCCAGGCACTTTCGGGCATTTATTGCGATATTTCGCGGGGTCCACAAGGCGCTGTGGGCGAGGTAAATTCTCCACAGCCGCGATTTGCGCGATTTGATTCGTCACGAGTGCCGTTTGGCAACACTCAGGCGGATATGGCCGTCCGCGCCGTAGTCGACGCTGAGATGTTCGGGCGCCTGCACCGCACCGAGAAAGGCCTGCAGGCGCGTCAGCGCCTGTTCCGGCATGGCGAGGATGCCGCGCATCAATTCGACCAGGCCCGGCTCCTGGCTCCAATAGACCAGTTCGCGCAGCCGGTTGACGTCGAAATCGTCGTCCAGGACGATCATCTCGCCTGTTGGCGATCGGTCGGGGTCTCGTTTCGAAGCCGACATGCGGGTCTCCCATTCGAGCGGGTGCGGCCCTGTCGCGGGGCCGCGTCATGCGACGGCCGCGAGGGCCTGTTCTTCGGTCTTGATCTCGGCAAAGCGCGCCACCAGCCCCATCAGCGTCGCCAGATAGGCGCGCTGGTCGGCATCGGAATGCGGGCCTGCGCCCGCCACCGCGTCGCTGATGCAGGTCAGTTTCTGGCCGCGGTGAAACCCTTCGATCGCGGTCGAAAGGATCGTCTCCTCCAGCGAGAAGCCCATGACGAAACAGTTCAGCGGCCCGAGATTGGCGAGATAGTCGGCAAAGCGCGGCGAGCTATAGGCCGAGGGCAGCGGGTGCTCGAAGATCAGTTCGCCCGGCTGCGGCCGCCATTCCGGGATCCAGTCGGTCAGGCTGCTGGCCGGATTGAACCAGGCGGCGCGCGCCACCCGCTTCAGATGGGCGATCGGCCACATACCGTCGCGCCAGGCCGCCAGCAGGCGGCCGCAGGATTTCAGCGCGGCCTCGCTGTCGCGCATGGTATGGGCCCGCCCGGCCACCACATATTCCTGCTGCAGGTCGCAGCAGATCAGGAGCGGTGCCGGCTGGCACAGGCGGTCGGCGGCGGAAGCGAAGGATCCGGCCGGCACTAGACCGCCACCTTCAGGTCGCGCAGCGGGCTCGACACCTCGCGGCTGGCCGAGCGCTCCAGCACGCCGGCCTGGTCCCATTGGCCCTCCGGGCGGATGATCACATAGGGATCGCTGTCGATCGTGATGGCATTGGGATCGGCGGGAAGCTCCAGGACCATCTCGGTATAGCTGAAGTCGGAAAACACGATCTTGCGGTTGTGATGCAGCGGCCGCGCGCCGAAACGCGCCCAGAAATCGACGAGCCGGTCCTGCGCCTGGCCGTAGATGCGCCGATAGCCCTTGCGCTTCAGGAAGCTGACGCATTCGCGCACCAGCCGGAACGCGACGGTGGACCGGCGGTAGCGATGGCGCACCGCGAGCCGCTCGACCTTGGCGAAATCGGCGAAGAAGCGCGCCCGGAGGCAGGCCACCGGTTCGTCGCCGATGAAGCCGATGAAATGGGCGGCGACCAGGTCGTTGCCGTCGAACTCCTCCTCATAGGGGCAGTCCTGCTCGGCGAGATAGACCGCCGAGCGGATCGCGGTGACCAGCATGAGGTCCTGCACGTTGCGGGCGATGCGGATCGTGATGGCTTTGCCGGCCGGCCCGGCCTCGGTGCTCACGGCCGGTCCCCGATCGCCGCCGCGCCGCCGGGCCGGTTGACGAGCCGGCGATAGATCCACAGGTCGGGCTGGAAGCTCGGCGTACGCGTGAAGCCGACCTGGCGCAGTAGCCGCGCGCCGTCATCGGTTGCCGGCTGGGCGTAGTAGTCGGCGCCGGCAAAGGGCTGGCGCATCATCTCCACCGCGACGTCGGCTATGCCGGTGGCCGCGCGGCCGCGCGCCGCCAGCGCCCAGACATAAAGCGCCGCCGGGGTTTCGGCGGGGCCGGCGAGCAGGCGGAGATCGGGATCGGCGAAATCGAAGGTGCCGAGCAGCAGGTGCTCGAGGCCATGCGGATTGAGATAGAGAAAGGCGATGCCGCCGCGGATCCGGCCGCCGGCGCGGAACGGGAAGATCGACGGCGCCTGATGCCGGTAGACCCGCTCGACCACCTCATTGCCGATCCTGATCGCGGAAATCGACTGCCGGGCGAGGTCGGCCATGGCGGCGAGTTCGTCATGGCGCGCCGGCGAAGCATCGACCAGCCGGGCCGGGCTCAGCAGGTCGAGCGAATGGCGCGGCATGACCGTACCACTATCGTGAGCATCGACAGGCATCTACAATCTCCCCGACAATCATGACCGGTCGTTAAGCTAGTCTTGGGGAGACGGGCGCGATGCAGGAGAAAACGCAGCGGGCTGCTGCGGTAGCGCAGCACCAAAGCCCGGCCGAACCGACCCAAGCCTCATCGACTACCGCCGCATCGATCACGGCCGCATCGATCACCGCTTCTTGGAGCGACCTGAAGATCTTCCTGGTCTGCGTCGATCACCGCAGCTTCCGCAAGGCCGCCCAGATCCTGGGCATGACCGACACCACGGTCATGCGCCGCATCGACCGCCTGGAGGAGGCGCTCGGTTTCGCCCTTTTCGTGCGCCACCAGGCCGGCCTGCAACTGACCGACGAGGGCCGCACCATCCTGGACGACGCCCGCAAGATGGAGCGGCTGAGCTTCGATATCTTCCGCCGCGCCGCCCATGCCGTCGGCCCCGACCCGCAGGGTGTCGTGCGGCTCGCGGTGACCGAAGGGGTGGGCACCTATTGGGTCCTGCCGAAGCTCATCGATTTCCAGGCGACCTATCGCCGGCTGACGGTGGATCTGCGCTGCGCCATGGAACCGGCCGATGTCGGCCGGCTGGAGGCCGATATCGCCATCCAGTTCGCGCCGCCCGACAATCCCGACCTGATCATCGCCAGGCTGGGCCGCCTGCATGTCTATCCCTTCGTTTCCGAAACCTATGCCCGCGACTTCGGCCTGCCGGCCTCGATCGCCGAGCTGCGCCAGCACCGGATCATCCAGCAGGTCGCGCCGCAGCTCGACGAAGCCGCCTATTCACGGGCGCTCGGCGTCGACAGCCTGGCCGGCATTGTCGGCATTCGCACCAATTCCTCGACCGCGACGCTTTATGCCGTCGAGCGCGGCGTCGGTGCCGGCATGCTGCCGACCTGCTCGATCGCGCTCGGCGCCCGCCTCGTGCCCGTCGATGTCGGCATCCGCCACCACATGGATCTCTGGCTGACCTATCACCCCGACCTGAAGCGCTCGGAAAAGCACATGCTGGTGGTCAACTGGCTGAAGCGCATCTTCGACCCCTCGCTTTATGCCTGCTTCAAGGACGAGTTCATCCATCCGCGCGACCTGGTGCCGCGCATGGCCGATGCCGCCAAGGCGATGAGCCTCGGCGGCTACGCCGCGCCGGCGCCGTTCCCCGGCGTCGACTTCGGCTGAGGCTACGGCGAGGCCGGCGGGGAACCTCCGGCCCGGCGCCACGTTGGCGTGGAATGACCGACCATCCGATCGGACGCCTGTTCACGACGCTCGGCACCCTGACGGCGCGCCCCGCCGCCTTCGGCCTGGTCGGGCTCTATGCCGTGGCCTGGCTGATCCTGTCGCCGGGCACGCTGGAATGGCACGGGGTGGCGACGCTCGCCACCTGGGCGATGACGCTCCTGATCCAGCGCGCCGAGCATCGCGACACCCAGGCGATCCAGGCCAAGCTCGACGAATTGCTGCGTGCCGGCCGCGGCACACCCCATGCGCTGACCCGGCTCGACGATGAAGAACCCGAGGTCATCGAGGCCCATCGCGACCGCGCCCGGAGCGCCGACGGCGATCGAAGCCCGGGCTGAGCCGCCGCCGCCAGAAGCGCTTCCGGCGCGTTCAGGCCTGCCGCGCCCGGACAACGGGCCTGGCACTGCATGCGCCCGCGGCGATGTCGACCAGCACCGCGACCAGCACGATGGCACCGCCGAGCCAGGCCGCCCGCGGCGGCAGCTGGCCGAGCGCCAGCCAGGCCCAGAACGGCGCGAGCGGCAATTCGAGATTGCCGATGAGCGCCGCCCGCGCCGCCGCGATCCGGCGGCTGCCCAGCGTCAGCAGAAGCAGGCCGAGGCCGAACAGGATGCCGAACAGGGCTAGCGCCAGAAATTCCGGCCCGGTGACGCCGGCCGGATCCGCCGCCGGCGCCACCACCAGCATGCAGGCGAAAGCCGACAGGCAGGCCGCCGGCAGCATCGAGACCTCCCGGTGGCGCCGGATGATCACCATCATCGTGGCGATCAGCGTGGTCATGGCGAGAGCCAGCAGGTTGCCGGCGAGGTGCCCGGCCGCCGGAGCTGCCCGGACCATGGCCATGACGCCGATGAGGGCGAGGAGGCTCGCGCCGAGCGTCGTGCGGCCGGGCCGCTCGCCGGTCCAGGCCCAGGTCGCCACCGCGGCGATGAAGGGCGCGGTGGCATAGATCACCGTCACCTCGGCGACGCTGCTCTGCCTGAGCGCGAACAGGAAGCAGATCGTGCCGGCGGTCGAGCAGGCGGCGACCGCAAGGCCGGGCAAGCCGATCCGGCGTACCATGCCAGCGAGTGCCGCGCCGTGGCTCCAGGCGAGAAAGCCGCCGATGACCAGGCCGCCAAAGGCGCTGCGCCAGAACAGCATGGTCCAGATATCGGTCGGCAGCAGGCCGGTGAACAGTCCGGCGCTGCTGAAGGCCGCCGCCGATGCCGCGATCATGATGACGCCGGGCCAGCTCCGGCCGGCCTCCTCGGGTCCCGCCTGCGGGGCCGTGTTGCCGGGTTCGCCTGCCGCTGCCATGCTGTCTCTCCCGCCGTTTCGACGCGACCGGACCGGACGCTAGGCCCCGGCGACTGACAGCGTTGTGTCAGGAGTGTCTGCGGGCATAACGGGGGAGGAGGCCGTGCGGCGGGCCGACCGGTTGTTCGACATCATCCAGAGCCTGCGCGTCGCCAGCCGTCCGATGACGGCGGCCATGCTCGCCGAGCATCTCGAGGTCAATATCCGCACCGTCTATCGCGACATCGCCGCCCTGCAGGCGCGCCGCATCCCGATCGAGGGCGCCTCCGGCATCGGCTATGTGCTGCGCCGGGGTTTCGACCTGCCGCCGCTGATGTTCACCGCCGACGAGATCGACGCGATCGCCGTAGGCGCCCGGCTGGTGCGCCGCCTGCGCGATCCCGGCCTCCAGGAGGCGGCCGACACCGTGCTGGCCAAGATCGCCACGATCCTGCCCGACGCCCTGCGCCCCGGCGTCGTCTCCGCCCCCTTCCACGTCTCCGATGGCAGCGCCGAGATCCCCGAGGGCATCGATCTCTCCGATGTCAGGCGCGCCATCCGCCAGACCCGCAAGCTCCGGATCACCTATGCCGACGCCAAGGGCCAGCGCAGCCACCGCACCATCTGGCCGATCGCCATGGCCTATTATGTCGACGTGACCGTCATCGGCGCCTGGTGCGAACTGCGCGCCGACTACCGCCATTTCCGGGTCGAGCGGATCGTCACGTCGAGCCTGTTGGACGAGACGTTCTCGACGGGGGGAGGCAAGTTGATGGAGGGGTGGTTTGCGTTGCAGGGAAGGGATGTGGGGGCGGGTTAGGGGGTAGGTCGGATGCGTGGTTGGGCGCTGCTTCTTTGCGATTCTCCTCGTTGAACGGGAGGAGAAAATACGCCAATTCCCGACATTCTAGGGGCGCCGGAAAGCAGACATTGGCGGGTCTTGAGCTAGCCCCATCTGCTATACGGTCCTTCTCGGAAGCTTAGGAGGTCCGGTCGCGGGCAGCGTGATCTCACTTGGCGACCAGGACGGTCAGCATCGCCGCATATACCGCAGCGCGCAGGACGGTGCCGGCAATGCTGGAGAGGACCGGGCAGATAAGTCGTTCGCGTGGGACCAGGACCTCGACGCGAACAGACCCTTCACGCCGGCAATGCCGGTCAAGTCGGAAATGACCTTTCGAAGTCCGGTAGTGTGGACGTGAGCCATGCTAGTGAATGGTCGATCGAGTTCTGCGACGGACAAGTCCCCGTTCTGGCTCTTCGCAGTCCGGGTCGCCCCTGAACGCGTGCACTCCTAATGAAGCCACAGCCTGACAAGGCAGCCCTCGCCGGCGGGGATGAGATGAGCGCGAGCGAAGACGCGACGTATTACCGTTTGAACTACAAAGCTCTCCAGATCGGCGATGTGCTGGTCGAAAATGGAGAGTCGAAGTTCGGAAACCTTATCCGGTTCGTTGAGCCGCGCCCCTTCACGCACGCCCTGATCTCCATCGGCGGCGGCCAGGTCGTGGAGGCCGTAATGCGCGGCGTGGTCTTTCTGTCCGCCTTGCGCATCGTAACGCGCGAGCCCGCTCGCTACCGGCAGCTACGCTATCCCGGGCTCACCGACGCGCAGAAGGGCGCAATCGAAGCCGCCGTTCGCAGCCAAGCCTTCAAGAACTACAATCTTCGCGGAGCGCTGGCCACCAAGGCTAGACAGATCAGGACGCGGAGGAAGGGCGACAGGTTCTTCTGTTCTGAGCTGGTAACGGCTGCCTACACGGCGGCAGGTATCGTCCTGGTTCCGGGCCGCAAGGCAGCCGCCGTCACACCCAACATGCTTCTCGGCGGTGAGTCGGTCCTGACGGACGTGACCTCTCTCGGCTTATTCGAGAAGATACCGATTTTGGACGACGATGACCGTCGCGCAGTAGAAGCGATGCTGGATCGCGACAAGAACATTAACGGTACGGAGGTTGACGAGAATCGTGAGACCGAACAGGTCTTGGTCCAGGCCTACAAGAAGGAAATCGAAGCAGCCTCGAATTATTCCGACGGGAAGCAGCGGCGAGTGAACAATTTGGCTGAGATGCTGTTCGCTCTCTCCGAAATGAAGATCGAGGATGCCGCCGCGCTTTCCGACCGCCTCAACGGGTCGCTCAGTACGAAAGGTTACTTCAAAACTTTCACTCGGACGGTCGCCAAGAGCCACATCCCGACCTGGACGAAGGACCTCGCCCAGCTCTGGGCTGCGGAACGTTAACCAGAGGTAATGGAACTCGTCGATAGAGCCTACGAGATGGCCGTCCTGTATCGGGCGACTGCACAAAGGATGCGGATCAGCGCCGGTGCGATCAGCCCGGAACTCGCATCCGGGCTCTCCGTGTTCAAATCCTACAAGGAAACGCTCACCCAGAACGTGGCAACACTGGAAGACTATTGCAGCACGGCGGAGCGCTTCAAGCGAATAAGAGATTTCACCTGCCCATCTGGCGTAGGTCGAGGCGGCTAGCGCGGAAATGGGTGAAAACCCGAACGGCCGATTGTGGGCTGGCAGCGAACTCCAGCTCCACCGAGCTCGCTTCGATGGAGCGACGCATGCTGCAAGGGAACCGCCCCGAGACCGAACTTCGGAAAGGCCCATGAGGGGCAAAACCTAGCCGGGCGCAACTTGTGACCGACAAAAAAATGGGGAGCATATCAGGGCGCAAAAGCAGCCGTCAGTTACTTCTCCTTAAACGGCAATCGAAGAGAGCTGCCGGCCTTCCGATTTTTTGACATCGTCTTCTGGTTGATCTCCAAATGTCGCCTCAGGTGAGGCGCAAGGCGTCCCGCTAGAGCCTCAATTTGATCGTCAGACAGGTTGGAGACGCCTCCCAAGTCCAGTTGCGGGTCTCGAGCCGTTTCAGCGGGGCGCGGTGCCGAACGGTCAGGTTCTCCTACTCCGAAATGCATTGTGACGCCGGGCAACATAGATACCGCAACCGCGTTGCGGTTCGCGGAGCGAAGCCTTAAGCGTGAATTTTTCTCATCAAAAAGCCTCACCTCATCATAACTGATATCGCAGGTAGGTGGGTCTAGGAGATGCAGGGGGCGAATAAGTTCACGAGCAACAAACCTACCAAGACCACCGAAAGCGTCCGTCCAGTAGGTTGTAGCCCCAAGACTTCCTGCCACCATCGCCCAGGAGAGTATGGCCGATTTTCCTTCATCGAAGCTATCGGCCAAGCGTAGATCGCGCTCAGCGCTCCCTATCCGACTGATTACATAACCGGCACCAAAGGCAAACAGAGGCCATTCAGTCGTCGCGCGCGGGGGCATGCGACTTTGAAGATACCGCAGAAACCGCACTCTCTCTTCCGCGGGCATTGCTTCGAGCTCGATTAGCGGCCGTAGCACCGGCACAATGGAGAGAAGCTCTTCCAGATCATCTCCGGTCAGGAACCTACCTTCGTCCGGCAGCCGGTCTCCGAGAAATCGCTCGCAGATGGCGCGTAAAACGCGCGCATTACCCGAGGCCCCGCGAGGCGCATCAGGCATTAGTCCCAACAGCACTTCGCGGACTAGGTTGCCCGTGGTGTCTCGGTCTATCGACGATGAGCGCAGCTGGCGACGTACCCGGTCAAGCCTTTCGCCTACCACTGACACAGCTTTAGTGCCGTAAAGCCCAGCTGTACGCCCGATTGCGAAGGTCTCTGTCGCCAGCAAGACGCTCAGAGATAAGTTGTCGTATGGGCGGCCGGAAAGGCTCATCGCTTCAGCCAAAGTCGCGCTGGCCCATGCCGCTTCTAAGCCAAAAAGTTTGGGAACGATCCCGCCATTGGAAAGCGGGAGCATAATGTCATCAAGGGACAGAATCTGGCACCAGCTGGAAATTGGGGTCAGGTCACTGTGAAACGTCGCGAGCCAAGAGAAAAGCTCCTCCCTGGCACTGTCTGCAACCACAATCGCGCTTGGCTGAATAGACAGATCCAGCCACACTACGGCTATCTGCTTATTACCGAACCGCGGCAGCAAGCCTAGCGAGCTCCATGAGCTTGCAGCCGACCGGTCTCCGCGGAGCGCGTCTGCCAGGCCCTCTCGTTCGACCAGCGCGAAATTCAGTTCAATCATCGTCCTCGAAAAGCCTCTGAGGGGCTGGCGGAATTGCGCCAGACAAAATGGATGGAAATGGGCCCTGTCTGTAGAGAGTTAGCGAACTCTTCGCGCGCGTCACGACCGTATATGCTTTTTGGCGCGTGAGATACGGAGTCGCATCCGCGAAAAGCCAATGGAGTGCTCTGAACTCAAGTCCTTTGCAGGACTGGACCGTCGTTATGCAAATTTTGCAATTCTCGTCGAAGTGACGATTGGTAATGCCGGAGTGGAACACGCCACAACGGCCTCTGAGCTTTGGTATCGCGTTCAATCTCTCCAGGGTATCGTCACACTCGTCGGTTCGCCCAACAACTACGCCTAGAAGGTCGGATGGCTCATTATAGGTGTCGAGCTGCAAATCTAGCGCTTCGGCCAGCGCGGCGACCTGGGCTTCTGGATCCAGCGGCCCAACCACGCTAGGGCGCGTCGGCGTCGGTCCGACATAATGCGCGTATTCGGCCAGTGCAAAATCGTTGTTTCGAAGGATGCGATCTGCCACGAGGCAAATCTCCTGGCTGATTCTAAAATGATGCCTCAACTCAATTGTGTTGTCGCAAAGCGAAGAAGCTCCTGGCATAACGTTAGACGATCGATAGACCTGTTGTCGAATGTCTCCGACAAGCATTATTCGATCAGAGAGAGACGTTAGGAGTTGCAGTTCCGATTCGCACAGATCCTGAATTTCGTCGACCAGGATGGCATCGTAGGAAACCAACTTGCCCCTCGATGCGATGAGTTCGTTAGCGGCTTCGGCGCGGACACGATTTTGTTCTGACAGATCCCCTTCGATATTCGGAGGTTGCTCCGCATAAGCCTTAAAAATTGTGTCAACAAGCACCTTTTGTGTGACAATTAATTCGGGCGGAAAACGATCGTCGCCACTGAGCGAGATGAATTCTCGCAGAGTACGGGAAAATGTCACCAAGGCCACGTTGGCAAGCTGGTGGGGCGGCAGCCGCAGATACTGTCCGCGGTGCAGTAGGATGCTTGTCTTGCCCGAACCTGGCGGACCTAGCAGGAGGTATTTTCCCGCCGCGGAAAGTCCTTCAATCGCGTGAACTTGGTCAGGGTGGAGGTCTCGTCTACGACGCCACAGCAGGCTCAATTGGCCGCTCCCCCATTTTTGGCGTCTGAGCCACCTATGAGCTTTGCCGACGCTTCCAGAAATAGGTCATAAACTTGATTTGTAGCACTTAATTCCAAATCGGCAGCATCGGACGCAATTGCCACGACCGGTGCCTCAAAAGATTTTGCCGAGAGAGGTCGAAGTTGAGAGCTTGCCGTAATGCGAAGCTGCCCATCGATTTCGCTTAAGTCGATCAAAACTTCAATCTCGACGTCGGGAGGGAGCTTCGGCGGTGTCCATCGTATCCGTATATCGACTCGTGTATGATGGATCACGGTTGTCGAATGTCGGCAGCTCAAACCCTTTGCCATCAACCTGTTATCAATGCTGTTCTCGATTGACCGCCCGAGCTCCGCTACATCCAAGGTCCGGACGCCTGAGCTGCTGATCCGGTCTCCACGGATCCCTAGCAGGGCCTCGTTCTCTCGCTGACGGTCTCTGCCGAAGAAGTCTTCCCAACTGACACTCGCCAAGCGTGGCGCCAGATCTTTCTGGAGACACCGTTGAGCCAGATTAACTAGGTAATCTGGAACGCCGTTCCTCGGTTTAACATGCGGAATATCTGTCGCAACCGCATATGCGATAAGGTAGCGATTGCTGGCGGCTTGGCGGACAACTTCCTCGAAGAGTGGTTCGCCGCAGAGCAGGTCGTGAATTAAGCCCCCGAGCTGATAAAAATTCAACGCTCGCCATAGCTCTGGGCCGGGCGGGGCTAGCCGGAACATATACTCCGGCGAACTATATCTAGCTGTGGCAACGAACGGCAGTTTACCGTCATCGTCGGTCCCCGACCCAACGGGGTCGTCGATTATTCTGGCTACACCAACGTCGACCAGTGTGGCCTTCGTGAGGGTGGCGTCTACCATAATATTGTCGGATTTTATGTCCCGATGCGTGAGGCCTAGATCTTCTAAATACTTAGCAGCTTCTGCAATCTGGCGGACTATTCCTTCGACGGCAGGCGCCGGCACCAACCGCAGAACGTCGGTCAGCATGGAGCCGGCTACATGCTCCATCACCATGAATGGTGCGCCCTCAAACTCGTCAATTGCATGTATCCTGACGAGAGTCGGACAAGCGTGGCCGATCAGCCGATCTTTCACAATCTCTAGGCGCTTTCGGGTAATAGCCCCTTCTCTTCCCTCAATAAAGCGCGGGAAAAATACTTTAAGAGCAGTATCACCTGCCTCAGTGGTCACCTCGAACACCGCTGCGCTGCCGCCTTTGCCAAGCAATGCCCCCAGAGACCATCCTTTTGCTTCGCAAAGCCGGTTTGCTTGCTCCTTTGCATCAGCTCCTACGTCGCTCATGCCCGGTCCCGATGAATGATCCAATTCAATCTTGCCGCCACCGCGTCCGCCCCTTATGCGCCATTCACTATTGAGACAGATAGGCGGCGCTGCACGGTAGGCGCGAAGCGTAGCGCGATTACAACGCGATCTGCTTGGACAAGTCAATATTAGCCCTAAACTTAAGACCATCCGCCCTGCTGGCCGCAGATCAGATCCCGAAAACGTACGTGACTGACCGCGTTTGCGGGTGGTTTCACGCGATGTGAACGTATTTCTGGGTTTGAACGTGGACGCCGGTCAGGCCGGTGAAGGCGGAGCCGGTGATGATCAGCTGGGCGCCGTCGAAGGCCTCGCCGTTCAGAAGGTCGATGAAGGGCTGGACGATAAAGTTCTCCTTGTCTCCAATGGATTCGCCGGAAAACTCGCCGGGAACGTCGATGATGGCCAGTCCCGGGTAGTGGGTCTTTGGGCGGGGGCTGAGAGACAAGAGGCCATAGTTGTAGGCCATTAGGAAATAGAGGGTATCAGTCCCCCCCAAGGCGCCCTGCCACTTCTTGCGCCCGATCCGGAAGGTGACGCTGGACCGTGTCAGATCGATCTCGACCGGGCTGTGCTTCCAGGTGTAGGGTCGCTCGCGATTGAGGGCTTCGAGGTAGGCGTTCATTCCGTCCTCGAGCCACCGGGCCGCGGCGTCGAAGTCGATCGCTCTGAGAGACTCGTCGACCCGGTCCGCCAGCGGCCTGATCTGATCTTCTAGCGCCTGGACCTGGGAGGTAAGAGATTTCCCCAGCTCGAGCGCCGCCGTAACACGATCCATCTGCTTGGCACGTTCGGCGGCTTGACCCAGGGCGACATCGATCGCGCTGACGTCGGCCTGGGCGAGCGCCGCAATAGCCTGACGTGCCGGGCCGAGCTCGACCTCTATCGCGCGCAAGCCCTGCTCCGCCGACCGCGCCTCCGACGCCTGCTTTTCGACATCGCGACGCAAGATATCCAGGAGATCATCGGCCTCCTTCAGCTCTCCTTTCAACCGGTCCTGTTCAAACCGAAGGCGTACGATGCCGAGCCCCTTGATCTCGGGGTCGTCGGCGAGATGCTGATGACAAACGAAGCAGTGATCCGGATCATGGGGGGCTTTGAGCGCCTGGTCGCAGGCTGGACAATGGGTGACGCGCAGGTCGGAAAGGATGTCGCCGGCATCCGACGCGCGAGCCATCCGGTCGATCTCGTCAGCGAGGTCCTTACGGTATCTCAGTACGTCCTTGAGCCGTTCCTCCGCCGCCTGACGCTTACGGCTGACGGCCGTTAACGCTTCTAAAACTTCCGCCCGGGCGTAGCTAAGAGCCTCCACCCGAGACCGCTGAGCAAGGGGGACGGTACGTACGCTAGCCTCGGCGAGGACGCGCATGCGCTTGTCCTGAAGCTGGCCGACGATATCGCGCAGCCGTTGCTGGGCGGCGAAGATAGTTGTGTCACTTACGCCGAGGCTAACATCATCGGTATCGAGGAGATCGGCCGCCAAATCATTCAGGGTCTGGCCATACTGTTCGCGTCGCGCCCGAAGATTCATGGCTTCGAGGCGTAGCTTCACCAAAACACCGTAGTCTTCGCTGTATACGGCGTCGGCTAGGCCCAAAAAAGACAGCAGGCTGGCGTGGAACTCGGCGTCAGGCTGGAGATCAACGAGATTGCCCCAGAACCGCTGCTGCCGATGGATGTGGCGTAGCAGACTTCTGAAGCTGAGTTCGGGCCAAGTCTGGCCGGACATCGGATTGCCTTTGGGAAAATTCACTACGGGGATCGCCAACTTGTCCATGAGCCAATGCTGGAACTCCCGAGCAAGCATCCCCCCGCCATTGACGAAGACCTTTCCCTTTGCGCCTGGCTCCGCCCAGCGGCGCTCTATGCGGAAGGCGTCTTCACCGATCTGAAGCACGGCTCCGGCCGCGTCGTACTTCTCGGCCAAGCCCTCCGCGTCAGCGCTCTCGTAGGGATTGGCGCCTGGATCGCCGAGGAGAAAGTCGAGCGTCTGGAGCCATTTGGTCTTGCCCGTGTTGGGCGGTCCGACGAAGACGTTCGCGCCAATCTCGAATGCCAACGTTTCGACATTGCCTGTCGCTAGGCGTCGATCGACAGAGGTGACGGATAGAAAGGCGCCGCTCATTGGGTGATGACCTGGCCGAGGGTGCGCTTGCCGACTTCCTTGTCGAACAGGCGGTAGATCAGCTCCTTGAGGAAGGTGCCAGACTTCGATCCAAACACCTTTTTTACCTCGCGCTGGCGGGTGATGAGATCTTGGAAAGACGACCTAGTAGCGAGCGCCTTGGCCCGCTCCTTTCCCAAGGGCGACAGGGCGATCTGATAGGACTGCTTGTGCTTGGTAACAGTGATCAACTGTTTGGCCTCAAGTGCGCCGAGCACCTGATAGTACCGCTTATCCCAAGGCCCGTAGTGGTGCCGCACCATCGACGATTCCACGGCGTCGGTCTCGCGGGGTAGCGCCGTGACCGCCTTGTCGACTGCGGCGCGCGCGGCTTCAAAAAAGTCGGGATACCGGGCGAAAAAATCCAGCTTGGCCATTTTTGTTAGGCCGTCGATCCGGCCGGATGTGCCACAGACGTACATTAGGAGCAGCAGTCTTGCCGCATGAAACTCGAGGATATCATCGGCCGCGAGCGGTAGGCTCGCAGGCTGCCTCCCAAGGCGAGCAAGTGACTTCACAGGACAACCCTGTCGAAACGCAACAAGCATCGATCCGCGATGTCGTAGAGGCAGCCCTTGAGGAATGCGGCCTGATCTTTGGCGCCGCTCGGTCGCGCGGCGTTTAGAGCGTTCATCTCCGCTAGGCAGCGCGCATGAAACTGTGGCCCTTTTAGATCAAGGATGCCGGCGGCGAGGTCAGCGCTAAGCGACTGAACCGTAGATTTGACTTGTTCTTGAAGTCCTTCTGAAGCTTCAAACTCCATATAGGTCGCAGTTCGGACCTTCGCGGCGTAGCCAAGGCGAAGGTCGACCGCCATGGCGATCAGCGATTCAGAAAGGTCGGCCGCCTTCATCTTTTCGGCAAGTGCCCCACCGGAAGGAGCCTGGGCGCCGTGCGCCAGCTTAGCGAGCCGCCGCTGCCACCAACCAACGGCTTCCGCGCGAGTGACGATCTTCTTTTCTTTGTCGGGGAGCCATTTGGCGTCGCCCGCCGCCTTAACCCAAGCGCGCATCTCGGTGAGGAGCACATCTATCTGCTCTAGCAGCAGCTGCTGGCCCGCCTTTTCCGCGAGGTCGCAAAGCCGAACTATGTTGGCCTTGGCAACCGTCTTCAGATCGTGACGGACATCCCAGAGACAGTTTTCTAGCCAATACCTACAGTCATTATCCTTCGGTGATTTCAGTCCAGGGAAGCGAGCATTCAGCGCCGTCTCTAGGGCCGTCATGGCGTCGCAGCCGGGCATTCGGCCATCCGCACCGAACGCGTAGGCGAGCGGGGCTAGGTCCGAAACGATAGGACGAAGCGTCACAATGCGGAAGGCAGCTACCTCATCGTATTCATCGCGCCCGAGCGACGTTTCGAAGATCGACGTGCCCACGGCGTCCTTCTTCTTGCGTTGGCAGATGTCGGCGACCGACCACAGCTTGTCGGGCTCACCGGCTTTCACTTGAACGAACTCGGCCGTTGGCTTGCCTTCGTTGGTGCCCGAAGCGCTAATGAGAATCAGATCATCGTGAGTCTCGAAGTGGATCTTGGCCAAACCCGCGTCTTCGATCATATCGATTAGAAAACCGACTGCGATCTCGTCCTGATAGGAGAAGCCCCGTCTTGCGATCGGGCCGCCCTGCTCCTTCGGAATGACGTTGTCGATAGACGGCCAAAGCCTTAGTTGGTGCGCTGTCGCCACAGTCTCAGGCAAGATGCGTCAGCCGAAAATTAAAACTTCCCACAGTCCCCTCACGCTGCGTTCACTTGTTGGGACTGTAACCACCGGTTGCACATCTCACAAGTGTGCCGGCGACCAGCCAGGACCCACTAAGGTCACGCTGAGCTTTATCCAAAAAGCTAAGGTTTGAATGGCAGCCTGAGGACCAGGACCGACCGCTCGCTGACCATCCTCAGTGTGCCGCCCGAAAGTAGATCTTCGGAGCGTCCACTTTGGGCCAATTTCAACCACCAACCTGCTCGAACCGCACCGCTTCCCGCCCCACCCCCCTTACACCCCCTTTACACCGCACCCCCCGCTTCCGCATCGCACCCTGATGCCGTTCGGGCGCAGGTAAGGCTGACTTCATTCCAAGCCGTGGAAGGGTTTGCCGTGTCTGATCTCATCTATGTCGCACTGGGTCTCGGGCTGTTCGGCCTGATGATCGTTTATGTCCGCGCCGCGACGCGAGCATGAGGGCACCACGATGTTCGATCTCGTTCTCGCCGGGACGGTGAGCCTGGGGCTCGCCGTCTATCTCATCCTTGTCCTCCTCCGCCCCGAGAAGTTCTGACGCTCGCGTGAGCGTTGGAACCCTTGGCGCCTGTCCAGTGGTGATGCCATGACCGTGAACGGCTGGCTGCAAATCCTTCTTCTCTTCGTTTTGGTGGTTGTCACCGCGCGGCCGCTCGGGCTGTTCTTCGCCGCCGTGCTCGACGGCCGGAAAACCTGGCTTCATCCCGTGCTCGCGCCGGTCGAGCGCGGCTTCTACAAGCTCGCCGGCGTCGATCCGGCGCGGGAGCAGCGCTGGAGCGACTATGCCATCGCGCTCCTGGTGTTCAACGCCGCCGGCTTCCTGTTCCTCTACGCGCTGATCCGCCTGCAGACCGTCCTGCCGCTCAATCCGGCCGGCCAAGGCGAGGTCTCGGCCCATCTCGCCTTCAACACGGCGATCTCCTTCGTCACCAATACCAATTGGCAGAGCTATGGCGGCGAGACGACCCTGTCGCATCTCACCCAGATGCTCGGCCTCACCGTGCAGAACTTCATCTCGGCGGCCACGGGCATCGCGATCTTCGCGGCGCTGGCGCGCGCCTTCGCGCGGGAAAAGACCGAAGGCCTCGGCAATTTCTGGGTCGATCTGACCCGCTCGACGCTCTACCTGCTGCTGCCCATCTCGATCGTCACGGCGCTGGTCCTGGTGGCGCTCGGCCTGCCGCAGACGCTTGCCGGTTCGGTCGACGCCACCACGCTCGAAGGCGCCAACCAGGTGATCGCCCAGGGGCCGGTCGCCTCCCAGATCGCCATCAAGCAGCTCGGCACCAATGGCGGCGGCTTCTTCAACGTCAATTCGTCGCACCCTTACGAAAATCCCAATGCCTGGTCCAACATGGTCACGCTCTGGGCCATCGTCGCCCTGCCGCTCGCCATCGCGGTCGCCTTCGGCAAGATGATCGGCCGCCAGCGCGAAGGCTGGGCGCTGTTCGCCGTGATGATCCTGTTCCTGGTGATCGGCATCGTCGTGGTCTACTGGGCGGAGGGCGCAGGCACGCCGCAGATGAACGCGCTCGGCCTGGTCGGGCCCAATATGGAAGGCAAGGAGGTCCGCTTCGGCGCCCCCATGTCGGCGCTCTGGGCGGTGTTCACGACCGGTGCCTCCAACGGCTCGGTCAATTCGATGCACGGCTCCTACACGCCGCTCGGCGGCCTGGTGCCGATGTTCCTGATCCAGCTCGGCGAAGTGCTGCCGGGCGGCGTCGGCTCGGGCCTCTACGGCATCATCCTCTACGCGATCCTGGCCATGTTCGTGGCCGGCCTGATGGTTGGCCGCACGCCGGAATATCTCGGCAAGAAGCTGGAAGCCCGCGAGGTCAAGCTCGCCGTTCTCGGCGTGCTGGTGGTGCCGCTGGTGATCCTCGGCTTCGCCTCGGTCTCCATGGTCCTGCCGGCGGCGCTGGCCGGCACGGCCAATCCGGGCGCGCGCGGCTATTCGGAGATCCTCTATGCCTTCTCCTCGGCCGCCGGCAACAATGGCTCGGCCTATGCCGGCCTCACCGCCAACGCCACCTGGTACGACACCACGCTCGGCATCGCGATGCATCTCGGCCGCTTCGCCGTCATCGTGCCGGTCATGGCGATCGCAGGTTCGCTCGCCGCCAAGCCGAAGCTCGCGCCGTCCGCCGGCACCTTTCCCACCGATACGCCGCTCTTCGTCGGCCTGCTCGCCGGCGTCATCCTGATCCTGGGCGGCCTGCAGTTCTTCCCAGCCCTCTCTCTCGGCCCGGTTCTCGAGCACATGCAGATGCTCTCCGGCCTGATCGCCAATTGAGGCCAACATCATGACCCGTAAACGCTCCGAGACGCTGTTGGCAGGGCACCTCGCCCGCCAGGCGACGATCGACGCCTTCAGGAAGCTCGATCCGCGCGTGCTCATTTCCAATCCGGTCATCTTCGTGACCGAGGCCGTGGCGATGGTGGTCACCATCATCCTGATCCGCGACCTGTTTACCGGCCAGGCCTCCGCCTTCACCGCGCAGATCGCGCTGTGGCTGTGGCTGACCGTGCTGTTCTCGACCTTCGCGGAAGCGCTGGCCGAGGGCCGCGGCAAGGCGCAGGCCGACGCGCTGCGCCGGACCCGCACCGACACCCAGGCCAAGCGGCTGGTCTCGCCCGACAACGACCAGAAGTTCGAGGCCGTTTCGGCGCTCGACCTGAAGCCCGGCGATCTCGTCCGGGTCGAGACCGGCGACGTCATCCCGGGCGACGGCGACATCGTCGCCGGCATCGCCTCGGTCAACGAAGCCGCGATCACGGGCGAATCCGCTCCCGTCATCCGCGAGGCCGGCGGCGACCGCTCGGCGGTAACCGGCGGCACGACCGTCGTGTCCGACTGGATCATCGTCAAGATCACCGCCCAGCCCGGCCATTCCTTCCTCGACCGGATGATTGCGCTGGTCGAGGGCGCCGAGCGCCAGAAGACCCCGAACGAGATCGCGCTCACCGTGCTGCTCGCCGGCATGACGTTGGTCTTCATCGTCGCGGTCGGCACGCTGCCGGGCTTCGCCGCCTATCACGGCATGGCCATGCCGGTCGTCGTGCTGGTCGCCTTGCTCGTCTGCCTCATCCCCACCACCATTGGCGGGCTCCTGTCGGCCATCGGCATTGCCGGCATGGATCGGCTCCTGAAGTTCAACGTGCTCGCCACCTCCGGCCGCGCGGTCGAGGCCTCGGGTGATGTCGACACGCTGCTGCTCGACAAGACCGGCACCATCACCTTCGGCAACCGCATGGCCTCCGAGGTCATTCCCATGCCCGGCATCTCCGAGCGTGAGGTGATGGAAGCGGCCGTGCTGGCCTCGCTCGCCGACGAGACGGCGGAAGGCCGCTCGATCCTGGAGCTCGCCCGCAACACCATGAACATCGCGCTCGACCGTCCCGCCGGCGCCGCCTTCATCGAGTTCTCGGCGGCCACCCGGCTGTCGGGCGTCGACCTGGACGGCCGTCGCCTGCGCAAGGGCGCGATCGATTCCGTGGTGAAATTCGCCCGCCAGACCACCTGCGGCCAGCCGATCACCGAGCCGCCGGGCTTCCGCGAGGCCGTCGATCGCATCGCCCGTTCCGGCGGCACGCCGCTCGGCCTGGTCGAGGGCAACCGCATCCTCGGCATCATCCATCTGAAGGACGTGGTGAAGCCGGATATCAAGGAGCGTTTCGCCGAGCTGCGCCGCATGGGCATCCGCACCGTCATGGTCACCGGCGACAATCCGGCGACCGCCGCGGCGATCGCATCCGAAGCCGGCGTGGACGATTTCATCGCCGAGGCCACGCCCCAGGACAAGCTCGCCTTCATCCGCGCCGAACAGTCCAAGGGCCGGCTCGTCGCCATGTGCGGCGACGGCACCAATGACGCGCCGGCGCTGGCCCAGGCCGATGTCGGGGTCGCCATGCAGACCGGCACCCAGGCCGCGCGCGAAGCCGGCAACATGGTCGATCTCGACTCGGACCCGACCAAGCTCATCGAGGTGGTCGGCATCGGCAAGCAATTGCTGATGACGCGTGGCGCGCTGACCACCTTTTCGATCGCCAATGACGTCGCCAAATATTTCGCCATCCTGCCGGCCTTGTTCGTGGCCTCCCTGCCGGCGCTCGGCGCGCTCAACGTCATGGGGCTGGCGAGCCCGCAATCGGCGATCCTGTCGGCGGTCATCTTCAACGCACTGATCATCGTCGCCCTTGTGCCGCTGGCGTTGAAGGGCGTGGCCTACCGGCCGGTGGGCGCCGCCGCGCTGCTGCGCCGCAATCTCGTCGTCTACGGGCTCGGCGGCCTCGCCGCGCCCTTTGTCGGCATCAAACTCATCGACATGGCCATCTCGGCCATCGGTCTCAGCTGAGGACAGCGATCATGCTCGCCCATCTCCGCCCCGCCTGCGTGCTGCTCGCCTTGTTCACCGTGCTCACCGGCCTCGGTTATCCCCTGGCGGTGACCGGCATCGCGCAGGGCCTGTTCCCCGCCCAGGCCAATGGCTCGCTGATCGTCCGCGACGGCAAGGTCATCGGCTCCGAGCTGATCGGCCAGGCTTTTGCCAGCGAGCGCTATTTCCACCCGCGCCCGTCGGCGACATCCGCCCCCGACCCGCAGGACCCGAGCAAGACGGTCGACGCGCCCTATAATGCGTCCAACTCGTCGGGCTCCAATCTCGGGCCGCTGACGGGCAAGCTGGTCGACCGCGTCAAGGCCGATATCGAAGCGCTGCGCAAGGAAGGTGTCCAGGGAGCGATCCCGCCCGACGCGGTCACCACCTCCGGCTCGGGCCTCGACCCGCATATCACGCCGGAAAACGCGCTGACCCAGGTCGCCCGCGTCGCCGCCGCCCGCAATCTGGCCGTCGACCGCGTCCGGCAGCTGGTCGAGGCCCAGACCGAGGGCCGGGCGCTCGGCCTGGTCGGCGAGCGACGTGTGAACGTGCTCCGGCTCAACCTCGCGCTCGACGCGCTTCGGCCCTAAACTGACGGGATGGCCGTCGACCAAACGAACCGCCCCGACCCCGATGCGCTCCTGGCTCAGGCCGAGCGGGCGGGCCGTGGCCGCCTGAAGATCTTTCTCGGCGCCTCGCCCGGCGTCGGCAAGACCTATGCGATGCTCGCCGCGGCCAGGGAACAGCTGGCGGCGGGTCTCGATGTCGCCGCCGGCATCATCGAGACCCATGGCCGGCGCGAGACCGAGGCCCTGGTCCAGGGCTTCGAGGTCATTGCCCGGCAATTGATCGTCTATCGCAACCGGGCCGTGCCGGAATTCGACCTCGACGCGGCGCTCGCCCGCGGGCCGGCTCTGCTGCTGGTCGACGAGCTCGCCCATACCAATGTGCCGGGCTCGCGCCATCCCAAGCGCTGGATGGACGTCAAGGAGCTGATCGCCGCCGGCATCGACGTTTGGACCACCCTGAACGTCCAGCATCTCGACAGCCTCAATGACGTGGTCCTGAAGATCACCAAGGTCCGGGTGCGCGAGACCGTGCCGGACCGGGTGTTCGAGGAGGCCGACGAGGTCGTGCTGGTCGACCTGCCGCCGGACGAGCTCCTGAAGCGGCTCGCCGAGGGCAAGGTCTATGTCCAGGAGACCGCGACCCAGGCGGTGCAGAGCTTCTTCAAGCCGCAGAACCTGACGGCGCTACGCGAGCTGGCGCTCCGGCGCACCGCCGAGACGGTCGACGCCTCGCTGATCGAACGCATGCGCGCCGGCGCCATCGAGGGGCCCTGGGCCGCCGGCGAGCGCATCCTGGCGCTGGCCGGGCCGGATCCGCTGTCGCCCTTCGTGATACGCCAGGCCAAGCGCCTGGCCGACGTCATGGACGCGCCCTGGACGGTGATCTCGGTCGAGCGGCCGACCGACGTCCTGGTCGAGGCCAAGCGGCGGCGCCTGGACGAGAGCCTGCAGCTCGCCAAGGACCTGGGCGCCGAGACCGAACGGCTGGTGGGCTCCGACATCCCGAGTGAGGTGCTGCGTTACGCCCGGCGCGAGAACGTCACCCAGATCGTCGTCGGCCGCTCGGCGAGCGGCCGGCTCGCCACCCTGTTCGGCCGGGCGCTGGCCCAGGAGCTGGTGCGCCAGGCCGCCGATATCGGCGTCCACGTGGTCACCGCGACGCCCGAGAAAGCCGAGCCGCCGGCGCCGAAGCGATTGCCGCGCCGGCTTAATATCTGGCCCTATCTCGGCTCGGCCGCGCTGGTCGGCGCCGCCGTGCTGTTCGGCGAGGCGATCGGCGGCAATGCCACCATGCCGAACCTGTCGCTGGTCTTCCTCGCGGCGGTGGTGGGGGCCGCAGTCGCCTTCGGCCGCTGGCCGGCGATCGTCGCCTCGGCCCTGTCGTTCCTGGCCTATAATTTCTTCTTCATCGAGCCGATCTACACGCTCACCGTGGCGCAGCCGCATGAATTGCTGGCTCTGCTGGTTTTTCTCGCCGTGTCCATGCTGGTCTCCACCCTTGCCGGCCGGGTCCGCGACCAGGCGCGCATCGCCTCCGACCGCATGCGCGCGACCCGCCGGCTTTATGATTTCTCGCGCCGGATCTCCGGCATCGCCTCGCTCGACGAGGTGGCGGAGGCCGCGGCCAGCGACATGCACGGCGCGCTCGCCCGCAATGTGGTGATCCTGCTCGCCCGCGACGGCGACATCACCCTGACCGGCATGTGGCCGCCGGTCGACGATCTCGACCCGGCCAGCATGGCGGCGGCGCGCTGGGCCCATGAGCATGACGAGCCGGCGGGCAGCAAGACCCAGACCTTGCCGACCGCGCCCTGGCTGTTCGTGCCGCTGAAGACGCCGCGCGCCCGCGTCGGCGTCATCGGCATCTCCGAGGCGGCCGACGGCGCGCCGCTCGACCCGGAAGCCCGCTCGCTGTTCGACACGCTGGCCGAGCAGACCGCGGCGGCGATCGAGCGCGCCTCGCTGTCGCGCGAGATGGGCGCGGTCAAGGCCGCGGCCGAGACCGAGCGGGTGCGCAACACCTTGCTCGCTTCCATCAGCCACGACTTCCGTACGCCGCTCGCCTCCATTCTCGGCGCCTCGACCACGCTGATCGCCTTTGGCGACAAGATGTCGTCGCCGACCCGGGCGGACATGCTGACCCAGATCAAGGAGGAGACCGAGCATCTCGACCGGATGGTGCGCGATCTCCTGGCCATCACCCGCCTGGAGGCGGGCGGCCTGGAGCTCCGGCGCGACTGGCTGGATCTGAAGGAGACCGCCGACCGGGTGGCGATCACCGCGCGCCGGCGCTGGCCCGGCCGGGTCATCGACGTCGCCGCCGAGGCAGCCCCCCTGGTCGAGGCCGACGCCACGCTGATCGAGCAGGCGCTCTCCAATATCGTCGAGAATGCGCTCCGCCATGGCGGCCCGGCCGCCCGGGTGGTGATCGCGGTGCGCGACCAGGAGCACGACGCGGTCGTCGCCGTCTCCGACGACGGCGCCGGCATCGCGCCCGAGGCCCTGCCGCATGTCTTCGAGAAATTCGCCACCAGCAGCACGCGCGACCGGCGCGACGGCGGCGAGAGCACCGGGCTCGGCCTGGCCATTGCCAAAGGCATCGTCGAGGCGCATGGCGGCACCATCCGGGCCGAAAGCCCGGTCGAGGGCCGCGCCGGAACGCGGCTGACCATCACCCTGGCGAAGCCCGCCGAGGTCAAAGCACCATGAGGACGAGCAGTGAGGATCGATCGGTGAGGACCGGGCCATGACTATGAAGACCCGCATCCTGGTGGTCGACGACGAGGCGGCGATCCATCGTTTCCTGACGCCGGCGCTGGAAGCCTCCGACTATCAGGTGGTCAGCGTCACCACCGGCACCGACGCGGTGCGCCGCATCGCGGGCGCCGCGCCCGACGGCGTCATCCTGGATCTCGGCCTGCCCGACATGGACGGCAAGGAGGTGATCGCCAAGGTGCGCGCCTTTTCCGACGTGCCGATCATCGTGCTGTCGGCGCGCGACCGCGAGGCCGAGAAGATCGAGGCGCTGGATCTCGGCGCCGACGACTATGTCAACAAGCCCTTCGGCATCGGCGAGCTGCTCGCCCGCGTGCGCGCCGCCATGCGCCACCGCAGGGGCGGCGCCGTCGAGCAGTCGGTCTTCACGGTCGGGCCGATCGAGATCGACGTGCCCGCCCACCGCGCCACCAGCGCCGGCGCCGACCTGAAGCTGACGCCCAAGGAGTTCGAGCTGCTGCTGCTGCTGGCGCGCAATGCCGGCAAGGTGATGACCCATCGCCAGATCCTGGCGGCGGTCTGGGGCCCGGCCCATGTCGAGGACACCCAATATCTGCGCGTCTATGTCGGCCAGCTCCGGCAGAAGATCGAGGTCGATTCGGCCGAGCCCAAGCTGATCCTGACCGAGCCTGGTATTGGCTATCGCATGGGCGAATAGTCCGGGGGCGGTTCAGCATTCTCGACGTCACCCCCGGCGAGCCAGAGCAGAAGCCCTTGCTTCTGCGGAGGCGAGGGAAGGGGGTCCAGGGCGGCCTCATCGGCGCTCTAAGTGCGTGATGGTAGGGCGATTTCGCGGCGTTGACGGCAGGGCTCTGCAACTCCTGGACCCCCTTCCCCTCCTTCGCTTCGCTCAGTCGGCCGGGGGTGACGTCGGTGGTTCACACACCAGTCGGGCGGGGCAGCCGCAACAGCCTCGCCTTGCAGTGATGCGCGTCATTCGTGGCCGTGTTTTGGGCATCCGCACGGGCCGCCCTCACGACTGGCGAACAGTGGCGGGTTGCGCGGATGGTACTCTCGAACGGGTCCTGGGACCGCTCCTCCCCCTACTCGCAAAGCCGCGATTCGCCGTTTCTCCCGCGCGGCTCGCGGTCGAAATGCAGATGGTCGGCATGGGCCGCGTTCGAGCCCGGGCCGAGCACGGTGGTGAACCAGCCGCAAGCGGCGCGGCGGATGGCGGCGATGAAGCGACGCTGGGCCTCATCGGCCGGACGTTCGATGACGATGCGCCTGCTATCGGCAAGTCCGAGCCAGGCGATGTCGATGGCGCGGCCCTGGCCGTGGGCGCTGATCCGCGCGCCGGCGACGCGGTTGCGCGGCCGGCATTCGAAGCCCGGGCCGGTGCCGAGCCGCGTCAGGCGGGTCTCGAATTGGCTCCTGGCGAGCGGCGCCAGCAGGTCGCGGGCGAACAGGGCGAGCGTCTCGGCGAAGGGACAGTCGACCAGCGGGCGGTCCGGCAGGTCGAGCATCTGGGCGGCGCCGAGATCGAGGGATTCGAGGCGCACCGGGGTGGCGATCGCGCAGGTGCCGGATGCCGGCGCGGGCACCGGCGCGGGCGTGAAGCGGACGCCGAGTTCGCGCAGGCGGTCGAGGCAAGCCGCCGTCGCTGCGCCGGCCGGCGGCGCGGCTTCCTCGGGTTTGGGCGCGGGAGCTGGGGGTGCGGGCGCGACAGGCGACGCGGCGGGCGCCGGCGGCGAGGGGACGGCCGTCGCCGCGGGCGGCGCCTCCGGCGGCCTCGGCATCGGCAGCGGCACCGGCTGGACAACCGGTGCGGTTCGCGGCTGCCAGCGCGACCGGCGGGCGGCCTCGGCCGGCGAGGCGAGGGCCGCCATCATCGGCAGACCCGCCGCGATCAGCGCGATGATCGGCGATACCGGTATCCAGAAGCCGAAGCGGCCGGAGCCGGATGCCATCACGATGACCTCTGTCCTTCTCGTCGACGGTTCGCAAGGGTGGGGCGAACGGGTTCCAGATCAACGCGACATGCCCGCCCTGGTTCCGGCCACGGCCTCGGACAACCCGCCGCCTTGACGCGGCCGCGCGAATAGTCGCCTTAGCGGGGAGCGTCCACGGCGCCGTCAAGCGATCCGGACAGGCCCTTCCTCCCGATCGCGAGCTTCGACCGCCATGACCCTGTTTCAGCACCCGCGCGCCAGCTGGCTCGACCCCGCAACCGGAAACCTGCGCGACCAGGCCGACCTGATGCGCGCCATGGCCGCCCATCAGGTGGTGCTGCTCGGCGAGACCCACGATGTCGCCGAGATCCATCGCTGGCAGCTGCATGTCACGGCCTATCTCCATGGCCTGAAGCCCCATCTGGCGGTCGGCTACGAGATGTTTCCGCGGCGCCTGCAGCCCGAACTCGACCTCTGGGTGGCGGGCGCCTATTCCACCGCGGCCTTTCTGGAGGCGGTGCGGTGGCACGAGGTCTGGGGCTTCGATCCCGAGCTCTACCTGCCGCTGTTCCATTTCTGCCGGCAGCAGCGCGTCCGCATGCTCGCCCTGAACTGCCACCGGCCGCTGGTGACGCGGGTCGGCAAGGAGGGTTGGGCGGCGATCCCCGAGGATGAGCGTGACGGGCTGACACCGGCTGCGGCGGCGACGCCGGCCTATCGGGACTACCTCTTCGCCATCACCGGCGGCGGCGGTCCGGCCCGCACGGCCACCAATGCCCAGGACCCGGCCTTCGACCGGTTCGTCCGGGCGCAGCAGACCTGGGACCGCGCCTTCGCCTGCAATATCGCGCGCGTGCTCGACGCGCCCGATCCGCCGCTGGTGGTCGGCATTATCGGCCGCGGCCATCTCGAATTCGGCCACGGCACGCCGTTCCAGCTGCGTGACCTAGGCGTCCGGCAGGTGGCGGTGCTGTTGCCGACAGACAAGGACCAGCACGAGGCCGGTGCGGTTGCCGGGATCGCCGAGGCGATCTTCCGGCTGGATCAGCCGGAGCCGCCCTCGACCTTCCGGGCCAGGCGCGACCGGCCGGGCTGAACCCGATCGGGCTGGATCGGGGCGTTGCATCAGGGTTAGCCGTCCTTCGAGGCTCGCAAGAGCTCGCACCTCAGGATGAGGGGTGTAGGAGCTTGCACAAGAGGTGGTGCTAGATGCGCCGGTCCGGTCCAGCTTCATGAGCAACATCAATGCTATACGCCCACATCCCTCATCCTGAGGTGCGAGCGCAGCGAGCCTCGAAGGACGGCCAACCATGGTGCCGTGCACTTCAATGCGGAGCCATCTCATCCTAAGCCCGCCAGACGGCCCTTCTCAGCCCGATCGATGACCGCCCAAACGCCACCACCAGCGGTGGCTTGTCACGGCCAATTCGTTATGCAATATAATTGTTATATTGCACCTGGAGTTTGCGAATGCCCAAGGCCGCAGCCGCTCATGCCCAGCCGAATTCGGCGCCGCTGGCCGTCGCGATCGCCGGCGGCGTGATGACGGTCGGCATCAACCGGCCGCTCAAGCGCAATGCGCTCGACGATGCCACCATCCTGGCGTTGGATGCTTGTTTCCAGGCGATCCCGTCAGGCGTCCGGGTGGCGCTGATCCACGGCGTCGGCGACCATTTCTGCGCCGGCCTCGATCTCTCCGAGCTGACCGAGCGCGACACCACCGAAGGCCTGATGCATTCGCGCCTGTGGCACCGGGCCTTCGACCGGATCCAGTTCGGGCCGGTGCCTGTCATCGCGGCCCTGCAGGGCGCGGTCATCGGCGGCGGCCTCGAGCTCGCCTCGGCCTGCCATATCCGGGTGGCCGAACGGAACGTCTTCTACGCCCTGCCCGAAGGCCAGCGCGGCATCTTCGTCGGCGGCGGCGGCTCGGTCCGGCTGCCGCGCCTGATCGGGGTCGCCCGCATGGCCGATATGATGCTGACCGGGCGCACCTATGGCGCGGAGGAGGGCGTGGCGCTCGGCTTCTCGCAATATCTGGTCGACAATGGCCAGGGCCTTCAGGCCGCGCGGGAGCTCGCCGTGAAGGTCGCCGGCAATGCGCCGATGACCAATTTCGCCGTCGTGCAGGCCCTGCCGCGTATTGCCGACAGCGACCCGCAGGCCGGCCTGCTGATGGAATCGCTGATGGCGGCGGTGGCCCAGAACGACCGCGAGGCCAAGACCCGCATCCAGGCCTTCCTGACCAAGAAGGCCGGCAAGGTGCGGCGCGACTAACTGACGTCCGGCATGCCAGGCGCCCCGCCAAGAGGGCGCGCGGATACCATCACCAGAGGGAGAACACGGCATGATGGCCGTTGCGGCGCATCCCTTGCGCCCGATCCGTTTCGGCGACACCGCGGTCGATGTCGAATATCGGCCTGACGGCGCCGTGCTGCTCAGGCCGCGCCAGCCGCTCGCCGCCTATCCCGTGCGCATGGCCGATTGCCTCGACCATTGGGCCGTGACCGCGCCGGAGCGGGTTTTCCTGGCCGAGCGCACCGGCGAGGCCGGCTGGCGCAGCGTCACCTATGCCGCCGCGCGGCTGACGGTGCGCGCCGTCGCCGCCGCGCTGCTGAAGCGCGGATTGTCGGCCGAGCGGCCCGTGATGATCCTGTCCGGCAATGCGATCGACCATGCCATGATCGCGCTCGGCGCGCTTTATGCCGGCATCCCCTTCTGCCCGGTCTCGCCGGCCTATTCCCTGGTATCGAAGGATTTCGGCAAGCTCCGGCATGCCGTCGACCTGCTGACGCCCGGGCTCGTCTTCGCCGACAAGGCCGGCCCCTATGCCGCGGCCATCGGCGCGACCGTGCCCGCCGGTACCGAAGTGGTGGCCTCGGTGGGCGAAATCGCCGGGCGCGCGGTGACGCCCTTCGCCGCGCTGCTGGCGGAAACCGACGACGAGCGGGTCGACGCCGCCAAGGCCGCCGTGACGGCGGACACCATCGCGAAATTCCTGCTGACCTCCGGCTCGACCGGCATGCCCAAGGCGGTCGTCAACACCCAGCGCATGCTCTGCGCCAACCAGGTCATGCTGCGCGAGACCCTGGCCTTCCTGAAGGAGGAGCCGCCCGTCATCGTCGATTGGCTGCCGTGGAACCACACTTTCGGCGGCAATCACAATGTCGGCCTCGTCCTGTTCAACGGCGGCTCGCTTTACATCGACGACGGCAAGCCGATGCCCGGCGGCATCGAGGCCACCGTCCGAAACCTGCGCGAGATCGCTCCATCGGTCTATTTCAACGTGCCGAAGGGTTATGAGGCGCTGGTCGCCTATCTCCAGGCCGATGCCGGCCTGCGCCGCACCTTCTTTTCGCGGCTCAACTGCATGTTCTTTGCCGGCGCATCATTGGCGCGCCATGTCTGGGACGCGCTCGACGACATCGCCGTCGCCGAGACCGGCGCGCGCATTCCCATGCTGACCGGGCTCGGCGCCACCGAGACCGCGCCCTTCTGCATGTCGGTGACCCCTGAGACCAGCCGCTCCGGCCATGTCGGCCTGCCGGTCTCCGGCAACGAGATCAAGCTGGTGCCGTCGGGCAACAAGCTCGAGGTCAGGGTGCGCGGGCCGAATGTCACGCCCGGCTACTGGCGCCAGCCCGAGGTCACCGCCAAATCCTTCGACGAAGAGGGCTTCTACAAGTTCGGCGATGCGTTGAAGCCGGTCGATCCCGCCGATCTCTCCAAGGGGTTCGATTTCGACGGCCGCATTTCCGAGGATTTCAAGCTGGCGACCGGCACCTGGGTCAGTGTCGGCCCCTTGCGGGCGCGGCTCGTCTCGGCTTGCGCGCCGCTGGTGCGCGATGCGGTGATCACGGGCATCGACCGGCATGATCTGGCAGCGATCGTCATTCTCGATCTCGACGGTGTGCGTGCCCTCTGCCCGCATCTGAGCGGGACCGGCGATCTCGCCGCGATCGCGTCCGACCCGGCCCTGCGCGCGGCCCTGGCGAGCCGCCTTTCCGCCATGGCGAAAACCGCCACGGGTTCGGCGAGCCGCATCGCCCGCGCCATCGTCCTGGACGCGCCGCCGTCGATCGACCGCGGCGAAATCACCGACAAGGGCTCGATCAACCAGCGCGCCGTGCTCGAATGCCGCGCCGGCCTGGTCGAAGAGCTCTATGCGCCCGCGCCTTCGGCCCGGGTCATTCTTGCCGCCGAATGAGGTTTCGATGAGCGCCAAGCCCCTGGTTTCCACCTGGTCCGACGTCGTGCTGGTCGATGGCCTGCGCACGCCCTTTGTCGACTACAACTCCGCCTTCGGCCTGGTCTCCCCGATCGATCTCGGCATCAAGGCCGGCCGCGAGGTGCTGAAACGCAGCGGCGTCGCGGCGGATGATGTCGGCACGGTGATTTGCGGCTCGATGGCCCAGGCGAGCTATGACGCCTATATGCTGCCGCGCCATGTCGGGCTCTATTCCGGCGTGCCGATCGCGGTTCCCGCCCATCTGGTCCAGCGGGTCTGCGGCACCGGCGTCGAGGTGCTGGCGCAGGCGGCCGACGCGGTCGAGCTCGGCCGTGCCGAGGTCGCGCTCTGCGTCGGCGCGGAATCGATGAGCCGCAATCCGGTCGCCGCCTATACCCATCGCGGCGGGTTCCGCATGGGCCAGGTCGAGTTCAAGGATTTCCTCTGGGAGGCGCTGCTCGATCCCGCCGCCAATGTCACCATGGGCGGCACCGCGGAAAACCTCGCCCGCCGCTACCAGATCACCCGCGACGAGGTCGACGCCTATGCCGCGCGGTCCTTCGCGCGTGCCGTCGACGCCCAGGAGCGCGGCTTCCTGGCCGGCGAGATCGTGCCGGTGACCAATGAAGTGTTCGAGCGCGACGGCCTGGAACCGCGCGGCATCCGCCTGAAGAAGGGCGAGGAGGTGACGGCCGACAGCCATATCCGGCCGTCCTCGGTGGAGGCGCTGGCGCGCATCCGGCCGGCCTTTGGCGGCGTCCAGACCGGCGGCAATTCCTCCGCCGTCGTCGATGGCGCGGCCGCGGCCATTGTTGCCGGCGCCGGTTATGCGCGCCGGGCCGGGCTGGCGCCGCTCGCCCGCATCCTCGCCTGCGCGGCCGTCGGCGTGCCGCCCGACATCATGGGCATCGGCCCGGTGCCGGCGATCCAGGCGGTGGCGGCTAGGGCCGGCCTTCGTGTCGAGGACATCGATCGTTTCGAGATCAACGAGGCCTTCGGCGCGCAGGCCATGGCCTGCGCCCGCGAGCTCGGCCTCGACGAGGCGAAGCTCAACGTCAATGGCGGTGCCATCGCCATCGGCCATCCGCTGGGCGCGACCGGCATCCGGCTCGCCGTGACCGTCGCGCGCGCGCTGCGCGAGACCGGGCTGCGCTACGGCGTGGCGTCCGCCTGCATCGGCGGCGGCCAGGGCATCGCCATGCTGGTCGAAAATCCGGCCGCGACCAATTGAGGGGCTATCATGGGCTTGATCAACCGCCGCACCGTGCGCATCGAATGGGGGGATTGCGATCCCGCCGGCATCGTCTGGTATCCGCGTTATTTCGGCATGTTCGACGCGGCGACCGCCGGCCTGCTGGAGGCGGCGGGGTTTCCGAAGCCGGCCATGCTCGCCCGTTTCGAAGTGGTGGGCTATCCAACAGTTGACACTCGTGCCAAATTTCTGAAGCCCTCGAAATTCGGCGAGGACATCGTGATCGAGACCACCATTCCGGCGTTCAAGCGCTCCAGCTTCGAGGTCCTGCACCGCGTGTTCAAAGGCGATATCCTGGCGATCGAGGGTTTCGAGACGCGCGTGCTGGTCAAGCGGGATCCGGCGACCGGCGGCATCACGTCCTGTCCGGTGCCGCAGGAGATCGTCGACGCCCTGATGAACTGACCCCATTCCGCATAAACCCGAGAGGCCGCAGCACAAGACGGCCCGTCACATTTCCTGGGAGGACACCATGACCCGACTGACCCGACGCTCCACCTTGCTCGGCGGCGCCGCCGCGGGCCTTGCCGGCTTGACCGGCCGCGCCGCGGCGCAGACGCCGCAGATCACGCTCGGCATCACCATTTCCATCACCGGCCCGGCGGCGGCGCTGGGCATGCCGATCCGCAACACCGTCGACATCCTGCCGACCGAGATCGCCGGCGTGAAGGTCAATGCCATCGTGCTCGACGATGCCGGCGACCCGACCGCGGCGACCACCAATGCCCGCCGTTTCGTCAGCCAGGACAAGGTCGACGTGCTCATGGGCTCCTCGACCACGCCGCCCGGCATCGCGGTCTCCAATGTCGCCTTCGAGACCGGCGTGCCGCATTTCTCCTTCGCGCCGATCCCGGTGCCGGCGGGGCGCGAGAAGTGGAGCGTGGTCATGCCCCAGCCGGTCTCGCTGATGGCCAAGGCGCTGTTCGACCACATGAAACGCGCCAATCTCAAGAATATCGCGATGATCGGCTTTTCCGATTCCTGGGGCGACCTGTGGCTGCGCGAATTCAAGTCCCAGGGCGAGGCCGCAGGCCTCAAGCTGGTGGCCGACGAGCGTTATGCCCGTGCCGACACCTCGGTGACCGGCCAGACCTTGAAGATCATCGCGACGCGTCCCGATGCCGTCCTGGTCGCCGGTTCCGGCACCGGCGCGGCGCTGCCGCAGATCGCACTGAAGGAGCGTGGCTTTGCCGGCCCGATCTATCACACCCATGGCGCGGTGACCCGCGACTTCATCCGCATCGCCGGGCGCGCGGCCGAAGGCGTCATCATGGCTTCCGGCCCGGTCATCGCGCCGGAACTGCTGCCCGACAGCGCCGCGACCAAGATCCCGGGGCTCGCTTATGTCACGGCCTATGAGGCGAAGTTCGGCAAGGATACCCGCACCCAGTTCGGCGCCCATATCTTCGACGCCTATGAGGTGCTGAAGCGGGTCGTGCCGGTCGCCATCAAGGAGGCGAAGCCCGGCACGGTCGAGTTCCGCGAGGCGATCCGCAAGGCCATGCTGACCGAGCGCGACATCAAGGCGAGCCAGGGCGTGTTCAATTTCACCGAGACCGATCGCTACGGCGTCGACGAGCGCGCCCGCGTGCTGATCACGGTGAAGGACGGCAACTGGGCGCTGGTCTCCTGATCCCTCGATAGTGGCGGCCCGGCCTTCATGGCCGGGCGGCCGTTCTCCGCTTCTAGACGAGCTGACAGCATGAGCGTGACACGGACCCAGGTGGTCATCATCGGCGCCGGCCCATCGGGCCTGCTGCTCGGCCAGATCCTGGATCGGGCCGGTATCGACAATATCGTGCTGGAGCGCAAGTCGAAGGACTATGTGCTGGCGCGGGTGCGGGCCGGCGTGCTCGAACAGGGCACGGTCGACCTGCTGACAGCCGTCGGCGTCGGTGATCGCCTGGCTCAGGACGGCCTTGTCCATCACGGCATTTCGCTCTGTTTCGACCAGAGCCTGCATCGCATCGACATGACCGCGCTGACCGGCAAGGCGGTGACCGTCTACGGCCAGACCGAGGTGACGCGCGACCTGATGGAGGCCCGCGAGGCCTATGGCGCCAAGACGGTCTATGAGGCCGATCAGGTGACGCCGCACGACTTCGCCGGCGCCAGCCCGAAAGTCACCTATGTCAAGGACGGCGTGACCCATGAGATCGCCTGCGATTTCATCGCCGGCTGCGACGGCTATCACGGCGTCTCGCGCGCCAGCGTGCCGGCGGCCGCGCTGACCACCTATGAGCGGGTCTATCCCTTCGGCTGGCTCGGCATCCTGGCCGAGGTGCCGCCCGCCGACCACGAACTGATCTATGCCAATTCACCGCGCGGCTTCGCGCTCTGCTCGATGCGCTCGACCCATCGCAGCCGCTATTACGTCCAGTGCCCGATCGACGACCGGGTCGAGGACTGGCCGGATCAGCGCTTCTGGGACGAATTGCGGATGAGGCTCGATCCGGCTTCCGCCGCGCGGGTCACCACCGGCCCGTCCTTCGAGAAGTCGATCGCGCCGCTGCGCAGCTTCGTCGCCGAGCCCCTGCGTTTCGGCCGGCTGTTCCTGGTCGGCGATGCCGCCCATATCGTGCCGCCGACCGGCGCAAAGGGGCTGAATCTCGCGGTCAGCGACGTGCGTTATCTCTCGGAGGCGCTGATCGAGCATTACGGCGAGCGGTCGCAGGCCGGCATCGAAGCCTATTCGGCGCGCGCGCTCGCCCGCATCTGGAAAGCCGTGCGCTTCTCCTGGTGGATGACCACCATGCTGCACCGCTTCCCCCAGGCGACCAGCTTCGACCAGCGCATCCAGGAAGCCGATCTCGCCTATCTCGTCTCGTCCAGGGCGGCGATGACCTCGCTCTCGGAGAACTATGTCGGCCTGCCGCATTGAGCGGCAGATGGCGAGAGCGGGCGCGAATGCCTGGTCGGAAGTGACCAGGGCAAAGCCGCGGTTTCGCTCACCGATGCCGTCGCCTCGGTTTCCCGGAGCCCCTTCGTAGGCTCCGACGTCACCCCCGGCGAGCGAAGCGAGGGAAGGGGGTCCAGGGGTTACCGGGCGCACCCTCGAAGTCGCGCAATCCCTCAGACGCATGGGCCGAGGGCGCAGCCCGTCGGCTCCTGGACCCCCTTCCCTCGCTTCGCTCGCCGGGGGTGACGTCGTGCGTAGATCTGCCGGTGGTTCGCCCAGGCCGAACGGGGCCAGGAGGGCCGTCGGCGCGTGCGGCCGGTCTCCGGGCGCAGCCTTGTGTGCGCCAGAGCGATATCCAAGAGCGATGTCATTGTAGGCATCTCTTGCAAATATTATCCACTTGACTTGATTTTGGATCCAATCAAATGATCCGAGGCCTGCGGATCGAAGGGGCGGACAACACGCCTGCTCCATCCGCCACCGCCGCCGTCGCGGCCGTTCGGGAGCCAAACAATGGGCGTTGTCAGGTTTGTCGCGTCGGCGGTCGCCGTCCTTTCCGCCGTCGTCGGGGCACCGGCCCAGGCTCAGTCCTATCCCGATCGGCCGGTCCGCATCGTCGTTCCCTTCCCGGCCGGCGGCGGCACCGATGCGCTCAGCCGGATTCTGGCCGAGCGGCTCGAGCACCAGCTGCAGCAAAGGTTCTTCGTGGAGAATGTGTCGGGCGCCGGCGGCAATATCGGCGCGAACCGCGTCGCCCAGTCCGAGCCTGATGGATACAGCCTGCTGATCGGCTCCATGGGCGTGGTCAGCGTCAATCCCCTGATCTACCGCAACACCGGCACCAGCATCATCGATCGCCTGGTGCCGGTTTCGATGGTCTTCGAGACCGGCCACATCATCATCGTCAATCCCACGGTCGAGGCCCGGACGCTGGCGGACCTGACGAACCTGTCGAAGCGGCCGGGCGGTCCTCTGAGCTTCGCCTCCGGCGGCATCGGAACCTCCACGCATCTCTATGCCGAGCTGTTCAAGGTGCTGACCGGCGCCGCCATGACCCATGTGCCTTATCGCGGCAACGGGCCGGCGCTGCTCGACGTCGTCGCCGGGCATGCCCAGGTGATGTTCGACCAGATCGCATCGGCCTCCGAACAGGTTCGCGCCGGCAAGGTCCGCGCGCTGGCCGTGACCACGCCGGCGCGGCTTGAGATTCTGCCGGACCTGCCGACGGTCGCCGAAGTGGGGATGCCGGAACTCGCCGGCACGTCCTGGACGATGCTCATGGCCCCCCAGGGCACGCCCGATGCGGTGATCCGGACGCTGAACCAGGCGATCACGGCCGTCGTCGCCGAGGAGGCGACCCGCAGGAAGATGGAGGCGATCGGCGCCTCCGCCCGCGCCAGCTCGCCGGCGGAAGCCGCCACCCTGCTGCGCGCCGAGCTGCAACGCTGGCGGCCGGTTGTCGATGCGGCCGGCATCCAGGCGAACTGAAGGCCCGGTCCGGATGAGGCCATCCATGCTTCCGCGGGATCACCCGCCCGCCGCCTCCTCGCTTCGAAATCCGCGCAGGCTCGCGCCCGCCGTCGAAAAGAACCTTGCATCCATTCCGCAATCTTGTATCCATTTCCAAGATTTTGTATCCATTCTTGAAAATGCCTCCAACCGCGAGCCGCGCTCATGCTGCGACGTAGCCTGTTCCTTCTGCCGCCCCTGCTTGCCACGGTCCCGGCCCTCCTCGCGCCGGGCGCGGCCCGCGCGCAGGGCCAGTCCCGGTCGACCTGGGACCAGATCATGGAGACCAAGACCCTGCGCCTGGGCGCCGCCATCAGCGAGCCCTGGTATTTCAAGGACGCCAACAGCACGCAGGAGGCCGGTGGCGTTCGGGTCGGACCGGATCTCTGGCGCGGCGTCGGCCCGCTGCTCGGCCAGGAGATCGCCAATGCGATGGGCGTGAAGCTGCAGATCGTCGAGACGACCTGGGCCAACGGTGTCGCCGGCCTCCAGGCCAATCAGTTCGACCTGATGTTCATTCTGGACCCCACCCCGCAACGCGCCCTGTCGATCGATTTCTCGCCGGCGCCGGTGCTTTGGTATCCCCTCTCGCTGCTCGCCCGCGAGCCGGCCGCCGCGCCGAACTGGTCCGACTTCAACGATCCCAAATACCGGATCGGGGTTGGCCTCGGCACCGCGCAGGACCAGTACATCAGCAAGGTCCTGCCGAAGGCGACCATCACGCGCTTTCAGGACAACGGCGCGGTCATCGCGGCCTTCCAGGCCAACAGGATCGATGCCGGCTGCCTCACCGCGCCGACCGCCGACATCGCGCGCGGCCGGCTCAAGACGGGCCACACCCTTCTGCCCAAGCCGATCAACGCGGTGGCCGCGGGCGCGGCGCTTCGCATCGAACCGGATCGCCGCTGGCGCGACTATCTCACCACGGTGGTCAGCTACTACTACAACGCCGGCAAGACCCAGGAGATCTATGACCAATACATGGTCTTCCGCGGCCTCGATCCGGCGCAGGTGACCCCGATCAGCCGGGAAAACTGGCCGCGCTGAGCGCAAGGCACGGTGCTCCCGGCGCTGTCCACCGGCCGGATGGGGAGGTTCGAGATGAACTACCAATGGGACTTCGGCCCGGTCTGGCGCAATCTCGACGGCCTGGCGATCGGCCTGTTCGGCACCCTGAAGCTCACGGTGGCCTGCCTCGCTCTGGCCGTCCCGCTGGGGCTGCTCCTGGCGATCTTCCGGCTGTCGGGGTCTCGCGCCCTCTCGGGTCTCGCCCTGGTCTATATCGATTTCTTCCGGACCGCCGCCTCGCTGGTCCTGATCTTCTGGTTCTTTTTTGCGTTCCCGATGCTGGTCAATCTGGATTTCACCGCTTTCACGGCGGCCTTCCTGGCGATCGGATTGCAGGGCGCGGCCTATTTCGCCGAGGTCTTTCGCGGCGGCATCACCTCGATCAGCCGGGGGCAGTGGGAGGCGGCCCGCGCGATCGGCATGAGCGATGCCGTCGCCATGCGCCATATCATCCTGCCGCAGGCCGTCAGGCGGATGCTGCCGGTGTTCTTCACGCGAGCCACCTTGATGCTGAAGACGACGACGCTCGCCTCGGCCATCGCCTATACCGACATCGTCTATGTCGCGTTCCGGATATCCTCCGACACCTACCGGCCGATCGAGACCTTCACCGTCACCGGCCTCGTCTTCTTCATCCTGATCTTCACCCTCTCGCGCTTTGCCGCGTTCCTGGAACGCCGGCTGGCGGTCGCGACGTGAGGGCCCGGCCATGACCTATCAGTGGGACTTTTCCTTCCTCATCACCAATTGGGCGGTGATAGCGGCGGGCCTGGTCAACACCCTCAAGCTCGCCTTGACCAGCATCCTGGGCGGCCTGGCGCTCGGCCTGATCGCAGGCTCCGCAAAGTCGTCCCGCTCCGTTCTGCTGCGCCTCGTCGGCACCGTCTGGATCGAGGCTTTCCGCAATGTCCCGGCCATGGTGCTGGTCTTCTGGTGCTTCTTCGCGATCCCGATCCTGACCGGGATTCACAACGACCGGTTCATCGTCTCGGCCATCGCGCTGACGCTCTATGCCAGCGCCTATTTCGGCGAGATCTACCGAAGCGGCATCGAGTCGGTCGAGCGTGGCCAATGGGAAGCCGCCAAGGCGCTCGGCTTCGGTTACCTCGATCAGATGCGCTATTTCATTCTGCCGCAGGCGGTCACCCGCATGATTCCGGCCTTCACCAATGAAGCGATCGAGGTGGTCAAGCTGACCGCCATCGCCTCGACGATCGCCTATGCCGAGCTGATGTATGCCGCCAAGCAGCTCAGCGACACGGAATACCGTCCGGTCGAGGCCTATACCGCCATATCGATGCTGTTCATCGCCGTTCTCTACGTCCTGAGCATCGTCTCCCGCCGTGTCGAAGCGACAATGAATGCGCGGAACTGAAGATTTAAGCTGTGAGTGAGCGATGACCGAAGTTCTGAAAGTCACGGACCTGCGCAAATCCTTCGGCGAGCATGAGGTCCTGCGCGGCATCGACCTCACGGTGAACCAGGGCGAGACGGTCGTGCTGCTCGGCTCCAGCGGGTCGGGCAAGAGCACGCTGCTGCGTTGCATCAACTTCCTCGAGCCGCCGACATCGGGCCGCGTCTATTTCCGCGGCAAGCCCGTCGGCACCGTCAAGGAGGGCTCCCACCCGCCCGAGATCAGCTACCGCGCCCGCGACCTGAACGAATTGCGGACCCATATCGGCATGGTCTTCCAGCAGTTCAATCTGTTTCCTCATCTGACGGTCGAACAGAACATCATGGTCGGGCCGATGAAGCTGCGTGGTCTCGCCAAGGACGCGGCACGCGAACGCGCCCATTTCCAGCTCAAGCGGGTCGGCATCGCCGACAAGGCCACGCAATATCCCGCGCGCCTCTCGGGCGGCCAGCAGCAGCGTGTCGCCATCGCCCGGGCGCTGGCGATGGAGCCCGACGTCATGCTGTTCGACGAGGCCACCTCCGCGCTCGACCCGGAACTGGTCGGCGAGGTCCTGATGGTCATGCGCCAGCTGAGCGAGGAGCGGATGACCATGATCGTCGTGACCCATGAGCTGGGCTTCGCCTATAACGTCGCCAGCAAGGTCGTCTTCCTGCATCAGGGCGTCATTCATGAGCAAGGGCCGCCGGACCAGGTGCTGGTCGCCCCGACCCAGGAACGCACCCGCGAATTCCTCCGGGGCTTCCATCTGTTCCGGATCCCTGATCTGAAGAGCGAGGATCCTGCGGCCGAGAGCCGCATGGTGGCCAATTAGGGCAGGGATTCTCGGCCAGGCCGGCGCCCGGCGGTCGATTTGTCCGCGGCCAGGGTGACACGATCAAACGGTATCGCTAGGCATTGTTCGACAACACCGAGACACGCACCGATCGATGACAGGTCCTTTAGCTCGCGGGCGCAGCGGCGCCAGTTCCGAACCGAAGCTCCCGGCGCCCGAACTGGTGCGCGAAGGCTTGCGCGAAGCGATCATGAGCGGCGAATTCGAGAGCGGCACGCTGCTGCGCCAGGACGCCCTGGCCGAGCGGTTCGGCACGAGCCGCATTCCGGTCCGCGAGGCGCTGCAAAAGCTCGAGGCCGAGGGCCTCGTCCGGATCCATCCCAATCGCGGCGCGGTGGTCACCCATCTGTCGCTGGAAGACGTGCTCGAATTGATGGATATCCGCATCGCGCTCGAATGCCGCGCGCTGACGCTGGCCATCCCCAACATGACCGAAGAGGATATCGCGGCGCTGGAGGAGGATCTGCGCCTCTACGACCAGGAGGAAGACCCGCGCAACTGGCCGCGGCTGAACTGGAAGTTTCACCAGGCCATCTATGCCGCCTGCGATCGCCCCAAGCTGATCGGCATGATCGAGAGCAATGTCGAGCAGATCGGCCGTTTCACCAGCGAGCAGGTGTCGCTCGCCGCGGGCAAGAGGCGGCCCCAGGAAGAGCATTGGAACATCCTGGAGGCGTGCAAGCAGGGCAATGCCGAAAAGGCCGCGCGCCTGCTCCAGCAACATATCCAGCACACCCAGAAGTCGCTATTGGCGGCCGCGCGGCGCGAGGGACTGATCCGTCCCCGGCGGTAGAGGCCGCCGCATAAGTGTTCTTCTGTCCGCGAAGAATTGTATCCAGAAAGACAATTTTGGATATAATATTATCCGGCGGGCGGCGTGTTGCGCCCATGCGGACGGGGACGCTTTTCGAATGAAATCGAGCCAATCCAAACGGGTTTCGGTCGACGACCTGGAAGCCCTTGTCCGGGCTGCCCTGTCGAGAGCCGGCATGGCGCCGGACAATGTCGGCCCGGTCGCGGCGACGATCGTCGCCTGCGAGCGCGACGGTGTGAAGAGCCACGGCATCCTGCGGCTCGCCGGTTTCGTACATTCCCTCAAAATCGGCTGGGCCGATGGCACGGCGCGACCGGCGATCACGAGCGAGACCGCGAGCCTTCTCTCGGTCGACGCGCGCAACGGCTTCGCCCAGGTCGCCCTCGATGTCGCGACCCCGCGGCTGCTCGCCATGGCGGAGGCATCGGGTGTCGCGGTCCTGCTGACCAGGAACTCGCATCACTTCGCGGCGCTCTGGCCTGACATCGAGCCCTTCGCCGCGCGCGGCCTGGTCGCGCTGACCTGCGTCAATTCGAAGAAGCGGATGGCCGCCTGGGGCGGCGGCCGGCCGGTGACCGGCACCAATGCGATCGCCTTCGCCACGCCGAGACCCGGCCATCCGCCGCTCGTCTGGGACCAGTCGTCGAGCGTGCTGTCGCAGGGCGACGTGCTGCTGGCGGCGAACGAAGGCCGCGCGGTGGCCCCCGGTGTCGGCTGCGACGCCTTCGGCCAGCCGACGACCTCGGCTTCCGACATCCTCGACGGTGGTGCCTTGCTGCCCTTTGGCGGCAGCAAGGGCGCGTCTCTCGCCGTCATGGTCGAGATCCTCGCCGCCGCCCTCACCGGCGGCCGCTTCGGCTTCGAGGACCAGTCGCCGGCCGGCCCGACGACGACCTCGTTCGGCGGCCAGTTTCTTCTGCTGATCAATCCCGGGCGGGCCCAATCCGGTTTCGACGAAAGGGTTTCGGTGCTTGTCGCCGCCATTCTCGATGCCGGGGCAAGCCGGCTGCCGGGCGACCGGAGATACCGGCAAAGGCGGATATCTGCAGCCGAAGGCATCGATGTCGACGCGCCGGCCTATGCGTCGCTCCTCAGCCTCGCGGGACGATCCGGCGGGGCGGTCGCCCAAACAGGCGGTCAGGTGTCATGAGCCGGGGAAACGTCACGGTCATCGGCGCGGGCATGGTCGGCATCTGCTGCGCCAGCTACCTGCAGCGCGCCCAATACCAGGTCACGGTGATCGATCCGCTATCTCCGGGCTCGGCCTGCTCGTTCGGCAATGCCGGCGTGATCGCGCCGGGCGCCTGCCTGCCGCTGGCCATGCCGGGCATCTGGCGGCAAGTGCCGGGTTTCCTCATCGACCCGCTCGGGCCCTTGTCGATCCGCTGGCGGGATCTCGGCCGATCGTTTCCCTGGCTGATCGACTGGCTGCGGACATCCAGCCCGGGCGAAGCAAGGCGGATCTCGGCCGCCATGCGGTCGCTTCACCGGCCGGCCTTCGACTGCCTCGAGCCGCTCCTGCGCGACGCCGGCGCGGCCGATCTCATCACGCGCAACGGCCAGCTCTATGTGAGCAGCCGCCGCGACGCCGTTCTCGGCAGTCCCCTGGCGGTCGATCTGCTGCGCGAAGCCGGAGTGCGCACCGAGCATCTGGGGCCGGACGAGGTCAGGCAGCTCGAACCGGCCCTTGGCGCGGTCAGGAGCGGGCTGCTCTTCCCCGATAACGGCCACGCGACGAACTCCTATCGGGTCGTCCAGCGGCTCGCCGAGCATGTCGTGCAGCGCGGCGGCACCATCGTCGCTGACAAGGTGACGGGTTTCGACATCGCCGATGGCGACGTCACCGCGGTGATTGGCGCCACGGGACGATATCCCGCCGGCGCCATCGTGGTTGCCGCCGGCGCCTGGTCCGATCGCCTGGCCGCCCAGCTCGGCACCAAGGTGCGCCTGATCGCCGAGCGCGGTTATCACGTGACCGCGGCCGATCCCGGCGCGATGCCGAACCGGGTGATCAGCCATGTCGATCACCGTGTCGCGATCACCCCGATGGACATTGGCCTGCGGATCGCCGGGACGGTGGAGATCGCTGGCGTCGATGCGCCGCCGAATTTCGCCCGCGCCAAAAAGCTGGTGGAGATCGGTCGCGCGGTGATGCCACGTGCCGGTCTCGACACTGTCACGGAATGGATGGGGCCGCGTCCGTCCGTGCCCGACGGCCTGCCGGTCATCGACCGGTCGCCCCATCTGGGCAACGTCATCTACGCCTTCGGCCACTCCCATTATGGCTTCATGGGTGGCGCACCGACCGGGCGTCTGGTCGCCGAACTCCTCGCCGGCGAACCGCCCTTCATCGATTCCAAGCCGTTCGCGCTCGCCCGCCTAGCCTAGAGGCTGGTCGTCTCGAATTGAAGCGCACGGCACCACGGTCAGCCGTCCTTCGAGGCTCGCTTCGCTCGCACCTCAGGATGAGGAGGGTGGGGGCTTGCATGTAGGGCGGTGCAAAATGCACTCGTCCGTTCAAGCTTCATGAGCAGCATCAATGCCATACACCCACACCCCTCATCCTGAGGTGCGAGCGAAGCGAGCCTCGAAGGACGGCCGACCGAACTGCAACGCTTCGATCTGACACGATCACGCGCTAGCTCGGATCGCTGCGTTCCGGCGTCATCGCGAGGGCATGGCGGGCGGATTTCGATGACGGCGTATCAGATCATATTTTATCCACTTGATTTAGTTTTGGATCCAAAATAAGAAAGATGACGTGAGCGGCGACGGACCGTGCGCGAGGCTCTCGCGAGGTCTTGCAGCGCTTTCCGATGCCCATCGACGAGGGACAGGTCCATGGATCCGGCGACAAGCCAACAAACCTCGCGCGCCGACGTCACCATTATCGGCGGTGGCGCCATCGGACTTGCGACCGCCTATTTCCTGGCGGTCCATCCCAAGCCCTGTTCGGTCACCGTGATCGAAAGAGACCCGACCTATGCACTCGCCTCGACGCCCCGGGCATCGGGGGGAATTCGCCGGCAATTCGCGCGCGACGAAAACATCCACCTGTCGAATTTCAGCATTCCCTTCTTCGACAGCTTCGAGGCCTTGATGGAGGTCGATGGCGAAAGGCCCGCCATCAACCTCAAGAAGCACGGCTACCTGTTCATCGTTCCGCCGGAGCACATGGCGAACCTGGAGCGGAATTTCGCCAGGCAGCGGTCGCTCGGCGCCAATGTCGAGCTTCTCGATCGCGCCATGCTGCGCAGCGCCTACCCGTCCATGACGGTCGACGATCTCGGCGGTGGCGTGCGCTCGCCCGACGACGGCTGGCTCGACCCCTATTCGGTCCTGATGGGCCTGCGCCGGAAGGTGAAGAGCCTCGGCGTGACGCTTGTCGCCGACGAGGTGACCGGCATTGCCAGGCAGGGATCACTGGTGCGCTCCGTTCAGCTGAAGTCGGGCGCGACGATTGCGACCGACGCCGTGGTCAATGCGGCGGGCGCCTGGGCCGCTGAGATCTGCGCCATGGTGGGGATGACCGTGCCGATCAGCCCCCTGCGGCGCTACGAGCATTATTTCGAGGTGGCGGAGCCGATCGAGCCGCTGCCCTATCTGAAGGATGTCAGGCGCCTGGCCTTCCGGCCGGAAGGCAAGGGTTATTCCGGCGGCGTGCCGACCCTGGACGAGCCGCGCGGCTTCAATTTCGAGGCCGATCACGCCTATTTCGACGAGGTGGTCTGGCCTGCCCTCGCGCATCGTTTCCCGCAGTTCGAGCGGACGAAATGCAAGGCGACGCTGCCCGGCCTCTATGACCAGAACGACTTCGACGGCAACCCCATCATCGGGGCCTGGACCGGGCAATGCGGGAACTTCTTCCTGAATGCCGGCTATTCCGGCCATGGCCTGATGCATAGCCCGGGCAGCGGCCGGGCGATCGCCGAACTCATTCTCGACGGGTCGTTCCAGACCACCGACCTGTCGCGGCTCGGATGGAGCCGCGTGGTCGAGAACAAGCCCTATCCCGAGACCGGGATCATCTAGGCCCGGCCAACGATCGAGCGACACGTGACAGTTTCACCCGAACTCCATTTCGATTCCGCCGTCATCGGCGCCGGCAATATCGGCCTTGCGGTTGCCTATTACCTGGTGACCCGCCATCACATCCGTGACGTGGTGGTCATCGACGCGCTCAATCCGCTGAGCCTGACATCGGCTCAATCGGGCGAGAACTACCGCAATTGGTGGCCCAACCCCATCATGGCGGAGTTCACCGACCACAGCATCGATCTGCTCGAGGAAATCGCCGGCCGGAGCGGCGACCGCATTCAGATGACCCGCCGGGGCTATGCGCTCGTGACGCGGCGCGCGCGGCCGCAAGATCTCATCGACGAGCTCTATGTCGGCTACGGATCCGACGCCGAACGGATCATCCGGATCCACGACGGCGGCCCGGCGTCGCGCTATCAGGCGCCCGAGGTCGACAACTGGCGGACATCGCCCGCCGGCGTGGACGTGTTGCTCGACAGGGCGCTGATCCGGCGCACCTTTCCCGGCTATGCGGATGATGTGGCGGCCATCCTGCATATCCGCCGCGCCGGATCGATCAGCGGCCAGCAACTGGGCCAGTACATGCTGGAGGCCATTCGCGCCGCCGGCGGCCGGCTGCTGCGCGGCAAGGTCGCCGGCATCGCGCGGGGTTCGGCGTTCCGGCTGGACCTGGAAACGCCCGACGGCCCGCGGGTCATCGGGGCCGACCGGGTCGTCAATGCCGCGGGCCCCTATTTCACCGATATCGCGCGGATGCTGGGGGAAAACCTGCCGGTCTCCTGCGTCTTTCAGCAGAAGATCGCCTTCGAAGATCGCGAAGCCGCGATTTCGCGCAAAATGCCTTTCACCATCGACCTGGATGGCCAGGAGATCCCCTGGACCGACGAGGAGCGGCAGATCCTGGGCGAGGATCCCTCGACCGCGCGCTTCCTGAAGGCCATGCCCGGCGGCATTCACTGCCGCCCCGATGGCTCCGAGGACGGCCAGTGGATCAAGCTCGGCTGGGCCTATAATCACGGCGCCAGCGACCCGCACGCCGACGACCCGATCGATCCCCAATTTCCCGATATCGTGCTGCGCGGGGCAAGCCGTCTTCATCCCGGGCTGAAGAGCTATATCGGCCGCCTGCCGCGCAATGCGCATCATTATGGCGGCTATTACACCCTGACGGAAGAAAACTGGCCGCTGGTCGGCCCGATGGCGACCCCGGGCGCCTTCATGGCCGGCGCCTTGTCCGGCTTCGGCACCATGGCCGCCTGCGCCACCGGCGAATTGTGTGCGGCCTGGGTCACCGGCAAGGCCGTGCCCGATTATGCACATACGCTGACGCTCGCCCGCTATGGCGACCCGGCCTTGATGGCCAGGATCGCGTCCGAGAAGAAGGGTCATCTGTAGCGTGTGAGCGCTTCCCTCGCCCTCGGTGGGACTGCCGGTCGCACATACGTCGCAGGACATGGGCGAGCGCGCACGAAGTGGGCTGCCCGGTTATCGGCATTCGCTACGTCACCCCCGGCGAGCGAAGCGAGGGAAGGGGGTCCAGGAGTTGCCGCGCGCAACCTGAGCGTTGCGAGTTCACCCCGATGGCACGCGCTGCAAGCGCCTATGAAGCGACCCTGGACCCCCTTCCCTCGCTTCGCTCGCCGGGGGTGACGTACTGCGCTCGCGTGAGGCGCGGGGAGTAGAGCGAGCCTCGAAGGACGGCTTTACCTTAGTGCCATGCACCTGAATTCGGGACGACCAGGGTCACGTACTTATCCTGCGGCCGTTATTCGGCCGCAGGCCTGAATTCTCCGCGGGCCGAACGAACGCGCGCCGCCGCGATGCTGGAAGCCCCTTGATCAGGCGGCCGCCGTCACCGGCGGATCAAAAGCCTGGATCGGCGGCAGGTTGCCGTCAAAGCGTTCGACCTCGACGATCGTCAACTGTCCGGTGCAGCCTTGCGCCAGCGACGAGGTGCCGACGTCGCGGGTCAGGACATTGGGATTGCCGTGGACGCAGAGGGCGTTGTCCTCCTGGTCGACGGGATCGTACCAGGCGCCGGTCGGCAACTGGACGACGCCGCGCCGGATATCCTCGGTGACCCGCACGCCGGCGAGGCAGGCGCCACGCTCGTTGAACAGCTTGATGATGTCGCCATCCTTGATGCCGCGCGCGGCGGCATCATCGGGATGCATTTGCGCGACCTCGCGCCCGCGATGCTTGGCATCGTTGCTGTGGCCGCCGAAATCGAGCTGGCTGTGCAACCGCGTCGCCGGCTGGTTGGCGACGAGCCGCATCGGCGCGCCGGGGCGCGGCACTTCCACCGGGGCGAGCCAGGTCGGATGACCCGGACAGTCCGCTTCGCCATAACTCGCGATGGTGGCCGAGAAGATCTCGATCTTGCCGCTGGGGGTCCCAAGCGGATTGGCGACGGGATCGTAGCGGAACCTGCGCAGGAAGCCTCCGTCATCGGGCAGCTGCGGCAGCATCATGCTGCCGGCGGCCCAGAATTCGTCGAAGGTCGGGGCGGCGAAGTCCATCGCCTTGAGCGCGACGCGGGTCGGTTCGTAGAGATGCTCC
>JAFKKV010000058.1 GCA_017304475.1 Hyphomicrobiales bacterium | reverse complement strand
ACGACCGCGTGTCGGGTGCCGACCAGAGCCTGATCAACCGCGAAGCGGTGCCGTCCTCGGCTTTCTCGTCGTCGAACTAACAACCGGCGCCTTTGGCGCCGCCATCCCCATCGCCATCCCGGCCTGAAGCGCCCCGCGCCGGCCGAAACCGAAAAAGAGACCTGTCATGAAGAAGTTCATCCTCGCTGCCGCTCTGCTCGCCCCGCTCGGCCTCGCCGCCCCGGCTCTCGCCGATGACGCCGCCGGCTTTGTCGAGACCCCGGCCGTCACCACCTATGCGCCGACCCAGCCGCGTGAGTTCACCGCCCGCTACGACCGCGTGTCGAATGCCGACCAGAGCCTGATCAATCGCGAAGCGGTGCCGTCCTCGGCTTTCTCTTCGTCCAACTGATTTTGACGTGCATGCCGGCGGCAGCCGGTCCTATCCAAGATCAACGCCGGGGCTCCTCCACCCCGGCGTTTTTCGTTTGAAAAAGCGCCCGGTGCTTTTTGTTCAAAAAAGTCTTCGGCGGCCTCACGAGCGGGAGCGCCGTCGGGGCGGCCTCCGACCCGCCGAAGCACCCGAGGGGCGTGAATGCAAATCTAAATGCATTGTTACCGCGCAACGATTGCGTTTTCCCATTTTTGTGATCGGCGGATCCGGGGCTACGCACCCATTTCGACAGCGGTTTCCCGCGGCATTTTCGCGTCCTGGCCTGAGTGCTGGTGGTTGTCCGGGTGGTCGTAATGCAGCTTTATCCTGGCTTTCGCATCGACCTGCCATTTCGAAATGGAGGATGGCGGCCCGTCGCCAGCGCCATCCTGTCGCCGTCATGATTCTGACAAAAATTGCATCAGTGCATTCCATCCGATTCATTGGGTGCGACATATTTGCATTTATCATCTTCGTGATTGGCAAGTGATCGGCCGGACGCCTATCTCACCGCTGTCGGCGGCGGACACCTCCCGCCGGCATCTGAAAAAAATGTCCCGGACCTGGCGTGTCCCTCCCACCACCGGGATTTCAATAGAGACTGTCATGAAGCATCTGATCCTCGCCGCGACCTTGCTCGCGCCTTTCGCTGTTGCCGCTCCGGCTCTCGCCCAGGACGCAGCCGGCTTCGTCGAGACCTCGGCGGTCTCCACTCATGCGCCGGTGCAGCCGCGCGAATTCGCCGCTCGCCTTCCCCATGGCGGCCAGGCGACGGGCATGCCGGTCCATCGCGAAGCCGTGCCGTCCTCGGCCTTCCCGTCGTCGAACTGACGTGACGCAAAGGCCGGCGGGTGCCGGCTTTTCGAGGGCATGTCGGGCTCTTTCCCGGCATGCCCCTGGTGCCGTGCCGCGGTGTGCATGATGTGTGATCATGCATGACATTCCGGCACGGAATTCCAATGATTTGCATCTTCGCAATTTTTTGAGTGCCGCAATTTCGAATCTTAGTCCGGCTGCTGGACGTCCGATAGCCGAAACACCTCGCTGATCAGGCTGTTATTGTTGGCCTGCCCCTGCACTCTCCGGCCAAACCCCGTTCGAATTGTCAAAAAGTGCAGATGATTCGCGTCGAGTCCGACGCAAATCGCCTTCCTCGCGCATCGCGCTCCGGTCTCCGGGTGGCAATTGTAAAGATTGCGACAATGCACTCTGAAATGTTTTGAAACGTTCTGTAATGTGCATTTTCTCAATTTCGTGATTGGCAATTTCGACCGGCACCACCTATCTAGGGAATGTCGACGGCGGACACCTCCTGCCGACACAGAAACAAATGTCCCGGGCCTGGCGTGTCCTCCCCACCGGGACTTCGATTGGATGACCGTTATGAAAAAGCTGATCCTCGCCGCGACCTTGCTCGCGCCCTTCGCCGTCGCCGCTCCCGCCCTTGCCCAGGACGCCGCCGGCTTCATTGAGACCCCGTCGGTCACGACCTATGCGCCCACCCAGCCGCGCGAATTCACCGCCCGGCAGAGCCGCGTCTCGGCCGCCGACCAGAGCCTGATCAATCGCGACGCGGTGCCGTCCTCGGCCTTCTCGTCGTCGAACTGATCCCCGGCGGCACCAGGCCGCCTCATCCCGATCCGGTTCAGTGCGCTCGCCGCCAATCCGGACAATCCATGGAGACCATCATGAAGAAGTTCATCCTCGCCGCCGCTCTGCTCGCTCCTCTGGCCGCCGCTCCGGCTTTCGCTCAAGGGTCGGGCGACGCCGCCGGCTTCATCGAGACCCCGGCCGTCACCACCTATGCGCCGGTCCAGCCGCGCGAGTTCTCCTCGCATCGCAGCCTCGGCGGCCAGCAGGTCGGCGTGAATAATGCCGAGCGGAGCCTGATCCAGCGCGAAGTGGTGCCGTCCTCGGCCTTCTCTTCGTCGAACTGACGCAGGCGGCGGTCGCCGCCGATCCCAGACCAAACCTGCCGGCCTGAGAGCGTTTCAACGCCCGCCGGACCATCCAATGGAGACCATCATGAAGAAGTTCATCCTCGCCGCCGCTCTGCTCGCTCCTCTGGCCGCCGCCCCGGCTTTCGCTCAGGGTTCGGGCGATGCCGCCGGCTTCATCGAAACCCCCGCCGTCACCACCTATGCGCCGGTCCAGCCGCGCGAGTTCTCCTCGCATCGCAGCCTCGGCGGCCAGTCGGTCGGCGTGAGCAATGCCGAGCGCAATCAGATCCAGCGCGAAGTCGTGCCGTCCTCGGCCTTCTCGTCGTCCAACTGATTTCGGTCCAACTGAATGTGAGTGCATGCCGGCCTAGGCCGGCCTGTCCAAGACCAATGCCGGGGCCTCGCCCCGGCATTTTCTTTGTGCGCCCGACCCGTCGCCGCCAGGCGGAATTGCCGCGATGCCCTTGCGCGCCGGGCGCGGCATTGCTAGGCCGATGCCGATCATGGGCCGGCATAGCTCAGTTGGTAGAGCAACCGCCTTGTAAGCGGTAGGTCGCGAGTTCGAGTCCCGCTGCCGGCACCACCCACCCTGGCGCGACGCGCCACGGTCGAGGATCATCATGGCGCGCTCTCCGCGTCGGTCGACCAGGGCACAAGCCGTTCACGATTGCGTGACCCTGCGGAACGGCGCGAGGCCTTTCGCCAAGCTTTCTCGCAGGTTAGCGTCGCGCGGCAAAACAATTGCCGCCCCGCGACCGAGAGACGCCAAGATGACACAGATCACCCGCCGTCACGCCCTGGCCGCCACAGCGGCCGCCGTTGCCGCTCCCGCCATCGGATCCTCAGCCATGATCACCTCCGCTCAAGCCCAGACCGCCGCCCCGGCCCAGGCGCCGGGCTTCTACCGCTACAAGGTCGGCGACATCACGGTCACCGCGATCAATGACGGCTTCGCGCTCCGGCCGCTGGAGGGCTTCGTTCGCAATGCACCGCTCGCCGACGTGCAGGACGCGATGCGCAAGTCCTTCCTGCCGACCGATGCGTTCCAGAACACCTTCACCACGCTGGTGGTGCAGACCGGCGGCAAGCTGGTGCTGATCGATACCGGCAACGGCGATTCGGGCGCGCCGACCAGCGGCGCCTGGATGCGCAATTTCCGCGCCGCCGGTTTCGATCCGGCGCAGGTCAATTCGGTCGTCATCAGCCATTTCCACGGCGACCATATTAACGGGCTCAGGCTGAAGGACGGCACGGCGGTCTTCGCCAATGCCGAGATCAATGTGCCGGCGCCGGAATGGGACTTCTGGATGTCGGACGAGCGCATGGGCCAGGCGCCCGACGGCATGCGCGGCGGTTTCCAGAACGCCCGCCGGGTGTTCCAGCCGATCGCCGCCCAAGTGAAGCGCTTCACGCCGGGCGCCGAGGTGGCACCGGGGGTCACCTCGTTTGCCGCCCATGGCCATTCGCCCGGCCACACCATTTTCGGCATCGCCTCGGGCAATGCCAAATTCACCTTCGTCGCCGATATCACCAGTCATCCCGCGCTGTTCGTCCGCAACCCCGACTGGTCGGCGGTGTTCGACCAGGATGCTGACATGGCGCGGGCGACGCGCCGGCGCGTGCTCGACATGGTGGCGACCGAGCGCAGCCAGGTGCATTTCTATCACGCACCCTTCCCGGCGACCGGCTTCATCGCCAAGGACGGCAGCGGCTTCCAATTCGTTCCGGTGCAGTGGAGCCAGTCGATCTGATCGTTTTCCGCGGTTGAAAAACCCGCCCCGGCCGGCAGGTCGGGGCGGGTTTTTTGTTTTCGGTGGACCTCTTTCCCTTGCTTGATTGACAAAATGCCGGCGAAACCGCCTTTTGGCGGAACTCGCGACGGCGGCCATTGCGCAAGCAATGGCCACGGGAATGCGGTGCGCGCAGGATCGACGATCCCATGCAAACCCGCAGCTGCCCCCGCAACTGTGAGCGGCGAGCCGGTTCCTGAATGCCACTGACGGCCTTTCGGCCCTCGGGAAGGCGGAGCCCCGGCGACGACCCGCAAGCCAGGAGACCGGCCGGCGCGACGTCACTGTCCGGGCGTGCGGGATGGCACGCGCGGGGAGCGGTTCTCCGCTTTTTCGGTGACACCCGATGTCGCGGGGGCCGAAGGGCTCACCTTCGAGGCTGGAAGCTTCCGCGATCCCCGTGTCCCTCCCGCGGAGATCCGCCATGGCGCAACGCCCGATTCTCAACCTCGGTTTCACAGCCCTGATTCTGTCCCTGCCCGCCTGGAGCGCGGCGCGGGCCCAGCCGGCGCCGGAGCCGCCGACGACCCTGCCCGAAATCCTGGTCTATGGCGCCAGCACCGTGCCGGTCGAGGCGCCGCGTGTCGGTTCGGCGGTCACCGTGATCACCGCGGAGGACATCCGCAACCAGGGCGCCCAGGCGCTGCCCGACGTGCTGCGGCTGGTGCCCGGCGTCGCGATCAACCAGAGCGGCGGCCGCGGCGGCTTGAGCCAGGTGCGCATTCGCGGCGCCGAGGCCAATCACACCCTGGTGGTGGTCGACGGCATACCGATCAACGACGTCAACAATGGCGACAGCGACCTGGCCAACCTGCCGGTCGACAATATCGAGCGCGTCGAGGTCGTCAGAGGCCCGCAATCCGGCGTCTGGGGGCCGAATGCCCAGTCCGGCGTCATTCTGATCACCACCAAATCCGGCCGCGGCCTGGCCAAGCCCGAGCTGACCGCCCGGCTCGAAGGCGGCTCCTTCGGCACGCTGCAGGGCTCGGTCTCGGCACGCGGCGCCCAGGGGCCGTTCTATGGCGCCCTCTCCGTTTCCGGCCTGCGCTCCGGCGGTTTCGTCGTCGCCCCCGGCACCACGCGGCCGAACGGTTCTGAAATGGGCTCGTTCAGCGCCAAGCTCGGTGTCGATCCCACCGACTGGTTCAATCTCGAGGGCACGCTCCGGATGGTCAGCCGAACCGGCTTCTACAATCCGGCCAACAGCGCCTATGGGCCGGGTTTCGCCACCGATCCCAATTACGGCTTCCTGGCCAATGGCGTGGGGCGCGGCACGGCGACTGATTTCCAGGGCCGGATCGTCGGCACGGTTAGTCTCATGGACGGGCGCTGGATCCAGAAGCTTTCGGCCGACACTTCCAGGCAGAGCACCAATGCCGCGGACAGCTATGTCAGTTCCTTTGGAAATCTGGAGCGTCAGGCCTTCTGGTCGCAGACCGAGCGCAGCCGGGCGGAGTATCGCTCGGCCTATAGTTTCGAGACGCCGGGCTTTTTCGGCGCCCGCCATACCCTGGTCGGCGGCGCGGAGATCGTGCGCGAGCGCTTCCGCTACTATTATGAAAGCGACGGCTTCTTCGGGCCCTTCACCAATAACGGCTTCGCCGGTGCCGGGCAGACCCGTGAGCGCAAAGGCCTCTATGGCGAATATCTCGTGAGCCTGGCGAACGGGTTCTCCTTGTCGACGGTTGCCCGCCAGGACTGGAATTCGTCGTTCCGCAATGCCACGACTTGGCGCCTGACGGCGGCCCAGGCCTTCGAGACCGGGACCAGGCTGCATGCCTCGCTCGGCAAGGGGGTGACCAACCCGACCTTCATCGAGCAGTTCGGCTTCACCAATACCTTTGTCGGCAATCCCAATTTGCGGCCCGAGCAGTCGATCGGCTGGGACGCCGGCGTCGAGCAACGCTGGTTTGGCGGCCGGCTGGTGACCGACCTCACCTATTTCCGCGCCAATCTGCAAAACGAGATCGTGGGTTCGGGAACCACCGTCGAGAACCTGCCTTTCGCGACCTCGCGCCAGGGCCTGGAGGCTTCCGTGACCGCAAGGCCGCTCGACTGGCTGAGGGTGACCGGCTCCTACACCTATACCGACACGCGTTCGGCCGAGAACACCTTCTCGGGTTATGTCTTCAAGGAGGCCGTGCGCCGCCCGAAACATGCCGCCAGCCTGTCCGCCACCGCCTCGTTCGCCGAGGAGCGGGGCAAGTTCACCGTCACGCTCGCCCATAACGGCACCATGCGCGACCGCTTCTTCGGGCCGCTCGGGACAAGCGACGTCTATCTCAGGTCCTATACGCTGGTCGGCGCCCAGCTGTCCTATGACGTGACCAAAAATACTACCGCCTATATCCGCGGCGAGAACGTTTTCGGCCAGCGCTACCAGGATATCTATGGTTACAATGGCGGCGGCGCGGCGGTCTATGCGGGCCTGCGCGTGCGCCTCGGCGACTGATCCTGCGCATCGCGCCCTGTCTCTGTATACAGTCGACAGCAGCGCTTGTTTCAGCCAGTCTGCGCGCCGGCAAAACCGTGCCGGCAGAAGCCGTGCCGCAAGCTCGTTATCGGAGGAAAGACATGTCGCAGAAGATTGCCGTCGTCACCGGAGCCGGGTCCGGCATCGGGCGCGCCTCGGCGCTGGGTTTGGCTGCCGCCGGCTATGCCGTGGTGGTGGCCGGGCGGCGCAAGGAAGAGCTCGACAAGACCGTCGCGGCGGCGACCGGCGGCCAGGTTGTCGCGGTACCGACCGATGTGGCGGACGAAGCCTCCGTCGCGGCCCTGTTCCAGGCGGTCAAGGACAGGTTCGGCCGTGTCGACGTGCTGTTCAACAATGCCGGCATGGGCGCGCCCGCCATTCCCATGGACCAGCTGACGGTCGCCCAGTGGAAGCAGGTGGTCGACGTCAACCTGACCGGTTCGTTCCTTTGCGCCCAGGCGGCCATGCGGCTGATGCGCGCCCAGTCGCCGAAGGGCGGGCGGATCATCAATAACGGCTCGATCTCGGCCTATGCGCCCAGGCCCTATTCGGCGCCCTATACCGCCACCAAACATGCCATTCTCGGCCTCACCAAGGCGATTTCGCTCGATGGGCGCGCCGACCGGATCGTCTGCTCCCAGGTCGATGTCGGCAATGCCGCCACCGAGATGACCGAGCGCATGACCAATGGCGTGCTGCAGGCGGATTTCTCGGTGAAGGTCGAGCCGCGCATGGATGTCCGGCATGTCGCCGAGGCCGTCGTGCACATCGCCAACCTGCCGCTGGACGTCAACATCCTGACGATGACGGTGATGGCCAACGATATGCCCTTTGTCGGCCGCGGCTGAGCCGGCGTCCGAAACGGGCTGGGATCGGCGCCGTTGCGCGGCGCCGACGGCCTGCCATGACCTCGACAAGGCGTATGCCGCGCGTATAGACGAGATTGACATCTGGCGCTGCTAGGTTTGCGCCAGTCCCCTCCTCTGCATGACGGCCCGCCATGTCGGACCACGGTCCCGCGCAACGCAAGATCGCCTTCGTCGCTTCGCCCGCGCCGGAAGCGCAGGCTGCCTTCAACAACCTGTCGGCACGCTACGGCTCGGTCGCGCCCGACGAGGCCGATCTGATCGTCGCGCTCGGCGGTGACGGCCTGATGCTGCAGACCCTGCACCGGTTCATCGCCACGGGAAAGCCGATCTACGGCATGAACCGCGGCTCCGTCGGCTTCCTGATGAACGAATATGTCGAGGATGGGCTGGTCGAGCGCCTGCTGGCGGCCGAGCGTTCGGTCATCCATCCGCTCGCCATGACCACCGTCGACATTCATGGCGAGCGGCACGATGCGCTGGCCATCAACGACGTGGCGCTGCTCCGGCAGACATCGCAGATCGCCAAGCTGCGTATCCTGGTCGACGGGCAATTGCGCATGGACGAGCTTGCCGGCGACGGCGTCCTGGTGGCGACCCCCGCCGGCTCGACCGCCTATAACCTCTCCGCCAACGGCCCGATTCTGCCGCTCAACACCAATCTCCTGGCGCTGACGCCGATTTCGCCGTTTCGGCCCAGGCGCTGGCGCGGCGCGCTCCTGCCCGACCGGGTGGCGGTGCGCATCGAAGTGATGGAGCCGACGCGCCGGCCGGTCAGCGCCACCGCCGATCACGACGAGGTGCGCGAGGTGGCGAGCGTCGATATCGCCATGGACCGGTCGCGCAGCATGGTGCTGCTGCACGATCCCGGCCATTCGCTCGACGAGCGGATCCTGCGCGAGCAGTTCGGCGAATAGGCCTGAGCCAAATTCGCAGCGAGGCGATCAGCCTTAACGCTTCATTGAGTGGCTCCCGCTAAATTCGCCCTTGATGATCCGCATCGATTTCAACCGCCTGCGATTCCTCGTGATTGACGACAACGCGCATATGCGCCGGATCGTCAGAACCCTGCTGCATGGCTTCGGCGCCCGTGAGGTCTACGAGGCCGAGGACGGCGCGGCGGGCCTCGAAGGGTTCACCCATTACATGCCCGATATCGTCATCACCGACTGGTCGATGCCGATCTTCGACGGGCTTGAGCTGACCAGCATGATCCGCCAGCCCGGCGCCAACGCCAATCCCTATGTGGCGATCATCATGCTGACCGGCCATTCCGAAAAGAAGCGCGTGCTGGAATCGCGTGACGCCGGCGTCACCGAATTCCTGGCCAAGCCGATTTCGGCCAAGGCGCTCTATCAGCGCATCCTGAATGTCGTGGTGAATCCGCGGCCCTTCATCAAGACCAAGACCTTTTTCGGTCCTGACCGGCGGCGCAACCACAGCTCGAGCTATGTCGGGCCGGAACGCCGCAAGGGCGACAAGACCGAGACCATCCGGGTCCAGCCCTTGCTGGACAAGACCAAAAGTTCGGTGTGACGGACAGATCCATGAAAAAGCGCAAAGAGACCAAGTTGGACGAAGCTAGCGTCAAGAGCTTCGGCGACTACGAGGTCATCGTGCCCAAGCACGACCTGCGCACCTTTGTTCACAAGGTCGACGGGCCGGATGACGGCTTCGGCGGCATCGACCCGGATGCGATCGAACGCGCCGAGGCGGCGCTCGCCGAGCTGTCGTCGGAATTCGACGGCTGGATGGACAAGGAAGTGGCGCGGCTGACTAGCGCGCGCGATGCCGCGGCGAGCCAGGGCCTGGATGCCGCGATCCGCGCCGAGCTGTTCTCGGCCGCCCATGACATCAAGGGCGAGGCCGCGACCTTCGGTTATCCCCTGGCGGCGCGTGCCGCCGACAGCCTGTCGCTGCTGCTGCAGGCCGTGGACGATCCCAAAAACCTGCCCTGGGCGCTCGCCAACCAGCATGTCGATGCGATCCGCGCCATCGTTCGCGAATCGGCCAAGGGCCTCGACCACCCGGTCGCGACCGAACTCGTCGATCAACTGGTGGCTGTGACCACAGAGAAGCTGATCGAGATCACCGGCGCGCCACCGCTCGTTCCGTGAACCAGTAAAACAGCCTTGCACCAAGCTTAGCCGTCCTTCGAAGCAAGCCTCGAAGGACGGCTAAACTATTTTGCAGTACCGGCACCCGCCCCCGCTCAAGCCGCCGCGGCGAGCGGGAAGGTCAGGTCGTCGTCCTCGACGGCGTCCCGGCCGGCGATCAGGTCTTCGGTAAAGGCGCGTGCCTCGTCGCGGGCGGCCTCGGCCGCGAAACGCCGGAGCAGCGCCAGCAGCTGGTCGAGATCGCTGGCGGCCAAGGGCGCATAAGCGGTCAGCACGCGCTCGACCATGCGCCGGCGCAGTTGGGCGTCGCCCGCGCGGCCGGTGCTGCCCGTGCCGTCGGCGTGCCAGGCATCGAGCGCGGCGCTGAAGGCCGGATAGGCCGAGGCCGGTAGGCCGGCCTTGTCGTATAGCGCGCGAAAGCCGGCGCCGCGACGGTCGCCGACAAGGCCGGCGACCCGGCGGGCGCTCAGTCCAGACAATTCGGCGAGCGCTTCCTCGAACAGGCTGACATGGCCCGACAGCAGCGCGCGCAGGACCAGGCCCGTGGTGAGCTGGCCGGAGCGGCGCAGATGCCGGGCGAGCGGGCGCAGGGCATCGCCGCGGGCAGCGGCGGCGATCACGACGGTCGCCTTTTCGGCGGCCTCCTTGACCACGCGGCCGGCGCGCTCCTTGCCGAGCCAGGCACGATCCGAGACGAAGACCGACAAGGCCTCCGACAATTTCACCACCAGCGCCTGGCGGGCGCCGGCGGAGAGGTCGGGCCGGCGAAACAGCGCTTCGCGAATCTCCGCGTCGTCGCCGAAGCGCTCGATGATCCGGTCGATCGAAAAGGCGGGCAGATCAGCGCCGTCGAGCGCCACCACGGCGAGGCAGGCCTCCAGGCAACCGACCTCGGCGATCGCCGCGGCCACCGGGGCCGGCACGTCGAGGCGGCGGGCAATGGCATATTGCACCAACGGTTCGCCGGTGCCGACGAGATCGACCAGTTCGGCATCGAGCAGCAGGGGCGAATGGCGCGCGACGACCGCCGCCACGTCGGGCTGGTCCTGGAGCAGGCCAGCCAGCACGCTCTGGGGGGCGTCCTCGGCGCTGGCCAGCGCATCGGCCAGCGCGCGGCGCACCAGCGGCGACGGGTCGTCGAGCAGGACGATCATGGCGGCTTCGGCAGCGGCGCGATCACCGGGGCTCAGGTCGGAATGGAGATAGGCGCGTGCCAGCGCCGAGGTGGCGTCGGCCCGGTCGCCGGCCGGAGCGGTCTGGATCCATCGAAGGAAATGACGGACGATCATGGGAAGCGCCTGCACAGGCGGGGACACGACGCCCCCGCAAAGTCAGGCTAGCGCAGCGCCGCTTAACAAAGCGTTCACTATGAAATTTAACGCTTTTTCGGCCTGATGCCGGGGCTCAGCTACGGTCGGCATTGCGCCGGAACTGGCTGAGATCGAGCGGCCCACCGCGGTTGGCGGGCTCGGTGCGCACCGGCACATAGGGGCCGCCGACCGGGCCCCGGCGCAGGGCCGGCGCGGCAACCGCTGACGGCGCCGGCACGATGCTGGCCGCCGCCGTGCTGGTCTGCGCCAGCGCAGTGGCCGCGGTCACGGTTTCACGGGTCGAGGGGCCGCGGCCGATCGAGGTCCAGGTGGCGGAGACGAAGGCGTTGATCGGACCGGCGCCGCCGGCGAACATGGAGTGGAAGGGCCGGCTCGGATTGGCGTTCATGCGCGGCACCGCGGACCAGGAGCCGGTATCCGATTCGGCCTCCTGGGCGGGCGCGGGGCTGGCGGCGGCCTGCTGTACCGGTGCCGTGGCGGTCACGCCGGCAACCGCGGTTGCCTGGCCGGAGGCGAGCAGCGAATAGACCTCGGCGACGGTGCGCGGCCGGCCATTGTCGAAAAAGATCCGGCGATTGGCGCCGGCTGCATCCGGAAAGGAGCGCGCGGCGGTTGCCTGCGGATTGCTGGCATTCAGGCCGATCAGCCGGGACGCGCCGCCGGAACCGAGGAAATGCGCCATATAGAGCTCGCCCTCGGTCGGATCGCGACCGATGGCCGAGCGTAGATCGGAGGCATTGCGGTTGGTGAAGGCACCCGCCATCAGGGCGGCGACCTGGGGGTCGTCGCGCAGCGCCAGGATCTGCTGGCGCATGGCGGGATCGGCGACCACCGGCTGGCCGGTGCTGTTCGAGCCGATCTGGGAGGCGTAGCGCTCCAGGCCGAGCTTGCGACCCTCGTCGCGCATCATGGTCAGCCAGGTCGTGTCGATGAACTGGTACAGGCCGCGGGCGCTGGAGGTGCTGGCCTGGGCGGCCGGCTGCAGGCTCGATTCGCGCTGGGCGGTCCGCAGCAGGTAATCGAACCCGGCGCCGGTGGCCTGGGCCGCCGACTGAATGGCCGAAACCACGCGATTCACGCCTGCCTCCGTCGCATTGGTCGGACGGCTCTGCGGTTCGGCAGGTGAACGGAAGAGAAACATGGCTGCGGCGCTCCGGAGGCGATACCTCCACCGTCGATCGTGATCGATTATGGTAAACGAAATCCTAATGTCCCTCCCCGAGATGGCGCAGATCCCATGACCTCGACAGTTCTGATCACCGATGCCCAACGCCATCCGCGCGGCGGCATCTATTTCGACGATTTCGCCGTCGGCCAGCTGATCAGGCACCGCTTCACCCGCTCGGTGACGCAAATGGACAATGTGCTGTTCTCCAACATGACGATGAACCCGCAGCCGCTGCATATCGACCGGCAGTTCTCGGCCGATTCCGAATGGGGCAAGCCGCTGATGAACTCACTGTTCACGCTCGGCCTGATGATCGGCATTTCCGTTCCCGATACGACCAATGGCACCCTGTTCGCCAATCTCGGCATGACCGACGTGAAGTTCCCTCACCCGCTGTTCGAGGACGATACGATCCACTGCGAGAGCGAGGTGGTGGCCAAGCGGGAATCGAAATCGCGGCCGACCATGGGGGTGATCGAATTCCATCACCGCGCCTTCAACCAGAACGACAAGCTGGTGGCGGAATGCCTGCGCCAGTCGCTCGTGCTCAAGCGCCCGGCCTGACCCATGCGTTCCCTGCTGTTCGTACCCGCCGATTCGGAGAAGAAGCTCGGCAAGGCGCTGGAGAGCGGCGCCGACGCGCTGATCCTGGACCTGGAAGATTCGGTTGCCGCCGCCAACAAGCCGCTGGCACGCGACACCGCCCGCGCCTTTCTGGCCGCTCATGCCGCGACCAAGGACCGGCCGCTGCTGATGGTGCGGGTCAATGCGCTGGATACCGGGCTGACCGATGCCGACCTGGAAGCGGTGGTGGGCGCCCGTCCCGACGCGATCATGCTGCCCAAGGCCGAGCGTGGCGCCGATGCCACGCATCTGGATGCCAAGCTGACCGCGCTCGAAGCCATCCACGGTATCGAGGAAGGCCTGATCAAGATCGTCGTGGTGGCGACCGAGACGGCCAAGGCAGTGTTCAATCTCGGCAGCTATCAGGATGCCAGCCCGCGGCTCACCGGCCTGACCTGGGGCGCGGAGGATCTTTCCGCCGATATCGGCGCGGAGACCAACCGTGCCGCCGACGGCCGCCATACCGAGCCGTTCCGCATCGCCCGGTCGCTCTGCCTGTTCGGCGCAGTGGCGGCCGGCGCCCAGCCGATCGACACGGTGTTCCCGGCTTTTCGCGACAGCGAGGGCCTGAGGCTGGAATGCGAGGAGGCGCGCCGCGACGGCTTTACGGCCAAGATGGCGATCCACCCGGCGCAGGTGCCCGTCATCAACGCGGTGTTCACCCCGACGGCGCAGGCAATCGCCGAGGCGCAGGCGGTGATCGACGCCTTCGCGGCCCAGCCGGATGCCGGCGTGGTCAATATTGGCGGCGAGATGTTCGACCGGCCGCATCTGACGCGGGCCGAACGGCTGATCGCGCGCAGCAAGGGCTGAAGGCTCGCGGCGGAAACGCCACTCGCGCGCTGGTTTCCACCGCGTCATGGCCGTGCTTGTCACGGCCATCCACGCCTTTTCCGGTCAAGACGGCTCGGGCGGCGATCGCCCCGGATCAGCCGGCACGGGAATATTGACCTGGCGGCTGCCCCACATGGCGGCTGAACGCCGTGCTGAACGTGCTTGCCGAGCCATAGCCGACGCGTCTTGCCACCTCGTCGAGTGCAATCGACTTGCTTCGTAGGAGGTCCTTGGCGACGGCCATGCGCCAGGCCAGCAGGTACTCCATGGGCCGGAGCCCCACCATTCGGGTGAACCGGTCGAAGAAGGCCGAGCGGGACATGCTGGCCGCCCCCGCAAGCTCCGCCACTGTCCAGGGCCGCTGCGGATCTGCATGGATCTGCCGCAGCGCCACCGCGACGCGCGTGTCGGCGAGCCCGCGCAGCAGCCCCGACGGCGCGTCCTTGCCTTGAATGGCCCGCAGCGCTTCGATCAGCAGGACCTCGACGAGACGCGCAAGCACGAGATCGCGGCCAACGTTCTGATGACTCGCCTCCTCGCCGACGAGGCGCACCAGCACCGAAAGCCGGGCGACGCCGCGGATGTGAATCATCGCTGGCAAGAGTGACACCAGCAGCGACGCATCGGGCGAATCGAAGACAAAATAGCCGCCGAACAGTCGAACGTCGGGAGGTCCGTCCTGACGGCCGTGACGCACCTCCTCGGTGGGCGCCGGCGCGACCTTCGGATCGATGTGCCTCGGCATGGCCGGCTCGAAGCCGGACATCGTGAAGGCAGGTGTCGCCGGCAGAAGCACGAAATCACCGGCTTCCAGGATTGCGGGCGCTTCGCCGTCGACGGCAAGGCGGCACCGGCCTTCGATCACCGCACAGAAGCCCGGCTGTCCGAACTCGGAATAGCGCACCGCCCAGCGCCCGGCGCCGCTGATGCCTTTCGAGAACACGGCCCGCGGCCGCAAGAGGTCGATGACTTGGGTGAGCGGATCGGTCATTTCAGGACTATTGCCAACATAAAATGGACTATCGATCGATGATAGTCCTGATTGTGCGGGGTATTTCAAGGCCGTCAACCGCCAACGAAAGCCCCTCCCATGAAAACCGTCCTGATTACCGGCTGCTCCTCCGGCTACGGCCTGGAAACCGCCCGTCACTTCCATTCGCAGGGATGGAGCGTGATCGCCACGATGCGAACCCTGCGCGACGACCTTCTGCCGCGCTCGGAGCGCCTCCGCCTGCTGCCGCTCGACGTCACCAGGCCCGAGAGCATTCAGGCGGCCATCGCGGCGAGCGGGCCGATCGACGTGCTGGTCAACAATGCCGGCATCGGTGTCGTCGGCGCCTTCGAAGCCACGCCGATGGCGCATATCCGCAAGGTGTTCGAGACCAATACCTTCGGCGTGATGGCGATGACCCAGGCGGTGATCCCGCAGTTTCGCGCCCGCCGATCGGGCGTGGTGGTCAATGTGACCTCCAGCGTGACGCTGGCCCCGATGCCGCTGGCGGCCGCCTATACCGCGAGCAAGATGGCGATCGAAGGGTTTACCGGGTCGCTCGCCCACGAGCTCGCGGCCTTTGAGGTCCGGGCCAAGCTGGTCGAGCCCGGCTACGCCCCGACCACGCGCTTTGCAGAGAATACCGAAGTGAACGTCGAAGACCTGATCCCGGAGGCCTATGCCTCCTTCGCGCAGCCAATCTTCGCCGCCTTCGCGAAGCCGGCCTTGGTGACGACGGAGGCCGATGTGGCGGCGGCGGTGTGGCTGGCCGCCAACGACGCGTCGGGCCAGTTGCGTTTTCCGGCAGGCGCCGACGCCGTGGCACTGGCGCGGGCCCATTGAGGATTGCCGGCGCCCGGCTTCCGCAGCCAGGGTCATTCGTGGATGGTCGGGACAAGCCCGGCCATGACGAATGGGGCGGTGATGCCGGACGCGCGTGCGCTCGGCCTGCCCGCCTCAGCGCTTGCGTTCGTTGAAATTGCCGCCGCCGGGCGGGCGGGTCATCTTGAACATCTGGTCCGGACCGACCTGGAAATACTGGTCGTAGCCGGCGCGCATGATCGGCCGCATGGCGGCGGTGTCGACGATGCCGTCACGAATGAAGGCGTCGTCGATATAGATGCCGACGACCTGGCCGATGATCAGGAAATAGTTGGTGACGCCCTCCAGCGAGGTCAGCGGCACGGTCTGCAGATATTTGCATTCGAGGGCTGCGGGCGACGCCTTGACCCGCGGCGGCTTGACGAATTGCGACGGCGCGGCGTCGAGGCCGGCAAAGGCCATCTCGTCCTCGCCGCGCGGCAGCGGCGCCGAGGTGCGGTTCATCTCCTCGCGCAGGTCGAAAGTCGACAGCGAGCAGGTGAATTCGCCGGTTTCCTCGATAAAGGCGCGTGCGTCCTTCATGCCGCCGCCGCCGAAGGCGACCATGTGCGGCTTGTCGGAAATGGCGTTGAAGAAGGAATAGGGCGAGCAATTGACCCGGCCGTCCTTGTCGAGGGCGGTGATCCAGCCGATCGGACGCGGCGCGACGACGGCCTTGAAGGGATCGTAAGGCAGGCCGTGATCGGCGGCGGTGACATTGTAATGCATGAGGTCAGCCTTCGAAGCGCTGGATGATGCTGGCCATGTCGGGCCGGACCCGGTCCTCGGCCTTGGCGGTCGGCGTGCCGATATGGACGAAGCCGGCGATCTTTTCGGACGCGGCCAGGCCGAGCCGGTCGAGCACGCGGCGGTCATAGGCGGGCCATTCGGTGACCCAGTTGCCGCCGAAGCCATAGGCGGCCGCGGCATGCAGCAGGTTGAGGCCGACCGCGCCGGCCGACAGGAGCTGTTCCCATTCCGGGATCTTCACATGCGGACCGGCGCGCGAGACGATGGCGACGCAGACCGGCGCGCGGCTGAAGCGGGCCGCGTCGGCCTCCAGCTTCTTGCCGTCCGCCTGGGGATCGTCCGCCTTGGCGAGTTCCACCAGATAGGCACCGAGCCGGGCACCGGCGGCACGGTCGATGACGATGAAGCGCCAGGGCGCGAGTTTGCCGTGATCGGGAACCCGGGCCGCGATGGCGAGCATGTCGGCGAGGGTCCGGGCGTCCGGTCCGGGCTCGGCCATGAGCGGAAACGGCACGGAGCGGCGGGTCTTCAGGTGGTCGATCAGGTCTGCTGATGCGGGCATGATGCGGTGTCCTCGGGCTCCTGGCTCAACTAGGTTGGATCAGCCGCCACGCCAAGCCCTTTCGCGCGATTTGCGGGCTTATCAGCCTTGTCCGACGGCTTGTCGAACCGGCCCGGCGAGCTTTCCCTTGCCTGTGGCGGCGATGCGCAGCAAAAAGGCCATAATCATCGGCGAATGGTTCGCCGGTCCCCTCGCCTTCAAAAACCGCAGCCCATGCCCAGGATCGCCACGCGCCTCAGTTCGACCTGTCTCGCCGCGGCCATCGCCGTCACGGCGCCGACGGGCATGGCCACGGCTCAGCCGTCGCCGGGCGGTCCGGGGGCTGCGCCGCTGCAAACCGATCTCGCGCCGCTCGCCAACGAGCCGCAGCGCCGGCGCCGGCACATTCCCGGCGGCGCGGCCACGCCCTTCTTCACCTTGCCTGATGGCGCCCTGCCCTTCGCGCCGCAAGCCGGCACCAATCCGGCGCTGCAGCTTCCCGGCGCCTCGCCGCAACCCAATATCGTGCCGCAATTCACCGACCGGACGCCGGTCAATTTCGACGCCCGCTACAAGGCGAACGGCCAATATGTCCGCGGCGGCCTGCATTGGCGGGTCTTCGCCGATCAGCCGGAGGCCAATGGCGCCTTCGCCCTGATCACCGAATCGCGTGACGCCGCGCCGACCTTCGGGCTGCGACCGGGTTCCTATATCGTGCATACGTCCTTCGGCACGGTGGCGCAGGCGCAGCGGGTGGAGATCGGCACCGGGCCGTTCCGCCAGACCATCGTGCTGAATGCCGGCGCGCTGAAACTGGTCGGCAAGGTCGGCGAGCGCGACATCCCCAATGCCCGGCTTGCCTTCGACATTTTCGCCGGCGGCCTGTTCGATGGCGGCGAGCCGCGCCTCGTCATGCGCCAGGCGCCGGCCGGCGACCTGATCGCGCTGACCGAGGGCACCTATCACATCGTCTCCGTCTATGGCGACGCCAACGCCACCATTCGCGCCGATATCCGCATCCGCGCCGGCCAGGTGACGGACGCGACCATTCACCACCGCGCCGCCAATGTCAGCCTGAGGCTGGTCCAGGGCCGCGAGGGCGGTGAGCCGATCGGCAATGCCGCCTGGACGGTGCTGACGCCGGGCGGCGACGTGATCAAGGAATCGATCGGCGCTTTCCCCTCAATGGTGCTGCAGGAAGGCGAATATCTCGCCATCGCCCGCCACGAGGGCCGCGTGTTCAACCGCAAATTCCAGGTCGAGGCCGGCAAGGACCTGCAGCTTCAGGTCGTCGCGCGGTAGAGGGACCGCAAGGGCTTCACAGGCTTTCGAGGCCGTGCAGGACGACACCTCTTGGAGGCGCGCGCCGGAACCCGCGGCTTTGACCGGCGGTTGCCGACATTCTCTACGTCACCCCCGGCGAGCGAAGCGAGGGAAGGGGGTCCAGGAGTCGTTTCATCCGCGCTATCAACGCATGATACGGGCAGTTTCGCTGCGTTAGGGTTGGAGCACTGCAACTCCTGGACCCCCTTCCCTCGCTTCGCTCGCCGGGGGTGACGTCCTGCGCTCATGCAACGCTGTGTGATGCCGCAAAGGCCTGCCGGCCCATTCCAAACAACAAGGGCCTTGGTTTTCACCAAGGCCCCTGCTCATTCCACGATCACGCCGCCCTGGCGCGCCGGATATCCGGCGGGGTCGCCTCGTCGGTCAGGGTCGCCACGATCTGTTCGAGGCTGAGCGTTTCCTGGGCCTGCGAGCCGAGCCGGCGGACCGAGACGGTGCGCTCGGCCGCTTCCTTCTTGCCCACCGCCAGGATCACCGGCACCTTGCCGAGCGAGTGCTCGCGCACCTTGTAGGAGATCTTCTCGTTACGCAGGTCGGCATCGGCCCTGAGACCTGCCTTGCGGCAGGCGGCGAGCACTTCCAGTCCGTAATCGTCGGCTTCCGAGGTGATCGGGCAGATCACCACCTGTTTCGGCGCGAACCAGAACGGGAAATGGCCGGCGAAATTCTCGATGAGAATGCCGATGAAACGCTCCATCGAGCCGCAAATGGCCCGGTGGATCATCACCGGCGTGGTCTTCTCGCCGTCGGCGCCGATATAGAAGGCGCCGAACCGCTCAGGCAGGTTGAAATCGACCTGGGTGGTGCCGCATTGCCAGTCGCGGCCGATGGCGTCACGCAGCACATATTCGAATTTCGGCCCGTAGAAGGCGCCCTCGCCCGGGTTGATCGCCGTCTTGATGCGATTGCCGGAGCGTTCCGCAATGGTCTTCAGCACCTCGCCCATGACCGCCTCGGCGCGGTCCCACATGGCATCGGTGCCGACCCGCTTCTCCGGCCGGGTCGACAGCTTCACCACGATCTCGTCGAAGCCGAAATCGGCATAGGTGGTGAGGATCAGCTCGTTGATGCGGATACATTCCGCGGCCAGCTGCTCGTCGGTGCAGAAGACGTGGGCGTCGTCCTGGGTGAAACCGCGCACGCGCATCAGGCCATGCAGGGCACCGGACGGCTCATAGCGATGAACCGTGCCGAATTCCGCAAGTTTCATCGGTAGATCGCGGTAACTCTTCAAGCCATGCTTGAAGATCTGGACGTGGCCCGGGCAGTTCATCGGCTTGATCGCGAACCAGCGCTTGTCCTCGGCCTCGTCGCCGGCCGACTGGGCCGCGAACATGTTCTCGCGATACCATTCCCAGTGGCCGGAGGTCTCCCACAGCGACTTGTCGAGCAACTGCGGCGCGTTGACCTCCTGGTATTCCATCTCGCCCAGGCGGCGGCGCATATAGGCGACCAGGTTCTGGAACATGGTCCAGCCCTTGGCGTGCCAGAACACGACGCCCGGCCCTTCCTCCTGGAAATGGAACAGGTCCATTTCGCGGCCGAGCTTGCGGTGATCCCGCTTCTCGGCCTCTTCCAGCATGTGGGTATAGGCCTTCAGCTCCTCGTCATTGCGCCAAGCGGTGGCGTAGATGCGGGTCAGCATCGGGTTCTTGGCGTCGCCGCGCCAATAGGCGCCGGCCACCTTCATCAGCTTGAAGGAATTGCCGATCTGGCCGGTCGAGGCCATGTGCGGGCCACGGCAGAGGTCGAACCAGCCGCCCTGGTCGTAAAGCTTGATCTCCTGGTCGGCGGGGATCGCGGCGACCAGCTCGACCTTGAAGGCCTCGCCCTTGTCCTTGAAGATCTGCACCGCCTCGTCGCGCGACACGACGCGCTTTGTGAAGGGCTTGTTGGCGGCGATGATCTTGCGCATCTCGGCTTCGATCGCGCCGAAATCCTCTGGCGTGAACGGCTCGTTGCGGAAGAAGTCGTAATAGAAGCCGTTCTCGATCACCGGGCCAATGGTCACCTGGGTGCCGGGCCAGAGCTTCTGGACGGCCTCGGCCATGACATGGGCGGCGTCGTGGCGGATCAGCTCGAGCGCCTCGGCGCTTTCGCGCGAGACGAATTCGATCGCGGCATCGTTCAGGATGGGATCGCCGAGGTCGGTGACGACACCGTCGAGCTTGACCGCGATGGAACGCTTGGCAAGCGAGGGGGCGATGGCCTTGGCGATGTCGAGGCCGCTCAGGCCGGCGTCATAGGAGCGCTTGGCGCCGTCGGGAAAGGTCAGAACAGGCATGGAATTCTCCGCTCACTCCTGCCGACAGAGCAGGTAAGGGGTGGACGATGAGGTTGGATCCGCCAGCCGGACTTGCCGCACACCGGCGCGGCATACGGTCGACGGAGGAGGCTGGGATAGCGGAGCCCGGCAGCGAGAGCAACATGTCCGGCTCCCGGCCGGCCTTTCCCCGGCGCGCCATGGCGGTTAGCCTTGCGCCGATGCGGTCAGCCCTCGCCCTGTTCGCCGGTCTTGCGACGTGCCTCTGGCAGGTGCCGGCGACGCGCGGTGAGACCGCGCCGACGCCGACGCTGGAGAGCGAGGCGCCCGCCCCCGCGCTCAGGCCCGCGCCGCCGGCGATGATCGCGATGACCTTCACCCGGATGACCGGCGAACCCGGCGCCTGCGGCCAGGGCTGCTCGGAATGGATCGCCGCCGAGGGCGTGATCCTGCCCGGCACCGTGGTCAGCTTCGCCGCCCTGGTGCAGCAGCTGGGCCGGGCCCGGCCGCCGGTGGTGATCCATTCCGAGGGCGGCATCGTCGATGTCGCCATGGCGCTCGGGCGCATCGTCCGGCGCGCCAGGCTCGACACGATCGTGGCGCGCACCGACCGGTCCGGCCCCAGCCCGACTTTGGCGCTGGATGGGGCCTGCCACGGCGCCTGCCTCTACCTGCTGGTCTCGGGCGTGGCGCGGGCGGCGGCGCCCGGCGCGCTCATTTCCATCAGCCCGATCGATTTTCGCCACCCGGCCGGCGGCGTCCTGCCGGATGCGCTCAGGCAGAAGCTGATCGCCGCGACGCTGGAGCGGGTGCGCGGCTATTTCGGCGATATGGGGCTCGATCCGGCGCTCGGCGACATGATGGACGGCGAACAGAACGAGCCGTTCTATCCGGAACGGGGCATTCTCGAAGGCTATGGCATCATTACCCGCGATCAGGGGTTCTGATCCGGCTGGACGGCTTCGCAAACCGGACCGCCCTTGTTCCAGCGCCATCGGCCGTAGCGCCAGGGCAGGAACCAACGCGCCCCGGCCGGCCGGACAAGCGGCGGATTGTCGATGCCTGACGTGCCGAGCGGGTGGCAGCGGCAGAGCCGGGCGGCCCCCATCCAGCCGCCGGCCCACAGCCCGTGACGCATGACCGCCTCGTCCATATAGGCCGAACAGCTCGGCAGGTGCCGGCACCAGCGGCCGACCAGCATGGAAATGCTCAGCTGATAGCCGCGCAGCAGCAGGTGGCCGGCAAGCCTCGGCCAGCGCCGCGGGCGCCTGTCGTCGAACAGCCGGTCGAGATCGGAACCTGTCATGCCGCTTTTTAACACGCGCCCGCCCATCCGGCGTTGAAGCCGGCGAGCCCTGTCTCTATCGATAATGCATGACCAGGACCTATGATCTCGCCATTGTCGGTGCCGGAATTCTCGGCCTTGCCCATGCACTGGCGGCCGCTCGCCTCGGCAAGCGCGTCATTGTGCTCGACAGGGACAGCCAGGCCAACGGCGCCTCGATCCGCAATTTCGGCCTGGTGACGGCCACCGGCCAGCAGCGCGGGCTGACCTGGCGGCGGGCCAGGCGTTCGCGCGATGTCTGGGCAGAGGTCGCGGCCGGCGCCGGGATCATCGTCGAGCACCGCGGCGTCGCCGTCACGGCACGCCTGCCCGAGGCGGTGCCGGTGCTGGAAGCCTTCATGGCGACCGAAATGGCGGAAACTTGCCGGATCGTCACGCCGGCCGAGGCGGCCAACCGCGTTCCAGCGCTGCGCACGGAAGCGTTGAAGGCCGTGCTGCTGTCGGAAGGCGCCCTGCGCGTCGAGAGCCGCACGGCGATCCCGAAGCTCGCGCGGCATCTCGAAGAGGCCCATGGCGTCACCATCCGGCGGGGCGTGACCGTCACCGCGGTCGAACCGCCCGAGATCCGGACCTCGGCCGGCCTCGTCGCCGCCGAAACCGCGATCGTCTGCCCGAACGACGATTTCCTGACCCTCTTCCCGGAGCGGATCGCGGCGCGCGGGCCGACCAAATGCAAGCTGCACATGCTGCGGGTCAGGCCGGAAAACCCGGTCGCATTCGGCGCCGCCGTGATGTCGGATTTCGGCCTTGCCCGCTATGACGGCTTCGCCGCCCTGCCGGAGGCCGCCCGCTTGAAGGCGCGGCTCGCCGCCGAGCGGCCGGACATGCTCGCCAACGGCATCCATCTGATCGTCGTGCAATCGGCCGACGGTTCGCTGGTGGTCGGCGACAGCCATCATTACGGCGCGACGCCCGATCCCTTCGCGCCCACCGCCGTCGACGACCTGATCATGGGCGAATTCGACGCCGTCCTCGCGTTGCCCGGCCGCCGGATCGCCGAGCGCTGGACCGGCATCTATCCGTCGGGCCCTGACGTCATGTTCATGGACACGCCGCGGCCCGACGTGCGCCTGGTCATGGTGACCGGCGGCACCGGCGCCTCGACCTCCTTCGCCATTGCCGAAGAGACGATCGCCGACCTCTACGGCCTGGCGCCGCCGGAGCATGCCGTGGCGGTGTGAAGGGGGCAAGCAGTGGTCGATGGACTGCTCGGCGGCAAAAAAGCACGACGTCATCCCCGGCCGAGCGACGCGAGGGGAAGGGGATCCAGGGGTTGCAGAGCAGTGCCCGGGACGCCGCGAAATCATCGGACCGGCATCAATTTCGGGCTAAATTCATGCTCGGAAAGCGCCGCCTGTCGACCCCTGGATCCCCTTCCCCTCGCGTCGCTCGGCCGGGGATGACGTAGAGAACGAGCTGGGAATCGTCCCGCCCCTTCCCCGCCCCCTTCCCCGCCTTATTCCGCCGCTTGCGGCGCGCGGGCGGCCTCGATCTTGCCGATGGCGTCGACCACCGCGTCGAAGGTCAGGAGCGTCGAGGCATGGCGGGCCTTGTAGTCGCGCACCGGCTCGAGCACGGCGATGTCGGACCATTTGCCCGCCGGCGGCGCGCCGTTCTCCTTCAGCATGCGCCTGACCGTCTCGCGCAGGCTCCGGAGTTCCTCCGCCGTTGAGCCCACGACATGGCGCGCCATGATCGAGGAAGAGGCCTGGCCGAGCGCGCAGGCCTTCACGTCATGGGCGAAATCGGTGACCCGGTCGCCCTCCATGACGAGGTCGACGACGACGGTCGAGCCGCACAGTTTCGAATGCGCCGTGGCGCTCGCCTGGGGCGCGGCCAGGCGGCCGAGCCGCGGAATGTCGGCGGCCAGTTCCAGGATGCGCCTGTTGTAGATGTCGTCGATCACGGTTGCCGTTCCCCGCGGCCGCAACATGAACAATTGTTCATGGGCCGTTCAGATGCCTCCATCATATATGCCTCGCATGTCGACATGGAACCCCGGGCCAACCGGGGCGTTGCACCGGCGATAACGGGCATGCATTTCGTCCCTCCCTCGATCCTCTCCCCTCAACCGTAACAGCCTGCCCCGGACCGCCGAATAACCAAGCCGTTGGGAACGTTCCTCTACCGGAGTTGAGTCATGGATGCCGTCGTCACGACCCTTCCCGTTCACAAGGGTCCCGAGGCAAAGCGTCACCGTCGTCCGACGCGGGAGGAAGCGGAAGCCGCCGTGCGCACGCTGATCGAGTGGATCGGCGACGATCCCGATCGCGAGGGCCTGGTCGACACGCCGCGGCGCGTGGCGAAGTCGTGGGAAGACCTGTTTCGCGGCTATGGCCAGTCGGCGGCGAAGGAGCTCGGCACCGTCTTCGAGGAGGTCGGCGGCTACGGCGATGTCGTGCTGGTGCGCGATATCCCGTTCTTCTCCCATTGCGAGCACCATATCGTGCCGATCCAGGGCAAGGCGCATATCGCCTATTACCCGCGCGACGGGGTGGTCGGCCTGTCCAAGCTCGCGCGCGTCGTCGATATCTTCGCGCGCCGCCTGCAGACGCAGGAAAACATGACCGCCGAAATCGTCGCGGCGATCGAGGAAAGCCTCAGCCCGCGCGGGCTCGCCGTTCTCGTCGAGGCCGAGCATATGTGCATGTCCATGCGCGGCGTGCAGAAGCAGGGCGTCTCGACCATCACCACCGGTTTTACCGGCCTGTTCAAGGAAGACGCGACCGAACAGGTCCGGTTCATGACGATGATCCGGGGGTTCAAGGGGTAAAAGCGAATAGTGCATGGCGAATGGGGAGTGGGGATGAAGCCGCAGCCGTGGTGCGCGTAAACCCTCTCCCGCCTGCGGCGGGAGAGGGTGGCGCCGTCAGGCGCCGGGTGAGGGTTTGAAGCGGGGCGCCCCATCAATTCCAGGCGGAATGCACTGATCGCGCCGACGCAACCACCCTCACCCGGCCGCTGCCGTCAGGCAGAAGCAATTGCTTCTGCCGAGGCCACCCTCTCCCGCGAAGACGCGGGCGAGGGTTCGCGCGCAGCTTCACGCATCATGCCCCATTCGCTACTCGCTATTCGCCGGCTTCACAGCGTCAGCACTTCGCCCACTTTCGGCACGGCAACCTTGGTCTTCGAGCCGCCCATGGCGCCGACGAATTTGTCGGCGGTCGCGTCGATGATCGGGAACGTGCCGTAGTGGCAGGGCACCACCGTCTCGAAATTGAAGAACTTGCGGCAGGCGAAGGCGGCAGCATCGCCGCCCATGGTGAAGCGGTCGCCGATCGGCACCAGGGCGATCGAGGGCTTGTGATATTCGGCGATCAGCGCCATGTCCGGCATCATGTCGGTATCGCCCATGGCATAGAGGTTGGGCCCGCCCTTGACCTTGATCACGATGCCGTTGGGATTGCCCAGCGCCTGGCTGACGCCGTCATGGAAGTCGCAGGAGGAATGCAGGGCATTGGTCAGCGACACCGTGAAATCGCCCTGGTCGGTGGTGCCGCCGCAATTCATCGGGTCGAAGGCCTTCAGGCCCTTGGCGCCGAGCACCATGCACAGGTCGTAATTGGTCACCACTTTGGCGCCGGTCTGGGCGGCGATATCGAGGGTGTCGCCGACATGATCGGCATGGCCATGGGTGATCAGCACATGGGTGGCACCGGCGATGGCCTCGGCGCGGTTGCCGGTGAATGACGGATTGCCGGTCAGGAAGGGATCGATCAGCACGATCGATTGGCCGAACTCGAGCCGAAAAGCGGAATGGCCGAACCAGGTGAGTTTCATCGGGCGTCTCCTCATGCGGTAGAACGTGCCAAGCGGTAGGACTTGGTCCATATCGGCAGTATAGAGGCCGCGCGGACGGTCACAACGCATCGTCGGGGGTGATGAGCAGCATGGCGATCGTGGAACTGGCCGGTATCAGGGCGGAGGTCGCCAAGGGCTTGAGGGTGATGGGGCTCGATCTCGGCACCAAGACCATCGGGCTGGCGCTCTCAGACGTGAACTGGACGATCGCGACGCCACTGGAAACGATCAAGCGGGTGAAGTTCACGCCTGACGTCGAGGCCTTGCTGGCGATCGCCGCCAGGCACGATGTCGGGGCGCTGCTGATCGGCCTGCCGAAGAACATGGACGGCACGGAGGGGCCGCGGGCCCAGTCGACCCGCTCCTTCGTGCGCAATCTCGTGCCGAAAACGCCCCTGCCCATCGTGTTCTGGGACGAGCGCATGTCGACCCAGGCCGTCACCCGCACCTTGCTCGCCGCCGACGCCTCGCGGGCCCGGCGGGCCGAACTCGTCGACAAGATGGCGGCCGCCTTCATCCTGCAGGGCGCGCTAGACCGGCTCGGTTATGGGGAAATCGGAGAGGCGAATGGCGAGTAGCGAATGGGAAGAGCTGTGCCCTACGTTTCGGCGCTCTTCCTCCCCCATTCGCTCTTCGCTACCCGCCTTAACGCAGATCCACCGGGCGCGGCAGCATCTCGGTGATCTGGACGCCGATGCGGTTGCCGTTGATCACCACCTGGCCGCGGGCGATGGGCATGTCGTTGGCCAGGATTTGCACCTCGTCGTCCTCCGTGGCATCGAGTTCGATGATGGCGCCGCGCGCCATGCGCAGCATCTGGTGAATCGGCATTTTGGTCGTGCCGAGGACCACCGAGATGTCGAGGGAAACAGTTTCGATTTGCGCCATGAATGCACCATGCGGGATTGGCGTCAGCAGACCATGATCATGGTGAACGAGTGGTAAACACGCGTGAGGATTTGGCCGGAACGATGCTGCCGGCGGACGGCTCCGCGCCGGTCGAATGGCTGATCGCGCCGGCTCCCGTCGGCTATGAGGATGCGCTGGCCGAGATGGACCGGCACGTCCTGGCCATTTCGGAAGGCCGGGCCGCCGAGCGGATCTGGCTCGTTGAACATCCGCCGCTTTATACGGCGGGCACCAGCGCCCGCGGCGCCGGCCTGATCGACGCCCGCTTTCCGGTGTTCGAGGCCGGCCGGGGCGGCCAGATGACCTATCATGGTCCCGGCCAGCGGGTCGCCTATGTCATGCTCGACCTCAACCGGCGCCGGCGCGACATCCGGGTCTTCGTGGCCGCGCTGGAGGCCTGGATCATCGCGACGCTCGCCGGCTTCAATGTCCGGGGCGAACGGCGCGAGGATCGCGTCGGCGTCTGGGTGAAACGGCCCGACAAGGGGCCGGAGCACGAGGACAAGATCGCCGCCATCGGCATCCGGGTGAAGCGCTGGGTGACGCTGCATGGCATCTCGCTGAATGTCGAACCGGATCTCGGCCATTTCGGCGGCATCGTCGCCTGCGGCATCGAGGATCCGCGCTACGGCATTACCAGCCTGGTCGATCTCGGCCTGCCGGTGACCATGGAAGAGGTCGACACGGTGTTGCGGCGCAGTTTCGAGGAGAGATTCGGGGCGACGGTGGCGGTTTGACGGGCGAATAGCGAATGGGGAAGAGGCGCGGTAGAGGCGCGTAAACCCTCGCCCGCTTGCGGGAGAGGGTGGCGCCGTCAGGCGCCGGGTGAGGGGCTGAAGAGGGCTGTCCCATCATTTGCCGCGGAAATGCGCCGCGCGGGCGGGTGCAACCACCCTTGCATGTTGATCGGGCCGACTTGGTGCAAGCTGAGAGGTGCGTCGAGGCCGGTGGCCACCGGCCTCGACGCGGATGGCCGGGACCGCAACACCCTGGGAACAGAACCGCGGGTGAGCATGGTCCGGTCGTCCTCTGGC
>JAFKKV010000018.1 GCA_017304475.1 Hyphomicrobiales bacterium | reverse complement strand
TTTTTGTCTTAGCCCACCTTCGCCGCCGCACGCCCTTCCGCCCGCATGCGCGCGGCGATGGCCTCGCCGATCACCACGGTGGTCAGATGCGTGTTGGCCCGGCAATCGGCCGGCATGATCGAGGCGTCGGCGACGCGCAGGGCGCCGATGCCCTTCACCGTGCCGTCGGGGTTGACCACGCCGTCGGCATCGCCGAAGCCGGACATCCGGCAGGAGCCGGCGGCGTGCTGGATATCGCCGGTCTCGACCCGCAGCACGGCCTCGAGTTCGGCATCGGGCAAGGCCGCCGCCTGAGGCAAGGTCAGCCCGCTGTCGCCGAGATGGATCCGCCCGGCAATATCGGACAGTGCCGGCTGAACCGCCAGCACGGCCAGCCGCTTCACCGCGTCCTTCATGCGCAGCATGTCGCGCGGATCGGCCAGCATGTTTTCCTCGACCACCGGATCGGCATCGGGCGCGGCCGAGGCGAGCTTCAGCGTGCCGCGCGAGAAGGCGTTGAACAGGCCGGCGCCAATGGCGCCGGAGCGCGCCGGGTTCTCGATGCCGCGATGGTTGAAGGCGATCATGATCATGTCGCGCTTGCCGCCGCCGGCGAGGCCCGAGCTGTAGGTCAGGCAGCAATTGGTGTGGCGGGTGTCCGGGTCGGTCGGCCGGTGGGCGTCGTCGAGCTCGACGGTGGCACGGAACAGCGGATGGTCGAAGAAATGCCGGCCGACCGGCAGGTCGCGTTCGACCTGAAGCCCCAGCGCCTTGAGGTCCTCGGCCGGCCCGATGCCCGAGCGCATGAGGATCGCCGGGCTGTGGATCGCGCCGCCGCACAGCACCACCTCGCGTGCCGCGATCTCGGTCACCCCATGGCCGGCGAGATGGACGCGGACGCCCACCGCCCGGCCGTCGCGGAGCAGCACCTTGTCGACCAAGGCGTGGCCGCGGATCTCCAGGTTGGCACGGTGCCTTGCCGGCTCCAGATAGGCCTCGTTGGTGGAGATGCGCCGGCGGTCGCGGCTGTTGATCGGATAACAGGCGACGCCCTCGCCATCGGGACCGTTGACGTCGGCGCACCAGGGATAGCCAGCGGCGAGCGCCGCGTCGCGCAGGCCCCGGTCGACCGGCCCCCAGCTTTCCTGCGGCGCCCGATAGACCGGCAGCGGCCCGCCGCGGCCATGGCCCGGCTCGTCGCCCAGCGTCTGGTCATCCTCGATGATCGAGAACAGCGGCATGATCTCGCGCGCCGACCAGCCCGTGCAGCCGAGCGCCGCCCATTCGTCGAAAGCCTCGGCGACACCACGGATGGCGATCTGGCCGTTCATCATCGAACTGCCGCCGAGCCCCTTGCCGCGCCAGTAGAAGCGCTGGTCCTGGCCGGCGACGCGGCGGGTCATCAGGTTGGGCCACTGCCATTTTTCCTGGAACTCGCGCCGGTGGATGATCGGGATCGGATTGGGCGTGGTGATCTCCCAGGGCGCCTCCCCGGCGCGCCAGTCGAGACCCGCCTCGAGCAGCAGGACGCGCCGGTCGGCATCCTCGGTCAGGCGTGCGGCCAATGCTGCACCCGCGGAGCCGCCGCCGACAATGATGACGTCATACATGGACTTGCTTCCCCGGACCTCTGTGTCGGTGCTTCAGGACATCTGGCATGGCTGAGGCGACCGGACCTGTCCAGGTACGAGGTGGCACCCGGCGCCATCCGCTTTCGCAGGCTTGCGGCGCCCGGTCAGCCCCTGAGGTGACAGGCGACCCAGTGCCCCTCGGCGCTCTGCTTCAGCTCCGGCGTCGTCTGGCTGCACAATGGCAGCTGCCGGATCGGGCAGCGGGTGTGGAAATGGCAGCCGGTCGGCGGGTTGATCGGATTGGGCACGTCGCCCTGCAGCATGATGCGCCGGCGCTTGACCTTGGGATCGGGGATCGGAACCGCCGACAGCAGCGCCTCGGTATAGGGATGCAGCGGCGTGGTGTAGAGGTCGCGGGCCGGCGCGATCTCGACCACGCGGCCGAGATACATGACCGCGACGCGGGTCGAGATATGCTCGACCACGCTCAGGTCATGGGCGATGAACAGATAGGTCAGGCTGAACTTTTCCTGCAGGTCCTCCAGGAGATTGATCACCTGGGCCTGGACCGAGACGTCGAGGGCCGAGACCGGCTCGTCGCAGACGATCAGCTTGGGTTCGACGGCGAGCGCCCGGGCAATGCCGATGCGCTGGCGCTGGCCGCCGGAAAACTCGTGCGGATAGCGGCTCATATGGTCGGACCTGAGCCCGACCGTTTCCAGGAGGTCGACGACACGGGCGTCGAGATCCTGCTTGGATTTCGCGAGCCCGTGAATGATCAGGGCCTCGGCGATGATCGACCCCACCGTCATGCGCGGATTGAGCGAGGCGTAGGGGTCCTGGAAAATGATCTGCATGTCGCGGCGCAGCGCCGTCAGCGCGTCATGGCCAAGCGACATGACGTCCTTGCCCTCGAACCAGATCTCGCCGGCGGTCGGCTCGATCAGCCGGAGGATGCAGCGTCCGGTGGTCGATTTGCCGCAGCCGGATTCGCCGACCAGGCCGAGCGTCTCGCCGGCCTTGATGTCGAAATTGACGCCGTCGACGGCATGGACGCGGCCGACCTCGCGCGACAGCAATCCGCCCGTTATCGCGTAGTTCTTGACCAGGTTCTTGACGCTGAGAAGGGGCTCGGTCACCGGGCGATCTCCTCGGCTCGGATGCAGGCGACCTGGTGGCCGGGTTCCATCTCACGCAGCAGCGGCATGGTTTCGGTGCAGACAGGCAAAGCGAAACGGCAGCGCGACGCGAAACGGCAGCCGGGCGGCGGGTTCAGGAGGTTGGGCACGCTGCCGCCGATGGCTTCCAGCCGCGGCTTGTTGAGGGCGGCGGTATCGATGCGCGGGATCGAACGGATCAGCCCCTGCGTATAGGGGTGCCTGGGATTGCCGAACAGCTGGTCGACGGAGGCTTCCTCCACCACCCGGCCGGCATACATGACCACAACGCGCTCGGCGGTCTCGGCCACAACACCCATGGCGTGGGTGATCAGCATGATCGCCATGCCGAAGCGTTCCTTCATGTCCTGAAGGAGGTCGAGGATCTGCGCCTGGATGGTGACGTCGAGCGCCGTGGTCGGCTCGTCGGCGATCAGCAGCTTCGGCTTGCAGGACAAGGCCATGGCGATCATCACGCGCTGGCGCATGCCGCCGGAGAACTGATGGGGGTAGTCGCGGACGCGGCGCTCGGGATTGGGGATCTGCACCAGGCGCAGCATCTCGATGGTCTTGTCGATCGCCTCGCGGCGGCCGAGCTTCTCGTGCAGCCGGACCACCTCGGCGATCTGCTCGCCGACCGTATAGACCGGGTTGAGCGAGGTCATCGGCTCCTGGAAGACGATGGCGATCTCCTTGGACCGCACCTTGTTCATCTCGGCCGAGGACAGCGGCACGAGGTCGCGTCCCTGCCAGAGGATCTGGCCCTCGACGATCTTGCCCGGCGGCATGGCGATCAGCTTGAGGACCGACATGGCGGTGACGGTCTTGCCGCAGCCGGATTCACCGACCACCCCCACCGTCTCGCCGCGGCCGATGGCGATGTCGACGCCGTCGACGGCACGGACCATGCCGTCCTCGGTGGCGAAATGGGTCTTCAACCCTCGGATGTCGAGCAGCGGCTCGGCAGCGCCGGATCCCGTCGTCAGTTCCGGCATTACATCACCTTGCGGGGGTCGAGCGTGTCGCGCAGGCCGTCGCCGATGAAATTGATCGACAGCACGGTCAGGAAGATCGCGGCGCCCGGGAACAGCGCCCAATGCGGCGCGTGGTCGAGATAGTCCTTGGCGTCGAACAGAATGCGCCCCCAGGTGGGAATATCCGGCGGGAAGCCGAGGCCAAGGAAGGACAAGGTCGATTCCGCGATGATCGCGGCGGCGACGTCGATCGTGCCGGCGACGATCACCGGCCCGAGCGCATTGGGCAGGATATGCCTGACCACCTGGCGCCATTTGGAAGCGCCAAGCGCGCGTGCCGCCTCGACGAATTCCTTCTCGCGCAGCGACAGGAACTGCGCCCGCACCAGGCGCGCCACCGGCATCCAGCGCAGGCCGCCGATGACCACGACGATCAGGATGAAGACGCCGCCCTCGACGCCGAACATGGATTTCAGGGCGTCGCGGAAGAGATAGATGACCAGGAGCAGCAGCGGCAGCTGCGGCAGCGACAGGAACAGGTCGGTCACCCACATCAGGACGGCGTCGACACTGCCGCGCGAAATGCCGGCAATCGCGCCGATAATGGTTCCCACCGTCACCGCCACCAGCATGGCGGCGAGGCCGACGGCAAGCGAGATGCGCCCGCCATAGATCATCCGGGCCAGCAGGTCCTGGCCGAGATCGTCGGTGCCGAAGGGATGGGCCCAGGACGGCCGCGCCAGGCGGGCGCTGAAGTCGATCTCGTCGATCGGCACGCGCCAGAGCCAGGGCCCGAAGACGATCGCCAGGATCATCAGGATGAGGATGCCGCCGCTGACGACCGCCAGGCGATGCCGGCGGAAACGCCGCCAGGCGTCGAGGCCCGGCGAGACATGTTTTGTCGGAGCGGCGGCGGCGATGCCGACGTCAGCGGTAGGAGATGCGGGGGTCGAGCCAGCCATAGAGGATATCGGCCACCAGATTGAAAAAGACCACGAGACAGGAAAACACGAAGGTCACCGCCATGATGACCGGCGTGTCGTTGGCGAGAATGGCGTCGATCAAAAGCGAGCCGATGCCGGGCACGCGGAAGATCTGCTCGGTGACGATGGCGCCGCCGAAGATCGCCGGCATCTGCAGCGCCACCAGCGTGACGACAGGGATCATGGCGTTGCGCACCACGTGCTTGACGATGACCACGCCCTCGTCGAGGCCCTTGGCACGGGCCGTCGTGACATAGTCGAGCCGGATCACGTCGAGCACGGCCGAGCGGATGTAGCGGGTGTAGGAGGCCGCCTGGAACAGGCCGAGCACCGCGATCGGCATGATCGCCTGGCGCAGATGCTGCCAATAGAATTGCCAGCCGGTGGCGCTGATGTCCGAGCGATAGACGAAGGGCAACCAGTCGAGCTGGACGCTGAACACCAGGATGAACAGCAGGCCGGTGAAGAAGGTCGGCAGCGAGAAGCCGACAAAGGCCAGCGTATTGGCGATCTGGTCGAACACCGAATAGGGCTTGGTCGCGGCATAGACCCCGATCGGCATGGCGATCATCAAGGCGAGGATCTGCGACGAGCCGACCACGAACAAGGTGGTCGGCAGCCGCTGCAGGATCAGCGTGTCGACATTGATGCGGCTGGCGAAGGAAAAGCCCCAGTCGCCCTGGGCCATGGCGGCGAGCCAACGCAGGTAGCGCACCATGATCGGGTCATCGAGGCCGAACTTGATGCGCAGTGCCTCCCGGACTTCGGGAGGCACATTGGGATTGGTCGCGAGCTCGCCGAATGGATCGCCGGGGGCGAGCGCCAGGACGGTGAAGAGCACGAGGCTGATACCGAGCAAGCTCGGTATCGCGATCAGGAGACGCCGGACGAGGTAGTTGCCCATCAGCCGCCTCGCCGGTCAGAACGAACCCTACCGAGGCACGTCATCATCATGCCTCGCGGAACCATTCCCCGATGAACCAGAGCGAATTGTCCCAGCCGCTCACATTGGTCTTCAGCTTGTTGATGACGGCAGCCGTCTTGGGCCGGTTCACCACACCCATGACGTGCCCGTCGGCGATGACCAGGTCGTTCATCTGGATGAACAGCGCGGCACGCTTGACCGGATCGAGCTCGCCCTGGCCCGCGCGGAACAGCTTGTCATATTCCTCGCTGCGCCAGCGGACGATGTTGCGGCCCTGCCACTTGTTCTCCTTGGTGGCGGCTTCCCACGAACAATATTGGTTCATGAAGCGCTCGGCGTCCGGCTGCGTCATGGTCGTGGTGAACATCTGAATGTCGCAGTAGAACTTGGTGTAGGTGTCGGGATTGGCGACATCGGAGGAGAAGAACACCGAGCCGACCACCGATTTGAGCTCGAGGTCGATGCCGGCGCGCTGGCAGGCCTGCTTGATGATCGCCTGGGTCTTCTGGCGCGGGGCGTTGATCGACGTCTGGAAGACGAATTTCAGGCGCTTGCCGTCCTTGACGCGAATGCCGTCCGAACCGCGCTTCCAGCCGGCGCTTTCGAGCAGCTGGGCCGCCTTCTCGGTGTTGAACTCCCAGGTCGTCTTGGCCGATCGGAACTGCTTCGGATTGGTCAGGAAGTTCGGCGTGGCGACGCCGGTGCGGCCATAGATGAACTTCTGGATCGAGGTCCGGTCGACCAGCATGCCGATCGCCTGGCGCACCGCCTTGTCGGTGAAGATCGGGTGCGGCACCTTGAGGCTGGCGCGCTCGCCGTCGACCTCGGTCCAGGGGTCGCAGGTCTGCAGCTGGATGAACTCGATGTCACCGCCCTCGGTGATCGCGGTCTTGCCCTTGCCGCCGGTCTCCATGCGCAGCAGGACCTCGTCCTCGACCTGCGTGTTCCAGGCATAGTCGAATTCGCCGGTCTGCAGCACCGCGCGCGCCGCCGAGACGGCATCGCCGCCGCCCTTCATTTCGACCGTGTCGAAATAGGGCCGGTTGGCGATGTGATAGTCGGGATTGCGTTCGCCCCGCACGATATCGCCCGGCTTGAACTCGACGAAACGATAGGGCCCCGTGCCGACCGGCTTGAGATTGGTCGGCGCGTCGCGCGACTTGGCGCCGATATAGTCCTCGAACAGGTGCTTAGGAATGATCTGGCCGAGGGCCGCGACGAAGGCATCGCCCCAGAACGGCGTCGGCTTCTTGAATTTCACCACAACGGTGTAATCGTCGATCTTCTCGGCAACCACGTCGGTGTAGCTGCCCGAGGTGACCGCCGCGGTCTCGGGGTTTGAGGCATATTTCCAGGTGAACACCACGTCATCGGCGGTGAACGGCTTGCCATCGTGCCATTTGACGCCGCGCTTCAGCTTCCAGGTCACCGACATGCCGTCGGCGGCAAGCCCGCCATTCTCCCGGCTCGGCACTTCGGCGGCGAGGATCGCCACCATATTGCCGTCCGGGTCCCAGCCGGCCAGCGGCTCGTAGAACAGGCGCGAGCCCTCCTGGTCCTTGGTGCCGACGGCGAAATGCGGATTGAGCAAAGTCGGCGCCTGCCAGAACAGGAGCTTCAGGGGGCCGCCGCCGCCTGCCTTGGTCGGCGTATAGGCGCTTGCCGGCTGCGCCATGGCGACGCCGTGATGGGCCAGCATCATGGTCGCCATGGGCGCCGTCAGGCCGAGCGCCACCATGCGCTGAACGAAGCTGCGCCGCGACAGCGTACCGTCCTTCACCTCCGCGACCAGGCCGCGCAGTTCTTGCTCTTTCATTGAAATGCCCCTCGTCCACCGTCTTTGACGCACGCCGCTTGATGCGGCGTTCTGGAATGCACGTTTCTTCTTGATGCACCGGAGTGCATGGGTCGTCGTTTCGGTTGCCTGGCCTGATCCCCCCTTATGCGGCAGCGCAGCAAAGCAAGGTGTGGGCCAGTTCCATCGCGGGGCAGGTTAGCGTGGCTACGACAAAGCGCGATCCGCACTTTAGCGGATGGAAAAACCGCTTGTATGCCCTGGACAAGAGCCGGCGGATCGAGGTGCGAACATGACCATGACGGCGGCGCGACCGTCATCTTCGCCGGGTCCGGCCATGCTATGAGCCACCGACGGGCGCCAAACACGGCATGCCGTGCCCATTGTCGCGGCGGTCGCGCCGCGGCGCCCCGAGAGCGTGAGATGGCGAAGAACCGATTTCCGGTCTGGCGGCTGATCCAGAGCGAGCTCGAGGCGGAGATCCGTTCCGGCCTGATCGGGCCCGGCGATCAGCTGCCCTCCGAGCATGATCTGGCCGAACGGTTCCAGGTCAACCGCCACACCGTTCGCACCGCACTCGCCAATCTGGCGATCGCCGGGCTTGCCCGGGCGCGGCGCGGACGTGGCGTTTTCGTCGAAGACCGGCCGCCGGAATATCGCATCACCCGCGATTCCAAATGGAGCGAGATCGAGCGCGAGATGAATGCCGCGCCGTCCGGCCGTCTCGTCGGCGTCTCCGAGCGTCCGGCTTCGGTCGCGATCGCCGAGATGCTCGGCCTTGCCCAGGGGGCGCCGATCCTGATGGTCGAGACCGTCCGCGGCTCGACGCCGGCTTTGCTGATCTACAGCTACCACGTCTTCGATCGCGACCGCTTCGCCGGCATCGATGCGGCGGTCGCCCGCACCGGCAGCTATACCGAGGCGCTCCGGGAATTCGGCGTCGAGCGCTTCTTCCGCGCCTCGACCTGGATCGACTGCCGCATGCCCCGCCCCTGCGAAGCGGAGGCGCTGGCCATCCCGCTCGATGCCCCGGTCCTGGTCATGATGTATGTCGACCGCGACGCCGAGGGCCGCGCCCTGCTCTACGGCAATGCCGTGATCCCCAATGGCAGCCTGGTCGTGCGCGTCGACACCCTCTGATCGCCGCCACGTCCTCGCTCCCGGAAACCGACCGTCACACGCCCGTTAACTTGTCGAGTTAATGCCGACAAGTGAGGTCGCAAGCCTCACATGTGAGGCCCTTGGGGCCTCGTCCAGGACGATCGGGCGAACGATCCATGGCCGGTATTTCGATCAAGGCAGTCAGCAAGAGTTTCAAGGACGCCGCCGTGCTGCACGGCGTGTCGCTCGACATTGCCGATGGCGAATTCCTGACCCTCGTCGGGCCGTCCGGTTGCGGCAAGACGACGCTGCTCAGGATCCTGGCCGGGCTCGAGACCCAGGACGCCGGCGACGTGTTCATCGGCGACACCATGGTCGACGACCTGCCGCCCAAGGCGCGCGACGTCGCCATGGTGTTCCAGTCCTATGCGCTCTACCCCTATATGACGGTGGCCGAGAACATTGCCCTGCCGCTGACCATGCGGCGGCTGTCGGCGATCGAGCGGCTGCCGCTGATCGGCCGCCTGGTGCCGGGATCGGCGGCCAAGCGCGCCGGCATCCAGGCCGATATGCGTGGCGTCGCCGAAAGCCTGTCGATCGGCCACCTGCTCAGCCGCCGGCCGGCGCAGCTGTCCGGCGGCCAGCGCCAGCGCGTAGCGTTGGGCCGCGCCATGGTGCGCCAGCCCAAGGCCTTCCTGATGGACGAGCCCCTGTCGAACCTCGACGCCAAGATGCGCGTCCAGGCGCGCGCCGAGATCGCCGAACTGCATCGCAGCCTCGGCGCGACCTTCGTCTATGTCACCCATGACCAGGCCGAAGCCATGACCATGTCGGATCGCGTCGCGGTCATGATGGGCGGTCACCTGCTGCAGGTCGCCGCGCCGCAGACGATCTATGACGATCCCGCCGATCTCGCGGTCGCCACCTTCATCGGCACGCCCGACATCAACTGCATTCCGGCGACCGTCCATACCGACGGCGCGGTCGACGTGCTCGGCCGGACCTGGCCGATCGCGGTTGCCGCGCCGGCCGGCGCTTCCGTCACGGTGGCGATCCGGCCGGAAGCCTTCATCTTGATGCAGGGCGCCCGTACCGAGGCCGCGACCGTGTCGGGCACGATCCGCCACCTCGAACATCTCGGCTCCGAGACGCTCGTCCATGTCGGCGCCCAACCCCTAGCCAAGCCGATGATCGCGCGGGTCGAGCCGGTCGCCGGCGCAGCCCTCGCCATCGGCGAGGCGGTGACGCTGGGCGTCCGCCCGTCGCGCATCCTGGTCTTCGGCACCGACGGCAAGCGCCTGCGGCCGCGCGAGACCGCCTTCACCGCACCGCGCGAGCGGGTCCGCGAGGCCGCCCATGGCTGACATCGCTCTCGCCCTGCCGCAGGGCGTCACGCGCCGTGCCAAGGGCCGCGCCGGCGCGCGTGCCGAAATCCTCGCCGCCTGGGTGCTGGCCGGACCGGCGATCACGCTGATGTGGATCATGCTGCTCGGACCGGCGGTCGCCGTGCTCGTTTTGTCGTTCACCGACTGGACCTTCGGCATGCCGACCATCGCCTGGATCGGCCTCGGCAATTACCAGGAGATGATCGCCGACCCGGTGTTCTGGAAGACGCTGAAGAACACGCTCGTCTATGTCGCCTTCGTGGTGCCGCTCTCGGTCTTCATCGGGCTCGGCGCGGCGCTGCTGATCGAGGCCGGACCCAGCCTGCGCGGCTTCTATCGCGCGGCCTTCTTCCTGCCTGTTACCTCGACCTTGCTGGCCATGGCGCTGGTATTCCAGTTCGCCTTCCATCCGAGCCTCGGTGCGATCAACCGCGTGCTGTCGCTTGTCGGCCTGCCGACCACGGACTGGCTGAAGAACCCGGACACGGCGATCTTCGCGCTCGGCGTCATCGGCATCTGGCAGGCCGTCGGCCTGTCCATGGTGCTGTTCATCGTCGGCCTCAAGGCCGTGCCGAAAGAACTCTACGAGGCGGCCTCCGTCGACGGCGCCGATGGCCCGTTCGAGCGGTTCAGGCGGGTCACCTGGCCGATGCTCGGCCCGGCCATGCTGTTCGTCGTCACCATCACCGCGACACGCGCCTTCCAGGTCTTCGACACCGTCTCGGTGCTGACCGATGGCGGGCCGAACAAGGCGACCAACGTGCTCCTGTTCCAGATGTACCAGGAAGGCTTCTCCTTCCTGCGCTCGGCCTATGCGGCGGCTCTCACCGTCGTCTTTCTCGGCTTCGTCCTGCTCATCACCCTCGTCCAGGTGAAGTTGCAGGAACGGCGCACCCATTACGGCTGAGGCCCGCCATGCGCACCAAGACGATCCAGCCCGGCCGCATCGGCTTCGCCCTGTTCCGGCATGTCGTGCTGGCCGCAGGCGCGCTGATCATGCTGGCACCCTTCGTGCTGATGATCTCGGTCAGCCTGAAACCGTCGGGCGAGATCTTCTCGCCGGAATTCACGCTGCTGCCCAAGGTCTGGCACGCCTGGGAGAATTACGCGGCCGCCTTCACCAAGCAGCCACTCGCCCGCTTCATCCTGAACGGCTTCATCGTCACCGGCTCGATCTTCCTTTGCCAGCTCATCGTCGCGCTGCCCTGCGCCTATGCCCTGGCCAAGCTGCGCTGGCGCGGCAAGGAGACCGTGTTCCTCCTGGTGCTGCTCGGGCTCCTGATCCCGCATCAGGTGACGGCGATCCCGCTCTATATCCTGTTCTGGAAATTCGGCCTGCTCGACAGCTACGCGGCGATCATCCTGCCCTCGACCATCTCGGTCTTCGGCATCTTCCTGATGCACCAGTTCTTCCTGACCGTGCCTGACGATCTGATCAATGCCGCCCGGCTCGACGGTCTCGGCGAATTCGCCATCGTCTGGCGCATCATGATGCCGACCGCGGTGCCGGCGGTGATCGCCTTTGGCGTCCTGTCGCTGGTGTGGAACTGGAACGAGTTCTTCTGGCCGCTGATCGTCATCCAGTCCGAGCACCTGGCGACCCCGCCGCTCGGCGTCGTGTTCTTCAACAATGCCGAGGCGGGCACCAATTACGGCCCGCTGATGGCCGCCGCCACCGCGATCACCGCGCCCTTGGTGATCGCCTTCCTCGCCGCCCAGCGCTGGTTCATCGACGGCGTCACCATGACCGCCGTGAAGTGAACGTCCTTACCGTCCCTTTAAGGAACCTCCCCATGACGACGACACGCCGCAGCTTCATGACGACGACGGCCGCCATTGCCGGTTCGGTCGCCTTGCCGGGTTATCTGCGCGCCCAGAGCGCGACCATCGAGCTCAGCTGCCAATATTCGACGCCGGTCCTGTTCAAGGAGCTGATGGAAAAGCTCGCCGCCGATTTCCAGGCGAAGAATCCCGGGATCCGCATCAGCCTGCGGGCGCCGGAAGTCGGCTATGAGGAAATCCTGCAGCGCAACCTGCGCGACGTGGTGACCAGCACGCTGCCCGACATCGCCTTTCACGGCCTGAACCGCCAGCGCACCCTGGAAGAGCGTGGCATTCCGGTGAACCTCAAGCCGTTCATGGATGCCGATCCGGAGACCGCCTCGCTCGGCTTCTCGCCCACCCTCCTGTCGCTCGGCCAGGTCGGCGGCAAGCAGACCGGCATCGGCTTCGCCCTGTCGACGCCCATCCTCTATTACAACACCGAGCTGGTGAAGGCCGCCGGCGGCAATCCCGAGCAATTGCCGACATCCTGGGACGAGCTGATCAAGCTCGCCGGCGCGATCGCCAATCCCGGCCAGAACCGCTCCGGCCTGTTCTTCGACTGGACGATCACCGGCAACTGGTCGTGGCAGGCCCTGGTGCTCGCCCATGGCGGCACCATGCTGAATGCCGACGAGACCAAGGTCGCCTTCAGCGAAGAGCCCGGGCAGAAGGCCATTCGCGTGCTGCGCAAGATGGTCGACGACGGCAAGATGGCCGATATCCAGTCGGCCACCGCCTTCCAGGACTTCTTCTCCGCCCGGCTGGGCATCTCCATGCAGTCGACCGCCCAGCTCGGCCGCTACAACCGCGAGATCGGCGGCCGTTTCAAGCTCGTCTGCGGCCGCTTCCCGCTGTCGGCCGCGACCCCGCGCCTGCCGGCCGGCGGCAATGTCGCCATGATGTTCACCAAGGACCGGGCCAAGCAGGAAGCCGCCTGGAAATTCATCAAATTCGCCACCGGCCCGATCGGCGCCACCGCCATGGTCAATGCGACAGGCTACATGCCGGGGACCACCGTTCCGGCGGAACGCGAGGAGCTGCTCGGCAAGTTCTATCGCGACAATCCGAACCACATGGTGGCGATCCGCCAGCAGGACGTGATCACCGGCTGGTATGCCTTCCCGGGCCAGAATGCCTTGCGCATCACCGACGTGATCAACGACCATGTCCAGACCGTGGTCAACAAGTCGCGCGAGCCGGAGGCGGCGCTGACCTCCATGGCCGCCGCCGTGCAGGGCCTGCTGCCGCGCCGCACCGGCTGAGTGCCGTCGTAACCAGGGCCCGCGCCGCATCAGGCGCGGGCTTCCCTCTCCTGCCCCACGAGCCCGCCATGTCCCGTTCCGTCCGTCTCTGCCTCGTCACCGACATCCATCACGGCAAGCCGTCCTTCACCAAGGCCGGCCCGGCGGCACTCGGCCTGATGGCGGAGTTCCGCCGCTTCGTCGACGAGACCCGCCCCGATGCCGTCATTGATCTCGGCGACCGCATCTCGGACGAGGCGCGCGACAGCGACCTGGTGCTGGAAGCCGAGATCGCGGAGGCCTTCGCGCCGATCGGCTTCCCGCGCTTCCACATCGACGGCAATCACGACCGCGACTATCTGAGCGTCGACGACAATGACCGGATCCTCGGACGCCGAGCCCATCACGAGACGCAGGACCTCGGCGACTGGCGCCTGGTGGTCTGGCGCGCGGATGCCAAGCTGCACCGCCCCGGCGGCTTCGCCCTGATCGAGGCCGACCTCCTGTGGCTCGCCGACGTGGTGCGCAAGGCCGACCGGCCGCTGGTCGTGGTCAGCCACGTGCCGGTCTCGGGCCATTCGCAGGTCGGCAATTACTGGTTCGAGAACAACCCGCAATATGCGACCTATCCCTCGGCCAACCGCATCCGCGCCGTGCTGCGCCAGGCCCGCGTGCCGGTGATCTGGATTTCCGGCCATGTCCATTGGAACACGCTGACGACGGTGGACGGCATCGCCCACATCACCTTGCAGTCGCTGACCGAGACCTTCACCACCCAAGGCGAGGCTGCCGGCGCCTTCGCTTTGCTCGAACTCTCCGACAAGGTGCTCTGGCGCGTGCATGGCCGCGACCCCTTCGCCTGGTCGGCCGACCGCGCCGATCTCGCGCGGCGCTGGATGACGCCGCTGCCGGATTTCCGCGAACTCGCCGGCGCCAAGATGCGCCGGGCCGCGGAATAGCGCCGGCGGGAGAGGACCGCCGGTCGCCAGTATTCGCTACGTCACCCCCGGCGAGCCAGAGCAGAAGCCCTTGCTTCTGCGGAGGCGGGGGAAGGGGGCCCAGGAGTTGCAGGGCGCCGCCCTCTCATCGACGAAAGCGTGTCGAAACATGCGCTGATGGCGCCGTGTAGCGACTCCTGGACCCCCTTCCCTCGCTTCGCTCGCCCCGGCAAAGCAATTGCTTTGCCTTGGGGTGACGTCCTGCGCCCGTTTGCGCGTCGCGCGAATCCGACCTGCCATCCGACGGGGATTGTCATCGGACTGTCGCCCGGCCGAGACGCCCCTGACACGTTCCCGCGCTTTAGTCCGCGACACGTTGCGTGCCGGCGCGACGGCGCTCGCCCTCGCGGCGGCCCTTGTCGCATCCGCCGCCGAACAAGACCTTAGACGGCTCAGAGACTGAAGGTCCGGCCGTTTTCTTATCCCTGTCACGAGCCGGGCGCATCCTGCCGACCGGCTTCTTTGCCCTGTACCGCCGAGACGGACATCATGACATCAGCGACGCGCCGGACTTTCACCAGGGGTCTCGCGGCCTCGGCCGCATTCGCGGCGAGCGGCCTGCCGGCCGCGGCCCAGCCGGCACGGCGGCTCACCGTCGGCATCCAGGGCACGCCGCGCTCGCTCGAGCCGCTGCGCGAATTCTCCAATGTGTCCTGGCGCATCGGCTACAACATCTTCGAAGGCCTGCTCGGCATCGACTACAAGAACGGCCTGGCGCTCGTGCCGGGCCTTGCCGAGAGCCGCCGGCGGATTTCGCCGAGCGTCATGGAATTCACGCTGAAGGACGGCGTCCGGTTCCACGACGGCGAGGTCATGACGTCGGAAGACGTCGCCTTCTCCTTCGGGCCCGAGCGCATGACCGGTGAAAAGGCGCCGGGCAAGGCGATCGCCAATGTCTTCGTCGGCACCATCGAAAAGGTCGAGGCGATCGACCGGCGCACCGTCCGGGTGGCCACCCGCACCACCGATCCGCTCCTGGAACAGCGGCTGGCCGGCTGGGGCGCGCAGGTCATCTCGAAAAAGGCCTTCCTCGCCGCCGCGAATTTCGAGACCTGGGAGCGCAGTCCGGTCGGCACCGGGCCGTTCCGGGTCAAGGAGTTCCGCATCGACGAGCGCTGCGTGCTGGAGGCCCATGCCGGCTATCATGGCGGCAAGCCGCCGGTCGGCGAGGTTCTGTTCCGCGTGCTGCCGGAGCTCGCGGCGCGGATGAACGCGCTCGCCTCGGGTGAAGCCGATATCGTCACCGAGGTCTCGCTCGACCAGGTCCGCAATGTCGAGGCCATGACCGATCGCCACGTGGTTGGCGGCCCGATCCTGAACTTCCGCGCCCTCGTCTTCGACAAGGCGCATCCGCAGCTGGCCGATCCGCGCATGCGCCGCGCGCTGTCCCATGCCATCGACCGCAAGGCGATCGTCGACAGCCTCTATGGCGGCCGCACCGTCGCCCGCGCCACCCAGATGCATCCCGCCTTCGGGCCGCTCTACGACGCCAGCCGCACCGGCACCGCCTTCGACCTGGATCGCGCCAAGAAGCTGATCGCCGAGGCCGGCTACAAGGGCGAGCCGATCCCCTACCGCACCCATGCGAGCTATTACACCCAGCAGGTCCAGACCGCCCAGATCCTGGTCGAGATGTGGCGCCAGGCCGGCATCAATGTCGACCTGCAGGTGCGCGAGAACTGGCAGCAGATCTTCGACACCTCCTCGCCGCGCGGCATTCGCGACTGGTCGAACTCGATCCTGTTCCAGGATCCGGTGGGATCGCTGACCCGGCTCTACGGGGCTGCCGGCTCGGTCCAGAACGTCAGCAAGGAATGGACCAACGCGCAGTTCAACGAGACCGCCTCGGTGCTCGAAACCAGCCTCGACCCGGCCACCCGCAAACGCGCCTTCGACCGCCTGCTCGACATCTACGAGACCGAGGATCCGCCGGGCTGCGCGCTGCACGACCTCGTCATGTTCTACGCCAAGAAGCGTTCGGTGAACTGGACGCCCTACCCGGTCGAGAGCATGGATTTCGGTCCCGGCAACCTGACCCTGGGAGCCTGATCATGACCTCTCCCCTGGTCAGCCTGTCCGGGCTCTCGGTCGATTTCGACCAGGGCGCCCGTCACGTCCGGGCGCTGCACGGCATCGACCTCACCATCCGGCGCGGCGAGGCCGTCGGCCTGGTCGGCGAATCCGGTTGCGGCAAGTCGATCACGTGGCTCGCCGCCCTGCGGCTGCTCGGCCCGCGCGCCCGCGTCGGCGGCCGGGTCGAGCTCGACGGCCAGAACCTCTTGGACCTGCCGGAAACCGCGCTCTCGCGGATACGCGGCAACCGCATCGCCATGATCTTCCAGGACCCGGCCTCCTCGCTCAATCCGGTGCACCGGATCGGCGCGCAGATCGGCGAGGCCCTGAAGCTGCACAAGGGCCTGACCGGCGACGCCGCGCGGGCCGAGGCCAAGCGGCTGATCGACCGGGTCCGCATCCCCGCCGCCGCGACCCGGCTCGACGCCTATCCGCACGAACTCTCGGGCGGCATGAACCAGCGCGTGATGATCGCCATGGCGCTTGCCGGCGATCCCGACCTCCTGGTCGCCGACGAGCCGACCACCGCGCTCGATGCCACCATCCAGGCGCAGATCCTCGACCTGATCGACGAGATCCGGCGCGACAGCGGCATGGCGCTGGTGCTGATCTCGCACGACCTCGGCGTGGTCGCCGATCTCTGCGACCGGGTGGTGGTGATGTATGCCGGCCGCGTCGTCGAGGAGGCGCCGGTCGACGCCCTGTTCGACAGTCCCGGCCACCCCTATACCCGCGGCCTGCTCGCCGCCCTGCCCGATCTCGACGGGCCGCGGCGGCGCCTCGCCGCCATTCCCGGCACCGTGCCGGCGCCGGGCAAGCTGCCCCATGGCTGCGCCTTCGCGCCGCGCTGCGCCTTTGCCGAGGCCGGCTGCTCGCAGGCCGTTCCGGCGCTCGCCGGCGCCGGCGACCATCGCGTCGCCTGCGCCGTCGACATTGCCCTGCCGGCCGCCGAGCCCCTGGCCGAACCGGTCCCGCAGCGGACCCTGGTCCCGGCATGACCGCGCTCCTGGAAGTCGAGGATCTCAGCCGGGCCTTCACGGTCCGGCTGGGCAACGGCCTGTTCGGGCGCAATGCCACCCTGAAGGCGGTGGACGGCGTGTCCTTCGAGGTCAAGGCCGGACGGACGCTAGGTGTCGTCGGTGAATCCGGCTGCGGCAAGTCGACCACCGCCAAGCTGGTGCTGGGCATGATCCCGGCAACTGCCGGCCGCATCCGCTTCGAGGGCGAACCGGTGGGCTCGGTGCACAATGCCGCCTGGCGGGCCCAGCGCCTGAAAATGCAGATGATCTACCAGGATCCGCTGGCCGCCCTCGACCGGCGGCTGACGCTGGCCGAGCAGATCGCCGAGCCCATGGCCATTCACGGCCTCGGCGGCGGCAAGGCCGAGCGCCGGGAGAAGGTGCGCGACCTCATGGACGCGGTCGGCCTGCGTGTCGACATGGCGGAACGTTACCCGCACGAGATCTCCGGCGGCCAGCGCCAGCGGGTGGTGATCGCCCGCGCGCTGTCGCTCGAACCGAAGCTCCTGGTCTGCGACGAGCCGGTCTCGGCGCTCGACGTGTCGATCGCCGCCCAGGTGGTCAACCTGTTCCAGGACCTGCAGGAGCGTCTCGGCGTCGGTTATCTCTTCATTTCGCACGACCTGAAAGTGGTCCGCCAGGTCAGCCATGAAGTGGCGGTGATGTATCTCGGCCGCATCGTCGAGCGCGGCACGCCGGACGCGCTGTTCCACCGGCCGGCCCACCCCTATACCCGCGCGCTGGTCGCGGCGGTGCCGACACCGCGCCGCCGCAAGCAGCGCGAGCGCCTGATCCTGACCGGCGATCCGCCGAGCCCGGTCGACGTGCCCCGCGGCTGCGCCTTTCACCCGCGCTGTCCCTTCGCGATCAAGGTCTGCGGCGAGGTCACCCCGACATTGCAGCCGGGCGACGACGGGCGGCTGGTCGCCTGCCACGTCGTGCACGGCGAACTGAAAGCAGCCGCCTGAGATGACCCGCTTCCTCTTGACCCGGCTGGCGCGCGCCGCGCTGACGCTGGTCTTCGTCGTCACCATCGCCTTCGTCATCCTGAGGATGTCCGGCGATCCGGCACTGACCATCCTGACGCCGGACGCGCCGCCCGACGCCATCATCGCCTTCCGCAAGGCCTGGGGCCTCGACCAGCCGCTCTGGGTGCAATATCTTGAATATTTCCGCGCCATTTTCGAAGGCAATCTCGGCCGTTCCATGCGCGACGGCCGCGCGGCGGTCGACATCGTCGCCGAGCGCGTGCCGCTGACCCTGGCGCTGACCATTCCGGCCTTCGTGCTGAAACTCGTGATCGGCATTCCCGCCGGCATCTATGCCGCGCTGCACCGCAACAGCTGGATCGACCGGGCGATCATGACGGTCTCGGTGATCGGCTTCACCGTGCCGAGCTTCGTGCTCGGCCTGATGCTGGCACTGGTCTTCGCGGTCAAGCTCGGCTGGCTGCCCTCGGGCGGCTCGGATACCTGGCGCCATGCCATCCTGCCGATCGCCACCTTGAGCCTGGTGGGCGCTGCGGTGATCGCCCGCTTCACCCGCTCGGCCATGCTGGAAGTGCTCGGCCAGCCCTATATCCGCACGGCGAGCGCCAAGGGCGTCACCTGGCGCGACGTGGTCACCAACCACGCCCTGCCCAATGCGGCGATCCCGACCATCACCATTGTCGGCTTCCTGGTCGGCTCACTGGTCGCCGGCGCCGTGGTGGTCGAGAGCGTGTTTTCATGGCCGGGCGTCGGCCGCCTGCTGATCGCATCCGTCGCCAATCGCGACCTCGCCGTCGTGCAATGCATCCTGCTGCTGGTCGGCGTCACCATGGTGACCGCCAACCTGATCGTCGACCTCGCCTATGGCTGGGTCGATCCGCGGCTCAGGACCGCCTCGGCCAAGACGGGAGGCGGCTGATGGACGCCCGCACGCCTGAAGACCTGCTGCGCAACACCGAGACGGCGACCGGCGCGGTGGTCGCGGCCAAGGGCCGGCTCGCCCACCTGCTCGAACGCTTCCCGCCCGTGGTGATCCTGGCGCTCGCCTGGATCGCCCTGATGGCGCTGACCGCGCTGTTCGCCGACGTCCTGCAGCCCTATGACTTCAAGGCGCTCGACCTGCGCGGCCGGCTCAACCCGCCGGTGTTCATGGATGGCGGTTCGTGGCGCCATCTGCTCGGCTCCGACGAGCTCGGCCGCGACGTGCTGGCGCGGCTGATCGTGTCGATCCGGCTGAGCCTGTCGCTCGCCTTCATGGCCACCGTCATCTCGGCGGTCCTGGGCGTCTCGCTCGGCTTCCTCGCCGCCTATTTCCGCGGCCGGATCGAGCAGCTGATCCTGATGATCATCGACGCCCAGGCCTCCATGCCCTTCATGATCATCGCGCTGGCGGTGCTCGCCTTCTTCGGCAATTCGCTCGTGCTGTTCACCGTGCTGATGGGCTTCCACGGCTGGGAGCGCATCGCCCGGATCGCCCGTGGCCTGGCCATCGCGGCCAATGAGCACGGCTATGCCACCGCCGTGCGCGACCTCGGCGCCTCGCCCTGGCGCATTTATGGCCGGCACATCCTGCCGAACATCGCCTCGACCCTGATCGTCTCGATGACGCTGACCTTCCCGGAAGTGATCCTGCTCGAATCCGGGCTGTCGTTCCTCGGCCTCGGCGTGCAGCCGCCGCTGACCTCGCTCGGCAATATGGTCGGCTATGGCCGCGAATATATCCAGACCGCGCCGTGGATCCTGATCGCGCCGTGCTCGGTCATCGTGCTGACCACGCTGTCGGTGTCGATCCTCGGCGACTGGCTGCGCGACCGGCTCGACCCGACGCTGAAGTGACCCCCTCGTTCCAACCAAGGATCTCCATCATGACTGCGAAAGCCCTCGGCGTCGGCCTGTCGATCGATGTGAAGGACCCGAATTTCAAGGATATCGGCGCGGCCATCGACGATGCCCGCCAGCTCGGCGTCAATTTCGTCGAACTGCCGCTGCACAAGCTCGACATCGTGGTCGGCGGAAGGATCCTCCGGGAACGCCTCGCCGACCTCAAGGAGCGCATCACCAATCGCGGCGTCGCCTATACGCTGCATGGCCATCTGGGCATCAACCTGATGGAGGACCAGCACCTCATCGGCCTGCACAAGGACGTGCTGAAGGCCAATCTCGAGATCGCCCAGGCGCTCGGCGCGGTGCACCTGATCATCCATTCCGGCTTCTGCCGGCCGCAGCAGGGCAGCGCCGTCGAACTCGCCTATGACCGGCAGCGCGAAATTCTCTCAGGCCTCGGGGCCGAGGCGGAAGCCGCCGACGTCGTGGTCTGCGTCGAGAACATCTTCACCTATGATTTCGGCCGTCATACCGCGCTGCCGTCGCGGCTTGCCGCCGAGCTCGCGCTGATCGACCATCCGTTCATCCAGGCGACTTTCGATTTCAGCCACGGCTACCAGCATTGCGGCCAGGTCGGCGTGGATTTCGTCACCGAAGCCAAGGCCCTGACGCCGTTTTCCAAGCACCTGCACCTGCATGACAGCTTCGGCCGGCCGAAGGATTTCTGGACCTATTCGCAGACCGAGGACCTCGCCTTCGGCGCCGGCGACCTGCACCTGCCCATGGGCTGGGGCTCGATTCCCTGGGACCGCATCGCCACCGAGTGCAGCTTCCCCGACGGCGTGGTCGGCGATATCGAACTGCAATATCGCTACTGGTCGGAAGCCCGCAACACGGTCGAAACCGCCAAGGCCTTCTGCGCCGGGCTCGGTGCCGACGCGCTCGCCCAGGCGGCCGAATAGCGCCGAGGCCCCGGCCGGCCCGGCCCGGCCCGCCCGGCAGCTGCCGCCCGAGCAATTGCGCGTGATGCCGCCGCGTCGCGCATGCGCCTGGGTGAGCCTGCCCGCGCGGGCCGCGGGCCGCCGATACGGCACCGCCCGCCTTGCCATCCGATCTTTACCCCCGGGAGGACGCACCGTCCCCGGGGGTAAATCTTTTCAGGGGGGCGCCGAAAAGGAGAGGAGGCTCATGTTGACTGGCGTCTGCCGCCATGCAGCAATGGCAGGAGAGCAATGCACAAAAAAGAACAGACCGCATGGTGGAAGCGAACAACGACAATATCCTGGTGACGGAGGGTCTGACCAAGGACTTCAAGGGTTTTACCGCCGTCAGCGAGGTCGATCTCGCGGTCAAGCGCGGCTCGATCCATGCCCTGATCGGCCCCAACGGCGCCGGCAAGACCACCTGCTTCAACCTGCTGACCAAGTTCCTCACCCCGTCCCGCGGGCGCATCACCTATAACGGCCGCGACATCACGGCCTCCAAACCAGCCGATATCGCCCGGCTCGGCCTCGTCCGCTCGTTTCAGATCTCCGCGGTGTTCCCGCATCTGACCGTGATCGAGAACGTCCGCATCGCGCTGCAGCGCAAGCGTGGCGATTCCTTCGATTTCTGGACGTCGGAGCGGGTGCTGAGCACGCTCGACGCCGAGGCGCTGCGCCTGGTCGAGGCCGTCGGTCTCAGTGATTTCGCCGAGGCCACCGCCGGCGAACTCGCCTATGGCCGCAAGCGCGCGCTGGAGATCGCCACCACCCTCGCGCTCGATCCCGAAATGCTGCTGCTCGACGAACCCATGGCCGGCATGGGCCACGAGGACGTCGCCCGCATCGCCCAGCTGATCCGCAAGATCTCGGCCGACCGCACCATCTTGATGGTCGAGCACAACCTGTCGGTCGTTGCCGAGCTGTCCGACCGGATTACCGTGCTTGCCCGCGGGCGGGTCCTGGCCGAAGGAGACTATGCCACCGTGTCCAAGGACCCGCGCGTCATCGAAGCCTATATCGGGGGTGTCGGTCATGGCTGACACGAGCACCGCACGCCTCGCCCCGTCGACTGCCGCCCAGCCGATGCTGGCGGTCCGCGACCTTCACGGCTGGTATGGCGAGTCCCATGTTCTGCACGGCGTCAGCTTCGATGTCGCGGAAGGCGAGGTGGTGACCCTGCTCGGCCGCAACGGCGCCGGCAAGACCACCACGATGAAATCGATCATCGGCATCCTGCAGAAGCGCAAGGGCTCGATCCTGTTCAAGGGCGAGGAGACGATCCGCCACCCCTCGCGCACCATTGCCCGGCTCGGCATCGGCTATGTGCCGGAGGAGCGCGGCATCTATTCGACCCTGTCGGTGGAGGAGAACCTGCTCCTGCCGCCGCAGGTCCGGCCCGGCGGGCTGTCGCTCGAGCAGATCTACGAGCTGTTTCCCAATATCCGCGAGCGCCTGACCAGCCAGGGCACCAAATTGTCCGGCGGCGAGCAGCAGATGCTGGCGATCGGCCGCATCCTCAGGACCGGCGCCAAGCTCCTGCTGCTCGACGAGCCGACCGAGGGGCTGGCGCCCGTCATCGTCGAGCAGATCGGCCGCACCATCGCGCGCCTCAAGCGCGACGGCTTCACCATCATCCTGGTCGAACAGAATTTCCGGTTCGCCCAGACCGTTGCCGACCGCCATTATGTGGTGGAGCAAGGCCGCGTCGTGGATATGATCCCGAACGCGGACATGGATCGCAACATCGCCAAGCTGCACGCCCACCTGGGCGTCTAGGCGCAAAAGCAACAAGAACGAACTGAACCCGGAGGAACCTACGATGGATCGACGCTCTTTGCTCGCCGGCGCGCTCGCGACCGGCTTTTCCATGAAGGCCATGGCGCAGGCACAGCAGCCGGTGCCGATCAAGATCGGCGTGCTCAACGACCGGTCCGGCCTCTATGCCGATCTCAGCGGCGAAGGCTCGGTGCTCGCCGCCCGCATGGCGGTCGAGGACTTCGGCGCCGCCGCCAAGGGCCTGAAGGTCGAGATCATCTCGGCCGACCACCAGAACAAGCCCGATGTCGGCGCCAATATCGCACGGCAATGGTACGACAATGACGGCGTCGACATGATCGCCGACGTGCCGACCTCGTCGGTGGCCCTGGCGGTCAACCAGATCACCCGCGAAAAAAACAAGATCATGATCAATTCGGGTGCCGCGTCATCCGACCTGACCGGCGCGCAGTGCTCGCCCAATACCGTCCACTGGACCTATGACACCTATGCACTCGCCCAGGGCACCGGCGGCGCCATGGTGAAGGCCGGCGGCGACACCTGGTTCTTCCTGACCGCCGACTATGCCTTCGGCCATGCGCTGGAGCGCGACACCGGCGCCGTGGTGCAAAAGGCCGGCGGGCGCGTCATCGGCGCGGTGCGCACGCCCTTCCCGGGCACCGATTTCTCGTCCTTCCTGCTGCAGGCGCAGGCCTCGAAAGCCAAGGTCATCGGCCTGGCCAATGCCGGCGGCGACACCATCAACTCGATCAAGCAGGCGGCCGAATTCGGCATTACCCAGGGCGGCCAGAAGCTCGCCGGCCTGCTCGTCTTCATCACCGACGTCCATGCGCTCGGCCTGCAGACGGCCCAGGGCCTGGTGCTGACCGAGTCGTTCTACTGGGATCTCAACGACGACACCCGCGCCTGGTCCAAGCGGTTCGCCGCCCAGCGTGGCGGCGCCATGCCGACCATGGTGCAGGCCGGCGTCTATTCCGGCGTGCTGCACTACCTGAAGGCGGCCGCCGCGACGAAGTCTCGCGAGACCGCCGGCAACATGGCCTGGATGAAGGCCAATGCCACCGAGGACCCGCTGTTCGGCAAGGGCAGCATCCGGCTGGACGGCCGCAAGATGCATCCGGTCCACCTGTTCGAGGTCAAGAAGCCGGCGGAATCGAAGGGCGCCTGGGATTACTACAAGCTGATCTCGACCCTGCCGGCCGAACAGGCCTTCCGTCCGCTCACCGAGGGCGGCTGCCCGCTGGTGCGCGCCTGAGCCGATCCGGTTTCTGATCGCACGTCACGGATCTCATGTTCGGGGAGCGCCGGCCACCGGCGCTCCCTGCCACTCACCAGGATCGTCGCCTCATGTTCGAGCTTATCGGCGTGCCGCCCCAGGCCCTGTTCGGGCAACTCTTGCTCGGCCTGATCAACGGCTCGTTCTATGCCATTCTGAGCCTTGGCCTCGCCGTTATCTTCGGGCTGCTGAACATCATCAATTTCACCCATGGCGCGCAGTATATGATGGGCGCCTTCATTTCCTGGATGCTGCTCAACTGGCTCGGCGTGGGCTATTGGTGGGCGCTGATCCTGGCGCCGGTCATCGCGGGGGCCGTCGGCGTCGTCATCGAGCGGCTGCTGCTGGCGAGACTCTACAATCTCGACCACCTCTACGGCCTGCTGCTGACCTTCGGCCTGGCGCTGATCATCCAGGGCCTGTTCCGCAACAATTTCGGCTCGTCCGGCCTGCCCTACCAGATCCCGCCGGCGCTCACCGGGGGCCACAATCTCGGCTTCATGTTCCTGCCGAACTACCGGGCCTGGGTGGTCGTGGCCTCGCTGGTCGTCTGTCTGGCGACCTGGTTCGTCATCGAGCGGACCAAGCTCGGCTCCTATCTGCGCGCCGCGACCGAGAACCCCGCCCTGACGGAAGCCTTCGGCATCAATGTGCCGCGGCTGATCACGCTGACCTATGGCTTCGGCGTGGCGCTCGCCGCCTTTGCCGGCGTGCTCGCGGCGCCGATCTACTCGGTCAATCCGAACATGGGCGCCGACCTGATCATCGTGGTCTTCGCGGTGGTGGTCATCGGCGGCATGGGATCGATCCTCGGCTCGATCATCACCGGCTTCGGCCTCGGCGTCGTCGAGGGCCTGACCAAGGTCTTCTACCCGGAAGCCTCCGCCACCGTGATCTTCATCATCATGGTCATCGTATTGCTCGTGAAACCAGCCGGATTGTTCGGGAGGACCGCCTGATGGCCGATACCGCCGCCTACGGGCCCGTTCCCGCCACCGAAGCCGCCGCCGGAACCAGGACCACCACCGCGCTACACCGGACGATCTTCATCACGCTCGCGGTCGGGCTCGCCGTGCTGCCCTTCATCCCGGTGATCGGCTATCCGTTCTTCCTGATGAAGGTGCTGTGCTTCGCGCTGTTCGCCTGCGCCTTCAACCTCATGCTTGGCTATGGCGGGCTCCTGTCCTTCGGACATGCCGCCTATTTCGGCCTGGCGAGCTATGTCTCCGCCTATACCGCGAAATATTGGGGCCTGACCCCGGAGCTGGCGATCCTGCTCGGCACCGGCGCCAGCGCCGTCCTGGGCGCGGCCTTCGGCGCATTGGCGATCCGCCGCCAGGGCATCTATTTCTCCATGATCACGCTGGCGCTGGCGCAGATGGTGTTCTTCTTCTCGCTGCAGGCGCCCCGCTTCACCGGCGGTGAGGACGGCATCCAGGCGGTGCCGCGCCACAACCTGTTCGGCCTGATCCCGATCGACAGCGACCGCGCCTGCTATTACCTGGTCGCGGTGATCTTCTTCGGCGGCATCCTGGCGATCTACCGCATCATCCATTCGCCCTTCGGGCAGGTGCTGAAGGCCATTCGCGACAACGAGCCGCGTGCCATCTCGCTCGGCTATCGCGCCAACCAGTACAAGCTCGCGGTCTTCGTGCTGTCGGCATCGCTCGCCGGCCTCGCCGGTTCGACCAAGGCGGTCGCCGTGCAGCTCGCATCGCTGACCGACGTGCACTGGTCGATGTCAGGCGAGGTCGTGCTGATGACGCTGGTCGGCGGCATGGGCACGGTGTTCGGGCCGATCATCGGCGCCGTCGTGATCATATCGATGCAGAACTTCCTGGCATCCCTCGGCGCCTGGGTCACCGTCGTCCAGGGCGCCATTTTCGTGGTCTGCGTGCTGCTGTTCCGCGAAGGCATTGTCGGCGTCATCAGCAAGGTGCTGCGCCGGCCGCTGTAACGGTCAGCGCATTGGACGGGGCGGGCCGGCGGCCCGCCCGCGACAAAGCTCAATCCAGCGTGATCTTGTTGGACGTGATCGTCTCCGCCCAGCGCGTGCGCTCCTCGGCGACGAAACGGGCGATTTCCTCCGGCGTCTGCGGCTTCAGCACGATGAAGCCGAAGGGCTCCAGCGCCTTGCGCAGCGGTTCATCGGCCAGCGCCTTGGCGACACCCGCGGCGAGCCGGGCGGCGACCTCGTCCGGAATCTGGCGGGGCGCGGCAAGCCCGAACCAGACGGACGCGCGATAGCCCGGATAACCGCTCTCGGCGACCGTCGGCACGTCGGGCAGCTGGGCGAGGCGCTCGGGCGTGGTCACCGCGAGAGCCCTGAGATTGCCGGCCTGGATATGCGGCAGCGAGCTCGAGATCGTGTCGAACATCACCTGGACCTGGCCCGAGACCAGATCGGTCAAGGCCGGCGCGCTGCCGCGATAGGGCACGTGGGTCATGCGCACGCCCGAGGCCATCTTGAACCGCTCGGCGGCCAGATGCAGGGGATTGCCGATGCCGACGGAGGCATAGTTCAGCCGGTCGCCGTGCGCCCGCCCATAGGCGACGAATTCGGCCAGCGTCTTCGCCGGCACCGAGGGATGGACGACGACGACCAGCGGCACTTCGGCGAGAAGGCTGATCAGGCGCAGGTCCCTGTCGGGATTGTAGGACAGCCGGCTGTAGAGCAGCGGGTTGAGCACCATATTGGCGCCGCTCGCCAGGAACAGCGTGTGGCCGTCCGGCTCGGAGCGGCTGACCGCCTCGGCGCCCAGGCTGGTATTGGCGCCCGGCCGGTTCTCGATGACCCATTGCTGGCCGAGATCCCGGCCGAGGATATCGCCGAGGCCACGCGCCAGCTGGTCGCTGGCGCCGCCTGCCGCATAAGGCACGACGAAGCGGATCGGCCGCGTCGGATAGTCGGCGGCAAGTACCGGCACGCCGGCGCCGAGCAGGCCGAGCGCCAGCCCCAGAAGTCGCCCCTTGAAGCGAGATGCCATGAATGTTTCTCCCCGGAGTTTTTTGTTTGTTGAGGTCGGATTGCGGCCCTGCCGCCGCTCAGATCTGGCGGCCGCTTCGGGCCCAATAGGCGTCGCGCAGCCGCCGCTTGGCGATCTTGCCGTTGTCGTCGCGCGGCAGCTCGGCGACGATCTCGATGCGCTTGGGAATCTTGTAGCCGGCAATGGTCTCGCGCAGCCGCTCGGCGAGCTCGGCCGGCGCCGGCGCCGCGCCCGGCTCGGGCAGGACCAGCGCCAGCAGCTGCTCGCCGAATTCGTCGTCGGGAATGCCGAAGACCGCGCAGTCGAGCACGCCGGGCAGGCGCACCAGGGCGTGCTCGATCTCGGCGGGGTAGATGTTCACGCCACCGGAAATGACCATGTCGGAGGCGCGGTCGCAGACATAGAGATAGCCGTCGCGATCGAGATAGCCCATGTCGCCGAGCGTGATCAGGCCGTGGCGCTCGATCTTGCCGCGGGCGTCAGGTTGGTTGCGATAGCTGAAGTCGGGATAGGCCGGCTGGCGCACATAGATCAGCCCGATCTCGCCGGGTGCGCAGGCCGTGCCGTCCTCGGTCAGGATCTCGATCCTGGCCTCGCCGATCGGCCGGCCGCTGCTGCCCGGACGGGCCAGCGCTTCCTCCGACCCGATCACCGTGATCATGCCGCTCTCGCTCGAGGCATAGGTCTCGTGGATTACAGGCCCGAGCCAGTCGATCATCGCCCGCTTCACCTGGGGGGCGCAGGGCGCGCCGGTGGAGGCGACGAAACGCAGCGACGAGAGGTCGTAGCGGGCGCGCGTCTCCGCCGAAAGCTTCAGCAGGCGCACATACATGGTCGGCACCAGGTAGACCACGTCGATCCGGTGCCGTTCGATCTGTTCCAGAACCTCCTCCTCGCGGAAGCGCTCCGCCAGCACGACATAGTCGGCCTGCTGCAGCGCCATCTGGGCGATCAGGCTCGGCGCGCTGTGATAAAGCGGCGCCGGGATCAGCACGCGGCAACCGGGCGCGATGCCGAAGGCGACCGCCGCGACGGCGCGCGCACGCTGCTGCGACGCCTCGGCCTCGGCGAGCGGCACGGCCTGGCGAACGATGCCTTTCGGCCGACCGGTGGTGCCGGAGGTATAGGCCATGTGACCGCGCGGCGAGACCACCGGGCCGGCATAGGGCGCGGCGGCGGCGAGCCAGTCCTCGTAGTCCGGGAGACCGGCCGCCGCGGCGTCGCCCACCGCCAGCAGCGGCAGTTCGGGCGGCAGGACGGCCCGCGCCGCGGCCAGCAGGTCGGCATGGCCGATAATCACGCGCGCGCCGCTGTCGGTGACGAGATAGCCGATCTCGGCGGGGGTGAAATGCCAGTTGACCGGGCAATAGGTGAAGCCGCCGGTCCGGCAGGCCTGGATCACGTCGAAATAGACGGGATCGTTGCGCAGCAGGACGGCGACCACGTCGCCTTCCTTCATGCCCGCTGCGGCCAGGCCGCCGGCCAGCCGGCTGCCCCGGTCTTCGAGCGTGGCCGGGGACCGCTCGGTGGCGCCGAAACGCAGCGTGGCGGTCATGAGGAGCCCTCCGGCTTGCCGCGGCCGGCCTTGTCGGCGGCGTTCTGGGCGGTGATGCGGTCCCGCGCCGCCTGCCATTCGGCATCGCCCCAGGCGAGGTAGTCGGTGAAATAGGAGCGGTTGGCGAGCCAGTCGCCGCCATCGAGCGCAATGGTCTGGCCGTTGATCCAGCCGCTGCCGGGCGCCAGCAGGAAGGCGGCGAGATCGCCGAGATCGGCCTCGGTGCCGACCCGGCCCAGAGGGTTGCGGCGGGCGACGTCCGCCTCGCCCTCGGCCGCCGGCCGCAACCGCTTGGTCGCGCCTTCGGTCGGGATGACCCCCGGCGCGATGGCGTTCAGGCGGATGCCGTAGCGGCCCCATTCGATGGCCAGCGACTTGGTCATGGCGTCGATGCCCGCCTTGGACATGGCGGAGGGAATGACGAAGGGCGAACCGGTCCAGATCCAGGTCACCACGATCGACAGCACCGCACCGCCGGTGCCACCCGCGATCCAGCGCTTGCCGACGGCCTGCGTGACGTAGAAGGTGCCGCGAAACACGATGTCGGCAATCGCGTTGAAACCGCGATGCGACAGATCCTCGGTCCGGCTGATGAAATTGCCGGCGGCATTGTTGATCAGCGCGGTCAGCGGCCCGGCCTCGGTCCAGATCCGCCCGACCATGGCGTCGACGGCGTCGGGATCGCGGATGTCGACCGTGTGCCAGGCGACCTTGCCGCCATGCGCGGCCATCAGCGCCGTCGCGGTCTCTTCCAGCACGCCGGCGCGGCGGCCGCAGATATGGATCTCGGCGCCGAGGCTGAGCAGCCGCTCGGCCATGGCGCGGCCGAGCCCCGTGCCGCCGCCGGTGACCAGCACGCGGTGGCCCGCGAACAGACCGTTCTGGAACATGGCCGTCTCCCTCCCTGGTCGAGCCGAACTCGTTTTGCTTGTTGTCGAGGCTATTTTACGCCGACATGATCGCAGGACAATTCGGGCGGGCTCGACATCACTGTTAAGAAGAGCTGGACAATGAAACCGAGACGCCGGTCATGGATCTGAACCTTCTGCTGCTGTTCGCCGAAATCGCCGAGACACCCAATCTGAGCCAGGCGGCCAAGCGGCTCGGCGTGTCGCGGTCGAGCATCAGCCAGCGGCTGAAGATCCTGGAACGGCAGATGGGCGTACAGCTGCTGCGCCGCACCACCCGGCGCGTCGACCTGACCGATGCCGGCCGCACCGCCTATGAACATGCGATCCGGATCCGCGAGGACGCCGGCGCCGCCCAGGCGGCCATGGCCGGCCACACCAAGCATCCGCGCGGCCATGTCCGCCTGAGCGTGCCGACCGGCCTCGGCCGCCTCGTGCTGGCGCCGCTCCTGCTGGACTTTCTCAACCGTCATCCGGCCATCACCTTGCAGGTCAGCCTGACCAACCGGGTCGGCGACCTGATCGCCGGCAATATCGATCTCGCCGTCAAGATCATGGCGGATCCGCCCGATACGGTGGTGGCGCGCGAACTCGGCCCGGTCGAATGGCGGCTCTGCGCCGCGCCCCGGCTCGTCGCAGCCCTGGCCGTGACGACGCCGGACGACCTGTTGCGCCACCCGATCGTCGCGCCGCCGCCGGCGGCACGCGACTATGCGATCCAGCTCAGGCGGCGTGGCCGCAACCGGATCCTGTCGGTGGTGCCGAGGCTGCAGGCCGAGGATTTCCTGTTCCTGCTCGACGCGCTGGTGGCGGGCGCCGGCATCGGCATGCTGCCGCATTATCTGGCCGATCCCGCCATTGCCGACGGCCGGCTCGTCGCCCTGCTCACGGATCACGAGGTCATCGGCCCCGGCGACCGGATCTTTCTCTTGACCACGCCGACCGCGCATCCCGCTCCCGCGGTTCGCGCGCTGGTCGAGTTCCTGCGCGCCTCGGTGCCGGACTGGGGCGGCCTCCAGCGCCGGGCGCGCGCCGCCCGGGCAGAGACGGCCTGAGCGGCAAAGGACCGCCCAATGCCTCTTGCGCCAGCAACCTTGTCGTGATTGATTGTTGACAATCGACGATCCCTAGGACGAGGACGCCTCATTGCTGCTGTCCGGACCGAAACGCGCACAGGCCCCCACCGCCGCGGCGGTGAAGGTGGCGCGCGTGCCGAAGAGCACCTTTCGGGCCCATATCGTCGAGGGCCTGCGCGAAGCGATCCTGAGCGGCGACATCGCGCCCGGCACGCCCCTGGTCGAAACCAGCCTCGCCGAGCAGTTCGGGGTCAGCCGCGGGCCGCTGCGCGAGGCGATCCGGCAATTGATCGACGAAGGCCTGCTGGTCACCATCCCCTATACCGGCACCAATGTGGTGGAATTGTCGGTCGAGGACATCAGGGAGATCTACTCCATGCGCGTGGCGCTGGAGACCTTCGCTTTCGAGCAGGTCTGGGACCGGCGCGGCGCGGCCTTCCGGCGCGAATTGCTGCGCCGGCAGGACGTCTTGACCGCCTCGATCGATGCCGGCGACGATCGCACCAGCATTCTCGCCGAACTCGACCTGCACGGCTTCGTCTATGAGGCGACCGGCCATCGCATCCTGCAGCACAACTGGGCGAGCCTGCGCGGCCGGCTGCAGCTCTACTGGGCGGCCCATCACCGGGCGCACGGCATGCGCGGGCCGCGCCGCGACGGCCATGACAGCTATATCGCCGCGGCGACCGGCGACGACCTCGACGCCATGCGCACCGAAATCCGCCAGCACATGATGCGCGGCGCCATGCAGACCGAGACCTTTCTGCGTGACCGCGACGCCGGCTGAAACAGACCAAGACCGACTTGTTCGGCATCCAGAGGAGTTGAGCTCATGACCATCCAGCGCAGACAGTTCCTGACCCTGACGGCGGCCGCCGCCGGCCTCTCCCTGGCTTCCCCGGCGCTCGCCCAGGGCGCCGCCTCGACGCTCGACCGGGTCAAGCAGTCCAAGCGCCTGCGCATCGGCGTGACCTCGGCCGAACCCTGGTTCTTCAAGGATCCGATGAGCGGCACCTGGAGCGGCGTCGGCATCAGCATCGGCCAGCAGCTCGCCACCGATCTCGGCGTCGAGATGGTGCCGGTGGAAACCACCTGGGCCAATTGCGTCGCCGCCCTGCAGGCCGACCAGATCGACGTGATGTTCGTGCTCGATCCGACCGAGGAGCGGCGCAAGGCGATCGATTTCCCGCAGGCGCCGCTGTTCTATTACGCGCTCGGCGCGCTGGTGAAGCAGGATGCCGCGATCAGGACCTGGGCCGATCTCGACAAGGCCGGCCTGCGCGTCGGTGTGACGCTCGGCACCTCGGTCGACCGCACCGTCACCGAGACGCTGAAGGCCGCCAGCATCAGCCGCTTCTCCAACAATGACGAGGCCATCGCCGCCTTCGCCGCGCGCCGCGTCGATGTCGTCGCCCAGTTCCACCCGGCTTTGGTGGTGCAATATGCGCGCCTGCGCCTCGGCAAGGTCGTGCTGCCCGAACCGGTCACGGCGGTGGCCACCAGCGCCGGCCTGCGCAAGGAGGACAATCCGGCCTTCCGCGACTGGATGAGCCAGAAATTCGCGGAATATTACCAGGCCGGCAGGCCGCAGGCCTTCTTCGCCGACTATCTCAAGACCAAGGGCATCGACGCCTCGACCGTGCCGGGCCTGGTCCGGGAGCGCTGGAGCTGAGGGCTCCCGCTCCGCTCCCCGTTCCAACCCGCGCGGCAGGCTGCAAGCGATGAGCTATCGATGGGATTTCGGACCGGTCTTCCAGCATTTCGACATGCTGCTAGTCGGCCTTTGGAATACGGTGCTGATCGCCGCGATCTCGATCCTGTGCGGCGTCGTCGTCGGCCTGATGCTCGCCTTCATGCGGCTGTCGCCGCGCATGGCCTTGCGCTATCCGGCCACCGCCTTCATCGAGTTCTACCGCAACACCCCGCCGATCATTCACTTCTTCTGGTTCTTCTATGCCTTGCCGGTGCTGATGAATATCAGCCTCGACCCCTTCGTCGCGGCCATCCTGGCGCTGTCGACCCAGTCGGGTGCCTTCTATGCGGAAGTGTTTCGCGGCGGCATCGTGTCGATCGAAACCGGCCAGTGGGAGGGCGGCAAGGCGCTGGGCATGAGCTATCGCCAGCTGATGCGGCGCGTGGTGCTGCCGCAGGCCCTGGCGCGCATGGTGCCGCCCTTCGTGGAGCGCTCGTTCGAGCTGACCAAGACCACCGCGCTCGCCTCCACGCTCGCCTATGCGGAGCTGCTCTACCAGGCGATGCAATTGAACAGCCAGAGCTTCCGGCCGCTGGAGGTCTATTCGACCATCGCGGTGATGTATCTCGTGCTGCTGGTGACGGCGAGCGGGCTCGCCCGCCTCGCCGAGATCCGCATGACGGCCTATCGCTGAGGCGGACCGATGGATTACGAGTTCGATTTCGGCCTCATCGCCCAGACCTGGCCGGTGCTGCTGCGCGGCGTCTGGGTCACCATCGCGCTGTGGGCGCCCTGCTTTTGCGCCGGCCTCGCCGCGGGCTTCTTCCTGGCGCTCGCGCGGCTGTCGGCGCGGCGCTGGCTGAGGCTGCCGAGCCTCTGTTACGTCGAGCTGTTCCGCGACACGCCGGTGCTGATCCAGCTGATCTGGTTCTTCTACGCCTTTCCGATCATCATCGGCCTGCAGCTCTCGCCCTATGCGGCGGCGGCGCTGGCGCTGACCCTCAACACCTCGGCCTATTGCGCCGAGATCTTCCGGGGCGGCATCCAGTCGATCGCTCCGGGCCAGTGGGAAGGCGCGCGTGCGCTCGGCATGCGCCATCGCGACATCCTGCGCCGGATCATCCTGCCGCAGGTCGGCCGGCGCATGCTGCCCGCCTTCACCAACCGCGCCATCGAGCTCGCCAAGGTCACCTCGCTCGCCTCGATCCTGTCGGTGCACGAGCTGATGTATCAGGGCCGGCTGCTGAGCTCGACCTATTACCGGCCGCTCGAGATCCTCTCGACCGTGGCGCTGGTCTATTTCGTCCTGATCTATCCCGGCAGCTTCCTGTCGGCCTGGCTCGAACGGCACCTCGCGCGCCGCGCCTGAACGAAGCCCGCGCGCGGGCAGGAGACCGACCATGTCCGATCCCATTCTGCAGGTTCGTGGCCTTCACAAGAATTTCGGCCCGCTGCATGTGCTGCGCGGCATCGACCTTGCCGTCGAACCCGGCGAGCGCATCGCCATTATCGGCGGCAGCGGCTCGGGCAAGAGCACGTTGCTGCGCTGCCTCAACTTCATGGAGATGCCGACCGCCGGCAGCATCACGGTGGACGGCCGGCGCATCGGCAAGGTGCGCACCGACAGCCGCGGCGCGGAACAGGTGACCTATCCGGAAAGCGAGCTCTGCGCCGTGCGCGAGCGGCTCGGCATGGTGTTCCAGCAGTTCAACCTGTTCCCGCATATGACCGTCCTCGAGAACACCATGGAAGGCCTGGTGACGGTGAAGCGCGTCGCCAGGGCCGAGGCCCGGCAGCGCGCTGCCGCAGAGCTTGCCCGGGTCGGCCTGAGCGACAAGGTCGACGTCTATCCGAGCCGGCTGTCCGGCGGCCAGCAGCAGCGCGTCGCGATCGCCCGCGCGCTCGCCATGGAGCCCGAGATCCTGCTGTTCGACGAACCGACATCCTCACTCGACCCGGAACTGGTCGGCGAGGTCCTGCGGGTCATCCGGACGCTTGCCGAGGAGGGCCGCACCATGCTGCTGGTCACCCATGAGCTCGGCTTCGCCTATCACTTCGCCACCAAGGTCATCTTCCTCGCCGACGGCCGCTTCCACGAGGTCGGCACGCCCGACGACGTGCTGAAGCACCCGCGCGAGGAACGCACGCAGGCCTTCCTCGCGCGCTTCACCGAATTCTCGTTCTGAACAGACCCTTCGCGCCGCCCGCCGGGCGGCGCGCCCTACCAGGAGGCCCATCGTGAGCAATCCGCAAGACCAGAGCCAGTCCAGCGCCCAAGGCTATGTCGACGATCCGCGCAATGAAAACGTGCTGGTTTATGTCAACGGCGCCTTCGTGCCGCGCGACCAGGCCTCCGTCTCGGTCTTCGATGCCGGCTTCGTGCTCGGCGACGGCGTCTGGGAGGGGCTTCGCCTGGTGCGCGGCAAGCTGGTCGCCGTCGACGAGCACATGAAGCGGCTCTATGAGGGCGCCGGCGCCATCCAGCTGGATATCGGCCTGATCAAGACCGAGATGATCGCCGCCATGCAGGCGACCCTCGACCGCAACGGCATGACCGACGGCGCCCATATCCGGCTGATGGTCACCCGCGGGCGCAAGAAGACGCCGAACCAGGACCCGCGCTTCGCGCTCGGCCAGGCGACCATCGTCATCGTCGCCGAATACAAGGCGCCGAAACCGGAGGTGAAGGCCCGGGGCCTGACCCTGTTCACCTCGGCCATCCGCTGCAGCGGCCCCGACGTGTTCGACCTCAGGCTCAATTCGCACAGCCGCCTGAACTTCATCCAGGCCCTGATCCAGGCGATCAATGCCGGCGCCGACGAGGCGCTGATGCTCGATCCGCAAGGTTTCGTGGCGAGCTGCAACTCGACCAATTTCTTCATCGTCCGCGACGGCGAATTGTGGACCTCGACCGGCCGCTGCAACTTCATGGGCATTACCCGCGGCAAGATCGTCAAGCTCTACGGCCGTGAGGTCGGCACGGTGCGCGAAAAGGATTTCACCCTGGCCGAAACCTACAGCGCCGACGAAGCCTTCGTCACCGGAACGCTCGGCGGCGTCACGCCGGTGACCCGTATCGACGGCCGCGTGATCGGCGACGGCCGACCCGGCCCCTTTACGGCGCGCATCAGCGACATCTATCAAGAGAGCCTTCTCGCCTGACCCCGGCCGCCGATCATGCTCACCCGCGCCTCGCTTCGCATCCCGTCCTTGTCGATCCGGGAAAGGCTCGGCCGCCTGCGCGAGGTGTCCGAGTGGCGCATGGTCCGCTCGATCGTTCGCGAGAACGAGATCTGGCTGTCGGTGCTCGCTGCCATCGTCGGCATGGCGTCGGGGCTGATCGTCACGGGCATGGTCGCCGTGGCCAGGGAAATGCACCATGTGCTGTTCGCCATTCCCGGCGACGAGCTGAGCGGGGCGCCCTTCGTCGACCCCATCCGCACGGTGTTCGTGCCGATCGCCGGCGGACTGCTGATGGGGCTGATCGGCTATGTGCTGGCGCGCCTCGGCCGCAGCACGGTCGTCGACCCCGTGGAGGCCAATGCCCTGCATGGCGGCCGGATGTCGCTGAAAGGCAGCCTCACCGTGGTCGCCCAGACCATGGTGTCGAACGGCTTCGGCGCCTCGGTCGGCATGGAGGCCGGCTATACCCAGATCGGCTCGGCGATCGCCTCCAGGCTCGGCCGCTCGCTGCGCGTGCGCCGCTCAGATCTCAGGACCCTGGTCGGCTGCGGCGCGGCCGGCGCGATCGCCGCCGCCTTCGACGCGCCCCTGACCGGCGCCTTCTACGCCTTCGAACTGGTCATCGCGAGCTATTCGGTGGCAACGCTTGCGCCGGTCGCGATCGCCTCGATCTCGGCCATCGGCGTCATGCGGCTGGTCTCGACGCCGGTCTCGTTCCAGGTCGGTTTCGCCGGTAGCCTGTCCTGGTCCGACTACACGCTGGTCATGCTGATGGGCGTGCTTTGTGCGCTGCTCGGCATCGCCGTGATGCGCGGCGTCACCCTGGTCGAGGCCGCCTTCCGGCAGAGCCGCATTCCCGTCTGGTTCCGCCCGGCCATCGGCGGCGCGGTGGTCGGCGTGCTCGGCCTGGTCACGCCGGCGGTGCTGTCCTCGGGCCATTCGGCCCTGCATGTCGGTTTCGAGGCCTATTATTCCGCCGGCTTCCTGGTCCTGCTGATCGTGCTCAAGACGCTCGCTTCCGCCGTGTCGATCGGCTCCGGCTTCCGCGGCGGCCTGTTCTTCGCCGCCCTGTTCCTCGGCGCCATGCTGGGCAAGCTGGTGGCGATCGGCTGGATGCTGGCCTTCGGCCTGCAGATCCCGGCTTTGGTGGTCGGCATTATCGGCATGAGCGCCATGGCGACCGCCGTGCTCGGCGGGCCGCTGACCATGTCCTTCCTGGCGCTGGAGACCACCGGCAGCCTGCCTTTGACCATCGCTGTGCTGGCGGCCTCGGTGATCTCGTCGATCACGGTCCGGCGCGTCTTCGGCTATTCCTTCACCACCTGGCGCTTCCACCTGCGCGGCGAGGTGATCCGCAGCGCCGCCGATATCGGCTGGATCCGCGACCTGACGGTTGGCCGGATGATGCGGCGCGACGTGCGTACGGTGAAATCCGACCTCACCCTCGAACAGTTCCGTCGGCAGTTCCCGCTCGGCGCCACGCAGCGGGTCGTCGTGGTCGACCAGGGCGACCGCTATGCCGGCATCGTCCTGGTGCCCGAGGCTCACCAGGAGGGGCTGGCCGCCGAAACCATCACGGAACTGCTGCACTATCAGACCCACGTGCTGCTGCCGGAAATGAATGTGCGCGACGCCGCCGCCCTGTTCACCGCGGCCGAAAGCGACGCGCTGGCGGTGGTGACCAACCGCCAGACGCTGCAGGTCATCGGCCAATTGACCGAGCAGCATGTGCTGCGCCGCTACAGCGAGGAGCTGGACCGCCAGAGCCGGGAACTGGCCGGCACCTGAGCCGCGCTGCGCAATTCACGCGTCTCGGTCCGCGCGCCGATTTGCCCGTCGCCAGGCCCGAGGGTTCGGTGGCATGATCGGACCGCGAGGAGACGAGCCATCATGACGCCGGCCGACGACGCTCTCGGATTTGCGCCCGACGACGATCAGCCGATCGCCTATATGCAGCGCACCCGCGACTATTACCTGACGCTCGGCTACGGCAATCCCTATCGCTGGGCCCATTACGACCACGTGCCGTTCCAGCCGTTGGCCAAGCACCTGGCGGAGAGCCGGGTCGCCCTCATCACAACCGCAGCGCCCTATCAGCCGGACAAGGGCGATCAGGGACCGGGGGCCGCCTATAATGCCGCGGCCAAGTTCTATTCGGCCTATTCGGGCCGGTCGGACGGGGATCACGACCTCAGGATTTCCCACATAGCCTATGACCGGACCCATAGCAGGGCCGAGGACCCGAACAGCTGGTTTCCGCTGCCGCTGCTGCGCCGCTTCGCGGCCGAGGGCCGGATCGGGGTGCTGGCCCCGCATTTCCACGGCGCGCCGACCAATCGCAGCCAGAAGACCACCATCGAGACCGACGCGCCGGAGATCCTCGCGCGCTGCCGGGCCGACGGCGTGGATGCGGCAGTACTGGTGCCCAATTGCCCGGTCTGCCACCAGACGGTGAGCCTGGTGGCCCGTCACCTGGAGGTGAACGGCATCGCCACCGTGGTGATGGGCTGCGCCAAGGACATCGTCGAACATGTCGGCGTGCCGCGCTTCCTGTTCAGCGATTTCCCGCTCGGCAATTCCGCCGGCCGGCCGAAGGACCTCGCCTCCCAGCGGGAGACGCTGGCGCTCGCGCTCGACCTGCTCGCCGCAGCTCCCGCTGCGCGCACCACCGTGCAGTCGCCGCAGCGCTGGAGCGCGAGTGCCGACTGGAAGCAGGATTTCATGAATGTCGCACGCATGCCGGCCGAAGAGGTCGAGCGGCGGCGCGCCGAAAACGACCGGCAGAAGGTGATCGCCAAGGCGATCCGCACCGAGGCGGCGCCATCCGCCGGCTGATCAGGGTCGACCGCCGCCGGTGAGACGGCAATCGCGGGTTTCTCGGCCACGGCGCGACTTGGCGCGCCGGCCCACCGGGTCTAATCTGCAAGGCAGCATCGGAAAACTCCCGCCACCGGCCGTTGGAGACCACCATGCCGTCAACGCTCGAGCAGATCCGCGATCAGCAGCGTGAAACCTGGGACAGATTTTCGCACGGCTGGAAGAAGTGGGACCACCACGTCCTGAACTGGCTGGCGCCCGTGGGCGACCAACTGATCCAGAGCGCGGCGCTCAAGGACACCGATCACGTCCTGGATGTCGCCGCCGGCACCGGCGAGCCGGGCCTGACGGCGGCCCTGCGGGTTCCCAAGGGCACGGTGACAGCCACCGACCTTTCGGAGCGCATGCTGGAGGTCGCGGCCGAAAATGCCCGCCACCGCGGCATCGGCAATTTCCTGACCCGGCGATGCGATGCCGGCGCCATGCCCTTCGCCGATGACAGCTTCGACGCCGTGCTCTGCCGCTTCGGCTTCATGTTTTTCCCAGATGTCGAGACGGGCCTCGACGAATGTGTCCGCGTCGCCAAACCTGGTGGCCGCGTCTGTGCCGCCGTCTGGGGGCCCCCCGAAAGGAACCCCTGGGCGACCACCGTCATGGGAACCATCGGCCACTATGTCGACATGCCCGCGCCGCCGCCGGGCGCGCCGGGCCTGTTCCGCTGCGCCGCGCCCGGCGCGATGGAGGCGGCCTTTCGCAAGGCCGGCCTGCGCGACGTCGCACTGCACGAGATCGGCGGCGAACTGGGTTTCCGGACGCCGGACGAATATTGGACTTTCATGACCGAGATCGCCGCGCCGGTCGTGGCCGGGCTCGGCAAGGCCGATGAGCCGACGCGCGCGAAGATCAAGGAGGCGGTGCTCGCTCTCGCACATCAGGCATCGAAAAACGGCCAACCCCGCCTGCCCTGGCTGGCGCTGACCGTATCGGGCGTCAAGGCGCGTTAGGTCACGGCGGCGGCCGGGCCGGCAAGGAGCCTTGCGACACATGAATGGAGTGCGCCCCTTCCGGCTCCGTGCCAATCGCGGGGTGCCTGGCCCGATCGTCGGGACGTAAGACCGTTCCATGATTTGCAGAGCGGTGACGACGTGGCGCGCCAACCCGCGTCGATTCGCCGCTGCCTGCTTCCTGGTGGTGAAGTTGCGAATGCGTCTTGTTGGATTTCGCCTTCAGCAGGTCGGCCCGTCCGGCGCGCATAGCGCGGCGCCCGCCGGCTTGCCTGCAACGGCGAAAACCGGCGCAACGACAAGCGTTTCAGGTTGTGCGAAGGCTTTTAGACGCGGCACGTAAAGCATGCCGAGTTGCGGCGATTGTTTTGCTTCGAAACTCCGGCCAGACGACCTCTCCCGAGGCTCGCAAATCAACAACGATACAGATCGACAAATTGCTGTCTGAATATTTTTGCTGACTTCTCGCTACGTCATCGTTAGAGAATGACGATCGTCGGCGACGCGATATTTCGCCCGCGCATACCCTGCTACTTGATCCATACCATTTCAGGAGACCGTTTCATGAGCGCTGCAATGGACACGAGATTCGTACGATCCGCCGCCGGGGCTTTCGCTCTTTGCGTCGCCCTTGCCTGGCCGGTATCGGGCGCCCAGGCGGCTCAACGCGCCGAGCCGATCGCCGGCGCCACGGCCGACACGTCACAGGTCGAAATGCAGCGCCGCCATGCCGGCCCGCGCGCCGGCATTCGCCACGGTGGCTACAGGCATGGCGGCTACAGGCATGGCGGCCATCGCGGGCGCGGTTATTACGGCGGCAATGGCGCCCTGATCGGCGCGGGCGCCGCGGCCCTCATCCTGGGCGGCGCGGCGGCAGCCGCCGCCTCGCAGCGCGAATGCTGGATCGAGCCGCGCTGGGTCGACGGTCCCTATGGTCCCGAGCGGCGCCGCGTCCGCGTCTGCGAATAAGGCGACCGGGCGGGCGGGGCTGGCAAGCCGCGCCTTGCGAATGACGGAGAGACCCGCTTCGGCCCCACCGGGCCGTGGCGGGTCTTTTCATTGGCGCGCCTCAGAGCGCTGCGCCGAACACCTGGAACAGAATCGGCTGGATGATGAAGAAGCCCAGAACGGGTTTGCGCCATCGCGGCGGGGCGGCTGACGCCAGCGCCAGGCAGGCGAGCGGAACGATCGCCGCCAGAGGCAGGTAATAGCGGGGATAGGCGTCCATCAGCCACCCGGTCGCGACGTGACGCTGATAGCTGACCAGGAGATGCAGGACGAAGGTCACCGCCAGCGCGGCCGCGCCGGCCACCACGACCACGTCGCTCGCTTCTTCCCGCCTCGCGACGATCCTGCCGAGCGAAACCAGCAGCCCCGCGCCGGCGCAGATCAGCGCGGTGAAGGGCAGCACGAGCATGGCATATTGGAACAGGTTGCGGTCATTGAGCGCCGGCATCCAGAAGCGCAGGAAGTCGGCCGCGAAATGAAGGCCGTAGGCCGGCAGCGAGAGCCGCGGCGCATCGGCCCAGCCGGCGCGCGCGGAATCGGCGAGCAGGGTCGCCTGCAGCGCCGCGGTATAGGGCGCGGCGCTACCATAGAGCTGGATCAGCACCAGGTAGGGCGCCACCGCAACCAGGGTCGCCAGCGCGATCAGGAGCAGCGCTCCCGGCGAGAGCTGTCGCCGCCAGGCCATCCACGCGCTGGTGAGGATCACGAAGCCGCCGACCAGCAGCAGCCCGGAGAGCTTCGACCAGGAGGCCAGGACGAAGGCCGCCAGAAGCAGCCAGAGCCAGGCCTTGCCGCCACCCGCCAGCAGTCGAAACGCCGCGAGCAAGGCGAGCGCGCCCCCGGTGAAGGCGAAGTTGTCGTTGTTGATGCTGCCGGCGAGCGGCGCCAGCACCGGCATGAACAGCAATGGCACGGCATAGGCGGCGAAATCCCGCTGCGACCAGCGCGTGGCGGGCGGGATCAGGAGCAAGGCTGCGAAACCCAGGGCCACGACCGCCAGATTGATCAGCCGGTGGACGAGCAAGGCCTCGGGATGGCCTTCGATCGCCGGGCCGAGCCAGGCCAGGACGCGATAGTAGAAAGGCGGATGGTTCAGGTAATTCGGTTCCGCCGTCGGCAGCAGCGTTTTCGGATCCAGCATGCGCAGGCTGTCGAGATCGAGCCAGAGCGCGTGGGAATGCTGCATCTGGGCGACATAGGATGCGTGCGCCAGCTCGTCGAAGCCCTGCTGGACATCCTTCCGGATGGCCCTGATGCTCCCGACCAGGAGCAGCACGAGCAGCAAGGCCGCCATGACGAATGCAGGCCGCATTCGTGCCGGAACCGTTTCGATGGAATGCTGCGCCATGACCGCCGCGGATGTTGCGATGCCCGCAACGTCATATCCATTCGGCGTTAAGGACCTGCTTCCGAAGCGGGCGCGCGCATCGGGCGGAGCAGTAGAGGAGCCCCTCCAGCGCCGCCCGGTAGAGCTGACGCCATGGGGTTGATTGATGATGGCGCCGGCGGCGGCGCCCAATTCGAATGGCACCTCATTGCCTTGCCGATCTTATGAATTCTTCGCCCGGATGAATGCCAATGCCGATACCAGGAGATCGCGCCGTTGCCCTCGTTCGCCACGCAAGAACGCGGCTGAAGACCGTCTCTTGAACGGTGCGCCCGCCCGCCGCTTGATTTGGACCGGCACGGCTTTTCGAGCTGGCTGTGGCCAAGGGCGCGCCCGGATGTGCGGCGTGCCCTTCACTTTGTCGGCGCCCGATCATGCCGTCGCTGGGCGTTGAATTCCCCCTGAAAGTGGGCGCCGAAAATATCTGAACGCCCTTCATCGAACTCCACCATTTCGAGAACGCGTCAGGTGGCTATGAGACCGGCCGGGAGAAGCAGGCCCGCCTTTTTACCGTGAGTCCGAGATTTTCGCCGCGCGGTGGCGATGCTATGTCGGACCTGCCCCCTGCTACTCGCCCGACCTGTCACGCGGCAGCAAAGCAGTCATGATCCGTACCGAATGGGAACTCCACGATGGAAGGCGACGAAACGCCATTCGCACCCGAGCGGAAGGGGCTGCGCCGCGAGGATTGTTATTTCTACCACGTCATGGATGTCCCGGGCCTCGGCGCAGTGGAGGGCGACTGGGACTTGCGCGGCAGGCTCGACGCCTATCTCGGAGGCATCGGCCTTGACGGCCGGCGCGTTCTCGAGATCGGCCCGGCCAGCGGCTTCCTGACCTTCGAGATGGAGAAGCGCGGAGCCGCCGTGACGGCGGTCGAGGTGACGGACGAACCCGGTTGGGATTTCGTCCCCTTCCCGAGCCATGTCCTGGACCCGCATCTCGGTCCTCGGCGGGATATCATGGCGCGACTGAAGAATTCGTGGTGGTTCAATCATGCGGCCTTCGGTTCGAAAGCGAAACTGATCTACGGAGATGTCTACGACCTGCCGAGAGCGATCGGGGTGTTCGATATCGCCGTCATGGGCGCGGTGCTGCTCCACCTGCGGGCTCCACTCCAGGTGGTCGAGCAATGCGCGCGCCGCGCCGATACCCTCGTCATCACCGATATGTATTGTCCCGAACTCGAGGGGGCGCCGGTGTGCCGCCTGGTCCCTGACCCGACCAACGACCGCTGGGACACCTGGTGGGAGTTCAGCACCAGCTTTCTAACCCAGTTCCTCGGCGTCATGGGCTTTGCCACGGTCACCACGACCCACGAACAGACCCACCGCGGCAGGACCTATACCCTCTTCACCATTGTGGCGCGGCGCGAGCGCACGCCGGGCGTGGCCCCCTCGCCCGGCTAACCACTCGGCAAGTTCATGCCGTCGCCCGGTCGTGCCGCTCCAATCCCACGATATGGTGCAGCGCGTGGTTCGCCACGATCATCTCGAACTGGCCAGGGGCGGCGATCTCGTTCAGATCGGATCGACGGCATCCCAAAGCAGGTCTGGAACATGGATTCGCGCGCTGGCGCGCTCACCGAGGCGCGCGATAACGGCGTGCCGACGGCCGACCTGATGATGGCCGCGCCCCATGAGCGTGAGGAAACGATGCACGGCTACACCCGCAACGATCTGCCAGCCACCCAGCGCGCTGCCGAGGTCCGATTCGGCCGCCAGAACAAGCCGGGATCAGACGCTTCCAACGCCTGTTCCAACGACTTCCAACGGAACCAGAGCTAAGTGCTTGATTTATAATGGTGCCCGGGGGCGGAATCGAACCACCGACACTGCGATTTTCAGTCGCATGCTCTACCAACTGAGCTACCCGGGCAACCCACGCAACGCGACCGTTCGATGACAGTCTCGCTGCGAGCGAGCGGGGTTATAGGGGCTCGTTTCGGTCCTGTCCACCCTTCCCGCGCGTAGAATCGCATCGAAAGATCAGGGTGTTGATGACGCATCTTCGCGAAGGCCGGAACCGGGGCGAAAAGCGGCCCGATCGCGCCTTCCTGGCTCTTGCCGGGGCCTAAATGCGGTTGTGTGCGTGGTGCGGCAATTGCCCGGGCGAAAAGCGCCGCGCGCGAAACCGGCGCGGACCGGCGCGGGGTACAGGCATCTGGTGCCGGCACATGCCCGCGGCAAGGCGCCGAATCCCGTGCGCGATCCACAAAAAAATGCCCCGGTGCTGAAAAGCCACCGGGGCAGTCGGAGGTCATGCGGGGCATGCACGAGGGGAGAAATCAGCGCAGGACGACCACGCGGGTGCCGACCTGGACGCGGTTGTAGAGGTCGACGACGTCGTCGTTCAGCATGCGGATGCATCCCGACGAAACGGCCTGGCCGATCGTGTGCGGCTCGTTGGAGCCGTGGATGCGGTAGAGCGAGGATCCCAGATACATGGCGCGGGCGCCGAGCGGGTTCTGCGGACCACCGGCCATGAAGCGCGGCAGGTCGGGACGGCGCTGCAGCATCTGCACCGGCGGACGCCAGTCCGGCCATTCCTGCTTGCGCGTGATGGTCTGGCTGCCGCCCCATTCGAAGCCCGGCCGGCCGACGCCGATGCCGTAGCTGATCGCCTGGCGGTCCGGCAGCACATAATAGAGCCGGCGGGCTTCGCTATCGACCACGACGGTGCCCGGGGCATAGGGCGCCGTGAAGGTCACCACCTCGCGCGGGATGGCCTGCGCCTGGGAGCGCGCCTGCTGCATCATCGGCGCCATCATCATCGGCTGGCGGGTGTCGGGATCGACCATGACATTGGGCATGGCGTGGGCGGCGGTGCCGGCGAAACCGGCGAGGGCAAGCGTTGCGGCAAAGGCGAGGCGGCGCATCGGAGATCTCCTGGAAGCGCGGTGTGGCGTCTGAAAGGGTGGGAAATGCGATGCGGCTGATGTCAGCGGGTGGCGGCGGGCGTATCGACCGTCACCGTGCGGATCTGGCGCAGTTCCCGGCCATTGGCGGCGGTCTGGCAGGCCCGGGGAATATGGGGCCACGTATATTGGGCGCAGGCGCCGCGGGCGGCGGCCGCGCGCTCGCCCTGGATCAAGGCCGGCTGGCCTTGGCTTGCGGCGGGGCGCTGGACGCTGTCGAGCTGGTTCCTGAAGCCGTCGAAGGCGCGGTGGGCCTGGTCGAGTTCGGCTGCGGAAAAGACATGGGTCAGACCGGGTGCCGGCGAAACGGCCGCGCGGCTGGCCGGCGGGATCACCAGGGCGGCGGCAATGGCGATCGCTGCGCATGCGCCGAGAACCAGGGTCTTGGAGATCCGGGTCTTGGAAATCCGGGTCTTGGAAATCCGGGTCATGGCTGTCTCCCCACATCGCCCGCTTCGGGCCGGCCTCCACGATGGGTCGCTGTGGCGCTCGAGAAGGTTCATTCCTTCGTGGCCAGCCGCGTCATCGCGTTGAATGTGGTTTTAGGGCGCCGTGTTTTCGCCGCAGTGTCTTTGATTCGCCCCGCGCATTTCAGGTCGAAACAGATTGTTTCAAGGCTTGCCTGACGGTGTCGCGGCCGGCCAGGCGCCGTTTCAGGGGGCGTGGATTTGTTTCAGGACGGCTTCGCGGGCGCCCGGGAACCAAGCCCGGACCGCCCGCGCCCCCGAGGCCGGCCTCAGCGCTTCTCGCCGTCGGGCAGGAACATATAGCCCGCGCCACGCACGGTCTTGATGAAGCTCGGGGCTTCCGGGTCCGGCTCGACCTTCTTGCGGATGCGGGTGATGCGCACGTCGATCGCCCGGTCGAAGGCTTCGGGGTCGCGCGCGCCGGCCAGGTCCAGCAGGCGGTCGCGGGACAGCACGCGGCGCGGGTTCTCGGCGAAGGCCTTCAGCAGATTGAACTCGGAGGCGGTCAGCGTGTGTTCGGTCCCCTCGTCGTCGCGCAGCATATGGCCGGCGAGATCGAGCCATTTGGTACCGAAGCGGATCCGCTCCTTGACCTCGGGCTTGCTGCCGGCCGCCGGCGCGCCGGCCCGGCGCAGCACCGAGCGGATGCGGGCGAGCAGCTCGCGCAATTCACAGGGCTTGGCGAGATAATCGTCGGCACCGAGCTCCAGCCCGACAATGCGATCGACCGCGCTGGCGGTCGCGGTCAGCATGATCACCGGCACCGGCATATTGCGCTTGAGGTCGCGGATGATCGACAGGCCGTCCTCTTCCGGCATGTTCAGGTCGAGCACGATCAGGTCCGGCCGGCCGCTCGCGATGGCGCGCCTGAGCGCGGCCGCGCCGTCGCACAGCGTCACCTGGAAGCCGTGCATCTTCAGATAGTCGCCGACCATGTCGCGGGCGGCCGCCTCGTCGTCGACCACCATGACGTGCTGGGAATTGCTCATGCCGGGGCTCCACCCGATGCCGGCGGCAAGGTCAGGCTGAAGGTCGCGCCCTCACCCGGCCCGTGGCTCGCCGCGGTAATGCGCCCGCCATGCAGCTCGACGATGCGGCGGGCGATGAACAGGCCGAGGCCGGTCGAACTCTCGCCGGCGGTCGGCTTGGCGGAGAGCCGCTGGAACCGGCCGAACAGGCGGCTGTGGTCCTCGGGCGACAGGCCCGGGCCGCTATCGGTCACCGCCACCTGGTGGCCAGCTTCTCCGGTGGAGAGGACCACGGCGATGCGGCCGCCCGGCGGCGAATATTTGATGGCATTGGACACGAGATTGTCGATCGCCTCGCGGATCCGGTCCGGATCGGCCCGGCCGGCCAGCGTCCGCGGGCCGTCATAGACCAGGCTCTGCTGCTTGCGCTCGGCCAGCGGCCGGTTGGCGTTGATGACCGCCGAGATCACCGTGACCGTGTCGATATCGGCGAGCCTGAGCACGATGTCCTCGGCATCGAGCATGGCGTCGTTGATCAGCCCGTCGACCATGGTGGTCATGCGCGCGACCGAGGACCGCACCTGTTCGATCTGCGCCTTGGCCCGCTCGATATTGGGGGGGCTGAGCTCGAGCAGCTCGCGCATCATCTCGGACCGGCCGAGAATGACGCCGAGCGGGTTCTTCAGGTCGTGGGCGACCGTGCCCAGCACCTCGGCCTTGTGGTCATTGGTGCGCTTCAGCCGGTTGCCCTGGGCGGTCAGCCGCTCATTGGCGAGGGTCAGCTGGCGGGTGCGCTCGGCCACCCGCTGCTCCAGCGTCTCGTTGGCCGCCTGCAGCTGCTCGTAGAGAATGACATTGTCGAAGGCGGTCGACAGACGGCCGCAGAACACCGCGACCAGGGTGCGGTCGGTCTCCGACAAGGGCCGGTCCGATTGCAGGGCCACCACCACCTCACGGCCGCTGGCGGTCTTGATGTAGAGCACCGTCTGCTCGCCCCGGAAGGTGTGGCAGCGCTGCTCGAAGGCCGAGCCGACGAGATCGGCCATGGCCTTGTCGAGGCCGCTCTCGCCGGCATCGACGACGCCGGCATAGACACCGGAGCCGGCGAGGATGGCATAACCGTCGCGCTGGTCCTCGCGCAGCACCAGGATGCCCTCGCAATGGGCCTGGATCAGGCCGGCGATCTGGGTCAGCACGCCTTCGGCGAGCTTGCGCATGGATTTGAGGTCGAACAGCTCGGAGGCGGCGTCGACGATCAGTTCCAGCCCGCGCCGGGTTTCGACCAGCCGCATCAATTGCTGGTAGCTGCGGATCGCGGCGGTCAGCGCGGTGAACAGCTTGTCGGCGGTCAGCTCGGTCTTCGCCTTGTAGTCGTTGATGTCGTAGTCGACGATCACCTGGCGCTCCGGCGCCTGGCCCGGCTGGCCGGTACGCAGGATGATCCTGACCGTGTCGTTCTTGAGCACATTGCGGATCTGCTGGACGAGCTCCAGGCCGGCACCGTCGCTTTCCATGACCACGTCGAGCAGCACCACCGCCATGTCGGGATGGGCCGCCAGCAGCGCCCTGCCCTCGGCCGCCGAATAGGCCGAGAGCAGTTCGAGGCCGGCCCCCGCCAGCTCGTAGTCGTAAAGCGCGTAACGCGTGCCGGAATGGACCGCCGGGTCGTCGTCGATGATCGCCACCTTCCAGCGGTGGCTGTCGCGCGCCGGCGCCGGCGGCCCGTCTTCCACCACCTGGATCAGATCGTCGTCGCGGTCTTTGTCGTTCATCGGGGCACTCGGATCGGATGGCATCAGGCCGGGCGTTCGGCGGGATCCTGCGGCGCGGTCAGCGGCAGGACGATACGGAAGGTGGTGCCGCCATCGGGCACCGAGGAGAGCGTGATGCGGCCGCCCAGGCGGCGCGTCACGATGTTGAAGACGATGTTCAGGCCGAGGCCCGTGCCGCCTTCGCCGCGGCGCGTGGTGAAGAAGGGATCGAAGGCCTGGCGCTGCACGGCCTCGGTCATGCCGGCCCCGTCGTCCTGGAAGGTCAGGACCACGCTTTCCCCCTCGGCGGGCCTGGCGTCGATGCGGAACGTGCCCTTGCGCCCGTCGGGAAAGGCGTGGGTCAGGGCATTGATGAAGAGATTGGTGACGACCTGGCCATAGGGGCCGGGATAGCTGTCCAGCACGATGCCCTCCGGCACCGACACGTTGAGCTCGACCGCCGCGCGTTTCAGCGTCGGCCGCAGGCTCGCGACAATCTGGTCGGTCGCTTCCGCGAGATCGAAGGAGCGGCGCTCGGCATGGCTGCGGTCGACCGCCACCTGCTTGAAGGCCTGCACCATCTCGCCGGCGCGCTGCAGGTTCATCGACAATTGCCCGGCGGCCTCGCGGCTGCCCTCGACGAATTCGGTCAATTTCGAGCGGCGCAGCTCGCCGCGCTCGACGTCGCGGCCGAACTCGTCGATCCGGCGGGCGAGCGTGGAGGCGACCGTCAGGCTGATGCCGATCGGATTGTTGACCTCATGGGCGACGCCGGCGACGAGGCCGCCGAGAGCCGCCAGCTTTTCCGCCTCGATCAGGCTGTCCTGGGTCTCGCGCAAATGGGCGAGCGCGGTCTCGGCGCGGTTCTTGGCGGCGACCAGATCCTGCTCGGCGCGCTGCTTCTCGATGGCATTCTGGCGGAACACCTCGACGGCGCGCGCCATGCGGCCGATATCGTCGCCCGCCATCAACCCGGCCGGCGGACGGGCGAGGTCGCCGCGCACGATATTGGCCATGCTGCCGGCGAGATCGTCGAGCGGCACCCGGATCGAGCGGGCGATCAGGGTCCAGATCGCCGCGACGAACAGGAGGAACAGGCCGGCGACGCCGACCGCCTGGACGAAGACCGAGCGCAGCGTGCGGTCGAGGCGCTCCTGCGCGGCGTCCTCATGGGAGCGCACGCGCTCAGCGACCTCCTGGATGACGGTCGCCATGACCGCCTGATTGCCGTCGATCTCGACCTGCAGCAAGCGGTTCTGCATGCCGAGCACGGTGACCAGGCGGCCGAAGCCGGCGCGCAGCGCGTCGGTCCGCTCGCGCAGGGCCTGCAGCGCGGCCTTCTGAAACTCGGTCTCGGCCAAGTCGATCATGACCGGGGCCGTCGTCTGGATCACCTCGATGCTGGAGGAGGCTTCGCGCTGGGCGGTCACCGACTGGGTCAGGTAATAGTCGTTGATCGCCACCAGGAAGATCGAGAAGGCCTCGCGCGACTTGCCGAGCGAGGGCGCGATCAGGGAGGCGCGATTGCTCATGGCGGTCTCGACCACGGCATAGAGCTGGGACAATTCGCTCGCCGGCTTGCGGATCTCGTTTTCATAGATCGACGAAATGGTCTCGCGCACGCTGCGCAATTCGTCGAAGCCGAGCATGAAGCGCTCGGTGACGCTGGTGACCGAGCGCGCCGGGTTCTGCAGCGCGAGATCGATCTCCTTTTCCAGCGCGAGCTTGGCCAGCAGCGCCTTGCGGCGCGCCTCGATGTCGTTCAGCACGACGTCATTGGGCAGGGCGAAGTAGCGGTGGATCAGGGTTTGCAGGCGGCCGGCCTCATTCTCGATCGAGGCCAGCAGGCGATCGATGCGCCGGGCGTCCTGCAATTCGTTCCAGGCCGAGCGGATCGCGCCGGCGCCGGAGCCGATCAAGAGCAGCAGCAGGCCGATAAAGGCGAGGTTGAGAATGACGACGGTCGCGATGCGCCAGCGCACCGGGATGTGCCGGAGTGTCTGGGAGGCCGCATCCAGGCGCCCCCGAAGGGATCTGATGGCGGGACGGACGACCACCCGCCTTGCCGTTGTCGCATCCATCATTGCGCCTGGCGGATCCGCTCGACCAGCGCCGCCAGCCCCGGTTCGCCGGCGAAGCGCTCGACCAGGCCGGAGACCGCCTGCTCGAAGCCACTGCGATCGGCCAGGGTCACCACGTTGACGCCGGCGATCTCGGCCTCGCGGCGCGAAGTCCGTTCCAGCTTAAGCCATTGTTCGCGCATGGAGCGGGCCGATTCACGCGCCGCCTCACGGAAAATGCTCTTGTCCTCGGCCGACAGGGTCTCCCAGACGCGCTTGGAGACGACCAGCACTTCCGGGCTCATCGTGTGCTCGGTCAAGGTCAGGTAACGCGCGGCCCGGTAGTGGTCGGTCGTGACATAGGACGGCCAATTGTTCTCGGCCCCCTGGATCAGGCCGGTCGACAGCCCGACATTGACCTGGCCATAGGGCAGCGCCACCGGCTCGGCCCCCAGCGCGCGCATCATCTCGACCATCATGTCGGACTGCTGCACCCGGATGCGCAGGCCCTTCAGGTCCTCGACCTTCAGGATCGGCCGCACCGAATTGTAGATCGAGCGCGCGCCCGAATCGTAGAAGGCCAGGCCGACCAGGCCATGCGCCTCGAAACGGGCGAGGATGTCGTCGCCGATCGGTCCGTCGAGCACCCGGTGCAGGTGTTCGACCGAGCGGAACAGAAACGGCAGGGCCAGCACATTGGCCTCGGGGATGAAGCTGGCGAGCGGCGCGACATTGGTGCGGTTGATGTCGATCGCGCCGATGCGGGTCTGCTCGATCGTCTCCTTTTCCTCGCCGAGCTGGCGCGAATGGAAGATCCGGAGGCTGTGCCGGCCGTGGGTGCGCTCGCGGATCAGCTGGCCCATGCGCTCGAGCGCCTGGACGGTCGGATAGTCGGCAGCCTGGGTATCGGCGACGCGAAACTCGCGCGCCAAAACGGGCGAGACGATATCAGGCAGAACCAGGACCGCCGCGAGGGCGAGCCCGAACGCGAGAATGGCCAGGGCCGCGGAGCGGCGGCTGCATTCGCGCCTGTCGACCATGTGATCTTCTCCACCTCGGTGGTGGCGACCCGGATTGCCGCAAACCGCGGCGAGCATGCCACAGAATGTCGGTCCTTCGCTACCACGCGCACCGGCCGGACGCCGACGCGCGACGGTGCCGGCGCAAGCCCGCTTCGGGCGCGCGGCGCCTGTCTGCTCACCTTGCGTTTCACCGCCATGTCGCGGCCGTGGAGCCAAGGCTTCCAATGTTTCTCAAATCGCGCCGGACGAAACAAAGACCCCGGGCAGAAGCCGGCGACGACATCCTGCGGAAATGCGCGGCGGGCATTTTCGCCGGCAATCGACAGGGGCGCCGCAAGGCCCCCTGCAATCAGCAGTATCATTGCCTGCTCCAGGAGAATGCCCGCATGGTATCCCGTCTGGCCCTCGCGCTCGCTTTCGGCGTGGTCGTCCACTTTTCAGGCATCGCACGTTCCGCCGAGACGATCGGCATTCCCGATTGCGACCAGTTCATCACCCGCTATGAGGCCTGCGTCACCACCAAGGTGCCGGCCGACCACCGCATAACCTTCACCCAGCAGGTGGCGCAGCTGCGGGCAAGCTGGAAATCGCTTGCCGAAAACCCGCAGACGCGGGCGCAGCTCGAGCAGATCTGCCGTACCCAGGGCGTCCAGATGCAGCGCGGACTGGAGCCCTTCGGCTGCACGTTCCAGTAGTGATCAGCGCCACGGGCCGGTGTCAGCCGCCGCGACCCGCCGGCGGTGGCTGAACCAGCGCCGCGACGATGCGGCGGACGACCGGCAGGACGACGATCAAGGTCGGGAAGGCGACCAGCCAGGAGACGGGCCAGGCCTTGAGCCAGATCCCGAGCACGTCCCGGGCGAGGCCGAAGCTCCAGAGCGTCGATATGCCCGAGACCACCGCCGACATCAGGACGGAGAGGATCAGGGGCATGACGACGGCGGCATAGCGGGCGGGAAGCCTGGCGCCGGCAGGGAGCGAAAAGGATGTCATCGGAAACTCCGTGAGCAAGGGCAGCGGCCCGACCGATCGACGGGGCGCCGTGCGGGAAGGGATGGACCGGGCCCGCGGCCCGGCGTGAAGCGTGGCGTCAGGCGCCCGCGGCAAGCTCTTCGATGTAGCGGCGCAGCGAGCGTGGCTCGCGCCCGAGAACCGCACGCAGCGTCAGGCTGTTGCCGCCCGAACCATGGGCCGCGTAATGGGCGTGGACACGCGCCAGCAGCCGCTTCTGGTCGGCGTCATAGGGCAATCCGGCCCGTGCCGCCCATTCCGCGAAATCCGGCTCGCCGGCCGTGATCCGCCGGCCGAGCACGTCGCTCATGATCGCGACGATGTCCTCGCGGTTCGGCATCCCGTCGGCGCAGAGGTCGAAGGAGCCGAAGGCCAGGCGATCCTCGGTCAGGGCGATCGCCGCGACCTCGGCGACATCACGATAATCGACCCGCGCCACCCTGGCCGTCTTCGGAAACGGCTCGGCGAAGACGCCATCGGCCAGGACGGCCGGCCAGGCCGCGCCAATATTCTGCATGAAATTGGTCGGGTGCAGGATCGTGTAGCGCAGCCCGGACCCGAACAGCGCCTCCTCCACAGGGATCTTGCTGGCGTGATTGGCGAGCCGGGTGAAGGTCGGCTGGATCACCGACGAGAACACGAAGCGGCGGGCTCCGGCCCGCACCGCGGCCGCCACCATGTTGAGCCCGATCCGGCTCTCGTCGGGCACGAAGGCCGGTCCGATATGGAAGACGCCGTCGACCCCGACGGCCGCCCGGTCCAGGCTCCTTTCGTCACGCAGATCGGCAATGGCGATCTCGGCCGCGCCGCGGCTGCGCGCCAGGGCGGCCTGGCTGTCATCGCGCACCAGGCCACGGACGACGGCGCCGCGGCGAACGAGTTCCGGCACCACCAGGCCGGCGAAACGGCCGGCCGCCCCCACCACCAGAACGGTCGGATGATCTGTCGCCATTGGTCTCTCTCCTCGCTCGCGGCAACCGGGCCTCCGGGCTGCCGTGCCGCATGCCGCTGAGATGGCATCCTCCGAAAATCGGCACTAGACTTGACGTTTGAGAGAAATTCTCTCGTATTTCGGGATTATCCTCTTGGACAAGATCGACGACCTCGAAGCCTTCCTGGCCATTGTCGAAACCGGCAGCCTGACCGCCGCGGCGCGGCGGCTCGACCGATCGCTGCAATCGGTCAGCCGCGCCCTGGCGACGCTGGAACAGAGCGTCGGCGTGGAACTCATCCGGCGCACCACCCGGCAGTCGCAACCGACCGAGGCCGGCCTCGCCTTTCATCGGCGGGTGCGGCCGGCCTTCGACGAGATCGCCGCGGCAAGGCGCGAGGCGGCCAGCCGGCGCGCCGAACCATCGGGGCACCTGACGATCGGCGCGCCGGTGCTATTCGGCCCGGCGCAGCTGGTGCCCGTCATCGCCGCCTTCATGGAACGGCACCCGGCGATCGAAATCTCGCTGAAACTGTCCGACCGTTTTGCCGACCTGCAGGACGAAGGCCTGGATCTGGCGGTCAGGATCGGCGAATTGCCCGATGCCGACCTGATGGCGAAGCGCCTCGGCGCGCTGCGCCGCGTCGCTTTCGGAGCTCCGTCCTATTTCGCCCGCTTCGGCCGGCCGGAACATCCGGACGCGCTCGCCCGGCATTGCTGCATCGTACGCAATGCCGGCGGCGACGCCGACAAATGGCCATTCCAGGTCGACGGCCGGCCCAGGACGGTAAAGGTCTCCGGGCGGTTCCGGGCGGACAGCACCGCCGCGACCTACAAGGCCGTGGCTCTCGGCCTCGGCATCGGCTTCACCCCGCTCTGGCAAATCCGCGACCTGGTCGACCGCGGCGAGGTCGAGCTCATCCTGACCACTTTCGAACCGCCGAAAGCGCCGATCCACGCGGTGTGGCCGGCGAGCAAGCTGCCGCTCGCCAAGACCCGGCTGTTCATCGATTTCCTGGCCAGGGAACTGAAGGCCGAGCGGCTCTAGCAGGCGGCCGGGCCACGCGCACCAGGTCCCCTCGGCAACCCGTCGTTGCCTTGTCATCGCTCCTCGGCCATAACAGCCGCGACGGATTCGTTCTCTCCTGGACAAGTCATCAGGGAGAATGACGTTCTGCCTGCGTGAATGACGACGCAGGAGAAGATCATCATACCGTCATCAACGACGGCGAAGGGCCCGACTTTTTGAAATCATTTTAATCTAACCTTCGCCGTGACAATCCTTATCTGGAGCAATCCCCCATGATCTCCCGTATTGTTCTTGGCCTCGTGGCCGGTCTCGTTGTCTTTTCCAATGGTTCCGCGCGCGCCGCCGATGAAGTCGGAGTGCCCGAATGCGACCGTTTCATCACCAGCTATGAAACCTGCGTGACCACCAGGGCCCCGGCCGAGCAGCGCGCCACCCTCACCCAGCAGATCGCCCAGATGCGCACCCAGTGGAAGGCGCTGGCCGCCAACCCGCAGACGCGCGCGCAGTTGCAGCAGGCCTGCACCATGCAGGCCGAGCAGATGAAGCAGGCCATGGCGCCCATGGGCTGCACCTTCTGAGCCTGCCGCCAAGGCAAACCTTCGGCACGCGGGCCGGCATGGCCCGCGTGCCGATGTCGTTTCGGACAAACCGGATCAGCCGGCGACGATCTTGCCGGGATTCATGATGCCGGCCGGATCGACCGCATGTTTTAGGGCGCCCATCAGCGCCAGCGCGGCGGCGCCATGTTCCGCCTTGAGATATTTCATCTTGCCCTGGCCGACACCATGCTCGCCGGTGCAGGTGCCGCCCATGGCCAGCGCCCGCTCGACGATCCGGCCCATGAAGGCGGTGACGCGCGCGACGTCGGCCGGATCGGTCTCGTCCATCAGCGGCAGGACGTGGAAATTGCCGTCGCCGACATGGCCGACGATGGGGGCGACCAGGCCGGTCTCGACAATGTCCTTCTTGGTCGCGTCGATACATTCGGCGAGCCGGGACAGCGGCACGCAGACATCGGAAGACTGGCTCTTGGTGCCGGGGCGGAGCGCCAGCGCCGCCCAATAGGCATCGTGGCGCGCCTGCCAGAGCCGGCTGCGATCCTCGGCCTTGACGGCCCATTCGAAATTGCCGCCGCCGAAATCGTCGGCAATCGCCCGGAACCGCTCGACCTGCTCGGCGACGCCGGCATCGGTGCCGTGGAATTCGAGCAGCAGCAGCGGGCTCTCGGGCAGCGACAGTTTGGAATAGGTGTTGACCGCCTTGACCTGAACCTCGTCGAGCAGCTCGATGCGCGCCATGGGAATGCCGCTCTGGATCGCCGCAATCGTGGTGTCGGCCGCCGCCTTCACCGTCGGGAACGAGCAGACGGCCGCCGAAATCGCCTCGGGAATGCCGTGCAGCTTGAGGGTGATCTTGGTGATCAGGCCGAGCGTGCCCTCGGAGCCGACGAACAGGTGGGTGAGATCATAGCCCGCCGAGCTCTTCTTGGCGCGCCGCGCCGTCTCGATCACCTCGCCGTTCGGCAGCACCACTTCCAGCGCGATGACATTCTCCTTCATCGTGCCGTAGCGCACCGCATTGGTGCCTGAGGCGCGGGTCGAGGCCATGCCACCGATGGAGGCATCGGCGCCCGGGTCGATCGGGAAGAACAGGCCCATGTCGCGCAGATATTCGTTGAGCTGCTTGCGGGTGACGCCGGGCTCGACCACCACGTCGAGATCCTCGGCATGGACCTCGATGATCGCCTTCATCAGCGAGGTATCGACGGAAATCCCGCCATGGGGCGCGTTGACATGGCCTTCCAGAGACGAGCCCGTGCCGAAGGGGATGACCGGCACGTCATGCCTGGCGGCAAGCTTCATAACAGCGACGCAGTCCTCGACCGTTTCGGGAAAGACCACGATGTCGGGCGGCTGGTTGGGGATGAAGGTGAGCGTATGACCATGCTGCTGGCGCACCGCCTCCGAGGTCACCGCGCGGTTGCCGAACAGAGCCTGCAATTCCGCGGTGACGGCGCTCAGCACATCTGCGGTCGGACGGGTTCTGGCGGATGCGGTCATGACATGGTCCTCGGGGCCGACGCGGCCGCTCCGGCGGCTTCATCTGGGGCAAGCGGCAAGCTTAGCCGGACCGCCGGGTGCACGGAAGCGCTGCGAGCGCGCGGAGGGCCGTCGTTCGGCGGGATTGCAGGCGGCGCGGGGCTCGCTTAATCGAGTGTCATGATCGCGTTCGACATCTGCCCGGACACCGGGCTTGCCATCACGCCGCGCATGACGATCCGTCCGGAATGGATCGACTATAACGGCCACCTGAACGTGGCCTTCTATGTCAAGTTGTTCGACGAGGGCATCGACCTCTTGTTCGAACGCCAGGGCCTGGCCGAATCCTATGTCCGGGACAGGCAGCTCGGCTTCTTCGCCGCCGAGCTCCATGTGCGCTATCTGCGCGAACTGCATCTGGCCGATCCGGTCCAGGTCCGGCTGCAACTGCTCGATTTCGACGCCAAGCGGTTCCACTACTGGGTGGAATTGGTCCACGCCGAAGAGCGCTGGCTGTCCGCCACCATGGAATCCATCCTGCTGCATGTCGACATGACGACGCGCAAGGTGGCGCCGTTCCCCGACGACGTCATGGCGAAGCTCGACGCCTGGAAGCGGCTTTCGGCCGGCCGCGGCACGCCCGAGGGAGTCGGCAAGACGATCGGCATTCCCCGGAAAACGGCCGCGGTCAGCGGCTGAACGGCAAGGTGAACGAGCCGGCGAGCGTGCGCAGGATGCCCGCCCGCTTCACCTCGTCGACCGGCACGGCGGCCCGGTCGGCGCGCAACGCACGCGCGGCGCGCTCCCGGCTGCGGTCGCGCAGCAAATGGGCGAGGACGGCGATCAACATGGGAAACTCCAAAACCCCGGGCCGATGACCGCAGGGCTCACATGGGATTGCGCGGTCCCGCGAACGGGACCGCCGCAGGGTCGGTGTCAGAAGCTCGTCATCATGCTGCGCGTGCGGCGCACCATCTGGCTGCGGGTCATGCCGAGACGGGACAGTTCCTCGTCCGACAGATGCGCCAGATAGCCGTTCACATAGGTCTGGGCACGCAATTGCTGTGCTTCGACGAATGCGTCGTAACCGGAGCGCAGGAACGATTTCCAGCTGCGCTTGGTCGAAGCCGGGGTGTCGGCGGTGCCAAGCTTGTCGAGTGTGATGGTGGCCATGGTCTTCTCTCCTCTGAAAGCGAGTGGACGACCTCGAGGCTTCCTCCCTTTCGACATTTCCTATTTTGGTGCAGTGCAGCAGATTCGCAAGATTGTGCACTGCAACATCAGCCTTGCCGCCTTTGCATGGCTTGGCTCACCAAGGCTTAACCATGGCCGGTTCGCAGCGGCGGCCCGAGGCCTAGCGGGCCGGCCTGACCATCGCGGCCGGACCGCATGTCAACCGCCAGCGATGCAGCCTCTCGACATCGGCGACATTGTCGGAGAGGAGAGCATCGATGCAGCCGTCGAACAGGCCGAGAATGTGCTTGCAGCGCAAGCGGTTGCGGCCGGCGGCGCAGGTGCATGAGGTGACGAGCGCGCCGCCACGGATCTCGCCGACCACCTCGTAGTGATGGCCCGTGCTACCCCGGACCGTGAACCGCAGGCTGTCGCCGCGATCTCGCCCGGCCGCGGCCTGATGGCGCGGCGGGCGCGGGGGTGCCGCACCGACTGGCGGCGCGGCCTGCGGCAAGATGTCCCGGCGGTCCAGGCGCCTGACGTCACCGCCATTGGCCAGCCGTGCCGCAGCGAGCGCCACCTCGGCGCAGGCGAAGGCATCTTCACCCGCATCGTGGTGGCGGAACCGAATGCCGAGATGGCGGGCGATCGATGCGAGATCGAAGCCCGGCGCCTGAGGCCATGTCCGGCGGGCAACCGCCAGGGTGCAGATCGACGAAAAGGCCGGCAATCGCATGCCATAGGCGGCCAAGGTCTGGCGCAGCACGGAAACATCGAAGGCGGCATTATGGGCGAGCACCGTGCCGCCCTCGATATCGCCAAGGAATTCCGCGATCACCTCGGGAAATTCGCCGCAGGCCGCGACGTCTTGCGGACGAATGCCGTGGATCCGGACGTTCCACGGGCTGAAGCGCATCCCGGCCGGCCTGATCAGGCGATGTTCGCGGCGTGTCACCCGGCCCGCCTCGATCCAGGCGAGCCCGATCGCGCAGGCACTGGCGCGGCTTTCATTGGCCGTCTCGAAATCGATGGCGACGACGCTCATCGCCGCCCCGTCGTCCATGTCTCACGCACGGCTTCGCGCCGTCGCCCTGCCCGATGCACCCGCATTCACGAACCCTGGATCAGGCGGAGCCACTCGTCCTCGGAGAGCACCTTGACCCCGTGCTTTTCGGCGTCCTTCAGCTTCGAGCCGGCTCCGGGGCCGGCGATGACGAAATCCGTCTTCGACGAGACCGAGCCCGAAACCTTGGCGCCCAGGCGTTCCGCCCGCGCCTTGGCTTCGTCGCGCGTCATCAGTTCCAGCGAGCCGGTGAAGACCACCGTCTTTCCGGCAACCGGCGAATCGTTCGACACGGCCTCGTCGGCCTCGATCGTCACCTGCCCGAGCAAAGCGCGGACCGCGTTCGCATTGTGCTCTTCGGCGAAGAACTCGATGAGCGAATTGGTCGCCACCGTGCCGATCTCGCCGTCATCGGCCAGCAGCTTGTAGGCCTCGGTCGGCCTTTGCGTGGCGGCCGCCTTCAGCGCCGCCATCACGGCGTCCTCGTCGCCGTAATGGTCGACCAGGGCGGCCCGCTGTGCCTTGCCGAGCCGGCCGAGGATCGTCGCGCGGTCGAGATCGGAATCGCCGGGCGCATGGCCCGCGGCATCGACGAGGCGTTCCAGCGTCACCGGGCCGATGCCGGGAAAGCCGGAAAGCTGAAACCAGGCGTCTCCCGGCCGTCCCCTGGCGGCCGCCTCGATCGCCGGCAGCAGGGCCTCGATCCCGGGGAAGCGCCGGGCCAGGGCCTTGGCGGTGGTCTCGCCGATATGGCGGATGCCCAGGCCGAAGATGAACCGGCCGAGGCTGATCGACCGCCGCGCCTCGATCGCGCCGAGCAGGTTCTTGATCGCCTTGTCCTCGTCCTGATCGGCCTTTTTCGAGGCCTGCCGCTTGGGCGGCTCCTTGCCCATGGCGGCGTAGCGCTCGTTGCTCACCTGGATCCGGCGCCGCTCGATGGCATGTTTCACCTCGTCGAATTTCAGGGTGAACAGATCGGCCGGCGCCTTGATCAGGCCGGCATGGAACAGCGTCTGGATATAGATGTCGCCGAAGCCCTCGATGTCGAAGGCAAGCCGCGAAACGAAATGCCTCAGCCGCTCGACGCTCTGGGCCGGGCAGATCAACCCGCCGGTGCAGCGGCGAACCGACTGGTCCTCATCCCGGACCGCGTGACTGCCGCAGGCCGGGCAGACCCTGGGAAACGAATAGGGCTGGGCGTCTTTGGGACGCTGCGCCAGCACGACATCGACAATTTGCGGGATGACGTCGCCGGCGCGCTGGACGGTGACGGTGTCGCCGATGCGGATATCGATGCCGTCGCGGATCGGCGCGCCGTCGCTGCCGATCGCCTTGATGTAATCCTCGTTGTGCAGCGTCGCATTGGACACCACGACGCCGCCGACGGTGACCGGCCGGAGCTTGGCGACCGGCGTCAGCGCACCGGTGCGCCCGACCTGGATATCGATGCCCTCCAGCACGGTCGTCGCTTTCTCGGCGGCGAATTTATGGGCGATGGCCCAGCGCGGGCTGCGCGACACGAAGCCGAGACGGTCCTGCAAGGCGAGGCTGTCGACCTTGTAGACGACACCGTCGATGTCATAACCGAGGCTGGAGCGCCGGCCCTCGATCATCCGGTAATGGGCCAGCAGATCCTCGGCGCTGTGGCAGATCACGGTCAGCGGATTGACCGGGAAGCCCAGGTCCTTGAACCAGCCGACCATGCCGAACTGGCTGTCGCGCGGCAAAGGCGGGGTGATCTCGCCCCAGGTATAGGCGAAGAAGCGCAGCGGCCGCTCCGCGGTGATGCGAGCGTCGAGCTGGCGCAGCGAGCCGGCCGCGGCATTGCGCGGATTGGCGAAAGGCGCGAGGCCGCGCTCCTCCTGCCGGGCGTTGATGGCGCGGAAATCGTCATGGCTCAGATAGATCTCGCCACGCACCTCCAGCACGTCGGGCGCGTCCTTCAGCGTGTGCGGCAGGCCCGCAATGGTGCGCACATTGGCGGTGACGTCCTCGCCGACGGCACCGTCGCCGCGGGTGGCGGCGACCGCGAAGCTGCCGTTCTCGTAACGCAATGTGCAGGACAGGCCGTCGATCTTCGGTTCGGCGGTCATCGCCACCGGCTCATCGGCGCCGAGGCCGAGGAAGCGCCTGACGCGGCCGACGAAATCGGCGACCTCGTCATCGGCGAAGGCATTGGACAGCGACAGCATGGGCACGGCATGGCGCACCTTGGCGAATTTGGCCGAAGGCGCGGCGCCGACCTTGCCGCTCAGGCTCTCCGCCGTCCGGAGCGCGGGAAACCGGGCCTCCAGCGCCTCGTAACGCCGGCGCAGGGCATCATAGTCGGCGTCGGTCAGTGTTGGCGCATCGTCCTGGTAATAGAGGCGGTCGGCCTCGGCGATCCGCTCGCCGATTGCGGCATGTTCGAGCGCCGCTTCCGCAGGCTCGAGAGTGTCGACGGGTCTGGCGCTTTGTGCAGGCATGATCGCAACCGGGATTCGGGAACCGCGCGGATCATAGGGGGCCGGCGGGCGCGAGGCGAGCCGCCGCGAAGGGGTTCGGGCGGGCTATTCGAAAACGCCGAGATTCATGCCCTGCCGCCGCCCCTCGGCGACGATGGCGGCGCGGCCGGGCCACCACATGGAGACGATGCCGCGAACGCCGTAGCGGGCAAGCGCCGCCGGGCTCGCCGTCCATTCGTCGGCGCCGTCGCGCGAACCGGCGAGCGGCGGCTGGTCATAGGTGAGCGCGCCGTTGACGCCGATCTCGCGAAAGAAGCCTTCGGTCAGGGCCAGAAGCTCGCGCTCCTCGCCACCGCCGAACAGGCCGCCAAAGGCCACCGGCGCGATGCCGCCGTGGAAGACGACGAGCGAACCGGGTGAGACGATCTTCCGGCGCGCGCCGGTAAACAGGAAATTGGCGCAGGACGAGACGCATTGGCGCTGGACGACGAGGGTCAGGCCGCGCGCCCTGATCGCCCGCGCCAGACGCACCGACACGGTGACCTCGCCGCCCTCGGAGGTGACCACCATGGTGGTGATCGTGCGGTCCGACGTCATGAGGGCCATGGCGCGCTCGGCGCTGGCACGGGTGATTTCGCCGGAAAAGCACAGGGTCGAGCCGGTGCTGCGGACCGAGGGCCCCGTTCCTGCCGCGCAGGCGCCGGCCGGGTCGCCGCCGGCGCCCGGCGTCTGGGCGAGGCCCGTTCGCGGCGCGCCGAGACAGGCCACCGCCATGATCGCCAGCCCGAACGCGGCGACCACCGGCCGAAGACCCGGCGCGCGCCGGCCCGTCACCCCACCGTCAGCAGCCTTTCGGCCGCTGCCCGCGCCTCGTCGGTAATGGTCTCGCCGGCCAGCATGCGGGCGAGCTCCTCGCGCCGGAGGTCGAAGCCGAGCGGCTTGACGCGGGTCGCGACCCGTTCGCCGGCGGCCTCCTTGGCGATCAGGTAATGGCGCGTCGCCTTGGCGGCGACCTGCGGGGCATGGGTGACCGAGAGCACCTGGACGCGCGAGCCGAGCCGCGACAGCCGCTGCCCGATGGCATCCGCGACCGCGCCGCCGACACCCGTGTCGATCTCGTCGAAGACCAGCGTGGGTGCCGAGCCCTGGTCGGCCAGCACCACTTTCAGCGCCAGCATGAAACGCGACAGCTCGCCGCCGGAGGCGACCTTCATCATCGGGCCCGGACGCGTGCCCGGATTGGTCTGGACCCAGAACTCGGCGCGATCGATGCCTTCGGCGCCGGCCCCGTCATGAGCCATCTCGGTGATGAAGCGGGCCCGGTCGAGCTTGAGCGGGCCGAGCTCGGCATTGACGGCCGTATCGAGCTTCAGCGCGGTCGCCTTGCGTTTGGCCGACAGCGCCTCGGCCGCCTTGCGGTAGACCGCCTCGCCTTCATTCGCCGCCTTTTCCAGGGCCACCAGATGGCCTTCGCCGGCATCGAGCGCCGCGACATCGGCCTGGTAGCGCTCGGCGAGCTCGGCCAGTCCCTCCACGGGCACGCTGTATTTGCGCGAGGCGGCCCGTAGCGCGAACAGCCGCTCCTCGATCCGCTCCAGCTCACGCGGGTCGAAATCGGCCGCGCGCTGGGCCGCCTCCACCGCCGAGCGGGCATCCTCGATGCGGTCGAGCGCCTCGCCAAAGGCCTTGACGATCGGCTCGATCATGGCCGGCGCCTGCTGCGCCCGCCGCTCGAGCCGGCGCCAGGCGGCGGCAAGCGAGGGAACCGCCGATCCGGGTCCGGCCAGCACTTCGGCGGCCTCCGACAGGTCGGAGGCGATCTTCTCCCATTGCATCATGGCCTGCCGGCGCTCGGCGAGCTGGGTCTCCTCGCCGGCTTCCGGCTTGAGCTTGGTCAGCTCGGCAACGGCATGTCTCAGAAAGTCGCCGTCGGCACGCGCCTTGGCCAGGCGCGCCTGCGCCGCCTCGACCGCCCGGCGGGCGTCGCGCCAGCCCTTCCAGGCCGCACGAACGCCTTCCGCATCCGGCAGCAGGCCGCCATAGGCGTCGACCAGCGCACGATGCGCCTCGGGTTCGACCAGCGCCCGGTCGGCATGCTGGCCATGGATCTCGACCAGCGAGGCGCCGATGGCGCGCAGCACCTGGACGCTGACCGCCTGATCGTTGACGAAGGCGCGCGTGCGCCCGTCGGCAAGCTGCACCCGTCGCAGGATCACGTCGCCATCGGTGTCGAGATCGGCTTCTGCCGCGATCCGGCGCGCCGGATGATCGGCCGCCACATCGAAAACCGCCGTCACCTGGCCCTGGGTCTGGCCGTGGCGGACGAGCGCGGCATCGCCGCGCGCACCGAGCGCCAACGAGGTCGCGTCGAGCAGGATCGACTTGCCGGCGCCGGTCTCGCCGGTGAGAACCGACAAGCCTTCGCCGAAGGTCAGATCGAGCCGGTCGATCAGGACGATGTCGCGGATCGAAAGCTGGGCAAGCATGAGCGGTCCGCGTTTTCCCTGCCGAAACCCCAGAGCACGTCCCGCCCAGGCGATTCAGGCTGGGCGGGACGTGCTCTGGCTACGGCTTATCGCGAACGGAGAACGAACGGAAGGGCGTCAGCCGGTGACACGGCGGAAGGCACGGCTGATCCACGAGCCGGTATCCTCGCGCGGTGCAAGGCCCTGGGTGGCGATCAGCGCGTAGCTGTCCTTGTACCACTGGCTGTCGGGGAAATTGTGCCCGAGAACCGCGGCCGCCGTCTGCGCCTCGTTGACGATGCCGAGCGACATGTAGCACTCGGTCAGGCGCGCCAGCGCCTCCTCGACATGGCGGGTGGTCTGGAACTGCGAGACCACGGTGCGGTAGCGGTTGATCGCGCCGGCGAACTGGCGCCGCTCCAGGTAATAGCGGCCGACCATCATTTCGCGGCCGGCGAGCTGGTCGCGGGCGACCTCGATCTTGCGGCGGGCGGCGGTGGCATATTCCGACTGCGGCCACTTGCGCGTGACCTCTTCCAGCACGACCAGCGCGCGCTCGGTACGGCCCTGGTCGCGGTTGACGTCGGGGATCTGATCATATTGCGCTGCGCCCATCAGGTACTGGGCATAGGCCGCGTCCGACGAGCCGGGATGCAGCTGGATATAGCGGCGCGCCTGGTTGATCGTCTCTTCGTAGTCCTGGGACTCGTAATAGGAATAGGCGGCCATGATCAAAGCCCGCTTGGCCCATTCCGTGTAGGGATGGGTGCGGTCGATTTCCATGAACTTCAGCGCGGCGCGGCGCCAGTCGCGCCGGTTCTGCAGCGCCAGGCCTTCATTGTAGAGCTTTTCGGCCGGCTCGTCGGGCAGGTTGGTCGGGTCGGTACCGCCGAACAGATTCCCGAACGACGGTGCATTGGCGCAAGCGCCGAGCGGAATGGTCGCAGCCAGTACCGAGGCCAGCACGAAAGTGCGGCGCGGCAGTCGATCAAACGGACGCTTTACCAAGCTCACGAACCTTCCCCGGTCTTCCCTGCGGCCCCCACAGCCCGGCAAGCTCTTACCTTAAAATAAACAGCGGGGCCACTGCCCCGCCGAATGCTTCTGATCATGGGGTTGAGGCCAGAATGCGGCGCGCCGCCACTCAGTTGGCGTCGGGTCCGTAGGCCGGCATCGCGACACCGATATCGGCATGGCCGCGGTCGCGGCGAACCGTCGATTCGACCATCTCGTAAGCGGTCGGATCGGCGAACAGCGCCTGCAGCAGGGACACGTTCATGCGATGGCCGCCGCGATAGGAGCGGAACCGACCGATGATCGGCGCGCCGGCCAGCGACAGGTCGCCAATGGCGTCGAGCAGCTTGTGGCGAACGAATTCGTCACGGAAGCGAAGGCCTTCGGGATTGAGGATCCGGTCGTCGCCGACCACGATCGTGTTTTCGAGCGAAGCGCCGAGCGCGCGATTCGCGGCCCAGAGCTTGGACACGTCCTGCATGAAGCCGAAGGTGCGGGCGCGCGCGATGTCGCGGCGGAACACGGTCGGATCGATCTCGACGCCATAGACCTGGCGGCCGACCAGCGGATTGGCGAAATCGATCTCGACTTCCATCCGCATGCCGCGATCGTGTGGATGCAGCTCGACCGAACCACGGTCGGTCTCGACCATGACGGTCTTGAGGATCTTGATGGCGCGGCGCGACGCCGGCAGCGTCGCCAGGCCGACCTGATCGATCGCCGCGACGAAGGGGCCGGCCGAACCGTCGAGAATCGGCATTTCCGGGCCATCGACCTCGACGACGCAATTGTCGACGCCGAGACCGGCGAAGGCGGCCATCAGATGTTCGACGGTCGCCACGCCACCACGCTCGGGATGGCCGATGACCGTCGACAGATCGGCGGAGGAAACATTGCGGAAAACGGCGGGAAGTTCGAGATGATCCTGGTCGGAGCGAAGGAAGGCTATTCCCGTGCCGGCTTCGGCCGGATGCAGGGTCACCGAGACGGCGGCGCCACTATGGACACCGATTCCCTCAAGTTGGACCTGCTCGCGAAGCGTCGTCTGCCGTGCAGTCTTCATATCGACCGTCTCTGCCACCCGCTCACCGAAATCTGACGATCTCAGCGCTGCCGGGGCGGCCCCCTTCATGACCCATCGAACCTGCTGTCCAAATCCCCATTCACGGGCTTCGGCGGTTTCACTGCGAATCAGAATCACAGTGGTGATTCATCACAGGCTCGAACGGGCCGGACCATAGACAGCGCCCCAGGGGGTGCCAAGTCACGGTTTGTGTCCGACTGTTACCAAATTTCGGTCGCATTTGCGCGGACGTGTTAACACTATAAAAAGCGTGACTTAACAAAAACTTACCCGGGCGCTGGGGCCCGGGTAAGTTGATCGCCTGCAAGATTTCGTAACAATTGTGGTGTGGACGACGCTCAGTTCGCCTGCCGCCGCAGGAAGGCCGGAATATCCAGGTGGTCGTCCTCGGTGCGCGCCTGGGGCGCGGCCGGCCGGCCGTGGATGTCGAGCCCAGCCGGCTCGCGCCGGATTTGCGGGGCGGGCGCCGCGGGACGCTGGGCCTGCGGAGCCGGACGCGCGGGCGCCAAAGGCGGCGCCATGCGCGGCTGAGGCGCCGGGGCCTCCTGCTCGTCGGCGCGGCGGGTGAAGCCGATCGCGGCGAGCTTGTCCATCAGCGACGTGCGCTTGCGCTCCACGGGATTGTCGACCGGAGGTGCGACCGGAGCCGGCTGCTGGGCGGCGCGCATCTGCTGCTGGCCGGGCCGCGGCAGTTCGTCGACGCTCGGCATGCGCACCGGGCGCATGTGCTTTTCGGCGGCCGGCGGGATGAAGTCGCGGGCCGGCATCGGCTCGTCGCGCGGCGGCAGGCGCGGCGCGTCCAGTTCGACCGGTGCTTCGCGGAACAGCGACGGCTTGGCCGGAACCGGCTGCAGCGTCACCTCGCTCGCGGTGATCACCGGCTGCGGCGGCGCAAGCGGCGCCTCCATGACCGGCGCCTGGCGCATCTGGACGTCGGCCGGATGGGCCTCCATCGCCGTGCGCGTATCGATGACCGGCGGCTGGGCCGGCGTCATCGAAGCGAGCTTCTGGGTGTTCTGCTTCAGCTTGGCGGTCAGCTCGGCAATGGTCGAGCCGCCGACATTCTGATTGGGGATGTGATCGATGCCGGTGGCCACCACGGACACGCGGATGGTGCCGTCGAGCGCCGCGTCGAAGGTGGCGCCGAGGATGATGTTGGCTTCGGGATCGACCTCTTCGCGGATGCGGGTCGCCGCTTCGTCGACTTCGAACAGCGTCAGGTCGTTGCCGCCGGTGATCGAGATCAGCAGGCCGCGCGCGCCGCGCATCGAGACATCGTCGAGCAGCGGATTGGCGATCGCGCCTTCGGCCGCCGTGATGGCGCGCCGCTCGCCGGTCGCCTCACCCGTGCCCATCATCGCCTTGCCCATGTCGCGCATGACGGCGCGGACGTCGGCGAAGTCGAGATTGATCAGGCCTTCCTTGACCATCAGGTCGGTGATGCAGGCGACACCCGAATAGAGCACCTGGTCCGCCATGGCGAATGCATCGGTGAAGGTGGTCTTCTCGTTGGCGACCCGGAACAGGTTCTGGTTCGGGATGACGATCAGGGTGTCGACCGACTTCTGCAGCTCGACAATGCCCGATTCCGCCGTCTTCATGCGGCGCACGCCCTCGAAGTGGAAGGGCTTGGTGACGACGCCGACCGTCAGGATGCCCAGCTCACGGGCAACCCGGGCGATGACCGGGGCGGCGCCCGTGCCGGTGCCGCCGCCCATGCCGGCGGTGATGAAGGCCATGTGCGAACCGGCGAGCTGGTCGCGAATCTCGTCCAGCACCTCTTCGGCCGCGGCCGCGCCGACTTCCGGATGCGACCCGGCGCCGAGGCCCGAAGTGACCGCGATGCCCATCTGGATGATGCGATCGGCCTTGGCCGAGAGCAGCGCCTGGGCATCGGTATTGGCGACGACGAAGTCGCAACCGAGCAGACCGCCCTCGATCATGTTGTTGACAGCATTGCCGCCGGCGCCGCCCACCCCGAACACGGTGATCCGGGGCTTGAGTTCCCGGATATCGGGCATCTTCAGGTTGATTGTCATCATGAGCCTCGTTCGAATCACTCACGCGACCGCCACATCGCGTTTCTAACTCAGGTTTCGCGGCCGGTGGCGCCCGGTCTGCGATTTTTTTATCCGGCCAGCCTTTCGGCGGGCCGGATGGTTTCAGAAGCTCTCGCGGATCCACTTGCCGACGCGCGAGAAATAGCCGTCCGTGCCGGTGGCGGCGAACAGGCGCCGCTGCGGCTCGAAATGTTCGATGCCCGCGATCTGCGGGTAGACCGTGAGGCCGACCGCCGCCGCGAAGGGGGGGCCCTTGGCGCTGTCGGGAAGTCCGGTAATGCCGACCGGGCGGGCGACCCGCACCTGGCGGCCGAGCACCTGGGCGGCGAGATCGGCGAGACCGGGCAATTGCGAACCGCCGCCGGTCAGCACGACGCGCCGGCCGGCTTCGGCCGCGGTGCCGGAGGCGACCAGGCGATCGCGCACCATTTCCAGGATCTCGTCGACGCGCGGCCGGATGATGCGAATGACCTGGGCGCGGGTGACCTGGTTCGGCAGGTCGCGCTCGTCCTCGGAGATCGAGGGCACGTTGATGATGTCGCGCTCGTCGGACTTGGCCGCGAAACAGGCGCCGTTCAGCACCTTGATGCGCTCGGCGTCGCTGAGGCGCGCCGACAGGCCGCGGGCAATGTCCATGGTCACGTGATGCGAGCCCACCGCGACCGCGTCGGCATGGACGAAATGGCCGCCGGCGAAGACCGCGAGCGTCGTCGTGCCGGCGCCCATGTCGATGCACACCGTGCCGAGCTCGGCCTCGTCGTCGGTCAGCACCGACAGGCCGGAGGCGAAGGGGGCAGCCACCATGGCCTCGACGGTGAGGTGGCAGCGCTCGACGCAGAGCATCAGGTTGCGCGCCGAGGCGACGTCGCAGGTCGCGACATGCATGTCGACGCCGAGGCTGGAGCCGAGCATGCCGCGCGGATCCTTGATGCCGCGGGTCTCGTCGAGCCGGAAGCCGATCGGCATGGAATGCAGCACCGCGCGCCCCTGGCGCACCGAATGATCGGACGCAGCTTCCAGCACGCGATGCAGGTCGTGGTCCTGCACCCTGGGCGTCGCGCAGGTCACCCGCGCCTCATATTGCTCTGAGCCGATGCGGCCGGCCGAGACGGTGACGATGACGCGGTCGACCTGGACTTCGGCCATGCGCTCGGCGGCATCGACCGCCTGGCGGATCGAAGCCTCGGCCTTGGCCATGTCGGCGACGCTGCCGGATTTCATGCCGCGGGCGCGGGTGTGCCCGATGCCGAGAACCTCCGCCTTGTGGGTGCGGTTCGGCAGAATGTCGGAGCCTTCGCGCGGCCTGAGCCGGGCGATCATGCAGACGATCTTCGACGTGCCGATATCCAGCACGCAGAGAATAGCGGAACGACGCGGCGAGATCGGCCGCATCTTCGGGGTCAGGCCATGTTTGAACGGAGAGGTCATGTGTCCGTCCCCGCTCGCCTGCGGGCGCGCTGGCGCTCCTTCAACGTCGCCTCATGGGCACGGAAGGCATCGTCCGAGAGACGGACCGTGACGCGGCCGGGCACGCGCAGGTCGATCGCCGAGACGTCGCGGGTCATCAATTTCTTCTCGGCATCGAGGCGCGCCAGCGTGGCCAGCGCCTGGTCGACGTCGCTGTCGGGCAGGCGCACGTCGATGCCGTTCTTCAGCACCAGGGTCCAGCGGCGCTCGGCGACCAGAACGGCCGCACGCACATTGGCGGCGATGGCGGGACGCTCGTTCATCAGCCCGACGATCTCGCGCACGCGCTTCTCGGCGCCACGCCCGACGACCAGCGGCAGGTTCTGGAAGCGGCTGTCGAGCCGGTCGACGATAACGGTGCCGTCGGCCGCGATGACGGCGATCTTGCCGTCGCGCTGCCACAGCGCGAAGGCCTCGCGCTCGACGATCTCGACCAGCAGCTGGTCGGGATAGAGCTTCTGGACGGTGGCTTCGGCGATCCAGGGGTTGGCCGTCAGGCGGGTGCGCGCCGCGGCCGGATCGAAGAACAGGACCGAGGTGGTCGGGCTGATGCCCGCCGCCTCGAGGATTTCGGGCTGGCTCAGCTTGGTATTGCCGGTCAGCCTGACCGCGCGCACCTGCAGGCCGGCGGCATTGGCCATCTCGTCGCCGAAAGCGAGGATCGCGGCGTTGAGCGCCGGCCAGTGGCCGCCGCGCTGAACGCCGTAGAGGCCGGTGGAGGCCAGCAGCAGCGCGGTCGCATAGGCGCCGGCATGGCGCGGGATATGCAGATTGGCGATTCGCACGGACAGCCGGCGCAACCAGAAATCCCAGGCGCTCGGGCGCGCATAGGGTTCGGCAGAGGCGGCCTGCGCCTCCGCCAGGCTGCGGCGATGGCGGGCGAGCAGGCTGCGATGCGCAAGCAGAAGCGCGTCCGCGCCGACCCTATCGAGCCGTGCGATCAGCGATCTAGCGAAGCGTCCAACACCATCCATTCGACCAGCTCTGCGAACGAAATGCCTTCGTGAGCGGCCATATCGGGGACAAGCGACGTCCCGGTCATCCCGGGCTGCGTGTTGACTTCGAGACAGATGAGGTCCCCGGTTCCGCCGGGCGTGTCGTCGTATCTGAAGTCCGCACGGCTGACCCCTTTACAGCCGAGCGCGTGATGCGCTGCGAGGGACAGTCTTTGGACCTCAGAGTAAATATTTGGTTTAAGCGGTGCAGGAATCAGGTGCTTCGATCCGCCGGGCGCATATTTCGCCTCATAGTCGTAGAACCGGTTGTCCTGTACGATTTCGATCACCGCCAGCGCCCGGTCGCCCATGACCGCGCAGGTCAGTTCACGCCCGGCGATGAAGGGCTCGACCAGCACGGTCTCATCCAGGCCCCATTCGGCCGAATTCAGCTCCTGGGGCGGGTGCTCGTGTTCGGTGGTGACGATGAAAACGCCGATGGAAGAGCCTTCGGCATTGGGTTTCACGACATAGGGACGCGCGATCAGGTGCTCGCGTGCCGCCTCCCGGCGGTGCACGCGCAGGCCCCCGGGAACGGCGATCCCGGACGCCGCCAGGACACGTTTGGCCATGGCCTTGTCCATGGCGAGCGCCGACGACATGACGCCGGAATGGCTGTAGGGGATCCGCATCACCTCCAGGATGGCCGAGAGGGTTCCGTCTTCGCCGGGCCTGCCATGCGTGACGTTGAGGACCACATCGGGCTTCAGCGCGGCCAGCCTGAGCGCGATATCGCGGCCGACATCGATTCGCGTCACGGGATAGCCAAGTGATTCGAGGGCGTCGGCGCAGGCCGTGCCGGACCGCAGCGACACTTCCCGCTCGGCGGACCAGCCGCCCATCAGGACGGCGACGTGCGGTTTGTTCATGCCCTTGTCCTCATTCGTCGCCCGGCCGGCCGGGCTGGCCGACGCGCTTGATTTCCCAGTGCAACTCGATGCCGCTGGCGTCCCTGACCCGCCGGCGGACCTCCTCGCCCAAAGCCTCGATATCGGCCGAGGTGGCGTCGGGCGAAGCGATCAGGAAATTGGTATGCAGTTCGGAGACCTGGGCGCCGCCGAGCCGGAACCCGCGGCAGCCGGCCTGGTCGACCAGCTTCCAGGCGGAATGGCCATCCGGATTCCTGAAGGTGGAGCCGCCGGTGCGGGTATTGACCGGCTGGGTGGCCGAGCGTTGCCGGGTGATCTCGTCCATGGCGGCGAGCAATGTGGGGGGATCGCCCGGCTTTCCCTGAAACAGGGCGGAGACGAAGATCATGTCGTCCGGCACGGCGCTGTGGCGATAGCCGAAACCCATGCCGGCATGATCGAAGATATCGGTCGTTCCCGCGCGGGAAATGGCGCGTGCCTCGACCAGAATGTCGGTGACCTCGCCGCCATAGGCGCCGCCGTTCATCCGGAGCGCCCCACCGATGGCGCCGGGAATGCCGCGCAGGAAGGCGAAGCCGGCGAGGCCCGCTTCCGCCGCCGCGCGCGCAACCTTGACGTCGGGAGCCGCCGCCCCTGCACGCAGGCGATGGTCCGGCAACAGCTCGATTTCGCCGAATGATTTTCCGAGTTTGATAACGACGCCGGCCACGCCGCCGTCGCGCACCAGGAGGTTGGAGCCGAGCCCCACGACCATGACCGGCCAGTCGACCGGGATGTGGCGGAGGAATTGCACCAGGTCGAGCTCGCCCGCCGGCTCGAACAGAAGCTGCGCCGGCCCGCCGGTGCGGAACCAGGAGAACGGCTTCATCGAGGCATTGGCGGTGATCTGGCCTTGCAGGCCCGGCACCAGCGCGCGAACGATCGGGGTCAGGTCCTCGAAAGCCATCGGCTCACCCGGAGCTTGCCAGCTTGTCGAGCTCGCCCGGCAGGGCATAGGCCCATTGCGTGATATTGCCGGCGCCGAGGCAGATGACATAGTCGCCGGGCTTGGCGAGCCCCGCGACGATGCCCGCCAACTGGTGGGCGCCGTCCAGCGCGATGACCGATTTGTGGCCGCGCGTCTTCAGGCCGGACACGAGGTCGTCGCGCGAGGCCCCCGGAATGGGCTGTTCGCCCGCGGCATAGACATCGGCGACGATCACCGTGTCGGCATCGTTGAAACAGGTGCAGAACTCGTTGAACAGCGAGGCGAGCCGGGTGTAGCGGTGCGGCTGGACCACCGCGATGACCTGGTTCTCGGTCGAGGCGCGGGCGGCCTTCAGCACGGCCGTGATCTCGACGGGGTGGTGGCCGTAATCGTCGAAAATGGTCGCGCCGTTCCATTCACCGGTGCGGGTGAAGCGCCGCTTGACGCCGCCGAAGCCGGCCAGCGCCTTGCGGATCTGCGGCGCGGCCATGCCGAGTTCCCTGGCCACCGCGATCGCCGAGGTGGCGTTCAGCGCATTGTGCTTGCCCGGCATCGGCAGGACGAGGTCCTCGATCTCCTCGATCACCGCCCCGGCCCGGTCGCGGAACTGGACCTTGAAGCGGCAGCGGCCGCCGGTCAGGTCGATATCGGTGATCCGCACGTCGGCCTGCGGGTTCTCGCCATAGGTGATGACGCGCCGGTCGGCGATCGAGCCGACCATGTCCTGGACCACGGGATGGTCGATGCACATCACGGCGAAGCCATAGAACGGGATGTTCTCGACAAAGGCGCGGAAAGCGGCCTTCACGGCGTCGAAATCGCCGTAATGGTCGAGATGCTCGGGGTCGATATTGGTGACGATGGCGACATCCGCCGGCAGTTTCAGGAAGGACCCGTCGGACTCGTCGGCCTCGACCACCATCCAGTTGCCGGCGCCGAGCCGGGCATTGGTGCCGAGAGCATTGATGATGCCGCCATTGACGATGGTCGGGTCGAAGCCGCCGGCATCGAGCAGGGTCGAGACCATCGACGTCGTGGTGGTCTTGCCATGGGTGCCGGCAATGGCGACGCAGGACTTCAGCCGCATCAGCTCGGCCAGCATCTCGGCCCGGCGCACCACGGGAATGCGCCGCTCGCGCGCGGCGACCAGCTCCGGATTGTCCTTCTTGATGGCGGTCGAGACCACCACCACCTCGGCCTCGCCGAGATTTTCGGTGGCATGGCCAATGGAAATGGTGGCGCCCCGGTCCTTCAGGCGCTTGATCGTATAGCCCTCGGCGGCGTCCGAGCCCTGCACCTTGTAGCCGAGATTGAGCAGAACCTCGGCGATGCCGGACATGCCGATGCCGCCGATGCCGATGAAATGGATGGGTCCGATGTCGCGGGGAAGTTTCATGGAACAGGTCCTGCCGGGGCAATTCCGGCGGTTTTAAGAACAAGGTCGGCCAGGCGGTCGGCCGCGTCCGCATGGCCCTGCGCTTTTGCCGCGGCCGCGGCCGCGATCAGCGGCGCGGGATCGGCCAGCAGCCGGGCCAGTTCGCCGGCGACCCAGTCGGGGGTAAAGTCGGCCTGTTTCACCACGGTCGCGGCCATGGCGGAGGCGAGCGTCGCGGCATTCATCAACTGGTCCTGGTCGAGCGCATGGGGCAAGGGCACCAGGATCGACGGGCGGCCGATGACCGAAAGCTCGGCAACCGTCGAGGCGCCGGAGCGCGCGATGACGAGGTGCGACCGGGCGAGCCAGCCCGGCAGGTCGACGAAGAACGGCGCCACCTCGGCATCGACGCCGAGCCGCTGATAGGCCGCCTTGACGCTGGCCTCGTCCTCGCCGCGGGCCTGCTGCACGACCAGGAGGCGCGCGCGCGATGCCGGGTCGAGCCGCTCCAGCGCGGCCGGCAGGATTTCGCTCATGACGCGGGCGCCCTGGCTGCCGCCGAAGACGCAGAGGCGGAACGGCCCGCCGGCGACGGGGGGATCGTAGGGCAGCGCCGCCGCGGCGATCACCATCGGCCGCACCGGATTGCCGGTAAAGGTCGCCTTGCGGGCCAGCGCCGGATCCTTGTCGAGCACGCCGGGAAAGCTGGTGGCGATGGCGGTGGCGCGCGCGCTCAACTGGCGGTTCGCCCGGCCCATCACGGCATTCTGGTCGTGAATGATGGTCGGCACGCCGAGCTGGCTCGCCGCGAACATCGGCGGCAAGGTCGGATAGCCGCCGAAGCCGACCACGGCCTTCGGCTTCAGCACGCGAATGACCTTGCGCGCGTGCAGATAGCCGCGCCCGAGCGTCAGCCCGGTCTTCAGCAGAGCCAGCGGGTTCTTCGAGGTGACGGTGGCGGCCGCGACGATATGGGTGGCGCGCGCCGGGAAGGCGCGGCCATATTTCTCGGCACGCTCGTCGGTCACCAGGTCGACCAGGCAACCGCGCGCGGCGAGCGCCACGCTGAGCGCTTCGGCGGGGAACAGGTGGCCGCCGGTTCCTCCGGCGCAGACCAGCACGAGGGGTTGGCTCATCTCACGCCCTGGCCTGGTAATGGCTCAATTCGGCAAGCGTTTCCGCCCGTGGCCGGCGCCGCGTCAAGGCGATCAGCATGCCCATGCCGAAGGCGAGCGCGATCAGCGACGAGCCGCCATAGGAGACGAAGGGCAAGGTCATGCCCTTGGGCGGGATCAAATGCAGGTTGACCATCAGGTTGATGCAGCTCTGCAGGCCGAACAGCATGGCGAGCCCCGCCACCGCGAAGCGGCAGAACGGATCCTCGTCCTTATAAGCATGGTTGAGCGAGCGCAGCACGATGAAGGCGAACAGCGCGACGATGACCAGGCACAGGATGACGCCGAACTCCTCGGCCGCCACGGCGAAGATGAAATCGGTATGGCTGTCCGGGATGATCCGTTTCACCGTGCCCTCCCCCGGTCCCTTGCCGAACCAGCCGCCCTGCTGGAAGGCGTCGATGGCGACGTCGACCTGGAAGGTGTCGGCGGTGCCGGGCTCGAGGAACTTGTCGACGCGGCGCCGGACGTGGCCGAAGGTGTAATAGGCGCTGATCAGGCCGGCCGCGCCGACACCGGCCAGGCCGAAAACCCAGAGCCAGCGCATGCCGGCCATGAAGAACAGGGCGGCCCAGACCACCGTGATCAGGGTGGTCTGGCCGACATCCGGCTGCATGACCAGCGGCGTGACGGTGGCGAGCAGCAGCAGGATGGCCAGGATATTGGCCGGCATTTCCGGCCGCTTGGCGCTTTCGGCGAAGAGCCAGGCCGCCAGCACCACGAAGGCGGGCTTCAGGAATTCGGAGGGCTGCAGGCCGACGCCGGCGAAATTCAGCCAGCGCCGGGCGCCCTTGATCTCGGTGCCGATGAACAGGGTCGCCACCACCAGGATCAATGCGCCGACAAAGGCGGCGAAAGCCAGCCGGCGGATCCAGCGCGGCGGCAGGAAGGAGGTGATGATCAGCACCGCCGTCGCCGGGATCAGGAAGAAGACCTGCCGGTTGACGAAGTGAAAGGTGTCGAGGCCGATGCGATGGGCGACCGCGGGCGAGGCCGCGAGCGACAGCACGATGCCCGACAGCATCAGGGCGAACAGGGCGGAGAGCAGCAGACGGTCGACCGTCCACCACCATTCGCCGAAGGCCGTGCGTTCAGCCCGGGAGATCATGCGCTTTCTCCATCGATCCCATGCGCCAGCGCCCGGCCGAGCCGGTCACTTGCCGATAATTTACGGCGAGCACCTCAACGCCCCGTTAACCCTAGGGGCCGGCGCGAAAGGTTCGCACGGCGGGCACGTTCACCTGGCGGTGTCGATCGGCTGCAGCCCCGGCAAGGCCAGGACCAGGTCGCGGAATGCCGCGCCCCGGACCTCGAAATTGGGGAATTGGTCGTAGCTGGCGCAGGCCGGCGACAGGAGAACCACCGGATCCGGCGCCTTGGCCGCCGCCGCGTCGGCCGCGGCGAGCGCGACCGCCTTGTCGAGCGTGCCGGCGACGACATGCGGCGTCGAGCCGAGCGTCGCGGCGAATTCGTCGGCCGCGGCCCCGATCAGGTAGGCCTTGGCGATGCGCGGGAAATAGCCGGCCAGCGGCGCGATGCCGCCTTCCTTGGGCTTACCGCCGGCGATCCAATAGATGTTCGAGAAGGCCGCCAGTGCCTTCTCGGTCGAATCGGCATTGGTCGCCTTGGAATCATTGACGAACAGCACCTTGCCGATGCGGCCGACCTGTTCCAGCCGATGGGCGAGCCCGGGAAAGCTGCGCATCGCCGCAACGATCGCCTCCGGCGCAAGGCCGAGCGCCTCGCAGGCGGCATAGGCCGCCATGGCGTTCTGGGCGTTGTGCGCGCCCCGGAGCGCACCGACGCCGGCGATCGAGAAACGGAAGACCACCGCGCCTGCGCGGATGCGCAGGATGTCGGTGCCGTCGAGGCAAAGCCCGTCGGAAACGGGATTGCGGATCGACAGACGAACGACCTGCCGGCCGGCCCGTTCGGCACGGTCGGCCATGGCCTGGCTGTGCTTGTCGTCGACGCCGACAATGGCCGTGCCGCCGGCCGGCACGCCCGCGACCAGGCGCTCCTTGACCGCGGCATAGGCATCGAGCGTGCCGTGGCGATCGAGATGATCGGGGGTGACGTTCAGGCAGATGCCGATGCTCGGATCGATCGACGGGGTCAGGTCGATCTGGAACGACGAACACTCGATGACATGGGTCCGGCCGGGCGCCGGCGGCGCGAGCGACAGGATGGCGGTGCCGATATTGCCGCCCATCTGGGCGTCGCGGCCCGATTTCGCCAGGATATGGCTGATCAGCGCCGTCGTCGTCGACTTGCCATTGGTGCCGGTAATGGCGACGAAGGGCGCGGCCGGCGCCTGGGCGGCGCGTTCGCGGCAGAACAGCTCGATATCGCCGATGATCGGGACGCCGGCCAAGGCCGCCTTGCCGACCGTCCAATGCGGTGCCGGATGGGTCAGCGGCACGCCCGGGGTCAGCACGAAGGCCGAAAGGCTCGCCCAGTCGATGCCGTTGAGGTCGGCGGTCTCGTAGCCGGCGGCTTTCGCCTTGGCGACGGAGGCCGGGCTGTCGTCCCAGGCGATGACATGGGCGCCGCCCGCCTGCAGCGCGGCGCAGGTGGCAAGGCCCGAGCCGCCGAGCCCGAAGACGGCGACCTTGGCGCCCTTGAACAAGGTGATCGGGATCATCCGGATCACCGGAGCTTCAGGGTGGACAGGCCGGCGAGCGCCAGGACGAAGGCGATGATCCAGAAGCGCACGACCACCTGCGGCTCCGACCAGCCCTTCTTCTCGAAATGGTGGTGGATCGGCGCCATCCGGAACACGCGCTTGCCGGTCAGCTTGAACGACGCCACCTGGACGATGACGGACACGGCTTCGAGCACGAACAGGCCGCCGACCACGGCCAGCACGATCTCATGCTTGGTGGCCACCGCAATGGTGCCGATCAGGCCGCCGAGCGCCAGCGATCCGGTATCGCCCATGAAGATCTGCGCCGGCGGCGCATTGAACCAGAGGAACCCCAGGCCCGCCCCGATCAAGGCGCCGATCACCACCACGATCTCGCCGGTGCCCGGCACGTGGGTGATCTGCAGGTAATTGGCGAAAAAGGCATTGCCGGAGAGATAGGCGATGATGCCGAAGGTGCCGCCGGCGATCATGACCGGCACGATGGCAAGCCCGTCGAGACCGTCGGTCAGGTTCACCGCATTGCCGGAGCCGACAATGACCAGCGCGCCGAAGGCGATCATCAGGAAGCCGATATTGATCGACAGGTCCTTGATGAAGGGGAAGAAGATCGAGGTGTTGAGCGGCTCGCGGGTGACGTAGACCACCGCGGTCACCGCGAGGCCCGCAATGACGAATTCCAGGGCCAGCCGGGCGCGTGACGAAAAGCCGGCATGGGTCTGCTTGGTCACCTTCAGATAGTCGTCATAGAAGCCGATGGCGCCGAAACCGAGCGTGACGAACAAGAGGATCCAGACATAGGGGCTCTTGAGGTTGGCCCAGAGCAAGGTCGAGATGACCAGGCCGGCCAGGATCATCAGGCCGCCCATGGTGGGCGTGCCCTTCTTGGCCATGTGGCTTTCCGGGCCGTCGCTGCGGATCGGCTGGCCCTTGCCCTGTTTCAGACGCAGGAGCTGGATCAGGCCGGGGCCGAACAGGAAGACGAAGATCAGCGCCGTGACGGTGGCGCCGCCGGTGCGAAAGGTGATGTAGCGGAAGATATTGAGCGGTCCGAAGACGCTGGTGAATTCAGCAAGAAAGGCGAACATCGCTCGATATCTCTCGTATCTCAGGCCGCGCCGAGATGGGCGTCGTCGGTGACCTCGGCGGCAAATTTGGCTTTCAGGGTCTCGACCAGCGGCGCCATCCGGCTGCCACGCGAACCCTTGACCATGACGATGTCGCCGGACCTGAGCGTGCGGATCACCTCGGGCTCGAGTTCGGCGGCGGTCGCGGCATAGGCGCCCCGGCGGCCAACTGGCAAGGCCTTCCAGAGATTTTCCATCAGCGGGCCTGAGCAGAACACCAGGTCGACATGGGCCTCGGCCAGCGGTCCGGCCAGGGCTGCATGCAGCGCCTTGCCCTCGGCGCCGAGCTCGAGCATGTCGCCGAGCACCACGATGCGCCGGCCGCCGGCGGCCGGCTGCACCGCGGCGAGCACGGCAAGGGCCGCCCGCACGGATACGGGGTTGGCGTTGTAGCTCTCGTCCAGCAAGGTGAAGCTGCCTTGGGACAGGCGGCGCTGCGAGCGTTCGCCGCGCCCGGAAAACGCCCGCATGTCGGATAGCGCCAGCGCGGTGATCGCCAGATCCGCACCGGCGAGCTTGGCCGCAGCGAGGACGGCAAGCGAGTTCATCGCCAGGTGCCGGCCCGGCGAGCCGAGCTTGTAGGTCACTTCCTGGCCCATGACCCGGGCATGGACGGTCGAGCACAGGGCCGAAAGCGAGACGCGCAGCAGCCGGACATCGGCCTCCTCATGCTCGCCGAAGGACAGGATGGTCTCGATGCCGGCCGCCCTGGCAGCACGCGCCAGCCGGTCGAAATGACGACTGTCGCGCGGCAGCACGGCCGCGCCGCCATGTTCGACGCCGGCGAAGATCTCCGCCTTGGCGTCGACGATGGCCTCGATCGAGCCGAGATTTTCCAGGTGCACCGCCTCGATCGTGGTGACCACGGCGATATCGGGCCTGACCATGCGGGTGAGCGGCGTGATCTCACCACTATGGTTCATGCCGACCTCGAACACGCCGAACTGGCTGGCGGCCGGCATGCGGGCCAGCGTCAGCGGCACGCCGATATGGTTGTTGAAGCTCTTCGGCGGGGCATGGGTGCGGCCTTCGCGCGCCAGCACATGGGCCAGCGCCTCCTTGGTCGAGGTCTTGCCTACCGAGCCGGTGATCGCGACGATGCGCGCCGCGGTCCGGGCGCGGGCGGCGACGCCCGCCTTTTCCAGGGCCTTCAGCGGATCGGCGACGACCAGATAGCGGCCGGCAGGCGCGCTGGCGGCCCAGTCCTCCGAGACCACGGCAAGGGCCGCGCCCTTGTCGAGCGCCGAGGCGACAAAGGCGTGGCCGTCATGGGCCAGCCCCTTGATCGCCACATAGGCTTCGCCCGGATTGATCGACCGGCTGTCGATGGAAATGTCGGTGACGACCGCTGCCGGGGTGCCGACGACGCGCGCGCCCATGGCCCGGGCCAGCGCCTCGGTGGTCCAGAGCGGATGGCCTTCGCTGTTGCCTGGCCTGTTCATGCGGCGGACCCTTTCGAGGCGGCTTTCGTCTGATAGTCGCTGATGGCCTTCGCCGCGACCTCGTGATCGGAGAAGGGGAGCGTGATGGACCCGACGATCTGGCCGGTTTCGTGGCCTTTTCCGGCGATGACCAGCAGATCCCCCGATTTCAAGTCGCGCACGGCGCTGCGGATCGCCTCGGCGCGGTCGCCGATCTCCTCGGCTCCGGGGGCCGCGGCAAGGATCGCGGCGCGAATGGCGGCCGGGTTCTCCGAGCGCGGATTGTCGTCGGTGACGATCACCCGGTCCGCCCGCTCGGCGGCGATGCGGCCCATGATCGGTCGCTTGCCGGCATCGCGGTCGCCGCCGCAGCCGAACACCACGACGAGGCGACCGGTGGCGAAGGGACGCGACGCCTCGAGCACCTTGTCCAGCGCGTCGGGCTTGTGGGCATAGTCGACCACGACCGGAGCGCCGTCCTTGGCGCCGACGAAATCGAGCCGGCCCTTGGCGCCTTCCAGATGTTCGAGCGCCGCGAAGGCCGCCTTCGGCGCGACGCCGCAGCCGATGGCGAGGCCGGCGGCGACCAGGGCATTGTCGACCTGGAAGCTGCCGAGCAGCGGAATGCGCGTGCTGAAAGTCTCGCCGAAGCCCTCGGCGACGACGACCTGGCCGGCGCCGTCGATGGTTTCGGAGCGAATGGCGATGCCGCCGGTCCGGTCCTGACCGGTCCGGCCGATCTCGATCAGGCGAAGCCCGCGCCGGCGCGCCGCCTCGGAGAAATAGCGGCCATCCGGACTGTCCATCACCACGGCGGCGCCGCCGGCCGGCAGCAACTCTTCGAACAGGCGCAGCTTCGCCGCGCGATAGGCCTCGACGGTCAGATGGTAGTCGAGATGGTCGCGCGACAGGTTGGTGAAGGCCGCGGCGGCGATCCGGACGCCGTCGAGACGGTATTGATCGAGGCCGTGGGACGAGGCCTCGAAGGCGAGATGGGTGACGCCCTCGCCGGCCAGCATGTCGAGCGTCTCGTGCAGGGTGACCGGATCCGGCGTGGTCAGGCCGCCATAGGCCTCGCCCGAGGGGCGCACCACGCCGACCGTGCCGATCGAGGCGGCCTGGAAACCCTGCGCGGCGAAGACCTGGCGCAGGAAGGCGGCGACCGAGGTCTTGCCGGACGTGCCGGTGACCGCGGCAATGGTTGCCGGCTGGCGCGGATAGAAGCGGCTCGCGGCGAGCGCCAACGTCTTGCGGGCATTGGCGACCTTGATGACGGGCATGCCGGCGACATCGGCCGGCGCATCGGCGCGATCGGTCACGACGGCTACCGCGCCGGCTGCGGCCGCCGCCCCGGCATGGGCCATGCCGTCGGTTTTCTCGCCCTTCAGCGCGAAGAACAGGCTGCCCGGCCCGACCCGGCGGCTGTCGGCGGTCAGGCCGGTCACGGCCGCGCCAGCCCAGGCGGGCGGCGCATCGTCGTTCAGAAGCGTGGCGAGATCCATGGCGGCATCGGATGGAGGGAATTGAGAAGCTCGGCCAGGCGAGCGCGAAATGCACTGCGTGAAGACCAGTTTAGCGCCCGGCCGCGCGGAAGCCGACCTGGATCGTTTGCGTGGCGGGCCCCAGGTCGAAGCGCGGCTGAAGGCCGAGCAGCGGGGCCGCCCGGGCGATCACCCGGCCGGCGGTCGGCGCGGCGTTGAAGCCGGCGGTCGCCAGGCCGTGGGTCTCCGGAATGCCCTTCGGCTCGTCGAGCATGATCAGCAGGATGTAGCGCGGCTGGTCGGCGGGGAACACCGCCATGAACGAATTGAGCAGCTTGTCCTTGGCATAACGCCCGCCGATGACCTTCTCGGCGGTGCCGGTCTTGCCGCCGACATAATAGCCGTCGACATCGGCGCGCCGGCCCGAGCCGCGCTCGGCGTTGAGCCGCATCAGGAAGCGCATATTGGCCGAGGTCTCCGGCCGGATCACCCGGGTTGCGACCGCACGCGCCTGTTCCTGGGTGCGGCGCAGGAAGGTCGGGTTGATCAGGAGACCGCCATTGACCAGGGCGGCGGTGCCCATCACCGCCTGCAGCGGGGCAACCGAAATGCCGTGGCCGAACGACACCGTGGCCGTGGTGATATCGGCCCAGCGGCGCGGCACCAGCGGCGCGGCGCTTTCCGGCAGTTCGGTCTGCAGCCGGTTGAGCTGGCCGAGCTTGCGCAGGAAGTTGCGCTGGTACTCGCCGCCAAGCGTCAGGGCCATGCGGCTCGTGCCGATATTGGAGGAATAGGTGAAGACCTCGGGCAGCGACAGCACCCGGCGCTGCGCGTGGAAATCCTTCACCTGATGCCGGCCGACGGTCAGCGGGAAGCGCGCGTCGATCGGCGAATTGATGTTGAACCGGCCCGAATCCATCGCCATGGCGGCGGTCAGCGATTTCATCACCGAGCCCATTTCGAACACGCCTGTCGTCAGACGGTTGATGCGGTCGTCGCCATGCGAACCGCCGGGATGGTTCGGGTCATAATCGGGGATCGACGCCATGGCGATGATCTCGCCGGTATCGACATCCATGATGACGCCGGCCGCCGCCTTGGCGCGGAACCGTGCGAAGGCCTTCTGCATCTCGTCGCGCAGCACGTGCTGGACGCGCAGGTCGATGGAGAGCTGCAGCGGCTCCTGGTTGCGGCTGGTGGCGAAGCCGGCACGATGCAGCTCGGCCAGCCCCCGCCCGTCGATATAGCGCTCGAGCCCGGCAATGCCCTGGTTGTCGACATCGACATGGCCGAGCACATGGGACAGCGTCGGGCCGTTCGGATAGGAGCGCTTGGCCTCGCGCAGGAAGCCGATGCCGGGAATGCCCAGCCTGTGGATCTGCGCCTGCTGCTCGCGGGTGATCTCGCGGCGCAGCCAGACGAAGCCCTTGCCCGAACGCAGGCGCTCGCGCACCTCGCGCTGGTCGAGGTCGGGCAGCACGGCGGTCAGGAGTTCGGTCGCCTCGTCGACGTCGAAGCTCGCCGCCAGCTTGCGCGGCTCGGCGAACAGCGACTGGGTGCGGATATCGGTCGCCAGCACCTCGCCGTTGCGGTCGATGATGTCGGGACGCGCCGAGGACACCGCATCCTGGGTCCGGCCGGCATTGCGCTGCGACGGATCGCCATTGATCGCATAGAGGATCATGCTCGTCGCGATGACGAGATAGAGGCTGCCGAAACCGAACATGGCCAGCACGACGCGCGCCTTGGCCTTTTTCAGCCGCTCGGCCTGGGGGCCGGCAAGCAGCCAGGCGAAGAACAGCCGCGTGCGCATCAGGAAGCCCGGTCTCGGCGCCTGGGCATTCGGCTCGCTGGAATGAGGCTCCATCAACGGGCTCCCTGCTGCGGCCGGCGCTGCGGCACGGGCATCGACCGGACCGAACCGGTCGCGGTCGGATCGGTCGTGCCGCTGCCATCCATGGCCTCGAGCATCGAGCCGATCGGATCGGGATCGACGAAGGGTTTGTCCGGCAGATTGTTGAGATTGTTCAGTTGGTCGACCGAGGCCGGGCGCAGGCTCAGATGGCGCTCGGCCAGGGCCTGCAGGCGGTCGGGGCGGTTGAGCCTGGCCCATTGCGCCTTGAGTTCGGCGATCGCCTCGCGCTCGCGGCTGATTTCCAGCTTCAGCCGCGCGACCTCCTCGGCATGGCGCGTCGCCTCGTATTTGACGCGGTAGACCACGACGGCGGCGACGATCAGGGCCGCGACGACCAGGATGTTGAGGAAGCGCATCATGACCGCGTCTCCCGCGCCGGTGCCACGGTTCGTTCGGCGGCGCGCAGCTTGGCCGAGCGTGCGCGCGGATTGGCGGCGTTTTCGGCCTCCGTCGCCACCACCGCCTTGCGGGTGAGCAGCGAAAAGGTCGGATCCGGCACCTTGGCGGCCGGCGCATGGCGCGACCCGCCGGCGGTCCTGGCCGAGCGGTCGGCCAGGAACTGCTTGACGATGCGGTCTTCCAGCGAATGGAAGGTGACGACGACCAGCCGTCCGCCGGGCTTGAGGATGCGCTCGGCAGCGGCCAGCGCCCGCTCGAGCTCGGCCAGCTCCTCGTTCACCGCAATCCGCAGGGCCTGAAAGGTGCGGGTCGCCGGGTGAATGTCGCCGGGCTTGGAACGGACCACCCTGGCGACGATGTCGGCGAGCCGCCGGGTGGTCACGATCGGTTCCAGCGCCCGCTCGCGCACGATGGCACGCGCGATATGGCGCGACAGCCGCTCCTCGCCATAGCCATAGATGAGGTCGGCCAGCTCGGCCTCGGGCAGCCGCTGGACCAGATCCGCCGCCGTCTCGCCCGAGAGCGCCATGCGCATGTCGAGCGGCCCGTCGAAGCGGAAGGAAAAGCCGCGCCCGGCCTCGTCGATCTGCATGGAGGACACGCCGATGTCGAGCACGACCGCGTCGACCGTGTCATGGCCGAGCGCCTCGGCGACGGCGTCCAGCCGGGAAAAGCGATCCTGCACGAGCGCCAGGCGGCCCTTCGCGCCGGCGACCAGGTCCTGGCCGCCGGCGATCGCCGTCGGATCCCGGTCGATCGCGACGACGCGGGTGTCCGGCACGTCGAGAATGGCGCCGGTATAACCGCCAGCGCCGAAGGTTCCGTCGATGACGAGCGCGTCCGGGCGGAGCGCCAGCGCGGCGATCACCTCGGCCAGGAGCACGGGAACGTGACGGGCCGGTCCGCCGGCGGCATCGGTCCCTGTCATGCCGCGACCCGTCGTCATCCCTAAGCTCCTACGCCTCACCACGCTCGATCGCGACCGGGAACCAGGCCCGAGCAACCGATGCCGAATCCAAGCGCTGGCCTCGCGCGGGACTGGCGTCGGAAAATGCAGCTCGTTCTCGACCGGCATGGCATCACGGGCGTCGGTGACGATCACGCCCGAGGACGCCCATGTCACAGGGTCCGTGTCGTCAACGCCTCATTAACGCGGCTGGCCGTTAACAAACGGTTTCCTAAAGACTTTGGTCACCATGCGCGCCGCGCCCGGCCGAACCGCCGAGGCGCCCGGCAATCCGCTCCCCGAGGAGGATTTGCGCCCTGCCCGCACGGTCGAAAAGGCACTCGCGCGATATCCGCCGCCTGGGCTTCCCGATCCCGTCACGCGAAGTTTACGCCATCGCGCCGCGGGCTTAAACTGATAGGCTAGAACATTGTCAGCTGGACGAAGATCGGACTGGGCTCTTCATGGTCGCCACACAGAAACGCGCCGTCGATTTCAGCCGCAGTGCCGTCTCGCGTTACCTTCAGCTCGCCACGCTGTTCCGGCGCCGGATCGAATCCGGGCAATGGCCGCTCGGCAGCCAGATCCCGACGGTCGACGATCTCGCCAGCGAATGCGGCGTCGCGCGCGCCACCATTCGCCAGGCGCTGACGCTGCTGGAGGCCGAGCACCTGATCGAGCGCTACCGGGCCAAGGGCACCTTCGTCCGGCGCCAGCCGCAGGAGGAATTGTGGTGCGAGGTCGGCACCGACTGGTCCGGGCTGCTGCGGCCCAACCACACCGCCCGCATCGAGATCCTCTCCGACGAACCCGGCATCCAGCTCGGCGCAGTGCCCTACCCGGTCGGCGAACTGGCACCCGCCTATCGCCATTTGCACCGGCGTCATTGGCGGCACGGCAAGCCGTTCCTGCTCACCGATGTCTATATCGACGAGCGCCTGCGCGAACGCATCAGCCAGGAAGACGTCGAGACGAAAACCGCGCTGCGGCTGATCAACGACGTGCCCGGCCTCGAGATCCGCGACGCCCGGCAGACCCTGACCATCGGCACCGCCGATGTCGAAACCGCCGAAGCCCTGTCGCTGTCGCTGAACGCGCCGGTGGCTCTGGTGCATCGCCGCGCGGTCGATGCGGACGGCGTCTGCGTGCTGGTGGCCGAAGGCGTCTATCGCGGCGACGTCGTGCGGTTCGACATCAAGCTGCGCTGAGCGGCGGCCGGCGCGCCCTCGCGCTTCGTCGAACCGCAATCCCTCCAGAACGCCCTGTACAAACCCGCCGGCGGAACGTTAAGGTTATATAACTGGCCTTTCGGATGAAGCGACAGGAATTGCCGCAAAGGGGCAATCGGCAGGGCGACGAGAGGGGCGTTGAGAACCGTCTCCGGGCGGGTGATTTCGCTCGGCCGAGGGAAACGCGCGGATCGCGGCGCTCAGGCCCACCATCGCATGCCGCCCCGCATCCGGAATCCAGGTTCGCGCCGGATGGCTTGCCGGCGCCGCTCATGGAGGTTGCCCGATGCCCGGTCTCATGTCGCATGTCCGCGTGCTCGATCTCAGCCGGGTCTTCGCCGGCCCCTGGGCCGGCCAGATGCTGGCCGATTTCGGCGCCGACGTGATCAAGGTCGAGCATCCCGCTGGTGGTGATGACGTGCGCCGGATGGGTGTGCCGCATAGGGGCGCCGACGACCGCGAGACCGGCGAGACCTCGTCCTATCTCGCCATGAACCGCGGCAAGCGCTCGATCGCCGTCGATATCGGCAAGCCGGCCGGCCAGGACCTGATCCGCAGGCTCGCCGCCGAAAGCGACGTTCTGATCGAGAACTTCAAGACCGGCAATTTGCAGCGCTACGGCCTCGACCATGCAAGCCTGAGCGCGGTCAATCCGCGGCTGATCTATTGCTCGATCACCGGCTTCGGCCAGTCGGGACCGTATAGCCACCTGCCCGGCTACGACCCGGTGTTCCAGGCCATGAGCGGGCTGATGAGCATTACCGGCGTGCCCGACGGCGAACCCGGCGCCGGGCCCAATCTCGTCGGCTACAGCGTATCCGACATCACCGCCGGCTATTACGCCACGATCGCCATTCTCGCCGCGCTCAATCACCGCGACCAGGTGTCCGGCAAGGGACAGCATATCGATCTCGCGCTGCTCGACGCCCAGCTTCACGCGGTCAGCCACATCGCCATGAACTATCTCGCATCCGGCCGCATGCCGGCGCGGGCCGGCGCGGCCTCGCAGATCACCTGCCCCTGGCAGGCCTTCGCATGCGCCGATCAGCCGATCATGATCGCCGTCGGCAACGACCAGCAATTCGCGCGTTTCGCCGCCGTGCTCGGCCGGCCGGATCTCGCCACCGATCAGCGCTTCGCGACCAACCGTGGCCGCATCGAGAACAGCCGGGCGCTCATCCCGATGCTCGCCGACTGCCTCAAGACCCGGACGGCGAATGCCTGGATGACGGCGCTCGCCGATGTCGGCGTCGCGAGCGGCCCGATCAATGATTTCGGTCAGGTCTTCGCCGACCCCCAGGTCAGCCATCGCGCCATGCTGCGGGAGATCGCGCATCCGAAATCCGGCACCTTGCCGATCGTCGCCAATCCGATCCGTTTCTCCGACACGCCGATCGGCTATGACCGCCATCCGCCCCTGCATGGCGAACATACGCGCGAACTCCTGCGTGACAGGCTGTCGATGAGCGAGGAGGAGATCGATGCTCTCGCCCGGGACCGGATCGTCGCCTGAGGTGGTCCCCTTCGACGGCAATGCCGGATCGCGCCGTCAGGCGGTCCGGCGCGGCGGATCCGGCAGTTCGAGCACGCTCTTGGCCAGGATATTGCGCTGAATTTCGCTGGAACCACCGAAAATGGTGGTCGGGCGCGCCTGCAGGAACTGACCGGACGGGTTGAGGCCGCGATCGGCGTCGAGCGGCGCGAGCAGGCCCGCTTCCTCGCCGGCAACCTCCAGCATCACCTCGGTGATGCGCTGGTAGAGTTCGCTCTGAAACAGTTTCAACATGGACACGTCGACGCCGACCGGCTCGCCGCGCCGCAGGCGATCGACGAAGGATTCATAGAGGGCCTTGAGATCGGCCAGGTCGAGGCGCAGCCGGGTATAGGTATCGGCGAAGACCGGATCTCCCCACAGGCCCGCGCGCTGCGCCAGCAGCTTGAGCCGGCTGAGGCCGAGCGAGGACAATTTCGGCGAGCCGATGGCCACGCGTTCGAAGCCGAGCAGCGCTTTCGCCATGCTCCACCCCTTGTCGATCTCGCCAACCAGATTGCCGCGCGGCACGCGGACCCGATCGAAGAACACCTCGCAGAACTCGTCGTGACGATCGAGGTTGAGAATGGGCCGCACGGTGATGCCGGGCAGATCCATCGGGATCAGCAGGAAGCTGATGCCCTGCTGTTTCTTCGCCGCCTTGCTGGTGCGGGCCAGAACGAAGATCCAGTTGGCGTCATTGGCGAAAGTGATCCAGGTCTTCTGCCCGCCGACCACCCATTCGTCACCGTCGAGAACCGCCTCGGTGCGCACCGCGGCAAGATCGGAGCCGGCATCGGGCTCGCTGTAACCCTGCGCCCAGACATGTTCGCCGCTGATGATCCGCGGCAGGAAGAAGCGCTTCTGCTCCTCGCTGCCATATTTGATCAGCAAGGGGCCCAGCATCAGCGTGCCCATGTCGCTGACACGGGCGCAACCATGACGCTCGAGCTCTTCGATCATGATGAGCTGCTTGCCGGCGGCCAGGCCCATGCCACCCCATTCGGGCGGCCAGCCCGGACAGAGCCAGCCCTTCGCGGCCAGCTTGTCGTACCAGACGCGGTTGTCGCGCCAATGCAGCCGCCGCTGCGGAAAGCGCAGATCCGGCGGATAATTGGCCTCGATCCAGCCGCGCACGGCCAGGCGGAAGGCGTCGTCCGCGAGCAGATTCATGTCGCCGGCTGATGCCGCGGGATGAGCATTCATGCGTCCTGGCCTTCATCCTCGTCGGCCGCCACGGCGGCAAAGCGGGCGCGGTGGACCGAGGCCGAGCCGTATTGGCTTGCCAGCACCATCGCCTTGCGCAGGTAAAGCCCGGCGTCGTACTCGTCGGTGTAGCCGATGGCGCCGTGCATCTGCACGGCTTCGCGGGTGACGAGCACGGCCGCTTCGGCCGCACGGGCCTTGGCCCGCGATACCGCGGCCTGCCGCACCGCCGGCTCCGCGACGGTCTCCAGGGTGACGGATGCCGCCTCGGTGCTGGCGCGGGTCAGGGCGATCTGGATCTTGAGGTCGGCGGCCCGGTGCTGCAGCGCCTGGAAGCTGCCGATGGGCTGCCCGAACTGCTGGCGCATGCGCAGATAGTCGAGCGTCATGTCGAAGGCGCGCTCCATCACGCCGAGCAGGTAAGCGGCCGTTGCAAGGGTTGCTTCTTCCATGGCGGCGGCGAATTCGCCCGGGATCGGCACGGCCGGCGCCCGATCAAAGGCCAGCGCCGCGACATGGCCACCGTCCTGGGTGTCCTGGCCCGACAACGAGACGCCCGGAGCGGTTCGCTCGACGAGCGCGAGGCCCTGCGCCGTCGTGACCAGGAAGGCGTCGGCGCCGGCGGCCATCGGCACGAACAGCTTGCGGCCGGAGAGCCGGCCGTCCCGCATGACGGTATTGCCTGATGTCGCGAGGCTGTTCACGGCTTCCTGCCAGGCCGGAAGGACGATCGCGTCCCCGGCGAGCAGCGCCGCGAGCCGGTCGCCCCGCAGCACTTGGGCCACGGCCGCGCAGGCGATCAAGGGTTCCGGCAGCAGGCCGGCGCCGCATTCCTCGGCGAGCGCGCAATATTCCAGCATTCCAAGCCCTGAGCCGCCGGCCGCCTCGGCCAGCCGGAGCCCGGGCCAACCCATCTCACAGATTTCGCGCCAGACGGCCCGGTCGAAACCGGGCGCGCGATAACGCAGCCGGCGAATGCGCGCGAGATCCCCCGGCGGCACGATCGCCGCCGCGCTTTCGCGGATCATGCGGATATTGTCGGAACGGTCATCGGCAGAGGTCATCGCTCATTCCGCCCCGGCGGCCTTCGCATGCAGTCGCGCATTTCGCTACCGCCCCGCGGCGGGAAGCACTCATTTCATCCTAAAGACTAGTACTATGATCTTTTGTTGTCGAGAGGCGCTTGCGACGACAGGCGACGCCATTTCGATTGGCCGTGGCGCGACAGCCTTCCCTATCCCGCCGGAGCTCACGCGCCTCTCGTCAATCTGAGCCTTTTCAGTGTTTTACGAAACGTTTTCCCCCCTTCGGGATTCACGCCGGAACCACTGCCCTCACCTCTCCCCGGCGGGGAGAGGTCGACTGCGAGCGTAGCGAGTAGTCGGGAGAGGGGGCGAGGCGCTCGACGAAAAGTCAACATGCGAACAGCGCAAAGCGTCGTTCTGAAGCGACAATTCCCCCTCTCCCGGCGCTGTCGCGCCGACCTCTCCCCGCCGGGGAGAGGTGGGGCCGTGGTTCCGGCGCGAGATCTCGAAGGCCACGCATTCGGGCTCGTCCGAGGAGTGCGCGCGAAAGCCAGCCCTCCGGGAGCATCGGTGGCGGCAATGTCGGGACGATGCGCCAAAGCTCACCGTCGGCGGCGAACAAGGCGTGCCGGGACCGTCTGCGGACGGTGCAGCTATCTCCCGGTCAGGTCGCCGCCGGGGGCGAGGCCGGCGGTTCGGCGGCGGGCTGGGGCTGGACCGGCTGCGGGGCCGGCGCGGGGCGCGGCCTGACGCCGTCGAAGGTCGAGCGCACGGCCTGGGCGAGCATGACATAGGACCAGCCCTGGAAGATCAGCTCGATCGCCAGGAAGGTGCCGAGCACCCAGGTCGCCGACATCGGCCATTGCGCCACGATCAGGGCGCCGAGCACCAGCGAGAGCAGCCCGGAAATGAGCACCCAGATCCAGACATCCGCGGGCCGGAGCTGGAAGGCCATGATGATGCGCAGGATGCCGACGGCGAGCAGCGCCGAGCCGGCCAGCAAGGTCAGCGCGGCCACCGCCGAGATCGGATTGTAGAACACCACGGCGCCGGTGAGGATGTAGAGAATGGCGACCAGCAGCATCAGGATGCGGCTCCTCCAGCCCTCGCGGCGAAACGAATCGACCAGCAGCACGCCGCCGCCGACCAGCATCATGGCGCCGAAGGACAGCACGCTGGCGATGCTGAACAGGAAGGTCGCGACCAGGCCGACCATGCCGAGCAGGATGAGGATGATGCCCGCCCCCATCAACCAGCCCCAGTTGCGGCGAAGCGGAATGAGATGAGAGCCGAGGGAATGCGCGGTGCGAGCCGTATCCGTCATGGTCAACCCTCCGATTGATGGCGCCAGAATGCGCCTTCCGGTCGCAAAGTCCAGGCAGGCACGGCTCACCTGCCATGCCGGAACCTAGCGATTTGGCCTGGAAACGACCGGAAAATCGAAAACCTGGCCCGGAAAGGGTTCGCTCCTCAGTTGAAAATGCCACCACTCCTTCGGATAGCCCCGAAAGCCGTGCCGGGTCATCGCCTGATGCAGCGTCAGGCGATTGTCCCGCGCGGCGGATCCGATGCGGGGATCGGCAAGGCCAGAGCGCGGATCGAAGCAGTCGAAGGCGGTGCCGAGGTCGAGCGTGCCTTCATCGACCCTTTGTCCGGCAGGCGCCGTGCACGCGCCCTGCCCGCCACGGGCGCCCGGCGCCGCGCCGATCCGCGCCAGGCCGACATCCACCGTGCTGCCGCGCGAATGGGTCGAACGCGACGAGATATATCCGTCGAGCGACAAGGTGCGTTTGTCGACCTCGGGGTAGAATACCGCGCGCATCCGGTCGTCGGCGGCATCCCGGCTCCAGGCCATGAAATCCTGCACCGCGCGCGCCGGCCGGTAGCAGTCCCAGACCACCAGCATGAGGCCGCGCCCGGCGAGATCGCGCTGGACCGCGCTCAGGGCACGCGCCGCCTTGTCGGTCAGGATGCATTCGGCGGCACGATAGCCGGCGACCGGCCGGCCAATGAAATTGAAGCTGCCGGCATAGCGGATGTCCTGGCGAATGCCCGGATCGACAGCGGAGAGATGAACGAAACCCGCCGGCAGGCCGTCGGTATCGGCAAGGGCCGGGCCGTTCAGCGCGATCAGCAGGACCAGGACAAGTCGGCGCATCACACAGCCTCACCGCGCCGCGAGCAGATCCCGCAGGGTCTTTAGGGTCGAGGCGTCGGCGACACCGTCGACCCGTGCCTGGCGCCAATGGCGCTGGAAGGCCGCCACCACCGCTTCCGTCGCCGCGTCATAGACGCCTGTGACCTGCATGCCGTAACCGAGCATGGCGAACAGCGCCTGGATGGCCTGGACCGGCGGCCCCTCCTCGCCCGGCGCAAAGGCCTTGCCGTCCTCAAAGGGCGCGGGCGGCAGCCACAGGCCGACACCCTCGGCGGCCAGCCGGTCCCAGGGGAAGAGTTCGCCCGGATCCTGCTTGCGCATCGGCGCGATGTCGGAATGCGCCAGCACGTGGCGCGGTAAAATACCATGGCGCGCCACGATATCGACGGACAGCGCCGTCACGGCCGCGATCTGCGCCTCGGGGAAAGGGCGATAGCCGAATTCATGGCCGGGATTGACGATCTCGATGCCGATCGAGCGCGAATTGACATCGCCCCGCCCCTCCCAGGATCCCAGCCCCGCATGCCAGGCCCGCCGGTCCTCGGCGACGCATTGGACGATCTCGCCATCCTCGAACACGACGTAATGGGCGGAGACGCGCGGCGGGCCGGGATCGCACAGCCGGCGCAGGGCCGACAGCCCGTCCGGCATGCCGGTATAATGCAGGATGAGGATATCGGGGCGTTCGACGCCCTTACGGCAATCGTGGTTGGGCGATGCCGACAGCGAGCCGACGAGCGTGGAATCCGGCCGCTCGACCGGCAGCGCCACGTCATCGTCGTGATCCCGCGCCAGGTCATGATGATGGTGGTGATGGTCGTCCGAGCCGCCGTTCACGCAAATCCCCTTGCCTTGCGCAGGCTGTCATAGGCGGCGTTGATCGCGGCGATCTTGGCGGTGGCCAGCGCGATCATTTCGGCCGGCACGCCGCGCGCCATCAGCTTGTCGGGGTGATGTTCGGTGACCAGCGCCCGCCAGGTGGTCTTGATCGTCTCATTGGAGACGTCGGGAGCAATGCCGAGCACGCGATAGGGATCGGCGCCGCCGCTGGTCACCACATGGCGCGCCGTCACGCATTCGAACTGCTCCCGGGTCAGCCCGAAGATCGCGGCGACCTCGCCGAGATAGGCAAGCTCCGCCTCGTGCACCGCGCCATCGGCGGTGGCGATGCCGAACAGCCCGTCGAGCAGATCCTCGAGCGTTTTCGGCTCGTCCTTCAGGAGGTCGCGGAGCTGACGGGCATAGGCGTCGAAACCGGCGACGCTCTGCTTGGCGAGATCGAACAGCGCGACGACGCGCGGCTCGTCCTCGGGCGCGATCCGGACCAGCCGGCGGAAGGCGTCGATCTCGTTGCAGGTGACCACGCCGTCGGCCTTGGCCATCTTGGCGGCAAGCGCCACCAGGCCGACCGTGAAGGCGATGGTCTCGCGCGGCGGCCGCGCTTCGGGCGCGAGCAGGCCCTCATCGACCAGAAAATGGCCGGCCAGCGTGCCCACCAGGGCGCCGATCGGCCCACCCAGCGCAAAGCCCGCGGCCGCCCCGCCCAGTTTTCCCCAGATTGTCATGAGTGCTGTTTAAGGCTGTTCGCGCCGGCAGGCAAAGAGCAAGCGGCAAAACGCCGCTCACCCTTGCGCGCCACCGGCCGAAACGGCACACGCTTCTCAATCGTCCTTAGCGCTACAGGGAATCACCAGATGTCCGGCGGTCACGCTCATCTCGACGCATCCAACAAGAAGATCGCGCTCCTGATCGCGATCATGGCGCTGCTGCTGGCGATCGCAGAGACCGGCGGCAAGAGCGCCCAGACCGACGCGATCAATTCCAATGTCGAGGCCTCCAATCTCTGGGCCTTCTTCCAGGCCAAGACGATCCGCATGACCACCGTGCGCACCGCCGCCGAGGACATGACGATCACCCGCGACGCCCTGACCGACGAGGCCGCCAAGGCGGCGATGACCCGCCAGATCGATACCTGGCAGCGTACCGCCCAGCGCTGGGACAGCGAGCCGGAAACCCGCGAGGGCCGCAAGGAGCTGGCCGCCCGCGCGGTCGCGGCGGAAGCCAAGCGCGACAAGAAATACAAGGCCTATCACGACTTCGAGATCGCCTCGGCGGCGTTCCAGATCGGCATCGTTCTGGCCTCCGCGACCGTCATTACCGGTGCCCTGGCGCTCGCCTGGCTCGCCGGCGGCCTCGGCATTGTCGGCCTTGGATTCATGGCCATTGCGCTGTTTGCGCCGGGGACGATCCATCTCTTCTGATCTATCCTGGCGGTCACCGTTCCAAGCGAGGTACCGCCATGCGCATGTCCGACATTGCCTTCAACACGGTCGACTGGTCGACGGTCGAGCCGACCCGTCATGCCGGCGATGTCGGCCATGCGCTGTGGCGGACCCGCCATTTCGGGCCCGCCGACAACCCGATCCGGGTCCGCATGGTCGAGTATGCGCCCGGCTATGTCTCCGACCACTGGTGCTCGAAGGGCCATGTGCTGTTCTGCCTGGACGGCGAGCTGGAAACGACGCTCGCCGACGGCCGCGTCTTCGTGCTCAAGCCCGGCATGAGCTACCAGGTGGCGGACAACGCCGAGGCGCATCGCTCGCAGGCGCCCAAGGGGGCCCGGCTGTTCATCGTCGACTGAGCGCGGGCGCTGGTCCTTCGTGATACTTTAGTCCTAATACTTTCGTATAAGGATTTCACCGATCTTGCGCGCTATATTGCAGCGCAACATATTCATGGCAACCAGGATTCCACACCCCTGGAGGTTGCCGTGGAGCGGATCAGGGAACTCGCCTTTGCCTGGGCGGCACGCGAATCCGGCCTTGCCGGGCTCGGCGTGATCGCCTTGATGTTCACCTTGGCTGCCGACCCGATCATCGCGCTGAAGGCCGGCGCGATCGGGTTCACCTTGCTCGCGGCGCTGCTGATGTTCCGCGCCGACCGGGCGCCGCTGCGCGAGCCGGAATGCACCGAGGTGTGGGACGGCCTGAAGCGCGACGAGCGGCCGCCGCGCGCCGTCGCGCGCCGGCTGATCGGCACGGCGAACCGCGAGGCCGCCTCGACCTTCGGCTGGTATTCGGCCGGCACGGCGGTCGCGCTCTGGATTACCGAGATCGGCGCCGCGCTGTCGGGCTTCTGATCCGGCAGCCGCCGAAACCCTCAGAGCAGCGGATCGCCCTTGACCATGGCGAACAGGAGATGGTCCATCCAGACGCCATTGATGCAGAGATATTGCCGGGCAAGGCCCTCGCGGCCGAAACCCACCCGCTCGAGCAGGCCGACGGAAGCCGTGTTGTGCGGCACGCAGGCCGCCTCGATGCGGCGGAAGCCGAGCGGACCGAAGATATAGGGCACCAGCGTCCTGACGCCGGCGCTCATATAACCCTGGCCGGCAAAGGCCTCGCCCATCCAATAGCCAAGCGACACGGTCTGCGCCACGCCGCGCCGGACATTGGTCAGCGTGATGCCGCCGACCACGGCGCCGTCCTGGTTGCGGTGGATGAACAGGGCGTAGCCCTGGTCGTCGCGCCAGTCCTGCCGATAGCGGGCGACGCGGCGCCGGAACGCCTGGCGGGTCAGGTCGTCGGGCGGCCAGGCCGGTTCCCAGGGCATCAGAAAGGCACGGCTCGCGCCGCGCAAGCTGGCCCAGGCCTCAAAATCGGCCATGTCGGGGACACGCAGCGTCACCTTGCGCCCGACGATCGGCTCCGGCGGCTCGTAGGCGAGGCCTACGGCACGCAGCAGCGACAGCCGGCCGGATGACGTGTTCATCGAGACCTGTTCATGGTGGTGCGTTCACGACGAGCGGAATTGTTCCGCGATCCGCGCGACCTTGTCGAGCCCGCGTTTCGGACCGATGGCGGCAAAAGTGATCGGCGAGGACCGCACCAGCTTCTCCGCCGCCCCCCGGACGTCCTCGATCGTCACCGCCTCGATCCGGGCGGCGATATCGTCGAGGTCGAGGAGGCGGCCGAAGGCCAGGATCTGCCGTGCCATCTGATCGGTGCGCGCCGACGAACTTTCCAGCGCGCCGAGCAGGCCGACTTTCATCTGCGCCTTGGCCCGGCCGATCTCCGCTTCGGTAGCCCCCGTCGCGGCCGCGTGCAGGATATCCAGCGTCAGCGTCATCAGATCACTGACGTCCTTGGGATCCGTGCCGGCTGAAATGCCGAACAGTCCGGTGTCCGCATAGGACCAGTGGAACGAATGGATCTCATAACAGAGGCCGCGCTCTTCGCGGACCTCCTGGAACAGCCGCGAGGACAGCCCGCCGCCGAGCAGATTGGTGAACACGCCGATCGCGTAGATCGCCGGGTCGCGATAGCTGATGCCCTCGAAACCGATGACGATATTGCTCTGCTCGAGCGGCCGGGCCACCGTCTTGATGCCGCCGCCGTAGCGCGCGCCCTCATGGGCCGGCGCCGAGGCGTCGGCGAAAGGCGCGAATTTCTCGGCGACGAGCGCAACCACCTGCTCATGGTCGACCGCGCCGGCGGCGGCGACCACCGTGTTGCGCGCCGTATAGGACCGGCTCATATAGCCGCGCAGCTGGTCCGAGGTCGCCGCGCGCACCGCCTGCGGCGTGCCGAGGATCGTCCGGCCGAGCGGCTGGCCGGGAAAGGCGGCCGCGACGAAATGGTCGAACACCACGTCGTCGGGCGTATCCTCGGCCGCGCCGATTTCCTGGACGATGACGTTCTTTTCCTTGGCGAGTTCGCCGGCATCGAACAGCGGATCGGTCAGGATGTCGGCCAGCATGTCGGCGGCGACAGGCAGGTCCTCGCCCAGCACCTTGGCGAAATAGGCGGTGTTCTCGGACGCGGTGGCGGCATTGAGATCGCCGCCGATCGCCTCGATCTCCTCCGCCATGCCGCGCGCCGTGCGCCGGCTGGTGCCCTTGAACGCCATGTGCTCGAGCAAATGGCTGATGCCGTGTTCGTCGGGACGTTCGTCACGTCCGCCGACGCCGACGGTAACGGTGATGGCCGCGGTCTTCAGATGCGCCATGGCGTCCGTCACGACCGTCAGGCCGGACGGGAGCGTTGTCATGTGTGTTGTCATGACCGGACTTTAGCGAGACCGGATCAGAACCGGAAGCCGCCCGACACCATCAATCGACGTGCGACGATCCAATTTTCCGAACGCAGGGTGGCATTGCCGCTGGTCGAGACGACCTGGCCGGTCGGAGCACCGCCCGCCGTGACCACGGCCTGGTTGGCAAGCGTGCGCATCAGGTTCTGCGACGGCGCGAAGGCGGCCTCCACCTCGGCATCGACGCGCGCGAAGAACCGGCCGAACGGGATTTCGAGGCCGGCGCCGATCACCGCCGAGGGCAGCCAGCTCGATTTGGTGTTGGCGACCGTGCCGCCGGTGGTGCAGGTGGGCGGCACGACCGTGCAGATCCGCGAGCCGGTGGCGTTGAAATCGACGCTTTCGGCGAGATGCGCGGCGCCCAGCCCGACCCGCACGAAGGGCAGGAAGCCCGAGATCGCATAGCCATAGCGCAGCGACAGTGCCAGGCCGCCGTCGAGCGCGGCCTTGTAGGCACCGGTCGCCGAATTGACATAGGCCGGCACGCCCGGCGCGTTGACATTGGCGGTGCCGCCGAGGCGGCCGCTGCCGCCCTCGCGGCCGAGCCGCCCGCGCGCCTCGACGCCCGAAACCCAGCCCTCGCCGCCCGACAGGTTCCAGCCGAAGATCGCGTGGGCGCTGATGCCGGTCATGTTGACATTGGTCGAGCAGCCCGAGCCGCCGCCATAGCTGACCGGCCCGATATAAGGCAGCGTGGTGCCCGGGCAGGCATAGCCGTCGGTGATCGAGAAGTTGCGCGGCGGCGCGGAGCCATAGCCCAGCCCACCCGCGATATAGGGACCGGCCACCCCGCGCGCGGCGGCGGCGATGCCGCCGAAATCCGGCATGGCCGACGGCCTGACATCCTGCGCGGCGGCCGGCGCGACGATGACGAGAAGGATCGAAACCAGCGCCGTGAGAACGGCAAGACCATGCGCGACGCGGCGAACCACGACCCAACCCCTACAGCCCAACGCAACCCCGATCGTGTTTAACACGCGATGACCGAAACGCGCGCAAAACCGCCGATCGAGGTCGATGAAGTGTTAAGGTTGGTGGCCGGGCCGGCTCAGCCGCGCGGATCGATCGGCCTGACCGTGCCGAGCGACAGGATATCCTCGAGCATCTTGGCGCCGATCAGCACCTGATCCTCGCCATGCGGCCGTGCGGCGACCTGCAGCCCGACCGGCCGGCCGTCGGCGGTGAAGCCGCAGGGCAGCGACAGCGCCGGACAGGACACCGTCGTCAGGGCATAGGCGATCGACAGCCACTGGACATAGTCGGGGAAGGTGAAGCCGTCGCATTCGGCGACATAACGCTGCTCGACCGGATAGGCCGCGACAATGGTCGCCGGCGTCAGGATCAGGTCGTAGGTGTCGAAGAATTTCAGCGTCCGCTGCAGCATGGCCTGGCGCTGCGCCTCGGCGCGGGCCAGCTGCTCCATGGTCAGCTGCATGCCCTTCTCGATGTTCCAGATCACCTCCGGCTTCAGCTGGTCGCGATGGGTGCGCAGCAATTCCGCCTTGGTCACCGCGAAGGCATAGGCGCGCAGCACGCCGAAGCACTCGTGCACCTCGGAGAAGTCGGGGTGAGCTTCCTCGACGACGACGCCGGCGGCGGCGAAACGCTCGGCCGCCTTGCGGGTGATCGCCTTCACCTCCGGATCGACGGGCGTGATGCCGAGATCGGGCGAATAGGCGACCCGCGCCGGCTTCCACGCCGAGCGGAGCGCCGCCCGGAACCCGCGCTTGGGCAAGGGCAGCGAGCGCGGATCGCGGTGGTCGTCGCCGCTCATCGCGTCGAGCAGCAGAGCCAGATCGGTCACCGTGCGGGCCATCGGCCCCTCGATGCCGAGGGTCGCGTCGATCTTGGTGCCCGGCGTGGTCGCGACGCGGCCGGGCGAGGGACGCATGCCGACAATGCCGCAGAAGCTCGCGGGATTGCGCAGCGAGCCGCCCATGTCGGAGCCATGCGCGAGCCAGGCCTGGCCGGTGGCCAGCGCCACCGCCGCGCCGCCCGACGAGCCGGCCGCCGAAAGCTTGGTGTTGTAGGGGTTCAGCGTGCGGCCGAAGACCTCGTTGAAGGTATTGGCGCCGGCGCCGAATTCCGGCGTATTCGATTTGGCATAGATGACGCCGCCGCGCGCCTCGAGATTCTGGACCAGAATATTGGAGGTCTCGGGAATATGGTTGGCGAAGATCGGCGAGCCCTGCGTGGAGCGCACGCCTGCGACATCGGTCAGATCCTTGATCGGAACTGGAATTCCCATCAGCAGTCCACGCCCTTCCTTAGGGCGTTTCATCAGGGCCTTGGCGTGTTTGCGCGCGCGATCGAAGCAGAGAGTCGGCAAAGCGTTGACGTAACCATCGACCGCCGCAATCCTGGCCTCGAGCGTATCGAGAAGATCGAGAGGACTGACCTCCTCTTTCTTCAGGAGTTTCAGAATGTCAGTTGCGCTCTTCTCGATAAGCGACAGATCAGCGGCCATACAGTGCTCCCCGGGGTTCCCCTGGCTCAGCGTTGCACCGGGTCCGGGCGGCCGGCAAGACCGGCACGGCGGCGGGACGCTATGCGCCCTCGTCATGGGTCGTTTTGGAAGAGCTGGTTCATCGAACTCCGGTGATCGACAAGCATCGATCCGCACTGCACACACTTTGCGCAGTCCCTCAAAATGCTAAGAGAGATGCAGAGACCGGACGCGCCCCGAAGGCTGACCAAAGTCATGAATGCGAGCAGGACCGCCACCACATCCGGCAGTGATGCCGATCTCGAAGTCCGGATCCGGCGGCTGCACCGGCGCGACCTCAACCGCACCTGGGAATTCCTCAAGCTGGTGTTCCGCGAGGTGAACCGGACCACGGTCGAATATCAGCGGCCGCGCTCGAAGAAGCGGTTCCTCGAGGTCTATGAGGAAAAGGGCATCGAGCAGTTGCTGTTCGTCGCCGGTGCGACCGCCGGCGCCAAGGAGCGGATCGTCGGTTATGCGGAATGCGCGCTGGCCATCCTCGGCACCGACAACTGGATGAACGAGCGCTATTTCCGGATGCGCGACATGCGGCCGCTGTTCGTCGAGGAATTGGCGGTGCATCCCGACTTCCAGGGCCGGGGCCTCGGCTCTTTCGTGCTCGACCAGCTCGAGCACCTGGCGCGGCTGCGCGGCTGCACGCATCTCGTCCTGGAGGTCGCGGAGAACAACAACAACGCGCTGAAATTCTACCGCACCCGCAGCTTCTACAAACTGGACGCCGCGGTGTTCCTCGCCAAGAAGGTGGTCAACGAGGCCGAGCTCCTGCCGCCGCGGCCGCTGAGCAAGCGCACCAAGGCGGCCGTGCCCGTGGCGGTGCCGCCGGTCGTGCTGCCGACCGATGACCCGCAGGCGGCACCCGAGCTCGCGCCGGCACGGCCGGTCAAGGCGCGGGCCAAACGGGCGGCCACGCCCCGCAAGACCAGGGCCAAGGCCGAGACCAGCTCCTAGAATGGAGCCTGGGCGCCGGCACCCTGCGGCTTGACACCTAGCAATACGAGGTATAGCATTTCTAGGTATGGAACCGGAAATGCTCAAAGGCCACCTCGACACCATCGTGCTCGCCGCCTTGGAGGCCGGGCCGGCCCACGGCTATGCGATCATCGAGACGATCAAGCAGGGCAGCGGCCAGACCTTCGACCTGCCGGAAGGCACCGTCTATCCGGCGCTGCACAGGCTGGAAGAGGCTGGCCTGCTGGCGAGCTCCTGGGTCACCCCGGCAGGTGGCCGGCGCCGGCGCGTCTACACCTTGACCGATGACGGCCGCGACGCGCTGACCAAACGCCGCGATGTCTGGGACCGCTTCGCCCGGGCCGTGCAGGCGCTGGTGGCAGGAGGCCGGTCATGGCCAGCCTGATCGAGACCTATCTGGACGAGCTCGAAAGCCGGCTCGATTTCGATCGCCGGCTGGCCCGCCGGGTGCGTGACGAATTCGCCGACCATCTGGCCGAGGCGATCGAAGCCGGCGGCCATCTCGGGCCCGAGGCCAGCGCGCGCGACGCGCTCGCCCGGATCGGTCCGGCCCGCACCATCGCCGCCGCCTTCACGCTCGATGCGCTGAGCCGCCAGTCCGAACGCATCTGGCTGGTGATCCTGGCAACCTTCCTCGCGACCTTCCTGGCCATGCGGCTCAGGACCCTGGGATTGGCCGACGGATCGGCCGGGCTGATCGCACCGCTGATCGATCGCTACGCCTTTGTCGGCGCGCTCGCCATCGGCTGCGGCGGCTGGTTGGCGGCCGGCCGCCGGCCGTCGGCGGCGGTGCTGGATGCCGGCGCGGCCCGGCGCTTCCGGATGGTGGCGCTGGTGGCCACGGCAACGCTTGGCGCGCTCGCGCTCTCCACCGCCGCGGGCCTTGCCCGCATTGCCGCAAGCGACGGCGATTTCGGCCTCCTGCCGGCGCTGGTGATCGCCGGTAATCTCGCGGAATTTGGCCTGGTCATCTGGCTCACGGCGCAAATCCTGGCGCTGCGACGACGCGCCATCAAGGCCCGGGCCATCCTCGCCGGCTGAGCCGGCGACACTCCCTCCCACCCCGACAGCCCATTCAACCGACCTCTGGAGGCGCGGAATGCCGACGCTTGTCTCGCGATCGATCGAACATTGGCGCCTGCTGGGCATGCTGGCGGCCATCCTGACCGGTGCCAGCGCCGCCGCCTACGGTCTCGCCGCCGGCGACAGCGAAGGCTTGCGCGCGGTCATCCGCCTGACCGCCCGAACCTCGCTGACCTTGTTCCTGATGGCCTTCGTCGCATCCGCCCTGGCCCGGCTCCAGCCCGCCGCGCCGACGCGCTGGCTCCGGCGCAACCGGCGCCAGCTCGGCCTCGCTTTCGCGCTGTCGCATGGCATTCACCTCGTCGCCATCGTCCTGTTGGCGCGGCGCGATCCCCTGCTGTTCTGGCAACTGACCACGCTCGGCAACATCGTCTCCGGCGGTCTCGCTTATCTGTTTATCGCCGCCATGGCGGCGACCTCGTTCGACCGGAGCGCCGCCTGGATCGGCCCGCGCGCCTGGCGCCTGCTGCACTGGACGGGCACGCATTACATCTGGATCAGCTTCATCGTCGCCAATGGCAAACGCATCCCGGCGAGCGGCTGGTATCTCGTACCGGTCGGATTGCTCGGCATCGCGCTCGCATTGCGGCTGGCGGCGAAGCTGCGGGCCGGCAGCCGGCAGGCGCCCGCCTGACGCGCCGCGCGCGTCGATCAGGTCTTGCCTGCTTTGACTTCAGCCGGCCGGATCGGCTTCACTCGAAGCCGATCGATTGTCCGGAGGATGCCATGCCGCTGTCGAACCTTCAGGTGCGCGACGTCGAGACCCTCGTCCATCCCTATACCAACCAGGCCACCATCCGTGAAACCGGCCCGCTGGTGATTGAGCGGGCCAAGGGCATTCATGTCTACGACGTGGACGGCAAGGCCTATATCGAGGGCATGGCGGGGCTCTGGTGCACCTCGCTCGGCTACGGCAACGAGGAGCTGGCCGAGACCGCCTACGAGCAGATGAAGAAGCTCTCCTTCACCCATCTGTTCGGTGGCAAGAGCCATGATCCGGCGATCGAGCTGGCCGAGAAGCTGAAGGAGGTCGCGCCCGTGCCGATCTCCAAGGTGTTCTTCGTCTGCTCCGGCTCGGAGGCCAATGACAGCCAGATCAAGATGGTCTGGTACATGAACAATGCCTTGGGGCGGCCGAAAAAGAAGAAGATCATCTCGCGCATCAAGGCCTATCACGGGGTCACGGTGGCAGCCGCCTCGCTCACCGGCCTGCCGGTCAACCACACCGATTTCGATCTGCCGATCGCCAATATCCTGCACACCTCCTGCCCGCATTTCTACCGTTTCGGCCTTGACGGCGAGACCGAGGACGAATTCGCGACGCGCTGCGCCAGGGAGCTCGAAGAGCTGATCATCAAGGAGGGCCCCGACACGGTCGCCGCCTTCATCGCCGAGCCGGTGATGGGCGCGGGCGGCGTGCTGGTGCCGCCCAAGGGCTATTTCGAGAAGATCATGGCGGTCTGCGACGCCTATGACATCTACATGATCGCCGACGAGGTGATCTGCGGCTTCGGGCGGCTCGGCGAATGGTTCGGCTCGCCCGTGCTCGGCTACAAGCCGCATGCGATCTCGATCGCCAAGGCCTTGACCTCGGCCTATATGCCTGTTGGAGCGGTGATGATTCCGGAGATCATGCACGAGGCGCTGGTCAGCGAATCGAAAAAGATCGGCACGTTCGGCCACGGCTTCACCTATTCCGGCCATCCGGTCGGGGCGGCGGTGGCGTTGAAGACGCTGGAAATCTATCAGCGCGACAAGATCATCCAGGGCTCGGCGGCCAAGGCGCCGCAGTTCCAGGGCCATCTCGAAGCCCTCGCCGATCATCCGCTCGTCGGCGAGGCGCGCGGCGTCGGCCTCGTCGGCGCGCTCGAACTGGTCGCCGACAAGAAGAGCCGCAGGGCTTTCGAGGCCAAGGCCGCAATCGGCGCCAAGGCCGCCAAATTCGCCGAGGAAGAAGGCGTGATCCTGCGCAGCGTCGGCGACGCCCTGGCCTTCTGCCCGCCGCTGATCATCACGCCCGACGAGATCGACGATCTGTTCGCCCGCGCCGCTCGTAGTCTCGACAGGACCCATGCCTATGCCAAGGCGGAAGGACTGATGGGAACCTGATCCCCGGCGCGGCCATTATTATCAGCGTCACACCGCCGCCATACGCCTTGCTTCTCATCCGGGATGGCGCAGGTTAGTTTCCTGCGACACCGCAACTTAACGACGAGTGCCGATGGCCCGCGAACTCGATCCCTTCAAGGTCACATCCCCGCGGATCTTCCTGTTCCGGATGGTCGTGTTCCTGGTCCTCGTCGCGCTGGTCGCGGTGGTGCTGCAGCGTGAGATCAAGACCGCCTTCATGGCCAATCCTGGCCTCAACGGGCTGATCGTCGCGGTTTGCCTCATCGGCATCCTGTTGGCCATCCGCCAGGTGATCCGGCTGTTTCCCGAAGTCGCCTGGGTCAATTCGTTCCGCCTCGCCGATCCCGGCATCACGGTGGAGCGCGCGCCGGTGCTGCTGGCGCCGATGGCGACCATGCTGGGCGAGCGGGTCGGCCGCATGGCGATCTCGACCACGACCATGCGCAGCCTGCTCGATTCGCTCGCCACCCGCCTGGACGAAGGCCGCGACCTGTCGCGCTACCTCACCGGCCTGCTGGTCTTTCTCGGCCTGCTCGGCACGTTCTGGGGCCTGATCGACACGGTCACCTCGGTCGGCCGGGTGATCAACAGCCTGTCGACCCAGGGCGAGCTCGGCACGATATTCGAGGACATGAAACGGGGCCTGGCCGAACCGCTCGGCGGCATGGGCATCGCGTTCTCGTCCTCGCTGTTCGGTCTTTCCGGTTCGCTGGTGCTCGGCTTCCTGGACCTGCAGGCGAGCCAGGCGCAGAACCGCTTCTACACCGAGGTGGAAGACTGGCTGTCGTCGACCGTGCAGGACATGGCCGTGGTCGGTCCGGCCTCGGCGGAGGCGGCCGGCGGGGTCGCGGTCGCCGACCTGCAGCGCGCTTTCGAGCGGCTGCGCGAGGCCATGGTCGAGAACCCGGCCAACCAGCGCTCGACCGCCGCCATGGCCAATCTGGCGGAGGGCATCCAGGGCCTCGTCACCCATATGCGTTCCGAACAGCAGATGATCCGCGACTGGGTCGAGGCGCAGGCCGGCGACCAGAAGGAGATCCGCAAGCTCCTCGAACAGATGCTGCGCGAACGCGCGGGACGGTTCTGAGATGGCCCTGTCGCGAAACCGGCGCGGCGAACGGGGCATCGACTATTGGCCCGGTTTCGTCGACGCGCTGTCGACCTTCCTTCTGGCCATCATCTTCATGCTGTCGGTCTTCATGCTGGCGCAGTTCTTCCTGTCGCGCGAGATCGCCGGCAAGGACAATGTGATGACCCGGCTGAACCAGCAGATCGCCGAGCTGAGCGATCTGCTGCAGTTGGAGCGCGGCCAGCGCCAGGGCCTGCAGGAAAACCTGTCGGCGATCAGCGCGACGCTCGGCACCACCGAGCAGGACCGGCGCCGGCTGCAGGCGCTGGCCGACCAGGCCCAGGGCCAGGCGGGTGCGGCGACCACCCGGGCGCAGTCGCTCGAGGGCGAGATCGCGCTGCAGCGCCAGACCGCCCAGGCAGCCCTTGCCCAGGTGGAGCTGCTGAACCAGCAGATCGCGGCCTTGCGCCGGCAGTTCGCGGCGATCGAAAACGCGCTTCAGGCAAGCGAAGCCCGCGACCGCGATTCGCAGACACGCATTTCCGACCTCGGCCGCCGGCTGAACCTGGCGCTGGCCCAGCGGGTCCAGGAGCTGTCGCGCTACCGCTCGGAGTTTTTCGGCCGCCTGCGCGAGATCCTCGCCGAACGGCCGGATATCCGGGTGGTCGGCGATCGCTTCGTGTTCGGCTCCGAGGTGTTCTTCGCCTCCAGCCAGGCCGTGCTGGAGCCCGGCGGCCGCGCCGAACTCGACAAGCTGGCCGACGCGCTGAACCAGGTCGCCCGCGACATTCCCGCCGATATTCCATGGGTGCTCAGGGTCGACGGCCATACCGATGCCCGGCCGATCAGCGGCGGCCGCTTCGCCTCCAACTGGGACCTGTCGGCGGCGCGCGCCATTGCCGTCGTGCAATATCTCGTCAGCAAGGGCATTCCGCCGCAACGGCTGGTCGCCGCCGGTTTCGGCGAGTTCCAGCCGATCGAACAAGGCGACAGTCCCGAAGCCCTGGCGCGCAACCGGCGCATCGAGCTCAGGCTGACCGACCGGTGAGGATCAGGCTCGCCGCCTTCGACCCGGCCCAGCTCGGCGCCATGTCGGGCCTCTGGGTGGCGACCTGGGCGGCGACCTATCCGGCCATCGATTTCGACAGGCGGCGCGGCTGGTTCGTCGATCGCATTGCCGCTTTCGCCGGGGCGGGCGTTGCGATCCCGCTCGCCTTCGCCGGCGCCGAGCTCGCAGGCTTCGTCACCGTCGATCCGGCCGGCGGCTGGATCGACCAGATGCTGGTCGGTCTTAGCCACCAGGGCTCCGGCGCCGGGCGGGCGCTGATGGACGAGGCCAAGCGGCTGTCGCCCAATGGCCTGTCGCTCGACGTCAATGCCGACAATGCCCGCGCCATCGCCTTTTACCGGCGCGAGGGTTTCGCCAAGACCGCCGAGCGGACCAACAGCCAGGGCTTCGCGATCGACGTCATGGTGTGGGCGCCGGCGCCTGGCCACCATTGAACTGCAGGTCGGCGAGCCGGGCATAGAGCCCGCCGCTGGCGGCGAGTTCGGCATGGGTGCCTTCCTCGACGATGCGCCCCTCGTCCATCACCAGGATGCGGTCGCAGCCGAGCACGGTCGCAAGGCGATGGGCGATGACCAGGGTCGTGCGGCCCTGCATCAGCCGTTCCAGCGCGGCCTGGACCATGGTCTCGCTCTCGGCATCCAGGGCCGAGGTCGCCTCGTCGAGCAGCAGCAGCGGCGCGTCGCGCAGGATCGCGCGGGCAATGGCGATGCGCTGGCGCTGGCCGCCGGACAGCGTCACGCCGCGCTCGCCGATCAGGCTCGCATAGCCGCCCGGCAGCTTCATGATGAATTCGTCGGCGAAGGCGAGCTTGGCGGCCTCCACCACCTCGGCGTCGCTCGCCTCCGGCCGGCCGTAGCGGATATTGTCGGCGACGCTCGCGGCGAACACCGCGACATCCTGCGGCACCATGGCGATGCGCCGGCGCAGGGCCTGCGGGTCGGCCTGATCGAGCGCCACCCCGTCGAAACGGATCACCCCCCCGACCGGGTCATAGAAGCGCAGCAGCAGGGCGAACAGCGTCGACTTGCCCGCCCCCGACGGCCCGACGATCGCGACCTTCTCGCCGCGTTTCACCGTGAAGGTGACGTCGTCGAGGACCTTGGTCTCCGGCCGGACCGGATAGCTGAAGCGCACCGCGACGAAGCCGATCTCGCCGCGCGGCGGCTCCGGCAGCGGCAGCGGGCTGGCGGGCGCCTTGACCGCCGGCTCGATCGCCATGATCTCGCTCAGCCGCTCGGCGGCACCGGCCGCCTGGCTGATCTCGCTCCAGACCTGCGAGAGTTCGGACAGCGCACCGGCGCCGAACACCGCATAGAGCACGAATTGCGACAGGCGGCCGCTCGACATGGTGCCGGCCAGCACCTCCTGGGCGCCGGCCCAGAGGATCGCCACCACGCTGGAGAACACCAGGAAGATGACTACGGCGGTGAGGATGGCGCGCGCCTTGTTGGCACTGCGCGCGGTCGCGAAGGCCTCTTCCGCCGCCGCGATGAAACGGGCCGATACCGTACGCTCGGCGGTGAAGGCCTGCATCGTGCGCGCCGCCTGGATATTCTCATTGGCATAGGCGGAAGCGTCGGCGAGGCGATCCTGGGCGATGCGCGAGCGGCGGCGCACGTCGCGGCCGAAGGCCACCAGCGGCAGGACCAGAAGCGGGATCGCGGCAACCGCGTAGAGCGACAGTTTGGGGCTGGTGACGACCATCATCGCCAGGGCGCCGACGAACATGATGAGATTGCGCAGCGCGATCGAGACGGAGACGCCGACTGCCGCCTTGATCTGGGTGGTGTCGGCGGTCAGCCGGGAGATCACGTCGCCGGTCTTGGCGGTATCGAAAAAGCTCGGCGACAGCGTCGTCAGATGCTGGAAGACGGCCGAGCGGACATCGGCCACCACCCGCTCGCCGATCGTCGTGACCAGATAGAAACGCGAGGCCGAGGCGATCGCCAGAACCGCCGCGACGATGATCAGCATGCCGAAATACTGGGTGATCATGCCGTCGGTGGAGAAACCGAAATCGATCATCCGGCGGATCGCCAGCGGCACGGCCAGCGTCGCGAGCGAAGCGACGGTCAAGGCAATGGCCGCGCCGACCAGCAGGCCCGGATAACGCAGGGCATAAGGCATCAGCCCGAGCAGCGGCCTGAGGCGGCGCTTCTTCTCCGGCGAGGCTTCCGTCGGCCGATCTGCTGACGATGCGGCGATGCTCATGCTGCAATCCCATGGTTATTGCGCGGCTGCGCTTATCAAGCGTCCATCGTGTCTTGAAAACCCGACGGACTTCGCGTATGAGCGCGGCTTCTCGTCACAGGACGACCCGCGTGCCGGCGTATGACCGATCCGGCGCCCTTTGAGGACGACCCATGAAGACCGGCATCCATCCTGAATACCACACCATCAAGGTCGTCATGACCGACGGCACCGAGTACACGACCCGCTCGACCTACGGCAAGCCGGGCGACACGCTGCAGCTCGACATCGATCCGAAGTCGCACCCGGCCTGGACCGGCGGCACGCAGCAGCTGATGGATCGCGGCGGCCGCCTGTCGCGCTTCAACCAGCGCTTCGGCAATCTCGGCGTCGCACTGAAGAAGTAAGCTCTCACCCCTGCTGGTGAAGCCAGACCCCGGCCTCGCGGCCGGGGTTTTCGTTTGTCCACAGGCTTGTGGAAGACGCTGGGGCCGGCGCGTTCATCTGCCGTTGGGCTCGCCGCCGCATCGGGGTCGCGATCACGCCCTTGTCATGCTGCACTGCAAACTTAGAGCTGGTTCTCAACGGAATACCCGCGCTAAGAACGCCCGGTCGAGGGAAACGACGTTCAAGGCTCGAGGGTTCCACGTCATGGGCCGCCGGTTGGCGGACAAACGAGGACCATAGGATGACCGACGAGCTCACTGCGTCCGGCGTGATCCGCAAGCTGATGCCCTGGGAAACCGCGCTGCTGCGCGAGCATTTCCTGCGGCTCGATCCGGAAGCGCGCCACTGCCGCTTCGCCGCGGGCGTCTCGGACGACACCATTTCCGGCTATGCCGAGACCGCGCTCGGCGCCGATGCGCTGGTCCACGGCTTCCTGGTCGACGGGGTTCTGCGTGGCGCCGCCGAATTGCGGCTGCTCGAAGACAATGCCGCCGAGGTCGCCGTGACGGTGGAAGAAGCCTGGCGGCTGACCGGCATCGGCACCGCGCTGTTCGGGCGCCTGCTGCTGACCGCCCGCAATCGCGGCGTCCGGAGCCTGGTGATGACCTGCCTGCCGGCCAACCGCGCCATGCAGCGGCTGGCCGCCCGTTTCGACGGCAAGATCAGCTATGCCTCGGGCGACGTCTTCGCCGACGTCAAGGCCGAACCCGCGAGCCCCCTGTCGCTCTGGCGCGAAGCCTGGCGCGACGGCTCGTCGGTCGCCGCCACCGTGCTGGACGCCCAGCTGAACCTGATGAAGCGGGCGAGCAGGCGGTCCACCGAGATCGCCGGCCGGGGCGAGAGCTGACCTGGGCGGTCAGCGCGCCATCGTCACGGTGGCGCCGGTCGCGGTGGCGCCGGAATAGCCCGATCCTTGCGGGAACAGCCGCGCGGCGACCCGGCCGCCCGGCTGCAGCAGCACCACTTCCGAGCCGCGCTGCTCCCAGGCATTGATGCGCGCCAGCGACGGCGCCCGGCAGTTCTGCGGACTGGCGCGGTAGAACTCGAACAGCGGCGTCGAGGTCAAGGTGATCCGGCAGCGGTCGCCGGCATCCGTCACCGTCCAGGTGCCGGCAATCGTCGTGGCCGAAGGTGCGGCGGCGCGCGGGGCCTCCTGGCGCGGCAGGGCGGCAACCGCCGCCGGCGCGCCTGCGCTGCCACGCGGCGGCGGCTCCTCGACCATGATGCGCGGCTGCTCGGACGGGCTTGCCGGACGCAAAGCCGGGTCGATCGCGGAGGGGCCGACATCGGACGTGCGGCCCGTGCCGGGCGGCGGCGGGATGTCTTCGGCGGCGACCGACTGATCCGGTGCCTGCTGGCCCCCGGCAATGACGTCCTCGTCGGCGGCCGACGGGCGGCGCTGCGGCGCCGGTGTCATGGGCTGCGGCTGGCCGTAGCCGCCGTCGATGCGCTGCGAACCGGTCCTGGGCATCGATGCCTGGGAGAAGTCACCGAAACGGTCCGAGGCACAGCCGGCAAGCGCAGCCGAGGCGAGAAGAAGGGCGACGGAGCGCGTCAGCATGAAGGGGTCCCGAAAAATGACGGCGCGATACCGCCACACTGCCACGGTCGACGCAAGCTGCGGCGGATCCATGGCGATGGAGCGACATCGCGACGATGCTCAGCTTATCGTTAACCGATCCTTTACGACGTCGCAGCCGGTTTTTCCTTAACTGATTTGCCCGACAGCGACGACCAGTCGGTCTTGACGGTGGCGAGCATGACCGCCGCCAGCGCCGCGAAGACGACGATCGCGCCGGTGACCAGCGCATAGTCCTCCGAACGCAGCACGACGAAGAGCAGGCCATAGGCCAGACCGAGCTCGCCGGCGACCATGGCGCCTTCCCTGAGCCGGCCGAAGGCCAGCCCGACATAGAGCGAGACGAGACCGATGACGGCGGCGCTCGCCAGGCCATAGGCCGCGATGAAGCCGATATGCTCGGCAAATGACAGGAGGAGCAGGTAGAACATCGTCAGCGCCGCGCCGACCATGAGATATTGGATCGGATGGAACGAACGCGCCGCCAGGATCTCCAGGAGGAAGACCACCAGGAAGGCGGCACCGATGACCAGGACGCCATATTTCAGCGCCCGCTCGACCAGGTGATAGATATCGACCGGCTGGAACAGCCGCACGCCCGAGCGCGCCGCGACCAGCCGCTGGAACAGCGCCGGCTCCGCGATGAAGGCCTGCGGCACGGGGCGGGCATAGTGCGGCACCGCCCAGCTCGCCGAGAAGCCGGCCTCGCCGATCTCCCGTTCGGCCGGCAGGAAGGCGCCGAAGAAGCTCGGATGGCTCCAGTTGGACCGCAGCGCGATCGTCGAGGTCCGGCCGATCGGTGCGAGGCCGAAAGCCTGCGAGCCCTTGAGATCGAAACGCGCGGCGACATTGAAGGGCGCCGTGCCGTCGACGCCGCCGACCGGCGCGTAGAGCGTCGGCACCTGGAACGTGGCCGGTCCCGCGCCCGGTTCCAGCGGCGTCACGCTGCCGCCGACGCGCACGGAGACTTCTCGCTGCAGGCCGCGCGCATCGAGCACATGGAAGACCACCGCCGCCTCCTCCCAAACCGGCGCGATGGCCGACGGGTCGATGCGCGTGATGTCGACCGGCGCGAAGCGGGCATCGATATCGATCTCGCCCCGGTAGACCGGCACCTCGAAGATGCCGCGGCGGCGTTGCTCGACCTTGAGATCGCCGTTCTGGCGCAACGTTTCCGGCAGGACCGCCAGGACGCGCCTGACCGTGCGCATGTCCTGGCCGTCGCGGGCGCGGCTGACATAGGGCAATAGCAGGATGGGACCGACGATCGTCTGCTCGCCGGCCCAGGCGCCGGAGACCTCGCTGATCACCTCGGCAGCGCGCTGCGAGCGCTCGCCGCGCAGCGATGAAATGGCGACCAGGGGAATGACGAGCAGCACGGTCAGCACGCCGATCACGGCGAGCTTGAAAAAGGGGGATCGGATCAGCTGATATCCAGAAGCCATGGATGAACCTCCCGTGAACGGAGGTTCAAACTCACGCGAGCGTGACGGCGACTCCACGGTCACAACCTGGAGCAGCCGAGGAGTTTCCGTGGCGGAAGGGCGGCGGAACGAACCACCGCCGGAAGCATCAAACCTGGCAGCGCTGGCGAAGAGCGGCGGCAAGGGCCGCCGCCGGTAGCGCCCAACCCGGCACCGTCAGCCAAAAGCGGCAGCAAGGGCCGCCGCAGGGGGCGTCAGACCTGACGCGCCACCATCATCTTCTTGATCTCGGCGATCGCCTTGGCCGGGTTCAGGCCCTTCGGGCAGGCCTTGGAGCAGTTCATGATGGTGTGGCAGCGATAGAGACGGAACGGATCCTCGAGATTGTCGAGCCGCTCGCCGGTCGCCTCGTCACGCGAATCGATCAGCCAGCGATAGGCCTGCAGCAGGATCGCCGGGCCGAGATAGCGGTCGCCGTTCCACCAATAGCTCGGGCAGGAGGTCGAGCAGCAGGCGCACAGGATGCATTCATAGAGGCCGTCGAGCTTTTCGCGGTCCTCCTTGGACTGGCGCCATTCCTTTTCGGGCTGGGCCGTCGTCGTCTTCAGCCAGGGCTCGATGGAGGCGTGTTGGGTGTAGAAACGGGTCAGGTCGGGCACGAGGTCCTTGACCACCGGCATGTGCGGCAACGGATAGATCTTCACCGCGCCCGCCTTCACCTCGTCCATGCCCTTGGTGCAGGCCAGCGTGTTGGTGCCGTCGATATTCATGGCGCAGGAGCCGCAGATGCCTTCGCGGCAGGAGCGGCGGAAGGTCAGCGTCGGGTCGACCTTGTTCTTGATCCAGATCAGGCCATCGAGAACCATCGGGCCGCAATCGTTGCGGTCGACGTAATAGGTGTCGATGCGCGGATTGGCGCCGTCGTCCGGATTCCAGCGATAGATCTTGAACTCGCTGAGGCGATTGGAGCCGGCCGGCTTGGGCCAGGCCTTGCCCTCGGTGATCTTGGAGTTCTTGGGAAGCGTGAACTGAGCCATGGTATGTCTTCAAGTCTCGCGAGATGTAGCGAAGCTGCCCCTCCCTTCAATCCTGAGGGCCCGCTTGTCAATCGGGTCTTTGGTCGGTCCCGATCAAGCGCGTGTCAGCTACGCATCCACCAGATGACGCCGAGCCCGAGAATCGCCGAGACGAGACCGATGATGCGCAATTGCTGAATCGGCGTCAGGCGCATGATTTCCAGTGCCTGGCGCACCCGCATCGGCAAGGCGGCGAGCAGGATGCCCTCGATGACGAGGACCAGGCCCAAGGCGGTGAGAAAGTCTTTCATGGCGCACTTTCATCGGGCGCGTTGTCAGCACGCGTTATTGGCACGTGTTCTTTGGCACGCTTTTCCGGCGCGATGGAAAAAGGCCGCCGCGACGGAGTCGCGACGGCCCGAGAGGGAAGAGATCAGTGGCTGGCTGGAGGTGCATCCGCCGCCCGGGCCGGTGTCGGCCCGTTTCGCCGCCCGGAAGCGTCGCCGAAATAGCGGAAGAAATCCGAATTCGGCGAGATGACCATGCGGGTGTCACCCTGCTTCATGCTCTGCTCATAGGCCTGCATGGTGCGATAGAAGGAGAAGAAGTTCGGATCGCGGCCATAGGCCTCGGCGAAGATCTTGTTCCGTTCGGCATCGCCCGCGCCGCGCAGCTCGTCGGCCCGCCGGTTGGCCTCGGCGAGAATGCCGGTGACCTCGCGATCGGCCCGCGCGCGAATGGTGACCGCCGCCTGGCTGCCGGTGGCCCGCAGATCGGCCGCTTCCTGGCGCCGCTCGGTCTGCATGCGGTTGAACACCGCTTCCTGGTTGACCTGGGGCAGGTCGACGCGGGTCAGCCTGAGGTCGACGATCTCGACGCCGAGCGTGCCGGCCTCGCGATTCACCTCTTCCTGGATGCGGTTCATCAGCAGGCCGCGATCGGTGCGGATCAGCGCCGACATGGTGGTGCCGGCGATGACGTTACGCATCGACGAGTTCACGAAGCTGGCAAGCCGGGTATTGGCATTGGGCACCGTGCGCACGGTCTGGAAGAAGCGTAGCGGCTGAGTGATCCGGTAGCGGGCGAAGGCGTCGACGTCGAGATTCTGCCGATCGGTGGAGAGCACCGACTGAACCGGCAGGTCGAGATCGAGCGTGCGCTTGTCGAGCGGCACCACATTGTCGACGAAGGGCAGCTTGAAATAGAGCCCGGGATCGCTGATCGGCTGGCGCACGACCTGGCCGAAACGCAGCACGATGGCGTGCTGGGTCTGCTGGACCACGAAGAACGAATTGGCCAGCGCGAAGACGATCACGGCGGCGACGATGCCGAGAACCAGTTTGGTGGTCGAGTTCATCGCGTCGTCCCCTGCGTGGTGCCGGCCTGCGGGCGACGGGTGGTGAGCTGATCAAGCGGCAGGAACGGCTGGACGCCATTGCCGCCGGGCTGATCGATGATGATCTTGTCGGTGCCACCGAGCACCCGCTCCATGGTCTCCAGGAACATCCGCTCGCGCGTCACGTCGGGCGCCCGGCGATATTGCTCGTAGACCTGGGTGAAGCGGCTCGCCTGACCGTTCGCCTCGGCGACGACGCGGTCGCGATAGGCCTCGGCCTCCTGCAGCGTCTGCGCGGCGCGGCCGCGCGCCTCGGGAACCACCTGGCTCGCATAGGTGCGGGCTTCGTTCTGGACCCGGCTCTGGTCCTGCTGCGCCGCGTTGACGTCGAGGAACGCGCCTCGCACCTGCTGCGGCGGCAAGGCCGACAGCAGCTGCACGACGCGCACATTGACGCCCGAATGGTAGTCGTCGAGCGTCTTCTGCATGAGGGTGCGGATCTCGGCGGCGATCGCCGACTGATCGGTGGTCAGGATCGGCTGGATGTTGCGCCGGCCGACCGCCTCGCGCAGCGCGCTCTCGGCGACCGATTTCACCGTGCCTTCCGGATTCTGCATCTGGAACACGAAATCGGCGACCTGGGCCGCGTTGACGTCCCACTGCACTTCCAGGTCGATATCGATGATGTTCTCGTCGCCGGTCAGCATCAGGCTCTCTTCGAGCACGTCGCGATTGCCGCCGCGCGGGCCGCCGCCGGAGCGATAGCCGACCTCGGTCCGACGCACGTCGGTGACCGGCACCCGGTAGACCGCGCCGAACGGTGACGGCGGGTTCCAGTTCAGGCCCGGCGCGGCGTTGCCGATATGGCGGCCGAACACGGTGTTCACGCCGACCTCGTTCTGGCTGACCGTATAGAAGCCGGTCAGGCCATAGATGATCGCCGCGAGGATCGCGATCAGCGCGATACCCTTGGCGCCGATATTGCCGCCACCGCCGGGCAGCACGCTCTTCAGCCGCTCCTGGCTCTTGCGGATCAGCTCTTCGAGGTCGGGGGGTTGGCCGCCGCTCTGGGGGCCCTGCCCCCAGGGTCCCTTCGGACCGCCGCCACCACCGCCGCCGCCCCATGGGCCGCCGCCGCCTTGATTGTTCCACGGCATGAAGATGTCCTCGCTGAGAAAGCCGGGCGGCGCCCAAAGGCGCCTCTGTTGCCCACGGATATAGAAGAGCAGCCCCTTCCTTTCAACGCGATGCCGTCTGCGTCATTGCCGCATTACGGCCTCGTGGTGAACGAGGACAGCCCGGAAACTTCAGCAAAAACCATAGGCTGGCCTTCGAGCTGACGCCAGGGGAGATCAGGCGCTGCGGGCGGCGCGGCGATATTCCACCACGCGAAAGGAATGATCGTCGACCGGACCCGCGGGATAGGCGGATATGTCGCGGCCCGTCCATGCGGACGGATCGATCGCGGGGAAGAAAGCATCCGCCTCGGGGGCGTCATCGACATGGGTGATCAGCAGCCGACCGGCGAGCGGCATGGCCTGCGCATAGATGTCGGCGCCGCCGATGACGACGATCTCGGCGGCCCCCGAACGCAGCGCCTCGGCATGGGCCACGCCGAGGGCCGCGGCCAGTCCGGAGGTCACGACAGCACCGGCGAGCGACAGGCCGGGACGGCGGGTGATCACGATATTGAGGCGCTTGGGCAAGGGCCGGCCGAGGCTCTCGAAGGTCTTGCGCCCCATGACCACCGGCTTGCCCAGCGTCGCCGCCCGAAACCCCGCCATGTCGGTCTTCAGCCGCCAGAGCAGCGTATTGCCGCGGCCGATGGCGCCGTTCGACCCGACATTGGCGATCATCATGACCGGCGTCATGACGCGGCCTCGTAGCGCATCCACTTGGCCTCCAGCGCCGCGCCGGCGTCGATGCCCAGGCGCTCGGCCAGCGCCAAGGTGAACCCCAACACATCGGCGATCTCGCGGGCCAGAGCGTCGCGCGCGCCGTCGCCCTCGGCCTTGTGCCGCGAACGTGCCGTCGCCGCGAGATAGGCCTGGGTCAGCTCGCCCAGCTCCTCCTGCAGCTTGAAAACGATCCAGTCCTCGCCCGGCGCGATGCCGAACGCCGCCTCATATTGCCGGCTGATGCGCTCGGCACGGGCCTGTACGACCGACAGCTGCGACATCACACCGCCACCGGCGCCTTGATATGCGCGTCGGCCTCGTAGCCGGTCAGGGTGAAATCGTCATAGCTGAAGCCGAACAGGTCCTTCACCGCCGGATTGAGCGTCATGGTCGGCAAGGGCCTGGGCTGGCGTGTCAGCTGCAGGCGCGCCTGGTCCAGGTGGTTCACATAGAGATGGGCGTCGCCCAGCGTATGGACGAAATCGCCCGGCTTCAGCCCCGCGACCTGGGCGACCATGAGGGTCAGCAGGGCATAGCTTGCGATATTGAAGGGCACGCCGAGGAAGATGTCGGCCGAACGCTGGTAGAGCTGGCAGGAGAGCCGGCCATCGGCCACGTAGAACTGGAAGAGGCAATGGCACGGCGGCAGCGCCATGGCATCGACATCCGCCGGGTTCCAGGCCGAGACGATCAGCCGGCGCGAATCCGGGTTCTTGCGCAGCATCGTGACGAGATTGGCCATCTGGTCGATGACACGCCCGTCGGGCGCGGCCCAGGACCGCCACTGCTTGCCATAGACCGGGCCGAGATCGCCCGCGGCATCGGCCCAGTCGTCCCAGATGGAAACGCCATGGGCCTTGAGATAGGCGATATTGGTGTCGCCCTTCAGGAACCAGAGCAATTCGTGGATGATCGACTTCAGATGCAGCTTCTTGGTGGTCAGCATCGGGAAGCCAGCGCCCAGATCGAAGCGCATCTGATGACCAAAAACGGAGAGCGTGCCGGTTCCGGTACGGTCGTCCTTGCGGGTGCCGGTGTCGAGCACACGCTGCATGAGATCGTGATATTGGCGCAACGGAGCCTCTCGGTCGGGCGAATCTGCGGCATTATAACCCGATCGAGCGGGGTCGCGCAGCGGCCTGATCGCATGGCCCACAGGCGGCCGCCGCCAACGGCAGCCGACATGAAAACGCCGCCCGGCCGGGCGGCGCTTCGGGCAAGGCATGGCTCGCCTTATTTCTTGACGAACATGTCCAATTTCTTGAAGTGGTCGGCGAGGAGATAGTAAACCGTCACGCGGTTCTTCGTCTTGTCGGCCTTCATCGCATCATGAACCTTGGTGAGCGCGGCATCGATCGCCGGCTCGTCGGTGAGGCCGAGCTTCTTGATCGCGAAATTCTGTTTCACGCGATCGACTTCTTTCGGGTCGGTAAAGGAAACCAGCGACGAATCCCGGTTTCGCAATGCGATTCCGAGATATTTTATGATGCCGGTCACGGCCGCTTCGTTCGCTTTAGGCGCATACTTCTTCACGTCTGCCAGCCAGTCGCTCATGGTGCTCCCTCTCGCCGTTGTGGCCCGCCCAGCCCAGTGGAGCCGCGCGGGCGACAACGCTAGCACCAAGATTTCCCAGCGTCACCGGCTTGTTTCGATAGAAACGTGCCAAAAAAAACGCCGCTTCCAGGCTATTGTCACCACCGTTTCTTAAACGGCCATCTCATTGCGCCGCGAGCGCCGGCCAATGCCGGTCACCGGCGGCAATGAAGTCGGCAATATTGTTCTGCCAGCGCCGGTGCACATCGGCGTCGTAATTGAAGAACAGGCGCCCCTCGACGATGCGCCACTGGCGGGGATCGCCGGCCGCGCGATAGCCCTGCGAGGCCGCCCAGGCGCAGTGGCCGCCATAGGCGGGCGCATAACGTTCCGGCGCCAGCGCGAAGGCATCCCGGTTGGCCGCGCTCGAAAACCGCCAGGTCGCGCCCTTCCAGCGATGGCTGAAGCCCGGTGACCCCACCACCGGCGCGCCCGAGGAGAAATAGGCGACGACATCGTAGCCGCCGGCCCCCAGCGACGACAGCGCGCGGGTGTAGATCTCGGCGGCCTCGGCCGGCAGGCCGGCGATCATGGCGAGGCCGGCCCCACCCGATTGGATGAGCCTGCGGCGGGACAGCGGTGGCGGGAAAGACATGGCAGGGGTTCCGATCATCGGGCCGCGGCCTCCCCGGATGCGGGAGTACCGGCTTACGAGCCTGTTCGGAACCGGCAGGCCGTTTCGTTACATCGGCGGCTTTCGCCAACCGCCGGAAACGGCCACCGTCTCGCGCGCCTTCGCCAGGCGCGGACATCCGGCGCGGGGCGAGCCCGCGCCGGATCGCAACATCACTCGGTGAAGACCTCGTCGCGGCTCTTGTTGATCGCCGGCATGAACGAAATAGCGGCCAGAACGACTGCGATGACGATCAGGCCGGCCGAAATCGGACGGTTGACGAAATCGACAAAGACCGACCAGTCGCCACGCGACATCAGGATGGAGCGGCGAAGATATTCCTCCATCAGTTTGCCCAGCACGAAGCCGAGCAGCAGCGGCGCGACCTCGAAGCCCATTTTCATCAGGGCATAGCCGACGAAACCGAAGAAGGCGGTGATCACCACGTCGAACGGATTGTTGTTGATCGAGTAGATGCCGATTGAACAGAACATGATGATCGCGGGGAACAGCATGTTGTAGGGCACCTTCAGGAGTTTCACCCAAAGACCGATCAGCGGCATGTTGATGATCAGCAGCATGAGATTGCCGATCCACATGGAGGCGATCATGCCCCAGAACAGATCGGGCCGCTTTTCCATGACCTGCGGCCCCGGCACGATGCCGTGAATGGTCATGGCGCCGACCATCAGCGCCATCACGGCGTTCGGGGGGATGCCGAGCGTCAGGAGCGGGATGAACGAGGTCTGCGCGCCGGCATTGTTGGCGCTTTCCGGTCCGGCCACGCCCTCGATCGCCCCTTTGCCGAAGCGCGAGGGATCCTTGGCGATCTTCTTCTCGACGGCATAGCTGGCAAACGGCCCAAGCACGGCGCCGTTGCCGGGCAAAATACCGAGCGCCGAGCCGATGACGGTGCCGCGCAGAACCGGCGCGGCCGAATCCTTCAAATCCTGCCAGCTCGGCAGCAGCCGGCCGATCTTGTTCTTCAGGACGTCGCGCGTTTCCGGGCTCTCCAGATTGCGCAGAATTTCGGCGAAACCAAACATGCCCATGGCGATGGCGGCGAAGTCGAGACCATCGGAGAGCTCCGCCCAGCGGAACGTCATGCGGTCGGCACCGGTCTCCAGGTCCTGACCGACGGTCGACAGCATGAGCCCGCAAAGCACCATGGCGACCGCCTTGACCACCGAACCGCGCGCCAGCACCACCGCGAAGATCAGGCCCATGACCATCAGCGAGAAATACTCGGCCGGACCGAACAAGAGAGCGACCCGGGTCAGCGGAATGGCCAGAGCGGCAATGATGATGGTGGCGACCGTGCCGGCGAAGAACGAGCCGATGGCCGAGATTCCCAATGCCACGCCGGCGCGGCCTTGGCGCGCCATCTGATGGCCGTCCAGCACGGTGACGACCGACGTCGCCTCACCTGGAATATTGACCAGAATGGCGGTGGTCGAACCGCCGTACTGCGCCCCGTAATAGATGCCGGCCAACATGATCAGCGCGCCGACCGGATCGAGCCCGAAGGTGATCGGCAAGAGCATCGCGATGGTGGCGATCGGGCCGACGCCCGGCAGTACACCGACCAGGGTGCCGATCATACAGCCGAGGAAACAGAGGAAGATATTGATCGGCAGCCGGTAGATGACCGCCTGTTCAAGATAACCAAAAAGGGTGAATGAAATAGGCTTCAACTCCAGCGTAACGCCGAAGCCGAGCCAAAGATTGGCGAGCATATCCATAGCCTACCCCTCAGTAACCTGCCCAGGGGGCGACTGGAATTGGAAGTTTCAGTGCAACCTTAAATAGCAGGATACAGAAGGCTGTCATGATGACGGAAAATATGACATTCGGCAGCCAGCGCGTATCCTTTGCCGCGCAGGCCGATATCATCAGCGCCAGCGGCCCGGCAACGACAAGGCCGAGCGGCGGGATGATATTCACCGACCCAAAGCCCGGAATGGTCAATGTCATGCCACGGATCGTCGCCGCGAACAGCAAGACAGCTCCGAGAACAAAGACCGGGCCACGCATCGACCACGTTTCGAGCTTCGGGCCGATGGTGGTGAAACCCTGTACGATGACGACCACACCGACTGCCATCAGCAAGAATGACAGGCCGCGCGGGAATGAACCCGGGCCGAGATTGGCGCCGCGTCCACCCGAAAGGTTCGACGAGGCCCACAAACAAAACAGCCCGAAGGCCACGAGAAAAAGGCCCGCTATCAGGTCCTGCGGGCTCTTGATCCGACCACGAGGCTCCGCAGTCACATTCATGTCGGTGTCAGGCATTTTCCCCCGCTCCGAGCACCCCTGGAATTCCCCATTTTGGGAAGGTGCTTTCGCGCGCGGATGACATCACGGTGACCGCTGGAACACAAGCGCCGGGCCGCCACTGTACCGATGAATTTTATGGATTGTTTATAGAGCCCGGTTGTCGCGTTCAGGCCGGCTTGTCGTGGCGTGACCTGTAGTATTCGAGGACAAAGAGGCGGATCGACGAGGACAGATTGCCGTGTGTCCGGTCACCGTCGATGTGGCCGACCAGATCCGACAAGGTTTCCCGCCGCTCGGAGGCAATTTCCTTCACCGCCGTCCAGAACTCGTCCTCGAGGCTGACACTGGTCTTGTGTCCCTCGACGACAATCGAACGTTTGACGACATGGCTCTTCATGGTCGTCGTCACTCCGTCCGCTTATGGCCGTCGAGGCGATGCGCCTCGAGTTCGGCCCGGGCTTGCTCGATGCGCCGCTCCGCACCGGATCGGCCGAAGCGCAATCGATTGGCCTCGGCCTTCATTTCGTCTGCAGCGCGCGCGGTGTTTTTGCGCACGCGCTTGAGGTTGACCACATCACCCATGACCCTGTTCCATGCTCGCGCCGGACTGCTTCATCCCTGATCGGCGCTCCCGCTTGGCGTGTCGGCGGATCGCCCCCGCGATCCGTGCCCCGCCGTGGCAAGCTCCTTAGCCGCTGAACCTTTCTTATCCGCCGGACAATCGTAAAGAAACCTTCCCTCGGTACCGCCAGGAGCACCAATGGATACTTTCCGCATCGTAAGGTGAGCGTTGAGTCAAGACCGGGTAAAGAGAACCGCTAAAATTGCTCTAAAATTTGCAACACATCAAGAGCGCCCTGGAACCCCAGGGCGCCTTGAGGTCTTCCTGCGGGCGCCGGTGCGGCGGCTTATTTCTTGCGGAACTTGTCCAGGCTGACGACCTCGGCGCCGCCCTGCGGGGCAGCGTCGGCCTTGACCTCGGCTTCGGGCTTCGGGCCCGCCTCTTCCGGCTCGGACGCCGCGCCGCGCGCAGCGCCACGCGGCTTGGCCACGGCCTCGGCGGCCGGCGGCTCAGCCGGCACGACGAATTCCTTCGGCGCCGTCGCCGCGGCCTCGGGCTCGGTGCCGGCCACTTCGAACTGCAGGCCGAACTGGACGGAGGGATCGAAGAAACCCTTGATCGATTCGAACGGAACGAGCAGGCGCTCCGGAATGCCGCCGAAGGACAGCCCGACCTCGAATGTATGGTCGGTCACCGCCAGGTCCCAGAACTGGTGCTGCAGGACGACCGTCATTTCCTGCGGATATTTCTCGCGCATGCGGTTCGACAGGCGCACGCCGGGCGCGCGGGTGTCGAAGGTAATGTAGAAATGGTGGTCGCCCGGCAGGCCCTCGCGGACGGCGTCGGTCAAAACCCGCCGCACCACGCCACGCAGCGCATCCTGAGCCAGAAGGTCGTAGCGAATGAGGTCGGTCGGCATGGGGCGCTATTGGGGTGCTTTTCGATCGCGGACTGGGCTCAGTCCTATAGCCGCGCGACCGGGATGACGTCCATGGGCCCCGCTGCGCGGAATCGGCGGGAGGAAGTGGAGGCTTCTGTTGCCAGGTGCCTCCGAACCCCGCCTTACAGTGCTACCCGCAAGGACTTTGATTTCGGTACCTTTACCGCGTTACGCGGCAACGGCGACCGGAGCATAGTTGTCGTTGGCAACTATTGAGATAGCCCGATAACGGTGGAACAATGCCGAGCAAAAGAACACCCTTTACACCCTCGTCGATCCTGTTTCGCCCCCATCACCAGCACCCCTGAGGGGTCCTGATGGTGGAGGCGCCGGGTACTGCCCCCGGGTCCGATAGGCTTATTGCGATGGCCGTTTATTGCCATAGCCGGGTTGCCCCGGCAGAAGTGAATATAGGCGAGGGAACGCGCGGTTGGAAGGGCGCCGTCGCAGGCATCAACGCCGCATGCCCGGCGCGGGGCCGATATCCACCGGCGGCGGCAGCGGCGGCAGGATCGACATGGGTTCGCCGGGGGTCGGACGCTGGCCGTCCAGGGCGCGGCGCACCATCGAGGGCAGGTCCGCCGACGGTGGCGCCGGGGAGAGCGGCCGCGGCACGGGGCGCGGATCGGCCGGCCGGCGCAGCGGCAGGGGGGTCGAATCCGGCCGGTTTTCGGGCATTTCGATTCGCGGTTCCTCGACGACCGCGGCCGGCTCCGGTTCCGCCATTTGCGGTGGCGCCGGCGGTGGCTCCGGCACGGGCTCCTCGATCGGCCGCAACGGCAGACGGCTGAAGGCTCGCTGGCGCGCCCGCTCGAGCCGGTCGCTCTCGATCATTTCGATGCGCAGCGCCTCGCGTTCGACCAGGCGAAGGCCGAGCCAGCCGGAAACATCGTCGGCGTCGAGCCGCCCGGCCGTCGCGCCGAGTGGACCGTCGAACCTGAGCACGATCGGTGGAACCGCATCGGTTCTCGGCGGCGGCTCCGGCGCGACCCTGACGCCCGCCTCGAGCTCACCGGTCGCCAGATCGAGGCCGCCGTTCCAGGTGACGCGCCCGCCGGCCACGCCGAAGGCGGCTTCGCCCGCCCGCAGCCGCGAGCCGGACAGGGTCAAGGGAATGTCGATCGCCGGGAGATCGACCGGCCGCGCCAGCTCGCGCGTCAAGACCCCGGCAAAGCCGGCGTCGTCGAGCGGACGACCGAGATCCTGGGCGATTTCGGCTGCCCGCGTCGCCCGCGCCAGCGCCGCCGGGTGGACGCCGGCGACCGTCGTTCGCGGCCAGGCATGGCGGCCGTCGCCGCGCAGGCTCGCCAGCAGCGACGCCGGGCTGGTGCCCTCGCCGCTCAGCGCGAGCGACAGGGGGCCGGAACCCGCGGCGCCCGGAAAGACCAAAGCCAGCGGCAGGCGGTCGACGCCGAAACTCGCCTGAGCCGCGCTGCCGACCGCCGTGCGATCGAGCGCGATGTCGCCGGTGACCATGGCGCCGGCCAGCCGGGCCCTGAAATCCCTGACGGTGGTTTTCGTCCCCTGCCGGACGAGGGTCGCGGTCACGCCGGTCAGGGCCGGATAGCCGCCGAGTCCGACGGACTCGGCGCCGACGGCGATCTCGCCGTCGAGACCATCGAGCAATGTCCGGCTGAACGCGGCGTCGGCGAGCCGGCCCGCCTCGGTATCGACCAGCCAGGCCGGCCCGGTCAGCAGGCTCGCCAGGGCCTCGAAGCCGAGCCTTCCGAGAGTGACGCTGCCGATCACGGTCCGGCCACGGCCGGCAAGCGCCGCCTTGACGGCGGTCGGCCCGACGCGGCCCTCCAGGCCGTCGACCCGCCAATTGGCCTCGGTCAGTTCGATACGCGCCGACAGGGTCGCCGGCAGCGGTCCCGCCAATTCCGCCGGCACGCCGGCGAGCGGCAAGGTGGGCGCGATATCCGGCGACGCCAGCGAGGCCGTCAGGACACCGTTGCCGTCAGTGCCACGGCTGCCGGTGAAATGGACCAGCGTGTCGGCCGCCTGGGCTTCACCCCGCATGCCGACCGGGCCCTGGGCCGGCTTGTCAAACACGAGTTCCAGGCGGCTCGGCGTGGCGGCGGCGATGCCGAGAGGTGCCAGTCCGAGGCCGAGGCCGAGAAGCTGATCGGCGCGCGGCGCTTCCAGCACCAGGCTTGCCTGGCCGGCCAGGCGATCGAACGAGGTGAGGCTGCCGGTTCCTGCGCCGTCGAGATGCATCCAGGCCGCGCCAGCCTGGCCCTGGGCCCTGATCCTGAAGGCAGCCGCGGCACCGGCGTCGAAACTGAAGGCGAGGTCGGTGCCGCCGAGCCATGCCGCCCGCTCGGCGATGAAGCGGCCGAGCGCGGCCGTGTGTTCGTCGCGCGCGAGAAATGCCACGAGGGCATCGACCCGGTCGGCGGTCAGCCGGCCGGCCAGGCGGCCGGTGAGCGGCCCGCCCAGGCCATCGAGCCGCCCGGTCAGGTCGAGGCCAAGGCCCGCGACATCCCGGATCTTCAACCGCTCGGCCTCGAAGCGGCTGCCGTCGGAGGCAAGAGTGACATCGAGGCCTTGGGCGGTCACGCCGCCCAGGCTCGCTTCCTCGGCCTTCAATTGCAGGCGGGTATCGGTGGCCGGATCGAGCCTTGCGCCCGCACCGCGGGCAAGGCGCAGGAGCAGGTCGAGGTCCAGCGCCTGGGCCGTCAGATCGACCGCCAGCGCATGGCGGCCGAGCGCCGGCATGTCGAGCGCGATCTGCCCCTTGGCATCGCCCGCGGCGGTCACCGCTTCCAGCCCGTCGAGAACCAGCCGGCCGGGCTCCGCCGTCATGGACGTCGACAGCCGGATCGGATCATCAAGGGTACCGGCCGGCGTCACCTGGCCGTCGAGCCAGGACAGCAACATCCCGGGCCGCGCCGATTGCAGCGCCAGGCTGCCGGAAAAGCCGAGATCCGGCCGGAGCGCGATGCGCCCCTTCATGTCGGCATGGCTGTCGCCCGGCAGCCGCGCAGTCAATTGCTCGGCGGTCCAGCCGTCGGGACCGGATTGCAGGTCGCCGCGCAGGTCGACGACCTGGCCGCCCCCGATCATGACGCCGCCGATATCGAAGCCAATGGTGACGGGCAGATCGGGACCACGCAGCGCCGGCACCGCTGCGATCAGGGCGGCGAAAACCTCGCGCGGCGTGCGCGGCTGGCCGGCCGGGCTGTCGACCAGCCGGTCGAGATCGACCTGGCGGGCGGTGACGACGGCGTCGAGCGTCGGCACCCCGCCCCAGACATAGCGCAGCGAGCCGGTGGCACGGGCCCCGCGCTCGCCCGTGCCGAGCATGGCCTCGGCGCGCTCGAAGACCAGCGCCCCGGCCGTCGCCGAGGCGGAGCCGGCGATCCGCCACGGCAGGGCCCCGGTGTCGCCGGACAGAATGACGGTACCGTCGAAATGCGGGTTGCCCGGCCCGCCGGTCGTGCCCTCGGCTTCGACGACGAAGCCGGACACCCGGTCGGCCGAGCGAAGCCTGAGCGCCAGCCCGCCGGTCTCCGGAAAGTTCGCCAGGATCTGCAGCGGCATCGACCGGCCGGCGACGACGGCCGAGCCGTCCAGGCGGACCGGCCCCCTGGCGCCACGCGACTCGCCGGTCAGCGCGATGCGCTCGGCGATCAGCGTGCGCGTGCCCTCGGCATCGGCGATCGACAGCCGGGCGTTCTCGATGGCGATGTCCTCGGCGGCCAGGCCCTGGGCCGGCAGGCCCCCGTCGGACAAGGTGAGGTCGACGTCGCGCAGATGCACGGCGGTGAGGGACGCCTCGCCGCGCAGCAGCGGCGCCACGCGCAGTTCGCCGCGCAGGCGGCCGATCCTCGTGCCGCCCACCGGCGCGCCGATGGTCACGTCGCGCGCGTCCACCGCAATGGTCGGCAGCAGGCGAATGGTCAGGTCGCCGCCGATCGTGACCGGCAGGCCGAACAGCCGCGCGGCCTCCGCCTCGATCATCGGCTTGTGACGGTTCCAGTCGATCAGCCACGGCCCGGCGAGAGCCGCGAGGATCGCGACGATCAGGGCGATCCCGATGGCGAGGAGCGTGTTCTGCACGATGGCACGGTTCCGCGAGAGGCGAAGAACCAATGTAGGCCATGGCGACGACAACCGGAAGGCAGAGGGCATTGCCCTCCGCCATCAGCGGGTTCGCTCGGTCAGCGGATCATGTTGCCCTGGTTGCCGAAGCCCCAGCCGAAGCTGCCGGCGGGCGCCGCCTGCATGGGCATCTGGATCGTCTCCGGACGCGGCCGGCAGACGCGGCGGGTCCAGCGCGGGTCATGGCGCGCGAGATCGAGATGGAAATGGTCGTAGTGGAACGAATTGTAGCCGGGCCCGAGCACGGTGGTGAAATGGTCGCAGGCGCGAATGAAGACCTCGCGCAGGAAGGCCGACTCGGCCCCCTCGCTTCGCCAATGCGTGCGGATCACCACGGTCTGGCCGTTGGACAGCACGAAGGCGAAGACGTCGAGGGCGTTGCCATAGGCATGTTCGGACATGCGCGAGCCCGAACCGCCGACCATGCCGCGGCAATTGAACGAACCGGCCTTGACCTCGACGACATTGGCGCCGAACCAGCGCAGCGCCGCCGGCTGGACGACATTGTCGATCCAGCGATCGACGGTCGGCACCATCTGGCAGGCCAGCGTCTGGGGCCGGCTATAAGCGACCGCGCCCTGCGACTGGGCGGCGACGCGCAGCGGATAGTCCATGCCGCAGCCGCCGGGACCGTTGATGGCGGTCGCGCGCTGGACATAACGCGACATCTGCACCGCGCCGGATGACATGCAGCGGCTCTCGAGCTCCGAGCGCCACGCTTCCCGCCGCTCATAGGCATAGCGACCGCAGGCGGCGAGCGTCAGCCCGACCGCCGCGAAGATCACCCATTTCACTGCTTTGTGGCGGATCAATTCCCTGCCGAACACGATACTCACCGGCCTGTCCCGACAATTTTCGACATGCCCCTAACCCGGCATTCATCATGACCGCGCGAGGTGAACGGCAGCCCAAGAAAGGCGGTGAAGAAAGACTGAAGATCGCGCGCCGATGCGGGACGCATGGGTGTGTCCACGGCAGGCGCTTCCCCTCGCCCGGAGCCGGGCCTAAACAGGGGCATGGCTCATCGTTTCAATGATTCCGCCCTCATCGACAGGCTTGGCACGCTGGCGGTCGCCGCCGGCCATCGGGTGATGGCGCATTACGGCTGCGCCAGCACGACCAAGGCCGACGGGTCGCCGGTGACCGCTGCCGACCAGGAGGCGGAGGAGATCATTCTCGAAGGGCTCGCCGCGCTGCTGCCCGGCGTGCCGGTGCTGGCGGAGGAATCGGCCGCCGCCGGCAAGCGGCCGGCCACGACCGACCTGTTCGTCGCCGTCGACCCGCTCGACGGCACACGGGAATTCATCGCGCGCAATGGCGAGTTCACGGTCAATATCGGCCTCGTCTCCGCCGGCAATCCGGTCGCCGGCATCGTCTATGCGCCGGCGCGCCACCGGCTGTGGATCGGTGCCGGCAGCAAGGCCGAGGCGATGACGCTGGCGCCGGGGCAGGCCATCACGGCCGCCGCCGACCGGTCGCCGATCCACACCCGCCCGGTGCCCGCCGAGGGGCCGGTCGCGTTGGTCAGCCGCTCGCATCCGGAACCGACGAGCGAAGCCTTCCTGGCCCGGCACGGCGTGACCCGGCGCATGACGCTCGGCTCCTCGCTCAAATATGCCGTGATCGCGGAGGGCGGCGCCGACCTGACCGTGCGCTTCGGGCCGATCGCCGAATGGGACATCGCGGCCGGCCATGCCGTGCTGGTCGCGGCCGGCGGGCGGATGACCATTCCCGACGGCACGCCGATCGTCTATGGCCGCGCCGAGGCCGATTTCCGGACGACGTCGTTCCTTGCCAGCAGCGGTGCCTTCAGGCTCGCCGGCTGACCTGCGGCGCGGGCCAGATCAGGCCGCGCCGGCCCCCACCAGCCGATCGTGGGCGACCATCCCGGCGGCCATCGCGACCACGAACAGCACGGTCGGCGCGAGCCCCAGGGTAAGCGAGGCGACCGCCGGGCCCGGGCAGAGGCCGGCCATGCCCCAGCCGACGCCGAACAGGGCCGAGCCGGCGACGAGGCGCCGGTCGATGGCGGTCTTGACCGGCTGGTGAAAGACGCGGTCGAAAGCCGGATGCTCGAGCCGGCGCTGCACCCAGACGCCGATGCCCGCCACCATGACGGCGCCGCCGAGCACGAAGGCAAGGCTCGGATCAAAGGCCCCGGTGACATCGAGGAAGCCGCGCACGCGGGCCGGATCGAGCATGCCCGACAGCGACAGGCCGAAGCCGAAGACGGCGCCCGAGGCAAGGGCTGCAAGAAACCGCAACGCGATCATGCTCCGACACTCCGCATCAGATAGACGGTGAGCACGGCGGTGCTCAGAAAGGTCACCACCGCCACGATCGATCGCGGCGACAATCGCGCCAGGCCGGCGACACCGTGGCCGCTGGTGCAGCCCGAGCCGAGCCGGCTGCCGAAACCGACCAGCAGGCCGGCGACCGCGATCAGCGGCAGCGTGGCCTGGACCCGGATCTCGGGCCACTGGCCGAACCCTGCCCGATAGGCGAGCGGGCCGAGCAGCAGGCCGGCGACGAAGGCGGCGGCCTCGACGAACCGGCGATCGACCGGCCGGAACAGGCTCGCGACAATGCCACTGATACCGGCGATGCGGCCGTTGAGCAGCATCAGCATGGCGACCGACAGGCCGATCAGCATGCCGCCCGCCAGGGAAGGCCAATAGGTCGTCATCGCTTTGCTCCCTGCCCGCCTTCGGGCGTATCGGCGCAGAAGATGGCGTAAAGCGCGCCGACCAGTTCGGCGGCCTTGGCCTCGGCCAGCCGGTAGAAGATCTGCTTGGACAGCCGCCGGGTCACCACGATGCCGGCCTCGCGCAGCACGGTCAGCTGCTGCGACAGGGTCGGCTGGTGGATGCCCAGCCGCTCTTCCAGCGCACCGACCGAGAATTCGCCCTCCACCAGGGTGCAGACCAGCATCAGCCGGTTGCGGTTGGCGAGCGTGCGCAGGAGGCCGGCAGCCTCGCCCGCCCGCTCCTGCATGACCGCCAGCGATATGGCGGGCCTCGCCAGGGTTGCGTCGATCGCGGCCATGGCATCACCCCCAGGCCGCGCCCGCGAGCGCGTCGAGCGGAAATTTCAGATAGCGCCGACCATTGGCTTCCGGCTCCGGCAGGCGGCCGCCGCGAATATTCACCTGCAGGGCGTGCAGGATCAGCTTGGGCATGGGCAGCGTGCGGTCGCGCGCCTGGCGCAAGGCCACGAACTCGGCCTCGGTCCGGCCGGCGACATGGCCATTGTCGCGCTTCTGCGCGGCGACCGAACTCTCCCACAGCGGTTGGCGTCCGCCCGGCTGATAGTCGTGGCCGGTGAACAGCCTGGTATCCTCGGGCAGAGCCAGGATCGCCTGGATCGAGCGCCAGAGCTGGTGGGCGTCGCCGCCGGGAAAATCGGCGCGCGCCGTGCCGCTGTCGGGCATGAACAGGGTGTCGTGAATGAAGGCCGCGTCGCCGATCACATAGGTGACGGAGGCGAGCGTATGACCTGGCGAGAACATCACCCGGGCCTCGATATCGCCAATGGCGAAGGTGTCGCCCTCGGCGAAGAGCCGGTCCCACTGGGAGCCGTCGGTCGCCAGGTCCGGCAGGCCGTAGAGCCCCTTCCACAGCGCCTGGACGTCGGTCACGCCTGCGCCGATCGCGGTCGGCGCGCCGGTCCTGGCCTTCAGATAGTGCGCCGCCGAGAAGTGGTCGGCATGGGGATGGGTGTCGAGGATCCAGGCGATCGAAAGGCCGCGCTCACGCACATGGGCGAGAATGGCATCCGCGCTGGTGGTCGCGGTGGCGCCCGACTTCTCGTCGAAATCGAGCACGGGATCGATGATGGCACAGGACCCGGTGGCGGGATCGACGACGACATATTGGATGCTCGACGTCCGCCGATCGTAAAAGCCGGTGACCTCGGGACGGCCAGGGACGCTGTCGGCATTCTCGCTCATGATCGATCTCCTTTGGGCCGCCGGCCACACAACATTATATAGTTAAATATAATATATATCATAGCTCGGCAAGGGCTTGGCGATATGGCCCGGATCGGCTTTGGCGCTTGTCCTGCAAACGCAACCCGATAACCGGCGCGATCTGCGTCGCGCGGCGAAAATCTTCATCTTCGGTTCAGGCGAAACATTGCGTGATGCTCGCGCAGGTTGGCGGATAGGACGATCGCCGCCTGCGGGCGCCGCCCGGACGGCTCGGTATGGTGGGGATTGCGATGGGACTGGTGACCAGCATTTCTTTCTGGCTCATTGTGCTGGCGATCTGGGTTCTGTGCCGCTTCCTGCCGACACTGATCGCGTGGCGGCGGGGCCATCCACAGACATCGTCGATCTTCACGCTCGACCTTCTTGCCGGCAATACGGGCCTCGGCTGGGCCTTGGCCTATTTGTGGGCGCGCAGCGACAGCGTGGAGGTCCGCTATGACGGCATCCCCATCACCTCCGCCGCGCCCCCTTTGACGGCCGGCCGTTCGTCGCAAATGCCCGCCGACTATGTCTCGGCGGCAGAGCCGATGTTCCCGCCGGTAACGGCCGCCTATGTCATTCCGGAATCACGGAGAGAGGCATCCCAAGCGACGGACAACGGCGCGATGATCATCCCGACACCGGGACGCGCCAAGTTCAAAGATGCCGCTGAAGAAGCACGGGACGCCTATGCCAGGAACCGCCCCCTGGGCGGCGGCGCATGGTAGCGGCGGGACACCACCCGTCGTTTATCGGCTGAGAGAACACGCATGGACATGACCGGAATCCTCCTGCTGGCTGCGGTCTATTTTCTGCCCGCGATCGTCGGCTTCGCACGCGGGCATGCGAGCGCCGGCGGCATTCTCGTGGTCAACCTGTTCCTCGGCTGGACGTTTCTCGGCTGGGTCCTGTCCTTCGCCTGGTCTTGCTCCAATACCTGGCGGCAACCCGCCGGCATCTCCTATCTCTCGAGCGAGCGTCCGCCGCGATACGATGCGAAGCGGGTGTTCGAGCATCGCATCGGCCGGGTGATCGCCTGGATCGTCGGCGCCTGCGTGCTACTGATCGTCGCAGGCTTGGCGCTGCGGTGACGCGGACCGGCATGTGGCCCGCGGACGTTTGCCACGGCATCCGTCGCCGGCCTCATGCCGCGCCGCCGAAGCCACGGGCACGCTTGACGAATTCGCTTCGGCTGGACTGATTCCAAACTGCTAGTTTTGAAGAATTCCAATGTTTTTTCAGACACTTGCACGGGGAACCGCGGACGCTAGGATGCGCCTCCCCGAGCACCGGCCCTGCCGCCGGACCGCTCACCCACCGCGCCATGCTCGATGGCGCCTGGCGGAGGCCGCTTCATGACCCTGTCCCCCACCCGTCGCGCGCTGCTCGGTGGCGCCGCCATTCTCGTCGCGACGCCGGCCATCCTGCGGGCGCAGGCGCGCGTGCTGAACCTCTATTCGTCGCGCCATTACGATACCGATGAGGCGCTCTATGCCGAGTTCACCAAGGCGACCGGCATCACCGTCAACCGGGTCGAGGCCCAGCCGGACCCGCTGATGGAGCGCATGCGCTCGGAAGGCGCCAATTCGCCGGCCGACATCTTCGTGACCGTCGATGCCGGGCGCATCGAGCGGGCGCGCGAGGCCGGCCTGCTGCAGCCCTTCGCTTCGGAAGTGCTGGCGAGCCGGATTCCGGCGAGCTATCGCGACCCGGAAGGCAACTGGTTCGGCTTCTCGACCCGCGCCCGGGTCTTCCTGGTCTCGCGCGAGCGTGTCGCCGAAGGCGCCATCGCCAGCTACGAGGATCTCGCCGACCCGAAATGGAAAGGCAAGGTCGCCATCCGCTCGTCGACCAATGTCTATAACCAGTCGCTGACCGGCTCGATCCTGGCTGCCCATGGCGCCGAGAAGACCGAGGCCTGGGCCAAGGGCGTGGTCGCCAATTTCGCGCGCCCGCCGCGCGGTGGCGACACCGACCAGATCAAGGCGGTCGCGGCGGGCGAGGCCGATATCGGCGTCGCCAATACCTATTATTTCGGTGCGCTGGCACGATCCACCAAGCCGGAGGACAAGGCCATCGTCGACAAGGTGCGCATCGTCTTCCCGAACCAGGGCGACCGCGGCACCCATGTCAATATTTCGGCGGCCGGCATCGCCCGCCATTCGAAGAACCTGGACGCGGCCCGCGCCTATCTCGAATATCTCTCGACGCCTGCCGCGCAGCGCTATTTCGCCTTCGGCAATTCGGAATATCCGGCGGTCGCCGGTGTCGACTGGCCGCCCGAAGTGGCCGCCTGGGGCAAGTTCAAGGCCGACAGCCTGAATGCCGGCGTGTTCGCCAAGAACAATGCCGAGGCGCTCAAGATCATGGATCGCGCCGGCTGGAAGTGACGGCGTGACCGACGCCCTGTTCGAACCCGCGCCCCGCGCGGCCTGGCGCCCGGCCCTCTTGGCCGGGCGTGGTGTTTTGACCTGCCTGGCGATCGGGCTTGCGGCGCTGATCTCGCTGCCGATCCTCTCGGTGGCCCTGAGCGCGCTGCAGCCTTCGGGCGGCGCGATCGACCATCTCCTCAAGACCGTGCTGCCGGAGATCCTGGTCAATACCGTGGGGTTGATGGCCTTTGTCGGCATCGGCACGGCGGTGATCGGGGTCGGCACAGCCTGGCTGGTGACGCTCTGCCGGTTTCCCGGTTCGCGCCTGCTCGAATGGCTGCTGCTGCTGCCGCTCGCCATTCCCGCCTATATCATCGGTTACGCCTATACCGACGCGCTGGCCTTTGCCGGGCCGGTGCAGAGTGCCTTGCGCAGCCTCACCGGCTGGACCCATGGCGGCTACTGGTTCCCCGACATCCAGTCGCTCTGGGGCGTCAGCACCATGCTGACCCTGGTGCTCTATCCTTACGTCTATCTGCTGGCGCGCGCCGCCTTTCTCGACCAATCGGTCTGCGTGCTGGAAGCCGCCCGCACGCTCGGCGCCAATCCCTGGGGCGCCTTTTTCCGGGTCGGCCTGCCCATGGCCCGGCCGGCGATCGCCGCCGGCGTCGCGCTGGCGCTGATGGAGGCGCTGGCCGATTTCGGCACGGTGGAATATTTCGGCGTCACCACCTTCACGACAGCCATCTACCGGACCTGGTTCGGCATGGGCGACCGGGTTGCGGCGGCCCAGCTCGCGACCGCCCTCCTGGTCTTCGTGCTGGTGCTGGTGGCGATGGAAATGGCGGCCCGGCGCGGCCGCCGCTTCGGCGCTGGCGCCCGCCGGCATCGCCGGCTCGTGCCCCTGCGGCTGAGGCCGGTGGCGGCCGCCGCGGCGATCGTCGCCTGCCTCCTGCCGGTTCTGCTGGGCTTCGTCGTGCCGGTCGCCGCGCTCGTCCGGCTGCATCTCGACGGCGGCGATCCCTTCCTCGGGCCGCGCTTCCTGCATTATGCCCGCAACTCCTTCGTGCTCGCCGGGCTGGCGGCTGGGCTGGTGGTTGCCGCCGGCGCGCTGGTCGCCTATGCCGCGCGGCTCGCGCCGGGGGCGATCACGGCGACCGCGATCCGCATCGCCAGCATCGGCTATGCGGTGCCCGGCACGGTCATCGCGGTCGGCATCCTCGTGCCGCTCGGCGCCTTCGACAACGCGCTGGACGGATGGGCCAAGGCGCATGTCGGCTGGGGCCCCGGGCTCATCCTGTCGGGCACGGCGGCGGCATTGCTTTATGCCTATCTGGTGCGCTTCCTGGCGGTGGCCGTCGGGCCGGTCGAGTCCGGCCTGCACAAGATCCCCGCCACATTCGACGCCGCCGCCCGCACGCTCGGTTCCACGCCCTCGGGCGTCGCCTGGTCGATCCACGCGCCGCTGCTGCGCCGTTCTCTGCTGACGGCGGCGCTGGTGGTCTTCGTCGATGTGCTAAAGGAGCTGCCGGCGACCCTGATCGTCCGGCCGTTCGATTTCGATACGCTGGCGGTGCGGGTCTACAATCTCGCCTCCGACGAACGCCTGGCCCAGGCCTCGACCGGCTCGCTCGTCATCGTCGCGATCGGGCTGATCCCGGTGATCATGATCACCCGCATGATCGCACGCGAGCGCAAGGCCGGGGAGCGGATCGCCTCCTGACAGTGATCAGCGCCGATCGCGGAAGAAGTCTCTGAGCAGGGCGGCGGCCGCCGCCTCGCCGATGCCGCCATAGACATCCGGACGGTGGTGGCAGGTGGGATCGGCATAGAGCCGCACGCCGTTCTCGACCGCGCCGCCCTTGGCATCGGCCGCCCCGAAATAGAGGCGGCGGATGCGGGCGAACGAAATGGCCGCCGCGCACATCGGACACGGCTCGAGCGTCACATAGAGATCGCAACCGGGCAGCCGCTCGGAGCCGAGCGCCGTGCAGGCGGCACGGATCGCGACGATTTCCGCATGCGCGGTAGGGTCCTTGTCGGCCAGTGTCCGGTTGCCTGCCCGCGCCAGGACGACACCGTCGCGGACCACCACCGCGCCGACCGGAACCTCGCCGCGCGCAGCCGCGAGACGCGCCTCGGCAAGCGCCAAATCCATGGGTGTCGGGTCGCCGGACCTGCTGTCTCTCGCCATTTCGGATCGTTCGTGCTAAAGGCGCCCATTCCTGCCGGGGACCCCGGCCGCGCACGCCGGATGGCGCCGCGACAACCCGATCTCACGAGACCCCTATGCCCCGCAAGCGCGACGATGATCGTCCGGCCCCGAGCCGGACGCGAAAAACCGATTCCGAAACCGCTCCGAAGACTGCCAAGACGGCCGCGACCAAGGCCGGAGCCAAGGCTGCAACGACCGCCACCGAGACGCTGGTCGCAACCGTGCCCGCCACCGAGACCAAGCCGAAACACGCCGGACGCAAGCCGATCGCGGCGACCGCGGCCGTGGCCGAGACCAAGGCCAAGGCCGGCAAGAAAGAGGCTGTCCCCGCGATCGAGACGACCGAGGCCAAGCCGAAGCGCGCCAAGAAGGCGGCCGAGCCCGTCGTCGAAGTCGCCGAGACCAAGCCGAAGGCAACCAAGAAAGCCGCCGCACCGGCCGCGGCGATCGTCGAGGCCAAGCCGAAGGCGTCGAAAAAGGCCGCCGCGCCGGTCGCCGACATCGTCGAGACCAAGCCGAAAGCCTCCAAGAAGGCCGCCGAAGCCGCGGCTCCCGCCGTCGAGGCTAAGCCGAAAGCGTCCAAGAAGACCGAGGCCGCCCCGGAGGTCGTCGCCGCACCCGCCGCCGTCGAGACCGCGCCGCGTGCGAAGAAGGCCGATAAGAAGGCCGACAAGGCGGATGCCGAAGCTGCGCCGAAGCGCGGCCGCAAGGCCATCGAGGCCGACGAGGCCTCCGATGAAATGCCCGCCTTCCTCGAAGACATCGATGAGGATCCGGTGGTCAAGGCCCTGGCCGCCGAGGCCGGCATCGAACGCCCGAGACAGAACACCCGCGAACGTGACGGCGAGCGTGGCGAACGGCCGCGCCGCTTCGAGGAGCGCGGCGAGCGCCCGAGCCGCTTCGGTGGCCGTGACGAGCGTGGCGAACGTCCCGGCCGTTTCGGCGACCGCGAGGAGCGGCCGCGTTTCGACAAGCCGAAGCGCGACTGGAACGACGCGCGTGCCAATCGCGACCGCAACAATGTGCCGCGCGACCGTGACCAGGCGGTCGAGCCGGTCAACCGGGGCGACGAGCGGATCGCCCGCGTGCTGGCCCGGGCCGGGCTGTGCTCGCGCCGCGAAGCCGAGGAATGGATCGAAGCCGGCCGGGTGAGCGTCAACGGCCAGGTTCTGACCTCACCCGCCCTCAATGTCACCGAGAGCGATGTCGTGCTGGTCGATGGCGAGCGGCTGCCGGAGCGCGAGCGCACCCGACTCTGGCTGTTCCACAAGCCGGCCGGCCTGGTGACCACCACGAGCGACCCGGAAGGCCGCCCGACGATTTTCGACGCCATGCCGGAAGACCTGCCGCGGGTAATCACCGTCGGCCGGCTCGACATCAATACCGAAGGCCTGCTGCTGCTGACCAATGACGGCGGCCTCGCCCGGGTGCTGGCGCTGCCGGCCACCGGCTGGCTGCGCCGCTACCGGGTCCGCGCCCATGGCACGATCGACCAGCCGACGCTCGACCGCCTGCGCGGCGGCATCGAGGTCGACGGCATCGAATACGGCCCGATCGAAGCCGAGCTCGACCGCGTCCAGGGCACCAATAGCTGGCTGACCCTGTCGCTGCGCGAAGGCAAGAACCGCGAAGTCAAGAACGTGCTCGGCGCGATCGGTCTCGACGTCAACCGGCTGATCCGCGTCTCCTTCGGACCGTTCCAGCTCGGCGAACTGCCCGAGGGCGAGGTCGAGGAAATCAAGACACGCGTGCTGCGCGATCAGCTCGGCGACGAGCTCTCGGAACTGGCCGGCGTCGAATTCGACCGCCCGGTCTTCGAGCGGATCGGCGAACGCGAAGAGCGCGGCAGCCGCGGCGAGCGGCCGCGCCGTTCCGACGAACGCGGCGAACGTCCGCGCCGCTTCGAGGAGCGGGGCGAGCGCCCGGACCGTCGCGGTGGCCGCGACGAGCGTCCCCAGCGTTTCGGCAGCCGGGATGAGCGCCCGGCGCGCTTCGGCGACCGCAGCGAGCGTGGCGAACGCCCCGGCCGCTTCGGGGACCGCGACGATCGCCCGAAGCGTTTTTCGCGTGACGACGATCGCGGCGGCCGTTTCGGCCGGGACCGCGAGGGCGGCTTCGATCCGGCTGCCGATGACGGCCGCCCGAAGGGCAAGAGCCCCGAGCATCGCTTCGGCTCGCGGCCCCGCATCTGGCGTGATGCGGAAGCGACCGATGCCGGCCCGCTCAACAAGGCGCGCCCCGGCTTCAAGGGCGAACGCGCCAGCGAAGCCCGTGCCGAGGGCGAGCGCGACTTCAAGCGCGATACGCCGCTGACCGATTCCAAGGGCCGCCGCGTCAAGGTCGAGCGGATCGCCGGCGAAGAGGCTCCGCGCGAGGAGGCTCCGGCCCGCGAGGAAGGCCGCTTCGGCGACCGTCCGCGCCGCTTCGAGGACCGCGGCGATCGTCCGCAGCGCGACTTCAAGCCAAGAGGCGAAAGGTCCTTTGGTGATCGTCCGTCCGGCGATCGCCCGGATCGCGGCTTCAAACCGCGCGGCGACCGTCCCTATGGCGACCGTCCGTCAGGCGACCGCCCGGACCGTGGCTTCAAGCCGCGCGGTGACCGTCCCTATGGCGACCGTCCGTCGGGCGACCGTCCGGACCGTGGCTTCAAACCGCGCGGCGACCGCCCCTTCGGTGATCGCCCGTCGGGTGACCGGCCGGACCGTGGCTTCAAGCCGCGTGGCGACCGCCCCTTCGGTGATCGCCCGTCGGGTGACCGGCCGGATCGCGGCTTCAAGCCGCGCGGTGACCGTCCCTTCGGCGACCGTCCGTCCGGTGACCGGCCGGATCGCGGCTTCAAGCCGCGCGGCGACCGCCCCTTCGGCGACCGTCCGTCCGGCGATCGGCCGGATCGTGGCTTCAAGCCGCGCGGTGACCGTCCCTTCGGCGGCGATCGCGACGGCGGTGGCCGGGACTTCAAGCCGAGAGGCGAGCGGTCCTTTGGCGATCGGCCCGAACGCGGTTTCAAACCGCGTGGCGAACGCTCCTTCGGCGACCGCCCCTCCGGCGATCGTCCGCAGCGGGATTTCAAGCCGCGCGGCGAGCGTTCCTTCGGCGACCGGCCGTCGGGCGACCGTCCCGATCGCGGCGGCAAGAGCTTCGGTGGTGGCAAGAGCTTCGGTGGCAAGCGCGAGGGGCGGCCGTTCGGCGATCGCCCCGGTGGCGGCGGCAAGCCGGGTGGCGGCAAGCCATTCGGCGGCCGTCCCGGCGGGGGCAAGCGGGAGCGCTGAGGCTTGCGGATCGTCGGTGGACGTTTCAAGGGCCGCTCGATCGCCGGACCGAAGTCGGACGCTATTCGCCCGACTTCGGATCGCCTGCGCGAGAGCCTGTTCAACGTGCTGGCCCATGCCTATGACGACGCCTGTGACGGCGCACGGGTCATCGACCTGTTCGCCGGCACCGGCGCGCTGGCGCTCGAGGCCCTGTCGCGCGGCGCGGTCTTCGCCGCGCTCGTCGACCAGGGCACCGAGGCGCGTGGCCTGATCCGCGGCAATGTCGATGCATTCGGCCTGTCCGGCGTGACCAGCGTGCTGAGGCGCGACGCGACCAAGCTCGGCGAGGTCTCGCCGTTCGAGCCGTTCACGCTGATGTTCTGCGACCCGCCCTATGGCAAGGGCCTGGCCGAACGCGCCTTGACCAGCGCCCGCGACGGCGGCTGGCTGAAGCCGGCCGCGCTGGTCGTGGTCGAGGAAGCGGCAGAAGCCGCGGTCAGCTTGCCGGAAGGCTTCGCGCTCGAGGAACGGCGGGCCGCGGGCGACACCCAGTTGCTGATCGCCCGCCGGGCTTGATTTCGCCCGCGCTCAAACGTCATCCCGGCTCGTGCCGGGATGTCGCGGCCGGCGAAAAATGGCTCACTTCTTCAGGAGATCACGGATCTCGGTGAGCAAAACGATATCGGCCGCCGGCGGCGGCGGTGCGGCCGGCGCAGCGACTTCCTGCTTCTTCAGCCGGTTCATCGCCTTCACCACCATGAACAGCACCCAGGCGATGATCGCGAAATTGATCGCCACGGTGATGAACTTGCCATAGGCGATCACCGCGCCCTGCTTCTGCGCATCGGCCAGGTTGGCCGCCGTCACGGCCTTGCTCAGGCCAATGAAATAGTTCGAGAAATCCAGGCCGCCGACGATCGCGCCGATGATCGGCATGAACACGTCGCCGACGAGCGAATCGACGATCTTGCCGAAAGCGGCGCCGATGATCACGCCGATGGCCAGGTCGACCACATTGCCCTTGAGGGCAAACTCCTTGAATTCCTTCAGCATCTCGATGCCTCCTGCCGATGACCGCCGCGCGGTCGTCGCGCGCCCGACAGTTGCACGATCGACAAATTCGCACGCGCATGCAACCGCCGATCGGGCAGAGCCGCGGCATCGGCGCGCGGTCGGGGAAAACCCTCTCCGGACGGCCGCCAATAGGCAAGCATGCGGTGCCCGATCATGCTCGTTCGCAAGCGTGTCGCGACAGGGCCGGGCCGGGACATGGCCGGGCCGGCGCGCGGGCACAGCGGAGGGTCATGGGAATGGACGCTTTCGGGACGTTCGGGCGGCGCGATTTCTTGAAGGCCTCCGCCACCATCGCCGGGGCCGCGGCGGCCGGCGGCTTCACCTGCATCGGCATCGCGGGCGCCGCGCCGATCACGCCGCCGGTGGTCGACAAGCTGTCGATCCGTGTCCTGGTCGACAGCTCCTTCGATTTGTTCTTTCGGCCGCAACAGATCAATGGCGTCGCCATCCGTCCGCCGCCGCGGCAGGCGGATTTCAAGCGCACGCTGCACAACGAGTGGGGCCTGTCGCTCTGGCTCGAGTCTCAGGGCGGCGGCGATGCGCGCACCGTCATGCTCGACTATGGCTACAGCCCCTCGGTCCTGCTCAACAACATGGAACTGATCGGCGTCGACCCGGCCAGGATCGATGCCCTGGTGGTGAGCCACGGCCATTACGATCACTTCGGCGGCCTGCAGGGCTTCCTCGACAAGTTCCGGCAGGTGCTTCCGAGCGAGGTGAAGCTCTATGCCGGCGGCGAGGACAATTTCTGCCATCGCGTGAGCGGCACCGGCACGCCCGGCCAGTTCGCCGATTTCGGCACGCTGGATCGGCGTGAACTCACGTCGAAGCGGGTCGCCACCATTCTCTGCGAAACGCCGACGGTCATCGCCGGACACGCTTTCACCACCGGCAAGATCGCGCGCAGCGGCATCGAACGCGTCTTGCCCAACACCTTCGTGGAATTCGCGATGAAGGATGGGCTCGGCTGCAATACCGGTCATTATTTGCCGGCCGAGATGGAGGGCAAGATCGTTCCCGACGAACACATCCACGAACATGCCACCTGTTTCAACATCAGGGATCGTGGCCTGGTCGTGATCAGTTCCTGCGGCCATGTCGGCATCGTCAATTCCGTGCGCCAGGCGCAGGCCGTGTCGGGTATCGAGAAAGTCCATGCCATTGTCGGCGGCTTCCATCTCGGGCCGGCGCCGAAGGACTATCTCACCCAAGTCGTCGCCGAGATCGGCAAGCTCAATCCCGACGTCCTCATCCCCATGCATTGCAGCGGCCTGAACTTCGTCCAGGAGGCGCGCGCGCAACTGGGCGAGAAGGTTCTGGTCACCACCACCGGCAGCCGGATCGATTTCGGCGCCTGAGGCAGCAAGCACGGCAGACCGGCTGATGAACCGCATCCTGATGACGGCAGTCGTCGCGACGGCGCTGGCGGCGAGCTTGCCCTCCCGCGCCGCCGAAGACGCAAGCCGTTCCGCCGCCGAACTCATGGATATCGTCATGTGGGGGCGCGAGCCGGTCGGCGGCCCGTTCGCGCTGGTCGATCAACACGGCCGGCCGCGGACCGATGCGGATTTCCGCGGCAGCCTGATGCTGGTCTATTTCGGCTATACCTATTGCCCGGATATCTGCCCGGCCGACCTTCTTTCGATGGGCCAGGCGATCGACCTGCTCGGCCCGGCCGGCGACGCCGTGCAGCCGCTCTTCGTCACCGTCGATCCCGAACGCGACACGTCGGCTCATCTTGCCGAATATGTACCGCTGTTCCACCCGCGCCTGATCGGCCTGACCGGCAGTCCCGAAGCCATCGGCCGGGCCGCGGCGGCCTACAAGGTCTATTTCCGCAAGGACGGACAGGGCGATCGCGGCAGCTATTCGGTCGACCATTCGGCCTTCATCTACCTGATGGACCGGGACGGAGGCTATCTCGGCTTCGTCCCGCCGGGGACGCCGCCGGACCGGCTGGCGGCGGCGATCCGGCCCCATCTGCCGATGCGCGGCCGCTAGGCCCGGGCCGAGGCGCCATTGGACAGCCGGCGGTCCGCGTGATGAAGTCTTATCGAGCCGGCACAGCCCGGCTTGCCGCATGGCGCCGATCGGGCGCGGCGGCGGGGAGCGCCACGGGTCGTCGATGAGCTTGAGTTTCGTCATCATCGTCACCGCGCTCGCCTATCTCGGCGGGCTGTTCCTGGTCGCCCATCTCGGCGACCGCAAACGGTCGCGCGACCGGGCCATGGCCAGCCGCACCTGGATCTATCCGCTGTCGCTGGCGGTCTACTGCACGTCCTGGACCTTTTTCGGCTCGGTCGGGCTCGCCGCGCGCAGCGGCTTCGACTTCCTGGCGATCTATGTCGGGCCGATGATCATGTTCGGCCTGCTCTGGCCGCTGGTGACGCGCATGGTGCGCATCGCCAAGGCGCAGAACATCACCTCGGTCGCCGACTTCATCGGCGCACGCTACGGCAAGAGCCAGGCGGTCGCCGGCATGGTCTGCCTGATCGTCACCGTCGGCACGATCCCCTATGTCGCGCTGCAGCTGAAGGCCGTGTCGTCATCGCTGCTGACCACCATCAAGCCGGCCGAATTCGCCAATATCACCCACGACCTACCGTTTTTCGGCGACCTCGCCTTGCTGGTCGCCATGGCGATGGCCGCCTTCGCCATGCTGTTCGGCACCCGCCATGCCGACGCGACCGAACACCAGGACGGCCTGATGCTGGCGGTGGCGGCCGAGTCCATCGTCAAGCTGGTCTGTTTCCTGGCGATCGGGATCTACGTCACCTATTTCATGTTCGACGGTTTCGGCGACCTCTTCGCGCAGGCCAGCGCGCGCCCCGACATCATGGCCTCGACGCTGCGCTGGCCTGATTTCAGCACCTTCCTCGCGATGAGCGTGCTCGCCTTCGTCTGCTCGATCCTGCTGCCGCGCATGTTCCACGTGGTGGTGGTGGAGAGCCATTCGGCGGGCGAGGTCCGGCGCGCCGCCTGGCTGTTTCCGATCTATCTGGTGCTGATCAACCTGTTCGTCATCCCGATCGCGCTGGCCGGCCTGATCCTGTTCACCCCCGGCGGCTTCGACAGCGACATGACCCTGCTGCTGCTGCCGCTGTCGCGCGGCAACGACATCCTGACGCTGGCCGGCTTCATCGGCGGCCTGTCGGCGGCGACCGCCATGGTCATCGTCGCCTCGGTCGCCCTGTCGATCATGATCTCCAACGACGTGGTCATTCCCGCCGTGCTGACGCTGCGCGGCCAGCTGCCCTCGGCCGACGGCGCCAGCGACGAGCGCAGCGACCTCGGCTCGACCATTCTCAAGATCCGCCGGACGATCATCCTGGCGGTGCTGATCGCCGCCTATCTCTATTACCATATCGCCGGCGACGCCCAGCTCGCCTCGATCGGCCTCCTGTCCTTTGCCGCCGTGACCCAGCTCGCCCCGGCCTTTTTCGGCGGCATGTACTGGAAGCAGGCGACCGCGCGCGGCGCCGCCTGGGGCATGGCGGTCGGGCTCGCCATCTGGGTCTATACCTTGCTGCTGCCGATGCTGGTGGAGACCGGCGCGATCAATCGGGCGCTGCTCACCCAGGGACCGTTCGGCATCGCCGCGCTCCGGCCGCAGGAGCTGTTCGGCCTTGCCGGCCTCAATCCGCTGGCCCATGGCGTGTTCTGGTCGCTGCTGCTCAACGTGACGGTCTTCGTCGCCGGCTCGCTGTCGCGCCGGCCGATCGCCATCGAGACCCTGCAGGCCAATGTGTTCATGCCGGCCGAGCCGTCTGCCTATGCACCGAGCTTCCGTCTCTGGCGATCCGCCGTCACCGCCGAGGAGGTGCGCGGAACCGTCGGCCGCTATCTCGGCGCGGAGCGCACCGAAGCCGCCTTCGACAGCTATGCCCAGGAGCGCGGCCAGCCGTTCGAGGGCCAGGCGGAAGCCGATATCGAACTCCTGCGTTACGCCGAACGGCTGCTCGCCTCGGCGATCGGCACGGCGTCGTCGCGCCTGGTCCTGTCGCTGCTCCTGAAGAAGCGATCGGTCTCGACCACCGATGCGCTGAAGCTGCTCGACGACGCCAATGCCGCCATGCAGTACAATCGCGAAGTGCTGCAGACCGCGCTCGAACATGCCCGCCAGGGGGTCAGCGTGTTCGACCGCGACGGCAAGCTGATGGTCTGGAACCGGCCCTTCGCCGAAGTGCTCGACCTGCCGCCGGAGACCCTGCATATCGGCGCCGGCCTCGACGACGTGCTGCGCGGTCTGGCGGCGCGCGGCGAATTCGGCGAGGGCGAGGTCGAGATCCTGGTGGCCGAGCGGGCGCACCGGCTGCTCACCGCGACCGAGCCGCAGATCGAAAGGCTCGCCATGCGCGGCCTGGTCGTCGAGATCCGCGCGGCGCAATTGCCCGACGGCGGCGTGGTGACCACCTTCACCGACGTGACCGCCAGCGTCGATGCCGCCGAGGAACTGGAACGCGCCAACGAGACGCTGGAACGGCGGGTGCGCGAGCGCACCGAGGAATTGACCCGGCTGAACGGCGAGCTGGCGCGCGCCAAGGCGGAGGCCGACGAGGCCAATCTGTCCAAGACGCGCTTCCTGGCCGCCGCCAGCCACGACATCCTGCAGCCGCTCAATGCCGCGCGGCTCTACACCACCAGCCTGGTCGAGCGGCGCGGTGAGAGCGCGGACGCCGATCTCGTGCAGAATGTCGATGCCTCGCTGGAAGCGGTCGAGGAAATTCTGGGCGCGCTGCTCGACATTTCCAGGCTCGATGCCGGCGCCATGAAGGCCGAGGTCACCAGCTTCCGGATCGACGACCTGTTCCGCCAGCTGGCGGTCGAGTTCGCCCCGATGGCCAGGCAGAAGGGCCTGACGCTGCGCTTCGTTGCCTCGACGCTCGCGGTGCGCTCTGACCGGCGCCTGCTGCGCCGGCTGCTGCAGAACCTGGTGTCCAACGCGATCAAATATACCGCCAAGGGCGGCGTCCTGGTCGGCTGCAGGCGACGCGGCGCGAAACTGTCTCTGGAGGTCCATGACACCGGCCCGGGCATCCCCCAAAGCAAGCAGCGCATCATCTTCCACGAATTCCAGCGGCTCGAGCAGGGGTCCAAGACGGCGCGCGGCCTCGGCCTCGGCCTGTCGATCGTCGAGCGCATCGCCCGCGTCCTCGACCACAAGCTGACCGTGCGGTCGAGGCTCGGCAAAGGCTCGACCTTCGCGGTGGAAACGCCGATCGCGCCGGCCTTGCCGGCGGTGGCGGCCGGCCCCGCGCCGGCGCCGCTGCGCGCCGCCCCGCTCGACGGGCTCGTCGTGCTCGCCATCGACAACGAGCCGAAAATCCTCGAGGGCATGCGCGCGCTGCTGTCCGGCTGGGGCTGCCGGACGCTGATCGCCTCCGGCTGGCGTGCCGCCCATGATCAGCTCAACGAGACATTGGCGATCCCGGACGTGCTGATCGTCGACTACCACCTGGACGAGGGCAATGGCCTCGACGTGGTCATGCAGCTGCGCTGGCGGTTCGGCGCGACCTTGCCGGCGATCCTGATCACCGCCGACCGCTCGCCCGAGGTGCGCGACCGGGCCCAGGACAAGAATGTCCACCTCCTGCACAAGCCGCTGAAACCGGCAGCGCTCAGGGCGCTGCTGGCGCAATGGCGGGTGCAGAAACAGGCGGCCGAATAGACGCTGCCGCGGCAGCCGGTCCGGATCAGGCGCAGGCCTTGGTCATGAAGCCCTCGATGCGCGCCAGGCAGCGATCGGTGTTCGATCCCGGGAAACCGATGAAGACGTGGCAGCCGGCCGGAAAGACCTCCAGGGCCGCTGGGTTGCCGCAGGCCGCCCAGCGCGCCGCCATGAACAGCGAGTCGTCGACCAAGGGATCGCGCGAGCCGACGGTGAACAGCGCCGGCGGCAGGCCCTTCAGCTCGGCATGAAGCGGTGAGATGTCGGGGCTGCTGACGTCGCCGCCGCGGATCAGGAAATGGCGGACAAACATTTCGATGTCGCGGGTATTGAGCACCAGCTTCTCGTTGCCCCAGCGGCGCACCGACGGCGTCAGCGCCAGGTCATAGCAGCCGGCATGCAGATTGGCGCCGCGGAACGGCGTCAGGCCGTGCCGGTCGCGCAGCCTGAGCAGCGTGACGGTGGCAAGATGCGCGCCCGCGCTCTCGCCGCCGATCACCAGGCGGTCGGTGCCGAACCGCGTCTTGGCCTCGCGGATCAGCCACAAGGCGGCGCTTTCGCAATCGTCCGGTCCCATCGGATAGGGATCCTCCGGCGCCAGCCGGTACTCGACCGAGACACAGGCCATGCCGGCGCGATCGGCGAAGCGCTCCAGCCACATGTCGTGCTGATCGGCGCCGCCCAGGACCCAGCCGCCGCCATGAATATGCAGATAGACCCCTTTGGGCCTGGACGGCGCGATGATGCGCAGGCCGATCGGGCCGTGCTTGCCTTTGATTTCGATGGTTTCGGCGCGCGCCGAGACGGCGGGCGGCGGAAAGGGTCCATTGCCCTCGCGCCGGAGCTGCCGGATGACCGCGGTGGGCGCCGCCCAATTGTCCCAGTTCTGCAGGCGCTTCAGGATCGCGGCGTTGACGGCCAGCGCATCGGCCGGCGCATTGGCCGGATCGAAGGGCGAGGGATCGAACTGAAGGGGGCTGGTCATGCGCGCGGGCACCATTCGACAGCGGAACGAGAACCAACCGCTAAGCCAATCGGCCACCAAGCTCAACCGAAGTGATCACGTCTCCCCTGCCCGGCCGACATGCGGCTGGCCGGGATTTCCCGCACGGGTTAGGCTTGGGCCATGCAACAGGCAGGCCCGCTTTCCGATGGCAGGACCCACTACCCCGCCGCGCCCTTCGCGCTGGTGCTGGGCGGTGGCGGCGCCAAGGGGCTTGCCCATATCGTGGTGATCGAGGCGCTCGACGAGCTCGGGCTTCGTCCCCTCGAAGTGGCGGGAACGTCGATCGGCGCGATCATCGGGGCGTGCTATTCGGCCGGCATGGCCGGGCGCGACATTCGCGCCTATGCGCTCGACATGCTGCAGGTGCGGCCCGACATCCTGCGCCGCCTGCTGACGACGCGTGTCGGGCGCTTCACCGACCTGATCCGCACCGGCCTGACCAACCCGGTGCTGATCGACCCGGAGAAATTCCTGCAGGTCTTCCTGCCGCCGGCCGTGCCGCTGCTGCTGGAAGACCTCATCATCCCGCTGACCGTGGTGGCGACCGACTATCACGCCCGGCTCGACATCGGCTATTCCGACGGGCTGCTGATCCCGGCGGTCGCCGGCTCCATGGCGATCCCGGGCGTGCTTCGGCCGGTTGCGCATGGCGGCCGTGTGCTGATCGACGGCGGCATCATCAACCCGGTCCCGGTCGACAAGGTCGACGCTTCCGTCGTGCTGGCCGTGGACGTACTGGACGGCTCGTCCCATCACGGCGTGATCGACGATACGGTGCCGGCGCCCTGGGATGCGCTGTTCGGCTCGGTCATGCTGATGATGCAGGTGCTGAGCGGCGTGAAGCTCGCCGAACACCGGCCGACGATCCACATCCGGCCGCCGGTCGAGCCGTTTCGCGTGCTCGACTTCCTGAAGGCGAAGGACATCCTGGCGGCCTGCGATCCGATCAAGGACGAGGTCAAACGCCGGCTGACCCGCGCGCTCGAATCGAGCCCGGCGGAATTGCTGGAAGGGCCGCCGCGTTGACGCGCGGCCGGCCGTGAAACCACAAAGCGGCCCCGGCACAGGCCGGGACCTCGCCGCATCAAGTACAGGACAGGCGGCGGACATGGCGGCACATTGGGACTTCAGCGCGATCCTGCTGGATATGGACGGCACCCTGGTCGACACCGAGACGATCTATCTGGCGAGCCTCGTGGCCGCCCTCGGGTCGGTCGGCTATCCCGACGGCACCGCCCTGGGCCACGCCATGATCGGGCTGCCGGCGCCGGACTGCGACGCCATGCTGAGATCGCGGTACGGACCGGATTTTCCCTTCGCCGCCTATGACATGGCCTTCGCCCGCCACGCGGACCAGCTTCTCCGGCAGGGGATTCCGCTGAAGCGCGGCGCGCTTGCGCTGCTGGATGCGTTGCGCGACGCAGGATGCCCGATGGCGATCGCCACATCGTCATCGCGACACAAGGCCGACCTGCACCTCTCGCTGGCCGGGATTCGCGACCGTTTCGACGTGGTGGTGACCCGCGACGACGTCGTCAGGGGCAAGCCGAGCCCGGACCTCTATCTGCTGGCCGCCGCCCGGCTCGGCGTTTCGCCGGAAGCCTGTGTCGCCGTCGAGGATTCAAATCCGGGCATCGCCGCCGCCCATAGCGCCGGCACCATCCCGATCATGGTGCCGGACATTCTCGAACCGACGGCCGAGACCCGGGCGAGATGCGCCGTCATCCTGCCCGACCTTCACGCCGTCCTGGCCTTGCTGCAGGACAGGCTTCCACGCCACGGCGCGGAGAGGTCATGAGGGTCCGCGGCCGCAAGACCGGCCGCGCGGCGCGCGCCTGACGGCGCCCGCTCTGCGGCGCATGGCGCTTCGCCGGTCGAAGCCGTGGCCGCCTACCGGGCATTGCCCAGCTGCGCACGGCGCTCCCAGGCTCCGGCCTTGGTCTTCACCAGGCCTTCGTCATAGAGATAGGCCGTGGTGCAGGCGTGCTGCGGCATCAGGAACACCCGGTCGCCGACCCGCAGGCGGTCGCTCTCCACCACTGTATGCTCTTCGTTCATCAGGATGATCCGGCCATCCCAGCGAAAGCGTTCGGCAAGCGGCTTGTCCGGCGAGATCGCCTTGGAACCGGCATCGAGCGTCGCCGTGCCGGCATGGGTCGCGATGACAGTGGCGAGAACGAAGGCCGCCGGCTGCCAGCCGAGATCGGCGAGCTCCAGGTCGTGCTGGGCGCTCGAATAGGTCCAACTGCCCGGCGAGACGAAGCGGGCGACATCATGCGGCCAGAGATTGAAGGTGTAGCTGCCGCCGGCAATGGCGTCGGTCTCGATGCCCTCGGCCCGCAGGCTTGCGGCGAGCGCCGCGACGGCGGCCGCCTCGGCCTCCACCTGGTGCCGCCGCGCCTCCCGGTCGCCCTTCACATGGCCGTCATAGACATGCCAGCCGTCGAGGCGGCCGAGATCGTGCACGGCCCGGGCAAGGTCCAGAGCGGGCTCCGCCATGGCGATGCCGGTCCGGCCGAGGCCAGGGTCGAGATCGACCCTGAGCCGGAGATTGGGCGGCGCATCGCGCAGGAGCGGCCGCCAGGCGTCGAGACCACGCGGCGAATCCACCATGCCGACCAGCGTCACCGTCTCGTCGGCCGCGGCGAGGCCGGCGAGACGCCTGATATGGGCGACATTCGAGGTCGGATAGGCCCAGGTGACGTGGCGGGCGCCGGCCGCCACGGCCATCTCGACCTCGGCCGTCGTCGCCGCCTTGAAGGCCTCGACGCCGTTGGCCAGCAGAAGCTCGACGATCCAGGCCGCCCGATGGGTCTTGAGATGCGGCATCAGCCGCTCCACGCCGCCGCAGGCCCGCGCGGTCTGGCGCAGATTGTGCAGCACCCTCTCCTCGAAGATCGTGAAACAGGGGGTCGCGACCTCCTCGTTCGGCAGTTCGGGGGCGTCGAGGCTGTTCTGGGCGGGTTGCATGGGGCTCTCCGGCGGCGGCATCGCCAATGGTCGCGTCTCGAGATTTCGGGGCTGGCGGCGGTCAGGCGGCTTTCGACGCGCGCCGGGCGCTGACGCCCAGCATCGCGTCGAGAGTGCCGCCCAGGATGGCATCCTTTTCGCCGGCGCTCAGGAAGCTACAGTGACGGCGCATATAGTCCAGGCTTTGCCGGTAGGTGCAGAACCTTTCGACATTCGGCATGTCGGACCCCCAGATGAGCTTGGCCGCGCCGAACAGGTCGCGCATCTCGCGCACCAGGACCTGCGCCTCGACATAAGGATATTCCCAGGCGCCGCCCCAGGTGATCGGGAACATCAGCTCGATCAGGAGATTGTCGTGGCGATAGGCGGCCAGCACCTCCTCGGGAAAACTCCACGAACCGGAGCGGCCGAAAAAGCCGACCGGCGGGCCCATGACCAGCACCCAGCGGATATTCCTGAAGCGGTTCATCAGGCCGTGCAGGCGCGCGACATTGGCGATGTAGCTGGCCTCGTCATAATGCGGGATGGCAGTGATCTCGAAGAAGACCGGCAAGGACGCTGCGTCGATCTTCGACCAGAAGACATCGAAACGGCGATCGTCGAAGGTGACGTCGAAACCGTAGCGGGCAAAGGCGTCGAGCGCGAAATAGACGCCCTTCAGTCCGAGCTGGCGATGCGCCCGGTCGAACTCGCCGAGCGCGTCCTCGGTGAAGGCGCGCGCCTCGTCGACATTCAGGAGGGCGGTGAAGCGGTCGGGATACTGGTTCTGCGCGAAGGCATTGTAGTCGTTCATGGCGCCATAGCCCCAGCCGGTCTGCAGCAGGCTGTGATCGACGCCGGCATAGTCCATCTGGGCCAGCATCAGTTCCGGCGGCGCCACCATCTGTTGCATGCCGACCGGCATATATTGCGAATGGTAGTCCTCGCCGTCGATGGTGAAGTCGAGGCGGCCGTAATTGCCGACCCGGAAATCGACATCCTTCAGGCCGGCCCAGGAATTGTCGCCGGAATTGAACAGCACGGCCCCTGACACCTCCTTGCCGTCGCAGGCGCGGAAAACGCGCGCGGAGGTGCGGGTCTGAACCTTCTGCATATATTTGCGGTGGATCTCGCTCGACGGATGGCCGCAGGCGCCGGCCCAGTGCTGAAAGACATGGGCGTGACAGTCGATGATCATTTTGGTCTCCGGACATGAGGGGGCGTTCGGTCCGCCGGCATCGCGGCGGACCGTCGTTGTCGGCCGCGGTTCGAACCGCGTCAGGTCAGGTTTCGCAGGTAGCTGTCATAGAGGCGCTGAACCTCGCCATTGGCGATGATGTAGGAGCTCCACATATCGAGGAAATTCTTCCAGGCCGGGTCGCCATGGCGGATCAGCCAGGTGTTGGGCCGCTTGTCGAAAGGGTTGGCCTGGTCGACGATATGGGCCCAGGCGGCATTGCGCTTGGCCAGGACGATCGCGTCGACATCGCCGGTCACATAGACGGTCGCGCGGCCGGTGCGCACCGGCTCGGCCGCCATGGCCTGCTGGCCCGCGACCGCCGTCACCTTGGCTTTCGGAAACAGCAGCGGAATGCGCTGCTCCTCGCTGGCGCCGGCATTGACCGAGAAGGTGACGTCGGGCGAATCGAGATCGGCAATGGTCTGGTACTTGGCGGCATCCTGCTTGCGCACGATGGCGAGGCTGCCTTTCGACCAGAGCGGGCCGACATAGTTGCAGGCGAGCCCACGCGGCACGGTATAGACCGCGGAGGAGCCGAACAGGTCGAAATCGCCCTTGCGCAGGCCGACGGTGGCATTGGCGAAGGTGACCTCGTGCCAGGCGACCGTCATTTCCAGGTCGCGGGCGAGCATCTCGACCAAATCCTTGTAGACACCCCTCAATTCGCCGCTCCTGGCGTCCTTGTAGAACCAGAGCGGCGTCTGGGCGTAACCGACATTGAGCGGCTCGCCCTTCTTGACCTTGGCCAGTACCGATTTCGGATCGATGCCGCTGTCGAGCAGCTGGGCATGCGCCGCCGGCATCCCGGCGCCGGCCATGGCCGCGCCGGCGCCCGCGGCGAGGGCGGCCGCCATCAGCGCGCGCTTGTTGAAGCCCGGGGCCTCCGGCCTCGCATTGGTATCTTCCGTCATGTCCGTCCCCTTCTGGTTGGTATTCGCGCACAAGACATGGCGAGACAGCCGGCGGGCCCGGGCTAGAGCCGCTGCGCCACGCCGAACTTCCGATGGAAATGGTCGGCGATCCGGTTGGCCGACAGCGAAATGAGAAAGATCGCGACGAAATAGATCATCGCTGTCGAGGTCAGGATCTCGACCGGCTCGAACCACTGATTGACGATCTTGAGGGCCTGATACATCAGGTCGGGGATCGCGATGACCGACACCAGCGTCGAGGATTTGACCACCACGGTCAGCTGGTTGATCAGCGACGGCGCCATGACCAGCAGGACCTGCGGCGCGATCAGCCGGCGCATGATCTGCGGCTGGCTGAGACCGACCGACAGACCGGCCTCGATCTGGCCGCGCGGCAGGCCTTCGATGCCGGCGCGAAACGTCTCAGCCAGATAGCCGCTCGACTGCAGCGCCAGGGCGACGATGCCGGCGCCGATGACCGTGCTGGGAAAGCCGAACAGGTCCGGCCAGACATAGTTGACCCAGAGCAGCTGGACGAGGATCGGCGTCGCCCGGCAGAACTCGATATAGCCGATCGCCAGGAAACGCAGGCCGGGCACGTAGAGACGCACCAGGCAGGCGGTGATGCCGAGCACGATCGCCAGCAGGAAGGCCCAGAGGCAGACATAAGCGGTGACGCCCAGGCCCTGGAACAGGACGCCGGCATTGGCCACGACGAAACGGAGGAAATTGTCGATCATCGCCAGCCCTCATGCCCAGCCGCGGCGACGCCAGCGATCGGTCAGGCGCTGGACGATGAGGGAGGCGGCGATGATGATCAGGCAGAAGGTCAGCGCCGCGCCGGTATAGAGCGGCAAGGGCCGCATCTCCTCGATATTGACCATCGACACCCGGTACATGATGTCGGGCACCGAGATCAGCGAGACGATCGAGGTCGCCTTGAACAGCGAGATGAACTGGTTGAGCATCTCCGGCAGCATGCGGCGCACCGCCTGCGGCAGCACGATCCGCCTGACGATGGCCGCCTCCGACAGGCCGAGCGCAAGCCCCGCCTCGCGATGGCCCGAAGGCACCGACAGCAAGCCGGCCCTCACCGTTTCCGACATGAAGCCGCTATAGGCGACGCCGAGCGCGATGATGGCGGCGGCCTGCGGGTTGAGATCGAATTTCGCCGCCACGAGCCGGCTGATCAGTACCGGCAGGATGTAATAGACCCAGACCAGCAGGATATATTCCGGCGTGTTGCGGAACAGCTCGGCATAACCCGTCGCCGCCCAGCGCAGCGGCCGGTGGCGGCTCAGCCGCGCCGTGCCGATGGCGAAGGCCAGCACGACAGCCAGCATGGCCGCGCCCAAGAAGATCAGGGCGTTCTGGCTGAGGCCGGCGAGCAGCATGACCCGGTAATCCCAGAACAGGGCCAGATCGAGGGAATCGCGCAGGCGCTCGAACATGGGATCACTGCAGGATCGAGGACAGGAAGCGCCGGCAGCGCTCGCTTTTCGGCGCGCCGAAGACCGCGGCGGGCGCGCCGTCCTCTTCGATGCGGCCGGCATGGAGGAAGATCACCCGGTCGGCGACCTCGCGCGCGAAGGCCATTTCATGGGTGACCACCACCATGGTCGTGCCGTCGCGGGCGAGCCCCTTCATCACCTCCAGCACTTCGCCGGTCAGTTCGGGATCGAGCGCCGATGTCGCTTCGTCGAACAGCATGACGCGCGGACGCATGGCGAGCGCGCGGGCGATCGCCACCCGCTGCTGCTGGCCGCCGGACAGCCGCGCCGGATAGACATCCTGCTTGTCGAGCAGATTGACCCGCGCCAGCAGGGTGCGCGCCTGTTCGATCGCCTCCCGGCGTGGCGTCCTGGCGACCAGGGTCGGCGCCTCGATGATGTTCTCCAGCACCGTCATGTGCGGCCACAGGTTGAATTGCTGGAACACCATGCCGAGCTTGGCGCGCATGCGGCTGATATTGGCGGCATTGTCGGGCAGGAGCGCCCCGTCCGGTCCCAGGCGATGGCCGATCGGCTCACCGTCGATGAAGACCGTGCCCGATGACGGTTTTTCCAGATGGTTCAGGCAGCGCAGAAACGTGCTCTTGCCGGACCCGCTGGCGCCGATGACGGTGACGACCTGGCCTTCCGCAACGTCGAGCGAGATTTCGGAGAGGACCGACAGCGAGCCGAAGCTCTTGCAGAGCGCCTTGACGGCGATGACCGCCTGATCACTTGCCATCGCCGTCCTTTCGGGCCGCGACACCGGCCGCGCGAGATCATCAAGCTCGGAAAGTCTGTCCATGACCGGCAACATTCGGCATTTTGATTTTAGCGGCAAGCACGTTTGATGCGCAGGCAAAGGACGAAAAGATCGAAAGAGTGGCAATCGAGCAGGTCTCGCGCCTCGGCACGGCGCGCGCCACCGTCAACAGATAGTGTGATATTCGCTATATTTCACAAAAAGATAGGCAAAAACACGGAGGCACTTCCGGCTGGCTCCCGCAAGCCCGCGCCCAAGTCGAACGGCCGCTCGCGGTTGGCCAGAATAGCGAAGAACTCTGAGTAGAATTGATTATTACTATGCTATGACTCAGACTTCGTGATGGAGGTCGGCGCGATGAAGCCAGCATCGGGATATGATCTGAGAGCGCTGGAGATTTTCGGGGCGGTCGCCGAACTGCGCAGCATGACGCTTGCCGCACAGCGGCTGAACATGACCCAGCCGGCGGTCTCCCAGGCGGTCCAGCAGCTGGAGGAGACCCTCGGCGTCATGCTGGTCGACCGCAGCCGCCGCCCGCTGCTGGTCACCGCCGCCGGCGAGTGGCTCGGCCGGACCGCGGCGCGCATCCTCAACGAGGCTCACCAGATCGGCGCGACGATCCGGCAATTGGCCGATGGCTCGGCGTTGCAATTGCGGGTGGGACTGGTGGAATCGCTGTCCGCCCCTTTCGTTCCAGCGCTTGTGCAGCGCCTGAGATCGTCGATCCACAGCCTGTCGATCTCCTCCGGGCTCGCCCGTACCCTCAGGACCGGCCTGGTCGAGCACACGCTCGACCTGATCATCACCAACGAGCAAATGGATGATGTCGATGGCATGGCGCGACAGGTGATCCTCACCGAGCCCTATCTTCTGGCGCTGCCGCGGACCATGGCCGCGGAGACGGCGGATCTCGCCCATCTCGGGGCAACCATGGCGCTGATCCGCTGGGCCGCCCGCTCCCATATCGGTGCCGATATCGAGCGCCAGCTGCGCCGCATGCGGCTCGACATTCCCCGCCAGTTCGAATTCGATTCCGCCCGGACGATCCTCGGCATGGTGGCGGCCGGCCTCGGCTGGGCGATCATGACGCCCCTGTCGATCTTCGAGATGAAGCCGCTGCTCGCCAATGTCCGGCTGCTGCCCTTTCCGGGGCCGCATTTTTCCCGGCAGCTGGCCATCGTGGTCCGCCGCGGCGAATTCGGCGTGCTGGTCCCGCAGATCGCCCAGGCCTCCTCGGCCATTCTGCGCGACCTCTATCTGCCGGAGGTTCTGACCTCGCTGCCCTGGCTCTCGCCGGGCCAGTTCCGGGTCGAGGACGGGCCGTGAGGCATCGGCCGGACAGCCGGCTCAGCGCCGGCCGAACAGCCGCTCGATATCGCCGAGCGACAGCGACACCGAGGTCGGGCGGCCGTGATTGCACTGGGCCGAGCCCGGCGTCGCCTCCATCTCGCGCAGCAAGGCGTTCATCTCCGCCGGCTTGAGCAGCCGTCCGGCCCGGACCGAACCATGGCAGGCCATGGTGGCGGCAACCGACAGGAGACGCCGCTCGAGCGGATCGGTCGTGTCCCATTCGGCGAGATGTTCGGCGAGGTCGCGGGTCAGCGCCTCCGCGTCGATCTCGCCGAGCAGCGCCGGCGTCTCGCGCACCACCACCGCGCCCGGCCCGAAAGCCTCGATCACCAGGCCGAAGCGTTCGAGATCGTCGGCGCGGGCGAGGAGACGAGCCGCGTCGGCCGGGTCGAGTTCGACCACGACCGGGATCAGCAAGGCCTGGCGACCGATGCCGGTCTCGGCCATCTGTCGCTTGAGCCGCTCATAGACGAGCCGCTCATGGGCGGCGTGCTGGTCGACGATGACCAGCCCGTCGCGCGTCTGCGCCAGGATATAGGTGCCGTGAACCTGGGCTCGCGCCGCGCCCAGCGGCTGGTCGAGATCCTCCGGCTCGGGCGGCATGACGGCCGCCCGCGCATCCGCGCCCGGCGCGATCTCCATGTCGAAGGCCGCCTGAGCAAAGCCGGGCCGGCTGGCGGCGCCATGCGCGAAAGCGGCCTGCCCCGGCTCGGCGAAACCCGTGCCGCCCGGCCGCGCCGGCGACTGGCGCCAGTCCCAGCCGCGCGCCGGTGCGGCCCGCCCGAGCGGCGCCCGGAAAGCGCTGATCGTCGCGGTTCCTATCGTCGTCGCCGTGGTCGGCGCGGCGCGGGCGATGGCATCCTTGATCGCGCTGACGATCAGGCCGCGGACCAGCGCGGCGTCGCGAAAGCGCACCTCGGTCTTGGCCGGATGGACGTTGACGTCGACCTCGTGGGGATCAAGCTCGAGGAACAGCGCCACCGCCGGATGCCGGTCGCGCGGCATGACGTCGGCATAAGCGCCGCGCAAGGCGCCGAGCACCAGCCGGTCACGGATCGGGCGACCGTTGACGAACAGGAATTGCGCGCCGGCGGTCGCCTTGTGGAAGGTCGGCAGGCCGGCAAAGCCGAACAGCCTGACGCCGTGGCGTGAGACATCGAGGGCCAGCGCATTGTCGGCGAAATCGCGCCCCATGACGTCGCCGATACGCGCCAGCAGCCCGGCCTCGCCGAAAGCCTGCGCGGCATAGGTGCGCGTGCCCGCGGCATCGTCGGCCAGCGAAAAGGCGACGGTCGGGTGCGACAGGCACAGGCGCTTGACCACATCGACAATGGCCGCGGCTTCGGCCCGGTCGCTCTTCAGGAATTTCAGCCGGGCCGGCGTCGCGTAGAACAGATCCTCGACCTCGACCCGCGTGCCGCGGGCGAGCGCCGCGGGCATGGCCTCACCCTTGTCGCCGGCATCGACGGCGAGCGACCAGGCATGCGGCTCGTCGGCATGGCGCGTGGTGATGGTCAGCGTCGCGACCGCTCCGATCGAGGGCAGCGCCTCGCCGCGAAAGCCGAGGGTGCGAATATCGAGCAGGTCCTCGCCCGATAGCTTGGATGTGGCATGACGTTCGACGCAGAGGGCGAGGTCGGCCCGCGTCATGCCGGCGCCGTCATCGGCGACGCGGATCAGCCGGCGACCGCCGCCGCCGATCAGCACATCGATACGCGTCGCCCCCGCATCGATGGCATTCTCGACCAGCTCCTTGACCACCGCCGCCGGCCGCTCGACGACCTCGCCGGCTGCGATGCGGTTGACGATCCCTTCGGGAAGCTGGCGGACGGGCATGGTGCGATCCTAGCGCGTTCGCGGCGCCAGGTCAGGTGCGTTCGCGGATCAGCGCGCGCAGGCCCTGGCCGAGGCCGCCGGTCCGGCGCGGCGCACGTGGCGCCCCAACCGCCCCATGCGCGAGTGCCGCCGCTCCCAATGACTGCGGTTCGGTGCTGCGCGGGTCGACGCGCAGCTCGCCCCGCGATGCCCGCGCGGCCGGCACCGGGCCCGGCGCCACGGGGATCGCTTCGCTGAGCACCTCGGCGCGCACCGGGCGTGCCGGCGAGAACAGCGGTCCCTGCGCGAATTTCACGTCATAGTCGAGCAGATCGACCACAAGAGGCTCGCCGTCGATGCCCTCGACCACGAAATCGATGCCATAGCGGGCGAACAGGCCGGCCAGATCCGCCGGGTGGATCGCCGTGCCCGCATCGGCCGAGCGCGCCATCACGAGATCGGCCGAGACCCGCACCTGGCGGAAGCCCTTCTCGGCGAGATCACGCGGTTCGATACGCAGGTCGCGGACGCCATCCATGGCGAAGCGGAAGCCCATGTCGGAGAGGGCGCCGAGCGTTTCGATATCGAGCGGCGACAGGTTGCGCACCGCCTCCTGGCGAAAGCCCAGAATCAGCGAGCCGGCCAGCGCCCGGTTGGCGTCGAGCAGGGCGACCAGCTCGGCGGAGAAGGCGGCGTCGGCGAGCGACGTCCCCGAGAGGTCGCAGACCAGCCCGACATCGCGATTGCGTGACGTCAGCCGCCTGACCACCTGGATGCAGCGGCCGAGCGTCTCGCCATCGAGCGTCGGCAGCAGACCGGCGGCTTCGGCCAGCGCGCCATAATCGGCCGGCAGGAACAGGTCGCCATCGGCGCCGCGCAACCGGACGGAGGCCTGATACCAGCGCACCTTGCGCTGCGGCAGAGTGACGATCGGCTGCAGGTAGAGGTCGCTACGCCGGGTGTCGATCGCCGCCTTGATCGCCGCGACGGCCTCGGCCCGCGACATGGCCCCGAAAGCCTGGGGCAGCGGCGCAGCCATGTCGGGCGCCGGATCCGGCCGGCCGAGGCGCAGGCGCGGCGTATCGGCGGCGCGCTGTGCGCGATGGCCTTCGGCGGACGCGATGGCGGGGGCATCGGCCACCGCTTGCGGCGGCTCGAGCTCGACGGGCGGCGCCAGCTGCGCCGATGCGGCGCTGGCCCGCACGATCGCCGCCTCGTGGACCTGAAGCGTCTCGGCGAATTGCTTGACGAGAGCACCCAGCTCGCCGATTTCCTCGGCGATCGGCTCGGTGGCGGCCCGGGCCTTGTCCATGGCCAGGGTCTCGAAGCGCTCGACCCGGCGTGCCAGCTCGGCGAGATCATGTGCCATGTCGCCGGTGGAGCGGGTCAGGTCGACCAGCCGCGCCTCGACGACGATGCGGTCGCCAGAGCGCTGCGCGCCGAGATGGCCGATGACCATGGCGAGTAGCAGGCCGAAGGCGATGGCCGCTGAAAAGCCGGCTTCGACATTGGCGACGAGATAAGCGAGGGTTGCGACCGAAACGGCGATCGCAACCATGCAAAGCGCAATAAAAAATGAACCCGAACGAGGCATGGCTGAGCGGTCTTCATCCCTCGGCACAACGATCTAAGCCGGCATCCACGACAGGATCGCGACGTGCCTGGCTGCAAGCTGGCGCGACAGTGCCTCGAATCGGCCTGATTCGTCTCGAACGAACCAACGGCCAAAGGCGAATTCCCCAGCTCGAATCGCGCAGCCGGCTCATGGCCCGCCCGGTCGCTCCTGGGCGCTGGCCGCCGGGCCGGCCGCGCAAGACTTGCCTGTCCTCGATGGAGCCGCAGGATACCGCGACCCTCCGCCGCAAGGCGGCCCCCCAGGCCCGGCCTTAGCCGAACCGGAAAGGCGGGCTAGAATGACACCGGCCGACCCGAACCATCGCACCTGCAGGAGTGATCATGCCGACATTCTTCAATCCGCCGACCGTTCATGCCCCGGCGCCGAGCTATCGCCACGGCGCGATCCACCAGCTGGCGGGCCGGCGCCTGATCATTTCCGGCCAGGTGGCGGCACGCCCCGACGGTAGTGTCGCCGAGGGACTGGAAGCGCAATTCGAGCAGTGCTTCGACAACCTGATCGCGGTCGTCAGGGCCGGCGGCATGGAGATCGAGAACCTGGTCAAGATCGTCACGCTGGTCACCGTGCCCGACGCCGTCGCGGCGTTCCGCGCCGTCAGGGCGCGCAAGCTCGGCGACCATGTCTGTGCCGCGACCTATATCCAGGTCGCCGGCCTCGCCCGGGCGGAATTCCTGGTCGAGATCGAAGGCGAGGCGGTGCAGGACTGAGGGCAGATGGCGGCGAACCGGTCTTCGCCCTTGGTCCTATTGCATTGCAGCATAAAACTGGTGATGGTGCGCGCCCCCGGAGGTTCACCATGCCCGTTCGCGCGATCCGCTCCATGGCTTTCGAAGACCTGACGCTCGGCCTGTCCGAACTGGTCTTCAAGACCGTCACCGACCAGGACGTGGTCGGCTTCGCCGACATTTCCGGGGACCAGAACCCGATCCATCTGAGCGACCTCTATGCCTCGAAGACCCGGTTCGGCCAGCGCATCGCGCACGGTCTCTATACCGCGAGCCTGATCTCGGCGGTGATCGGCACCCGGCTTCCGGGTCCGGGCGCCGTCTACATGTCGCAGACGCTGAACTTCAAGGCGCCGGTGAAGATCGGCGACGTGGTGCGCATTCATGTCGAGGTGGCGGAACTGATCGAAGGCCGCCAAAGGGCGCGGCTGGCCTGCGAATGCGCCGTCGATGCCACCGTCGTGCTCGACGGCGAGGCCTGGGTCCGGGTGCCGTCGCGGCGCGAACTCATGGCGGCGGCTTGACGGCCGGGGCGTCGGACGGCAGGGTCCGCGCGCGCTGACCGTCCATCCCGTGACCCGAGTTCCATGTCCCTGATCCTGCCGCCCGAGCGGCCATCCCAGACCTTTCCCGTGCTCGCCCGGACCATGCCGATGCCCGACGCATTGGCCGGCGGGGTGATCGCGATCGGCAATTTCGACGGGGTGCATCGCGGCCACCAATATGTCATCGAGCAGACGGTCGCGCTGGCGCGGACGCTCGACCGCAAGGCCCTGGTGCTCACCTTCGAGCCGCATCCGCGGCTGTTTTTCCAGCCGGACCGGCCGCTGTTTCGCCTGGCGGATGCGCAGACCAAGGTCCGGCTGCTCGCCGCCCTCGGTCTCGACGCGGTGGCGATCGCCGGTTTCGACAAAGCCTTTGCCGCCCTCTCGGCGGAAGACTTCGTCACGCAGGTGCTGGTCGGCTGGCTGAAGGCCGCCCATGTGGTCATCGGCCAGGACTTCCATTACGGCGCCGGCCGCTCCGGCAATGCCGCGAGCCTGGTGGCGGCGGGCGAGGCCCACGGTTTCGCCGTGACGCGCATGGCTCCCCTCTGCGACGGCGACGCGACCGTCTCCTCGACCGCGATCCGCGATGCGCTGATGGGCGGCCGGATCGCGGAAGCCAATGCGCTGCTCGGCCATGCCTGGTTCATTTCCACCCAGGTGATCCACGGCGACAAGCGGGGCCGCACGCTCGGCTATCCCACGGCCAATCTCAGGCTCGACCCGGACATCCGCCTCGCCCACGGCATCTACGCGGTGAAACTCGGGCTGGACGGCGTCTGGCACGACGCGGTGGCCAGTTTCGGCCGGCGTCCCACCTTCGACAACGGCGCGCCGCTGCTGGAGGTCCATGTCTTCGACTTCTCCGGCGATCTCTACGGCCGTGAGGTCGATGTCGCTTTCGCCGGCTATATCCGGGAAGAGCTGAAATTCGACGGGCTGGACGCGCTGATCGCGCAGATGGACCAGGACAGCGCCCAGGCCCGGGCGATCCTGGCGGCCCCCTGACCGGCTCCGGCGGCGATCAGCCGGCGGCGCGCAAGGCCGCTTCGGCCATCAGGCCCGCCAGGAAGATCAGGCCGGCATCGCGGTTCGACTGGAACAGCCTCAGGCACAAGGCGGGATCGGCAATGTCGATGCGCGCGACCTGCCAGGCCAGGTGCAGGGCGAAGGCGGCGAGGCCGCAATAGGCCAGCACCGAGCCGCCGAGCGTCCAGAGCGCCGCGGCGAACAGGAAGACCGCACCCGAATAGAACAGTGACAGGTAGAGCGGCGTGCGCTCGCCGAACAGCAGCGCCGTCGACCTGACCCCGACAATGGCGTCGTCCTCGCGGTCCTGGTGGGCATAGATGGTGTCGTAGCCGATGACCCAGAGGATCGAGCCGGCATAGAGCAGGACGGCGGGCATATCGAGCCTGCCGAAGGCCGCGGCCCAGCCCATCAGCGCGCCCCACGAAAAGGCCAGCCCCAGCACCGATTGCGGCCATGAGGTGATGCGCTTCATGAAGGGATAGATGGCGATGATGGCGATCGAGGCGATGCCCAGCGCCCAGGCGAAGGGCTTGGCGAGCGCCAGCAGCACCAGCGCGCCGATGACCACCTGGGCGACCAGGAACAGCTTGGCCTGGCGGCCGGTCACCTGGCCCGACGGCAGCGGCCGCGAGCGCGTCCTTTCGACCATGGCGTCGATGTCGCGGTCGACCAGGTCATTATAGGTGCAGCCGGCGCCGCGCATGGCGACCGCGCCGATGGCGAACAGGGCCATGTGCCAGAGATTGGGCAAGGCGTGGCCGGCGGCGATCGCGGCGAAGGCGGCCGACCACCAGCAAGGCAGCAGCAGCAGCCAGGAGCCGATCGGCCGATCGGCCCGCGCCAGCCTCAGATAGGGGCGCCACGAGGCGGGCGCGAGCGTGTCGACCCAGGAGCCGCGGACGGCATCGGCGACCCGGCCCTCGGTCATCGTCATGGGAGCCTACAGGGCGCCGGGGGTGCGCAGGTCGAGCTGCGGCCGTCGGCCCGCCTGGGGCGCGAAGGGATTGGCGCCGCCGGCCTCGGCCTGGCGCCGCTGGCGGTCGAGGGTCGCGACGCCCTGGCAGGCCTGGGTGCGATTGCGGCTGACATTGGCGAGGCCGGTGGTGACGTCGTTCAGCATGGTCTCCGGCAGGCGGCAGAAGTCCGCATTGTCGGAAACCCACTTCTTCAGCCGCTCGAACGAGGCCTGGGCATTGCCGAGCGCCGAGCAGGCGCGCTGGGCATTGGCCCGCGCCTGGTCGAAGCTGGTCGGCCGGCCGCGCGGCATGGCAGCCTGGGTCTGCTGCATCACCCGCTGATGCCCCTGAAGCAGAGGCTGGAATTCATTCTGGCAGATCTCGTTGGCTGCGGCCGGCACGGCAGCGGCAAAAGCTGCGGCGGTGATCAGCCCGAGAAACAGAGTGCGGTTCGGCAGAACACTTCGCATCGGTCGGCCCCGGAAGGTGTCCGCAGGAAGGCGGAACTGCAAAAAGCGGCATTCTCCATATCAATCCGACAGGATCGTGGCAATGCGGTACCCCGACACGGGGGGCGCGGCGGTCCCGGCCATCTTGTCAGCAGGGGATCGCGGGGTTATCCGCCAATTGCGGCGAGGCGAGGTTTTCGATCATGGCGCTCTACGATTTCAGCGCGACACGGCTATTCGTGCGGCAACCTCTCGATTCCGGCGCGGTAATCGCCTGCGATCGCGACCAGGCCAACTATCTCGTCAATGTGATGCGGCTCGCCGACGGCGCCAGGCTGCATGTCTTCGACGGGGTCAACGGCGAATGGCGGGCGCGGCTCGAACGCATCGCCAAGAAGGCCGTCCAGCTGGTGGCCGAGGAGCAGGTCCGCCCGCAGACCGACCCGGGCGACCTCTGGCTCGTCTTCGCCCCGCTGAAACAGGCCCGTCTCGACTACATGGTCCAGAAGGCGGTGGAGATGGGGGCGTCGCGGCTGGTGCCGGTCACCACCCGCTACACCCAGGTCGGCCGGCTCAACCTCGAGCGGATCGAAGCCAATGCCGTCGAGGCGGCGGAACAATGCGGCATCCTGTCGGTTATCACGTGCGACGACCTGAAGCCGCTCCCGGCAGTGCTCGCGGCGCTGCCTGACGACCGGTTGCTGGTCTTCTGCGACGAGGATGCAGCGGTGGCCAATCCGGCCGCGGCGATGCAGCCCTTCGCAGTCGCGCCGCCGCCGCTCGCCGTGCTGATCGGGCCGGAAGGCGGTTTTTCGCCCGAGGAACGTGCCATGATCATCAAAAGACCGCGCTCGATCGCCTTGTCGCTGGGTCCCCGGATCCTGCGCGCCGACACCGCCGCGGTGGCGGCGCTGGCGGTTGTCCAGGCGGCTCTCGGCGACTGGCGGTAGATTCGGCAGCGACCGATCCGGCGGCCAAATGACGCGGCGCGGAAGCCGTCGCGGCCGGAAAAGTCAACCGATTTAAGTTCACGCAATCTTTCAGTCAGTTACAGAACTGTGGCAGCGCGTGACCGGTTAGGCCACATTTTCGCCCTGCCCGACTTCAGCCTGTCGCCCGTCGCGGCCCGTTTCGACTGGGGTCGGTCGCGGCTTTGCGCGGCTCCGCATCCTCGCGATCCGCGCCAACATTTTGTGCCCGAACAGATGGAGACAATCATGTCGGACACCTGCCGTTTTGGTATCGAGGAAGAATTCTTCGTTGTCGACGCCGAGACCAAGGCCGTGATGCGGCGCATGCCGCAGGCCTTTTTCGACGCGGCCAAGCAGCGCCTCGGCGACCGCCTGAAAGGCGAGTTGCTGCAGTCGCAGGTCGAGCTCGCAAGCTCGGTCCATTCGTCTTTCGACACCGCCCGCAACGAATTGAAGGCGATGCGCGGCACGCTCGGCCAGGTCGCCGCCGAGCATGGCCTGGCGATCCTCGCCTCGGGCACGCACCCGACCGCGCTGTGGGCGACGCAGCGGGCCAATGACACGCCACGCTCCGACAGCGTCATGCACGACCTGCAGATGCTCGGCCAGCGCAACATCGTCTGCGGCCTGCATGTTCATGTCGAATTCGACGACCTGTCGCGCCGGGTGGACGTGATGGGCCGGATCATGCCCTATGTGCCGCTGCTGGTGGCGCTGTCGACCTCGTCGCCGTTCTGGCAGACGCGCGCCACCGGGCTGATGGGCTACCGGCTGGCGGCCTATGACGAGCTGCCGCGGACCGGCCTGCCGGAAATGTTCCGGAGCGAAGCCGACTACAACGACTATATCTCGCTGCTGGTCGAAACCCGGGTGATCGAGGATTCGAGCTATGTCTGGTGGGCGGTCCGTCCCTCGCGGAAATATCCGACGCTGGAATTGCGCGCCCCCGATTGCTGCACCCGCGTCGAGGACACCCTGGCGATCGCCGCACTCTACCGCACGCTGGTGCGGCACCTGATCCGCAATCCTGAGATCAATGCCCATCTGTCGCCGGTGTCGCGCGCCCTGATGCAGGAGAACAAGTGGCGGGCCCAGCGTTATGGCGTCCATGGCAGCTTCGTCGACGAGCAGCGGCGCATCACGCTCTCGGTGCGCGACGTGGTCGCCGAGACGCTCGACCAGGTCATGGAGGAGGCCGAGGCGCTGAATTGCGCCGCCGAGGTCGCCCATTGCATGAATATCGCGACGCGCGGGACCAGCGCCGACGGTCAGCTGGCGGTCTGGAAATCGGCGCTCAGCCTCGCCGAGACGCCCCATGACGCACTCCGGGCGGTGAAGACCTGGATTGCCCAGGAAACGCTGCAATAAGACTTTGCGATAAGCCGTCGCACCAAGGCCGCGCTTAACAGATGCCCATGAACCCGCGCCGCAAGGCGCGGGTTCATGGCGTCCGGAACCGCGCAACCATAACCTTGCCTGCTGGAGGCCGGCGCCCGTCGGCTACGACGGATCGTCATTCAGGATTCCTGTTTTGCTTGAGGTGTTATTCATAGGTCTCCGCTTTAGGCGGAGACTTTGATGGGCGTGAAGCGATACGAACTGAGTGACGGGCAGTGGGAGCGGATTGCCGGTCTTCTGCCCGGAAAGGTGGGGCGCCGAGGCCGTCATCCCGTCGAACCAATCCCGCAAGGTCGCCATCCCTCACGACGCCGACCTCTACAGACAGCGCGGCCGGATCGAGCGCTGTTTCAACCGCCTCAAGCACTTCCGCCGCTTCGCCACCCGCTACGAGCGGCGAACCATCCACTTCCGCGGCTTTGCACTTCTCGCCACCGCAACCATCTGGATGGCCTGAATGTCGATCCGTCCTAGCACTCTCCCACTCGCCTTGGACAAGCTGCAGCGTCACGCCCGGACAGCGATCGATGCGGCCTGCGACCAAGGACCCGACCGGGGAAGCTCGGCCGCAGAAGCGCGTGCCGCCTCCTCGGAAACACGGCCGCTTCGAGGGCGGCATGAGACCTCAGCATTGCGCTGACAAAAGGCGAGACAGGAAAGGCGCTCTGTCCGCAGGGACGCCAACCCTTCATCCGATCACGACCATTGCGGCGCTGCTGGGACTCCACGGCTAACGAGGCCGTACCTGCCGTACTGGGAACCACCGAGGCGACCACCAGACACCTCGGGCGGCGCCCAACAAGGAACCATGGACTATGTTGCTCATGCGCCGCCGCGCCGCCATTACCGCTGCCTTCGGGCTTCTCCTCGCCGCCCTGTCGACGGGCAGCGCCCTCGCCCAGCGCGATCCCCCTGCGCCTCCAGCCCTGCAGGCCGAGTTCCGCCAGTTCCTCGTCGGCTTCCGTCAGGCGGTGCGGGCAAACGACGCCAACGCGGTCGCGGCGCTCACCCGCCTGCCGATGCAACATAACGGGGACATGCACGATCAGGCTGCCTTCCACCGCACGGTCTACCGGCAGCTGTTCAACGTCCGCAACCGCACCTGCCTGGAGACAGCGCGGCCATCCTACAACAAGGACGGCTACGGCAACGAAAGCTTCTTCCTTTTCTGCGGCCAGACGATCTTTGTCTTCAGCAAGAAGGACGACGGCTTCCGCTTCGCCGAGACGGCCGTCAACGACTAGCCCTCTTCCACGCGCTTTGGACAAGCTGCAGCGTCACGCCCGGACAGCGATCGATTCGGCCTGCCACCAAGGACCCGACCGGGGGAAGCTCGGCTGCAGAAGCGCATACCGTCTCCTCGGAAACACGGCCATCTCCATGGCGGCATGAGACCTCAGCATTGCGCTGACAAAAGGCGAGACAGGAAAGGCGCCTGACCACCGGGACGCCAACCCTTCATCCGATCACCACCATTGCGGCACTGCTGGGACTCCACGGCCGACGGGGCCGTACCTCCCGCACAGGGATCACCGAGGCGACCACCGGACACCTCGGGCGGCGCCCAACAAGGAACCATGGACTATGTTGCTCATGCGCCGCCGTTTTGCCTTCGCCGCCGCCTTCGGGCTTGTCCTCGCCGCCCTCACGACGGACGGCGCTCTCGCCCAGCGGGTGCCCCCAGGGCCGCCTGCCATCGAGGCGGAATTCCGCCAGTTCATCGCAGGCTTCCGCCAGGCGCTCAGGGCCAATGACGCAAACGCGGTCGCGGCGCTCACGCGCTTCCCGATGTTGCATAACTCGGACATGCACGATCAGGCCGCTTTCCAGCGCGCGACCTACCGGCAAATATTCACGCAGCGCAACCGCAGCTGCCTGCAGACCGTGCGTCCCATCTATGAGAAGGACGGCCTCGGCGCCGACACCTTCGCCATCTTCTGCGGCGATACGAGGTTCATCTTCACCAAGCAGGCCGACGGCTTCCGCTTCGCCGAGACGGGCTTCAACGACTAGGACGGATCGACATTCAGGATTCCTGTTTTGCTTGAGGGCGTGATTCATAGGTCTCCGCTTTAAGCGGAGGCCTCGATGGACGTGAAGCGATACGAACTGAGTGACGAACAGTGGGAACGGATTGCCGGTCTTCTGCCCGGAAAGGTGGGGCGCCGAGGCCGTCATCCCGTCGAACCAATCCCGCAAGGTCGCCATCCCTCACGACGCCGACCTCTGCAGACAGCGCAGCCGGATCGAGCGCTGTTTCAGCACTTCCGCCGCTTCGCCACCCGCTACGAGCGGCGAACCATCCACTTCCGCGGCTTTGCACTTCTCGCCACCGCAACCATCTGGATGGCCTGAATGTCGATCCGTCCTAGCGCGACGCCCTGAGGGAATTCGCAAAACCGACGACCTGCGCAACGACCTGTCCATCGAGGCCGGCGAAGCCGTGGTGACCCCCGGCCTGGCAGGAGTCGCCCCGGTCGACACCGCCGGTCAGCCAGACCACGCGGGCCCGCCCGCCGGCCCAGGCCGCGAATGGTTCCACCAGCGAGGGAGGCGTCGAGCGACAGCCATCCTGGCGGTGATGCAGGACCAAGGTTCGCGGCAAAGCCCCGGGTGAACCGGCATAGGCCTGGAAGGTATCGAGCATGGCCGACGTCAGGACCATGCCGTCGGGGCGCCCGGAAAGTGCCGCCGGCGCGCGAGTGGCGCCCCGGCTCGTCGCCACCACCACGACGGGGCGCGCGATCGTCCGCATATATTCGACGGCCTGGGCAGGACTGGCGCTGGCATCGAGCGTTAATGTCGCGAAGCCTCGAGCGGCATAGGCCTGGCGGGTGCGGACAAGCTGATTGCCGCGCAACGCCGTAATGCTTCCGTCGCTCTGGATACCCAGGCGACCGTCACCGCCGGGCATCAGGATGATGCTGCCGCGCGGACGGCCTGTCGGCTTGTCGAGGGTCGCGGTGCTGCCGAACCGGGGTATCAGTTCGGAGGCCTGCGCGAGCGCACATGTCCCCAGCATCGCGAAGAAGGCCGTCAAGGTCTTCCCGATCATGTCATCTCCGATGGTCGTCTTCCGGGATCATGGGCCGGATCAGCCGGCTTCGGCGAGCAGCCGGCGACCGCTGCGGCTCACCGGCAGGACAAGACCGCAATCCAGCGTCAGGGCCGTGCCGGCCGCGCTCCGCTTGCGTCCGGCGAGCGCATCGGACGCGACCCAGTGCGAGCGATGGATGCGCAGGCCGCGCTCGGCCCCGAGGCTCTCGATCGCCTGGGACAGGCCCATCAGGATGAGAGCGTTGCCGCGATCGGTATGGACGCGCAGATAGTGGTCTTCGGCGCTGAGCGCGATGAGCCTTGCATGGCGCAGCGCGACCGGAAGCTTCGCCCTGAGCGCATCGTCGCCGCCACGGGCATCCGATACCGGCCCGGCCGGGGCAACCACCGGAACGGCCTCCGGCCGCTGCGGCGCGGCCGACCGCCGATATGTCCTGACGGTCCAGGCGAGACCGCTCATCAGAACGTTGACGGTGAGCGTCTGCAAGGTCAGTTCGCCCCATGTCACATAGGGAAGCACCTGCGGCGCCCAGAGCTGCAACTGGGCCCTGACGATCAGCGCGCCCGGCGGGGCCATGACGACGGCGATCGCGAGCATGGCCCATAACGGCAAGGGCTGTCCCTGGAACAGCAGCCGCCGCGTCCATGCGGAGACCAGCACGACCAGGGCGCCGATCACGATGACATTGGCGACGAAATGCATGAGCCTGACCGGCAGTCCCATGCCGAGATAAGTGCCGAACGGACCGACCAGGCCGAGCGTCAGGCCGAACCCGACCAGGCAGGCGGGAATCAGGAGGTGCCCAGCCAGGGGATGGGAGCGCAGACGCGCCGGAGCGAGACTGGTCATTGGCGAAGAAACCATGCCGTTGGCGAAGTTTGCGCAGACTAAGCCGCCCCTCCTGGCTAGGCAATCGGGCCTCGCGCCAATCGAAGGGGCCCTGTCTTGAAATATCTGATCGCCATTCCCGTCGCCCTCATCGCCTGCGTCGTCGCGGCCTTCGCCGCGACGCTCGGGCTGTCCCGGCCGGCGACGCCGCCGCCGATCGCGGCCATGTCGCAGGCCGACGACACAATCGGGCGCCTGGTCGGCGCCACCCCACCCTATGCGTTCTTCACGGCGCGCGACGGCACAAGGCTCGCCTATCGATTCTACGAAGGACGACCGGGCGGCGGCGTCGCCGTCGCGGTCCACGGATCGACCGGGCTTGCCATTGCCATGCATGCCGTCGGGCACGCTCTCGCGGCCGAGGGGATCAATACCTATGCCATCGACGTCAGAGGGCACGGCGAGAGCGGAACGCTCGGCGATATCGGCTATCGTGGCCAGCTGGAAGACGACCTGACCGATCTCCTCGGCGTCATCGAGCAGCGGTTTCCCAGGGAAAAACGGATTCTGCTCGGCCATTCGCTCGGCGGCGGCTTCATCCTGCGCGTCGCCGGCGAACCGATCGCCGACCGGTTCGACGCCTATCTGGCGCTGTCGCCCTTCATCTCCGTGCGATCGGGCACGAATCGACCGGATACCGGCGGCTGGGCCAATGCGGCGATCCCGCGAATCGTCGCGCTGTCCTTGCTCAACCGGGTCGGCATCTCGGCCTTCGACGGCCTCGCGGCCGTCGCCTATGCCGTGCCGGAGGACGCGCAGGGCAAGCGCGCGCGCGTCTATTCCCATCGCCTGCTCGCCAATATGAGCCTGCCGCGCGAATGGCAGGAGGCGCTCGGCCGCATTATCAGGCCGACCGCCGTGATGATCAGCGCCGACGACCAGCTCTTCGTCGCCTCGGCCTATGCCGCCGAGATCGGCGCCGCCAATCCGCGCATCGGCGTCGAAGTCCTGCCCGGTGTCGACCATATGGGCATGGTGATCGCTCCGGCCGCGACCGAAGCCGCCGCCCGCACGGCCACGCGGCTGCTGCGGTCACGATGACAAGGCTCAGAACAGGCTGCCCTGGCCTTCGCCACCTGCCTTGCGCGCCGGCTTCGGTTCGGCGCGCGCCGGTGCGGGCCGCGGCGGCTCGTCGCCCTCGGCGCGGGCCGCGACCCGCCCGTCGGCGAACTCGATCGACAGGGCGAGGCCGGGCGTGACCGCGCCGGCGCTGCGCAGCGGCCGGCCGGCGCCATCGCGCACCAGCGCGAAGCCGCGGGCGAGCACGCCCTGATAGGACAGGGCGCCGAGCAGCTTGGCCGCCGCCTCGAGCCGGTCGCCGCGGCGCCGGACGATCAGGTCGAGGGCACGGGGCGCCCGGGCGAACAGGCTCGCCAGGCGCTCGCCGTCGCGGGCGATGCGATGGCGCTGGGCGGTCGCATAGACGCCGAGCGAACGCGACAGCCGGTCCGACAGGGACGAGAAGCCCTGGCGACGCGTCTCCACCCGCCGGCCCAGCGCCGTTCCGGCGCGCCCGCCCAATGCCGCGAGGCCGTCCTTGGCGCGGCCGAGCCGCAACATCAGTACGCCCGGCGCGAGCCGCCCGGATGCGCGCACCAGCCGGGTCCGATGCGCGGCGGCATTGGCGCGCAGCGCGTTGGGCAGGCGCTCGCTGGCGCCGTCGAGACGCTGGCGCGCCGCCTCCAGCAGCCGTTCGGCATCGGGCAGCGCGCGCATGGCGGCCCGCAATTCGGTCCGCCGGTCGTCGAACAGCCGCCGGATGCCGGCACCGTGACGGCGGGCGAGATCGCCGATCTCGAGGATCAGGTCGGCGCGCACCGGCACCGCCATTTCCGCGGCCGCGCTCGGCGTCGGCGCTCGCCGGTCGGCGGCGAAATCGATCAGCGTCGTATCGGTCTCGTGGCCGACCGCCGAGATCAGCGGGATCCGGCTCTCGGCCGCCGCGCGGACGACGATTTCCTCGTTGAAGCCCCAGAGATCTTCCAGGCTGCCGCCGCCGCGCGCGACGATCAGCACGTCCGGACGCGGCAGGTCGCTGTCGGCATCGATGGCGTTGAAGCCCCGGATGGCGGCGGCAACCTCCGCCGCACTCCCCTCGCCCTGGACCCGCACCGGCCAGACCAGGACGCTGCGCGGAAAGCGGTCTTCCAGCCGGTGCAGGATATCGCGGATGACCGCGCCGGTCGGCGAGGTGACGACACCGATGACCCCGGGCAAATAAGGCAAGGGCCGTTTCCTGTCGGGATCGAACAGGCCTTCGGCTGTGAGTTTCTTGCGGCGCTCCTCCAGGAGCGCCATCAGGGCGCCGACACCCGCCGGCTCCAGGCTTTCCACAACGATCTGGTATTTCGACGAGCCCGGAAAGGTCGTGACGCGGCCGGTGGCGATCACCTCCAGGCCTTCCTGCGGCTTGAAGCGCAGGCGCCCGAACACGCCCTTCCAGATCACCGCCTCGATCACGGCGCCCTGGTCCTTGAGGCGAAAATAGACATGGCCCGAGGGGCTGGCGCCGCGAAAGCCGGAGATTTCGCCGCGCAGGCGGACGAAACCAAAGGCGTCCTCCACCGTCCGCTTGATGGCCGAAGCGAGTTCCGAGACCGATATCTCGGGGGCATTCGAAGGCGCTATGTCGGTCATTCCTGCCGAATCCGTTGCCGGAGAAGAGACTCTTGTCTAAGCCACGCAAGCGACGGCGTCATCGAGGTCATCCATGAACGTGCTCCTGATCGGCGGCGGTGGCCGCGAACATGCCCTGGCCTGGGCGATCTCCGCCAGCCCGCTGCTCACCACGCTTTATTGCGCGCCGGGCAATCCCGGCATTGCCGAGGTGGCGACGCTGGTGCCGGTCGATGTCACCGATCACGCGGCCGTGGCGGCGTTCTGCGCCGCCGCCGGGATCGACCTGGTGGTGGTCGGCCCGGAGGCGCCTTTGGTCGCGGGGCTCGTCGACGACCTCAATGCCCGGGGTATCAAGGCCTTCGGACCGACCCGCTTCGCCGCCCAGCTCGAAGGCTCGAAAGGCTTCACCAAGGATCTCTGCCGGGATTTCGGCATTCCGACCGCCGCCTATGAGCGTTTCACCGCGCCCGAGCCCGCCAAGGCCTATATCCGCGCCCAGGGCGCGCCGATCGTGATCAAGGCTGATGGCCTGGCCGCCGGCAAGGGCGTCGTCGTCGCCATGACGCTCGGCGAAGCGCTGGATGCCGTCGACATGATGTTTTCCGGCGGCCTGGGCGAGGCCGGCGCCGCGGTGGTGGTCGAGGAGTTCATGACCGGCGAGGAGGCTTCGTTCTTCGCGCTCTGCGACGGCGAGAACGCCCTGGCGCTGGCGACCGCCCAGGACCACAAGCAGGTCGGCGACGGCGATACCGGGCCGAATACCGGCGGCATGGGGGCCTATTCGCCGGCCGCTGTCATGACGCCCGAAATGGTCGAGCGGACCATGGCCGCGATCATCCGGCCTACTCTCGCCGCGATGACGGCCAAGGGCCATCCGTTCCAGGGCGTGCTGTTCGCCGGCCTGATGATCACGGCCGAGGGGCCGAAGCTGATCGAATATAATTGCCGTTTCGGCGACCCCGAATGCCAGGTGCTGATGATGCGCCTGAAGGACGATCTCCTGACGCTGTTGCTGGGCGCGGTCGACGGACAGTTGAAGACCATGAGCGCGCGCTGGTACGACGCGGCGGCGCTGACCGTGGTGATGGCCGCCAAGGGCTATCCGGGCGCGCCGGAAAAGGGCTCGGTCATCGGCGGCCTCGACCCGCTGAAGGGGCTCGACGGCGTCGCGGTCTTCCATGCCGGCACCGCGCTGAAGGACGGCCTGCTGGTGGCCAATGGCGGACGCGTGCTGAACGTCACCGCAACCGGCGCCAGCGTCGCGGAAGCCCAGGCCAAGGCCTATGAGACGGTCGCCAGGGTCGACTGGCCGGGCGGCTTCTTCCGCCACGACATCGGCTGGCGCGCGGTGGAACGGGAGCGGGCCGCCAAGCGTTGAGCTTGCCGCGGGTCGGCCGGGCTTTCGTTGTCCACGGGGGCTGCTAGTCTGGCCCGACCGCTTGCAGGAGCGACCATGGCCACCTCGGATCTGTTTCCCTCGTTCGCGTCCCACTGGGTCAACACCTCGATCGGCAAGATCTTCGCCCGCTCCGGCGGCGAGGGACCGCCGCTGCTGCTGATCCACGGCTTTCCGCAGACCCATGTGGAATGGCACCGCATCGCGCCGGAGCTCGCCCGCTCCTTCACGCTGGTGATCCCGGATCTGCCGGGCTACGGCTGGTCGGTCGCGCCCGCCGACGGCAACAACCACTTCCCCTATGCCAAGCGCGACATGGCCGCGATCCTCATCGAGGTGATGGAACAGCTCGGCCATGTCCATTTCGCCGTCGCCGGCCATGACCGGGGCGCACGCGTCGGCTACCGCATGGCGCTGGACCATCCCGGCCGGGTCGAGCGGCTGGCGCTGCTCGACATCGTGCCGACCATCGTCATGTGGGAGCGGATCAGGACGGCGCCCTCGCCCAAGACCGAGCACTGGGTGTTCCTGGCCGGTCCGAAAGGCGTGCCCGAGGCCGAGATCCTGAAGGATACGACGCGCTATCTCGAATCGAAACTGAGCCTCTGGGGCAAGGACGGCACGCTCAAGGCCTTCGATCCGCGCGCGCTGCAGCATTATCGCGACTTCTTCAACGAGCCGAGCCGCGTCCATGCCTGCTGCGAGGACTATCGCGCCGGCGCCACCGTCGACCTGGCGGCCGACGAGGCCGACAAGGCGGCGGCCAGGAGGATCGACTGCCCGGTGCATGTCGTGTGGGGATCGGCCGGCATTCCCTCCGCCGGCGCGAGCCCGCTCGACGCCTGGGCGCTGTTCGCGCCGGAGCCGAGCGGCGAGGCGGTCGATGCCGGCCATTTCCTTCCCGAAGAGAACCCGCAGGGCACATTGGCCGCGCTGCTGCCGTTCCTGCGGCGGCCGCTCGGCTGAGCTGGAAAGGGCCTAGAGCCCAATCGTCTTGCGCGCCCTGGCGCTGACCCTGGCCTGGAGGAACGGCGTCCAGCCGATGAGCAGGCCGGGCAGGCCGAGCGCCTGGCGCGACCAACGCCAGAAGCTGAACACATCCTTGTGGCCGATGATCAGACCATCCCGGCAAATAAGCGTGCCGGTCACGTTGTTGACCACCGGCCGGCCGGTCTGGCCGAATGTATAGCCGGCGGTCCAGGCGACCCGGGCCGTCGTTTCGTCGGCCGCCTCGATCGCATAGGAGACCGCCAGATCGGTGGCGCGCCCGAGCAGCAGCCGCCACATGATGCGGGTGCGGGCGGCATCGAGGCGGCCGAAGACCGGATCCTCGAAGGTGGCGTCATCGGCATAGAGAGCGCCCATCGCCTTGGCATCGCGGGCCGCGAAGGCCTCATAGAATGCTTCCGCGATGTCTCGCGGCGACGTGCCTGGCATCATGCCCTCCCCCCGGTTTCCGGCCAACCTCATCCAGAACCGGGCAGCGGGCAAGCCCGATCTGGCGGCATCCAGCGCTTCGGCCACTTGACCGCGACGCCCTCGACCCCTTAACCCCCAGGGCCATGACGAGCACCATTGCCTTGCCGCCGAGCCTCGACGGACTTTCCGCCATTGCCAGCCAGTATGATCTCGTCCTGTCGGACGTCTGGGGGGTCCTGCATAACGGCATGAAGGCCCATCCGGCCGCCGCCGCCGCCTTGATGGCGGTGCGCCGCCAGGGCGTGCCGGTCGTGCTGATCTCGAACGCGCCACGCCAGAGCCCGGTGGTGGTCGGCCAGCTCGACCGCCTGGGCATACCGCGCGCCGCCTATGACGCGGTGGTCACCTCCGGCGACGTATCCCGCGACTATATCCGCACCCGGCCGGGCGAGCCGGTCCATCATGTCGGGCCCAAGCGCGACCTGGTGCTGTTCGAGGATATCGGCACCCGGCTGGTCGACATCGAGGACGCGGCCTATGTGGTCTGCACCGGCCTCACCGACGACCGCACCGAGAAGCCCGAGGACTATGACGAGCGCCTCGAGCGCATGCGCGCCCGCGGCCTGTTCTTCGTCTGTGGCAATCCGGACAAGGTGGTGGAGGTCGGCGACAGCCTGATCTATTGCGCCGGCGCGATCGGCGACCGCTACCAGGCCATGGGCGGCGAGGTGCTTTATGCCGGCAAACCGTTCGAGCCGGCTTATGAGGCCTGTTTCGACTTTGCCCGGCGCATCACCGGCAAGCCGGCCGACCGCAGCCGCGTCCTGGCGATCGGCGACGCGATGCGCACCGACGTGGCCGGCGCGGCGCGGATGGGGCTCGATTGCCTGTTCCTGGCCGAAGGCATTCACGCCGAGATGCTGCTCGGTCCAGATGGGCTGAAGCCCGAGGGCCTGGCCGCCCTGCTGGCCGAGACCGGCCTGCACCCGCGCTATGTCATGCCCCGGCTGAGCTGGTGACCGCCTGACGGCGGCCGGCCGGCGCCCTGCTATTTGAACAGGGCGTCGATCGTGTCCTGGTTGGTGGCGGCCGGCAGCGGCTTGTCGAACAGCGCGTCGACGTCGCCCTGGCCGACCCCCTCGCCGTCCAGCTGCGGGCCGTGCAGGATGTTCTGCAGCTTGCGTTCCTCGCGCTGACGCTCGGCGTCGGTCATATAGCCTTCGGCATCCGCGGCATTGATCGCCTCGGCGAAGCGCGAGACGCGTGCCTCGATGTGCTTCAGCGTCTCGACGACCTTGGCGACCCGCTGGCCGGTGATGTCCTGGAACGAACAGGCCTCGAAGATCAGCATCATCCGGTCGTCGACGACGGTCTTGTAGGCCGCCGGGTCGGACATGTCGGCCGCCATGACCTCTTCGGCGGCACTCATGATGGTGTCGGTCGCCTTTTCCGTCGCCTTGACGATGGCGTCGAGCTCGAGGCCGGCGGCGGGAATGCGGCTCTGCTTGAGATCGTTGGGCTGCAGCCGGCCGATCTCGGCCTTCATGGTGGTGATGAAGGCGGCGATGTCGGACAGTTCGCGATAGACCGACATGTCGATCGAGCGGAAGAAGCTGGATAGCGATTCGACCGTCACTTCGGCCAGGCCGACCACGTCGGCCAGGGAGACGTCGCGTTCGCGCTTGGTGCGGACGAATTCGACGATTCGGTCCAAATGTTCGGTGGAAACGCTCTTCATGGCATTACCCATTCCTTGGGGCCTGGCGGTGGCGATGGCCCGATCGGCGCAAGCCGTTATGGCTCGTCTCGCGCCGGAGCCGGATCATGCTGGGATGCCTTGCAGCCGTCAGTCGGCGAAGACCGCGTCGATCTTGGCCTTCAGGGTCTGGGCGTTGAACGGCTTGACGATGTAATTGTTCACGCCGGCCTTCTTGGCGGCGATGACGTTCTCGGTCTTGGATTCGGCGGTCACCATGATGAAGGGCGTGCGCGCCAGGAAGCCGTCGGCGCGGACCTCCTTGAGGAGCTCGTAGCCGGTCATCGGCTCCATGTTCCAATCGGAGATGACGAGGCCGTATTTCTTCTCCTTCATCTTCGCCAGCGCGGCCGAGCCATCCGACGCGTCGTCGATGTCGTCGAAGCCGAGCTGCTTCAGAAGATTGCGAATGATACGGATCATCGTGTTGTAATCGTCGACCACGAGGATCGGCATCGAGAGATCAACAGCCATCTAACCTGCTCCAAGGCCGCGACGATGCTGGTAGCCCCGTCGGAATGTCGTGAAAGCCCAGTCCAGCAAGGCTTCTTGCCCGGAAAACTAGAGATCAGCGTTGAAGAAGCGGTTAACGGGGCGGTATTCGGCTGATGAAAAGCGGCGCGTTTCAGGCGGGAATCGCGGCAGATTTTCTTAAGGTTACAGATTGGTTGGACCGTGCCCGCAGCCGGCGCGACCGGCGGGCAGCCCGGCGCTCCGGGAGGGCGCTCGCACCGCCCCGGCTTCCGCTATAGAGTGCCGCCCGGATCGGAGCTGCGGCATGACCTATTACCAAGAGCAATCGCCATTCTCGACCGGGCTGCGCTGCCGCTGCCCGCGCTGCGGCGAAGGCGCGCTGTTCGACGGCTTCCTGACCCCCAAGGCCCAATGCAGCGCCTGTGGCCTCGACTATTCCTTCGCCGATGCCGGCGACGGCCCGGCGGTCTTCGTCATTCTCATCGCCGGCTTCCTGATCTGCGGGCTCGCCTTGTTCGTCGAGTTTCGCTACCAGCCGCCGTTCTGGCTGCATGCCTTGCTCTGGGGGCCATTGATCCTGGTCGCGACGCTCGGCCTGCTGCGGCCGATGAAGGGCCTGATGATCGCTCTCCAATATGTCAACAAGGCGCGTGAGGGACGGCTCGACAACCCGTGACCGAGCCTATAGGCGCAAGCCCCATGACCGCCTCCCGCCTCCGTCCGCTTCTCGTCCCGGGCCTTTTCACATTCGCAGCGCTCGCGGTGCTGATCGGGCTCGGGTCCTGGCAGCTCTCCAGGCTTGCCTGGAAGTCCGGCCTGATCGCCCAGGTCGAGGCGCGCGCCCATGGCACGCCCGGCGCGCTGCCGCCGCCGGCGGCATGGCCCGCCATGACCGCCGATGCCGACGAATACCGGCGCGTCACGGTAACCGGCTCGTTCCGCAACGAGGCCGAGGCCTATCTCTATACCGTCGCCGGCGACAGCGAGCGGCCGGGCCGCTCCGGGCGCCCGCAGGGCCAGGGCTATCTCGTGCTCACCCCGCTGGTGACCGCCGACGGCACCACGGTCATCGTCAATCGCGGCTTCGTGCCGACCGACCGGCGCGACCCCGCGACACGCGGCGCCGGACAGCTGGCCGGGCCGGTCACCATCACAGGCCTGGTGCGCTTTCCCGAGCCGCGCGGCTGGTTCGCCGCACCCGACGACCTGGCGCGCCGGCTCTTCTACACCCGCGACACGCCGCTGATCGCCAGGACGCTCGGGCTCGACGCCGGCCGCACCGCGCCATTCTCGATCGATGCCGACGCCATGGCCGTGCCGGGTGGCCTGCCGCAGGGCGGCGAGACGCGCCTGGTGTTCCCGAACAAGCACCTCGAATATGCCCTGACCTGGTTCGGGCTGGCGCTGACCCTGATCGGCGTGTTCACGGCCTTCGCCGTTCAGAAGTGGCGCGGCACGGCCTGAGCGGCTCGACCCGTCCCGACGTCTTTGCACGCCGCTTATGCGACGGCCCGGAAATCCGAATGGCGGCCTGACGGCCCCGGCTCCTACATCCATGGCGACCGAAGGAGGTCGACATGGCTTCGATTGTTCACGCTCCCCAGCGGCTGCGCCCGCACATCTCTGCCCGCACCGGATTTCCGGGCCGCCCGCTGCCGTCGGCGGCGCGCCGGGTTCTCGGCTTCGCCCTTCTCGCCGGCTGCCTGGCGCTGCCGCTCATCGCGGCGCTCGCCTTGCGCGCCTATGTTTTCGTGCTGCGCTGAGACCGGACGACATGCCCCATTCCATCGTTCGCGCCCGCCCGCCCCAGCCGCATCTCTTCGTCGTCGGCCCGTCCTCGCATGGCCTCTGGACGGCGCGCGACCTCGACGGCAGCGCCGAAGGTGTCTTCCGCACCCGCAAGGATGCCATCCGCTTCGCTCTGGTCGAGGGCGGCCACGACAATGTCGTCACGCTGAGCGCGGAGCCGATCGAGCCGTCCTTCATGCGGGGGACGTCCTGAGCGCCACCGCCGCCGTCACCCTCGAACGCCGCCGGCCCGGATGTGACGAGCAGCAGATCTGGGCCGATATCTTCGCGGGCTTCGTCGAGGCGACGCTGCCGCTCATTCGCGATCAGCTGGCGCGCGGCGTCGGCCACCACGGCATTATCGCCAATCTGCTCAATGCCAGGGGCATTCCCTGTTACGGCCATGCCCGCTGGACGGCGACCGACATTCGCATGGTGTTGAGCCATGGGGCATGCCGGGCGCCGGATTAGCCGGCCGGCCGGCAGCCTCAGGCCGCCGCGGCGGCCGTGGGCTGCTGGGTCGTGTCGGCCGCCGGCGTGACGCTGGTTGCCGCCTGGGCTGCCTGTACAGGCAAGGCGGCATTGGCATGATGATGGTGGCGGCGCGAGCCCGTGCTGCTGGCAGGCTGGCCGCTGCCGAACTGTTCCTGGATGCTCAGAAGCGCCGCGCGGGCGGCGGTCTTCTGGGCCGAGAAGGCCGCGGCCTCTTCCTTCGAGATATTGCCGTCGCCATCGGTGTCCATCGCCTTGAATAGATTGCGGCGGGCGTTGGCCCCATTGGCCGAACCGGCACCCTCCGACGATCCGCCGGTGGTGGAATCTGCCGAGCCGGGCTGCAGATTTTGCCCAGAGACCATGAACTCGGCTTGCGAGATCTGGCCGTCCTTGTTGGTGTCGAGCAGCTCGAACATCCGATCGAGCTTCTTGGAACCTGCTGAATTCCCGGAGGAATTCGCTGCAGAACCGATGCTGTTTCCCGCGCTGGCCATCAGGCCGAGTGCCAGTCCGTACATGACCGCTCCCTTGGGATCATCCCTGGTGATGGGATGAGCCTCGCAGGATATGTGCCAGAGCGCGGCCCGGGAGCGGTGCGCTCAGAAACCGATCGGCCGGCCGACGGCCACCACCAGCAGCCGGGGGTCGCCGAGAAGGCGCTTGGCCACCCGCCGGACATCCTCGATCGTCACCGCCTCGATCAGGCCGTTGCGCCGGTCGAGATAGTCCGGCCCGAACCCGTCGAGCTGGATGCGGATCAGGTTCGAGGCGATGGCATTCGAGGTCTCGAAGCGCAGCGCCCAGGAGCCGACGAGATAACGCTTGGCCTGCTCCAGTTCAGCGTCCGTCGGGCCGTCGGCGCCCATGCGCGCCAGCTCCGCCTCGATGACGGCGAGGCTCTCGGCCGCCCGGTCGTTGCGGGTGGAGGTGCCACCGGTGATGAGGCCCGCGGCGTCGAGCGCGGCAAGGCCCGAGGAGATCGAATAGGCGAGGCCCCGCTTCTCCCGGACCTCGCTGTAGAGCCGCGACGACAGCGAGCCGCCGCCGAGAATGTGGTTCATCACGAAGGCGGGAATGAAATCGGGATCACTGCGCTTCAGGCCGGCAAGACCGAAGGAGATGACCGTCTGCGGCACGTCGAGCGAGATCACCCGCCGCTCGCCGGCGGAAGCCAGCGTCGCCTCGGGCACCGGGGTCAGGTCGGCCTTGGCCGGCAGGCCGGCGAAGACATCGTCCAGCACCGCCGCCAGTGCCTCCGGCGTGATGTCGCCGACCACCGCGATCTTCAGATATTGCCGCGAAACCATGCGCCCGTGCATGGCGACGAGCTCGTCTCGGGTAATCGCCTGGACGCTCTCGGTCGTGCCCATGGTGCGGTGGCCATAGGGGTGACCGGGAAATGCGGTGGCCCAGAAGGTTTCGCCGGCAATAGCATTGGCATTGGTCGAGGCGCGCCGGATATTGGCCAGCACCGATTGCCGGATACGCTCGATCGGCGCGGCGTCGAAGCGCGGCCGGCTGAGCGCCAGCTTGAGCAGCGCGAAGGCTTCGCCCTGATGCTCGCTCAACATCCTGACCGCGCCGGACAGGGTATCGCGGCCGGCCGAAAACGACATCTCGATGGCCCGGTCCTCGAGCCGCTTGCTGAAGGCCTCACCGTCGAGATCGCCGGCCCCCTCGTCGAGCAGCGCCGCCATGAGGCTGGCGGTGCCCGGCCGGTTGGGCGGGTCCTGCGCCGCGCCACCGCGCATCGAGAAATCGATGGCGATGATCGGCAGATGGGTCTGCCGGACGAGCCAGGCCTCGATGCCGCCGGGCGAGATCACCCGCTCGATCCGGCTGGCGGCCTCGGCGGCGGGAGGAGCGGACAGGAGAGCGGCGGTCATGGCGAAAGCCCCCGACAGGAAACGGCGAAGCGTAAGAAAGGAAGTCATCCGTTGTCCTGGCGCACGAGTTCAGCGGTCACCGCGCGGTCCAGGTCCAGCGCCCGTCCCGCAATGGCATGGACATCGGCGGCGGTCACCTTGCGCACCCGGTTGGTCCAGTCCTGCAGGTCGGCAACCGTCGAGCCGCAGACCAGGGCGGCGCCGTACATGCGCGCCATCGAAGCCTGGCTGTCCTGGGAAAAGATCGAGTCGGCGATCAGCCGCGTCTTGGCCCGCGCCAGCTCTTCTTCCGTGATGCCGTCGCGGACCAGGCGGCCGGTGACCTCGATCATCGCCGCCTCGAGCCGCTCGAGCGACACGCCCGGACGCGGCGAGGCATAGACGCCGAAACGGCCGTCGCCGAGCGCCGCGCCGGAATAGAAGGCGCCGGCGCCGGCGGCCAGGCCCTGGTCGGTGACCAGTGCCTTGAAGATCCGTCCGTTCGGGCTGCTGCCGGCGACCTGCGACAGGATCTCGATGGCCTCCGCCTCGCCCGGCCGGGCGGTCGCATAGGACGGCACGATCACCGAATAGGTCATGCTGGGCTGGGCGACCCGCGCATCGGCGAGGCGCACCCGTTCGCGCGCGGTATGGACCGGGCCCGGCGGTCGCGTCCGTGGCCGGATCGCCGGATTGGCCGCGATGCGGCCGTAGCTTGCCTCGGCCAGGCGCAGGATCTCCTCCGCCGTGACGTCGCCGGCCACCACCAGCACGGCGTTGTTCGGCGCGTAATGGCGCCGGTAGAAGGCCAGCGCGTCCTCCCGGTTCAGCTGGCGGATCTCGCGCTCCCAGCCGATGACGGGCACGCCATAGGGATGGCCCCGCCACAAGGTGTGGGAGAACATCTCCGACAGGCGCGCGCCCGGATCGTTGTCGGTGCGGCTCTTGCGTTCCTCCAGCACCACGTCGCGCTCGGGATCGACCACCGCGTCGGTCAGCACCAGGCCGGTCATGCGATCGGCCTCGAACTCCATCATGGTCGGCAGATGCTCGCGCGCGACGCGCTGGAAATAGCCGGTATAGTCATAGGAGGTGAAGGCATTCTCGGTGCCGCCGACCGAGGTCACGGCCTTGGAGAAGGTGTCGCCGGGCGCCCGTGCCGTGCCCTTGAACATCAGGTGCTCGAGGAAATGGGCGATGCCGGACTTTCCCGGCTCCTCATCGGCCGAACCGACCCGGTACCAGATCATATGGGTGACCACCGGCACGCGATGATCGGGGATCGCGATGACCTCGAGGCCGTTCGGCAGGACGTGGCGAACCACCCGTTCGACCGGCACCGCGCCTGCCGCGACATGCGGCATCAGCGCCGGAATGGAGCTCGCGGCGAGCGTGGTGGTGAAGGAGCGGCGTGTGATCGGCATGGGAGGCTCACCGCAGGCAGGAGGTCAGAGGTACGAATAGTGCATTTTTATCAACAAGCGCGCCACGATGGCCAAAGCGTGGTCAGCTCGGCTTGCAAGCTTTTGCCAGCAAACTTTGAGCCAACGAAGCTTGCACCGGAATGACCGGGCCAGGCGGCACAAAAACGAAGGGGCGGCCGAAGCCGCCCCTTGCCGAGGATGTCGAGGTCTTGTGCGTCGGCCGCGTCAATGGCCACCGGCACCCGTGGCCGCACCGGCCGCGGCGCCGGCCCAGCCGTAGCCCCAGACATAGATGCAGGCGAACAGGAACAGCCAGACCACGTCGACGAAGTGCCAGTACCAGGCCGCCGCCTCGAAGCCGAAATGCTTCTCCGCCGTCAGATGCGTGTCCCTGTAGAGGCGCAGCGCGCAGATCAGCAGGAAGATCGTGCCGATGATGACATGGAAGCCGTGGAAGCCGGTCGCCATGAAGAAGGTGGCGCCGTAGATATGGCCGGAGAAGCCGAAATGGGCGTGCGAATATTCGTAGGCCTGCAGCGTGGTGAACAGGGCGCCGAGCGCCACCGTGAACCACAGATACATCTTCGCGGACTGGCGCTCGCCGGTGACGATATAGTGGTGCGCAGCGGTCACGGTGGTGCCCGAGAGCAGCAGCACCATGGTGCCCAGCAAGGGCAGGTGGAGCGGGTTGAAGGTCTCGATGCCCTTCGGCGGCCAATGCCCGCCCGTCAGCTCGGTGCGCAGGTACTGGTGCGTCTCACCGGGGAACAGCGAGGCGTCGAAATAGGCCCAGAACCAGGCGACGAAGAACATCACCTCGGAGGCGATGAACATGATCATGCCGTAGCGCAGGTGCAGCGAAACGACCCGGGTGTGGTCGCCCTGCTGGCCTTCCTTGATCACGTCCGACCACCAGCCGAACATGGTGTAGAGCACGCCGATCAGGCCGGCGAAGAACAGCACCGGGCCGAGCTTCAGGCCGGCCAGCGGCATGGCCTTCATCCACATGATGAGGCCGACAGCCATGACGAAAGCCGACATCGAACCGATGAACGGCCATGGGCTCGGGGGCACGAGGTGATAGTCGTGATGCTTGGTATGGGCCTCGGCCATTGCTGGTCTCTCCGGTTTCCCTTGTCGGGGCTCGCGCCCGCTTGTCTCGTCTATGGTCAGTTCACCCGGACGGAGGTCGCCGCTCCGGCCACCGGCCGTGCTGCTTGCGCCTGTCGGAAGAAGGTATAGCTCAGCGTGATGGTGTTGACGTTGCGTCCTTCCGGATCGTCGGCAATGGCCGGATCGACGAAATAGACGACGCTGAACTCGCGCGTTTCATGGGGGCCCAGCGTCTGCTCGGTGAAGCAGAAGCACTGCAGCTTGTTGAAGAAGCGGCCGGTGCCGAGCGGCGCGACATTGTAGCTCGCCATGCCGGTGACCGGCTGGTCCGACAGATTGGTGACCTTGTAGGCCATGGTGTGCGTCTCGCCGGCCTTGACGGTCTGGCGCGGTGTCTCGGCCTGGAACCGCCACGGCAGACTGGGCGCCACATTGGCGTCGAAGCGGACGTCGATGGCATGATCGACGACCCGGTCGGCCGGGCGCTCGGCCACCATGGTGGTGCCGCCGAAACCGGTCAGCCGGCAGAACATGTCGTAGAGCGGCACCATGGCATAGGCCGCGCCGAACATGAACAGGCCGAAACCGAGAGCGGCGCCGCCGACCTTCAGGTCGCGCGCCCAGTTCCGCTTGGCAGTCTCGCTGGTCGATGGCTTGCTCATGCCGCGCCTTACATCGGACGAACGAACATGGCCGGGCCCTTGACCAGGGTGACCGCCCAGAACAATACGCACAGCGCCCCAAGCGTCAGCGCGATGGCGACGTTGCGCTGACGGCGACGCTTCTTTTCCTCGTCGGTGAGGATGATCCCCGGCTCGCGGTCGTCATTGGTCATGACACGCCCCATTACAGATACCGGGCGATCAGGCCCTGCTCGACCAGGAGCACGGCGAAGAGCGCGAAAAGATAGATCAGCGAGAAGCCGAACAGGCGGCCGGCCGCCTTGCGCGCCGGCGCACCCTCGCGCAGGCGATAGACCTCGATGGCGCCGATCAGCATGCCGAGGCCGCCGGCAATGGAGGCGACCGCATAGCCGATGCCGGCAAAGCCGAGGAACCAGGGCGCGACGCCGAGCGGCGCCAGCAGGACGGAATAGATCAGGATCTGCTTGCGGGTCTCGGCTTCGCCCGCGACCACCGGCAGCATCGGCACGCCGGCGCGTGCATAGTCATCCGACTTGAGCAGCGCCAGGGCCCAGAAATGCGGCGGCGTCCAGAAGAAGATGATCAGGAACAGCACGGTCGCCTCGAGCGACACGGTTCCGGTCACCGCGGCCCAGCCGATCATCGGCGGGAAGGCCCCGGCGGCGCCACCGATGACGATGTTCTGCGGCGTCGAGCGCTTCAGCCACATCGTGTAGATGACGACATAAAAGAAGATGGTGAAGGCGAGCAGGCCGGCGGCCAGCCAGTTGGCGACCAGGCCGAGCACGAGGACCGAAAAGGCCGACAGGATCAGCCCGAAGGCGAGCGCCTCGCTCAGCGACACCCGGCCGGCCGGGATCGGGCGCTCGGCCGTGCGCGTCATCAGCGCGTCGATATCGGCGTCATACCACATATTGAGCGCGCCCGAGGCACCGGCCCCGACCGCGATGCACAGGAGGCTCGCCGCGGCCAGCACGGGATGCAGCGAGCCGGGCGCCAGCACGATGCCGACCAGCGCTGTGAACACGACGAGCGACATCACGCGCGGCTTCAGCAGCGCGATGAAATCCCCAGGCGTCGCTTGGCTCACCATGGCCGCGCGGCTTGCTCCACTCGTGTCGTCGACGAAAGCCAAAGCGTGCTCTTTACCCGTCTCGTTCCGGCTGCCGCCCGGCATCCGGCCCTGTCAGATGATCTCGGAACGGCTTGCGCCGCCCGGGTGGTCGGGCAGCCCGGAACACGTGCCCCGGGCTGCCCGCTGTCGATAAGCCGGTTCGAAGGCCGGCTGTTACCTGATGCGCGGCAGCTCTTCGAACTGGTGGAAGGGCGGCGGCGAGGACAGCGTCCATTCCAGCGTCGTCGCACCCTCGCCCCACGGATTCTCGCCGGCCTTCTCCTTGCGGGAGAACGCGAGCACGATACCGGTCAGGAAGATGAGCACGCCGACACCGGCGATGTAGGAGCCGATCGAGGAAACGAAATTCCAGGTCGCGAAGGCGTCGGGATAGTCGACATAGCGGCGCGGCATGCCCTGCAGGCCGAGGAAGTGCTGCGGGAAGAACACCAGGTTGACGCCGATGAAGGTGACCCAGAAGTGCAGCTTTCCGATGAACTCGGAATACATGTAGCCGCTCATCTTGGGGAACCAGTAGTACCAGGCCGCGAAGATGGCGAAGACGGCGCCGAGCGACAGCACGTAGTGGAAATGGGCCACCACGTAATAGGTGTCGTGCAGCGCGCGGTCGATGCCGGCATTGGCCAGCACCACGCCGGTGACGCCGCCCACGGTGAACAGGAAGATGAAGCCGATGGCCCAGAGCATGGGCGTCGTCACCCGGATCGAACCGCCCCACATGGTGGCGATCCAGGAGAAGATCTTCACGCCGGTCGGCACCGCGATGACCATGGTGGCGGCGACGAAATAGGCCTGCGTCGCGGTCGAAAGACCGGCCGTGTACATGTGGTGGGCCCAGACGACGAAGCCGACCACGCCGATGGCGACCATGGCATAGGCCATGCCGAGATAACCGAAGACCGGCTTCTTGGAGAAGGTCGAGATGATGTGGCTGACGATGCCGAAGGCCGGCAGGATGAGGATATAGACCTCGGGGTGGCCGAAGAACCAGAACAGGTGCTGGAACAGGATCGGGTCACCGCCGCCGGCCGGGTCGAAGAAGGTCGTGCCGAAATTGCGGTCGGTCAGCAGCATGGTGATCGCGCCGGCGAGAACCGGCAGCGACAGCAGCAGCAGGAAGGCCGTGACCAGGATCGCCCAGGCGAACAGCGGCATCTTGTGCAGCGTCATGCCGGGGGCGCGCATGTTGAAGATGGTGGTGATGAAGTTGATGGCGCCGAGGATCGACGAGGCGCCGGCCAGGTGCAGCGACAGGATGACGAAATCCATCGCCGGGCCCGGATGGCCGGAAACCGACAGCGGCGGATAGATGGTCCAGCCGCCACCGAAGCCGTGGGTGCCGGGGGCGCCTTCGACGAACAGCGAGATGAGCAGCAGCCCCAGTGCCGGCGGCAGCAGCCAGAACGAGATGTTGTTCATGCGCGGGAAGGCCATGTCGGGTGCGCCGATCATGATCGGCACGAACCAGTTGGCATAGCCGCCGATCATCGCGGGCATGACCATGAAGAAGATCATGATCACGCCGTGACCCGTGGTGAACACGTTGAAGGTCTGCGCATTGGTGAAATACTGCATGCCCGGCTCCATGAGCTCGAGCCGGATGCCGATCGACAGCGCGAAGCCGAACAGGCCCGCGAGGATCGCGAACCCGAGATACATCGTGCCGATGTCCTTGTGGTTCGTCGAATAGACGTAGCGGCGCCACCCGGTCGGATGGGCATGATCATCATGCGCGTGGTCGTCATGCGCGTGATCGGGGGACGCGTGAGCCTGAGCCATTAGTTCAAGTCCTCGACAGCTGGTGTCGGTTATGAATTCAGGAGCGGCGCGTCAGCGCGCCGCGGGAAGGTCGGTGGTCGCGGCGGCGACAGCGGTCGGCTGGTCGGCGGCGGCGAACTTCTTCTTGGCCTCTTCGAGCCAGGCCGCGAAGGCCTGCTCCGACACGACCCGGAAGGCGATCGGCATGAAGGCGTGGTCCTTGCCGCAGAGCTCCGAGCACTGGCCGTAGAAGATGCCTTCGCGGGTGGCCTGGAACCAGGTCTCGTTGAGTCGGCCGGGGACCGCGTCGACCTTGACGCCGAAGGACGGCAGCGCGAAGGCGTGGATCACGTCGGACGAGGTGACCTGAACCCGGATGACCTTGTTGACCGGCACGACCACTTCATTGTCGACCGCCAGCAGGCGCGGCACTTCCGAACGCGGCGTGCCCTTGGCGACCCGCTCGGCGATCTCCTGCTCGTTCTGCATGGTCGAGACGAAGCTGAAATTGCCGTTGTCGGGATATTCGTAAGACCATTTCCAGGTCGAGGCGATCGCCTTGACCGTCAGGTCGCTGCGCGGGATCGTCAGCTCCTGATAGAGCAGGCGGAACGACGGCACCGCGATGATGATCAGGATGAAGACCGGGATCACCGTCCAGGCGACCTCGAGGCCGACATGGTGGGTGGTCTTGGACGCCACCGGATTGCGCTTCTCGCTGAACCGGTAGACGCACCACAGCAGCAAGCCGGCCACGAAGACGCAGATGATCACGATGATCGGCAGCAGGAAGGCGTTATGGAACCAGTGAATGAATTCCATGATCGGCGAGGCCGCGACCTGGAAGTTGATCCCCCCCCGTTCGGGCTGACCGAGACCCGGGGTCTGCGCCATGGCCGGACCAAGGGCGCCAAGCAGCGCGACGGCGCCGAGGAGCACGCTGGCCCCGCTCCGTCCCGCCGACGCGCCGTTCCGCATCGCCTCACGCATGTTCTTCCGCTCCATATCCTCGACCCGAACACATAAAGTGATTTCGAGCCCGATCTTGTTCATCCGTTCGCGTCTTGCGCACCGCTCGGGTGCTGCCTCGCGGGCAAAGACCCTTCACTTCCCGGCCGGGCGCGTACCGTCAAGAGATACGCCGCACACTGTGAAAGGAGGGGCTTTCGGCCCCCTTGAAACACAAAAACGCCATGCTCGCAATGCGACCGATGGGGCCCTGTGCGGCGCCCCGATCACATCTAGCCTAAACTCGTTATAAAGACGACGACGGCATCATGAAATCCTTCCAAAGACGACATTCACGGCCAAATCGGCATGACGCACGGGCATTTGGCTGTCAGCCTTGACAGGGTTACGGTGGGATGGTCCCTCCCTTGGTTGGACAGGACCGGCCTTCCTGCCGAGCGATTCGATCAGGCCTTCGCTCCGGCGAATTCCAACTCTTGGGAGCCCTAGCAATGACCAAGCCGTTCTCGATCCGGCCGCGCCGGCGATCCGGCCTCGGACCGATGGCCATGGCGTTCGGCCTGTCGCTGGCGGCCCTTATCGGCGCTTCCCCGGCCCCCGCGCTCGCCCAGGGCGCGGTCCGCACCACCCATGGCGACTGGCAGATCCGCTGCGACACGCCGCCCGGCTCGCGCGCCGAACAATGCGCCCTGGTGCAGAACGTCGCCGCCGAGGATCGGCCGAACGTCGCCTTGACGATCATCGCGCTGAAAACCGCCGACGGGCGTGCCAAGCTCCTGCGCGTGCTGGCGCCGCTCGGCGTGCTGCTGCCCTCCGGGCTCGGACTGAAGATCGACAATGCCGATGTCGGGCGCGCCGGTTTCGTCCGCTGCCTGCCCTCAGGCTGCGTCGCCGAGGTGGTGATCGAGGACACCTTGCTCAATCAGCTGTCGGCCGGCCAGACCGCCACCTTCATCATCTTCCAGACACCGGAAGAGGGTATCGGCGTGCCGGTTTCGCTCAACGGCTTCAAGGACGGCTTCGCCGCCCTGCCCTGACCGGCTCGCATAGGCCGGGCCGACCGCCTACATAGAGATGATGGACGGGTCCGCCGGCTGGCGGCCGCGATGCTTTGGAACGCCCCGATGACCGATCTCTCGCTGCTCGCCCGTGCCGATCTCGACGCCGCCGATACCAGGGCGATCGTCGCAAGGGCGCTGGAAGGCGCCGATGACGGCGAACTGTTCCTGGAATATCGCCAGTCGGAATCGCTGCTGTTCGACAACGGCCGGCTGAAACAGGCCGGAACCGACAATTCGCAAGGCTTCGGCCTGCGCGCCGTGAAGGGCGAAGCCATCGGCTATGCCCATTCCTCGGATGTTTCGGACGCGGCGCTGAAGCGCGCCGCCGAAACGGTGCGCGCGGTGGCCGGAGGTTATTCCGGCACGCTCGCCGCCGCGCCCGGTCGCACCAATGTCCGGCTCTATGGCGACGACAATCCGCTCGACGGACCGCCCTTCGCCGACAAGGTCAAGCTGCTCGAGACCATCGACGCCTATGCCAGGGCAAAAGAGCCCAAGGTGCGCCAGGTCACGGCCTCGCTCGCCGCCTCCTGGCAGGTGGTCGAGATCCTGCGCGCCGACGGCGGCCTCTATCGCGACATCCGGCCGCTGGTGCGGCTGAACGTTTCGGTGGTCGCCGGCTCCGGCGACCGGCAGGAAACCGGATCCCACGGCCTCGGCGGCCGCGCCGGCTATGCCGAGTTCATCACCGAGGGGCGCTGGAAACATGCCTGCGACCAGGCGATCCGCCAGGCCCTTGTCAATCTCGACAGCGTCCCCTCGCCGGCCGGCGAGATGGATGTGGTGCTCGGTCCCGGCTGGCCCGGCGTGATGCTGCACGAAGCCGTCGGGCACGGCCTGGAGGGCGACTTCAACCGCAAGGGCACCTCGGCCTTTGCCGGCCTGATGGGCGAGATCGTCGCGGCCAAGGGCGTGACCGTCGTCGATGACGGCACCTTGTCCGGCCGGCGCGGCTCGATCTCGATCGACGACGAGGGCACCGCCTCCCATCGCACGGTGCTGATCGCCGACGGCGTGCTGGTCGGCTATATGCAGGACCGCCAGAACGCCCGGCTGATGGGCGTTGCGCCAACCGGCAACGGCCGGCGCGAAAGCTATGCCCATACGCCCATGCCGCGCATGACCAATACCTATATGCTGGGCGGCGAGCACACCAGGGACGAGATCATCGCCAGCGTGAAGAACGGCCTCTACGCGGTCAATTTCGGCGGCGGCCAGGTCGATATCACCTCGGGCAAATATGTCTTCGAATGCACCGAGGCCTATCGGATCGAGAACGGCCGGATCGGGGCGCCGGTCAAGGGCGCCATGCTGATCGGCTCGGGGCCCGCCGACATGAAGCGGGTCAGCATGATCGGCGACGACATGGATCTCGACACCGGCATCGGCACCTGCGGCAAGGCTGGCCAATGGGTGCCGGTCGGCGTCGGCCAGCCGACCCTCAAGATGGAAAAGATCACGGTCGGCGGCACCGGCTGACCCCGGCGCTGGCAGATCCTTCTCTTTTTCGACCCTGGAAATGCGTGAAAACCCTCGGGTACACGGGCGGCCATAGGCTGCTTAAGTAGGGGTCTGTTCCCGCCAGCCAGCCGAGCGCATGACCGATCATTCCTCCGTCAACTTCCTGCTGCCGGCCGTCACCCTCCTGGGCGCCGCGGTCGTGGCCGTGCCGTTGTTCCGCCGGTTCAAGCTCGGATCGGTGGTCGGTTATCTCGTCGCCGGCCTGTTGATCGGGCCGCAGGTGTTCGGCCTGTTCCACGACCCGCAGACCATTCTGACGATCGGCGAGCTGGGCATCGTGATGTTCCTGTTCCTGATCGGGCTGGAGCTGAAGCCGTCGCGCGTCTGGTCGATGCGGCAGGATATTTTCGGCCTCGGCGGCGCCCAGATGATCGTCACCGGGGCGGTGGTGATGTGGGTCCCCTACATGTTCGGCCGGCCATTCGACGCCTCGCTGATCGCCGGCCTCGGCCTCGCGCTGACCTCGACCGCTGTCATGATGCAGGTGCTGGAGGAAAAGGGCGAGGTTCATTCACCCCATGGCGAGCGGGCTTTCGCCATCTCCATCTTCCAGGACCTCACCGTCATCCCGCTGCTGCTGCTGGTCGCCTTCCTGTCGCCGCTGCCGGCCCAGTCCGGCGAGGCCTGGTGGGTCTCCGCCGCCAAGGTGGTGGTCGCGGTCGGCGGCGTCGTGCTCGCCGGGCTCTACCTGCTCAACCCGCTGTTCCGCTTCCTGGCGACCTGGGGCGCGCGCGAGATCATGGTGGCGGCCGCCTTGCTGGTGGTGGTCGGGGCCGCCGCGCTGATGACCTATGCCGGGCTGTCCATGGCCATGGGGGCCTTCCTCGCCGGCGTGTTCCTGGCCGAATCGAATTTCCGGCACCAGCTCGAAGCCGATATCGAGCCGTTCCGCGGCATCCTGATGGGCCTGTTCTTCATGTCGGTCGGCATGACCATCGACCTGCCGGTGGTGCTGGCCTCAAGCTGGCGGCTCGGCGTCGCGCTGGTGCTGCTGCTCGTCCTGAAGGCCAGCGTGATGTATGCGATCATGCGGCTGTTCCGCCACGACCATCCCCAGGCGGTGAAGGTGTCGCTGCTGATCGCCGAGGCCGGCGAGTTCGGCTTCGTGCTTTACGCGGCGGCCGTTTCCGCCGGCGTCATGTCGGCCGAACAGGGCTCGATCCTGGTGGCCCTGGTGGTGCTGTCCATGGCGATCAACCCGTTCCTCTACCGGCTCGGGGAATGGGCGCTCGGCCGCCGGGCGGCCAACGAACCGGAACCGGAAGAGGATTTCAGCGAGGTTCGCGGCGAGGTGCTGATCATCGGCTTCGGCCGTTTCGGCCAGGTCAATTCGCAGATGCTGCTCGCCGAACAGGCCGAGGTGACCATCATCGACAACGATGTCGAGATGATCCAGGCGGCCGGCATGTTCGGCTTCAAGATCTATTACGGCGACGGCACCCGGCTCGACGTGCTGCGCGCGGCGGGGGCCGGGCGCGCCCGGCTGATCTGCGTCTGCGTCGACAAGCGCGACGCGGCCGACAAGATCGTCGAGCTGGTCAAGGGCGAATTCCCGCTGGCCAAGCTCTATGTCCGCTCCTTCGACCGCGCTCATACGCTGGCGCTGCGCAATGCCGGTGTCGATTTCGAGATCCGCGAAGTCTTCGAAAGCGCCCTGCTGTTCGGCCGCGACGCGCTGATCGAGCTCGGCATCGACCCGGAACGGGCCGAAACCGTGATGGCCGACCTGCGCAAGCGCGACGGCGAGCGGCTGGTCATGCAGCAGCAGGACGGCATCCAGGCCGGCAATCACCTGCTGCACCAGCAGCAGGTGACGCCGACCCCCCTGACCGAACCGGCCCGTGCCGCCCGCGCGCTCAACGCGGAAGCCGAGGACGTGCTCACCGACGAAACGAGATTTTCCGGATGACCCTGGCACCCCCGGCCAAATTCACTCAGGGGTCGACGATGCGTCATGTGATCGACATGACGGTCACCGGCGCCGTCGGCCTGATCGCGATCTTCGTGGTCGACCTCCTGAACCTGTTCTACATCGCCCAGCTCGGCCAGCAGGAGCTGGCGGCGGCGATCGGCTATGCCGGCACCGTGCTGTTCTTCCTGACCTCCTTCGGCATCGGCCTGTCGATCGCCGGAACCGCGTTGGTCGCCCGCGCGCTGGGCGCCGGTGACCGCGAGCGGGCGCGCCGGCTCGGCACGTCCAGCCTGATCTTCATGGCCATCGGCATGACCGTGATCAGCCTCGCCCTGCTGCCCGTCTCGGGCGCCATACTCGCCCTGCTGGGGGCGACCGGGCGGACACTCGCCATTGCCGACCGCTTCCTGTGGATGGTCCTGCCGGCCACCGGCTTTCTCGGCCTCGGCATGATGTATTCGAGCATCCTGCGCGCGGTCGGCGATGCCAAGCGGGCCATGTGGGTGACACTCGCCGGCGGCATCGTCACGGCGATCGCCGATCCGATCCTGATCTTCCTGTGCGGGCTCGGCGTCGACGGCGCCGCCATCGCCTCGATCATTTCGCGCATCGCCATGATGGTGCTCGGCTATCACGCGGTCACCAAAGTGCATCGGCTGACCGTCCGGCCGACGCTCGCCGGCACGCTCGCCGACGTGAAGCCGCTGGCGGCGATCGCGGTGCCGGCCGTGCTGACCAATCTCGCCACGCCGGTCGGCAACAGCGTGGTGACCGCCATGATCGCCCGTTACGGCGACGGCGCGGTCGCCGGCTGGGCGGTGCTCGGGCGCCTCGTGCCGGTGGCCTTCGGCGCCTTCTTCGCCCTGTCCGGCGCGGTCGGGCCGATCATGGGCCAGAATGTCGGCGCGCGGCTGTTTCCGCGGGTCCGCCAGACGCTTGTCGACTCGCTCATTTTCATGAGCCTCTACGGCGTGGTGGTCTGGCTGATCCTGCTGATCATGTCGCCCTATGTGGTCAAGGCCTTCGACGCAACCGGCCAGGCGGCGGCGGTGATCAGTTTCTTCTGCATCTACACGTCGCTCGCCTGGGCCTTCAACGGCGCGGTGTTCGTCGGCAATGCCGCCTTCAACAATCTCGGCTATCCGACTTATTCGACGGTGCTCAACTGGGCCCGGGCGACGCTCGGCACCATCCCCTTCGCCATGCTCGGCGCGTGGCTGGGCGGCCCGACCCATGGCGCCGAAGGCATCATTGCCGGCCAGTCGATCGGCGGCATCGTGTTCGGTATCATCTCGGTGCTGATCTGCTTCAAGGTGATCGACCGCGCGGCCGAGAAGCCGGCGGCCGACCTGCCGGTGCCGGCAGGGCCGCCGACGGCGCAATCGCCCTTCACCTCGGGTAAGGGCGCGACCGCCGGCCAGTGACGATCCCGCGACGGCATGATTAGATGGCCCGGCGGACCGAGGAATCGGCCGCCCGGGGGAGCAGTGCCATGTTCAATCTCGCCGACATCCTGGCCCAGGCCCAGGGCAAGCAGAGTTTCGACGCCATCATCAGGCAGTTCGGCTGGGCGCCGGAGCAGGCCCAGTCGGCCATGGCGGCGCTGCTGCCGGCCTTCACCCTGGGCATGAACCGGGCGACCCAGTCGCCATCAGGCATGGCCGACCTGTTCAGCCTGTTCACCAGCGGGCCGAACTACGCGCAGATGTTCGAAAACCCGATGGCCGCGGCGCCCGCCATGATGAGCGCCGGCCAGGACGTGCTGGGCAAGCTGTTCGGTTCCCCCGACCTGACGCAGGCGATCGCCCAGCAGGCCGCCGCCGTCAGCGGCATCGGCCAGGAGATGATGAAGCAGGTCATGCCGGTCATGGCCTCGATGATCATGGGCGGCCTGCTGAAGGGCGCCATGGACGGGCAGAACCCGCTCGGCTCGATCCTCGCCAGCACGCTCGGCCAGATGATGCCGAAGACGGGGCCTGGCGCGGCGAGCGATCCGGTCAGCGGCATGGTGGGCGCCTTCACCAATGCCATCGGCAGCCTGATGGGCGGCAAGCCCCAGCAGGGCGGATCCGGCCTGCCGGGCTTCGACCAGTTGATGACGCTCGCCAAGCAGCTTCAGGCGGCCAACCCGCTGCTCAACGGCACGCTGGCCGCGGGCGCCGCCGCCTCGCCGTCCGAATCCTCGGGACCGCGCAGCCTCGGCCAGCAGGCGGCCGACACCTGGACCGCGACCATGGGGCGCCTGTTCGAGAATGGCCGCGAGATTCAGGACCAGCAGCTGGCGCAGCTCGAGCAATTGTTCGAGCAGTTCAAGCCGAAGCCGAAGGCCTGACCGGCGGGAAGCATCCGGCACGGCCGGGTTCGCGGGCCACATGAACGAAGTTTAACTCGGGCGCGGGGCGGTTCCACCCTATGATGCCTGCATTGCTGCGGGGGTGGCGCACGAGGAGAAATCCGATGAACAAGTTTGTTGTCGCAGGCGTCCTGGCGACCATGGTGACGGCGGCCGCGGCGCCGGTCTTTGCTCAGCCGCCCCAGCCGGGCCCGGCGCAGACCGCTCCCGGAGCGCAGGCCCCGGAGCGCGGCCGCTGGGCGCAGATGACGCCGGATGATCGCGCGGCCTTTCTCGATGCCCGCATCGCGGGCCTGAAGGCAGCGCTCCGGCTGAATGCCGACCAGGAGAAGCTGTGGCCGCCGGTCGAGGCGGCGCTGCGCGAATCGGCTACCCTCAGGGCCCGGCATATGCAGCAATGGCGCGAGATGCGCAGCAATCCGAACCCGGCCCAGATCGACCCGATCCAGCGCCTGCGCACCGCCTCCGAGCGGATGGCCGAGAGCGCCGCCTCGATGAAGAAGCTGGCCGATGCGGCCCAGCCGCTCTATGCCTCGCTCGACGCCAGCCAGAAGCGCCGGGCCGATGCCATGCTCAGCCGCGGTCGCGGCATGATGGGCGCCGGCATGATGGGCCATGGTCCGCGCCGCGGCGGCCCTGGTGAGAACCGCCACTGACACCTTGCGGATAGCGATGTCGGGCCCGCCTTGCGCGGGCCCGATTTTTTTGGGCCGACCGCCGCTAAAACGCCGTTGCCGATGATTTGAATGGTCCTGGAAACCCTCCGTTTACCCTGATCGCGTCAAAGTGCCGGTGACAAATCCGTCCGGTTGGTGTGAGGGGTCGCCCGGCCATGATGCCTGACATGGGCTCGTCCGAGCCTGAATTGCAGTCCTGTGCGCGTAGCGTTCTGGTGGTCGATGCCGACCCGACGTCGCGGCGCATCCTCGTCCAGAACCTGAAGGACGTCGCCCGCATCACCGAGGCGGCCGACTGCGACCAGGCGCTGGCGGTCTTCGACCGGATGACGCCGACAGCCGTCATTGCCTGCCTCGACAAGGCCAACGGTCCATCGGCCGAGGTGATCGAGGCGCTGCGTTTCGGCGGCTACGAAGGGCCGATCATCGCGATCAGCGCGCGCGGGTCGCTGTCGGTCGCGGTCGAAGCCATGCGGGCGGGCGCCTGCGACATGCTGATCAAGCCGATCGCGCCGGCGGAAATGATCCGGCGGCTGACGGCTCAGCTCGGCGGCGATGCCAGGCCATCCGCGCAGGCTGCTCAACCCAAGCCGGACCACCGGGATTTCGAGGGTTTCATCGGCCAGTCCCCGGTCATGCTGGCGATCTATGATCAGATCCGGCGGATCGCACCCTCCAGGGCGCCGGTCTTCATCACCGGCGAGAGCGGCACCGGCAAGGAAGTCACCGCCCAGGCGATCCATCGCCGCTCGGGACGGCCGGCCAATCGCTTCGTCGCGCTGAATTGCGGCGCCATCCCCAAGGACCTGATCGAGAGCGAGATCTTCGGCCACGTGAAGGGCGCCTTCACCGGCGCGACCGACGACCGCACCGGTGCCGCCGAACTCGCCGATGGCGGCACGCTGTTCCTCGACGAGATCTGCGAGATGGATCTCGCTTTGCAGACCAAGCTGCTGCGCTTCATCCAGACCGGCGAAGTGCGGCGGGTCGGCGACACCCGCATGCGCCGGGTGGATGTCCGCTTCGTCTGCGCGACCAACCGCGATCCCCTGGCCCAGGTGGTGGCGGGGCGGTTCCGCGAGGACCTCTATTACCGGCTCTGCGTCCTGCCGCTGCACCTGCCGCCGCTCAGGCAGCGCGGTGAGGACGTGCTGGCGCTGGCGCGCGCCTTCCTCGAACGTTTTGGCGCGGAAGAAGGCCGGCATTTCGCCGACTTCGAACCGGCCGCCGCCAGGATCGTCGCCGGCTTCGAATGGCCCGGCAATGTCCGGCAGCTGCAGAACGTCATTCGACGGCTGGTCGTCATGCATGACGGCAGCCAGGTGAACGCCCAGATGCTGCCCCTGGCACTCGCCCACGGATCGAGCGAAACCGGCCAGGACCTGCCCCGGATCGGCGCGGACCAGCCCCACGCTACGGCGGTCGAGCCCTTCGCGGTGCAGGAGCGGCGCATCATCGAGGACGCTCTCGCCGCCTTCGACGGCAATCTGTCGCGGGCCGCGGCGGCGCTTGAGATCAGCCCCTCGACGATCTATCGCAAGCGCGAGGGCTGGGCCAAAGAGGGCGAGGCGGTGGCCGAGCCGGCGCCGGAAGCGGCACGCCTGCGGGCCTGACCGACGGATCTTGATGACCGGCCTGCTGCTGTCCTAAACGGAAAGCATGCCTCAGACCTCATGCAAGATCCTCGCTGTCGCCGCCATGGCCCTGATCGGGCTCACCGCGACCGCCGAAGCCCAGCGTTCGCGCCGGGAGCCACCGCGTCCCCGGCCGCCGAGCCGGGCCGAAGTCGAGACCTATATGCGCTTTCCCGTCGGTGAGCGGCTGGCCGTCGTGAGCATCAACGGCGCGCGCCCGCTTGCCCCCGACCGGCCGACCTTCACCTTCACCACCGGGCTTCGCATGACCGGCTTCGGCGGCTGCAACCCGGTCAATGCCGATTATCGCCGCGGTGTCGACGACATCCGCTTCGGGCCGCTCAATTTCGTCGAGCGGCGCTGCGGCGGCGAGATCGACCGCCAGGAACGGGCGATCTTCTGGGCGATCCAGGGGGCGACGCGCTGGCGGCCGGCCGGCCAGCGCGGCATGACCTTCACCGGGCGGCGCGGCACGGTGACCTTCGCCCGGGCCTTCTGAGGCCCGGCGCGACTTTATATGAGCGGGACGGCCGGCCTCAGGCCTTGGCCATCAGCATCAGCGGCGCGTCGGCGGCGACGTGGGTGCCGTCGTCAGCCGGCGACAGATGCACCCGCCGGTCGTGGAAATTGGCCAGGGTCGAGCGGTGGCCGATCGAGACCATGGTCGCCTGCGGCAGCCATTCCCTGATCGTGTTGTAGAGCGCCGCCTCGCCCGCCTCGTCGATCGCCGCCGTCGCCTCGTCGAGGAACAGCCAGTCGGGCTTCGCCAGGAGCGCACGCGCCATGGCGAGCCGCTGCTGCTCGCCGCCCGACAGGATCATGTGCCAGGAGGCCTCCTCGTCGAGACGGGTGACGAGACCCGGCAGCTTCACCGCCTCCAGCGCCTTGACGATATCGGCATCGGAATAGTCGCCGCGCCCGCCCGGATAGCTCACCGCGTCGCGCAGGGTGCCGACCGGGAAATAGGGCCGCTGCGGCAGCAGCAGCAAGGTGGCGCCGGCCGGCACGGTGACCGATCCGGACCCATGCGGCCAGATGCCCGCGAGCGCGCGGAACAAAGTCGACTTGCCCGATCCCGAAGGACCGGTGACCAGCACACGGTCGCCGGGCGCGACCGTCAGGCTCGGCGCGCTCACCACCGGCTTGCCGTCGGGCAAGGTCACCGCGAGATCGACGAGGCGCAGGGCATCGCCGGCGGTCTCGGTGGCGATGGCCGGTGTCGGCGGCTTCTGAACCGCCGCGGCGGTCCGGTTGAAGCCGGTCAGACGATCGATCACCGACTTATAGTCGGCAAGCGAGCCGTAGAGATTGGTGAACAGCGACAGCGCATTCTCGACCCGGCCGAAGGCGCCGGCGGTCTGGGTCAGCGCGCCCAGCTGGACGGCCCCGGTGAAATAGGCCGGCGCCAGGATGACATAGGGGAAAATGATCGATGTCTGGTTGAGGAAAGCGGTGAACCAGGTCAGCCGCTTGGTGTAGCGCATATAGTCGAACCAGTTCGACACGATATTGCCGAACCGCCGGGCGAGCCCGCCGCGCTCGGCCTCCTCGCCCTTCAGGAGCGCGATCTGTTCGTCATTCTCGCGCACGCGCACCAAGCTGAAGCGGAAATCGGCCTCATAGCGCTGCCTGTCGAAATTGATGCGGATCAGCGAACGTCCGATGATGTGGGCGAAGACGGTTCCGACCACCGCGAAGATGAGCGCCGCCCAGACAAGATAGCCCGGCACCGATTCGAGACTGAAGCCGGCAACTTGATATTTGAAATTGGCCGACAGGCCCCACAGGATCAGCACGAAGGCATAAAGCGACAGAACCGCCGAGAAGAAGCGGATCATCAGCTCGAGCGTCGTCGAGGTGAACATCCGCACATCCTCGGCGATGCGCTGGTCCGGGTTGTCGGTCTGCGACCCGGTCAGGCGCATGCGGTAATGCACGCCGCCCGACAGCCAGTGGTCGGTCAGCTGCGCGGTCAGCCAGCGGCGCCAGCGGATCTGCATATATTGGGTGAGATAGAGTTCGTAGACCGCCAACACGACCCAGAAGAAGGCCACGATCGTGAAAAAGCGCAGCTCGATCCAGAAGGTCGCCTCGGCGCGCTCCTGCAGCGCGGTGTAGAAGCGATTGTTCCACTGGTTCAGCAAGACGGTCGCCAGGACCTGGGCGATATTGATCGCCAGCAGGACGAACAGCAATCCATGCGCGATATAGCGTTCCTGCATGGAGATCTTGAGCCCGAAGGGCAAGCTCACGACGCCTGTGTCGCGTGCCTCGAAGAACGGATCGGCCAGGGTGGTGATCTGTCTGATGGTGCCGAGGAAGCTCAGGCCGAACACCACGACGGCGAACAGCACCGACAAGAGGACGCTCGCCCGCGTCGGCAGGTACGGCGCCCAGCTTTCCCGCAGCAGGCCGGCTTCGTTGGCGACCAGGATCACGACCGCGGCCAGATGCCAGACCACCAGGAAGCCGATGATCGCCCGGATCAAGGTGCCGGTCGACCGGGCGAAATAGCTGATGACGGCGGCGACCAGCGTGAGGATGAAGACATAGGGCGGAAGGTCGATCGCGCCTGTGATCTTGGCGCCTCCGAGCGCGATACCGGCAAGGCCAGCGACAGCGGCGATGGGAAGCATGGGCAACCTCAGGAACAGGCGACGGAGCGGCGACGGATTGTCCGGCGCCTCGGCGGCATGACGATCGAGCCCGCACAGGACCACGCGAGCGCCGCGAAAGAAAGAGCAGAAATCACGTCGGCGCGCCCACCAGCGCGGCACGCAAGTCGTCGTCGGTGACCAGCCGCATCGCCTTCAGGATCTTGACCGCTTCGGTCTTGCGGCCGAGCCGCATGATCAGAACCACCGTCTCGGCATCGCCGCATTCGGGATGCGAACAGGCGATTTCACTGACTGTCACCCCGTCGTCAGGTCCAAGTGCTAAAATCTCACGAACGGTCAAGGTCAGCCGCCGCGAGGCATCGGCGATCTCGGGATCCGCCCCACGGCGATTGAAGAAGAAGCGTGCCATGAAGTGCCTTTTCGCGATGAGTTATGGCCGATCCGTGGCAATGCCTGCAGACCATTCCTATCAGACATCACAGTCCCGTCAGCCCATTCGGGCACGGGATCGGCGCGATATCTGGGGATCGCAGCCGGTATTGTCGAATGGCGCGCGACTGTCGCTCCGGCGTCATTGACAAATGCCCGTCGAACCGTTGTTAACGAATGTTCGGTGCGACCGTTCTGCCGGGGCAAGAGCGGTTGCGCCACGCACGGGTGCGGAGCCGGGAATGTCTCGCCAGAAGGCCATTGGCGTGGGGTGCCGCCTGATCGCCGCGACTGCGGCGACGGTGATGGCCGCCGTGCCGGTTCTCGCCGAACAGCGGCCGAACCGGGCACCGCAGCAGCGCGCACGGGCGGAAGCAAACGGCGTTTCGAGCCTGGCTGCCGCCTTCCAGCGCGCCTTTCGCGCCAATCCCGACATTCTCGCGCAGCGCGCCTCGGTGCGGGCGACCCAGGAAGGCATCCCGCAAGCCCGCGCCGGACTTCTGCCGCAGGTCAGCGCCACCACCTATGCCGGCGTCCTGTCGGCGCGGTCGCTGCTGGCTGGACCGCCGAATATGTTTCAGAGCACTTCGGTCTATCAGCGCGGTGTCGCACTCACGGCGACGCAGACCCTGTTCGACGGCTGGCGCACCCAGAACTCCGTGCTGCAGGCCCAGTCGCAGGTCGGTAACCAGCGTGAGCAGATGCGCGCCATCGAACAGGCCGTGCTGCTCGACGTCGCGACCACCTATCTGGCGGTCTCCACCGGCATCTCGCTGGTCGAGGTGCAGCGCCAGAATGTCGGCTTCCTGCGCGAGACCTTGAACACCACCCGGACGCGGCTCGCATCCGGGGTGGCGACGCCGACCGACGTGTCGCAGGCCGAAGCCCGGCTCAGCCGCGGCCTGGCCGACCTGAGCTCGACCGAAACGGACCTGTCGATCGCCCGCGACCGCTTCCTGCGCATCGTCGGGGCGCCGCCCGCCGCGCGGCTCGCGCCAGTCGGCGCGCTGGACCGGCTGATCCCGGGATCGCGCGATATCTCTCGCGATGTCGCGGGCCGCGAGAACCCGGTCGTGCTCGCCGCGGTTTCGTCGGTGAAAGCGGCCGAATCCGCCATTCGTGTCGCCCAGGGGCAGATGCTGCCTCAGGTCAGCCTGCAGGCCCAGGTCGCCCGCGACATCGGCATCGATGTCAGCACGCTGCGCACCGACAGCGCCCAGGTGGTCGGCCGCGTGACGGTGCCGCTTTATGCCGGCGGCGCGCCGGAATCCCAGGTGCGCCAGTCGCGCGAGCAGCTCGGCCAGGCCCAGATGCAGCTCGACGGTGCGCGCAATCAGTCGCGCTCGGCCGCCTATGCCGGCCATGCCGCGCTCGACAACGCCACCTTCACCATCCGCGCCGCCACCGCCGAGGTCCGGGCCGCCGAGCTGACCGTCGACGGCGTCCGCAAGCAGGTGGATGCCGGCCTGCGCACGCTGACCGATCTCCTGAACGCCCAGCAGGACATGGTGAATGCGCGGGCGCGCCTGCTGCAGGCGCGCAGCGACCGGCTGGTCGCCTCCTTCACCATTCTCGCGGCCATCGGCCGGCTCGAACTGCCACGCCTCGGCATGAACCAGCCGGCCGTCGGTTCGCCGCCGCCGCAGTCGGATCTCGGCGTGCGCCTCGACGCCTGGGGCGAATTGCGCAACCCCACCGGCCCGGCCCAGCCGGCCAGTTCGCGCTAGGCAGGAAGCGCCGATCCACGGCGCGCAGCGGGTCCGGCGGACGGTTATTCGCCCGACTCGGCCATGGCCCGACAAAGCCCGCCCCACGCCCCGGCGGCCGGACCAAGCTCACGCCCCGATCTCCGTCAGGCCAGCGCGTTCTCGTTCTCCTCGGCCTTTTCGCGGCGCGAGAACATGACGATCAGCGCCGGCAGGATGACCAGGATCAGGAACGGCGCGACCAGCACGCCCCCCACCACCACATAGGCCAGCGGCTTCTGCACCTGGCTGCCGATGCCGGTCGACAGTGCCGCCGGCGTCAGGCCGACGCAGGCCGCGACGCAGGTCATCATCACCGGCCGCATGCGCACCTTGCCGCATTCGATCGCCGCCGACACGCGTTCGCGCCCCTGCGCCACCAGGTGGTTGAAATAAGTGATGACGATGATGCCCTCCATCACCGACACGCCGATCAGCGCGATGAAGCCGATCGCTCCCGAGACGCCGAAGGGCGTGCCGGTCAGGAACAGCGAGAAGACGCCGCCGACCATGGCGAGCGGGATGACCGACAGCGCCAGCACGGTGTCGGTGAGCGAGTTGAAATTGGCGAACAGCAGAAAGGCGATGAGCAGCAGGGTCAGCGGCACGACCACCTGCAGCCGCGCGATGGCCGCCAGCAGGTTCTCGAATTCGCCGGCCCATTCGATGCGCATGCCCGGCGGCAGCGCGACTTCGCTTGCGACCCGGTTCTGGGCTTCCGAAATGGTCGAGCCGAGATCGCGGTCGCGGACGCTGAAGCGGATCGGGATATAGCGCTGCTGCTGCTCGCGATAGATGGTCGAGGCGCCCGAGACCAGCGTCACCGCGGCCACCTGGCTCAGCGGGATCTGGGTCACGGCGCCGCTCTGGTCGGCGACGCCGATCCTCAGGTTCTGGATCGCCTCCGGCGTCTGGCGGAATTCCGGCGCCAGGCGCACGATGATCGGAAAGCGGCGATCGCTGCCGGGTTCGAAGAAATCGCCGGGCGTATCGCCGCCGATGGCCGTGCGGATCGCGGTGTTGATGTCACCGGGCGACAGGCCGTAGCGGCCGGCCGCGACCCGGTCGATGGTGATCGCGATGGTCGGCTGGCCGAGCACGGTGAAGACGGCGAGATCGTCGATGCCACGGACATTGGCGAGGATCTTGCGGATGCGCTCGGCATAGTCGGTCACCTGCTGCAGGTTGTTGCCGAACAGCTTGATGGCGTTTTCGCCCTTCACGCCGGAGGCAGCCTCCGAGACGTTGTCCTCCAGATATTGCGAGAAGTTGAAGTCGACGCCGGGAAACTCCTTCTGCAGCGCCGCCAGGATCTCCTCGACCAGCTTGGCCTTGTCGACGCCCGCGCGCCATTGCTCGCGGGGCTTGAGCGGCGTGAACATCTCGACATTGTTGAAGCCGGCGACCTCGGTGCCGTCATCGGTCCGCCCCTGCTGGGACACCACCGAGGCGACCTCGGGGAATTGCGCGACGATGCGCCTGATCCGGTTGGCGTAGCTATTGCCCTCTTCCAGCGAGATGGTCGGGTGCAAGGTGGCGCGGATCCAGAGATTGCCTTCCTCGAGCTTGGGCAGGAATTCGAGCCCGAGGCTGCGGCCGGCGAGCAGCGACACCGCCATCAGGCCGGCGGCGAACAGCAAGGTGACGCCGCGACGGCGGACCGCCCGTTCCAGGAGCGGCTCATAGACCGCGCGCAGCACCCGCACGATGGCGGTCTCGCGTTCCGAAAGCTCGCCCTTCAGCAGGAAGGCCGCGAGCGCCGGGGTGACGAAGAAGGCCGCCGTCAGGCCGCCGGCCAGCGCATAGGCATAGGTCTTGGCCATCGGGCCGAAAATGTAACCTTCGACGCCCTGCATGGTGAACAGCGGGATGAAGCTGGTGACGATGATCAGGCAGGAGAACAGGATGGCGGTGACCACCTGGTTGGAGGCGCCGAGAATGGTCTGCAGCCGGCGCTTCAGGTCGGTCGGGCCGTCCTCGACCACTCCATGCACCCGCTTGTGGTGACTTCGTTCGGCCAGCAGCCTGAAGATATTCTCCGTCATGATGACGGTGGCGTCGACGATCAGGCCGAAATCGATGGCGCCGACCGACAGGAGATTGGCCGATTCACCGCGCAGCACCATGATGGTGACGGCAAAGGCCAGCGCGAAGGGAATCGTGGCGGCGACCGTGATGGCGCAGCGCAGATTGCCGAGAAACAGCCACTGGACGAAGAAGATCAGCGTGATGCCGAACAGCGCGCTGTGCAGCACCGTCGCCGTGGTGACGTCGATCAGTTCCTTGCGGTCGTAAATGCGCTCGATGCGCACGCCCGGCGGCAGCACACCGCCCGCCGAAAGGCGTTCGACCTCGGCCTGGACGCGCAAAATGGTCGGCATGCTCTGTTCGCCGCGGCGCATCAGCACGATGCCCTGCACCACGTCGTCGTCATTGTTCTGGCCGGCAATGCCGAGGCGCGGCTGATTGCCGACCGTCACCGTGGCGATGTCGCGCACCCGGATGCTGGAATTGCCGACGCTCGCGATGAAGGTGTCGTTGAGGTCGTCGACCGAGGAGATCAGCCCGACGCCGCGCACGACGCCGGCCTGGACGCCGATCGAGACGGTGTTGCCGCCGACATTCAGGTTGGCGTTCTGCAGGGCCGTCATGACCTGGGGCAGCGTCAGCCCATAGGCGAGCAGCTTGTTGAAGTCGATCGAGACGTCATAGGTCTTGTTCTTGCCGCCCCAGCCGACCACGTCGACGACGCCGGGAATGGCGCGGAACCGGCGCTGCAGGATCCAGCTCTGAATCGTCTTCAGGTCGGTGATGCTGTAGTCGGGCGGCCCGACCACCCGGTAGCGGAAGATCTCGCCGATCGGGCTCATCGGCGAAATCTGCGGCTGCGCCCCATTGGGCAAGGGTGGCAACAGGGAGAGCTGGTTGAGCACGCGCTGCAAAGCCAGCTCGTAGGTCACGTCATAGGTGAACTGCAGCTTGACGTCGGACAGGCCGAAAACCGAGGTGGTGCGGATCAGCCGGAGGTTCTGCAGGCCGGCGGTCACGCCCTCAATGGGAATGGTGATGTAGCGCTCGATCTCTTCGGCCGACAGGCCGCGCCCCTGGGTGATCACATTGACCATGGGCGGCACAGGATCGGGATAGGCTTCGATATTGAGCCGCATGAAGCAGATCGCGCCGACCAGGCACATGGCGCCCAAGGCGAGCACCATCAGCACCCGCTGCTTCAGGGCGAATTCGACGATGGCATTCATTGCAGGGGCTGCCTTGGGCGGGACTGTCTTGACATCATCGACGGAAGGCCGCGGTCATCTGATCGATGAACAGCGCACCGCGAACCACGACCTCTTCGCCGACCTTCACGCCGTCGGTGATCTGGACCAGCTCGCCGCGGATCAGCCCGACGGCGACCCGGCGCAGCTCGACCGACTTGTCGGGATAGGCCACCCAGACGCGCGCAACATCACCCTCATAGATGATGGCGTTGCGCGGAACCGCCGGCGAGTTGACGGGATCGCCGACCTGGATCGCGACATTGGCGAACATCTGCTGCTTCAGTTCGCGGTCCGGATTGGCCACGGTGGCACGCACCAGGAGCCGCCGGTTAGCGGCGTCGATCGACGGCGCGACGAAGTCGAGCTTGCCGACAAAGACCCGGTCGCGGAAGGCCAGCACGCGAAACTCGATCAGCGAGCCGCGGGTGACGCGGGGCGCCTCGTCCTCGCGGACATAGGCGTTGAGCCAGAGCGTATCGAGATCGTCGATGACGAAAATCGGATCGCCGCCGCCGCCGGTGATGAACTGCCCGGGGCCGATCTTGCGCGAGACGACGGTGCCTTCGATCGGCGACAGCAGCGCCACTTCGGGATCGATCCGCCGGCCGGCGCGGAACCTCTGGATGTCGGCGTCGGTCTTGCCGAACAGGCGCAGGCGGTTCTCCACCGCCTCGAGCGCGGTGACGGCGGCGCGATGGTCGGCCCGCGCGGCATCGAGATCGGCGCGGGCCTGGTCGACGTCGCGCTGTGGCGCGGCGCGGCCGGCCAGCAGGTCTTCCTGGCGCTTGGCATTGATCTCGGCGAGGCGCAGCTGGGTCATCGCCTTGTCGAGCGCCGAGATCGCGGCAATGAAGTCATTCTGCGTCTGAACCATGTCATTGGCTTCGAAGAACAGCAGAGCCTGGCCGCGGCGCACGATGTCGCCGGGCAGGACGTTGATGCGGGTGGTGCGGCCCGAATAGGGTGAGATGACCGGCGTCGCGCTGTTTTCATCAATCGCCAGCCGGCCCTCGGTGACCACCTGTTCGCGGAAGGTCGTCTCGGCCACGGCGACGCGCCCGAAGGTCGACCAATCCGCTTCCGAGACGACGAAACGGCCGTCGCGCGGCTTGACCCGGTCGACCGCAGAGGTTTCGGCCGGTGCCTCGCCGCCGAAACCGAACAGCCGGGATATGAACGACAGGTCGAGGGCGGAAGCCGGCAACTGGCTTGCCGGCGAAGCGATCAGGACCGAAGCAAGGCCGAAGGCGCGGGCAACACGCATGATCGCCGTGCGGTCGCTCAAACCGGCCCAACGCGTTTTCGATCGATCCATGACGCCGCCTGCGATCAAGAAAATTCGCCCAGGCAAGCGAGAGATCCGGCCCGGGGAACCGATGTCCGATCCATCGGCCCGATCGTCGCGAACGATCCGGCCGACGATCATGTCACATGGCACGAATCCACGCGGCCGCAGGCAGGGCCCGCGGCGGCGCGACAATAAGCATTCAACCTGACAGTTTGATTACCCGCTTGCAAACCCCTGACGGCGGCGGGTGCCGGCCGCCGATTCAGTAGCGGGCGTGCAGGCGCATGCCGAAGATATGGACGGGACCGGCGCGGTCGCGGTTATAGGCGGGATTGTGGACGAGCTGGTAATTGGCCGCGACGAACAGGTTCTCCCTGATGATCGGCAATTCGTAATAGGCCTCCATCAGCCGCTCGCTGCCATAGCGCAGGCGCCCGTCGCCAATGATGATGCCGGTGCCGCCCGAGGCCAGGAACTGCTTGTGGAAGCTCGACAGGTCGTTCTGGGCGACCGCGATGCCGGCGGAATGGCCGGGCCGATCCCAGAGCTCACCCTTGAAGCTCAGGCCGAAGGACACCGAACGATCGATCTGGGTGAAGGCGAAGGTCTCGGTCTTGCCATCGCTCCAGCTGCCACGCAGGAAGGCCCCGACATTGTCGGCCAGTTCCTGGTCGACCAGCACGCCGAAACCCCATTTCTGATTGCCGAAACGACGCGTCGTCGCAATGGCCTCGTCGGGGGTCAGGACGCCCGCCCCGCTGATGGCGAGCGCCTGGCTGAAATTGCCCATGGCGCCGACCGAATAGAAGGCGAAGGGCTTGATCACGCCCGGCCGGCCGAACCAGCGCTGCTGATAGGCGACCTCCAGGATGTGGTTGAGATTGTTCATGCGGAACGGCAACTCGCCGCCATTCGGCTGCGAGGGCAGGAGCAGCGCGCCGTAGCGGATCGCCCAGGCCGGATCCGGGATGACCTCGACGGCGACGCCTTGGGTATAGCCGCGCACGTCGGCGGCGACATCCCAGGCCCCGGGCGCCCAGATCGACCAGTTCCAGAACTGCCGGCGCGGGTCACCGGCATAGGTGCTGGCCTGGAAGATATCGAGCGCGGCAAACTTGCCCGCCGTGACCACCACCCGGCGGGTCGGCACGAAGCCCGCCAGCTGGTTGAAATCGCCCGGCCGCCATTCGGTCTCCGGGCCCAATGCGAAGGTCTGGCGCACGAACAGGCGGGCGACCGACAGGACGCCGACGCGGTTGCCGGCCTTCTGTGCGTCACCATTGGTGAAACCGGCAATGCCGACCGTCCCGGCCAGGCCGAAACCCTGGAAAAACTCCGGATTGAAATAGAATTCGCCGCCGCTCCAGGGCAGACGGACGCCGAGATAACCGGTGATGCTGGTGGTCTGGCGGCCCATGCCACCGGCGGGCAGGCTCATGTCGCCGCTATAGGGTGCCCGGAAGCTCGGATAGCCCTGGATGAACTCGGTCAGCTGGGCATTGAACCTGATATTCTCAGGCACCTGCTCGCCCGTCGGCGTGGACCAGCCCTGGGCCTTGGCCGGCATGGCCTGAACCAACAGAAGAACGGCCGCGGCACCGGCAAGGACTTGGCGGGACCACCTGCCGATCTCCTTGCGCCCGATCCACCGGCCCGCCGCTTTTTCACCCCTGGCTCGCGATGCGTCCAGTTCCGCCGCCCCCACTGCAAACCCCACGACGCACTCCGCTCAGACGCAATTGCAAATCATTTGCATCAACGTGACGAAGCTTTGCCGTGCCGTCAAACAGTTTTTGGGAATCGTTTGCAATTTGTGGGGCCGCAGCGCCTCAGCCGAGCGCGAAGCCCGCCGCCGCCAGGGCCTTGGGGAACCGGTCACCGGCCAGATAGGCGAATTCCACGGCGCGCGGCTGATGAACCGGGTCGACGCGCTTCAAGGCGTCGTCGACATGGCCGGGATGGACCATTACCAGGCCACCATCGGGCAGCCCGGTGAGGAAGCGCGGAAAGATCTCGGCGAAACCAGTGGCGCGATCGAACTCATAGGCGCCGGAGAAGCCGGGATTGGTGGCGAAGCCGGCCGCGCGGGCATCGGCGACCAATCCACCCGACAGCCCCGAGATGATCCGGCCCTTCAGGCCCTCGCCCGCGCCATGGCATTGACGCAGCCAGGCACCCGGGGCGTGGCGGCGCGCCGCCTCCAGCACCAGCCCGCGCACGACCGGCAGCAGGTGAACGTGCTGGTGCCCGTCGATGAAATCGGGCGCGCGCCCGAAGGCCTCGACGAAAGCGGCGAATTGCGCCTCGATTTCGGCGGCCAGCATCGCCCGGTCGATGGCACCGGTGAAACAGCGCAGCATCAGACCGGTGAGCCCGAAGAACCGCGGCAATGCCGGCCGGGTCAGGGGGTCGAGCCCGCCGGTCAGGGTGACATGCAGGCCGATCTGGAACCCCGGAACAGCCAAGGCCAGGAGGCTTGCGGCCTCCGCGCGCAGGTCGGGGCCCGCCGTCATGACCGATGTCGCGTTGAGCCGCCGCGCGGCGGCCAGTTCGCGGATCGCCAGCGACACGCCGGGGCTCAAGCCGTAATCGTCGGCGCAGAGAACGAGGCGCTTCATCAGTCCGACTGATGCGCGGCGCCGCCGGCCTTGTCGGTGCTGGCGGGATTGTCGGCGGCCCGCTTCAGCAGATGCTCGCCGATCAGATAGACCGGCCGGCCCTTCAGCTCCGACAGGATCTTGCCGATATATTCGCCGAGCACGCCGATCATCAGAAGCTGAACGCCGCCGATGAACATCATGCCGACGAACAGCGAAGGATAGCCCGGCACGACATGACCGAAGACCAGGGTCTCGGCCATGATGACGAGGCCGTAGACGAAGGCGATGGTCGCCAGAATGGCGCCGAACAGGCTCGCCATGCGCAACGGCACGATGGAAAACGAGGTCAGTCCCTCGATCGAAAAGGCGAGCAGGCCGAGGAAGCTCCACTTGGCTTCGCCCTGGCGGCGCGGATCCGGCTCATAGGGCACGCCGATCTGGCGAAACCCGACCCAGCTCGACAGACCCTTAAAGAAGCGGCCGCGCTCCGGCAGATGGCGCAGCGCCTGGGCGGCGCGCGGCGACAGCAGACGGAAGTCGCCGGCATCGGCCGGAATCTTCTGCCGCACACCGGCATTGACCAGCCCATAGAAGGCATTGACGAACAGGGTGCGCAGCCTCGGCTCGTCGCGCCGGTGCGCCTTGTAGGTGAAGACGACGTCGTAGCCGTCGTCCAGCCAGTGGCCGATCAGCGTCTCGGCCACCGCCGTCGGGTGCTGGCCGTCGGCATCCATGAACATGACGGCGCCGTAGCGGGCCTGGTCGAGGCCGGCGAGCAAAGCCGCCTCCTTGCCGAAATTGCGCGAGAACGAGACGATCTGGACATCCGCCCCCTCGGCCTTGAGGCCGCGGGCGACCGCCAGCGTGCCGTCGCGCGAGCCGTCGTCGACATAGAGCAGTTCGACCGAGAGCCCACGCGTCTCCTTCAGCAGGCGCGCCAAAGCGAGCAGCTTGGCATGGGTATGCGGCAGCGCCTCGGCCTCATTGTAGGCCGGCACGACGATGGTCAGGCCGAAAGGCTGAGCGTCGGCTCCGGGGAAGGCAATTACGCGCCCGTCATTCGCAGTCATCGTATTCGGCGGTCCCCGGCCATTCCTGAACATTCCACAATCATGCACCGTCTTCACGGCTGCGTGAAGACATGCTCCTCCAAGCCGGCTGTTTCGTGACGCAAAAGCGTGTAGACCACGGCCCCATGATGAACGACAGGCAACAGGATCGGCCGCTGGGGGCCAGGCTTTTCGGTTTCGTAGCACGCGAAGCGCCGAAATTCGTCTCCTTCGGTCTCGTCGGCGTGGTCAACGCGCTGGTCAATTACGTGATCACGGTGGGCCTGACCATGGTCGTGCTGATCCCGCTTGGCCTCGGCACGTCGGATGCGGCGCTCGGCGTCATCAAGGCGGTCGGCTGGGCCGTCGCTGTGACCAATTCCTATGTGCTCAACACGATGACGACCTTTGCCGCGGAAAGCGGCCGGCGGCTCGCCTGGGCCACCTATGGACGCTTCGTCGCATCGGGCACGCTCGGGCTTGTCGTCGAGGTGCTGAGCTTCCTGGTGGCCGTGCGCTACCTGCCGCTGACGCTTGCCGCCATCGTGCCGATCGGCTTCGCCTTCGTGACCAATTTCGCCATGACCCGGCTGATCGTGTTTCCCGGCGCGAAATCCGCCAAGGACACGCCGCGCCGGTGATCCAGCGCGTCCGGGCCGGCGTAACTGTCACAGGAGGTTCTTCTGAACCTCCGTCCCATGGCTGGTCCAGCCCCCCGGGTCAGCCATCCGTTGTCGCGGTCGCCTCTGCCCCGAGGCGACCGCACTTTTTTGGGCGGGCCCGGAACTGCTTTCCCTTGCCGCCCACGGCAAGCTAACCTGGGTGCTACCGGGTGCGGATCGGCCGCGCCGCCGCCGACGGACCTGATGGCATGGGCATGCAGACACCAGGGCGGGCCTTTCCGCCCTTCGCCTCCGAGGCGGAGATCCATGCGATCGTCGAGGGCTTTGGCAGCCGGACGCTGCCGGTTGCCGACTGGACCCACCAGGCGCATCTGGCCGTCGGCCTGTGGCATGTCGCCCAATTCGGCGAAACCACCGCCAAGGCGCGGCTGCGCGACGGCATCCGCAGCTATAACGAGGCCGTCGGCACCCCGAACAACGACATGCGCGGCTATCACGAGACGGTGACGCTCTATTATGCCTGGGCAGCGGCCCGCTACCTGGAAATGACGCCACCGCTGCCGCTGGTCGAGCGGACCAACGGCTTCGTCGAAGGCCCGTTCGGTTCCAAGGACGGCATCTTCACCTTCTGGAGCCGGGACCTGCTCTTGTCGGTCGCGGCCCGACGCGCCTGGGTCGCGCCCGACATGGCACCGCTCGACGCCACCCTGCTGACCGCCGCGGCGCCGGCCTGACGGGCCTGCCCTTGCCGCAACCGACAACCCCGATTTCGAGCCGAGCCGGATTGATGACCTCCCGCCCCATGCCGCGCGCCCGCAGCGACTTCCGCTGGTTCACGCCGATCCAGACGCGCTGGTCGGACAATGACCAGTACGGCCATGTCAACAATGTCGTCTATTACGCCTATTTCGATACGGTGGTGAACGCCTTCCTGATCGGCGAAGCCGGGCTCGAACCGGTCGGTGGCGCCTGGATGGGCCTCGTCGTCGACACCCGCTGCTCGTTTTTCGCGCCGGCGAGCTATCCCGAGGCTCTGGAAGCCGGCATTGCCTTCGCCGATCGCGGCCGGTCGAGCCAGCGCTACGAGATCGGCATCTTCAAGGCCGGCGGGGCGGAAACGCTGGCCCACGGCCATTTCGTTCACGTCTATGTCGACGCCGCCTCCCGCCGTCCCATTGCCCTGCCGCAGAGCCTGACCACGGCGATCGACCGGACGCTGGCCGGCGACGGACCACAGCCGGGCTGATCGCCGGCGCCCCCGACGATCGCCGCGATCTCGCATGGACGAGCTCCGGCCGCGACAGTCATTGCGGCGAACTGCCGCTGACCCGGCACGTCATTTGCGACCTTTCCGCCACGGCAGCGGCCAAAACCGCAGGCGCGGAAACGTCCAGGGTTGAAAGCTCCTGCCTTATTTGCGCTAAGGAGCCCTCGTATCATCTTGGACGCTGACCCGATTCATGGCTTTCCGCTTGGCTCTTCGCATGCTCCCGAGGCTGATACCGGCGGTGCTCTTCAGCGCCGTGTCCGTGCTCGCCCTCAGCGCGGCATCGGCCCAGACGCCGGTCGCGCCGGTCAATCCGCCTGTAGCACCGGCCGCGCCCGCCGCGTCTGATCCGGCGCCCGCGGCAGCAGCCCCCGCCCCGCCCGCGGCCGACGCCGCACCGGGCGCCGCGTCGGGCACGGCCGCCGCGCCGCCAGCCGCCACCCCGCGGCCACGGCGTCCCGCTCCACCGCCGGCGCCGCGCGTCACCGCCATTTCCAGCGACCCGCAGCCGACCTATGCGCCGCAGACCGTCGCCATGACCCAGGCGGCACTTGGCCGCTACCGGCAGATCGCGCTCGGCGGCGGCTGGGGCACGCTGCCTGCCGGCGCGCGCCTCTCCAAGGGCCAGCAAGGTCCGCAGGTGCTGGCGCTGAAGCAGCGGCTCAGCGCCGAAGGCGATCTCCATCTGGCGCAGAGCCCGGGCGCGAATTTCGACGAGGTGACCGCCGAGGCGGTGCGCCGCTATCAGCGCCGCGTCGGCCTGGTCGCCTCCGGCGTGGTCGCCGGTGCCACCATTCGCCAGCTCAACATGCCGGTGCAGATCCGCATCGCCGCGCTGGAAAAGTCGCTGGAGCGGCTGTCCGACAGCCGGTTCCAGTTCGGCCCGCGCTACGTCATCGTCAATATTCCCGCGGCCGCCGCGGAATCGATCGAGGGCGGCATCGTCCGCCGCCGCCACGTGATCATCGTCGGCAAGCCGGAACATGCCTCGCCCATGGTCGAGACACGGCTCACCGTGGTGAATTTCAATCCGACCTGGACGATCCCGACCTCGATCATCCGGCGCGACATCATTCCGAAAATGCGCCGCAACCCGGCAACCCTCGCCTCCATGCGCGTGCGCATGCTCGACGGCCGCGGTAACGAGGTCGATCCGCGCAGCATCGACTGGTCGACCGAGCGGGCGGTGAACTACACGCTCCGGCAGGATCCCGGCGTCGGCAATTCACTCGGCCGCGTGCGCATCGACATGCCGAACCGCGAAGCCGTCTATATGCACGACACGCCGTCGCGGCGCCTGTTCACCTCGGATGCGCGCTATTTCTCCTCGGGCTGCGTCCGGGTGGCCGACGTCAACGAATTCGTCACCTGGCTCCTGGCGCCGCAGGGTTATGACCGGGCGCGCGTCGATGCCGAGATGACCCAGACCCAGCGCAAGGACGTGCGGCTGACCCAGCCTGTGCCGGTCGCCTGGGTCTATCTGACCGGCTGGGCCGCGCCCGACGGCACGGTGCAGTTCCGCGACGACATCTACGGCTACGACGCGCCGGGCGCGCCGCCGGTCCGGGTGGTCCGCGCCGCCGACCGGCCACCGGCCGAACCGGCGCAGATCGCACCGCAGGTGCAGCAGCAGCCGCCTCCGCCCGCGAATATCCTGGAGAGCCTGTTCGGCGGCAATCGGCCGCAGCGGCACGAGCCCTCCGCCGATCTGAGGTACTGAGCCGCCATGGCGCTCCCGAACCGCGTCGATCCCTTCGGGGGCATTCAAGCGGTTCCGGAACGTGGCCTGATGTTCGGCAATCGCGGCGGCCGCTTCCACCGCGACGACCGGACGCTGCAGCCCCGGCTCTGGGCCTCCAGGCAATGGCTCTGCTGCGTGCTGTCGTTCAAGAACCGCCGCCGCGCGGTGATGGGCCGCGGCTATACCGAATTGTTCTTCCTGGACGAGCCGACCGCGTTTGCCAGCGGCCACAGGCCCTGTTTCGAATGCCGCCGCGCCGCCGCCGTCCGCTTTGCCGGTGCCTGGGCCAGGGCGGCGGGGCTTGCGGCACCACCGCGTGCGCCGGCCATGGACCTGATGCTGCATGCCGAGCGCCTCGACGGCCGCGCCAAGCGCACCCGCCGCTGCGCCATCGACAGCCTGCCCGACGGCGCCATGATCGCCCTCGGCGGCGAAGCCCTAGCCGTCAAGGGTGACGCATTGCTGCCCTGGTCATTCTCAGGCTATGGCCGGCCCAGGCCAAGACCGCTGGGCGAGGCTGAGTTGCTGACGCCGCCGTCGATCGTGGCCGTGCTCGCCACGGATTATGATCCGCTCTGGCACCCGAGCGCCTGACGGTCAGAACAGGCCTTCGATCTGGCCGTCGCGGTTGACATGGATCGCTTCCGCCGCCGGCAGCCTGGGCAGGCCGGGCATGGTCATGATGTCCCCACAAATAGCCACGACGAAGCCGGCGCCGGCCGCAAGCCGGACCTCGCGAACCGGCACGACATGGCCGCTCGGCGCGCCGAGCAAGGTCGGATCGGCCGAGAAGGAATATTGCGTCTTGGCCATGCAGACCGGCAGGTTGCCGAAGCCGGCGGCCTCGAAGGCGGCGAGATCGGCCGCCGCCTTGGGCGAGATCGCCACATCGGCGGCGCCATAGATGCGCGTCGCCACCGTGCGGATCTTGTCGGCGAGGCCGAGATCGTCGGGATAGATCGGCGCGAAGCGGGCGGTGCCGGCCTCACACAAGGCCACGACCTTTTCGGCCAGCTCCTCGGCGCCCTTGCCGCCTTCGGCCCAGTGACGGCACTGGATCGCCTCGACGCCGAACTCGCTCGCGCAGACGCGGGCGATCAATTCGTGCTCGGCATGGCTGTCGGTGGTGAAATGGTTGATCGCCACCACCACGGGAACCCCGAAGGAGCGGACATTGGCGACATGCCGGCCGAGATTGACCAGGCCGTTGCGGAGCGCCTCCAGGTTCTCGCGCGCCAGATCGGCCTTGGCCACGCCGCCATTCATCTTGAGCGCGCGGACGGTGGCCACGATCACCGAGGCTGACGGCTTCAGGCCGGCCTTGCGGCACTTGATGTCGAAGAACTTCTCGGCGCCGAGATCGGCGCCGAAACCGGCTTCGGTCACCACATAGTCGCCGAGCTTGAGCGCCGCCTTGGTGGCGATCACCGAATTGCAGCCATGGGCGATATTGGCGAAGGGGCCGCCATGGATGAGCGCCGGCGAGCCTTCGATGGTCTGCACGATATTCGGCTTGATCGCATCCTTCAGCAGCGCGGTCATGGCGCCCGCCGCGTTGAGATCGCCGGCGGTCACCGGTTTCTTCGCGCGGGTATAGGCGACCACGATGCGCGACAGCCGCGCCTCCAGGTCGGCGAGATCGTCGGCGAGGCAGAAACAGGCCATCACCTCGGAGGCAACCGTGATGTCGAAGCCGTCCTCGCGGGCAAAGCCGTTGGTGACGCCGCCGAGACCGACATTGGTGGCGCGCAGCGCCCGGTCGTTCATGTCGAGCACGCGGCGCCAGACGATGCGCCTGACATCGATGCCGAGGCCGTTGCCCCAATAGATGTGATTGTCGATCAGCGCCGAAAGCAGGTTGTGCGCCGAGGTGATGGCGTGGAAGTCGCCGGTGAAATGGAGGTTGATCGCCTCCATCGGCAGGACCTGGGCATGGCCGCCGCCGGTGGCGCCGCCCTTGACGCCGAAGACCGGCCCGAGCGAGGGCTCGCGCAGGGCGATGACGGCCCGCTTGCCGATCCGGTTCAGCCCGTCGCCGAGCCCGACCGTCGTGGTGGTCTTGCCTTCGCCCGCCGGGGTCGGATTGATCGCCGTCACCAGGACCAGCTTGCCGTCGGGCCGGCCTTTCAGGCCGGCGAGAAAATCGCCGTCGAATTTCGCGATATATTTGCCATAGGGCTCGAGGGCCTCGGCGGGAATTCCGATCTTCTCGGCGATCGCGGCGATCGGCTTCAGGGTCGCGGCGCGGGCGACGGCAAGATCATGGGACATGGGCTATCGGATCTGCGCTTCACATGAGGGGATGGGGCTCTATAGGGTCCCTACCCTAGGGCGCTCAAGGGCTAAGTCCACGAAGGGCCGCTATGCAGGCCGGGCACGCGGCGACCGTTCGCACGCTCGGATAGAAGGAAGACGGCAGGGGATGGCATGGTCATGGCCGACGGCAAGCTGATCGGAATCGACTGGGGCACCAGCACGTTTCGCGCGGTGCTGATGGACGGTTCAGGCGCGGTGCTGGCGCGGACCGCCAGCGCCGACGGGCTGCTGTCGGTCAGGGACGGCGCTTTCGAGGCCGTGCTGGCGCGCGCGATCGCGCCCTGGGAGACCGGCGGGCGGTTGCCGATCATCGCGTCGGGCATGGTGACCAGCCGGACCGGCTGGGTCGAGACACCCTATCTCGCCTGCCCGGCCGGCCCGGCCGACCTTGCCCGCGCGCTGAAACATCTGGAGACGCCGGCCGGCCGGCATATCGCCTTCGTGACCGGCCTGTCGTTTCGCGGCCCGGATGGCGAGCCGGACGTGATGCGCGGCGAAGAGACCCAGATCGCGGGTCTTGGATCCGCAGGACTTGGATCCGCAGGTCTCGGGCTTGCCGGCACGCGGCTCGTCGTCATGCCCGGCACCCATTCCAAATGGGTGCATGTCGTGGACGGCCGCATCTTGGGCTTCCGCACCGCCATGACCGGCGACGTCTTCGCCGCGATGAAGGACAATACCGTCCTGAAATTGACCACCGGGAAATCGGTCGACGCGCCGGAGGCTTTCGCGGCGGCGGTGAGGGCCGGTGCGGGGGCGGCCGGCGCCGGCCTGCTCGGCAAGCTGTTCCGGCTGAGGGCCGGCAGCCTGATGGGCGATTTTCCCGCCGAGGAAACGGCCGAACGCCTGTCCGGCCTGCTGATCGGCGCGGAGATCGCGGAGGGCAGAAGCTTCGCCCCCGATAGCCCGACCGGCATCCTGATCGTCGGCGGCGAGGCGCTCGCCGCCCGCTATGCCGCGGCCTTTTCTGCGCTCGGCATAGGGTCTGAAGCCGCGCCGGCCGATGCGGCCTTTGCCGGCCAGTTCAGCATCGCGCGCGCCGCCAACCTGGTCTGAGCCTCAGTCCATTCCAGGCTTGGTGTTGCGCATCTTCTTGACGCCGGAGCGCATCGACTTGCCTTCCAGCCGGCGCTCCTTGGAGGCGCGTGTCGGTCGGGTGGCGATACGCCGTTTTGGCCGGACCGCGGCGCGCCTGACGAATTCGACGAGGCGCGCGATCGCGTCTTCGCGGTTCATCTCCTGCGAACGGAAGCGATCGGCCTGGATCACCACCACGCCGTCCTTGGTCAGCCGCGAGCCGACGAGCGGCACCAGCCGCGCCTTGACGTCGGGCGGCAGGTTGGCCGCGGCCAGGTTGAAGCGCAGCTCGCAGGCGGTCGAGACCTTGTTGACGTTCTGCCCGCCGGGCCCGGAGGCCCGGACATAGGTCACCGTGATGTCGTCGGGATGGAGCGACAGCGAGGACGTGACTTCGATCATGTCGACCATGCCACGCCCTCCCCTGATCGCGAGCCTGAAGAGATCAGGCCGCCTTGGCGCGCGCGTCGTGGCGGGCCAGGCGCTCGAACAGATAGTCGACCTCGGCGCGCGCCTTGGCCGACAGGCCGGCGCCCGGCTTGCGCTGGGCGTCGGAGGCGATCACGCCGCGCTTCTTCATCAGGTATTTGCGCACGGCGAGGCCCGCGCCCGGCTGCTGCTCGTAGCGGACCAGCGGCAGGTGGGCGTCGAACAGGTCGTGAGCGGCGTCGCGCTTGCCGGCCTGCTGCAGCTTGACCACGTCGACCAGCATGTCCGGGAAGGCATAGCCGGTCATCGCGCCGTCGGCGCCACGCTCGCATTCGAAATCGAGGAACAGGCCGCCATTGCCGCAGAGGATCGAGACATGGCGCATCGAGCCATCGGCCTCGAAGCCGCGCAGCGTCGAGATCTTTTCCAGGCCCGGCCAGTCCTCATGCTTCAGCATGACGCAGGACGGCAGTTCCTGGATGATCGAGCGGATCACCTTGGGCGCCATGACCACCGAGAAGGTGATCGGGAAATCCTGGATGACGAAGGGCACGTCGTCGCCGATCGCGTCCACGGCCTGCTTGTAATAGGTGAGGATCTGGTCGTCGGTGCGCAGCGTGTTGGGCGGCGCGATCATGACGCCGGCGGCGCCGGCATCCATGACGGTGCGGGCGAGCGACCGCATATTGGCGAAGCCGGGCGCCGAGACGCCGACGATGACCGGCATGGACGGGCCGGCGCGCTTGATGATGTGCTTCGACAGGGAGACCGATTCCTCCTGGTCGAGCTTCGGGGCCTCGCCCATGACGCCCAGGATGGTCATGCCGGTGGCGCCGCAGGCCCGATAGAAATCGACCATGCTGTCGGTCGATTTCAGATCGATCTGGCCGTCGTCATGAAACGGGGTGGCGGCGATCACATAAACGCCGCTGGCCTTGGTGAGGTCGATGCCGTTCGCCTGCATGGGAATTCCTCTCGTCACGATCTTCGCCGGGGCGATGCCATGAAAAAGCATGCGGGTCAAAGGCGCCCGCCGCAAGGCTTCCATCCCGGCGTCTCTTCAGGCCTGCCTCACCCGCATCGGCGGACGCCGCCCGATGGTCAGGGCACGCAGCAGCCATTCCAGCGGACCATAGGCGAACAGGCGCAGCCACCAGGCGCTGAACGCCAGTTGAAAGACGAAGACGGCAAGGGCCAGGAGCAGAACCAGCCAGGGCGACAGCCGGCCGATCAGGCCGAGACCATAGCCATGGAAGATGAAGGCCGAGATCGCCGACTGCAGGAGATAGTTCGACAGGGCCATGCGGCCGGCCGGCGCCAGCAAGCGGGCGAGCCGCTGCCCGAGGCCGGTCTGGAACAGCAGCATGGCCGCGCCGATATAACCGCCGGTCAGGAAGGGCGCGGTCAGGATCCCGAGCGCCAGGCCGGGCAGTTCCCAGGCCGTGTCGATCCAATAGATCGAAGCGGTGGCATAAAGCGCGGCGGCCGGCAGGCCGATGACGAGGCCGAAGGTCACCAGATGGCCGGCGAGCGAGCGGTGGCGCTCGACGTGGCGAAACAACTCGTGCCGGCCGGCCACCATGCCGAGACAGAACATGGCCAGCGCGCAGGGCGCCTGAAGCAGCAGGAGCGGGATCCAGACGGTGGTGAGCTGCTGCAGGTTCTGGCCGATCACCGCCGCGGCGCCACTGCGATAAGCCGCCTCGGCGGCGCGCGCCGCGGCCGCCAACCCGGCCTTGTCGGCGGTATCGCCGAACAGGGCGAGCAGCAGCGCGAGCACGCCCCAGGCAAGCGCCGTGACCAGCACCAGTGCCTTGGCGATGACAAAGAGCCGGCCGTCGGGCTGGTGGCGCAGCGCCAGCAGAACGAGGCCGAGCACGGCATAGGTGGTCAGGATATCGCCGTAGAACAGCAAGACCGCATGGGCGAGGCCGATCAGCCAGAGGCCGGCCTGCCGGCGCAAAATGCGCGGAATGAAGGCGGCACCCGCCTGTTCGGCCGATTGCATCTGCAAGGTGAAGCTGTAGCCGAACAGGAACGAGAACATCAGATAGAATTTGGTCTCGAACAGCCATGAGACGAGCCATTGCGCGGCCCGGTCGGCGCCCGAGGCAAAGGCCGGGTCGGCCACGCCCGTGCCGTAATAGGCCGAGGCGAAGGCCTTCATGTTGACGACCAGGATGCCGGCGAGCGCGAAACCCCTGAGGGCGTCGACATTGACGATGCGTTGCGTGGTCGCGGTGGCCATGGCGTCAGTGTCCGCGCGGCGCGAGGAAGCGGCTGATCAGGAGCCTCAGCGTTGCTGCCTGCTCTTTCGGCCGGAAGGTCGGGTCGACCGCGACCCGCCCGAAAATGCCGTCGATCAGCGCGCCGATCCAGGTCGCCGCGGCCGCAGGATCGAGGCTCGGGTCGACCTGCCCGCGCGCGGCGGCCGCCGCGATCAGGGCGCGCAGCGCGGCCTGAATCTCGGCGTCGCTGCGCGCCACCCGCTCGCCGATATCGGCGTCGCGCATGGCCTCGCCGGAAATATCGAGCGCGAGCCGCGCATAAGCCGGGTCGGCCGCGAGCGCCAGGACGATGTCCATGAAGCCGAGCAGCTCGGCGAACAGGTCGTCCGCCTTGATCGCATCGTCGAAATAGGCCGCGGTATCGTGCCTCTCGGCGTCGACAATGGCTGCGATGATCGCCTGCTTGTTGGGGAAATAGTGGAACAGGTTGCCGGGGCTCATGGCCGCCTCGGCGCAGATCTCGGCCGTGCTGGTGCGGTGAAATCCCTTGGCGGTGAAACAGGCGATCGCCGCCTTGAGGATCTGCTGGCGTTTGGCCTCGTGCTTGTCGGGATCGACCTTGCGCATCGCATTCTCTCGGATCGGGGATGATGCATTATTAGATAGACTAGTCAGTCTAATAAATACGCGACCGATCGCGGTCAAGCGAGAAGGCCTCAGCGACGGATCCGGCCGGCGACCGGCGCCGGACCGGCGCTCCTCATGGACATGAGACGGCATCGCGGGTTTGCGAGCCGGCTTCCGATGGCGCCGTGCCCACAGTCCCCGCTTGTGTCGGCTTCCATCGGCGCCCTAGAATCCGCTCTGTTCAAGCGCCGCCGAGGGCAGCGCCCCCCAGCATCCAGGAGCCTTCATGTCCCGCATCCTCACCGTTGCCGCGGCCCAGCTCGGGCCGATCTCGAAAGCCGAAGGGCGGCAGAGCGTGGTGGCGCGGATGATCGTGCTGATGGAGGATGCCCATGCCAGGGGCGCGCGCTTCATCGTCTATCCCGAACTGGCGCTGACCACCTTCTTCCCGCGCTGGTATCATGAAGACCGGGCCGAGGCCGACGGCTGGTTCGAGGCGGCGATGCCCAACGCGGCGACCGAGCCGCTCTTCGCCAGGGCCAAGGCCTTGGAGATAGCGATGAGCTTCGGTTATGCCGAGCTGACGCCCGAGGGCCGGCACTTCAACACCTCGATCCTGGTCGCTCACAGCGGCGAGATCGTCGGCAAATACCGCAAGGTGCATTTGCCGGGACATGTCGATTACGACGACACGCGGTCGCACCAGCACCTGGAAAAGCGCTATTTCGAACCCGGCGATCTCGGCTGGCCGGTCTGGAATTTCGAAGGCGGCCTGGTCGGCATGGCGATCTGCAACGACCGCCGCTGGCCCGAGACCTATCGGGTGATGGGCCTGCAGGGCGTCGAGATGGTGGTGCTCGGCTTCAACACGCCCTCGGTCAATTCGCAGCGCAGCGGCGAAGGCCTGGCCGACCGGCTGTTCCACCACCGCCTGTCGGTGCAGGCCGGCGCCTATCAGAACGCGACCTTCGTGGTGGCGGTGGCCAAGGCCGGCGACGAGGACGGCAATCACCTGATGGGCGGCACGCTGGTGGTCGATCCGAACGGCAAGATCCTCGGCGAGCTCGACCATGAACAAGACGGCGTGCTGGTGGTCGCCTGCGACCTCGACGACACCCGCTTCGGCAAGGAGACGATCTTCGACTTCGCCCGGCATCGCCGGGTCGAGCATTACGGCCTGATCACCGAACGCACCGGGGTCGGCGCGCCGCTCGGGCGATAGTACGGCCTGCCATTCCGGCCGGGTCTCTGCGACATTGAGTCCCGGCCCCTGTCGATCGCTTTCGCCCGCGCCATCTAGCCGGTCTCAGGAGGGGTCACCGACCGGGGTCGCGCATGGTGCTCAAGCCGATCGTCAAGGACTTGAACACGTCGATCGAAAACCTGCGCCTGGCCTGGCGCAAGCCGTGGGTCCGGCTGGCGACCGTGCTCGCCGCCGTCGGTTATGTCCTTTATGCCTGGGTGCTGTTCCCGACCTATACGGTCCGCGTGCGCATCGGCATGGACGTGACGGTGAACGGCGTGACCCGTTCGGCATCCAATGTGATCGAGCTCAAGGCCCGTACCGGCCCGAGTTTCGCCAGCGCCAGCCGCGCCACGCACACCGCGATACGGGGCGAGGCGGTGGTTCTGACGCTCGGCGCCCGGGCCGCCGTGGTCATGCTGGTCACCCCCATCCGCAACGGCACGCCCGACTGGATCATCCGTCAGGTCGTCGCGGCCATGGGCGGCGATCTGCGCGAGCCGATCGAGACCGGCATCCTGCATGTCGCGGCGCAATCGCGGCGGTACGAGTTCAGCTCCGCCACCACCGAGATCGATGGCCGGGAAGAGCACCCGCTCCAGCCGGATGTGGTCTTCCTGGCCGATCGGCGCAATTTCCAACCCGACCGCGGCGGTGCCGCGGACTGGGCGGAGGTGCCGATCCACCATCCCGACGCCGTGCTCGGCACCTCCGGCGCCACCATCGTCCTGTGGGCCGAGACGGTATCGCGGCTGCGGCCAGTGACCCGCGGCGAGGTCACTGCCAAGCTGCCTTTCTTCAACAGCTTCTGGGCCCGCAACCACGTCACGCCGCCTTTGCCCCCGGCCCTCCGTCCGGCCAATTTCAAGGTCGACTGAAGGGCCGTGCGCCGCCGCATTTGCCCGCCCCACGCCCGCGCTTGCCTTGAATCGAGGCAATCATCATCCATTGCATGCATGTTCCGCGCCGGGTGCCCGGACGAAACTCCCTTGTCTTTCCGTGCCTTATCCTCCCGAGCCTGGCTGGCATGGAACTTGGAACGCCCTTGGCAGAGCCATCCCGGAGGTCTGCCATGCCCCGCCTCACCTTGTCCCGCCGCAGCATCCTCAAGAGCGCGGCGGCCCTCGCCGGCGCGGCCGCCCTGAGCCCACAGGCGGAAGCCCAGGCCGGCGCGCAGCCCCTGCGTATCGGCATTTCGCTGTCGGACGTGCCGCGCATGTGGGGCGGCCCGGAAGGCGGTTTCGAAGGCGTCCGCTTCGGCGGCTATATGGTGTTCGATGCGCTGATCAACTGGGACATGACCAGGGCCGATGCGCCGTCGCGGCTGACGCCGGGCCTTGCCGAGAGCTGGCGCGTCGATCCGGCCGACAAGAAGCGCTGGATCCTGACGCTGCGCCAGGGCGTGACATTCCACGACGGCACGCCGTTCGACGTCGAGGCCGCGATCTGGAACCTGGATTCGGTGTTCAAGCCGGAGGCGCCGCATTTTAACGCGCCACGCTCCGGCCTGATCCGCTCGCGGCTGTCGTCGCTTGCGAGCTACGAAAAGATCGACGACCGGACCATCGCCATATCGACGCTGTTCGTCGACGGCGCCTTCCCGTTCCAGCTCGCCTATCTCTGGTTCGTCAGCCCGTCACGGCTCAGGGAGCTCGGCGGCGACTGGCAGAAATTCGCGGTGACGCCGGCCGGCACCGGTCCTTACAAAGTGGTCTCGGTGACGCCGCGCGAGCGGACGGAGCTCGAGGCCAACAGCGCCTATTGGGACGCCCGGCGCGTGCCCAGGACGGCGCGCACGGTGCTGGTCCCGATCCCCGACGGCAATGCCCGGATCGCGGCGCTGCGCGCCGGCACGATCGACATCGCCGAGACGCTGCCACCCGACGTCATTCCCTCACTCAAGGCCGCCGGCATGGCGATCGTGCAGAACTCCTATCCGCATATCTGGGCCTGGCGGCTGAACGTCAATCCGGGCACCCCCTTTGCCGATATCCGGGTGCGCAAGGCGGCCAATCTCGCCATCGACCGGGACGGCATGGTGCAATTGCTGTCGGGCACCGCCGAGGCGGCCAAGGGCGAGGTGCTGCCCGGCGACCCCTGGTTCGGCAAGCCGAACTTCGACATCCGCTACGATGTCGAGGCTGCCAAGGCACTGATGACCGAAGCCGGCTACGGACCAGCCAAACGGCTGCCGGTGAAGGTGGTCATCGCCTCCGGCGGCGGCGGCCAGATGGTGCCCATGCCGATGAACGAGATGATGCAGGAGAACCTCAAGGACATCTTCATCGACGTCAGCTTCGAGGTGGTCGACTTCACCACCATCATCAACATGCTGCGCGGCGGCACGCGGAGTGACGCGCAGCGGGGCTTCCACGCCCTCAATATCGCGATCCCCTCGATCGAGCCGACCGCTGGCTGGACCATCTATGACAGCGCACTGACCGCGCCGCGCGGCAACAATTGGGGCTGGTACAACAATCCGGCCGTGGACCAGCAGATCAAGACGATGCGCGAGGCGGTCGACCAGCCCGCGCAGGACGCCGCCATGGCGCGGCTGCACGAATTGCTGGTCGACGACGCCGCCGCGCTGTTCGTCGTGCATGACCTGAACCCGCGCGGCCTCAGTCCGCGCGTCAAGGGCTTCGTGCAGGCCCGCAACTGGTTCCAGGACTATACGCCGGTAACCGTCGGGCCGGCGGCCTGACCGGCCTCAGAGGCGCAAGCGCCGCAGCGCCGCAACCAGGCCGGCGGTCGAGCCGTCGAGCCCGTCAATGGCGTGAACGCGGCCGGCCACCACCGGCTCCAGCTCGGTCGCCAGTTCCTTGCCGAGCTCGACCCCCCATTGGTCGAAGGCATTGATGCCCAATATCGCCGCCATGACGAAGACCTTGTGCTCATAGAGCGCGATCAGCATGCCGAGCGTCGCCGGGTCGAGCTTGCGATAGAGGAAGGTGGTCGAGGGGCGATCGCCGGCGAAGACCCGGTGCGGCGCGAGGGCAGCGGCTTCCTTGGCGTTCAGCCCCTTGTCGAGCGCCTGGGCGGTCGCCTCCTCGAGCGTGCGGCCGCGCATCAGCGCCTGGCTCTGGGCCAGGCAATTGGCGATCAGCAGGTCGTGGTGCTTGCGGCCGCGCTCGTGCGGGCTGGCGGCGATCAGGAAGTCGCAGGGCACGACATCGGTGCCCTGGTGCAGCAGCTGGAAAAAGGCGTGCTGGCCATTGGTGCCGGGCTCGCCCCAGATGACCGGGCCGGTGGCGCGCGCCACCGGGGCGCCGGCGAGCGTCACCGACTTGCCGAGGCTCTCCATGTCGAGCTGCTGCAAATGCGCGGGGAAGCGTGCGAGGCGCTGGTCATAGGGCAGCACGGCATGGCTGGCATAGCCCCAGACATTGCGATGCCAGAGCCCGACGAGCGCCATGATGACCGGCATGTTGCGGGTCAGCGGCGCCGCGCGGAAATGCTGGTCGACCCGCTCGGCACCGGCCAGGAAGCCCTGGAAGTTGCGCGGGCCGATGGCGATCATCAAGGACAGGCCGATGGCCGACCAGACCGAATAGCGGCCGCCGACCCAGTCCCAGAAGCGGAACATGCTCTGTTCGGGAATGCCGAAGGCGTTGACCGCCGCCAGGTTGGTCGACACGGCCGCGAAATGGTGGCCGACCGCCGGCTCGCCCAGCGCCTGGGCCACGAAGGCCCGGGCCGTCGTGGCATTGGTCATGGTCTCGACCGTGGTGAAGGTCTTGGACGAGATGATGAAGAGGGTGCGCGCGGGGTCGAGCCCCTTCAGCGTATCGGCCATATGGGCGCCGTCGACATTGGAGACGAAGCGCACGCCGAGCCCGCGCTTGGCATAAGGCGAAAGCGCCAGCGTCGCCATGGCCGGGCCGAGATCCGAGCCGCCGATGCCGATATTGACCACGGTGGAGAAACGCTTGCCGGTGGCGCCGCGCAGCGCGCCGGAGCGCACCGCGTCGGCGAAGGCGGCGCAGCGCTCACGCTCGGCGGCGACCGCCGGCATGACGTCGCGGCCGTCGACCGGCATCGGCGTGCCGGAGAGATTGCGCAGCGCCACGTGCAGCACGGCGCGGTTCTCGCTGACATTGATCCGCTCGCCGGCGAACATCGCGTCGCGCTTGGCCTCGACATCGCCGGCGCGGGCGAGCTCGGTCAGCAGCCGCATCGTCTTGGCCGTCACGCGGGTCTTGGAATAGTCCATCAGGATCGGGCCGAGCTTCATCGACAGGCGCTCGAAGCGCTTCGGCTCGGCCTCGAAAAGGGCCCGGAGCGATGTCGCCTCGAGCGAGCGCTTGTGGGCGTCCAATGCGGCGAAGGCGGCGGCAACGGCGTCGGTCATGGAAACGAGATTCCGATCTTGGATGCGATTCGCGCGGGGACCATCATGGTCCATCATGACCTTAAGATGATGAATTGCGGCATGATCCCGCGGGCCCCGCGGCCGGCTCATCCGCGCCGTTCGAGGCGAAGGTGGCGAAGCCGGCCGCGACCGCGGCATAGACCGCCCGCTTATAGCCAATGACCAGATCCGGCAGCAGTGCGAGCCTCTCCCAGCGCCAGCGATCGAATTCCGGCGGCTCACCCGGCGCGGCATGCGACAGATCGACCTCGTCGTCTGATCCGGTGAAGCGGAAGGCGAGCCATCTCTGCCGCTGGCCGCGCCAGCGGGTCAGCCGATGCGGCGGCCCGTGATAGGGCGGCCAGTCATAGCTGAGCGCCTGCGGCAGAATGTCCAGCAGCTCGGCGCGTGTGACGCCCGTCTCCTCGGCGAGTTCCCGGCGCGCGGCGGCCTCGATATCCTCGCCGGGCTCGATTCCGCCTTGCGGCATCTGCCATTCGAAGCCCGGCGCGACGATCTCGGGACCGTCATCTCCGGTGCGGCGGGCGATCAGGACCCACCCGTGACGGTTGAAGAGCGCGATACCGACATTCGATCGGTAGGTTGCGTCAGCTGCGCACATGAGTAGAACTCCGGATGCGATCATCACGCTCCCGTGATCGTGTTCGCATTCCCTTGTTTTGCATGACTGGGTTGCGCTCCCTATGGCCAGACCGCTCGCCGTGAACCGTCACGACCGCATCAGAGAGCGGGTCGAGCTCTCCGGATCGGCAACGGTGGGCGAGCTCGCCGATACGCTCAGCGTCTCCCGCGAAACCATCCGGCGCGACCTGAAGATGCTCGCCGACCGCGGCGAACTGGATATCGTCCATGGCGGCGCGACCCGCAAGCCGGCGAACGAACCGGTCGCCGTGCATCGCCTGGTCGACAATGCGACGGGCAATGCCGCGATCGCCCGGGCGGCCGCCGCACTGGTCGAGGACGGCATGGTGGTGCTGCTCGATTCCGGCGCCACCGCCCTTCTGGTCGCCGAGGCCCTGACCGCCAAGAGCCAGCTGACCGTGGTCACCAACGGACTGGCCAATGCGCTGCTTCTGTCGCGGGTGCCGGGCTTCCGCGTGGTGGTGCTGGGCGGCGAGATCGACATGGCCGACCAGGGATCGGTCGGCATCGACACCATGGACATGCTGAAGAACTATCATGTCGACATCGCTTTCGTGACGGCCGGCGGACTGACCGCCGACGGCCAGCCGACCGATATCTGCCGGGTCTGGGCCGAGCAGCGCAAGCAAATGATCGGCGCGGCGAAACGCGCCTATTTCATTGTCGACTCGTCGAAGTTCGAGCGCCAGATGCCGGTGCGTATCGACGGCCACGACCTGGCCACCGGGATCATCGTCGACACCGCGCCGGCCCGCCACCTGAGCCAGGCCGTCTCGGCGCGCGGGCTGGACATGCTGGTCGCCTGAGCCCCGCCCTCAGCCGGCGAGGCGATGGCCGTAATCGATCGGATTGACCGAGACGAGCTCGGCGGTCGCATAGAAAATCAGAATGGCGAGCAGGATCTGCCGGCCGAGCGAGCGGCGCAGCCCGGTGGCCGCCAGCACGTCGCCGCGTCTCATCAGCCTGGCATGATGGAAACGGGCCCCAAAGGCCGCGAGCAGCATCAGCCCGACGAGAACCAGCTTGGCGATCAGCGCCCAGCCGAACCATGACGCCGTCAGGTTCCTGACCGACCCGACCAGATACCAGCTGACCAGCATGCCGCTCGCCAGCACCAGCAGGACGAAGACCGTGGCATAACGCGACCAGACCGCGACCGCATCGGCGGCCGATTGCGGGTCGCGCCGCAGCGCGACGTTGCGCAAGGGGAACAGGCTGCCGAACCAGAAGGCCACTGCCATCAGATGCAGCACGGCCAGCACCGCTAGTTCCTGGCGCGGGCGATATTGGGTGGTGTGGCCGATCGCCACATAGCTGGCGGCGATCGTCACCGCGCCGATGGCGGCGATGCCGGTGCCCCAGGTCCGGCGCACCAGGGCGAACAGCACCAGCACCAGACCGCCCATGCGCAGCAGGGCGGCGTCGCCGAAACGCGAGCGCAGGATGCCGGGATACATATCGAGACGGAAGGCTGCCTCCGGCATGCGGGCGACCGTCAGCGCCCGCATCGGCCAGGTGGCGAGCGTCGCAAACAGCCCGAGCAGCACCAGCACCGCCAGCCAGCGGCGCGCCGCGGTCGCCTCCTCGGCGGTCAGCTCGCCGCTCATGAACAGCAGGAACAGCGCGACGCCGGCGCCGCCCAGCGTGCCGACATAACCGATGGCGCGCAGGATCACGGCAAGGCCGTTCCAGAGGTCGCCCGAACCTTGCCATATCTCCAGGATCATCCGGTCTCTCGCCGCGAATCCACCAGTCGCATCTCAGCTAGCCCGAATTTCGCGCGAGCGGCTACGGTCATCGCCGATCATGGCGGCGGCGGGCGCGAGCCGGCACGAAACCGCCAGGCCAGCGCCGATGTCGCGGCAAAGGACGCAAGCGCGATGACGAACAGGATGACGAAACCCCAGCGGGGCCCGATGCTGTCGAGAATGAAGGCATAGGCGGTCGGCGCGACCGCGGTGACCACCAGGCCCGGGGTGGCGATGGTGGCGAGCACGCTGGCATAGCCGTGCTTGCCGAACAGCACCAGGGGCACCGCGCCGCGCACGATGGTGACGAGCCCGATGGAGATGCCGAACAGGATCGAAAAGGCCAGCAGCGCCGGGGTGGATGCGCCGCCGCCGGCCAGCGGCAGGAAGGCCAGAACCAGGATGCCGGTCGACAGCATGGCGAAGGCGAAAGGATCGAGGTTTCGCCCGAAGATCATCTCGGCCAGGCGGCCGAGGGTCTGGAACACGCCACGGATCGAGGCGATCCAGACGGCCGTGGCGGCGGATGCGCCGAGCATCACCACGGCGGGAATGAAATGGGCGTTGAGCGCCACCGTGATGAAGGAATTGCAGGCGAGCGCAATGGCCAGGAGCAGGATCGCCGATGACCGCTGCGACGCCGGCACCAGCGGCTCCGGATCGCCATCGGCGCCATTTGCCCCGTTGGCGGAAGCCGCAGCCGCTCCCTTCTTCGGCAAGGCGAGATGCAGGGGCGTGCACAGGACCAGCACCGCAAGCGCACAGACCAGCCAGGCGGCGCGCCAGCCATGGGCTTCGTTGACGTAATGGCAGATCGGCCAGAAGACGGTCGAGGCAAGGCCACCGAACAGCGCCAGCACGGTGATCGGCCGCCGCGCGGCGGTGCCGTGGATCTCGACCAGGGTGGCGAAGGCGGTATCGTAGAGGGTGAGGCGCGAGGCGAGGCCCAGCACGACCCAGGCGGCGATATAGACGGTCGCCTCGGTCACCTGCGACAGCATGGCCAGGCCCAGCGCCGCCACCACCGACCCCATGGTCATGGTCACGCGGCCGCCGCGCTTCTCCAGGAATTGCGCCGCCGGCTTGGCGACGAGACCGCCGACCAGCAGCGACGCCGAAAACCCCAGGAAGATGAAGGTCTGGCTCCAGCCGAGCTCGGCCGCCATGGGCTTGGACAGCACCGAAATGGCGTAAACGATGGTGCCCCAGGAGACGATCTGGGTGATGCCGAGGGCGACGACGATGAAGGCGGGGGACATGGGCATGGCGAGGTGGCGTCAACCTAGCCGAGCCGGCTCAGCTTAGACATGGGCGTTTCGGCAGAGGCCGGCTGCGCGGCGCGCTCAGGACGGCGGCACGAAAGGCTGCACGACCGCCCGGAACGGCTCCTGCGCCTCGCAGCGGGCCGCGTGAGCCGCGAGTGCCGGCCAGCGCCGCGCGTCGAACAGGCCCGGATTGGCCTCGCCGGTGATGCGCAGGACACAGGCGACCGCGATGTCGGCATGGCCGATCGCCGCGCCGAACCAGAACGGCGTGGCCCGGCCCGCCCGTTCGGCCTCGAGAGCATCGAGGACGCCGTGGATCTGGCCGTGCAGCCGATCGACCCAGGGCTGCGACATCTCGGCATGCAGGATGCGCTCATAGATCAGGCTGACCACCTTGTCGCCGAGGCCGGTGGCAAGCGCGATCACCTTCAGGGCCAGCCGCCGGTCCCGGCCGTTTTCGGCGATCAAGGCCCTGGCCGGGCCGACCGTTTCGTCGAGGTGATCGAGGATCGCCGCGCTCTCGATCAGCACCTCGCCGTCATCGAGAACCAGTGTCGGCACCCGGATGACCGGATTGTAGCGGGCCACCTCGTCGGCATCGCCGAACACCGACCATGGCCGGTGCTCGTAGGACAGGCCGTAGAGGCGGAGCGCTATGGCGACACGCCGGACGAAAGGCGAATCATATTGACCGATCAGGATCACGGCTTTCGTCTCCGATAGGGCCGCCGGCAAGGCCTGCTGCACGAACGGCGATGGACGGGACTTGATCTCATGCGCCGCGCGGCCAGGCGCGGCGACCAGTAGTGATCAGCGCCGGCCGGCGCCCGCACCGCCGCAGCGCGCATAGACCATCATGCCGTAGCGGCCATGGGCTTCCTCGCTGGTGTAGCGGGTGATGAAGGTATTGGCATCGACAATGATGAGTTCGCGGTTGGCGCGGTTGCCGGGCTCGGGATTGCCGGGAGGCACCAGATAGGTCTTGCCCTCGGCCGAGGCGACGCGCAATTCGCTCGGTGCCGCCGCATCGGCCGCATGCATCATGACGCCGCCATTGGGGCCGCGCGCGATGACATAGGGATGGCCGCAAGAGCCGCGCGCGCCGGCGATCGACTTCGCCCGGTCGGCCTCGTTCCAATAGGACACGAAACCCCAGCGGCCGACGAATTGCTCGGCGCTCTGGGCCAGAGCCGGGGCTGCGGAAAAGACGGCGAGAAGGGCAAGGGCGGTGCGGCGCATGACGGGCTTCCGAGCGGGACCTATGACGGCCGAGAATTAGGCGAGGTCCGGGATCCGGCCAAGCGCCCGGACGACGCAGCCCGCACATAGCGCGCGACCGTGGCCGGGAAACAACGTCGTTGCGTCTTGATGGCCGCAACGGTTGCCTTCGCCGGCAAAGCCACTAGGGTCCGACGTCAATGGCAACGGGCGCGGCAGTCGCCCGGCGACACGCTGACGGGAGGTATTTCATGACAGGGGCAGAGGCCAAGGCACGGATGTCCGGCGGCCGGGCATGGGTCGGATCGCTGGTTCTCGCCGGCATCCTCGCGCTCGGCGCGCTGGCGCAATCCGGACCGGCGGCCGCGCAGAATTATCCGAACCGGCCGATCCGCGTGATCGTGCCGTTCGCCGCCGGCAGCGCCACCGATATCGTCGCGCGCGCCTTCGGCGACCGGATGAGCCAGACGCTCGGCCAGTCGCTGGTGATCGAGAACCGGCCCGGCGCCAATGGCATGATCGGCGCAAGCGCCGTCGCCAAGGCCGATGCCGACGGCTACACCATTCTGATCGGCACCAATTCGACCAATGCGGCGGCGCCCGCGCTGTTCAACAACGTGCCGTTCGACATGCACCGGGATTTTCAGCCGGTCTCGTTCCTGTGCTCGGTGCCGCTGATCGTCGCGGTGTCCAACGAGGTGCCGGCCAAGACGCTGGCGGAGCTGATCGCACTCGCCAAGACCCGCACCGACCTCACCTTCGCCTCGGCCTCCGCCTCGCAGCGCGTCTCCACCGAGATGCTGCTGGCCATGACCGGCATCAAGATGACCCACGTGCCCTATCGCCAGGGCCCGGCCGCCATGCAGGATCTGATCGCCAACCGCGTGACGCTGTTCACCGCCGATCTCGGCGTGATGCTGCCCCAGGTGCGCGCCAATACCGTGCGGGCGCTCGCCGTCACCTCGACGACCCGCTCGCCGCAATTTCCCGACCTGCCGACCGTCGATGAAGCGGCCGGCGTGAAAGGCTACGAGTTGATCGCCTGGTTCGCCATGTTCACCCCCACGGGCGTGCCGGCCGAGGTCGTCACCAAGCTCAACGCCGCGGTGCGGGCGGCGGCAACCGCGCCCGAGCTGCAGAACGCCCTGTCGACCTCGCTCGGCATGCAGATCGCACCGTCGACGCCGGAGGAGCTCGCCGAGCGGGTGCGGGTCGAAGCGGTGAAATGGATGGAAGCGGCCGCGGTCGCCGGCATCGAAAAGCAGTGATCCGCATTGCCACCCGGGCGGATCTCGCACGCATCGGCGAAATCCGCATGGCGGTTCGCGAAAACCAGCTGAGCGATCCGGGCAAGATCGTCGACCAGGTCGCCTGGCTGATCGACCGCGACGGTTTCTGGGTCTTCGAGCAGGACCGCGCCATTCAGGGGTTCTCCTCGGCGGATCCGCGCGACGGCTCGATCTTCGCGCTGTTCGTCGATCCCGCTTGCGAGGGACGCGGCATCGGCCAGGCCCTGCTCTCCGAGGCCTGCGCCGCGCTGAAGGCCGCCGGCCATGCCAAGGCCTGGCTGACCACCGGGCACGGCACGCGCGCCGAACGCTTCTATCGCCGCAATGGCTGGAGCGAGACCGGCCTGACCGACAATGGCCAGATCATCTTCGAACTGCGTCTCGCCGATTGACCGGGCCGGGCGCCGTGTCCGCCCGGCTAGCGCCGATTTGACGGAGGATCGTCCATGAGATTTGCCGCGATCACCATGCCTCGCCTGGCCCTGGCGCTGCTGACCCTGCTGGCGCTTTCGGCCCCGCTATCGGCGGCCGAGATCAGGGTGATGAATTCCGGCGGCTTCACCGCGGCCTATCGGGACTTGCTGCCGGCCTTCGAGCGGGCGACCGGCCACAGCGTGGTGACCGCCTGGGGCGCCTCGATGGGGACCGCTCCGGACGCCATTCCCGTGCGGCTGGCGCGGGGCGAAGCCGCCGACATCGTCATCCTGGCGGAAAGCGGCCTGGAAAACCTGATCCGGCAGGGCAAGGTCGATCCGGCGAGCCGTGTCGACCTCGCCCGGTCGAGCATCGGCATGGCGGTCCGGGCCGGCGCACCGCGGCCGGATATCAGTTCGGCCGAGGCGCTCAGAAAGACGCTGCTCGAGGCCCGGTCGATCGCCTATTCGGCGAGCGCCAGCGGCGTCTATGTCTCGACCGAACTCTATCAGCGGCTGGGCATCGCCGACCAGGTCGGGCCCAAGAGCCGGCAGATCCTCAGCGAGCGCGTCGGCAACGTGGTCGCCCGCGGCGATGCCGAGATCGGTTTTCAGCAGATCAGCGAGCTCCTGCCGATTCAAGGCATCGACTTCGTCGGCCCGCTGCCGGCGGAGCTGCAGCGGGTCACGGTGTTTTCGGCCGGCATCCTGGTCGCCGCCCGCGAGCCCGAAGCCGCCCGGCAGTTGATCGGCTTCCTGGCCTCGCCCGCGGCCTTCGAGACGGTGACGCGGACCGGCCTCGAACCGATGGCGGCCACGGCGAGGCAACCCTAACGCCGGTCTCCCCGTCCCCGGCGAACTGCGGTAGAATCCTCGCGTCATGACCCGCCATACCGACGACCTCGCCAATGCGATCACTCCGGAGGTGCTGCTCAGGGCCTATGCCTGCGGCATTTTCCCGATGTCGGAAGGCGCCGACGATCCCGGCCTCTACTGGGTCGAGCCGGACCGGCGCGGCGTCATTCCGCTCGATGGTTTCGATGTGCCGGCCCGGCTTGCCCGCACCGTCAAGGGCGGGCGTTTCGAAATCCGCATGGACCATGACTTCGAGGCGGTCATCGATGCCTGCGCGGCGCCCGCGGAGGGGCGCACGACCACCTGGATCAACGGCCGGATCCGCGCGCTCTATGGTGCGCTGTTCCGCATGGGCCATTGTCATACGGTGGAGGCCTATCTCGACGGACGGCTGGCCGGGGGTCTCTACGGCGTCCGCCTGGGCGCCGCCTTTTTCGGCGAGAGCATGTTCCACACCGAACGCGACGCGTCCAAGGTGGCGCTGGTCCATCTGGTGGCGCGGCTGATCGCCGGCGGCTTCACGCTGCTCGACACCCAGTTCGTCACTGACCATCTGCGCTCGCTCGGCGCTGTCGAGCTGCCGCGCCGGCAATATCAGAAGCGGCTCGACGAAGCCGTCGCGACCCAGGCGAGCTGGACACCGGTGCCGCTCGCGCCCCAGGACGCGCTCGCTCTCATCCAGGCGACAAGGACCATCACATCATGATCATTCGTCCCGCGACCGACGCCGACGGCGCCAGCCTCGCGCGGCTCATCGCCCGGATCTTCGCGGAATATCCCGGCTGCCAGTTCATCGACGCCGAATTTCCCGAGCTCGCGGCGCCCGCCAGCCATTATCGCGCCAAGGGCGGCCAATTGTTCGTCGCCGAGAACGACAATGGCCTGGTCGGGTCGCTGGCCGCCGTGATGACCACGGCGCCCGGCATCGCCGAATTGTTCAAGGTCTATGTCGCGGCCGACGCCCGCGGCTCGGGGCTCGCCCAGCGGCTGTTCGCCACGGGCGAGGCCCTGGTGCGCGACCGCGGCGCGCGCGACATCGTGCTCTGGTCGGACACCCGCTTCACCCGCGGCCACGGCTTCTACGAGAAGCTCGGCTTCAGCCGCGAGCCGGTGGCGCGCTATCTCGCCGATATCAGCGAAAGCTGGGAGTTCTGCTTCCGCAAGGCGCTCGCGGGCTGAACCTCGGCCCGCGGCGGTCTTCCAACCCGGCGATCAGGCGGCGAGCTTCAGCACCTGGGCGTCCTGGTTGCGCAGCCGGGTGAGATAGAGCGACTGGTAGTCGGCGGGCGCCGCCGCCTTGACGCTCGGCCGCGCGGCAAGCGCTGCCCGCCAGGCCGAAACCTTGGCGAAGTCCTTGGTCAGATCGACCCCCGTGGCGGCCTCGATGGCGTCGATCTGCCGGAAGGCCGGTGCGAAGACGGCATCGACATAGCTGAAGGCGGTACCGGCGAAATAGGGACCGTTGCCCAGCGTCGTTTCCAGGCGCGCGAACTTGGCGATCGCCGCATCCCTGGCGGCGGTGAGATCGGTTTCGGTCTTGGCCGTGGCGAAGCGGAAGAGGTCGCCGAGCACGGTCGAGCCATATTCCATCCAGGCGCGATGCTGCGCGCGCTCGAGCGGATCGGCCGGATGCAGTTTCGCGCCTGAGGCGGTCTCCTCGATATATTCGACGATGACCGAACTCTCGAACAGGATCGCTTCCGTCTCGCCCGGCCGTTCGACCTTCAGCACCGGGACCTTGCCGAGGGGCGAAATGGCCAGGAACCAGTCGGGCTTGTTGGCGAGGTCGATATAGACGACGTCGAAATCGACGTTCTTTTCCTTCAGCGCGATGATCGCGCGCTGGACATAGGGGCAGGTCGGGAAGCTGATCAGCGTGAGCTTTGCCATGGGATCGCTCTCTCGGGGGTTCGCGTTCTCGGGATCGTTCTCCACGGCTGCCCGCAAGGGCCGGCGCGGATGAGCCATCGAGCCGGCAGGCGCCGGCGACGACCTAAAGTGGGCACCCGGCGCTCGCGAACCAAGCGGGTGCGAGGAGAAAATAGCAGCAAATTCAGGCCGCTGCGGAGATGGATCTGCGCCGCGGACGAACCGCGGCGCAGCAGGTCGAGCCCGGCTCAGCCGCGCGACATGTTCAAGGGCGGCTTCACCGCATCCGGGATCGGGCTGACATAGGGCGTCTTGCGGGTCCGCTCGGCGAGATCCGCCTTGGCTGCGGCTCGCAGGGCCGGGTCGGTCAGCACCGCCGCGCCCGTCGCAACCATGGCCTTGGCCACCTGCACCATGGCCTTGTGAGCGGCCGGCGCCTTGCCCTGCGCCACCACCTGCCAGGTGTGGAAGGGCGTGCCGATGGCCACCGTCGGCGCATGGGCCTGCACGGTCGGCACCACCCAGCTGACGTCGCCGACATCGGTCGAGCCGATGGCCGGATTGCGCGGCGCGTCGAGCGGCACCAGGAAGTCGGCGAGCGGCGCGTCGGTCTCCGGCAGGCCGATCGAATGATAGACCGCGGCAATGTCCTGGGGCGACAGGGTCGAGCGGATCTGGCTGGCGAAAGCCCGGTCCTGCTCGTCGAAATGCGGCGGGCCGAGATCTTCCAGGATCGAATGCATGGCCTTTTCCAGCGGGCCGTTGCCGAGCACGTTGGAAACCGCGCTGACGATGCGCATCTCGACCTGGGTCTCGGTCATCATGGCCGCGCCCTTGGCGACCTTGTGGACGCGCTCGACCAGTTCGAGCATGCCGGGAAGGTCACGGGCGCGAATGGAATAGCGGACCCGGGCGGTGGCCTGGACGACGTTGGGGGCGATGCCGCCGGCATCGAGCACGGCATAATGGATGCGCGCGTCGCTCGGCATATGCTCGCGCATGTAATTGACGCCGACGCTCATCAGCTCGACCGCGTCGAGCGCGCTGCGCCCGAGATGCGGCGCGGCGGCGGCATGCGCCGTGCGGCCGGTGAACACGAAATCGGCGCGGGTATTGGCCAGCGACAAGGGCGGCGTGACCTCCCAGAAGCTCGACGGATGCCAGGAAATGGCGACATCGGCATCGGCGAAGGCACCGGCCCGCACCATGAAGGCCTTGGCGGCGCCGCCCTCTTCGGCGGGGCAGCCATAATAGCGCACGCGGCCGGGGATCTTGTTCTCGGCCAGCCAGTTCTTCATGGCGGTGGCCGCCAGCATTGCTGCCGAACCGAGCAGGTTATGGCCGCAACCGTGACCATGGCCGCCGGTCTCGACCGGCCGATGCTCGGCGACGCCGGCCTCCTGGCTGAGCCCCGGCAGGGCATCATATTCGCCGAGGAAGGCGATCACCGGACCGCCCTCGCCGGCCTCGCCGATCACCGCGGTGGGAATGCCGGCGACGTTCTCGGTGACACGGAAGCCCTGGTGCTTGAGTTCCGCGACGTGTTCGGCGACCGAACGCGCCTCGGTGTAGCAGACCTCGGGCATGCCCCAGACCCGGTCGCTGAGCTCGATCAGCCGGTCCTTCGAGGCGTCGACGTGGCGCCACAACTCGTTACGATTGTCCATTTAGACCTCACGCGATTTCGATCCGCCATTGTCCCAATCCGGCCGTCCGAAGTCCAGCTTCGCGGCCGCGCGGCCGACCGGGCGGGACCTGCGCCGGGCGCATGGCGCGCCGTGTCCGGCGCCGCGGCCGACCGGCCGGGATTGCCCGGCGGCGCAATCTGACCGATTGAGAAGAAGCGGTGTGGACGAGTCGGGGCCGCGGGCATCGAGCATGAGAGGGCAGTCCATGACGCGCGCGACCGCAGCCGAGGAGGTGGTCCGGATCCTTCGCGACCGGATCCTCTCCGGCGTGCTGGAAGAGGGCACGGCGCTCCGGCAGGAGAAGATCGCCGGTGAACTCGGCGTCAGCCGGATCCCGGTGCGCGAGGCGCTGAAGCAGCTCGAAGTCGAGGGCCTGGTCAAGATCGTCTCGCATTCCGGCGCCGTGGTGGCCGAACTGTCCCTCGACGAGATCCGACAGACTTTCGAGCTGCGCGCGGTGGTCGAGAGCTGGCTTCTGTCGGCCGCCATCCCCTTCATGTCAGGCGAGGACCTGGCGGAGGCCGAGGCCATCATCGCCGAAATGGACCATTCCGGCATCGAGACCTGGGGTGAGATGAACTGGCGGTTCCACGAGCGGCTCTACCGGCCGGCCGGGCGCGATCATATCACCGCGATGATCCGCAAGATCCACGAGGGCACCGACCGCTACATCTACATGCATATGAAGGTCACCGACGGCCGCCGGAAGGCGCAATCGGACCACCGTCACATTCTCGAACTGTGCCGGGCCAAGGATCTGCACCGTGCCGTCGCGGTCCTCGAAGCGCATATTCTCGATGTCGCCGACCGGCTGACCGAAAGCGTCGAAGCCGCCCGCCGATCGGCCATGGCCGGGCGCCCGAGGCGGCGCAGACGTACCGCGCAGCCGCAGTGAAGGCCGGCGCGCACGCCGGGACGGCCACGCCGCTTCAGCTGCCGCGGCCGCCGGTCGTCACCGGCCCATCGGCCTGCTTCCAGGCGCCGAGCCCGCCCTCGATATGGCAGGACAAGGCGAGCCCGGCATCCTGGGCTGCCTGGACCGCCATCGCCGAGCGCTCGCCGAAGGCGCAATAGAAGACCAGGCGCTTGCTGGTCGAGGCGGCCAGCTCATGCAGCAGGCCGCCCGGCCTCACATTGTCCTCGAGATCGCAATAGGGCGCGTGCAGCGAACCGGGAATGGTGCCGTGCCTGTCCCGCTCCTGCGGCTCGCGCAGGTCGACCAGCACGATGTCGGGCCGGCCGATCAGCGCCAGGGCGTCAGCCGGAGCGAGCGCCCAGCCGCGCCGGGCGATCTCCACCTGGGCCAGGCCGACATGCATGTTGGCCGGCACCGCGACATCCATCATTTTCGGGTTCGGCAGATGGAGGCCGTTCATCAGGTCGACATATTGGTCGACCGACCGGACCTGCAGGCGCGGATTGAAAGCCCGCTCCTCGGCGATGGTGCTGACCATGTCGCCCTTGTAGTCATGTGCCGGAAAGACCAGGGTTTCGTCGGGCAGCTTGAGCAGCTTGCCGAAGATCGAGTCGTACTGGGCGCGCGGATCGCCATTCTGGAAGTCGGTGCGGCCGGTGCCGCGGATCAGCAGGGTATCGCCGGTGAAGACCCGGTCGGGCAGCAGGAAGCTGTAGGAATCGTCGGTATGGCCGGGCGTGTAGAGCACATCCAGGGCCAGGCCTTCGATCTTGACCCGATCGCCCTCCGAAACGCGCATCGACACCACGTCGACGCCGCTCTGCTCCCCCATGACGGTGATGCAATGGGTGCGGTCGCGCAGCGCCCCCAGGCCGGTGATGTGATCGGCGTGAAGGTGGGTATCGGCCGCCTTGACCAACTTGAGGTCCAGCTCGCGCAGCAGCTGGATGTAGCGGTCCACTTTTTCCAGCACGGGATCGATGATCAGCGCCTCGCCGCCGCGCCGGCTGGCCAGGAGATAGCTGTAGGTTCCCGATGTCTGGTCGAAAAGCTGCCGGAAGATCATGGTCGAGCCTCCCGTCGGTGATTGGCCGGCGGCCGCGGCCCGCGCCGCGACCACCTAGCTGCCTGTCAGGTCTGCGGCCGCAGATCCCCCGATCAGTGTCTTGGGCCCGGCTGCGGCACGATGCGGATATAGGGTCGCGGCGCCTTCCAGCCCTGCGGATAGATCTGGCGGGCCTCGTCGTCGGTCACCGAACCGGCAATGATGACGTCCTCGCCCTGCTTCCAGTTCACCGGCGTCGCCAGCCGGTGCCTGGCGGTCAGTTGCAGGGAATCGATCACCCGCAGCACCTCGTCGAAATTGCGGCCCGTGGTCATGGGATAGATCAGCACCAGCTTGATCTTCCTGTCCGGACCGATGACGAAGACATTGCGCACCGTCTGGTTGTCGGCCGGCGTTCGCGTCGTGGCGTCGCCGGTAGCGGCCGCGCCGAGCATGCCCCAGAGTTTCGAAATGCCCAGGCTGGTGTCGCCGATGATGGGATAGTTTGGCGCGAACCCCTGGGTCTCCTCGATGTCGCGCGCCCATTTCGCATGGTTTTCGACGGGGTCGACGCTCAGGCCGATGACCTTGACGTCGCGCCTGTCGAATTCCGGCTTGATCTTCGCCATGTAGCCGAGCTCGGTCGTGCAGACCGGGGTGAAGTCCTTGGGGTGCGAGAACAGCACGCACCACGAGGTCCCCATCCAATCATGAAAGCGTATGCGCCCCTGGGTCGTATCGGCTTCGAAATCGGGTGCGATGTCGCCGATCTGGAGGGTCATGGCCAGTCTCCCTTTGCATCTTCGGGGCGCCGGCCCTCCATGGGCCCTGCCCCGGCCTCTGCTTGGCGGGCCCGGACCGGGCACCGACGGACTGCAAAGCCTGATGAATACGGGATCTTCGCGCTTTCGCACCAAGCCGCCCGCGCGGGATGATGCTCGGCTCGCAACGGTATCATCGTAACAGCTTAACCCGCCCTGACTCAAGAGCCGCCGGGCCAGGCCGACCCGTCACCAAGAACCGCATCGCACAACGGTCACCGCCGCCGCCCCATGGCCGATCGCCGCGAGCCGCGATGGCGGCCCACGGCCGGAGTGCCAAAATCGCGGTCTTTTTGTATCCAATAAATGCAGAAAAAACGCGCCAGATCGGATCAGTGCGATCACGCGGCGATGCCGAACCCCACCCAACCATCTTCACTCTATCCAGCAATGTAGCCATTTTTCGCATTGAAATGCCGCATCGTGAACAGCGCTTGACGCGGCATCGAAACATGGCAAAACTGGATCCAATTTGGCGCATGGTCGCGCATCGCAGTGATGCCGGCGCCAGAGCCCTCTAGGAGATCCTCATGACCCCTTGGTCCGGCGTATTCCCCGCGGTGACGACGAAACTGAAGCAGGACGGCGCGATCGATCTCGCCGCGACGCAGGCCAGCATCGAGCGGCTGATCGGCAATGGCGTCTCCGGGGTCATCGTGCTGCCGATGCTCGGCGAGAACGCTTCGCTCCGCATGGAGGAAAAGGAGACCGTCATCCGGGCCGCGAAGGAAGTGGTCGCCGGCCGGGTGCCGCTGCTGTCAGGGCTCGCCGAGATTTCGACCGAGGCCGCGGCGACCTCGGCGCGGCTGTTCGAACGCTATGGCGCCGAAGGCCTGATGGCCTTCCCGAGCCTCGGCTACAAGACCGATCCGCGCGAGACCGCCGCCTGGTACAAGTCGCTCGCCGGCGCTTCAGGCCTGCCGATCATGATCTACAACAACCCCATCGCCTATGGCGTCGACGTCACGCCGGCCATCCTCGCCGATCTCGCGGAGACCCCTGGCATCGTGGCGATCAAGGAAGAGACCGGCGACATCCGGCGCATCACCGATCTCTACAATGCCCATGGCGACCGCTTCCGCATCTTCTGCGGCGTCGACGACCTGATCCTGGAGAGCATGGCGCTCGGCGCCGTCGGCTGGGTGTCGGGCATGACCAATGCCTGGCCGAAGGAATGTGTCGAGATCTTCGATCTGTGCGCCGCGGGCCGCTTCGCCGACGCGCTCGGGCTCTATCGCCTGATGACCCCGGCCTTCCATCTCGACACCCATGTCAAGCTCGTCCAGTACATCAAGATGGCCGAGCACCTGGTCTATGGCGCGCCGGAATGGACACGCCCGCCGCGCCTGCCGCTCGCCGGTTCCGAGCGTGAGAGCGTGATCGCCGTGATCAAGCGGACGATCGCCGATCTCGCGGCGCGCCAGCAGCGCGCGGCCTGATCGCGCCAGCCGCGACCGAGCCTGCGGGACCGCCTTGGACGCGGTCCCGTTCTCAGCAAGCGCTGCCAAGACGCGAGACCCCACGACGACGCCACGGCGCCGTCGAGAGGGCCCATGACGCCGGCCCAGAGCCGGCACACGACAATCCAATGAACAGAATGAGGGGATCATGTTCAACGACAATACGTCCGTTCTGCCTGCTTCGGGCGCGGCCGGCCCGACCGCCGCCGCGCCCGCCACCGCTGTTACCGCAGGCGTCGAACGCCGCGTGCTGATCGCCAGCCTCACCGGCAGCGCGATCGAATGGTTCGACTATTTTCTCTACGGCACCATCGCCGCGCTCGCCTTCAACCGGCTGTTCTTCCCGAATTTCGACCCGGTCGTCGGCCTGATGCTGTCCTACCTGTCGTTTTCGCTGACCTTCTTCATCCGGCCGTTCGGCGGCTTCCTGTTCTCCCATATCGGCGACCGCATCGGCCGCAAACGCACGCTGGTCCTGACCCTGTCACTGATGGGCGGCTCGACCGTGCTGATCGGCCTTCTACCGAGCTATGACAGCATCGGCGTCTGGGCGCCGATCCTGCTGGTCACGCTGCGTGCCATCCAGGGCCTCGGCATAGCCGGCGAATGGGGCGGCGCGCTGCTGCTCGCCTATGAATATGCCCCGGCCAACCGCCGCGGCTTTTTCGGCGCCATTCCGCAAATGGGCATTCCGCTCGGCCTGGTCATGGCGACCCTGTCGCTGTCGCTGATGAGCCTTTTGCCGGATGACCAGTTCCTCGCCTGGGGCTGGCGCGTGCCTTTCGTCGCCAGCGCCGTGCTGGTGTTCCTCGGCCTGTGGATCCGCAACGGCATCGACGAGACGCCGGCTTTCGAACAGGCCAAGCGCGACGGCGACGTCGCCAAGGTGCCGCTGTTCGAGACCCTGCGCTATCACTGGCGCGAGGTACTGATCGCCACCGGCGCCAAGGTGGTCGAGACCGCGCCGTTCTATGTCTTCACCACCTTCGCGGTCAGCTACGCCACCACCAACCTGAAGATCGAGCGCTTCACCATCCTCAACTCGATCACGGTGGCGACCATCATCACCACCATGATGATCCCGCTCATGGGCCGCCTGTCCGACCGCTTCGGCCGGCCGGCGGTCTTTCTCACCGGCACCGTGCTGATGGCGCTCTTCGCCTTCCCTTATTTTCTGCTGCTCGACCTCAAGCATTACTGGGCCGTGGCGCTCGCCACCATCGTCGCGGTCGGGCTGATCTGGGCACCGATCAACGCCACCTTGGGCACGCTGATGTCGGAGATCTTCGCCACCCGGGTCCGCTATACCGGCATCACGCTCGGTTCGCAGATCGGCGCGGCATTGGCCGGCGGCACCGCGCCGCTGATCGCCACCTGGCTCCTGGTGACGTTCAACGGCAACTGGTCGGCGGTCGCGATCTACATCATCGGCTGCTCGCTGGTGTCGCTGGTCGCGGTCCTGAGCATCCATCGCCTCGGCCGCTGAGTTCGCGACCGGCGCGACCGCGGAGGCCGGATGCCTCCGCGGTCCGACATCCGCGAAAAACGCCCGTCGCCCTTGCAGTTTTCCGCCTGGACGAAGGCGCCACGAGGCGGCATGGCTCGCGACCATGCCGTCCTCGTCCCCATCCTCCTCCGTCAGCGCGCCCGCAGGCTTCTCCCTGGCCGGCATGGCCGAGGGCGTCCGGTTGTCCTTGCCCATGCTGCCGGGCATCCTGATGGCGGCGGGCGCGGTCGGCGCCGCCTCCGCCGAGAAGGGCCTGTCACTCGGCGAAGCCACGCTGATGAGTTTCCTGGTCTATGCCGGCGCCTCGCAGTTGCTCGCCCTGCAGCTCTGGCCGACGACCTGGACCGGCCCGGCCCTGGCGGCCCTTGTGCTGGTGGTCTTCGCGGTCAATCTGCGGCTCGTCCTGATGGGCGCGGCACTGCAGCCTTTTCTTGCCCGCGGCATGCCGCGCGGCACGCCCTACCTCGCCTTGGTGACGCTCACCGACGCCAATTTCGTCATCGGCTCGCGCTACAGCGCCGAGGGCGGCCGCGACACCGGCGTGTTCCTGGGCGCCGGCCTGTTCATGTGGCTGGTCTGGGTGGTCGCGACTATTCCCGGCCATATGCTCGGCTACATGTTGGCCGATCCCCGGCGCTACGGCCTCGATCTGGTCATGCCGCTGCTGTTCACCATCATGGCGGTCGGCCTGTTCCGGTTGAAGCGCGACCGCATGGTCTGGCCGATCGCGGCGGGTGTCGCGGTCGTCACCGCGCAACTCGTCTCCGGCTACTGGTTCATCATTGTCGGCGCCATCGCGGGTTCAGTCGCGGCCGGCCTGTTCCGCCGCCATGACTGAGTGGCTGAACCAGGGCCTGGTCGGTCCGATCAGCGCCATCCTGGCGATGGCGGCGGCGACCTATTTCATCCGCATTCTCGGCTATTGGATCATGGGCCGGGTGCCGCTGACGCCTTTCGTGCGGGCCGCGCTGGAGGCGCTGCCCGGCGCCATCGTGGTCGCGACCATCGTGCCGCTGGTGGTGCGCGGCGGGCTCAGCGCCTGGGTCGGCATGGCCTGCGCCGCCGGGACCATGATCCTGGTGAGGCGCGACGTGGTCGGGCTCGCCGCGGGCCTTGCCGGCGCCATCCTGGTGCGTGCGCTCGGCCTGCCTTGACGATATCGGGGCGAGGCCCCACGTCTTGAATATTGCTTGGCATCGTTGACCAGGGCGGACATCGCGCACGAGGGCCTGACCGCATGACCATGCTTCCGCAAGGCTTTCATCGGATCCGCCTGAACCTCGCCCGCTCGCGGGACTATCCGGAAGGCTCGAACCGTCACGGCTATGAATTCGTCGCGCCGCTCGATGCCGACGGCCATATCGACGTGGCGGCCTGGAAGACCCACAAGGGTCTGTGCAAGGTCAGGCGCTTCTGGGCCGGCGAAGCGGACGAGCACGGCCTGCTCACCCACCGCCAGGGCGGCACCCGCGGCGCCACCTGGATCTTCGACTATGACGGCGCCGCCGCCGACGACGACCAAGCCGGCTATCGCTTCGGCGAACATCCCTTCGAGATCGGCGAATATGTCTCGATCAAGGACGAGGACGGCGCGCTGCGCACCTTCATCGTGACCAGCGTCAACGCGGTTTGAATAGGCGCCGGGCGCTCGCTGATCAGAGGGGCTGGCGGCGCAATCTCGCTCTACGTCACCCCCGGCGAGCGAAGCGAGGGAAGGGGGTCCAGGAGCGGCTTGGACGTCGCTTGCGGACCATGCCGGGAACTGATTTCGCGGCGGAAAGCAAGAGCCCTGCAACCCCTGGATCCCCTTCCCCTCGCTACGCTCGGCCGGGGATGACGTCGTGACCCATCCGGCAGCCGGCTTCACTTCGGCTCACGTTTGCTCCGCAAATGCGAAGGCTTCTGCTTGGAACGGACGCGGTGTCAGCGGCACCGGGTTCTGAGATTGCGGCAGGTTTCACAGCAACCTGCCACCCGCTCAAGCCAGCGCCGCCGCCAGCTTCTCGTAGAGCGGGTTCTCGGCCGAGAAGACATAGTCGAGCTCGCCGACCGAGACGCTTTCCGCGCCCTTGTCGCGCAGGTAGCGCGACAGGCCGAACAGGGCGGCGGGCGGGCAGTGCAGCGTCAGCATGCCCGACGAGGTCGGTCCGCCGAAGGGTGCTGCGACGCCGAAGCGGGCCTTGACCTCTTCCACCAGCTTGTCGTCGGCCGCCTTGAAGCGGGTGCGCACCTCGCGCACCTTGCGGGCGCGTGCTTCCGAGGCGATGCGGTCCAGCATGTCGCGGGCGCTGGCGCGCGCCGGCTCGCTCCAGGCGGCCGTGCGTGAGGCCACCAGATGGGCTTCCGACTTCAGGATCACGCCGTCGTCGAGCACCTTCAGCGCATTGGCGGCGAGCGTCGCGCCCGTGGTGGTGATGTCGACGATCAGTTCGGCGGCACCCGATGCCGGCGCGCCCTCGGTCGCGCCGGCCGATTCGACGATGCGGTAATCGGCGATGCCGTGGCGGTCGAAGAAGCCGCGGGTCAGGTTGAGATATTTGGTCGCGACCCGCATGCGCGCGCGGTTGCGGCTGCGAAACTGGCTCGCGACATCGTCGAGATCGGCCATGCAGCGCACGTCGATCCAGGCCTGCGGCACGGCGACGATGACATCGGCGCGCGAGAAGCCGAGCGCCGACAGCGAGATCATCTTGGCGTCGGGATCGGCTGTCGCCTCATGCATCAGGTCGAGCCCGGTCAGCCCGAGATGGACGGAACCGGCGACCAGTTCGCGGGCGATCTCGGACGCCGAGAGGAAAGCGACCTCGACCCCGTCGAGGCCGGGAATGGTGCCGCGATAGTCGCGCGCCCCGCGCCCCTGCACCGGCCTGAGGCCGGAACGCTCGAGAAAGCCCTGGGCGCTTTCCAGGATGCGGCCCTTGGACGGAATGGCGAAGACGAGCGTCGATGGCTGGCTCATGCGCGACCTCCGGCGACCGCGAGCCGCTCGACCCAGAAGGCGCAGCCGACCGCCGGCACCTTGATGTCGAGGCCGAGCCTCGCCGTCATCATCTCGGTCAGCCGGTCATAGCGGCCGCCGCCGACCAAGGGCTTGGCGGTCCGGCCGGCGCCGTCGTGAATCTCGAAGACCAGGCCGGTGTAATAATCGACGTCGCGGCCGAAATGGGTGGAGAAGCGCACGGCCGACAGGTCGACGCCACGCTCGGCGAGCAGCGCGTTGCGCCGGGCCAGCGCGTCGAGGGCCACCGACAGGTCGAGCCCCGCGGCAGCGGCGATCGCCCGCAATTGCTGCTCGGCGGAAACCGGGTCGCCGGCGACGCTCAGCACCTGCTGCACCACGGCGACCTTGTCCGGCCAGAGGCCGCCGGAACCGAGCGCCGCCTGTTCCAGGAACCGCTCGGCGATATCGGCCGCGGACCGGCCGCCGACGGTCGCGATGCCGGCGATCGACAGGAGATCGGTGACCAGCGCGTGGGCCGCCTTCGGGTCGGCGCCCTCGAGGGCGGCGAGCAGGCCGGCATGGGGCGGCGCATGGGTCGAGGGGTCGGCCAGCCGCTTCAGGTCGTCGGCCAGCATGTCGTTGCGGCGGAAATCCTTGATCAGGCGGCGGCGCCAGGCCGGCGACACGTCGAGCGCGCGCAGCAGCGCCAGGAAAATGCCGATGTCACCCATGGCGACATCGAGCGGGCCGTCGGCATAGAGCCTCGCGCCCTCGAGCCCGAGCGCCACCACCTCGGCATCGGCCGCCTCGCGGTCGGCGCGGCCGAGCAGCTCGATGCCGGCCTGGTTGAATTCGCCGGGCAGGCCGGGGCGGTGACGGAACACCGGTCCGAGATAGGAATAGGCCGCCTCCGCGCCGGCCCGGGGGCTCTCGAGATGGGCCTGCACCACCGGGATCGTATAGTCGGGGCGCAGGCACATCTCGGTGCCGTCGGCATCCGAGGTCAGGAACAGCCGGCGCGCCATGGTCTCGCCGACGAGATCGCGCACCAGGTCGGCGGCGATCAGCAAGGGCGGCTCGGCGCGCGCGAAGCCGGCCCCGGCCAGGAGGGCAGCGAGCTTGTCGTCCAGGTCAGACACGGGCGCAGTCATCGTGGGTCCGAACAGAGGTAAGGGCTCCGGTCATCGTCGCCTTGCACATCGGGCAGGGCTCCTTTTGGCCGGAGCTGCAAACTGCACGTCCCTCTAGCCTTCTCAGGCCGGAAGGTCGAGCCCTTCGTCCCAATAGGGCACCGGCCCGTAGAGCGTGGCGAGCCAGTCGATGAACACCCTGACCTTCTGCGGCAGGAAGCGGCGGGTGGGATAGACGGCGTGCACGCCGACCCGGCGCGAGGCGCGCCATTGCGGCAGCACGACCTGCAGCCGGCCGTCCTTCAGCTCCGGTCCGACATCCCAGGTCGAGCGCAGGGATATGCCGATGCCGGCCAGCGTCGCCTCTCGGATCACCTCGGACGAATTGGTCTTGAGCGGGCCATGCAGGCGGACCGTCTGGGCGCCGTCGGGGCCCTCCAGCCGCCAGGTATCGGTATTGTGCGAGAGCAGCGCGTGGCCGGACAGGGCGGCGATGGTCGCCGGCGCGCCGCGTTCGGCGAGATAGCCCGGCGCGGCCACCAGCAGGCGGTGATTGGGTGCGAGCCGGCGCGCGACGAATGAGGAATCGTCGAGTTCGCCGATGCGCACGGCGAGATCGTAACCCTCGCCGACGATGTCGACGAAGCTGTCGGACAATTCCAGATGCACCACGAGGTCCGGATTGGCCGACAGGAACGACCGGAGATGCGGCGCGATGTGGAGGCGGCCGAACGAGGTCGGCGCCGAAACCCGGAGCGTGCCGCGGGCGAGCGACGAGCGCCGGGTGACGAAGGCCTCGGCCTCGTCGATCGATGCGAGGATCGCCACCACCCGCTCGTAATAGCCTTGCCCCGCCTCGGTCAGGGACAATTGCCGCGTGGTGCGCTGCAGGAGCCGGGTGCCGAGCCGATCCTCCAGGCGCTTGATGCGCTTGGAAATGACCGCCGGCGACAGGCCCATTTCGCGGCCGGCGGCCGACATACTGCCGGCGGTGACGACACGGGCAAAGACTTCGAGATCGGCAAGGGGTGTCACGAAAGGCAGACCATCTTTTCCGTTGAGGAAATAATCTTGACCCTTTCAATCGCATTCCGCCAGTCTGGAACCGCGCTATAATTGAACGAGATCAAAGGTGCGAAGGCGCCACGGCCCAAGGCCCGGACCCTTGTGGAGGAACCGATGACCATCGCCTTTCCCGAACCGCGCCAGGAGGTTCTCGCCAAGCGCGACATGGTGATCGCCCGTTTGCGCGAGATCGTGCCCGGCGAAGGCGTGATCACGGCGGAGAGCGAGCGCCGGGCCTTCGAGACCGACGCCCTGACCTCCTACCGGCGCGTGCCCATGGTGGTGGTGCTGCCCGAGACCACCGAACAGGTCGCCGCAATCCTCGGCTTCTGCCACCAGGAGGGCGTGCCGGTGGTGGCGCGCGGCGCCGGCACCTCGCTTGCCGGCGGCGCCATCCCGCAGGAAGACGCCGTCGTGCTCGGCGTCGCCAAGATGAACCAAGTGCTGGAGACCAATTTCGCCGACCGCACCATGCGGGTCCAGGCCGGCATCACCAATCTCGCGATTTCGGGGGAGGTCGCCCATGCCGGCTTCTTCTACGCGCCGGATCCGTCGAGCCAGCTCGCCTGCACCATAGCCGGCAATGTGGCGATGAATTCGGGCGGCGCCCACTGCCTGAAATATGGCGTCACCGCCAACAATATCCTCGGCCTGAAGCTGGTGACGGTGGAAGGCGAGGTGGTCGATATCGGCGGCGAGGCGCTGGATTCCGGTGGCTACGACCTGATCGGCCTGATCGTCGGCTCGGAGGGCCAGCTCGGCGTGGTGACCGAGGTCACGGTGCGCATCCTGCGTTCGGCGGAAGGCGCGAGGCCGGTGCTGTTCGGCTTCGAGGAGATCGGCCAGGCCGGCCAGACCGTCGCCGACATCATCGGCGCCGGCATCATTCCGGTGGCGATCGAATATATGGACCGCCAGGCCATCGAGATCTGCGAAGCCTTCGCCCATGCGGGCTATCCGCTCGACGTCGAAGCCATGCTGATCATCGAGGTCGAGGGATCGGATGCCGAGATGGATGCGACGCTCGCCCGCATCGTCGCCATCGCCAAGGCGCATGACGTCAAGGTGATCAAGGAGTCGAAATCCGCCATGGAGACCGCGGCGATCTGGAAGGGCCGCAAATCGGCCTTCGGCGCCACCGGGCGCGTCGCCGACTATATCTGCATGGACGGCACCATCCCGACCGGCCGGCTGCCCGAGGTGCTCGCCGGCATCGACCGGATCGTCAAGGGGTACGGGCTGCGCGTCGCCAATGTCTTCCATGCCGGCGACGGCAACCTGCATCCCCTCGTCATGTTCAACGTCAACGACCCCGAGGAGCAGGTGAAGGCCGAACATGCCGGCGAAGACATCCTGAGGCTCTGCGTCGAGGTCGGCGGCTGCCTGACCGGCGAGCATGGCGTCGGCATCGAAAAGCGCGACCTGATGCGCGAGCAGTTCAACGAGACCGACCTGTTGCAGCAGACGCGGATCAAGTCGGCGCTCGACCCGAAATGGATCCTCAATCCGGCCAAGGTCTTCCCGCTCGACGCGCCGCGTGACCCCGCCGCCGCGACATCCCCGCAGACGCCCCGGCAGGCGGCGTGAGAAATCCGGCACCATGACGCTTCATAGCCCCGCCACACCGGCCGAACTCGCCACCATCGTCGCCGACGCGCGCGCCGCCGGCACGCCGCTCGCCATTGGTGGCGGGCTGACCCGCAGCGGCCTCGGCCGGCCGGTCCAGGCCGCCGCGGAAATCTCGACCAAGGGCCTCACCGGCATCACGCTTTACGAACCGGCCGAGCTGGTCATCGCGGCACGCGCCGGCACGCCGCTGCGCGAGGTGGCCGAGGCCCTCGCGGCCAGGGGCCAGCGGCTGCCGTTCGAGCCGATGGACCATCGCGGGCTCTACGGCACGACCGGCGAGCCGACGGTCGGCGGGGTCGCCGCCGGCAATGTCTCGGGGCCGGCCCGGATCAATCTCGGCGCGGCGCGCGATGCGATGATCGGACTGAAATTCGTCAATGGCCGGGGCGAGGACATCAAATCGGGCGGCCGGGTGATGAAGAACGTCACCGGGCTCGACCTGGTCAAGACGCTGGCCGGCTCCCATGGCACGCTCGGCGTCTTCCACGAGGTCTGTTTCAAGGTGCTGCCGGTGGCCGAACAGGAGGCGACCCTGCAATTGACCGGCCTTGCCGACGGCCCGGCGATCGAGGCCCTGTCGGCGGCGCTCGGCTCGCCCTTCGAGCCGACCGGCGCGGCACACCTGCCGGCCGGCGCCGGCGAGACCGCGCGCACCCTGATCCGGATCGAGGGCTTCGGCCCGTCGATCGCCTATCGCAACGGCGAACTTAGCCGGCTCCTGAAGCGTTTCGGCGCCCTCGACACCTTGGCGCCGGCGGAGGCCGCGCCGCTGTGGCGCGCTATTCGCGACGCCACCTTCGTCGCCGGCGCGGACAGCGCGGTCTGGCGCCTGTCGGTCGCGCCGAGCAAGGCCGCCGCGCTCGGCGGCAAGCTCAGGGAGCGCGGGGCGCGGCTGTTCTACGACTGGGGCGGCGGCCTGATCTGGGCGGCGCTCGACCCGGCCGGCGATGCCGGGGCGCCCCGGATCCACGCGCTCGCCAAGGCGTCGGGCGGTTATGCCACCTTGATGCGCGCGCCCGACGCGATCCGGCGCGCCGTCGATGTCTTCGATCCGCCGGCCGCCCCCTTGATGACCATGCAGAAGAAGCTCAAGGCGAGCCTCGATCCGGATGGCATCCTCAATCCCGGCCGCATGTACGCAGGCGTGTGACATCCGATGCAGACCAATTTCAGCGCCGAACAGCTCACCGACCCGAAACTCGCCAGCTCCGAGAAGATCCTGCGCAGCTGCGTACATTGCGGCTTCTGCACGGCCACCTGCCCAACCTATCAGCTGCTCGGCGACGAACTCGATTCGCCGCGCGGCCGCATCTACCTGATGAAGGAGATGTTCGAGACCGGGCAGCCCGCAACCGAAGAGGTGGTCAAACATGTCGACCGCTGCCTCTCCTGCCTCTCCTGCATGACCACCTGCCCCTCGGGGGTCAACTACATGCATCTCGTCGACCATGCCCGCGCGCATATCGAGGAGACCTATGCGCGGCCCTGGCAGGACCGGCTGATCCGCGGCCTGCTCGCCCGGGTGCTGCCCTATCCGAACCGGTTCCGCCTGGCGCTGGCCGGCGCCTTCCTCGCCAACAAGGCGCTCAGGATCGCCTCGGTGCTCACCTGGAAAGGCCGGGTCCCGGTGGCGCTGACGCGCCGCGCGCTCGGGCCGATTTCGGAAAAGGTCGGCCTGATCAAACGCACCCGCGCCATGCTGTCGCTGGCGCCCGAGCGCCTGCCGACGCGCTCGCCGATCGACCGGCCAGCGGTGCATGCGGCTGAAGGCGCGCGCAAGGGCCGGGTGGCGATCCTGCAGGGCTGCGCCCAGCCGGTGCTGCAGCCTTCCATCAACGAGGCGGCGCTCCGGCTCCTGACCCGCAACGGCATCGAGGTGGTGTTCGCCGCGGGCGAGGGCTGCTGCGGCTCGCTGGTCCATCACATGGGACGCGAGCACCAGAGCCTCGTCCAAGCCCGGCAGGCGATCGATGCCTGGATCAAGGAAATGGACGGCGCCGGCCTCGACGCCATCGTGATCACCGCCTCGGGCTGCGGCACGACCATCAAGGATTACGGCTTCATGCTGCGTGACGACCCCGCCTATGCCGACAAGGCCCGGCGGGTCTCGGCCATCGCCAAGGACATCACCGAATATGTCACCGGGCTGGCGCTCGATGCACCCGTGCGCCAGGTCGACCTGGTGGCCGCCTATCATTCCGCCTGTTCGATGCAGCACGGCCAGCAGATCAAGGACCAGCCCAAGGCCTTGCTGAAAGCCGCCGGCTTCACCGTCAAGGAGCCGCCCGAAGGCCATCTGTGCTGCGGCTCGGCCGGCATCTACAACATCATGCAGCCGGAGATCGCCGAGCGGCTGCGCGACCGCAAGATCGGCAATCTCGAGAAGGTCCGTCCCGACCTGATCGCGACCGGCAATATCGGCTGCATCACCCAGATCGCCAAGGGCTTCGCCGAACGGGAGAAGTCCATCCCGATCGTTCATACCGTGGAATTGCTCGACTGGGTTTCCGGCGGACCGCTGCCGCAGGCGCTGGCCGAGGCCGGCCTCGGCGAAAGCCCGGCAACCGCGCTGCAGGCCGCGCCGTGATGCGAAGCTAGGCGGTCTCTTCCGCGGCCTCGCGGGCCGCGGCGTCGAGGGCGTCGCGCAAGGCGGCCAGTTCGTTCTTCAGCCGCGCGATCTCGGGTAGATCGCGGCCCATGGCGCAGGCCATGGCGATCGGCAGCCCCCGCGCCTTGTCGCGCAGCTGCCGGCCCTGATCGGTAAGCGATATCCTGACGGAACGCTCGTCGGCCGGATCGCGCAGGCGCCGGACCGTGCCGGCGGCCTCCAGGCGCTTCAGCAGCGGCGTCAGCGTTCCCGAATCGAGCGCCAGGCGCTCGCCGATCGCCTTGACCGTCTGGTCGTCATGCTCCCACAGCACCAGCATGACCAGATATTGCGGATAGGTCAGACCGAGCCGTTCCAGATGCGGCTTGTAGACGCGGTTGAAGGCGTGCGCGGCGGAATAGACCGCAAAGCACAGCTGGTCGGACAGGTTCAGCCCGTCATTGCGGTCCGTCATGGGCACCTCCCCGGTCGATCGCATCCACCGCGCATTATGCGCCGGTCGGTTAAATTGCGCAAAATCGAATTGTGCATTGCCGTCATTCGAAATTTAAATTGCACACAATTAAATTGTCTGCAATAAACAGCGTCGCCACGGGACACCGTTCGGCCCACGACGTCACCAAGGATGGATCGCCATGAAGGTTCTCTACACGACCAAGGCCACCGCCACCGGCGGCCGCGAAGGCATCGCAGCCAGCGAAGACAAGCACCTGTCGGTCAAGCTGAACACGCCGAAGGAGCTCGGCGGCGGTGGCGGCGACGGTACCAATCCGGAGCAATTGTTCGCGGCGGGCTATTCCGCCTGTTTCCTCGGCGCGCTGAAATTCGTCGCCGGCAAGGCCAAGGTGGCGATCTCGGACAGCACCACGGTGACCGGCACGGTCGGCATCGGCCCGCGCGACGACGGCCAGGGTTTCGGCCTCGACGTGGCGCTGGCGATCAACCTGCCGGGCGTCGAGCGCGCGGTCGCCGAGGATCTGGTCGCCAAGGCCCATGTGGTCTGCCCCTATTCGGAAGCGACCCGCGGCAATCTGAACGTTCGCCTGTCGGTGGTCTGATCGACCTCACGCGATCCCGGGTCCCGGCGCGGTTACCGCCCCGCCGGGGCTTCGGTCATGCCGAGACCGGTTCGCCGAGCTGATAGCGCGCGACGAATGCGGCGAGGTCGGCATCGGTGACATGTTCCTTGGCGATCGCCCGGGCGCGGTTGCCGATCAGCGCCCATTTGTCGAAGGGGATGCGGCTCATCACCGCCGCGCGCACCGTCGGCATGGCCTCGGCGACCTCGGCCACGGTGATCACCTCGCGGCGCGAATGGAAATCCTTTTCCTTGCGGGCGAAGCGCCGGTTGCGGCCCTTCTGGATTTCATAATTGGCAAAGCCGAGCCCGGATTTCAGATATTTCATGTGCCAATAGGCAAAGCCGGCGAAGACCCGGTCGAAATAATATTTGCGGAAATCCTCGAAGCGTCGGTCATGGACGAAATAGGCGTCCGGCGTCATGGCGAAGAAGCCGATATCGCCATTGCCTGAAAACGGCGTTCCCGCATGCACGCCGACGCGACCGTCGGAATCACGTGCGAGATTGAGCCCGGAGAAGCAGTTCATCCGGCCGGGCTTCAGGCCGTCGCGGCGCAGGTCGGCGATCATCGGCTGCAGCAGCCGGTCGAAGGCGATATGATCGTCGTCGAGCTTGACCACGATCTGGCGCGTGGTCTGGGCCAGCGCGAAATTCGAATAGTTGACCACGCTGTGCGGCGAATTTCCCGGCTCGGCCGCATGTTCCTTCGAGCCCGGCGGGTGCACCCGCGGCCGATAGTCGAACAGTTTCAGCTTGTCGGGGCCGAGTTCGTCCTGCAGGCGCCTGAGGATATCCTCGGTCGCGTCGGTGCACTGGTTGTAGACGGCGACGATCTCGTCGACATAGGGCGCGTGGCTGAGAATGGTCGGCGCGATGAAATCGGCGCCGTTGCGGGTCCGCACGAAAGCCGAAATGCCGGGCAGCCGGCTGTCGACATGCAGGTCGGCCGGGTTGAACGAATAGGTCTCGATCGAAGTGACGTGCGCCATGAGCTCGACGTTTGCGGCGGGCGCGATGACATAGACGGGCGGCGGACGAAAAGCCAGCGATGCGCCGAAACATCCGGAACGACCGCCCTTGCCGGACGAGCATTCAGCGCCGTCACGCTGCCTTGCGCAGCGTCACCGCGGGCCACGGGCGCATCGCAAGGGGGACGATCGGCTCTCAGTCGGGCAAGGCGACGGGAATGGCGAGATAGCGCCGGTCCGGCTCCTCCCAGGTCCTGGGATAATAGGCCACCAGGGCAACCAGGCGCGGCCGGCCATTGGCGGCCTTGTAGACATGCAGCGCGGCAAGCCCATAGCGCGCCGGACAATTGCGTTCGCTGCCATTGCCCCGGTCCGCGTGCACGGTCGACCGGGCGCCGGACGGCAAGACCCGGATCAGCGCGAAACCATGCACGTCGTCGCGACCAAGAGCCGCGCAGGCATCATCCGCGACGACGGACGATTCGACTTCGACGGCCAGGCGTCCATCGGGCAGAACCCCCTCGATTTCCAGCCGGCTCGCCTGCGCGCGCATGGCCGCATGGGCACGGTCGGGCGTGACGCCCTCGGAGAGTTCACCTTGCGGGTCGGTCACGCTGATCGTCGGTCCGGCACGGATGCCGAGCCTCGCGAGCGTTGCCCCGGCCTTTGCCAGGGCCTGCGCGCGGGCCTCGCCCTCGGAGGCCCTTTCATCGCCGATCACCACCGAGAAGGGCGCGCCCGGGACCGGGCG
>JAFKKV010000057.1 GCA_017304475.1 Hyphomicrobiales bacterium | reverse complement strand
TCACCGTCGAAACCCACGAAAACTGGATGGAGGCCAACCGATACCTCAACATGGACGACCTCAGAGAACACAAGAAAATCGCTCTCCGCCAAGCCGCCTAGCCGGCCGCGCCGACCGCCCTAATTTGCAGAACTTGACGCACACAACCCTGCGGAACAGGCGCTCCCGCCGTCGCGATGGCCGGTTGGCTAGGCGCGGCAACGGCTCTCTCTCCATGTCCGGGCGGCGGCGCATCCGCGCCCGCACCACCGGTCAGCCCCGGCGCCGACACGGACTGGACCGACCCCGCGCCGCCAAAACGGCGCGTCCGGAGATCGTAGACCTCCTGCGCGCTGCGCGGTGCACCGCCCTGGTTGAAGAACACATTCCGGTTGGCGTCGGCGGCCGCCGGCGAGACGAGGCCGGTGGCCGGCCCGTTGGGGTTGGCCGCCAGGCCCGCGAGGAACCGCGGTCCGCCGGCCTGACCGAGGAAATGGGTCATGGAGAGATTGGCCGGTGTGGCGGGAATGCCGGATCGCCCGAGGATCGCCCGGTTCTCATTGGTGAAGGCCACCAAGGCCCGCCTGGACTGATCGGGATCGGTCCGGCCGTCGGGTGTCAGGCCGAGCCCGGGCTGGCGCGCCGCCAGATCATTCCAGGTGCCGGTGGTGAATTGCGCGAGGCCCGTCGCCGAGGAATGGGGGTTGCGCGCGTTGGGATTGTTGCCACTCTCCTGGGCCGTCAGATTGGCCATGTAGCCGTCGTCGGATCCGGCCGTCAGCGGATTGGCCGGAGCGGGCATGCCGGCGGAACCCGGCTGTGCGGCCGCGCTATTGGCGGAAGCCGCCTGTGCAGCCGGGACAGTGTTCGCGGCCGCCTGCCCGCGGGCGGCAGCCGCTTGCTCCACCCGTTCGACGTCATGCTCCTCCAGCGCGCCCATCAGTCCCTGGGCGGAACGCGCCAACCCTTGCATCCAATGGCCGACAGGCTGCGTGCTCATGCCCTCGCGGCGCATGAGTTCGGCACGCGCCCGGCGCTTGGCGATCGAGCCGGCCGTCTCGCCGGTATTGCCGCCGAAAACGAAGCTCTCAGCCATGGTCCTGCCCTCGGCTCCGGTTCGGCCTGGCCACGCTTGGGGCCGCGCGTTTCGGCCGCGACGGTCTGGTGGCGCTCCGGTAATCGACGGCCATCAGGCCGTTTTCCATGGTGGTGACGGCGTCCGGGTTCAGTTCGCGCACGTCCTCGGCCATCAGGCCGATCTCGGGGGGGCCACCGTCCCGGTAGCGGTAGCGATAGACCGGCAAGCCGTTGTCGAGTTCGCCGACCCGCGCCACATCGCGCTTCATCCGGCGATCGGAGGGCTTGAACATGCCGAGCCCGGCGCCGGCCAGGCCGAACAGGCCGCCCATCATGGCGTTGTTGGACTGAACCTGGGAATTGTAGATGCCCATCTGGTTCTGGAAGTTCTGGTTCACGATGCCGGCATAGTCGGTATTGGCGACATTGCTCTGCGGGGTGCTGGTGAAGGTCGGCTGTTTCACCTGCGAGCCGCTCATCAGCGCGGAAATCTCGTTCAGCGGCTGGTTCCGCTCGGTGAGCAACTCCTGGAACGCTTGATTGCGGCCGTTCAGCAAAAGCTGGTTGTTGGCGTCGTTTTTCGACTGGTTAAAGCCGCGCATCTCCGCCTCGAAGGCGGCCGATCCCGGCTGAATGCCCTGGTTGGCGAGGCGCGTGCGCAGGGCGTCCTCCTGCTGCGCCTGCAGCGGGTCGAGCCGCGCACGCGCCAGCTGGTTGAGCCGGCCCTCGATCGCATTGTTGTCGGCGCTGAACGGCGTGTTCAAGAGGCTGCCGATCTTGGCCGACTGGGTGGCGCCGATATCGGCGACATTCTGCTGGGTCGTCTTGTTGGTGTCGTAGATCCGCTGATTGGCGGCAGACAGCCCCTGGGTCGCCTGGAACCGCGGCGTGCCGTCCGGCCAGGTGCCGATCTGGCTATAGCTTAGCGTGCCGTCGGGCGTGACCTGGTTCATCGCGTTCAGGCCGGTCTGGGCGACAGCGGTCTCGCGGTTCATCTGCGTCTGCGCCTGGGCGGTTTTCACCGGATCGGGCGGGGTCGGCGGGCTCGGTGTCGAAACCATAAGGCCAGTCCTCCTTGAGGATGCCGAAGAGCAGCGCGTCGGCGCCGTCTTCGAAATAGTTGCGTTTGACGCCCTCGCTGATGGCGCCGAGCCGCGGGGCGATACGGATGACGGCGCGGTTCGAGGCCCGCGTCAGCACGGTCATGCGGGCGCAGCCGAGTTCGCCGAAAACATAGGCGCCGACCCGGGCGAGAAAGCCGCGTGGCCAGGCCAGCGTCCGGCTCGCCGCCACCGACACCTCGATGTCGCGGCCGGTGAAACCGCAGAACACCGCGCCGCCGACCATCTCGCCATCCAGCGTCAGAGCCAGCGCCGTCGATCCCTTCGGAAAGGACACGCCGAGCCGGCCGGCCACCCATCGGACAGCCGGTTCACCGGTCTCGATCGTCCAGGTCACAGCGTCGCGCCGGCCTCGACGCTCACATCGAAGCGTAGCAGCTTGAAATTCGCGTCCAGCGCCGGCGAGCCGTCATAGATGTTGAGCCGGAACGCTGGTGCCAGCGCCCTGCCCGCGCCGAACACCGACTGGGTGTAATCGCTGACCGCGACCGCACCGCCCCAGACGAACTGGTTCCACTGGCCCTGGTTCCAGATCAGGCTGCCCGAGGACAGGCCGATGCCGGCGCCGCGCCCCCAGGTCGACTGGCCCCATTTCGACACGCCCCAGGTGCCGAAGGCACCGATGGCGTTCTCCAGTTCATATTCCTCGAAGGTCGGATCGAGATCGTAGTCGGCGGCGATCGCCAGGTAGGGCCGGATATCCGGCCGGCCCCGATAGGTGACGCGCAGCACGCTGGCGATCTTATAGCTGTTGGGTGCGCCGAGATCGGTGAAGGCCGAAAGACCGTTGCAGCGGATCACCGTGGTGTCGTCGATGCTGCCACGCTCGGCCTCGTACACGCTACCGTTGGTACCGCCGAAATAGAGCCGGTCATTGTGCTCGACGAAACAGGCCGCCTGGATCCCGGTATATTCGCACCAGGCGCCGTGCAGCGTATTCATCACGAACTGCCTGAACACTCCGGTCGCTGCACGCGGCACATTGACGAAAACCTTGTTGCCCCGAGCAAAGCCGATGGTCTGCCAGCCGAAGCTCGCGGCATCGTCCTTTACGGCGGCCGCATAGGCCTGGCGGATATTGCGGGTCAGCGCCCCCTGCTGGGCGGCCGTGCGATCGAGCCGCATCACCGCGCCGAGCGACATCAGGCCATCCTGGGTGAGGATCGCCAGGTCGCCGCCGAACTTGGCGAGACTGCGATAGCCCAGCGGCTTGCCGATCTGGTAACGGCCCTTCAACTGCCATGTGGCGGCGGCGGCCGGATCCGTGCCGGAAAAGATCAGCACCTCGCCCTCCGACGACACGAAGACGGTGAGGTCGCTCATGCCGGAGCCGGAATCGGTCGCCCAGCTGCCGCCGGCGACGATCGCCCCACCCTTCACCAGCAGCGCGCCCAGCGGCAATGCCGTTGCGGCCCCGCCGACAGCGGCGGCGCCGAGATACCAGACATCGGCCGAATTGACCTGGCAGTACCAGAGCCTGGATTGCGAGGAGAAAACGTTGACGAGCGCGCCGCCCGTCACCCCGGTGATGGCGGGCGTCGTGGCGAAAGTCGTGCCGTTATAAAGGATCGGCGCATCGACGCCGTTGACCGCCGAAATGAACTGGCCACCCGCGGTCGCGAAATTGGTCCATTGCCACTGGTCGCTGCCGGCCCCGGTCCAGACCGGTGCGCCCACCGGGCCTGCCACGTCGCAGCGATAGATATTGCCGCCGCGCGCCGCGAACAGGCGCTTGGCGCTGCCCGAGACGAAACTCATCAGCGTATTGACCGCGCCGGCACCAAGCCCCGTCGCCTGCACGACATAGCCCGGCCGCGGGCTGATACCGTCGGGCTCCGGATACCAGTTCTGCAATACGGGCGCGGTGTCCGGCTCCATCGCCGCCAGGTTCTGTTCCGACGACCAGCCCTTGGTCGGCGCCAGCAGGGGCACGACCTTCGAACGCGGCGGCTGTTGCTGGACGATGCGGTCGCGCAGGCGCGCTTGGGTCAGCATGTCAGGTCACCTTGGCGGGATTGGCGACGGAGCGCGCCTGCTCGGCCGGCAGGCGCAGCGCGCGGTCGGCGCGCGCCCGGTAGTCCACGGCCTGTTCGAACTGGTCGAGCTCGTCCTGATAGGCCAGGCCCTTCTGCCGCTTCCAGCGCCAGATCAGACCCTGCAGGATGATGTCCTCGGGGATCACGGATATGTCGCTGTCGGCCACGAAGGCTGCCCGGAACACCGGTGTTGCATCGGCCGACCGGATCCAATAGGACGAGACATATTCCAGCGTCACGGTTGCTGCCGGTACCGGCGCCACCTCCAGGTCGCGGCCACGCAGCATGAAGCGCGGCGGCGAGGCCGGCAGCGCGCCGCGCTTCAGGTTCATTTCGGCATCCGACAGCGCGCCGCGGATCGGCTGGGTGCCGAGCCGCACCGGCGAGCCCTGGGTCAGCCGCTCGAAATCCCCGGGCACGGTGGCCGGCAGCGTGCCCAGCGCGGCGGTGCGGATGAGCCCGCCCCAGTCGTGGCGGCGCACCAATTCCTGGCCGGTCTGGATCGCCAGCACCTGGAACTCCTGTGGCGTGCGGGCGGCAGAGGTGATCACCGAGGTGATCGACGGCAGGTTCATCAATGTGGCGGCGTTCTGGCAAATGGTCAGGAGGCTCATGGCGTCGCCTCCAGGCTGCGAAAGCCGACATTGGACCAGCGCGCGCGGCGGTTATCGAGATCGGCGGCCTCGAGCGCGTCGCCGAACAGCTGCGCCGCCGCGGCGGCAGAGGCCGTGTCGCGGGCATAGGTCGCCGCTTCGAACACGACAGCGTAAAGATAGATGTCGGGATAGGCCGATATCAGCCAGTTGGTCAGGGCGGTTTCGAGCCCCGGCAGGGCCTGGAAATAGCGAAGCGTGACCGGCGTGGCGCTGGCCGGCCGCAAAGTCAGGGTCGTGCCGGCTATCGTATAGACCGAGGGACTGCCCGCGCTCGAAAAGCCAGTGGCGTAGCGGCCGGCCGCCGCTTCGATGAGCCGTGGCGGCGCGGTCTGTGCCTCCACCCGCTCGACCTCCAGAAAGTCGACGGGCAAATCGCAGGCGCCGGTCTCGTCGGGCGTCAGCGTGACATCCGTCAGCATGCGCCGGTCGCGCATCCGCCGGTTGATCTTGGCCTCGGCCATGGCGACGAAGCGCGGCATGACATCGACCAGGTCGGCGCGATCGAGATATTCGCCGACCGCGATGACCAGCTCGGAATAATCGGCAAAGGCGGCCATCAGAGCTTGTCCCGCGTCTTGAAGGCGGAGAACTCGCCGTCGAGCAGCTGGCGCACCGCCTTGCGGTCGCGTTGCATCAAAGGCGCGCGAAAATGCTTGTGGAAGATCGTGTCGGGGATGGCAGCGACCACCTGGCCATTGCCCCAGGCGCGGCCTTCATTGGCCTCGCGGAACATCCTGGCCTCCGCGAGCACCGCATCCACGTCCTGTTCGCGGGTCTGCAGCACCGTGCCGTCGCCCATATCCTCGTGATAGGTCGAAATGCGCCGGATCGGATCGTGATGAACGAGCACGCGGTTGCCCATCAGAGCCACTCCACGACGCCATCGCGCAGCAGAGGCTTGGCCTCTGCTTCGGTCATCCGGGTGATGCTGCCGGCGGCGAGCCGGTCGCCCTCGCGCGGCCAGTAATCCCTGAGGATGCGCACCTGGATCAGCTCGGAGATCGACCTCATGCCGGCGGGCGCCGCCAGCGCTGCTTCTCGTGTGGCGGTCGCCGCGGTGTTCCCCGCGATTTCGGTCGCCGGCTCCACCGACGGGTCCTCCAGCGGCACGCCATAGGCACGTGCGGCCAGCACGCGCAGGCCCTCGAGGGTGCGGCGCCCGACCGGTGCTTCGCCGGTCCGGCTCTTGATCGCCTGGCGCAGCACGGCCTCGTCGGCCGCTGATATCTCGTCGCGGGTCATGGTAAGCTTCCGATGTGAGAAGAAGGCGTCCGCCTGCGCGCGGGACAGGCCGGTCGGGGCGTCTCGACAGATCCGGTATCATCCGTCCGCCGTAAGAAGCCCCGGCGGGCAGGCTTTTCGCCCGGATCTCGAATGCGAATGCGCCGGAGTTTGAATGCCGAGGATGGTGCCTCACCCAAGTTCGTCGAAGCCGAAGAGCCGCGTGTCACCACGGGCGGCGGGCATCGGCGTCACGGTCAAACTGGATCCCGGCCTGCTCGAGGCGCTCGATCGGTTCATCTCCGAGGACCAACCCGGTGCCTCACGCGCCGAGGCGCTCCGCCTGGCTTTTCGCGATTGGGCGCAGGACAAGGGCTTTCTCGCGCCGGAGACGGACTGAGAACAGTCCGATGCGCCTCGGAATGGAAGGGGCGGCCTTGCGACCGCCCGTTCCGGTCTCGTCTCCGATCAGGTCAGATCCGCCACCACGCCGAGAGCGGCCTCGTTCTTCACCACCAGCGTCGCCTCGACGATGATGGCGCGCTTCTCCGCGTCGCCGGTCTTCGCCAGGGTCTGCTTCTGGAACGACCGCAGGAAGCCGAGCTCGAGATAGTCGGGATCGATCAGCCAGGCGTCGCGCGGGCGCTGCCAGCGATTGACCTGCACGGCGAAGTCACCGAAATCGCCGACATAGAGGTTGGCGCCGCCGACGATCTCCGCCTGCTTGCCGTTGTCGACATCCTTGCGCAGTTGCGCAATGCCCGAAAAGCCCGAAAAGACCCGCTTCTGGGTCGGATGCAGCATCAGCACGGAGGGACTGCCGCCGGCGGTGTAGCAGGCCTGGTGGACGCTATCCAGGAGCGCCTTGGTGAAGGCGCGCGTGGTGCCGTCGGTCGCCGCCACCGTCAGCGAGGTGCCGGCATTGTAGCCACCATTGGCGCCGCCCGCGCCGCGGTCGACATTGGTCGTGAGCCACGACGGCAGCGAGCCCATCAGACGGGCCGTGGTCGAGTTGCCCAGAAGTGAAGCCGTGTTGGCACCGATGATGGCGCGCTCCAGGTCCCGCTTCAGCGCCGCCATCTTGAGCTTGCCCTGATAGGCGAGCTCGGATTTGCGGCCGGCCTTCTTCACCGCCTCGGTGGTGCCCGAGATGATGTAGGTCTCGCGCATGATCTGCGAGATGTTCGACACGCGGGTGGTGGGGGTCACCGCGTTATAGGCATATTCGTCGCCGTCGACCTGGGCGTTGGCCGCCGGCGAGCGAATGGTATCGGTCTGCCATTCGTGCCTGATATTCTCGATGTCGGATTTCTTGATCATCGAGGAGACCGGCACGTCTTCCGGCGCGATATTGTAGATCTGGTCGCGCAGGTCTTCACGCATGCCTTTGACGGCATAGGTGTCATAGGTGTTGGCGATCTGGGCCATGGGCTGGGGTTCCCGTCAGTCGGCGGCGAGCCATGCGTCGATGGCGCGGGCCGAATCCGTTTTGGAGCCGCTGCGTTTGGCCTGGGCGAGCGCCGAACCGATCTCGTTGCCGCCAGCCTGTCCGGCGCGCCGGCCCGGAGGCTGGGGCGAGCGCTGGGCGGCCGGTCGCAAGGCCCCGTTGGCCGATGACGCCTTGATCTTCTGGTACCGCGCGGCATCCGCGAGGACGCGGATCAGCCGGTGGTCGATGATCTGGGCATAGTCGGCCTGGCTGAAGCCATAGGCTTCCACCGCCTTGATCATCTCCTGGTTGAAGGCTTGGCGCTTGGCGCCGTCCTTCAATTCGGGGATGGCGGCGAAAAGCCGGTCCCGTTCCGCCTGAACGAATTGAGCCCGGTCCGCATGGGCCATCTGGTCCGCCTGGGCGGTCAGATGCAGCCTTTGCCGGGTGATCTCTTCGACATGGCCCATGGCCGCCTGGTAGATGGCCATTTCCTGGGTGTAGCGAGCGGGATCGTTGAGAGCGAGATCGGTCGAAGGTGGCGTCGGCACATAGGCCTCGACCACCGCAAGCGCCCGTTCCAGGGCTTCCGCGACGGCGGTGTGATGAGCCGAGACTTCACCCGCACGCGATTCCAGCGCCCGCCGGTGCTCGGCGACCTCCTGGGTCTTGCGGGTATAGTCGGCGGTCCTCAGGCCAGCGTCGCGCCATTCCTGGATCTGCTCGGCGGTTGCTTCCGTGCCATCGGCCAGCCGGATACTGGCGGGCGGCGGTTCGGCGGCATCCTCCGAGTTCTCAGGATCGGCGCCATCGCGGGCATCCGTTGCCTGCTGCCCGAAGAGATCTTCGGGATCGATGCCGGATCGGGCCTGATCGTCATCCGCCCGCCCCTCCCCCTGTTCCTGAAGCCCGGGCTCGCCGGCCGACAGGAATGCGGAGAGGCGGTCATCGACGTCCTGGGCGAAATCCGCGCGTGCGTCGGTGTTCACCGCCGGCGCGGTGCCTGCACCATCTGCGTTGGTCATCAGCTTACCTTTTCGAGAATCGAGTGCCGGTCACGCATAGGGTGACGGGCCTTTGGCGGCCTCGGGTGCTGGCCGCCCGAGGGCCGCCAGCCGAGACCGCAAAGCTCTGATGGCGCGGGCCTCGTCGAGGGCCAGGCGCCGGGTTTCGTCGTTTTTCGGGTCGGCGGAGATCGCACGCTCCACCGCGTCATGCTCCAGCATGGCGAGCGCCAGGATCAAGGCTGGATGTTCGGCGATGAAGCGGGCTTCCTCCGGTGTCGGGCGCGGCGACATGGCCATCGTCACGGTCATCGTCATGGTCCTGGCCGAAGCAATTCATTGGTGGTCCGGACGATGCCGTCGAGTGTCTCCTGCACGGCCGGGTTCAGCGCCTCGTCCGGTGTGACCGAGCGCAGCGCCGAGGCCTGAGACAAAGCGATGCGGGTCTCGAGTTCGGCCTTTTTCATGTCGAGTTCGGCGGCGAGCCGCTCGCGCTGCAACTGCAGCGCACCGTCCGCCTTGATCCGTTCGACCAGAATGTCGCGTTCGGCTTCGGCCTGGATGCGTGCGGCGTCCGCGGCCACTTCAGCCTGACGCTTCTCGCGCTCCATCTGCATGGCCATCTCGGCCTGGCCCGCCGCCGGGTCCGGTTTCGGCTGAGTGAGACGCGCCAGGGCCTCCGGTGTCGGCTTCATGAAATAGAGCTCGGGCGAGCGCAGGCCGGCGGCCGCGACGAATTTGTTGAGCGAATTGGCGAGATTGCCGATCGACACCAGGGGATTGTCCAGGCCCATCGTGGCGAGGATTTCCTTCTGGATCGTGCCGATCTGGGTCATCACGGCCATGTCGCGCTCGCGCGAGCCGGCGCCGAGCCCGGTATTGACGCTGGCATCCATGTCCGGGTTCCACTTGCCCGGGGTGAAGGTCACCCAGGTATTGCGCAGCCGGATGATCTCGTCCTGCGGCTGGTGCTTGACGATAAGCCGCAGGATCGCCGCGAACATGCGGCGTAGCCCGGTCTCGGCGAAGGTCCGGGCGATCATCTCGGCGCGCGCGGTCGAGGCGCTTTCCAGGATGCGCGAGGCGGTTGCCGTCTGGTTCTGCAGCGCATCCGGCGAGAGCACCGCGGAGGCATCGGAAATGCCGGTCCGGTCGGTCGCCTCGCGGTCGAGATAGTCGAGCGCGCCAAGGCTCGCCGCCGCGGTGAACGGCACCTGGTTATAGGCGAGAGCTGCCCGGGCATCGCGGCCGGATTTCAGCCGGATCGGCTTGCCGAATTCCGGATTGGTGATGTCGCTCGGGTCTTCGATGGCGCCGACATCGACGATCGGCTGCTGGGCATTCTGCCAATAGATGTTGTCGAGCATACCGCGCACCAGCGCGGTCTTCTTCTTCTGCACGTCCTCGATATCGTCGAACAGGCTCATGCCCTGCCAGCGATGCGCCACGATCTCGCAGGGCAGGTCCGAAAACGGCACCTCGTCCCATTCCTCATTGGACAGAATGCGGTGCGCGCCCGAATAACCGGCGACGCAGACCCGGCGCAGTTCGGCGAAACCATCGCCGTCGACATCGAGACGCACATAACATTCGGCGAATTCGACGACCTGAGTGGCCGGTCCCCCGAGATCATAGCTTTCGGACGAGGCTCCGCTGCGGCCGAGGCGGGCGCGGCGCACCTCGCTCTCGATATCGCCGGACCAGGCCGGAATGGCCTCGACCACCTCGCGGTCGAAGCCGAGCGCGATCAGGTTCGATCGCGTCTCGGGAAACCGGTGCACGGTGATGCGGGCCTCCTCGATGGTCACCGCCTCCGGATCGATCAGGAACTGCTCGCCCGGGACCGCTGCGATCCTGATGCCGGCCTTGATGCGGGCGCGGCGGATCTTGACGTCATGGCGCAGGGCATCGGGGATGACAGCGAGCACGGCCGGATCGGTCTCGGGATAGTCCTGGCGCTCCAGCACGGTGACCGCGGGATCGGCGGTCAGGCCGTCGAGATCGAGCGCGGTCAGGTTGGTGTAGCGCTCGACCACGATATCGGCGCGCTCGTCCCACCAGTGCTTCAGCACGCCGTTGCGCAGCAGGAGTGCATCCTGAAACGCGGCATTGAGCACGCGGTAGCCGTCCCACTGGGTCCAGAACTTGTAGTTCACATAGTCCGTCGCCTGCTCGGCGAAGGGCTCGTCGGCCGGCGTCTGCGGCACATATTCCACCACCTTGTCGCCGCCGGCGAAAGTGCGCATCAGCGAGGGCATGATCTTGGCCACCGCGGAGCGGACATCCTTCGAGATCGCCGAGGAGCGGCCTTCCGGCGCTGGCAGGTCGCGCATCTCGCCGCGGTAATAGTCGAGCGCCCTGACGCGGTTGCCGCGCATCTCGTTGTCGTCGTAGGCGACGCATTGCGCCATCATGCCGTCGATGGCCGCGAGCAACTGGTCGTCCGTCATCGGCTGGTCGGCCTTGGGCTCTTCGGAAGGGCCAGCCATGGTCAGAAGTTCTCGATCAGGCTGACCGGCTGCGTGCCGGCGGCGACGATGCCGGAGATGGCCGCGGCCGTTTCGATGGTCAGCGCCTGGCCCTTGACGCCGGCGAGCAGCAGCCCGTTGGCCGAGGTCACGGCCGCGCCGCCAAGGCGAACATCGGTGGTGCCTTCATTGACGATGGTGATCGAACGGCGGCCCGCCCGGGCCGCGGCAATGACCGTCGCCGACGTGCCGATCGTCACCTGGGCGGTGGCGACCGTATCGCCGCTTGCCCGGAGATTGCCGGCCGCATCGGTGCGCAGCACGCGGTTCGCCTGCCCGTCGAAACCCGCGACGAGGATATTTGCATCAGCCATAGTGGTGTTTCCTTCAACGGCGGCGGGGGCCAGCCGGTCCCCAATTTTCCGGTCGGCCGCGCTTGACGGCGAAAGTCGGTCCGCTACTCATAGGACCGCAACAATAGGTTGAGCCCGAGGGCCTCATGCGCAACTTCGTCATCATGGCCGGGCTCGCCGCCGGTCTTGCCGGATGTACCCACCGGGAAACCGACCCGCGCGCCAGCCTCCCCTACCCCAATCCGCGCAACCAGCAGGAAATGTGCGCCAATCTCCTGAGCACCTATGCCGATCCCCACCAGCCGGCGCATATGCGCCGCGTGCTGCTGCTGACGATGCGCAGCCGGGGCTGCCTCTGACACAGGAGCGGACGGGGCGCGCGGTTCGGCACACGGGCCACCGTGCTCTCAGGCGACCACGCGTTTCGGCATGTGCCAGTTCTGCAGGCCCGCCGCTGCCGGCGCCCACCGTGACCAGAGCGCCAGTCAAATCGGCCTTATGCGGGCTGCACTATCGCACTATCGTGGCCGCCGGCCAGGAGCATTTGATCGGCCATGAGAGACCTCTGATGACTATCTAGCGCGAAGGATTCGATTGCCCGCGGGCGAACAACATCGCATCGACCGCCGACATGCCGGAGCGCTCGGCGACGCGGGCGATCTCGTCGCGCGTCGCGGCGTCAGACGGATTTGTCGATGCGCCGAGCAAGCCCGCGCCACCGAGGGCCGTCAGCGCGTTGAGCTGAATGATCTTGTTCAGATTGGGATTTTCGTTGACATACTTCCGCAGCCACGCGGCAAGCGCTGGCGTTACGGTCTTGATGTAATTGGGGTCGGTCAGGTAGGCGCGGATGCCTTCAGCGACCAGCTCGCGCTGTTGCATCTCCTTGCCGACATATCCGAGATGTTCCGGCCCGGTTCGCGCCCCTCGATGCTCGTAGGTGGCTAGGTCGTGATATACCCGCTGCATATCCCGCAGGCGGCCTTCGGTCGGGATGCCGCCCGCTCGAAAATCTATTGCGTGCCCGACTTCATGACCGACGGCCCGATCCGCGACCTCGGGCTTTAGGGCTTGGTTGTAGTAGATGTCGTAGGGTCGTCCGAGACGATCAACACTGATACGCCCATATGCACCCCCAATTTGGCCCGGCGCAACCGGCGTAGGGAGGCGGCCCGTGATTGCCTCTGCGATGGCGTCAAATTCTCCACGCGAGAGCCCCTGGTCGGCGCCGCCGGCTTCCCGGCGGCCCGCAACGAAGCGTGCCGTGAGAGGAGTTCCGTCAATAGTGTGGGTGAGTCGTCCGGCTTCATCCGTCCCCCCAGATGATGCCCCGCCAGGATAGTCGGCTTCGAATGGTCGTTGCGGGCGAGGTTTCGGATTATAGATCATCGAGGTCGTCAGCGCCAGGTTTTCCGACGCGTCTGAACCGCGATTTCCCATTCTCGCCAACAGAGTAGGAGCTGTTTCCGCAATCGTTTCGCCGGCATTGACGGCCGCCTGCCGGACGGGCCGAGCGGCAGCAGCCAACGCGCCGCCCGGGATCGCGCCGGCGCCGTTCAGTGCGGCGCCGACATAGTTGCCCTGACTGTAGTCACGCGCCGCCTCCTGAGCGGCGAACGGAATGCCGGCAGGCGTAAAATCGACGACGCCAGGGCCTGACGATCCAAGGCCCGTGCTCCCCATAATCGCCCCAACATACCGACCGCGCGGGGACAACGCATTGTCGTCCCCCATCAACCAGGCCGCGATGCGGTCTCGCCATGTCGGATTGTAGGCTCGCAGCCCTGGTGTTGTGTCTTCGGCCATGATGTGTTCCTCAGGCGACCACGCGTTTCGGCATGTGCCAGTTCTGCAGGCCCGCCGGCGCATCCGGCGCCTCGCCAATGCCCATGGCGAAATAGCGCAGCGCATCGGCCGGGTGGCTCGCCCAGTCGTGCACCGGCTTGGGTTTGAGCACCTGGTTCTTCTCGTCGTAATCGGCGCGGTATAGGCTCAGCGCCTCAATGCCGCGCGCGCATTTCTCCTGGTCGAACCACAGTTTCGGCAGCATCAGGCGCAGCGCATTGATGCCGTCGTCGACCCGGTGGTCCGGACACACGGTGACCGTCAACCCCAAGGTCTTCAGCACCTCCTCGCGGCTCTTGCCGGTGCCTAGTTCGCGCGCCTTCACGTCATGCGGCAGGATATGGCCGCCATAGAGATAGGGCTTATCCTTCACCAGCTTGACGTAATGGGCGAGGTCCATGCCGGTCGCCTCGTAATAGTCCACGGCATGGAACTCGCGCCCGACGCATTGCACGAACCAGATGGCGGTCGCGTCATCCATGCCGAGGTCCCAGGCGGTCCAGACCGGCGCCGCGGGATCATAGGGAACCCCGGTGATCCGCCGCTCGCGCTCGGCCGCCGCCATCAGCCGGCCGTAATAGGCGCCGACCACGGCGGCAGCGAAGGAGCAGTAATATTCCTGCTCGATCAGCATATCGGCCTGGTCGTCGCCGAACAGCGCCCGATAACCCCTGCGTGCTTCTTCCACCGCGTCGCGGCTGATCGCCCTGGTGTCGTCGACGGTCTGGATGCCGACATACCAGTTCGGGTCCTTGTCGTGCTCTCGCACCATGCGCTCAACATGGTTCTTGCCGCGCGGCGTGGTGATGAACATGGCCCAGCCGCCGTTTTCCGAAAGGATCGGCTGGATATAGGCCCAGGCCCGCGGATCGGCCAAAGCCCATTCGGAAAAGGTCACGCCGACAGGCGGGGAGCCGACCACGCTGTCGTAGCTGTCGGACCCGACCACCTGCCAGGTCGCGCCGTTGATGAGATCGATGAACATCTCGTTGTCGTTCGAGCGGTTGCGGATCTCCTGGGGAAAGGCCTCGTCGATGCGCCGCTTGCCGGTATGCGGGTTGATGGCATTCCAGATGGCCTTCCGGCCCTGGCCATATTCGGGCAGCATGTGCCAATAGGTCGCCGGCCGCTCGATCATGGCAGCCGCCGCCCGGTGCAGCGCAACGTCGTCCTTGCCCCAGCGCCGGTGCGCCACCATCAAGGCGCGCTTGCCGCCCGCCTCCAGGTGGTTCCACAGCTCGCGCTGGTACCAGCGCGGCTGCCAGCCGTTAGGTATCCGGATCGTCCGAGAATTTGACAAGTTCGACCGTCAGGTTGCCGCCGTGGTTCACGTCCTGCTTGTCGCGCCACTCTTCCGGCCGGCGGTTTTTCAGCCAGAAGATCGCCGCCGTGGTGTCCGGCGGGTAATGCTCGCGATGCTCGGCCCGAATGACCTGCCCCTGGTGGGTGAAGATCTTGATCGTGTCGTAGGAATAACCGACCGCACGCTGGTAGAGGCTGCGCTCGACCTTGTCGTCGACGGCGCCCTTGCCGAGCTTCAGCGCGCCGCAAAAGGCTTCGTGCTCCACCTTCCAGCGGCCAATGGTGCGGACATTGACCGCGAAGAATTCCGCGAGATCCTCGTCCGTCGCCCCCAGCGCGCAGAGCTTGGCCGCCTGGCGGGCGAAATCGGCCTGGTATTTCGGCGGGCGGCCGAGCAGCGGGCGCTCCGGCTCGGCGATGGCGGGCAGAGCCGGTTCGGGTTCCTGCGTGGGCGGCGATGCTATCGGGTCATCGGTCTGTGCCGGCACGGCCGAAGCCGCTGCCAGGCGCAGCTTGGATGGCGTGCGCGGCATGAGGGAATTCCAATCTATCAGTAATCATCGCATGTCGCGGCAGAGCGCACAGGCGAACCGAGATTTGTCTGGATACGAGCGACGAGGCCGCGCTCGAGCTCCATAGCTCCAATGCCGCCCGTCGACACGACGGGGCAAACAAAAAGCCCGAAAGGCACTATCCCCCGGGCACGATCTTGTGACGGTATATTTGTAGTATGATTATTTTCCTACCGCCTGTCAAGCGGCAAAATCAGGCCGTTGAAAATGGCAGGTATAAGGACAGGCAGCTGCTGGCTTTCAAGTCATTCGGCCATCACCCGCCTGCGATTTCGGGAGTCCGCTCAGGCCCTTCGGGTGCGAAGTGCAGGTTCTGATTCCGCTTGAGTGCTTTCACCAGCCGCAAACATGTTCGCGCTGTCCGGCACCAAGTCGCCGCAATGCGAGACCATGCTCGCGCACCGTTCGAACCCTACGCGGGAAGGACTGCGTGCCATGCCGGATGCTTCGCCGGGCCCACTGCCCTATCGGATGTCGCCGGAGGACCGGCGCTACTATCTGATCAGCCTCCTTGCCGTGCCTCTGGTGCTCGCGCTGATCCTGTTCCTGCCGGCCGGTCATCTTTCCTGGGCGCGCGGCTGGTTGTTCCTGGTGATCTTTTCCTTCGCCACGGCGACGGCTACCGCCGCCCTGTGGCAGATCAATCCGGAGATTTTCGCGGCCCGCAGGCGGATCCAGCCCGGCACCAAGAGCTGGGACCGGGTCCTGCTGGCGTGCCTTGCCCCCGCAGCGCTGGCAATCCCTGTGATCGCCGGTCTTGATGACGGTCGCTTCCATTGGTCGGCCATGACGGCGCCTGTCGTCCTGCTCGGCTATCTCCTCTGGCTCCTGGGTTTTGCCGGCACCGCCTGGGCGCAGGCGGTCAACCGCCATTTCGAGCCTGGCGTGCGCATCCAGACCGACCGCGACCACCATGTCATCGACAGCGGGCCCTATGCGCTGGTTCGCCATCCCGGCTATTCGGCCGCCTGTCTGATGTTCGTCGGCATCGCGCTCAGCCTCGGCTCGTGGTGGGCGGTACTGCCAGCGCTGCTGTCCTGCCTCCTGCTAGTCGTCCGGACGCGCTGGGAAGACCAGACGCTGCAAGCAGAGCTGCCGGGCTATCGCGACTATGCGCAAAGGGTTCGCTCGCGTCTCCTGCCAGGCGTCTGGTGAGGCCGGGGCTGGCCCCGGCCGCAGGGCGGGTATGAAATTCCAGGAAACGCCCGAAAAAGGAAATGAACCGCCATTGCCTAAAATGCGGGCAACTTGCTAAGGGCTTGGGCGCCCGCGCGGAGAGAACCTCTGCAACACCGGCCCCCGGTGTTTCCTGTGGTGAGTTCTCGCCTATGCATGGCCTTGCAGTCTTGCTGAAGCGCCTCAATCCGGGGCTTGCGCCGGTCAGTCCGGCCGAGCGCCTGCGCGCTTCGGTCGGCGCGCTCATCGGCATTCTGATCACCGGCTTCGTCACCAAACTCGCACTCGGCCCCACCGCCGGCCTGCCGCTGTTAATCGCCCCGATGGGCGCTTCCGCCGTGCTGCTCTTCGCGGTACCGGCGAGCCCGCTTGCCCAGCCCTGGTCGATCCTCGGCGGCAATGTCATCGCGGCGCTGATCGGCGTCACGGCCGCCACCTGGATCACCGACCCCTTCGTCGCAGCGGCGGTCGCCGGTGGCGCGGCTATCGGCGCCATGATGCTGCTCGGTTGCCTTCATCCGCCCGGCGGCGCGGTCGCGCTGACCGCGGTTCTCGGCGGCCCTGCCGTCCAGGCCGCCGGTTATGGCTTCGTGCTCTGGCCGGTGGGCGTCAATTCGGTGTTGCTGCTGGCGGCCGCCCTCGTCTTCAACAATCTCACCGGGCGGCGCTATCCGCACCGCCAACTGCCCTCGCCCGCCCTCGACCACAAGACCAGCGATCCGAAACCGAGCGCCCGGCTCGGCTTCACCTCGGCCGATCTCGATGCCGCGATCACGGCGCGCGGCGAGCTCCTGGATATCGACCGGGACGATCTGGAAGACATCCTGCACGAGGCCGAGGAGCGCGCCTTCCACCGCCGCTCGGGCGAGATCACCTGCGCCGACATCATGTCGCGCGATGTCGCGGCCGTGTCCCCTGAAAGCCCGTGGCGTGACGCGCTGGCGCTGTTGCGCGCGCATCGGGTCAAGGCCTTGCCGGTGACGACAGAAGACGCCCGCGTCGTCGGCATCGTCACCCAGTCGGATCTGCTGCACAAAGTCGCCTGGGGGCCCAAGGGACCGCGCATCGGGCTCGCCCACCGGTTCCGCCGCGCCGCCCGCCTCGAGCGCGCGCCGCAGGGGACGGTGGAGGAGATCATGACGACGCCGGTGCGTTCGGCGCGCCCCGAAACCTTGATCGCCGCGCTGGTGCCGCTGATGGCCGATGGCGGCTGGCATCACCTGCCGATCGTCAGCGCCCACGGCCAACTCGTCGGCGTGGTCACCCAGTCCGACCTGATCGCCGCGCTGTTCCACGGCCACGTGACGGCCAAGGCCGATGGCCGCCCGGCCGCGAGGGCCGCCTGATGGCCGCGATCGAAACCGTCGACACGGCCGCGATCAGGCATCTGATCGAGCGCTTCTACGGCAAAGTCCGACAGGATCCCGCGCTCGGCCCGATCTTCGACGCCGCGGTCGACGATTGGGACGCCCATGTCGGCATTCTCCAGGCGTTCTGGACGCGCGTGATGCTGGGCCAGGGTCACTATAAGGGCGATCCCCTCGGCGTTCACCGGCGCTTGCCGCTGAAGCCAGAGCTGTTCGCCACCTGGCTCGGCCTCTGGCGCGCGACGACCGCCGAGCTCTTCGCCCCTGACGTCGCCGCGCAGTTCGACGCGAAAGCGGAACGGATCGCCGACAGCCTGATCGCCGGCTTGTTCTTCAGGCCGGAAGAGCTGAAGGCCACGTCGTAGAGTTTGCTCGGTTCAGATCAAAGTATTGCATCAAGGTCGGCCGTCCTTCGAGGCTCGCAAGAGCGAGCACCTCAGGATGAGGGATGGAAGTGAATTGCATCGACGCTGTTCATGAAGCGTTGATCGCACTGCGTGTTCGCCACCGCCGTTGCTGCAATACTCTACACTCCTCATCCTGAGGTGCGAGCGCTTGCGAGCCTCGAAGGACGGCCGACCTTGATGCAATACGTCAATCTGAAGTAGTCAGCGTCCAAAGTGCCGCGCCTCCCCATCACGTCGCCAGATAGCGCCGCCAGACCGCCTTGCCGAACTGGTCGTAAAGGTCCATCGCCGCGATCAGTCCGGTCAGCGCATCGGGCGAACAGAATTCATCCGGCAGCAGCGGATCCCGGACAATCCTGCGCACCGCCTGCCGCCCGAGCGTCAGGGTTCCGGCCGCGGCGGCCCTGACCTCCGCACCATCGAGCCGAGCGCGGCTACGATCGAGCGCGAGGCGCAGGCGCTCATGTCCGGCTGCGATGACCTTGCCGTCCCAAAGCGCGTGAAACCGTGTCCGCCTGATGGTATCGAACCCGCTCGCCGCGACGACCAGCAGCGATGACGCGGTGTCCAATTCCGCCAGCCTTTCGCGGACCCCCACCGCGGCATCAACCAGATTGTCGGGCCTCACCCAGAGATTCGTTTCCGCCTCGACGAACCCCTCCAGTTCCAGCCCACGCATGGTCCGCCGCCAGACCGTCCGGTCGGCGCGTTCCTGCGGACCGGCGACGGCCATCAGCCATTCGCCGTTCCAGTCGCGTCGGCGTGCCGACACTGTCCGCCAGCCAAGGATGCGGTGCTGCAGCGGCTCACCTTCCGGCCCGATCGCGTAAAGGCCCCGCGCCACCTGCCGCAGCCTTTGCTCGGCCTTGAGCCGGGTGATCGCGGTTCGGGCGCCGGCGGACCCGATACCGAAAGCCGCCCCCGCCCTGATCAGATCGGCGACCGAATAGGTCGCCTGCCCGTCGGCCGACAGCAGATCCAGGATCACCAGCCGGGCGCTCGGGCCTTCGTCGTCCGGTCCAACCATCATATTGCTCATTTCGTCAATATCCGACAAATTATGAAATATTTTGGTCGCGCCATCGCGCCAAGCGTGGCCCCTGCCCGGAGACCGGACAATGACCTTCCAGACGCTGCTTTACGAAACCGGCAATCGCACCGCGACCATCACCCTTAACCGGCCCGACCATTTCAACGCCATCGAAAGCGCCATGCCGCGCGAGATCCGCACGGCCGTGGAAGCGGCGGAAGCCGACCCGGATGTCCATGTCATCGTCCTCAAGGGCGCCGGCCGCGGCTTCTGCGGTGGCTACGACCTCAAGCATTACGCCGAACGCAAGGGCGAGATCGCCGGCTCGCAGGACATGCCCTGGGACCCGACGCTGGATTTTGCCATGATGTGGCGCAACACCCAGGACTTCATGGCGCTCTGGCGCGCTTCCAAGCCGACGATCGCCCGGGTCCACGGCGCGGCGGTGGCCGGCGGATCCGATATCGCGCTGTGCTGTGACTTTCTGATCATGGCCGAGGATGCCCGTATCGGCTATCCGCCGTCGCGGATCTGGGGCGTGCCGACGCCGGCCATGTGGGTCTATCGCCTGGGCCCGCAAATGGCCAAGCGCATGATGGTGACCGGCGACCTCATCGACGGCACCGAGGCGGCGGCGATCGGCCTCGCGCTGAAGGCAGTACCGGCCGCCGAGCTCGACGATGCGGTGGAACATCTGGCCGGGCGCCTGCGCGGCGTGCCGCGCAATCAGTTGATGATGACCAAGATGGTCGTCAATCAGGCCTATGAGAATATGGGGCTCAACAGCACCCAGATGTTCGCGACCCTGTTCGACGGCGTTTCGCGCCACACGCCCGAAGGCATCTGGTTCCGCGAGCGTGCCCAGGAGGTCGGTTTCAAACAGGCCGTCGCCGAGCGCGACAGCGGCGCCCCGATCGCCAGCCAGGTGTCCAAGCGCTTGCGCCCGGAGGGCTGAGATCCGGCTTCAGACCCTGCGGAATAGGCTGAACTGGAATTTCTGCACGCTCCCCCATGGCGTAGCATGGCTGTGCCTGCGGCTTTCGACCAGTTCGACCACGCTTGCCAGCGCCGTGGCCAAGTCCTGCGGACTGTAGCGCGTCACCGGTAACCCGCTGCAGCGCTCGGGCCCGTCCTCCGCGAAGCTCGCGATGACGGCATGAGCGCCAGGTTTCAGCGCCTTGGCGAGACAGCGGCGATAGGCCGCCCGATCCGCCGGTTGGGCGAGGAAATGAAAGGCCGCGCGGTCGTGCCAGATGTCATAGCTTTCCGCCGGCTCCCAGGTCGTGACATCGGCTGCGATCCATGTCGCTCTCGACGCTTCGGGGCCGAGCCGTGCCTGGGCCGCGGTGAGCGCAGCCTCGGAAATGTCGAGAACCGTCACACGTGACAGCCCGAGGCGCAGCAGATTGTCGACGAGATGCGAGGTCCCGCCGCCGATATCGAGAACCGATGATGCCGGCGTCAATCCAGCCTGCCGCATCAGGTCCAGCGACATCGTCGGCTCGTCCTCGAACCAGCTGACTTCGTTTTCAGCCTTGGTGCGATAGACCTCGTCCCAATGATCCCGTCGTCCCGCGTCGGCCATGACCCTGGCTCCGTGGGCGTCGCTTGGCCCACCCCCGAAACAGCTAGGCCTTCCGCGGGCTCCCGCGCAAGAGCCAGCCGTGTCCGGCGCCGCGCGGCCGCCGCCATTCCGATTCAACCCCCGCCCTCAAGGGGTCGCAAAACAAGCGGAAGCGCCGCTGCCGAGGCAGACCATGGCGCCGCTGAAGCGCGGGTCCTGGGGCAGGCCCGAGGCGCGGTCGCCGAGCATGGCGAAGGCCTTCATGGTGTCGAACGAGCCCGGCCAAGGTGTGTTGGCACGGAACACCGCGTCCAGCGTGCTGGACAGGCCTGTTGTCGCAGCCCCCGCCGGGGTCACCGTGAGATTGCCGGCCTGATAGGTCATCAGGTAGTTCGCCGAAGCGACCAGCGTGCCCTGGGTGATGGCATAGTCGCCGGGATTGCTGCCCTGGACCGCCGCTGTCGCCAGTTCCCCCGAGAGGCTGTCGCCATTGGCAAGGCCACGGCCGCCGACGCTATAGGTCAGCGGCGGATTGGCCTGGCCGGCAAGCCTGGCGAGATTGTCGGCGGTCACGGTGATCGCCCGCTGGGTCACCGCCAGCGACCCGCCCGTGAAGGTCATGGTGTAGTTCGACGACGCGGCGAGCGAGCCTTGCGTGATGGCGTAACCGCCGACATTGGAGCCGGTGGTCGCGGCACTGGTCATGGCTCCGGACAGGAGGTCGCCATTGACCAGCGAGCCGGTGGTCACGGTGTAGGTGAAGGCCGGGTTCGCATCGCCATAGACGCGGCTGGCTGCATCCGCCGTGACGCCGATGGCACGCGGCGTGATGGTCAGGTTCGCGCCGGTATAGCTGATCGCGTAATTGGCATTGCCGAGCGTGCCTTGCGTGATGCCATGGACGCCGACACCGGACGCGACCGTCGCCGTGCTCGACAAGGCGCCGGTCAGGCTATCGCCGTTGATCAGCGCGCCCGAGGTCACCGCATAGGTGAAGGCCGGGTTGGCATCGCCATAGGTCCGGCTGGCGGCATCGGCCGTGATGCCCAGCGCCCGCTGCGTCACCGTCAGGTTGGCGCCGACATAGGTGATGGCATAGTTGGCGGAGACACCCACTGTGCCCTGGGTAATGCCATAGGCACCGACATTGGAGGTGCCGCTGGCGGCTGTCGCGAGCGTGCCGCTGAAGGCGTCGCCATTGACCAGGGAGCCCCCGGTCAAGGCATAGGTCAGTGCCGGATTGGCGTCGCCATAGGTCCGGCTCTGCGCATCGGCAGTCACCGTGATCGCCCGCTGGGTCACCGTCAGGTCGGCGCCGGCATAGGTCACCACGTAGTTCGGATTGTTCGCCGTCGTCACGGTGCCTTGGGTGATGCCATAGCTGCCGACGCTGCTGGTGCCGTCGGCGGCGGTCGCCAGGCTGCCCGCGATCGCCACGCCCGCGCCGAGCGAGGTCGTGGTGAAGCCGAAGACCGGATTGGCGTCGCCATATTGGCGGCTCGCCGCAGTCGCCGTCACCGTCACGGCGCGCTGGTTCACCGTCAGGTTGGCGCTCTGGTAGGTGATCGCATAGTTGGCATTGGCGAGCGTGCCCTGGCTGATGCCGTAGCTGCCGACATCGGAGCTGGCGGTCGCCGTGGTCGCGAGAGCACCGGTGAAGGTGTCGCCATTGACCAGGGAACCCGAGGTCACCCCATAGGTCAGCGCCGGATTGGCATCGCCATAGGTCCGGCTCCTGGCATCGGCGGTCACCGTCACGGCGCGCTGGTTCACCGTCAGGTCGGCACCGACATAGGTCACCGCATAGTTCGGATTGTTGGCCGTGGTCACGCTGCCCTGGCCGATCGCATAGGCGCCGACACCGCTGGTGACGGTCGCCGACGTCACGAGGCTGCCGGTCAGCGCCGCGCCGTCGCCGAGCGACGTGGTCGTATAGGTGAGCGCCGGATTGGCATCGCCATAGGTCCGGCCCTGCGCATCCGCGGTCACCGTCACCGCCCGCTGGTTCACCGTCAGGTTCGCGCCGACATAGGTCACCGCATAATTGGCCGAGGCGCCGAGCGTGCCCTGGGTGATGCCGTAGCTGCCGACATTCGAGGTGCTGGTCGCCGCGGTCGCCAGCGCTCCGGACACCGTATCGCCATTGACGAGACCGGCGCCGCCGACCGCATAACCGAAGACCGGATTGGCATCGCCATAGGCCCGGATGGTGGCATTGGCCGAGAGGGTGATCGCCCGCTGGTTGACCGTCAGGTCGGCGCCGGCATAGGTCACCACATAGTTCGGGTTGTTGGCATTGGTCACGGTGCCTTGCGTGATGCCATAGGTGCCGACACCGCTGGTGCCGTCGGCCGCGGTCGCCAGGCTGCCCGCGATCGCAACACCTGATCCAAGCGAGGTGGTGGTGAAGCCGAACAGCGGATTGGCATCGCCATAGGCCCGGCTTGCCGCCGTCGCGGTGACCGTCACGGCCCGCTGGTTCACCGTCAGGTTGGCGCCCTGATAGGTGATCGCATAGTTGGCGGAGATCCCGACGCTGCCCTGGGTCAGCGCATAGGCCCCGACATCGGAGGATGCCGTCGCCGTCGTCGCCAGGTTACCGGTCAATGTGTCGCCATTGACCAGCGAGCCCGAGGTCAAGCCATAGGTGAGGGTCGGATTGGTATCGCCATAGGTCTTGCTTGCGGCATTGGCCGTGACCGTCACCGCGCGCTGGTCGACCGTCAGGTTGGCGCCGACATAGGTCACCACATAGTTCGGATTGTTCGCATTGGTCACCGACCCCTGGCCGATGCCATAGGCGCCGACATTGCTCGTGCCATCGGCCGAGGTCGTGAGGCTGCCGATCAACGCCGCGCCGGCGCCGCGCGATGAGGTCGTATAGGTCAGCGCCGGATTGGCGTCGCCATAGGCCCGGTTGAGCGTATCGGCCGTCACCGTCACCGCCCGCTGGTTCACCGTCAGGTTGGCGCCCTGATAGGTGATGGCATAGTTGCCGTCGGCAAGCGTCCCCTGGGTGATGCCGTAGGTGCCGACATTTGAGGCCGCAGTCGCTGAGGTCGCGAGCGCGCCCGACAATGTGTCGCCATTGACCAGGCCGGCGCCGCCGACCGTGTAGGCGAAGGTCGGATTAGCGTCGCCATAGGTCCGGCTGGTGGCCGTTGCGGTCACCGTGATCGCCCGCTGATTGACCGTCAGGGTGCCGCTGTTGACGAAGCTCAGGGCATAACCGGAGACCGAGGCGAGCGTCCCCTGCGAGACCGTGATCGTATAGGGCGAACCCGCGACGCCGGCGGTTGCCGCGGCACCGAGCGAGGTGACGCTGGCGGTGCCGGTGAGCGCGGTCGCCGAACTGTCGCCGAGATAGACCCCGGCAATGCCGGTATCAAAGCTCGTGACGGTGTAATGGCTGGCGAGATCGGCGGTCACGTCGACGCCATAGGTCTTGCTATGATTGGTCGAGGTGATGATCAGGGTCGGCTGGTTGGCGAAGATGTAGCGATTGCCGGTCGGGCTGACGCTGCCGGGCGCGAGCGTCCCGAGCGTCGCGCCGAAGATCGCGGTATTGCCGCTGTCGAGCAGGCTGTCGGTCACACCGAACGTGTCGTTGGCGGCCGCCGAGGAATAGATCAGCCAGCGTCCCGAGGTGGCCGTGACCGCGTCGCTGCCCTGGTTGTTGATGAAGGCACCGGTTGCCGAAAGCACCGGGTTCTGGCCGGACACCGTGGCACCGGCGGCGATCGTAAGATCGCCCGAGACCGCAAGCGTGGTGGTGCCTGACGTTGTGACGCCGGCAATGGATGCGCCCATCGCGTCGACGGCACTGCCCGTCGTCAGACTGATGCCATTGGCCAGTGAGAGGGTGCCGACATTGGCGGCGAGCGTGCCGACCTGGTTGGCCGAGCCGAGCGTGAAGGAACCGGTGCCCTCGAGCAGCAAGGTGCCGGCGGTCAGCGCGGCCGTCTGGGTCACCGTGCCGTTGGAGACGAGCGACAGCGTGCCGCTCTGCGACACCGCCTGGTCCAGCGCGAAACTCGCCGCCGAAATCTCGATCTGGCGGTTGGCGATGGTGAGGCTTGCCGCCGGGGTGGTCCCGACCGTCGTCGCGAAGGCGCTTTCGAGTGCCGCGAGCGAGGCGACGCCGGAACCGGGCATGTCGCGCCGCCAGCCGGCGGAAATGTCGAGGCCGGTGGTCACCGCTCCGGGTGCGCCCGGCCGGAATGACAAGGCCTGCTGGCCAGTGGTCACATAGGCCACGACGCCTGCCGGGTTCGACAGCGTTCCGGCTGCCCCAAAGACGTAATAATAGCCGTTGGCGCCGGTCGTGGCGCTGCCCAGCACCACGCCGCCGCCGGCGGCCGAAACCGTGCCGGCCAGTGGCGTCGCGCCGGTGCCGTCATAAGCAAAACCCGAAACGGCCTGCACGCCGCCGGGGAAGAAGGCCTTGATATAGGGGTAGATCCCGCCGGTGCCGCCGCCCCAGAGTGTCGAGTCGAAGCCGGTCGGCAGGCCATTGTTCTGGAGTTGCGCGGTGGTCAGGGCCGCCATGCCTGTCGACCAGCCATTGATATTGTTGCCGATGGCGGCCCCTCGGCCAGTGGTCTCCACATCGAAGGCGCTATCCTGGGCCTGACCGCCGGCAGTATTGAGGCCGATCAGTCCGCCGAGACCCGTGACGCCACGAACGGCGCCGGTGGCGTAGCTCTGCAACAAGGTGCCGATGTTCAGGCCGACAAGGCCGCCAGCATTGCTGTAACCAGCGGTCACCGAGCCCGTGGCGTGGGATTGGATAATGTAATCCAGGTTATAGCCTACAAGGCCGCCCACGTTGTCGCTGGCCGATACCGCGCCAGTCGCATAAGACAAGAAAATCGGTCCGCGGTTGCTGCCGACGAGGCCGCCGACGCTATTGGTGCCGTTGACCCTCGCGCCCGAATAGGCATTGGTAATCAGCCCGAAGTTGAGGCCAACCAGGCCGCCGACACCCATGTTGCCGTTGACCTGGCCGGTGACGGAAACCGCCGTCAGGAAGCCGCCCATATTGTTGCCGATCAGGGCTCCGACAGTGTACAGGCCTTGAATATTCACATCGACCAGGTCGAGGGCACGCACATTGCCGCCCTGCCCGTAATAGCCATTGCCGGTACTGCCGATCAGCCCGCCGATGCCGGGGGTACCGCTATTGTTGACGGATGTCAGCCCGGTAATGGAGTGGCCAAGCCCCTCCAGGGATCCCATGAAGCTCGCGGCGTCGCTGAGACCGAAGAGCGCGCTGCTATAGGTTACGCCGGTGGCATTGAGGTTGCCGGCGATCGCATAGGAGCCGTATCGACCCGCTCCGTAGGGTGTCATCGCCGAGCCATCGACCGCGTTCACGCCGTCGATCGCGTCGAGCTGGGCCATGTTGTAGACGAGCGTGTGATTGACGCCGTTGATCGTCAGCGACTGGCCGGCGACCGTCGTCGTCGCGGCACTGCCATCGGCATTGGTGAAGGTCAGGCTGCCACCGAAAAACGACAGGTTGGTGGTCGCTCCGGCATTGTAGCCGAGCGTCACGGTGGTCGCGCCCTTGATGGTCACGGCGGCGTTGATGTTCAGCAGGCCGCTGCTGTTGAGCGTCAAGGCGCCGCCATCGCCAATGGTGATCGGCTGGGCAACGGTCAGGGGCGCGCCGGCAAGGGTGGTCACGCCGAGGCGTCCGGAGGTGTTCACCGCCTGGTCGATGGTGAAGCTCGCGCCCGTCGCGGTGAGCTCCAGGCCGGTCGTGCCATTGATCGCCGAGACGGCGGCAGCGACGCCGCCGGCGGCGGCGGTGGCATTGGCGCGTGCATCGGCCGAAGCCTGCGAATAGAGCAAGGCCGAGGTCGGCGCCGTCAACATATTGCCGTAGAGATTGGCCGACTGGACGCCCGCCCCCGTGGCCTTCGACACCAGCGCCGAATTGGCGCTGGAATAGGTCAGCAGCGCCGTGCCGTTGGTCAGCGTTCCCGCGGCCACGGCCAGGTAATAATAGCCATTGGCGCCGGTCGATACCGTGCCGAGCGACGCACCGCCGAGAACCGCGCCGACAGTGCCGCCCTGGCCAAGCGGCGTCGCGCCGGCATCGGTATAGGCGAAGCCCGAGACCACCTGGATACCCTGGGCGAAGATCGACTGCAGATAGGGATAGAGCCCGGTGCCGCCGCTAAAGGCGCCGCCGAGCCCGCCAGCCTGGCCGGTCTGGAGCTGCGTCGTGGTCAATCCGGTCATGCCGGTGGCGTCGCCAGTGCCGACCGCGTTGCCGAGCCCCGTCGACGTGTCGAAATAGCTCGACGTGACGTTCCCTGCATTGTTGCCGATCAGGCCGCCAGCCATGACGGTGCCATGCGCCAGGCCCGTGGCATAGCTCCGGGACACCGTGCCGCTATTGCCGCCGATGAGGCCGCCCGCGATACTGGCGCTGCCTTGCGCCGCGCCCGTGGCATAGGCGTCTTGTACGGTCCCGACATTGTCTCCGACGAGCCCACCGATCATGCTATTGGTCGTGCCCGTGACGATCGCACTCGAGAACGACTGACTGACCGTTCCAATATTGAAGCCGACAAGGCCGCCGGCCGCCGACGCATTCGCGGTATTGACCCTCCCGCTCGACCAACTCTGGCTGATCGTGCCGAAATTGATGCCTGCAAGCGCGCCGACATTGTTGTCCGCTCTCGTGATGTTGGCGTCAACCAACCCAACCCTCTGAACGACACCTGCGCTATCGATCTGGCCGAAAAGGCCGGTCGGCTGCGCGGTGACAGGTGCGACGGTGAGGTTCTTGATGGTGTGGCCGAGCCCGTCGAACAGACCGGTGAAGCCATTTCCGGTGGTGCCGATCGGGACAAATCCGGCATTGCCGTTCCAGCTGGCCGTCGCCGTCGCGTCGATATTCCTGGCCAGAGCATAGGTGCCGCCCAGGTTGGTGTTGATCTGCTGCAACCCGTCGGCGTCGAAGACCAGCGTATAGGCCGTGCCGTTGACGGACAGGCTCTGGCCGGTATTGGCGGCGCCGGTATAGGTCACCGTGCCGCCGTTCCAGGCGACCACACCGCCCTGCGGGGAGTAGGCATTGCTGTTGAGGCTCAGGCCGCCGCCGCCCGTGATCGTGATGTTGGCGTTGATATAGATCGAATGATAGGCGTTCAGCGTCAGCGTCGAGCCGGATGACCAGGTGATCGGCGCCGCCACCGTGATATCGCCGGCCCCCGCCCAGAAGTAGCCGGTGTTGACCGTCACATTGGCGCCGGCGAGCGCGTTCTGCAGCGTCGTGACATTGATGACGCTGTCATCGCCGGTGGCGGTGAAGCTGCCATTGTGGTTGGAATCGGCGCCGTTCGAGATCGTGATGTTGTAGGGATCGAGCAGCAAGGTGCCGAAGCGGCCGAGCACCGCCGAGAGATCGGTGAAGCCGGTGTAGCCGAGATGGGCCTTGCCGGAGACCTCGGCAAAGCCGCCATCGCCACCCTGGCTGCCACCGCGCGCGGTGATCAACCCGGCAAAACGCGTGTCGAGATCCGACCAGACGATCACCCGGCCGCCATTGCCGGAGCGCAGCGCATCGGCCCGGATCGTCGTCGCCGCGTCGATCGTCGTGGTCTCGGCCCGCTGCAGCGTGCCCGTGCCCTGGTAGTCGCCGCCAATGCGGATCTGGCCGCCGCCGTCGCGGCCCGAAGCATCGAGAGCGGCGCCGCGCATGTCGATGGTGCGTGCCGTCACCGTGATCCGCCCGCCGGTCGCCGGTGCCGCCGCCCGGGTCGTGCGCGCCGGCCGGGTCTGGCTCGCCTGCCGTTGGCGTGTCGAGACGTCGAGCCGACCGGTCACCGTCACGGCGCCGTCGCCGCCACCGAGGATGATCTCGCCCTGCCGGCCGGAGACCGAACGGGCCTCGACCACACCGGAGAGATTGACCGCCTGGCGCACCGCGTCGCGCGCCTGCGCCGCCCGGATCTCGACCCGCCCGCCATCGGCGCTGATCCGGCCGGAATGGGTGACGAGCGCACCATTGCCCTGGGTCTTGGTGGGCAGCGCCACCTGCAGGAAACCGTCGCCGGAAAGATCCAGCGTCGCCTGCTCGCCCGAGCCGAGGCCGACCCGCCCGAGCGGCACCGAGATGGTGCCGGCATTGTCGACCGAGCCGCCGATCAGGGCCGCATAACCGCCCCGGCCGATATTGATCGCGCCCGCGTTGGAGACGGTTGCGGAAGCGCCATTGCCGGTAAAGGTGCGCCGGCCGGCATTGAAGTCCTCGTCGGAAATGCCGAGCGTTGACGCCACGAAGCCGGCGGCATTGACCGTGCCGGTCGAGGTGATGGCGATGCCGTTGGGATTGACCAGGAAGACCTGGCCATTGGCAGTGATCTGGCCCGCGATCGTCGACTGGGTATTGCCGGTGACCCGGTTGAGCAAAGCCGAGGAAGAGGAAGGCTGGACGATGTTGACCGTCGCCCCCGCCCCTACCGAGAAGCTCTGCCAGTTGACCACCGCCGAGCCGGTCGACTGGTTGATAGTCATCTGGGTCGCCGAGGGCGTGGCGATTGTGACGCCACCCGAGGCCACCGTGCCGCCGGTCGGCAGCGCCTGGCCATAGGCCGCCGAGGCGCTGATCAGCGCCGTCGAAGCCAGGAGAACGGCGGCGAGAGCTCCGCGTGGGCGCCGCGAGGGGGTTTCGGCTTCGATCCGGATCATCATGTCCCCCTTAGAACTGCACTGCGCCCGAGAATGTCACGCGATCGGTGGTCGGCTTGTTGTCGCTGCGGTGTTGCCGGCCCCATTCCAGGCTGAAGCTCACCTGGCTCAGGCCGATCGGGCTCTGCCCGGCGACAGGCGCGCCGCCCATGCGAATGCCGAGCCCGTAGGAGGCACCCTGGATATTGGCGACCTCCAGCACGGTCGGCCGTTCGATCCGGACCGCGCCATAGGCGCCGAACAGATAGGGCGCGACGACCACGAAGCCGCTCGGCATGGCCATTTGCCAGGGCGACTGCAGCTCGCCGCGCAGGACGTAACCGGCATCGCCCTGGAACGTGCCGGAATCGAAGGACGACAGGCCGGTGAGCGAGGCCAGCCCCATCTGTTCGGAACGGGCCAGCGGCTGGCCGAAGGAGGTTTGCACCCGGGCGCGCAGGTCGACGGCGAGATGCTCGATCAGTTGCTGGTTGTAGCCGAGCGACAGTTCGAGCTTCTGGAAGCTCGCATCGATGCCCTGGCGCGACAGCGGCAGCAGCGGCGTCGCGTCCTGGGCCGAGCGGGCGCCGAGGCCGTTGATGCCGAAGGAACCGGTGAGCCGGCCGGTAACCTGGCCGCCCCAGGGCGACAGCCAGAGCAGGTCGCCCGAGGCGCGCACGATGCGCAGCCGGTCGAGCGAGATCGGCGCGCTCAGCGGCGTGATGACCGAGACCCGTTCCTCCTGGGCATCGAAGCTGAGTTCGGAGCCGAGGGTAAAGTCGCGCGAGCGGATCCAGGGATAGCGCAGCCGCGCCGAAACGCGGTCGAAGGACGATGTCGAGCCGAGGCCGTTGGCGGCGGCGCGCGGCGTCGCGCGGGTATTGGTGGCTTCCAGGTTGAGGGTCAGGCCATCAAGGCCAATGGGCATGACGAGGCCGGCCGCCAGCGACCGGTTGAGCGGTTCATTGGCGAAGACGCCGTGATCGCCGCCATTGGGATAGCCCGAGGCCCTGAGATAGAGCTGCTCGCCGGCGCCGGCCGCCGAATTGAGCTCGACGCCGATACCGCTATTGACCCGGCCGAGCGCCGAGGACAGCGTGTTGTCGACGGTCAATTGCCCCGAGACGATCCGGTGCCTCGCTTCGACCACCAGGACGCTGGCGCCGGGTGCGGCACCCGCGGTCAGGGTCGAGCGCAGGATCGTGCCGGGCGTGTCGCTCGCCAGCAGCAGCTTGCGCTCGATCAGCGCCAGCGTCATGCCGCGCTCGCCGACCAGCCCGCCGAGCAGCGCCGCGATCCGGCCGCGCACCGCCTCGGGCACGCCCCGGACGTCGATCCGCTCGATGAAGCCGTCGACCACGACGAGCCGCAGCCGCGCGCCGTTGACGATACGCTGGGCCGGCAGGATGACGCGCACCAGGCCGTAGCCGGCGCGCGCATAGGCCACTTCCAGCGCACGGGCGACCGCGAAAATCTCGGCGGCGCTGACGGTGCGGCCGGCGAGCGGCGCGGTGATCGTGCGGGTCGTCGCGGCCATGGCCGGCAGGCCGCCCTCGACGACCACGTCGCGCAGGCGGACATTCAGCCGTTCCGCGCCGGGCGGTGCTTCCAGCCCCGGCCCTTCCGGGATGACCAGGGAGCCCTGGCCGCCGACGACCGGCGGGCGAAAGCTCTGCGGGGTAATCTGCGATGCGGTCTGGGCCCATGCCGGGCCGGCCGCCAGCACCATGGCGGCCAGGCAAACGCCAGCCATGGCCTGCCGCGACCGCCCCGCCACCCTCGTTCGAAGCAAATTCACGCCGTCCCCCGAACACCAGCCGCAGTACGCGCACCGCAGCATCACCTGGGGTAAGCTGTGCACTGAAGGGAAACCGCTGTCGTCGCACTCAGCGCAAAGAGGAGTCTCATTCCGCGCAAACGGGGAGTTTGGTTATGAATTTCGTGAAATTTTCAGCGGCCGCCGGAAGTTTCCGGGTTATGTGCTGGGAGTTCTGCAAAATCCGCTGAAGCGATGGGCGGCCATGGCAGGCTGGTGATGTTCAACGTCACCGCACTCCGGAAGGAGCCCCACCATGACCAGAAGCGAGGCTAAGCCCGCGATCGTCACCGTCAAAGACCTGT